>CBDEGT010000003.1:0-1538694 GCA_965237965.1 Longimicrobiales bacterium
GAGAACGCGCGTCTTCATCGTGGTGGGCCGGTCCTCGGCTGTGACCAGCCCACTGATGCCGATGCTGAGCTGCTCGAGCTCGCGACGTAGCAGCGCTCCGCCCCCATCCTCACCGACGACGCCGATCACGTCGCAGCGAGCGCCCAGGGCCACCACGTTGTGTGCGACATTGGCGGCACCGCCCACGGCAGACGACTCGGACTCCACCCGCACCACGGGGACCGGCGCCTCGGGGGAAATCCGTTGCACGGCTCCGGTCACGTACTGGTCGAGCATCAGATCGCCCACCACGATCACGTGCACGTCCGTGGCCGCGGCGAGAAGCTGCTCAACCCGCTCTTCGGAGAGGGGATGCATCAGCGTTTCGGCCAGCCGTGCAGCCGTTTCATTCCAGAAGCCGCTCCAGGGCGCCCTCGAAGCCCCGATTTCCTTCCTCGACCGGGCCGGACACCGCGTACCGGATGACGCCCTCCCGGTCCACGAGAAAGGTGGCCGGAAGACCGACCACCGCGTACCGATCCATCACCTCCATGTCCGGGTCGTGAAGCACCGTGTAGCTCACCGCGAACTCACGGAGGAAGGAGCGGATGGCTGAATCGGCTCCACGAGCGTCCACGGTGAGCCCGACCACGCGCAGCCCTCGGTCGGACAGGGTCCGATGGAGCTCCTGGAGGTAGGGGGTTTCACGCCGACACGGTGCGCACCAAGTGGCCCACAGGTTGAGCAGGACCGGCTGCCCACGGAAGGACGAGAGAGAGACGGTGTCCCCATCGAGCGTGAGCGTGGGCACGTCGGGCGCCAAGGCCCCGACGCGAGCCGGCGACTCGGTGGCGGCACAGCCGGCCAGCGCGATGACGATCGCGGCCATCCCGACGGTGGTCCCGAGTGACCGCGCAGCCCAGGTCCCTTCGATCCAGGCTCTCACCGGGAGACCCCTGTGCGAGATTCGCGGTCTCGATCGTCTCCCGAGATGAGCACGCGCCGGATGCCGTCGGGAGGTCCAGCCCCGCTGGGGGACCCGAGCGCGGCGAGGGCGACCCGGTCCCTTTCGGGGGGAGGGGTTGCGAAAAGAGCCGTAGCGGCGCGGGCGTAAACGGCATGTGCTGTACGAGGTAACGAAGGGTCGGTGAACGGCAGGGAACTTGCCGGGCGTACCGGGTAAAGGCGACTTAGACGAGTATCGTCGGCCGAGTGACGTCGACCGTAACATCGGCGAAGCCGCTCGGGGATGCAACGCGTTCCCACGGGGTACCATGTCCGGCTCTGTGATGGCCGTTCCGCCGCCCGCACGGGCTCACCGGCTTATTCGAAAGCCGCAGCCGCTCATACTTGAAGAGGGCTTATGCGATACTCCGTGCTGGGACGCGCCCGGCGCTCTTCCACCCTGCTCCCTTTTCTCTGCCGCCGCGCTGCTGATCGCTCCGAGCCCGGACGGAGGCGCAGTACTTCGGCCGGAACAAGGTGCAGTACGAGGATTTCGACTTCCGCGTTCTGAACCTCCCGCACTGGGATCTTTATTTCTATCCCGCGCAGGAGGAGTCCCATACAAGATGTGGCACGCATGGCGGAGCGTTGGTACGAGCGCCTGGCCCGGACGTTCCAGCACGAGTTCGAGCGTACCAAGCCCTTGATCATGTACGCCGACCATCCCGATTTCCAGCAGACCAATACGCTTTCGGGGTCCATCGGTGAAGGGACGGGGGGTGTCACCGAGTCGCTAAAGAATCGCGTGATCATGCCACAAACGGGGGTCCTACGAGGACACCGACCACGTGCTCGGTCACGAGATCGTGCACGCTTTCCAGTACAATATCGCTCAGTCGCGGCGCGGCGGGGGAATACAGGGACTCGGCACTCTTCCCCTCTGGTTGATCGAGGGAATGGCAGAGTACCTGTCGGTGGGCCGGGAGGACCCGCTCACCGGGATGTGGCTTCGCGACGCTTTTCGGCGGGACGACTTTCCCACGATCCGAGACCTCACCGAGGGTAGCCGCTACTTCCCGTACCGGTTCGGTCAAGCGATCTGGGCCTACATCGGCGGAACCTACGGCGACGATGCGGTGACCCAGCTGTTCCGCCGCTCGCTCCGGATCGGGTTTGGGTCGGCCATCGAGCAGGTGCTGGGGGTCGAGCCCGACACGCTCTCGATGGAATGGAAGCGGTCGGTGGAGCGCGCGTACGCTCCCTTGATGGAGGACCGCACGCCGCCCGACTCCACGGGAACCTTGTTGCTCGCCCCCAGCACCGGGGCGGGCAGCCAGAATCTCGGTCCGTCGCTCTCACCAGACGGGCGCTACATCGCCTACATGTCCGAGCAGGACCTGTTCTCGATCGACCTTTTCTTGGCCGACGCGAAGACCGGAAGGACCATCCGCAAGCTGTCCAGCGCGACCTCGATGCCGCATTACGATGCGCTGCGCTTCATCGAATCCGCCGGCACCTGGTCCCCCGATGGAAAGCAGTTCGCGTTCGCGGTCTTCGCGGACGGAGACAACTCCATCGTGATCGCCGACACGGAGAACGGAAACCATGTCCGGACCCTAAAGCCGCTTCCGGACGGTGCCATCAACAATCCCGCCTGGTCTCCCGATGGCCGCGCGATCGCGTTCAGCGGCACGGTGGGCGGGATCAGCGACCTCTACCTGTACGATCTCCAGACCAACACGGTGCGGCAGCTGACGGACGACAAGTATGCGGACTTCCAGCCCGACTGGTCACCCGATGGGATGTCGATCGTGTTCTCGTCCGACCGGGGACCGGAGACCGACTTCGAGCGCCTCACCTACAGCGCGTTCCAGCTCTCTTTCCTGGATCTGGGAAGTCAGACAGTCCACACACCGGTGATTTTCGGTGACACGCGGCACTCGAGCCCACAGTACGCGCCTGACGGGTCTGTGTACTTCCTGGCGGAGCCGGACGGGTTCAGCGACGTGTTCCGCTTCGATCCGGAAAGCGAGACCACCAGCCGGGTGACCCGGGTGGCCACCGGAGTCAGCGGGATTACCTCCACAGCCCCCGGGGTGACCGTAGCAGACCAAACGGGAGACATCGCGTTCAGCGTCTTTTCTGAGTTCGAGTTCCACATCATGAGGATGGACGCGAGTCCTTCCGAGACCCTCGCGGACGCACCGACCGACGAGGAAGCCAGAAGCCGGATGCTGCCCCCCCTCGATCCGGACCGGTTCAGCCGCGTCGAAGAATACCTGGCAGACCCTGAAACCGGTCTCGAGCCCATCGGCATCTTCGACATCACGAGGGCGACCGCGTACCAGTCCGCGCTCGCGCTGGACTATGTGGGACAACCTTCGCTCGGAGTGGGCGCCGACAGCTATGGCAACTACGTGGGCGGTGGGGCCGCGGCCTACTTCAGCGACATGCTCGGGAACAGTGTCCTCGGGGTGTCCGTACAGGCACAGGGCACCATCAAGGATATCGGCGGCGCCACCTTCTATGCCGATCTGGGCGATCGCTGGAACTGGGGCGTGGGGGTGAGCCACATCCCCTACGTGCTCCAGTACAGCGCCTTTGGGACCGACCCAGACGGATCGCCCTACCTGGGCTTGATCATCGACCGACTATACGTGACGTCGGCGACCGCGCAGGTCAGCTATCCGTTCTCCCAGACGCGACGATTCGAGGCCCAGGGCGGGCTCACACGATACGCCAGCAACCAGGAGATCCAGAAGTACTTCCTCGATGGAATCGGCCGAATCGTCGACCGGCAAGACGAAGACCTGCCGTCCCGCTTCCAACCTCTCAATATGGTGAACGGGAGTCTGGCGGTGGTCAGGGACAACAGCTTCTTCGGGTTCACCTCGCCGATTCGCGGAGGACGGTCACGGTTCGAGTTGGGTGCGACGGCGGGAACACTCAACTTCTTGACTGCGACAGCGGATTGGCGACGCTACTTCGGGCTGCACCGTAACCTGACTTTCGCGACCCGGGCGCTCCACTTCGGTCGCTATGGGACTCTCTCCGCAGAGAACTCGCAGGTCCTACAGCCCACGTTCCTGGGCTACGAGTGGTACCTACGGGGGTACACGTACCAGAGCTTCGATCCGGAGGAGTGCATCCTCAGCCAGACCGGCGAAGGGGACAGCTGTCCGGTGCGGAACCGGTTGTTTGGTCACAAACTCGGCGTTGTGAGCGCCGAGTTCCGCGTGCCGTTGCTCGGAGTCGAGGAGTTCGGGCTGATCAACTTCCCCTACCTCCCCACCGAGCTGGTGGCGTTCGTCGAGGGCGGGATCGCCTGGGACAGCAACCTGACGAACATAGACGGGACCGTTCAGGACGTCACGGACGATCCGGTTTGGGAGCTGAGCCGATCGGCGAGCGATCGGGTTCCGGTTTTCAGCGTCGGCCTGGGGGCCCGCGTGAATCTCCTCGGCTTCATGATCCTCGAGGCCTACTATGCCTACCCTCTTCAAAGGCCCGACAAGGGAGCCCACTGGGGGTTCCAGCTCGCACCAGGCTGGTAGGACGAGGGTGGTTTGACGCGCGAGGATGCGGGCCCGGCGCCTTCGGCGCCGGGCCCGCATCATTCAATGCTTGGACGGCACCGCCAGACAAGGAAGCCGGCAACCCGGTGGACACACCGAGCAGAGCACGCAGGCGCGCTCTGCTTCGCTGCTCCGGGCGGCTGCTCTAGAAAATCTCGAGGTTCACGTACTTCCGGGGATCGGCACGGATGTCCTCTGCCAGATCTCCGAGCGCAGAAGCGGCTCGGTTGAGGCTCACGTACAGAGAGTCGTCCCGCGATAGCCGACCGAGCGTTCCCTCCCCGGCCTCCATCCTGCCCAACACGACCTCGAGCGAGCTCAGCGCCCGATCCAGGGTCACGCTCGCGCGGTTGAGCGCCATCAGCGTGCTGTCCGAGCGCGAGAGCACGCGAGCGATGTCCGGGCCGGCCTCTTCGATCCCGACGGCCGAGCGGCCGAGGCTCGCCGTCAGCGCACCGAGCTGATCGCGCTGCACGGTGGCGATCGAGCGGAACTGGTCGAGCAGGAGCCGGAGTTCGACCGCACTGGTTCGCAACGTCTCGACCATCGGGTCGTCGAGCACCTTGCGGACCTGCGTGAGCACCTGCTCGGCGGTGACCCCGAGCGCCTCCGCCGACTCGATTACCCCCCCGGTTTGGCCGATTCCGGGTATCGTGTCCGTCGGCTCCAGCACGGTGGCAGCCGTGCCTCGGATGATCTGTATGGTGCGACCGCCGAACAGCCCGGCGCCCGCGAACTGTGTGCGGGAGTCATCGGGAATGTCCCACTCCCCCTCGATCTCCAGCGTGATGTCGACGCGTCCCTCTCGGGTCATCGAGAAGGAATGGACCCGTCCGACGTTTACGCCACGCATGAGCACGGGATCACCGCGGCGGATGCCGCCGGCATCCTCCACGCGGGTGACCAGGAGATAGCGCCCGCGAAGCGTCGCGGGGTCCGTGAGGAGGAAGAGCACCGTCACCACGCCGAGAATCCCGATCAGAACGAAGATTCCCACGCGCAATTCTCGGCGGCGGCCGTCCTGCGGCGCGGCCGCACGTAGCTCCTTCTCCGAGGGACCACGGTGGGCCCCCTCCCTGGGCTGGTCGCTCATAGGGATCCGCTCGGGTCTCCCACCAAGTCGAGCGCGGCCGCCGCCGCCGCCCGGTCTATGAACGCGCGTACGATCTGATCCTGGCTGGCCCGGAACTCCGCCGGGGTACCGCAGAACCGGATCCTGCCTTCATCCAGCATCGCCACCCGATCACACATCTCCAACCCCCCTTCGATGTCGTGCGTAACCAGCAAAGACGTAGTCTCGAGCTCACCGGAGAGCCTCAGGATCAGACGCTCCACCGCCGCGGTGTTCACCGGGTCTAGCCCTGTGGTAGGCTCGTCCCAGAGTAGGATTCGGGGAAGCCCCACGATGGCGCGGGCGATCCCGACCCTCTTCTTCATCCCGCCGGAGAGCTCGGCGGGCAGCTTCTTGAGCACGAGCCTGGGGTCCAGGTTGACGAGCTCGAGTGCATCCCAGGCTCGGCGCGTAGCCTGCGCCCCACGCTGTACGCGGAGCTCGTCTTCCGGGAGGCCCATCAGCACGTTGTCGTGTACCGTGAGCGAGTCGAACAACGCCGCGTGCTGGAACACGTACCCCACCATACGTCGGATCCGGTCCAGGGTGCCCGGGCGCCCGAAGAAGACAGACTCACCCGCCACCCGCGCGTCTCCCCTATCGGGTCGGAGCAGGCCGATCGACGTCTTGAGCAGTACACTCTTGCCGGAACCCGAGGGTCCGAAGAGCGCGAACAGCTCGCCCTCCTCGACTGAGAGCGTGATCCCGGAAAGGACCGGCACGTCGAACGCCTTGTAGACGTCCAGGAACTCGATCATCGCCGCCCCCCCCTTACTGCAGCATCAAGGGTGGGAACAACGCGTCCAGGATCAGTACCGTGAGGGTCATGAACATGACCGCAGCGGTGGTCTGACGGCCGACGCCAGCCGCTCCGCCACCCGTTCGCAGCCCCATGTGGGTTGAGATCACAGGGATCGCGAAACCGAAGGCAAAAGCCTTGGTGACCGAGTAAAGCAAGTCCCAGGAATGCCAGAAGAGGCGCGCGCCGTACAGGAACGACTCATAACCGAGCCCGGTCGTGAGCTTGGCAGCGAACATGCCGACCAGGATTCCGACTACGTCCGCCATCGCTACCAGGAGCGGCATCACGATGATCCCCGCGATCACTCGAGGCGCGACCAGGATCGCGATCGGATCTCTTCCCAGTGAGTGGTATGCATCGATCTGCTCGGATACCACCATGGTGCCGAGCTCGGCGGTGATGCGGGCACCCACGCGCCCCACCAATACGATGGCCGTGAGTACCGGTCCCATCTCGAGTACCATCGTCTCCACCACCAGGCTGCCCAGCACGTACAGCGGGACGTTACCCTGGAACTGGTAGCCGCCCTGCTGGCTGGTCACGATTCCTGCGAGCGCGGCCGTCACCAGCACGATCGGGATGCTCTGGACGCCCATCACGTACATCTGCGTGGCGACTTCCCTGAACGACACCTTGAGCCGGGTTGTCGCCAGACCCGTCGCCCAGAGCAGCTGGCCTATCCCGCCCGCGTGCCGGAGGACGAGCTGGGAGGCCCGCCCCAACCCGCGCAGCCAGCCGGTCACCGGCCGCAACACCGCTTCGCTCACGGTGCGGTCCTGGCGCTGCCCAAGTAGATGGCGTTGAAGAGGACTGGGAAGCTCGCGTGGGCCTGCCCGCGGAACGTCATCTCGGGCGTGAAGAGGAAAATGGTACCCCCTCCCAGCCTCGCCTCCGCGAGTGCGATCCCGCCCGCGAGCTTCTCCTGCCCCCAAGCCCAACCGCTGCGTAGGGGGCTCGGCCCGTACCGCGCCAAGACGCGCACATCGCCGCAGCTCGAACAGCCGTCCTCCGGTAGCCGGAGAACCGGGCTCTCCGTGAACATCACGGTGAGTCGGTCACCAAGCCCGTGGAGCGCCGGATTACCCGCCTCGAGCTCGATGTCGAGCAGGGAGCCGGGGACGAAGAACTCGTCGGTCCTGTATGGACGGCCTTCGGGCGTGACCAGATGGCTGGTGAGCGGCAGCTCAGCGTGCTGCGCCAGGCGGGTCGACGTGCCCACGGCGATCACGGTGCCGCCCCCACGCACGAAGTCCAGCACCGCGGGAATCGTGCGCTCGGCCGTGACCGCGCCCACGCGGTCACGGTACGAGTCGGGAACCCCGGCCGCCCCAGGTGCCGCATTGGTCGCGCTGCGTCGGCCCGGCTCCGGGATCGCGCCGCTCGGGAAGACGAGCACGTCGTAACGCTCGTTCAAGCCGCCCGCGTCCAGCTCGGGCGGGAAGACGACCGAGTGCTCGAACCCGAACTGCTCGAGCACGAAGCGGGTCCAACCGGAAGGAATCGAGCCGCCGTACTCGTCATAGAGGCCGACCCAGACCCGACGCAGCTGGGTCATCGACCCGTCGGGGCGGCGGGCGACCGCCCGGGCCTCGACGCCGTGCTCGCGCAGGAGAGCCTCGAGGCGCGCTCGGGCTCCCCCCGCGACGTAGAAGGCTCCGGCGGGGTATCCCAGATCGCCGGCGGTGACCTCTTCGTTCAGCCGATGCACGTCCACTCCACCTGCTAGCAGACCGTTCACGACCCTGAACGCGTCGTTCACGCGGGGGTCGATGAGGAACCCGCCCCGCTGGCTACCGACGATTCCGCCCGGCATGGGGGGCAGATTCCAGGCGTCCAGCCGCTCGAATGGACCCTCGATCGCGTCCAGGATCCGGTCGAACCCGACCATCATCTGATACGCGAGAGTCCAACCCGTGAGGTCGTACGGCGCGATGGGTGGTCCGCCCTCGTACGCGAAATCGTTCGGATGGTCCTGGGGCTCGAACATGTCGAAGACGTGGGGTGCGAACGCCTGGTCGGTGCGGACCACGAACGAGCCTGGCGGATAGGTCTTTCCGGCAGCCGTGAAGCCTCCGGTCGCCCGGTGCACGGTGATTCCATTCGTGAGCAAGGCATCGACGAACCTGCGCACGGTCCCGAGATCCGGTTGGTCGGATGGGATCACGTACGCCCGCGGCTGCCGGTCTTCGGGGCGTCGGAGCAGCCGCTCGAACTCGGCTCGCGTCCCCGCCCGGGGTACGAGCCCTTTCGCTTCGTAGACCTCCGTGGGCGTGTTGCTCCAGGAGTCACGTTGACCACGCTCGATCGCGTCCGTGCCCATCCTCCAGATGTTGAACAGGAGGAGCTCTCGGTTCCGAGATGCGAAGTCGAGCACGGCGCGGTTCGCGGTCTGCGAGTAGGCGATCGACCGGGCGAACTTCCATTCGCCCGGCTCCACCGGCATCGGGAGGTCGTGCGTGGTGAGCTGCATCTCAGCAACGAACGGCACCTCGATGGGCGTGGGATGCCCGATCGTCTCGGTGAGCAAGCCGATCATGTTGTGAAAGTAGGGGGTCGTCCTGAGTCCACCGTTCCACCAGGTGGAGTACGTCGCTCCTGATCGGGTGGTCACGCCGGGCTTCCCCTCGCTCGCGAATCGGGCGTGCATATGGCCACCCACCTGCTCCAGATTGGTCAGCAGAAGCGGGTGGATGTTGTAGTTGGGTGGATCGCGAAACGGCGGCGAGAACATGACCGTTCCGGCAGGGGCGGTTTGATGGTGATTGTAGACGATCTGGGGAAACCACTCGGTGTAGGCGATTCGGTTCATGTTCCGCGTCTCCACCAGATTTCCCATGAAGAAGTCGCGGTTGTTGTCGTGGCCCGCATAGCGCTGATAGAGCACAGGCAGGCCCGAGGTGCTCCGCAGGCTGGGGTCGGGTTGGCGCATGTACCAGTCGCTGACCAGCTCCATGCCGTCCGGGTTGGCGTGCACGGCGAGCACGATCACGTCGTCCATGAAGCGCGCGGTCTCGGCATCGGCCAGGCTCGTCAGATCGTAGACGAGCTGCATGAGCTGCTGAGCGCCGAGCACCTCGTCCGCATGCAGTCCGCCGTCGATCCAGACCACGGCGCGGCCCTCGGCTGCAAGGCGACGCGCCTCCTCCTCCCCCACCCCATCCGCCCGCGCGAGTCGGGCCGCGATCTCACGATGGTGGTCGAGGCGCTCATGGTTCCTTGGCGCGGTGAGGATCGCCATCAACTGGGGCCGGCCGTCCTCGGTAAGGCCGATCGTATCGAGCACCATCCGGTCGGACTCGTTCGCGAGCTTGGCCCAGTAGGCCATGAGTTGCGTGTAGGTGGCGAGTTGGTAGTCGGCCCCCAGGTCGAAGCCGAGCTCCTCCGACGGGGTCGTGATGCTGTCGAGCCGCTCCTGGCCGCCCGCATCGGCCGTGGGGACCGAGAAGACGAGCAGCGCACATGCGGCGATCGTGGGACGTGTGGGCATGCACGGCCTGTTTGGAGGAGCGGAACCGGACGGGCGATCTCTACCCCACTCTCGTCCCAGGATCCTCACGAAACGCATCCGTGGAAACCGCTCCCCCCTCCGCGGGTAGGCAGCGCCGCACCCGAACCCCGGGGCCGCAGCCATAGGATCACCCGCAAGGAGGTCGACCTCATGCCCGTACGCACCGCCGAGGCCGAGTGGAAGGGCAATCTGGCCCAGGGTTCAGGCCGGATGAAGACGGAGACAGCGAGTTTCGACGGCTCTTACTCGGCCGGATCTCGGTTCGAGGAGGCGAAGGGCACGAATCCGGAGGAGCTCATCGCGGCCGCTCACGCGGGTTGCTTTTCCATGGCGCTGTCCGCCCAGCTCTCGAAGGCCGGACACGAGCCCCAGAGTGTGAGGACCACGGCCCGTGTTCACATCGAAAAGGGGGCCGAGGGGTTCTCGATCACTCGTATCGAGCTCCGGACCCGTGCTCGCGTGCCTGGCGTCGACGATGCCACCTTCCGAGAGAAGGCGGAGGCCGCGAAGACGGGTTGTCCAGTCTCCAAGGCCCTCGAGGCAGTGGAGATCATCCTGGACGCCGGCTTGGAGGCTTGAGGCGGAAGGAACGGTCGAGGATCGCGAATGCCGCACCATCGTTACCTGATCATCGGGGGCGGCATGGCGGCGGATGCCGCCGTTCGCGGGATCCGTGCTGTCGACCCGGAGGGCTCGATCCGTCTGATCTCGGCCGAGGCCGATCCCCCCTACGACCGACCACCCCTGAGCAAGGGACTCTGGCGGGGGATGGATCCGGAGCGGATATGGCGCGGCACGGCCGACCTCGGGGTCGAGCTCCTGCTCGGGCGACGTGTGACTCGGGTGGAGGTCGACGATCGAACGGTCACCGACGAGCGCGGTACGGTGCATTCCTGGGAGAAGCTCCTGTTGGCCACGGGGGGCGCCCCGCGGCTCCTTCCCGGTGCCCCGCCTCAAGTCATCCACTTCCGCACCTGGCGCGACTACCAGGCCCTCCAGAAAGTGGCCCAGCACGGTCGACGCATCGCCGTGATCGGGGGCGGGTTCGTGGGATCCGAGCTGTCCGCCTCCTTGGCTCAGAACGGGAAGGACGTCGTCCTCATATTCCCGGAGGAGGCGATCGGGGGAGGGCGATTCCCCCCGGGTCAGGGTCGATTCCTCAACGCGTATTACCGGGAACGCGGGGTGGAAGTCCGCACGCAAAGCACGGTGGTGTCGGTGCGCCGGAGCGGGGACCGCATGTTGCTGGCCGTGGAGGGACCCGGCGGCGGGTCCGAAACGATTCGTGTGGACGCCGTGGTCGCTGGACTCGGGATCGTTCCCGAAATCTCGCTCGCGCAATCCGCGGGGGTAGCGGTGGATGAGGGGATCGTCGTGGACGGAGCGCTGCGGACGGGGCATCCCGCGATCTGGGCTGCGGGGGACGCGGCTTCGGTGTGGTCGCCCGTGCTCGGACGGCGGACCCGGGCCGAGCACGAGGACCAGGCGAATGTCACAGGGGAACAGGCCGGACGCTCGATGGCGGGTGAGAGTGTCGAGCTCGACCACCTACCTTCGTTCTACTCGGACCTCTTCGACCTAGCGTACGAAGCCGTGGGTGGCTTCGAGCCCGACCAAGAAGTGGTCGAGGATTGGGCTGAGCCGGGTCGTAAGGGTGTGCTCTACCACCTGGACGGTGGGCGCGCGCGCGGCATCGCGCTCTGGGGAGTGCCGGGCAAGCTGCGTGAGGCGCGCCACCTCATCCGGGAAGGGGAACGGCGCAGCCCAGCCGACTGGAAAGGCGCGATCTCAGCGGAGGGCTGAGGCGTCCCCGGCCGACGAACCGGCGAAGAACCCGCTCGGCGCGACCGGACGCCATTGCTCCACCTCGCTGTCCGAGCCCAGATCCTCGTCGGCCGCGGCCTTGAGGAACGTCTCGGTCCACCAAAAGATATCGCGCGCACGGATCAGCTCGCGCAGGGCCTCCATGCGTCGCCGGCGCTCCCCCGGTGCCATGGCAACCGCGCGATGGATCGCGTCGGCCACGCCTTCTGCGTCGTTCGGGTTCACGAGCAGCACGTGGTCCTGGAGCTGCGCACCCGCTCCAGCAGACTCAGAGAGGATCAGGACTCCGTTTCCCTCTAGGCTGGAAGCGCAAAACTCCTTGGCGACCAGATTCATCCCGTCCTTGAGCGGCGTAACGAGTGCAACGCCCGCCGCCCGGTAATGTGCCACCAACTCCTTGCGGTCCCAACGCCCATATCGGTAGTGGATCGGGACCCAACCACCGCGCGTGAACTCGCCCTGGATGCGGCCGACCAATCGCTCGATTTCCTCCTTCATGCGATCGTATTCGGGGATGTCCTCACGGCTGGGAACCACCAACTGTACCAGGGTGACGCGTTCACGCAGATGCGGGTAGCGCTCGAGTGCGAGGCGGTACCCTTCCAGCTTGTGCGGAATCCCTTTCGAGTAGTCGAGCCGATCCACACCCAGGATCACGGTTCGCCCAATGAACTCGGATCGAAGCCCGGCAACCCGCTCAGAAACCTCATCCGTGGCGGCGGTCCCCGCGAAGTCAGCAAAATCGATCGAAACCGGGAAGACGCCCACGCGCACCGTCCGGCCGGCAAGCCGGACGCGCACCACACGACCCTCTCCTTCGACTACGGCCTCCGGGCACATGTTGCCGAGACAGGAGAGGAAGTTCGACCGGTCGCGATGCGACTGGAATCCTACGAGGTCAAAGGAAAGGAGCCCGCGCAGCACCTCGAAGCGCCAGGGCAGATTCAGAAACACGTCGAGCGGAGGAAAGGGGATGTGAAGAAAGAACCCCATTCGCTGCTCGTACCCACGCTCGCGCAGCTCTCTCCCGAGCATCATCAGGTGGTAGTCGTGCACCCAAAGGAAGTCGCCCGGCCGTTTCTCCCGATCCACGACGCGAGCGAACTTGCGGTTGACCTGACCGTACGTGTGCCAGAAACGCGGGTTGAAGTCGCACTGCGTCTGGAAATCGTGGAATAACGGCCAGATCACGCGGTTCGAGAAGCCCAGGTAGAAGTCGTCACGCTGGCGTGAGCTCAGGTTGACGCCCTTGACCTGATATCCGTGGCCCGCAGTCGACTGCTCGAGCACGGAATCCACGTCGGGTATGCGACCCCTCTCGATGCCCGGCCACCCGATCCACATGCCGCCGCGCTCGCGCAACACCGGCTCGAGCGCCGTGACCAGCCCACCAGAGCCGCGCTCGAGCGTCCAATCCCCCTTCCCTTCCTGGGTCAGGACGACGGGAAGCCGGTTGGAGATGACGACCAGGCGGTCGGGTCGGGCGCTCGACACGGTCTTCTCAGGTGGCGGAGGGCGCGGCCTACGCCCACACGTGAATCCCGGACTTCGGTACTGGATGCGCTACCCCGTTAGGAGCCTGGCGCACCAGTCATGCGGCGGCTCGGCGCCATCGGTCGAGAAACGCGAGCAGCTGCTCCGGAGGCCGTAGCCAGAGGTGGGCGGCGCTCTGCCGGGGCTCGGAGCGCACCAGGGCGCTCAAAGCGCTGATCCGACCCAGCTCCGCCAGATGGTGCAGCGCACCGAAGGCCGCCTCGTCGGTCAGGTCGTCCCCAAGGTACGCCGCCGCCGTGCCCCGCGGCTCCTGTGCGAGTACCTCGCGTACGGCATCACGCTTGTCCCAGCCCGACACACGTAGCTCGATTCCGCCGTCGAACCCGTGGACCTCGAGAGCCGGCACTTCCAACGTCTTCCACGCGTCCCGAGTGGTCGCAAGAACCCGCTCGGCGTCGACCGGGGCCATCCCCCGTACGTGGATGGCGACCGACGCTGGCTTGACCTCCACACGGTCCCGGAACTCGCGCGTCGCGACGGCTCGTGCCCCCTCGGCGAGCGCCTCTGCCACTTCCGCCGGGAGCTGTCGCGTACGTGGAGGCTCGCCCGGCTGGAGCCGCTCCCACCCATGGGTGCCCCACAGCTCCGGGGGCGGCTCAACCCCCAGGAGCGGACGGAGCGCCTCGAGAGTACGGCCCGAAACCACCACCACACGGGTGCGGCCGGACCTGATCAGCGCCTGGACCGCCTCCCGGACGCCCGGGTAGGGCGTCGCCTGGTCACGCTCCACCCGGAAGGGCGCGAGCGTTCCGTCGTAGTCGAGCAGCAGGACGCGCGCGGGCGCGGCCATCAGCGTTGCCAGGAACGTGGCGAGAAGCTCCTCCTCTGTCACGGCGGTGGGGACGTCGCCTCGGTACCGTTCGGGGCGGAGCGACGCTCCTCCCGCTCCTCCAGCCAGAAGGAGATCGCGAGCAGCGCGGCTCCGCACGTGATGGCCATGTCGGCGACGTTGAAGATGGGGAAGTTCGCGAATCCCAGGTCCACCGGACCGATAAAGTCAACGACCCCGCGGCGCCAGCGCACCCGGTCGTAAAGGTTGCCGACCGCGCCCGCCACCACGAGCGAGAGGGAGACGAGCCGGAGCGTGTCTTCCTTCCTCGCTTGCACGAGCAGCATCCCCAGCAACGCCAGCGCCACGAACGTGACGGGTACGAAGAACCACCTAGAGTCGTCACCGATCCCGATTCCGAAGGCCGCACCGCGATTGAACGCGAGGGTCAGCGGAAGGAGCCCCCCGAAAAGCTCGATGCGGCGTCCATCGGACAGTGCCTCGAGCGCCCACCGCTTCGAGATCCAGTCGAGGACAACAATCAGGGGAAAGATGACTCCGAAGATTGCCGGCTTCGCTCTCACCACGACTCCACGAGCTGTCCCCACCGCCGGCTGCCCTGTGCGTGGGCAGACCCTTCTCGAGCGCGGGGGCGCACGAATCTCTCGGTAGACCGCACCCCTGCGCCAGTTGGGAGGCGCGCGCGGCGAGGCCCTTCGGGACCGCGGCCGGCCCGCTGGGACACGACTACGAGCACAGATCCAGTGAAGCGAGAGTTCGCACCCTCCCGCGTCGTACCCAGCAGTTGAGTCCGCACGACACCAGGCCGGCGTCTGCGAACAGGCGACGGTAGGTGCGCGCAGCCCTGGGTCGCCACTGCTCATGGTCACCGTCGAACGCGTCTGCCGAGGTGAGCGCGTCCGCATACAGTATGCCGCTAGCGAGCCTCCGCATGGCGGTGAGCCCGCGTCGCAGCTCCGGCGTGGGCACGTAGTGGATCACGTCGGAGCAGACGATCAAATCGAAGGGCCCAGGCAGCCCGAGCCGTCCGACGGTTCCGACTGTGCCTGCACGAATGTCACGGCTCGCCCCGAAGCGCCGGACCACGTATTGGCTGCTATCCACTCCCGTATAGCTCATACAAGGGCGGATGCGCTTGAGTTCGGCTCGCCAGCAACCCTCGCCGCAGCCGACGTCGAGCACCGACCGGAGCTCTCGGTCGAGTACGTACTCGGCAGCCGCAAGGGCCAGCCGGGTCTTGCGGCGGATCATCGCGGCGGTCACCAGCGCCTCGCCACCACGGTACCATCGATCGAAGTAGCTCCGGTCGTACCGCTTCAAGCGATTTCTCCCTGTGATCGGCGTATGTCCTCCTACTATCGGGTCCTCGCGGTCGGCTACGACAGTACCCTCACGGACGCGCGTTCGGGACGCGCTCCAGGCGGAAGGCTTCGGCGTACTCACCGAGATCGTCGCCGGCGCCACGCTCAAGAAGAGGCTCGAGAGCGCCGGTCGCTCACGAGAAGGACACCTCGCTGCCCGTCGTTCAGCCGCTAGGGAGCGAACGCTCCCAGAGCGGCCTCCTCGACCGAAAGCGGGTGGACTGCGCGGGTCCGGTCGAACCAGAACCGAGCGTCGAACTGCTCGGGCAGCCTCGCCTCGTAATAGTGGCTCCGACGCTCGGTGTCGGGTCGGTAGATCACCCCCGCGGCCCGCTGCAGCCGCGCCGGCCTGAGCTACACAGTCGCCTGGTCCATTACGCTGGCCTTGCGGGTAACGTCACGGTGACCCGGGTCCCCTGCCCCACCTTGCTCTCGATGCTCACGCGTCCCCCGACCACGGCGGCGCGCTCCTGCATCCCGATGAGGCCCAGCCCCCCTCCGAGCGATTTGGCGGTGCGGTCCGTGAACCCGTGGCCTCAGTCGACCACGCTCACCACCACGTTCGCTTGGCCGCGACGCACCGTTACCGTGGCCGAATCTGCTCCCGAGTGGCGGGCGACGTTTGAGAGCGCCTCCTGGACGACCCGATACAGGACGAGCCGCGAATTCTGGCCCAGCAGGTCGTCTACCGCGTCGGCCTCGAGCTCGACGACGAAGCCGGTGCCCTCCCGCAGCGCGCGCGTGTGGGCTCGCAGCGCGGCCACGATCCCCGCGTCCTCCAGCTCAGGAGGCCGCAGGCCACGCGCGATCCGACGAACGCCCTCGGCGCAGGCCGCCAACTCGTCGCGGAATCCCTTCAGGTAGCCGCTCGCGACTTGATCGGTAGACTGGCGCTCGATGAGCCGGAGCCGAAGCAAGAGCGCGGAGAGGCGCTGCGCCGTGTCATCGTGCAGCTCGCGCGCGATCCTCTTCCGCTCGGCCTCCGAGGCCTGGAGCGCCGCCACGCCGAAGTCCCGCAAGCGCTTGCGCTCCGAAACATCCCGCACCGTCGCGATCGTGAAGAGGCCTGCCTCGCTCTTCAGGGGGCTCAGGCCGATCTCCACGGGAAACTCGGTGTCATCGCTCCTTCGGGCCATGAGTTGCAAGCCGGATTCCCATCGGCCGCGCGCGCGGGTGTGCCACGTAGTTGCGACGGTGAGCGGCGTGGCCGCTGCGGACGGCCTCCGGAACCAGGGCGTCCACACCCCTCCCCACCAACTGAGCACGCGTATAGCCGAACAGCTGCTCGGCGATCGGGTTCGCATCACGGATGCAGCCGCCCCCGTCTACCACCAGGATGCCGTCCGGGGAAGCCATGAATACGGCACCGTACTCGTCATTCGTCATGCGCGGTCTCGCGAACGTCCTGCTGATCGGATTGAACGTAGCGCCGCGCCTCTTTACGCGGAACGAGCGGTCGGCCAGAATAACCCGGACGTCCCGACCATGCACCAGCCCGGCAATCCCCGACAGTCGCGAACTGAACCTTCCCCACACGCGCGTGCGTACCACCTCCGACGTCGATCCCACACCCCGTGGAGCACCTTCACCATAGCGCGACGTTCGGTCGCGCTCCCGACGAGGAGGTGGACCGATGATCCGCAGAGTCCTTGTCACCCTCGACGGCTCCACGTTTGCCGAGGCGGCGCTCCCGCCTGCGGTGGCGCTCGCGCGTAGAAGCGGCGCCGAGCTCCGGCTCCTCGTGGCCCACGACCCGACGTGGGCCTTCGCCGACCACGAGGCCCAAGCCGGCGCCCGAGCCAGAGCTCTCGCATATCTCGCTCTCAAGCAGGAACCCATCGGTGCGACGGACCTGCAAGTCACGCCGGTGCTTCGCGACGGCCAGGTCGTACGGACGGTCCTCGAGGAGGCCAAAGAGTGGAACGCCGATCTGATCGTGATGGCGACCCACGGGCGAGGGCCGGTTTCGCGATTCTGGCTCGGTAGCGTGGCCGATCAGTGCGTACGTCGCTCGCATCGCCCGGTACTCCTCCTCCGGCCCCCGGAGGATGGCTCTCTCGGGAAGGAGGGCGGTTGGAGCGTTCGTCGCGTCGTGATCCCGGTCGACGGCTCGCAGCTCGCTGAAACCGCGCTCGACGCGGGACTCGATATCGCCGATTACTTCGGCGCTCCGATCGATCTGCTGCGGGTCGTGGGAAGGGTAGAGCTACCCGCGACTCCGTTCCTCCCCGAGGCGGTCGCGATGAGCAGCGAGATGTTCGAGGCGGAACGCGTCGCGGCTGAGGAGTATGTCGAGCAGCTGAGCGAGAAGCTCCGCTCGTCCGGCACGGAGTCGTCGAAGCGCGTGGTCATCGCGGATCGAGTCGCCCACGCCATTCTGGAGCATGCTGGGAGCGACCTAATCGTGATCGCGACGCATGCACGGCTCGGTGTGAACCGGGCCGTATTGGGGAGCGTCGCAGATCAGGTGGTACGGGGGGCGACCGGCCCCGTGCTCGTGGTTCCGCCCCAGGACGGCTCCCAGGACAACGAGGAGCAAGCGCTTCGGGCCGACCGCCCGTCCACCATGACGACGGGGGCCTGAGCGGGTTCTGCGGACCCCGTCACGGCGCGGGCGCCGAGAGGCTATGCCCTGAGAGGTTGAGGGCAACCGCCAGCAGGAGCCCGGTAGTCCGCTGCGGTTGCGGCGAGCCCCTCCTGGCCGTCGTTTGATCGTACGTCCTGGGCGTCGAAGTCGGGCGCGGACCGGATGAGCGCGGACCGGACCTCATCCCGCACCCTCGTTCAGGAGGCAAGTCTCTTGTTCGCCCGTATTCTGGTCCCGCTCGATGGCTCCCCATTCTCGGAGGCCGCTTTGCTCGCGGCCGGGGCGCTCGCTGGAAAATGTGGCGCCGAGTTGCGACTGGTATCGGTTCTCGAGACACCGCCCATTTTTGCCTATCCGGAGTTTCGCTCAGAGGACCGGGAGCGGGCCGAGGCGTACCTCACGGAAGTACGTGAGCGCGTGCAGAACGAGACGGGCGTCGTCCCCGCCACTGTGGTCCGTGAGGGCCACGTGATTTCAGAGGTCCTGAAGGATGCTGCCGAATGGAATGCTGACCTCATCGTCATGGCGAGTCACGGACGCGCAGGCATCTCGCGGCTGTGGCTGGGCAGCATCGCAGACCGGTGCATCCGCAAGGCGGAGCGCCCCGTCCTCCTGATCCGATCTCCGGACGAGCAGGACCAGCCGCCCAGTACTTTCACAGTACGCCGGGTCGCGGTGCCTCTCGACGGTTCGGAGCTGGCTGAGGGAGCCCTCCCTGCGGCCACCGACCTGGCACGGCTATACGGCGCTGGCATCGACCTCATCCGGGTGGTGAGCTACGTGGCGACGTCGGACCTTGCCCCCACGACGGCTGCTGTCGAAACCGACCACAAGCTGCTCGAGATACAGATGAGCGAGGCGGAAGCCTATCTGAACCGGGTCTCGGAAGAGCTGAAGGAGAGCGAGATCCAAGTCTCCAGGAAGGTGATCAGCAGCCTACGTCCGGGTCATTCCATCCTCGAAAACACTGGGAGTGGCGTGATCGTGATGACGACCCGTGGTTTGGGCGGCCTACAGCGGTGGATCCTGGGCAGCGTGACGGACAGGGTGATCCGGGGAGCCCAAGGCCCGGTGCTGGTCATTCAAGGGGAAATCGCGCTCTCGGCTCGCTCTTGAGTCTCGCCAAGCCTCACCGACTCAGGCCCGCTCATTCCGCTTACCAGGTAGAAAAGGCCGCTACCATGTGCCTCTCTCCGACGTCGAGTCTCGATCTGCATTGGAGCTAGTGGACTCGGCACCTGATCGGCGCGGCGCGCGGGGATCCCCCTTCTCGGCCTACTTCCCCCGGAGAGCCCTGTACGCGGTGATGGCGCTGCTGCTGATGGGACTCGTGGCCCGCGCCCCACTGGTGGAGCCGGCCAGCGGTACGCCGCCGACCGATGCGTCCCTCGTGCTCCCGCTGACGTACATACTGCTGGCTCCGATCTGCGGCGTGTATGATGCTCTGACGCTGCTCAGCGTCGGCCAGCATCTGGGTATGCTGGCGTTCGTCGTTCTCGTCTACGGCATCGCTCGCGTGGTGCATGGCCGGAGCGGTCGGTCGGCGGTACGCCTCATCCTTGGCGAATCCGTCCGAGCCGTCCTCGTCGTGGTCGGATTCTTCGCCGTCTATGCCATCGGTGTCTTTGTGCCACGCCCCATGGCCTCCCTGCGCGCACAGGAACGCGACCTGCTCGTGCTGGACTTCCACAGCCACACGAATCGATCGCACGACGGGAGTCCGGGCTTCACGGCAGCGGCCAATCGTTCATGGCACCGTGCCGCCGGTTTCGACGTCGCCTTCGTGACCGACCACGAGTACGTGGACACGGCCCTAGCCGCGGCGGCACGGAATCCAGCGCTGGCGGGAGATGGAATCCTTCTCCTACCCGGGCTCGAGTTCTTCCTGGACGGGCAACACGTGGTCTCTCTGGACACCCGACAACCCGGCGATGTGAGCGAACCCCCTCCCGTGCTCATCCAGACCCTCCGGAAGACCTGACGAGAGTTCCAGTTCCAGGTCCGGGGGGACGCGGGGGTGTCTTGGGGATCGAGGTCGTGGACGCCGCTCCCCGAGGACTTGCCCAAGCCGATCGAGATCGCACGACCATCCTCGAGATCGCAGACAGCCTCGACCTCGCGCTGGTCGCCTCGTCGAACAATCACGGCTGGGGCCGGACCGCTGCAGCCTGGAGCCTCATGCGTCTGCCGGGCTGGAGGAGATCGCCTTCCGACGCGCTTGCGTCGACCATATCAGAGGCGATCCGGAGCCAGAGGAAGGCCGCCGTGCGGGCCGTGGCCCGACGGCGCGTTCCCGAGCCCGCGACCACGGCCGGCTTCGTGCTGACCGGACCGCGCTTCATCGTGCACATGCTCACGATCCTGACCTGGCCGGAGCGCATGGCCTGGGGCGCGTGGATCCTCGGAGGGGCCTTCCTGGCGGGGATACTTCGGCGACCGACCGCGGGTACGATTACACTGTCGAGGACGTGAGCAAGGATGGTCTCACTCCGCTCGGTCTGCTCGCTGCGCTCGCATCCCGGCGGGTTCGACTCCCGCCGCTCCATGGCCTAAAGCAACAGGCCCTTCCCACCGCAGTGAGAAGGGCCATGGAGGCGGCGGGAGTCGAACCCGCGTCCGCGACTGGATCCGGCAGAGCGCCTACGTGCGTAGATCGCCGTTTGGTCTCGTCCCTCGGCGGCCGGCGATCGGCCTTCTTCGGGACCAGCTGCCTGAAGTCTCGCCCCCGGCCGGACAGCACGACCGAAAGGCCAGCCCGAATTTGCGACGTCTCAGGAGCCGCCTCAGGCGAGCTGCTCTAGAAACGGGCCTGCGCTAAGGTTCGAAAACCTTAGGCGGCCAGTGCCAGGTTAGAGTTGGCAATTAAGAATTTCCCGGTGGATTTACGAGGTTCCGGGACCTCGACACGCTGCTCCACGTTCCCCAGACACGTCGAAGCCGTGTCGCCCCCGAATTGTCAAACAGTTCGATATTCGTGATACACCGCCGGCGGTCGGGCAGGTCCGACACGACCCAATGTCCGCCTAGGCCGGAACCAGCCCCAAGCGATCCTCGAGATAGGCCTCCAGCATCCGCTCGATCTCGGACAACTCCCGCACCTCGAAGAGCCGCTGCCTGAGCTTCGCCCCGTCGGGTAGCCCCCTCGTATACCACCCGAGGTGCTTCCGGAACTCGATTACTCCCTTCTTCGCATCGCGCTCGAACGCGATCGCGTTACGCGCATGTCGCAGGCAGATCCGGAAGCGCTGCTCGATGTCCGGGTCGTCCGGAATCGGGCGCCCCTCCAGAGCCGCCCGTGCCTGGCTGAAGATCCAGGGATCCCCGTGCGAGCCCCGGGCGATCATGATGCCGTGGCAGCCCGTGCGGTCCCGCATTCGCCGCGCATCATCGCCCGAGCGCACGTCTCCGTTCCCGATCACGGGAATCTCGACCGCTTCAACCAGCGCTGCGATCTCCTCCCAGCGCGCTTCACCGGTATACATGTCCGCACGCGTCCGAGGATGCAACGTGATCCAGCGTGCGCCCGCGTCCTCGCAGCGGCGGGCGATCGTGACCGGATCCCGGCTGCTCTCGTCAAAACCGCTCCTGATCTTGACCGACACAGGCAGAGGTACCGCAGCAGTCACTGCGCGGATGATCGAAGCGACAAGTTTCAGATCTCGGAGGCATCCCGAGCCTCCGTTGCGACGGACCACCTTCTTCACCGGACAGCCGAAGTTGAGATCGATGAAGTCCGGACCGAACAGCTCCGCCACCATGGCTGCGCCGTCCGACATCATTACGGGATCCGCCCCGAAGAGCTGGACTCCGATCGGATGCTCCTCGCGATCAAACCGCAGATAGTCCCGCGTACGTACGTTCCCCTTGACGATCCCATCCGCGCTCACGAATTCCGTGACCACGACGTCCGCGCCGAAGTCACGGCACAACCGTCGAAATGGCGACTCGCTCACGCCCGCCTGGGGCGCCAGGAAAAGCGGCGTGCCGCCGCTGCGCAAGAGCGTATTCACGTTACAGGAGGAACCGGTTATCATGACCGAAAGCTACCCCCGCCGACGAGAGGCGTGAAGGAGGAAGCGGGGCGGCAGTGCAGGTACATCACGCTGTTCCAGTCCGAGCCCGCAACCGACCCACGTCGGAGCACATAAATGAAGCTTCGAGAATTCTTCACGGCTGAGGCGGTGAGCCTCAGCCTACAGGCCGAGACCAAGGACGAGATCCTCAAGGAGCTGGTGGCCCTGCTCCACCTCGACGCCAAGTCGGAAGGCATCCTCTTCAAGACCCTCAAGCGACGAGAGAACCTCGGCTCCACGGGTATCGGCAATGGGATCGCGATCCCCCACTGCCGGTCACTCGTGGTGAATCGGCTCCGTTTGGCCTACGGCCGCAAGACAGAGGGACTCGACTTCAGGGCGATCGACAGCGCGCCGGTCCACAACTTCTTCCTGATCGTCGCACCACCTCTTGAGGTCTCGAATCAGTACCTGCCGGTGCTCGGCAAGATCGCCCAGTTCGGCAAGGACCCGGTGGTACCCACTTCACTCAGTACGATTACCTCGCCGCAAGAATTCCTGAGCCTGCTGGAACAGCGCGCGCCCTGACCCGACGGGTCTATCCCGGTCCCCCAAAGCTCGAGGGGCGCCCCCATCGGGGGCGCCCCTCGTTCCGTCCGACCAGGCGTGAGCCCGGCGGCTCTATTTGGTCACGTACATCTTCCGGGTCTGGCTCATTCCGTTCACGGAGATCTGCATCAGGTATATCCCCGAGGCTACCTGCCGTCCGTTACTGTCGGTGCCGTCCCAGTACGCCTCGTAGCGGCCGGGGGCCGGGTACTCGAGGTTTGTAACGGACACTCCCTCGCCCAGTGGGTGCCTGAGCGCGGTGGGTACTGCAACGAGCTGCTGGAGAATGTTGAAGATCCGGATCGAAACGACGGCACCCGCGCCCTCGACGAACAACTCTTCGCCCAGGACGAACGGAATTCGCGTCTCAGGATTGAACGGATTCGGGTAGTTCTGCTCGAGGTCGAACCCGCTCCGGGGCCCTTCAGGGGACTCCTGGGCCTGGAGCGAGGGCGCCCCGAGGAGCGCCAACACCGCGAGCGAGACGCCCGAAGCGCGCCTCACAGTTGATTTCACTTGCTCCACTCGTGCAGTAGCGTTGGATCGATGGCTGTCCCCATGACGCGCGAAACCACTCTCTCTGGCATCATACACCACGCTCGCGAGAACGGTCAAGCTTGGAATTCACCTGTTCCTGGAAGCCTTCCGCCTCGACTACAGCGCGAGAGGAAGGCCGGCTTCCGCCGCCTCCTGAACTCCGTAGCCCGTGGGCGAGGCCACCGCCCGCTATCCAGTTACACGCGTAGCTGGAGCCTTCAGCCCGAGCAGATCTCCGAGCACCTCGAAGGAGGAGAGGGGCCGTCCGCCCGCGAGGTGGTAGGTGACGAAGTCCGAGAGCAGGCGCAAGTGGGCTCGGGGGCGGTCGAGGACCGGGAGCTCACCGTCCTCTTCGAGGAGGGCCTTGAGCTGCGCGCGCGCCCCGACCCCGAGCCTGGGACCAGCCCGCTGTCGCCCGCAGCGCGCACAGCGAATGCCCCCGGCGGAGAAGTCGAACCGGGACAGCTCGTCCCCGGGTGGTCCGCCGCACTCGACGCAGCTCTCGATCACGGGGCGATAGCCAAGCGCGCTCACCAGGTGCCAGCCCTCCCTCAGGAGGGTAGGCACGACGACGTCGGAGCTCGCCTCGGCGAGTCGGTCGAGCGCCCGGCTGAGCGAATCGAACAGGGCGGCGTTCGGATCCTCCCCGGAATGCCGGAGAACCAGCTCTGCCAGCACCGCTGCGGCACCGAATCGGCGGACGTCGGACGCCAGTCCCCGGCGCGCCCGGGTGGGCGCGAACTCGCGTAGGGTCTGGAGATCCCGGGTCGCTTTTACGTGCACAGTGAGCGTCCCCTCCGCGAAGCTGTCCAGCGGGTCGCCGGACCGACCCCCGCCGCGGCGGATGCCCTTCCCCATCACGCCGACGCCACCCAACGCGTCCGTGTAGAAGCGCAGGATCCGGCTGGTTTCGCCGTACGGGAAGGACCGCAGGAGGATCGCACGTGTGGTGATGATGCTCATCAGGGGCTCATCAGGAGCTCATCGGAGCCTCGTGAGCGGCTCCAAGAATTACGTTCGGGTGCCCATCGAGGCGCCGCCGAGCTCCGTGCGGAATGGACCAAGGGCTTCACGGTGCACCCGAGCCCTCCAATTCGCGAACGCGCTCGACCAGGGCACGCCTGCGGGCGGCCCACTGTACCTCGTTCCCGCCGCGCTCACGAGCATCGTCCAGTCGGGCCACCTCGAGCAGGACGAGTTGGCGCTGCTCGAACGGGCTGAGCCGCGCATCGGGGGCTACGACCTGCTCGTCCGGTAGCGTCCCAGGGGCCACCGGCACGACGGCGGGATGGGGCCGAAGCGTTGCGGCCACGCCCGCCACGGCGAGCGCCATCGCGATGCCCACCGCCATCCACCCCAGCGGAAGCCGGGGGGGCACGCTCGCCTCCCGTACGGAGACGATCGCGTCCACCAACTGGCCCCCTACGTACCGCTGGTACCGGACCCCCGCCTCGATCTCTACGGGTGCGGCCCCCTCCAAGCCGATCACCGTCAGCGGGGCAGGATCGCGTACCAGCACCTCGACTTCGCCGGTCATTCCCGGATAGCGGAGCGTGACGAAGGGATCGGGGACTCGGTAGCGCACGACCAACTCCCGCTCACCCGGGGGAATGGCCGAAGTAACCCGCAGGTCGCCGTTCACCAGCTCCGCCGCATCGGGGCTCGTCTGATCGCCTCCCACCTCCAGATCGCTCGCCCCCGCGGGTAGGGGGTACGCCCACGTGGCCTCGCCCACCGCGGCGACCAGCGTCGTCTCTCCGTCGTTGCGCACGTGCAGGAGGTCGGTCAGGAACCACTGCCCGTTCTCCTGATCCATCAGGGTGTAGCGCGCCTGAATCCCCAGGGCCGCTCCCCCCGGAGGAGCCGTCTCCGTGTCGAATACCCGGATCGTCTGCACGCTATCGAGCTGTGCAGCGAGGTGAATGGGGTCCCCAAAATAGTTCACCCCGTCGTGGCGGACCGACGTGAACCAGACCTCCTGTCGTACCGCCGGGTCGGGTACGTTGGGAAGCCGGAACCGGAACGTGCCGGCGGATCCGGTCAGCAGGCTGTCGAGCGGTCCGGACTCCGCCGTGGTCACGCGGTGGAGCACGACCCGCGCGCCCACGAGCGGAACGTCTTCGAGTAGAACTCGGCCACGCAGCTCGGCTACGGCGAGCTCCTGCGCTCCGATCGATCCCGCCCCCGCGAGGCGCACCACCGCGCCGACCAGCGAGAGCAGAGGCAGTAGGAGTCGAAAGGGAGGAGGCTGAAGCAGGTGGGGCATGGGGGCGAAAACCGGTGTCTCGCGCGGCACGACGCTCAGCTCACGGCGTGAAGCGGCCGAAGTCTTCCGGATTCAATCGCCGCAGGTACTCCTTGAGCTGCTCCGGGTCCATCGTTTCGGACGGCGCCTCTCGCTTCTGCGCTCCGGGTCCACCGCCTGCCTCGCCTGCGCCGGACTGTTCTTCTTCGGCGATCTCGATCGAGGCTCGCTCGAGCAGGTCCTCCTGCGCGAAGATCCTTGCCTCGGTGCGCAGTGCCGCCGCAATGGAGTCCGACGGCCGAGCGTCTACCGAGATCACCTCGCCGTTCCGGTGGATGATCAACTCCGCGTAGTACGTGTTCTCCTCGACCCGGGATATGATCACCTTGCGGAGGCTGCCGCCCAGGCCGTTGAGCACCGCCACTAGGAGATCGTGCGTGAGAGGACGAGAGAACTCCATGTCGGCGAGCTGCATGGCGATCGCGCTGGCTTCACCAGGACCGATCCAGATAGGCAGCACACGCTCCCCGCCAACCTCCTCCAGGATGACGACAGGAGTGTTGCTGGAGCGGTCCAACCCGAGGCTCTGAACCCTGACCTCGACGAGCACGCTCTTGCTCCGAACTGCGGGGAGTCGGGTGCGAACGCTACAGTACTCCCCAGCCAGATCTGGGTTCTCTCGCCGTGATCCTTCAGAGCCCGAGGGCGCTACGTAGCTGATCGGCGCGGTCGGTGCGCTCCCAAGCGAACTGCCACATCTTCCCGCGCGGCCCGTCCACGCACCGCGGCTCCCGGCCGAAATGCCCGTAGGCGGCGGTCGGCGTGAACACGGGGTTGCGCAGGCCGAGGGCCTCTATGATCGCGAGTGGACGGAAATCGAAGATATGGGGCAGCGCCCCCTCGATCGCGCTTTCCGCAACCCGCCCGGTTCCGAACGTATCCACGTGGATGGAAACGGGCTCGGGAACGCCGATCGCATACGCGAGCTGGATCTCGCACCGGCGGGCGGCCCCGCACGCTACGACCTGCTTGGCGCCCCATCGCGCCGCATAAGCGGCGGAACGGTCGACTTTCGTGGGATCCTTTCCGCTGAAGGCACCCCCGCCGTGCCGGCCCATCCCCCCATAGGTGTCTACGATGATCTTCCGGCCCGTCACACCGGCGTCGCCGTGAGGGCCACCAATCTCGAACATCCCCGTAGGATTGATGTGGAACGTGCAATCGTCCATGTCGAGGAGCTCAGCCGGGATCACCGGCCGCACGACGTGCTCGCGAACGGCCTCGTGGATGTCCGCCTGTCGCACATCGGGATCGTGCTGTGCACTAACCACCACCGTATGTACGCGCACGGGCCGGTCGTCCTCGTACTCGATCGTCACCTGACTCTTTCCGTCGGGGCGCAGGAAAGCCAGCTCGCCCGAGTGCCTCACTTCTGCCAGCCGTTTCGTGATTCGGTGAGCGAACTGGATCGGCGCCGGCATCAACTCCTCGGTCTCGTCGGTCGCGTATCCGAACATCATGCCCTGATCCCCCGCGCCACCACGGTCGACGCCCATCGCGATGTGAGCAGATTGCCGATCGATGGTCGTGATCACGGCACAGGTGTCGGCGTCGATGCCGTACGCCGAGTTCGTGTAACCGATGCGACGGAGCGTGGAGCGCACGACCTCGGGGACCTCGACGTGCGTGCTCGTGGTGATCTCGCCCGCCACGAGCACGAGTCCAGTGGTCACGAGTGTCTCGCATGCCACCCGACAGTCCGGATCGGCGAAAAGGAGCGCGTCCAGGAGCGCGTCGGAGACCTGGTCGGCGATCTTGTCGGGGTGACCCTCAGTGACGGACTCGGACGTAAAGAGCCTGCGGCCCACGGTAACCCCGGAGATTGCGGTCTTGGAGTGGACGCATCCCGAAAGGGAGGCGGCCGGAAGAAAAGCGTCGCAAGCTACCTGGTCATGTTCCGGACGACAAGCTCCAACGGCCTGAGAACGCCGAGAGGTCGACCGAATCGCCGATCCCCTCCACTAGTGCAGCCGTCACGGCCTGTGCGCTGGTCGCGGCTAGTGCCTTCTTGGCAGCCGCGCGCGCGTCTTCCATCCGAAAACTCCGGACCATGTGCTTCACCTCGGGCAGAGCAGGCCAGGCGACCGAGAGAGCAGTGATGTCCAACCCCAGCAGAAGGAACGTCCCCAGTGGGTTGGCCGCCAGCTCCCCGCACACGCTCACCTCGATACCCGCGGCGCGCGCCACCCGGGCGACCTGGAAGAGCTGGCGCACGACGGCCGGGTGGAACGGGTTGAAGAGCGCAGCCAGCCGCGCGCTCGTTCGGTCAACCGCGAGAGTGTACTGGACCAGGTCATTCGTCCCGATCGAGAAGAAATCCGAGTGCCGAGCTAGCTCGACCGCCTCCAGCGCAGCGGCAGGCGTCTCGATCATGATGCCCAGCTTGTAACCCGAGTTGAACGGGATGCCGGCCTTCTCGAGCGCGTCTTCCTCGACGTCCAACATGTCGCGGGTGCGCTTGATCTCGCTCGCGTCGGTAACCAGGGGGAGCATGATCCGGACGTCACCGTGCGCGGTGGACCGCAAGATCGCGCGCAATTGGGTGCGGAACAGCTCCGGCTGGTCCAGACAGACCCGGATGGCGCGCCAGCCCAGGAAGGGATTCTCCTCGGCGGGCATGTGCAGGAACATCGGGAACTTGTCGCCCCCGAGGTCGAACGTGCGCACGAAGATCGTACCCTCCGGAAACCCCTCGGCAACCTGACGATACGCGGCGTACTGCTCCTCCTCGCCCGGCATCACCGCCCGCCCCACCACCAGGAACTCCGTTCGGTAGAGCCCGACGCCCTCGGCGCCGTGGCGGGCGGCTTCCTCCGCTTCCTGGGGCAAGTCCATGTTCGCGCGCAGCGCGACGGGTTGGCCGTCCCGGGTGACCGACTCCAGACCGGCAAGAACCAGGATCTCCTCCTCCATCTCGAGCAACTGCGAGCGCCGTTCCTCGAAGACCTCTCGTTCGCGCTGGTCTGGCTCGAGCACGACCCGCCCGATGCGGCCGTCGAGGATCGCCTCCTGGCCGTCGTGCGCATTCTCGGTGATGTCGGTGAGACCTACCACCGCTGGAATCTCCAGGGAGCGCGCGAGGATGGCCCAGTGCGACGTGCGGGTGCCGCCGTCCGTCGCGATCCCGGCCACGGCGGCACGGTCCAGCTGCACGGTCAGGCTCGGTGTGATGTTGGGCGCGACCAGGATCACCGGTTCGCCCTCCAGCGCAATCACGGTGGGATCATTCAGTCCGAGCAAGCGGTGGAGCATCCGCACCTGCAGATCCTCCAGGTCGTTCAGCTTGTCGAGAACCATGGGGTTCGCGCGCCGGCTCCACATGGTGTGGAGCTCAAGCATGCGCCATTGGAACGCGCGTGGCGCGGTCAGCCGGTTCTCACGGATATAGCGCACGGTGCCGTCGACGATCTCGATGTCGTCGAGCATCACAATCTGGGGATCGAAGATACGGGCCTCGACCGGACCGAGTCGCTCTTCTGCCCGTGACTTCAGCTTCAACAGTTGTTCCCGTGCCCACTCACGCGCCTGGTGGAAGCGCACCACCTCGCGATCGATCTGGCTTTTCGCGACGGTCTCGTGAGAGACCTCGGGTACGCCCCAAGCGAGTACGCGCACCGGCCCCAGACCGATTCCCTCCGAGGCCCCGAAGCCATCCATGACGATGGACATCAGCGTGCTCTACAGGGCGCGCGGTTCATGTCGCCTCATCGAAGCCGGAAGAGACGAGACCGCAGAGCGCCTCGATCGCCTCTAGGGCGTCCCGGCCACTGCAGCGGAAGCGGATCTCGCTGCCACACTCTGCTGCCAGCATGAGCACCCCCATGATGCTCTTCCCGTTTACCATCAGCTCCTCCCTTCCGACCTCGATTTCGCTTACGAAGCGGTTCGCCAACCTGACCAGCAGAGCCGCCGGCCGCGCGTGAAGGCCCGCGGGGTTGACGATCCGCACGCTGCGCTCGACCAAGCCCGCGCTCAGAGAGCCGCCACGATCAGGATACTGATCACCGAGCCAACCATGACGATCGCCGCCGGACGCCACGCCCGCTCGCCGCCCAGAAGCCCCAACGCGAACGCTCCGGCCGCCAGCACCAGCCACAACGGTCCAAACGTATCGCCCCTCAGTCCGCGCGCCGCAGGATTCGGGTCGATCGTGCAAAGGAGTCCGGCCAGCACCCCAAGAAGCATCGCCCCCACGCGGCTTACCAGCTCGGCGCGATGCCCGAGCGCTGCGTCTCGCAGGACCCGACCGACGTCGTGTCCCCAGGTGAGCCCGGTGTTGAAGCCCCACAGCCTGAGCGTGAGATGGCCCACGTTGTAGGGCACCAGGAAGATCAACACACACGCCCAGGGTGGAGCCCCCGCAAAGTACGCGATCAGACCCAGCAGAGCGGTCGTCGGTAGCCACGCAGCCCAGACGAGTGCGTCCCCCAGGCCACCAAGGGGACCCTTGATGGCGAGCTTGAACCGCCGCACGAGCTGCGGATTGGTCCCGTCCGACTCCAGCTTGGCGGTAGCTCCGAGCGCCAACCCCGCGAGGTAGGGGTGCGCGTTGAAGTGTTCGGCGTGTCGGAGTACGGCTTCCTGCAGTCCCGCTCCCGGGTACACACGCCGCAGCACGGGCAGAATCGCGAAAGCGAAGCCTCCCCCCAGCATGGTCCTGTAGTTCCACGATCCCTGGATGGTGAAGGAGCGCAGGAACATGGAGACGCGAGCGGACAGCGGCAGCACGGTCACAGCAGCAACCCTCCCAGCGCCCCGCAGGCGAGTCCAGTCCCGAACAGGATCCGCCGCCGAACGAGACCACCGAAGCTGCGGAGCAGAATCCCGACCGAGACCGCTGCCCCGACCAGCAGCAGGCCGAGCGTGTCCGGCTCGCCGAGCGGCCATCGGCCGGCCAGCCGCTCTACCGCGCGCGCGGCAAGCCATACCCCGGTCCCGGTAACCAGGGCGCCACGCAGGAAGTCGAGCACCACGGCAAAAAGGTGACCACCGACCACGCGGCCGGGGGTGAGCTTCGGGTCGGTCGGATCGGGCGCAATACCACCGTTGAGCGTACGCAGGGCGCTGATCGACCAGCCGCCGACCTGGCCCCATACCAGACCGAGCCCCACAGCCAAGGCGAGAGCGCCCGGACCCGGGTAGGTCGCGGCAGTCACGGCCCCCACGACTGTGGCGGTTGCGCCCTCCGGGAAGCGCGCGCCTCCGACTGGAAAGGCGACGAGCAGGTAGATCTCGAGAATCACCCCGACCAAGAAACCCGCCCGTGCGTCGCCGGCGATCCACCCCGACAGGAGCCCTGCCGCGAGCGGTCGCGACAGCATGAGCTGACCGACCGAGGTGGCGTCAAGCGCCAGCGCCCCGCCCAGCACGGAGGCACCGAGGATCAAGTTCTCATTTCCCCACCAGGTCGTCGATGCCGACCTTAAGGGAGCCCGGGAGGTCGCGCCCGGATACCCTCACCCCCTCGTCTACCAGGGCGCGCACGCGCCCCCTGTCGTCGTCGTCGAGGTACAGATAGGAGCGCACCCGGTCCCTGCCCTGGGCGTGATGAATGCCGCCCAGATTCACGCGCTCACCTTCAAGCGCACGATCCCGGGCGAGACGCAGCATGGAATCGACCTCGCGGGTGAGAAGCACGGTGCGGAGTTCGGAATCCCTCCACTCCGGAAGGTGGGTGCGTGCATTCTCGACCGAGTGGAACGCCACTTGCGTATTATCACCCGCGGCCAGTTGATACAGGTCCTGCTCCCACTCGCTGGTCGCGAGCTGATCGTCGACGACGACGTATCGGTCCGGCCGTAGCTGGCTGCCCCAACCGATCACGACCTGACCGTGGATCAGCCGCTCGTCAACTCGAAGCAGAAGAATCGGCATGAGGTGGGTGTGCAGTGACGGCGGCGCGGCCATGCTCGACGAGGCGCGCAACGAGTTGGTCCATGGGCAGTTCCCGGTTGAATACGAACTCCAACAGCATCGGTAGATTCACTCCGCACACGACGGCCCGCTCCCCGTTCGAGCGACAGGCCACGCGCGCAGCCATCGCGCAGCTCCCCCGGTGCATATCGGTGAACACTACGACACTGCGGCCGCCCATGGTTCGGTCGAGCTCCGCGCACAGAGCATCCGGGCCTTTCCCCTCGTTTGAGAGCGGAATCAGCGCATCGTCGGCGATGCTGGCGATGCTGCGGACCGCCTCGACCATCCCCATGGCCATGCCCGAGTGCCCGACCACCACCCCGCGTACCAGCTCACTCATAGTCCTGCTCAAGATACTCCTGCGGGGTCGGCATCGCGTCGCGCAGCCGCTGGTCAAACGCAGCTGCAGAGTCGACACCTGCATAGCGCAGCAGATGGTTCATGGCGATCACTTCCGACACCACAGTGATGTTCTTCCCGGGGTTTACCGGCACCGTCAGGCGCGGCACTTCGACGCCAAGGATATGTGTGCTGTCGCGCTCCAGCCCTGTTCGTCCGTAGTCGCGGTCCGCATCCCACTCCTCGAGGTGCACGATTACCTCGAGTCGCTTCTGCTGCCGGATCGCCCGGATTCCGAACAGGGTGCGGATGTCGATGATCCCGATGCCGCGAATCTCCATGTGGTGACGCTGCAACTCGTGACCCTTTGCGATCAGGATCTCGTTCCCGTGCCGCGACACCATGACGAGGTCGTCCGCCACCAGCCGATGGCCTCGCTCGACCAGATCCAGCACGCACTCGCTCTTTCCTACGCCGCTCTTTCCCACGAACAGCAGTCCGACCCCGTAGACGTCGGCCAACGACCCGTGCAGCATCGTGTGAGGGGCGAGCGCGGCCTCCAGGTACGGCTTGAGCACCCAGTAAAAGTCGCGCGTGCTGAGCGCGCTCCGGAAGACCGCGACCCCGGCGGCACCGGCCAGATCGACGAACCAGTCGGGCACCGCCTGGCCCTTGGTCACGAACACGGCGGGGATCTGGTGCGCGAACAGGGTCGTGACTCGGTCACGCGCACCTTGCTCGTCGAGCGAATCGAGATAGGTCATCTCGGTCTCGCCGAAAACCTGCATTCGCCCCTCGGCGAAGCGGCCGGTGTAACCGGATAGCGCCAGCCCGGGACTCGATATGTCGGGGTCGGCGACCAGTCGGTCGAGCGCCGCGTGGGGAGTGAGCACGTCGAGCTCGAGCGCGTCCCGCTTCGCGTTCAGCACCTCACGCACGGTGAGTGCCCGGCGCTCATCCTCTTTCGTGTATTCGTTGCCTGGACTCAGCGCCGTTCCTCCCTTCCGGTGGCCGCCGCAGCTCTAGGGCGTGCAGGGCTAGATTGTAAGCCGGAGTGCGGCGCGGCCACCACCCGCCCCAGCACGTCGAGCACTCCGCGCGCCGATGCATCCCATGAGAACCCCTCGGCGAAGCGGCGGGCCTCCCTGCCCAGCCTATCGCGCTCCTCCGGGCTCGCGAACAGAGCCGCTAAACGGTCGGCAAGCGCGGCCACGTCCCCGTGGGGCACGAGCCAGCCGGTGCGTTGGTGCACCACCGCGTCCCGCAGGCCCGGCGCATCACTTGCCACCGTCGCAGTCCCGCAGGCCGCCGCCTCCATGGCGGCGATGCCCCATCCCTCATTGGGCGAGGTAAGGACGTGGACCCAGGCGCGCCGGAAGAGATCCACCTTAACCTGTTCCGACACGAACCCGAGGAAACGGACCCGGTCGTCACCCAACCCCAGCCTGGTTGCCAGCGCGGCGAGAGCGGCAAGGTGGTCGCCACGGCCCGCGATCAGGAGCCGACCGTCAACCCCCCTAGCCTTCAGCTGTGCCATGGCGCGGATCGGGAGATCCACCCGCTTGTATCTCTTGAGCCGCCCCACGTAGAGCGCGGTCGGGACGGCGTCACGCCCTACTCTCGGATCGGGAGCGTAGGTGTCGAGATCGATCCCATTGGGGACGACCGTGATGCGCGCGGGATCCAGGCCGCGCGCGGAGAGATCCGCGCGCGTGCTGTCCGAAACTGCGATCACGGGCGAGTGACGGAAGACGCGCGGCACCGGGCGCTCGAGCAACCAGGTCGCAGCGGCAACGGGGGGCACGGCCTCTTTGAAGGCAGTGGCGCCGAACAGGTGGTGTACCAGCAGCACGACCGGCCGATCGGTCCACCCTGGAGCGAAGAGGGGCACCTTGTTCAGGTCCTCCACCACCACGTCGAACGGTCGGTCCGCCAGGTGCCGCCGGAAATACGGGTACGCGCGCACCACGAAGGAGTAGCGACCCCCCACTCGATGGACATCGATGCCGTCCAGGCGAGCCCGCCGCGCGCCACCCGGGAAGGACGAGCAGAGCAGGGTGACCGAATGGCCCCACGCCACCAGACGGCCGAACACCTGGTGCAGGTGAGCTTCCGCGCCGCCCGCCTGAGGGTTCTCCCGGTCCTGCCAGTTGACGACGAGGATACCGAGGGAAGGCTCGAACCGGGGGCGCGCACCGCTCGTCATATCCCGCATCCTCAGCCGCCGGGCAGCACGCGCTTGTAGAGGGCGTCCAGCACGCCATTGACGAAGCGTGGGGATTCCGCCCCCCCATACTGCTCAGCAAGCCGGATCCCTTCCTGGATGGTCACTTTTGGGGGCACGTCCTCCGCATAGAGCAGTTCGGCGGCAGCCAGGCGGAGGATGCCACGGTCGATCGCAGAAAGCCGTTCGAGGCGCCAGTGCTCGAGCGCCTCGTGCAACAACAGGTCGAGCTCCCCGATGTGTTTGTCCACGAGCGACAAGAGGCGCCGAAGGTACGGGAGGCGGCGTGGCGACACGCGCCGGTTGCCGAGGACCACGGCGAGCGCTTGGCACAGCGTGCCGGAACGGCCCCCGCTCTCCCATCCGTAGTGCACCTGGAGCGCCCACGCCCGGGCCCGCGTGCGGTCGATGCGCTCGCGTCCACCGAGCGCGGCACTCACCGAGGTGCGAGGCGGCGGTACAGCTCGACCATCTCCAGCGCCGCGAGCGCCGCCTCACGTCCCTTGTTCCCCCGCGACGGGTCTGCACGCGCGAGCGCCTGCTCCTCGGTCTCGGTGGTCAGCACACCGAACGCCACGGGCGTTCCTCCGGTTCGCGCGACCGACGCGAGCCCCCTGGAGACCTCCGTGGCAATCAGATCGAAGTGAGCGGTCTCACCCCGGATGACGCATCCGAGCGCGACGACGGCGTCGCAGCGCTCTGGGCGGGCCAGCCACGCCACCGCCTGCGGAAGCTCCCAGGCGCCGGGAACTCGGAAGATCTCGACCGACTCGCGGGCCACACCGTGCTCAACCAGGCAGCTCACAGCCCCCTCGAGGAGGAAGTCGGTGATGCGCGCGTTGAAGCGCGCCACCACGACGACGACGCGGCGTCCCACACCGGACACATGCCCATCGAGTGCGGAAGCGTACGAGCCGTCGCCGGTGCTCACCGGGCTCTCCGGCGCCCGCCGTCAATTGAGCTCCGCACTGTAGAGAGCTTCCTAGCAGGTCGCTGAAGAAGGGGAGCGCACCGCGTTATGGGTGCCACGGCCCCTTGTCCTAGGCAGCACGACGAAGGCATGGCCCGAGCTACGTCGGGGAGCGCTAACGACGGAGAAGGGGCCGTGGCACCCATAACCCTCGAACCGTAAGCTCATGTCTAACTCGGTCGTGGGCGCAGGGGAGCGGCACGGTTGATCCGTCGTCTCTCCTCCTCGCCGTACCCACCAGTACGACTCGTCGTCGTTCCTCCGCTGATCCGCGCCGGTCCCCTGCGCGCGGTGCACTCCCCTTCGTCAGCGACCTGCTAGAGAATATGGCCGAGCTTCGAGCGCTTGGTCTCCAGATAACGCTCGTTGTGCAGACCCGGCTGGACCTGCAGGGGCTCACGGCCCACGATCTCGAGGTCGTAGCCGTCAAGGCCCACCACCTTCCTGGGGTTGTTCGTGAGCAGCCTTATCGAGCGGAGACCGAGGTCGAGCAGAATCTGGGCCCCTATCCCGTAATCGCGCAGATCTGGCTTGAAGCCGAGCGCTGCGTTGGCCTCGACGGTGTCCTGTCCCTGATCCTGGAGGGCGTACGCACGGAGTTTGTTGCCGAGCCCAATCCCCCGCCCCTCCTGTCGCAGATAGACGATCGCGCCCTTCCCCTCGTCGTGTATCCGCCGCATCGCGGTGGCGAGCTGCTCGCCGCAATCGCAGCGCTGGGAGCCGAACACGTCTCCGGTCAGACACTCCGAGTGCATGCGCACGAGCACCTCTTCCTCACCGGCGATCTCGCCCTTGACGAGCGCGAGGTGCTCGCGGTCGTCCACCAGGCTCCGGTAGCCGACCACGCGAAAGCTCCCGATATCGGTAGGCAGAACCGCCTCCGCGATGCGCTGGACCAGCCGCTCCTTCTGCAACCGATAGGCGACCAGCTGCGCCACTGTGATGAAGCGCAGCCCGTGCTCCTTTGCGAATCGCTCGAGTTCGGGACGACGCGCCATCGTGCCATCCTCCTGGAGGATTTCGCAGATCACCCCGGCCGGCCTGAAGCCCGCGAGCCGCGCCAGATCCACGGCCGCTTCGGTCTGTCCCACTCGGCGGAGCACACCCCCCGACCGTGCCCGGAGGGGGAAGACGTGACCGGGCCGACGCAGGTCGCGGGGCCGGGTGGTCGGGTCGACCAGGAGCTTCACCGTCGTGGCCCGATCCTGCGCGCTGATTCCGGTGGTGACTCCGAAGCGGCGGTGCGCATCGACCGACACCGTGAACGCAGTCCCCTGCGGATCGGTGTTGTGATCGGTCATGGGCGTCAGATCGAGCTCGTCGGCACGCTCCTCGGTGAGCGCGACGCAGACAAGACCGCGTCCGAAGCGGGCCATGAAGTTGATGAGGTCGGGGGTCACCGCGTCGGCGGCGCAGACCAGGTCGCCCTCGTTCTCTCGATCCTCGTCGTCGGCCACGATCACCAACCGACCGCGCCGCACGTCCTCGATGGCGTGGTCCACCCGGTCGAACGGTGAGTTCGACGCATTCGGGCCGAGGGCGAGGTGGGTCATGGGACGGGGCGGGCCGCTGAAGGGGGTGCCGCGCTCCGGAAGGCGGCGAGCATCCTACCCACGTACTTCCCGATCAGGTCCCCTTCGAGATTGACGGCGTCCCCCGGTCGCAGGGCCTCCAGCGTGGTGGCGGTGCGTGTATGCGGTATGAGAGCCACCCGGCAGCGTCCCGGTGCGGGCAGGACGTTCACCGTAAGGCTCACCCCGCTCACCGCGATGGAGCCGCGCGGCACCGTGACGGCCTCCACTTCCGGCGGGATGGCCAGCTCGACCATCCGGGCATTCTCCTCGAACCCGACTTCGACTACTTCCCCGACGCCGTCCACGTGCCCCTGCACCAGGTGGCCGTCCAGTCGGTCCCCGAAGCGGAGCGAGCGCTCGAGATTCACCAGAGAGCCCTCGTGGTACTGCCCGGCCACGGTCCTTTCGAGAGTCGGCGACGTCACCTCCACCGAGAAACCGTCCAGATGCACTTCCACGGCGGTGAGGCACGCCCCGTCCAGCGCGACCGATCCGCCGACGGCTAGGTCCAGGCTGACCTTCGGCGCACTCAGACGCAGGCGCCGCCCGCCAGCGGTGCTCTCGATCGCCACCACGGTCCCGATCGCCTCGACGATGCCGGTGAACATCCTTCAGCTCTCCCTCTCGTAAACGGTCAGGGTGTCCCGCCCCAGCCACTCCGGCAGGAAGGCGGGCCGCCACCCCCTCCAGGTACCCCGCGGGAACGGTCCGGGGAAAGCCGGCACGGCATCGGATCCCAGCACACAGGGTGACCGGAACAGATAGAGCCTCCCGGCCAGGCCCTCGGCGATGAACGAGCTGGCCAGCCGGCCGCCCCCCTCGCACAGCACGGAACGGATCCCGGTCCCCGAGCACACCCTGAGGATGGCCGCCAGGTCGAGCCCGCCGGGGGCCGAAGGAACCGGATGCACCTGCGCACCCGCGCGCTCGAGTCGCTCCAGGCGTGCCTCGTCCACGTCCGCCCCTACGAAAACCACCGCGCGCCCCGCGCTCTCCCCGAAGAAAGCGCTCCCCTCGCGAAGCGATCCGACGCGGTCGAGCACGACGCGGGCGGGCGGCACCCGTGGCTCGATGCCGCCGCCCCGTACGCTCAGCCTCGGGTCGTCGACCTGGGCAGTGCGTGAGCCCACCAGAACGGCATCGAAGCCGGCGCGCAGGCGATGGCCCGCTTCGACCGCCTCCGACCCGGTGAGCTGGGTGCGCCGGCCGGGCCCCTGGGCAATCATGCCGTCCAGCGAGAGTGCGAGCTTGACCGCGACGAACGGACCTTCGGAGCGGCAGGCGTTGAAGAACGCGGGGTTCTCCCTTCGCCCTGCGCTTTCGGGCCAGACCGGTCCGTCCACGTGCACGCCGGCTTCGCGCAGCACTCGGCCGCCGCCGCCCACCTCGGGGTGCGGGTCGGCCACCGCGTACACGACACGCTCGACTCCTGCTCGCACGAGCACGTCCGTGCAGGCCGGTGTCTTCCCGTGATGCTGACAGGGCTCCAGGCTCACGTACGCCGTGGCACCCGTCGGGTCAACGCCGGCGTGCTCGAGCGCGTACGCCTCCGCGTGCGGCCCCCCAAACTCGCGGTGCCATCCCTCGGCGAGCACACGACCTTCCCGCACGAGCACGCACCCCACCATCGGGTTGGGGTGTACGCGCCCCCAGCCGCGGCGTCCGAGGGTGACGCTCCGATCGAGCCATGCGAGGTCGTCGTCCGTGAGCGGGACGAGCGGTGGCTCCGGGGGGCGGACGAAACCGTGCCCGGGAGGGCCGAGCTGCGTGGGCTGGGTACGCGCCGGCACGTCGAACTGGGTCAGCGAGCCGAATCCTGAGTCACGTCGCATTCGCGAGCCGTGGCGATCGGCCCTCTCGGCGCTCGACGGGACTTCTGCAACGAAGCACTAGAGGGTCAGGCGCGCGGAAACCGAGCCTAAGATGGTTCCGGCGGTTGGGTCGTAGGCGGCTGGGTCGCGGCCGGGCGGCTGGTCCCACCCGGTTGCGAAGCCGCCCTCGGCGGCAAACTGGAGCACCAGGAACGTATAGGACAGCCCACCGAAGAAGAGCACCCGGTCGGAGACGAAGTCACCGGACGCCGCCTGTCCGGTGCCGAGGAGCACGCGCTCAACGGACATCGTACTACTCCCGCTGTAGCGCTCCCATCCCCAGCCTCCGAGGATGCCGAAGGCGAGGAAGTCTTTCCCGACGGACGCACGGACCGAGGTCACGACGGGCTTGAACACCGCGCGAGCCTGGTCGTCGGGCAGGCCCCACTCGACCTCGGTCAGGTGCCGCCGCGCCAGCGACAGGCTCACGCCAGGAAGCGTGAACGACTCACGCAGGAGCCCGAAACGGGCCCCGTAGCCGAACCATTGGACGGAGCTACCGAAGCCGTCCCCGTCTCCCAAACGAGCGATTCCGGCCGACGCGAGCAGATCCAGGGAGAGCAACCCACCCACGGTCGGCAGGATCGAGAAGCCATCGAGCATGCCGAGCGTCAGGGTGCCTTCCCCTGCCGGCACCCAGAAGGCTCGCTTCGGGGCGGGCGCATCTCCGGCGCGCGGGTCGGGCATGCCCACGCGCTTGGTCCCACCGCGAAACGAGAGCGCGATCCGAGGCGAAGTTCCCAGCCTCCGGCCCAGCGTGCTCGCACTTCCGGGGACGGGAGTGCTCTGTGCCGCGGCCAACCCGATCCCGCCGCGGGCCGCCTCCAGCGCGAGGGCCCCCTCAAGACAGAGCGGCGCGAACGCTACATCGGCGGTGGCGCACTCGGAGGCCATCGCGGCGCGGGTCGCCTGCGCCGCGCTCGGAGTGGGGGCAATCAGCGTGGCCGCGGCGCACGAGACCACCCAGCCGGTGACTCCCCGTCGCCTGCTACGGGTGCGGTCACGCATAACGGACTCCCGTCCCAGGCTGGACCTCGCCCAGCAGCCAGACCGCTTCACCCGCCGCGCGCAGCCTGTCTAGCACGGCGTCCGCATCCACCGGATCCACAACGGCGACCATCCCCACACCCATGTTGAATACGCGGTCCATCTCGGCCTGCTCCACGCCGCCGGCGCGTCGCAACGCACCGAAAATCGGAGGCGGCTCCCAGGACCCGCGCTCGATCACCGCTCCGAGACCCCCGGGGAGCACGCGGGGGAGGTTACCCGGGATGCCTCCGCCGGTGACGTGCGCGAGCCCGTGGACACGACCCTCATCCAGCAACGGGAGGAGAGGCTTCAAATAGCTGCGGTGGGGTGCCAGCAGCTCGTCGGCTACGCTCCGGACCGTCTCGGAGCCAAGGTCGGGGAAAGGATCGTCCGGTCCCAACCCCAACCGGTCGATCACGATGCGCCGAGCAAGCGTGTATCCGTTGGTGTGGAGTCCGGTCGAAGCCAGCGCAATCAGACGGTCACCTGCGCGCACCGCGCTGCCGTCGAGCACACGGTCGCGCTCGACGACGCCCACCACGAAGCCCGCGAGGTCGTACTCGCCGGGCGCGTAGAACTCGGGCATCTGCGCGGTCTCGCCGCCTAGCAGCGCGCACCCGTTCTCGCGGCAGCCGAGCGCCACGCCCGCCACCACCTCGCCGACCGTGCTCTCGTCCATCTCGCCCACGGCCAGGTAGTCGAGGAAGAAGAGAGGTCGAGCCCCCTGGACGAGGATGTCGTTGACGCAATGATTGACCAGGTCGCGTCCGACGGTGTCGTGGCGATCGGCGAGGATCGCGACCTTGAGCTTGGTCCCCACACCGTCCGTGCTCGACACCAGAACGGGTGCACGTAGCCCGGAGGGGACCGCGTACAGCCCGCCGAACGAGCCGAGCTCGGAGAGGGTGTTCCGGTCGCGCGTAGCGGCTACGAGATCCTTGAGGCGTGATTTCGCCCGTTCTGCGGCGTCGAGGTCGACCCCCGCGGCCCGGTAGCTCAGGGCGGCAGATCCCCTCGCCCCCGCAGTACGGTCATTCATTACCCGCAACCCCTACCTCGAGGTCGAAGGCGGTCATCTCCCGGAACTGTCGAATCCGCTCCATCACCTCGTCGGCTTTCAGTCCCACGAGCCGATCAACGCTGAACGCCTCGACCGCGAACGACCCGAGCGCCGAGCCGTACACCATGGCACGGCGGAAGTCGTCAATCGTGCGGCCACCCATCCAGTCGAGGTATCCCATGAAGCCACCGGCGAAGGCGTCTCCAGCGCCGGTCGGATCGAACACCTGCTCGAGAGGATACCCCGGTACGAAGAACACGGACTCCGACCCGAACAGGATCGCGCCGTGCTCCCCCTTCTTAACCACGACCCATTCAGGACCTCGTTCCTGAATCCAGCGCGCTGCCATGAGCAGGTTGGGGTGCTCGGCGAGCTGCCGCGCCTCGGAATCGTTGACCATCAGGATATGCACACGCCTGAGCAACTCGGTCAGCGCCTTGCGGCTGCCGTCGATCCAGAAATTCATCGTGTCGCATGCGATCAGTCCGGGGCTCCTGACCTGCTCGAGGACGTCAAGTTGGAGCTTGGGATCGATGTTCCCAAGAAAGACGGTGCGTGCGTCACGGAAGTGTTCCGGGATACGCGGCTGGAACTGCGCGAACACCCCGAGCCGCGTCCAGATCGTATCGCGGTCGTTGAGGTCGTAGCTGTAACGGCCCTTCCAGCGGAAGCTCTCCCCCACGGCGGTCTCGACTCCCGATAGGTCCACTCCCTGCTCCTCGAGGAAGCGGAGCTTCTCGCGCGGATAGTCGGAGCCTACCACACCGACCGTCTGGACCGGAGTGAAGACGGACGCGGCCGCACCGAAGAAGACAGCCGAACCCCCCAGCACTTCCTCCGCGCTTCCGAAGGGGGTTTCGACCTGGTCTAGCGCGACGCTCCCGACGACGAGGATGGACATCGATCTCCCAGTTCGAGGATGATGTTTCGGGTCAAGCCGGCGGCGAAGAGCCCGCCTTGTCGATCGCCCGATCCATGCGTACGGGGGCGGCGACGTTCAGGATGCGGAGCCCGTTGCGAAGCACGACTCGCACCGCGCGCGCGAGCACCAATCGGGCAGACCGGAGCGCCGGGTCCGGGACCAGCACCGCCAGCTCCGGGTCACGGCTGGGGTTACCGGCATGGTACCACGAGTTCACCGCCCCTGCCGTCCGCTCGAGATACTCGCACAGCAGATGGGGAGTCCTTCCCGCCGCGGCGCGCTCGACCACCTCGGGGAACTCGGTGAGTGCCCTGGCGAGCGCCAGCTCACTCGGATGGTCCAGCAGCTCCAGGTCGGCGCTTCCTGCTACGAGCGCCGCGACGCTTTCGTCGCCCCCCGCCTTGGCGAAGATGCTGCACATGCGGGCATGCGCGTATTGGATCTTGTAGACCGGGTTCTTCTCGGAATGGTCCAGGGCCACGTCCAGATCGAAGACCAGCTGGGCCTCGGGCTTGCGCATCAGGAAGAAGTACCGCGCGACGTCCACGCCAACGATCTCGAAGAGCTCTCGAAGCGTGGTGTACGAGCCCGCCCGCTTGGAGAACTTCACTTCGCGACCACCCTGCTCGAGGCGCACCATCTGGTGAATCACCCACTCGGGCCATCCCTCGGGATGGCCCAGCGCCCGCAGGCCGGCGCGCACCCGAGCGATCGTCCCGTGATGGTCGGCACCCTGGACGTTGATGGCGTGGTGGAAACCACGCTCCCACTTGGCGACGTGATACGCGATGTCGGGAAGGAAGTAGGTCGCGGTTCCGTCCCCGCGCAGCATCACGCGGTCCTTGTCGTCGCCGAAGACGGTGGTCTGTAACCAGATGGCTCCTTCCTGCTCGAACACGAGCCCGGTCTCACGCAGCGCCTCGACGGTCGCGTCTACGTGCCCCCCGTCGTACAGCGAGGACTCGAGCCAGTAGCTGTCGAAGCGCACGCGGAATTCGGCCAGGTCCCGGTCCTGTTCCGCGCGCAGCAGCCGTACGGCGAACCGGCGGAACGCGTCGAGCGCCACCTGCGATTCGTCGTCCGCATAGCGGTCGCCTATCTCGGTATGAAACTCGCGCGCCAACTCGAGCACGTACTCGCCACGGTAGCCCCCCTCCGGAATCTCCGCGCTCCGGCCGAGCACCTCCTGGTAGCGCGCGCGCACACTCCGAGCGAGCAGGTCCATCTGCCTGCCCGCGTCGTTGTAGTAGAACTCCCTGTGAACCAACCATCCGGTCGCGGCGAGCAGGTCGCAGATCGCGTTGCCGAGCGCAGCCTGCCGGCCGTGACCCAGGTGCAGAGGCCCTGTCGGGTTCGCCGATACCCACTCTACGATCACCCGCTCGCCCGCACCGATCGCGCTCTGGCCGTAGCCATCGTCATCGGCCACGATGCGCGCCAGCCCGTCCGTGACGGAAGCGGAAGCCAGACGGAAGTTGAGGAAGCCGGGTCCGGCCACCTCGACCGCAATAGCGCCAGTACCCGCAAGGTCGATCCGGGCAGCGATATCCTCGGCGATCTTGCGAGGAGGGCGTCGAAGCGGCTTCGCCAGGTTGAGCGCCACGTTGGTCGCCCAATCCCCGTGCGCTGGGTCGCGAGGACGCTCGAGGCGTACCTCCAAGCGCGTGCCAGGCACGTCGCCGAGGTCGGCGAGCACTCGCTCGACCGCGGCGACGATGGCTAGTCTGGGATCTGCGCTCAACGGTCTCCCACCGCCACCGCTCATGCTTCTCTGCTGTCCGCGGCCCCGGGCTTCTCCTTTTCCTTCCCAGATCCCGACTCCGCTCCGCCACCTTCCTTTCCCCCACCCTCCTTCGCCCCCTTCGGCGCTGCCGCATCCTTCTTGGGTGCGCCGGCGTCGCCAGCCGGGTTCTCTACTGACGCCTTCTTCTTGTACTCGTCCGACCGAGAGTCGGTGATGTAGAAGCCCTCTCCCTTGAAGATGAAGCCGGCGCCGGCCGAGATCACGCGTTCGGCGGCTCGCCCGCATCGGGGACACTTGGCTCCCGGCGGATCAGACATCTTCTGGAAGACGTCGAAATCATGGCCCTTCGGGCAGCGGTATTCGTACGTCGGCATGGTCGTGGGGGTTGGAAGGACCTGCGAGGTCGGGGCGCGATCAACGTAATCGATTCGGGTGCGTCGCTCACCGGTCCGTAGAAACGGATCTTCAGGGTTGGCGGCTCTCCCTCCGGATCTCATCGTACGTCCCCCACACCCCTCGGAGGGCGTCGCTGATCTCGCCGAGGGTGGCCATCGCCTTGACGGCCGCGATAATCGGGGGCATCAGGTTCTCCCCCCCCGGCTGCGCCGCGGCAACAACGCGCGCAAGCGCCACCGCCACGTCGGGGCCATCCCGCATCCCGCGCAGACGCGCCAGCTCCTCCCGCTGCTGCGCCTCGAACGCCGGGTAGTCAGGCTCTCTCACCGTGGGCTCAATTTCGTCCTCGTGGAACGCATTCACACCGACCACGGTGCGCTCACCGGCCTCGATCGCACGCTGGTGGGCGTACGCGGCACGGTGGATCTCCTCCGCCATGAACTCGATCGCGTTGGCGGCCCCACCGAGCTCATCGGTTCGTTCCAGATATCCGCGCGCCTGCGCCTCGACCTCGTCGGTGAGATGCTCCACGTACCAGCTGCCGGCGAGTGGATCGGCGGTCCGAGCCACGCCCGACTCGTGCGCCAGGATCTGCTGGGTGCGCAGCGCGATCCGTGCAGACTCCTCCGTGGGCAACGCGAGGGCCTCGTCGTACACGTTCGTGTGCAGCGACTGCGTGCCGCCGAGCACAGCTGACAGCGCCTGCACCGTGACCCGAACCACATTGTTCAGGGGCTGCTGCGCGGTCAGGGTGGCCCCCCCCGTCTGGGTGTGGAAGCGTAGGCGGGCCGTGTCGTCCGAGGCACCGAAGCGATCGCTCATGAGCCCTGCCCACAGCCGCCGCGCGGCCCGGAACTTGGCGACCTCCTCTAGGAAGTCGTTGTGAGCGGCGAAAAAGAACGAAAGCCGGGGACCAAATTCGTCGAGCGGGACGCCGGCGCGAACCGCCCGGCTCACGTACTCGATGCCGTTGGCAAAGGTGAAAGCCAACTCCTGTGGCGCGGTGGCACCCGCCTCACGCATGTGGTAGCCGGAGATCGAGATCGGATTCCAGCGCGGTACCTCGCGCGAGCAGAACGCGATGATGTCGGCCACCAGTCGGAGGCTCGGATCGACCGGGTAGATATAGGTGCCGCGCGCGATGTACTCCTTGAGGACATCGTTCTGCAACGTTCCCGTGAGGCGGTCGCGCGGAACTCCCTGCTCGTCCGCCACCGCCATATAGAGAGCGAGCAAGACGGCGGCTGTCGCGTTGATCGTCATCGAGGTGGACACTTCGTCGAGCCGGATCCCGTCGAACAGAGCACGCATGTCCGCGAGCGAATCGATCGCGACGCCGACCCGGCCCACCTCCCCCGCGGCTACCGGCGCGTCCGAGTCGTATCCCATCTGTGTGGGTAGGTCGAATGCGACGGAGAGCCCGGTCTGCCCCCGTTCGAGCAGATAGTGGTACCGCCGGTTGGTTTCGACCGCGGTGCCGAAGCCGGCGTACTGGCGCATCGTCCACAGCCGCCCCCGGTACATCGTGTCGTAGGGGCCCCGCGTGAACGGGAAGCGGCCGGGCTCTCCGAGCCGGGCCGCATAGTCGCGGCTGTAATCCCAGGCCACCGAGTCGGGCCGATAGACCGGCTCGACCGGAATGCCGCTGTCGGTGGCCGGAGGCGGAACCGGCCGTGCCGGATCGTTCATGGGGATTCCTCGGGTCCCGCCATCGATCCCAGGTCGATCAGAACCTGATCCTTCTCCACGGTCCCTCCGGGCCGCACGTGAATCGCCAGCACCCGCCCCGGGACCTCGGCGCGCAGCTCGTTCTCTATCTTCATCGCCTCCACGATGACCAACCCCTGTCCCGGCTGTACGGTATCACCCACGTCCACCTCGACCCGCACCACGAGCCCGGGCATGGGCGCCCGCACCGGGCGTGGTCCCGCGGGGGCCGCACCACCTCCGGTCAGCTCGCGGACCCTTCGCGTGCGTTCGTCCTCGACCTCCGTGGCGAGCCGCCAGCCGCGCACCGTGAGATCCCAGTGGCCCCGCTCTCCGCCTCGGGCGACGATGCGGTGCGAGGCCCCGTCGATCAGCAGTGAGTGCACCCGCCCGCCCGGAACGGCGTGGAGCTCGGCCGAGACCGACTCGCCCTCGACCCGAACTCCCTCCACACCGAGCTCGACCTCGAGCGTCTCTCCGGCCACTCGAACCAGGTATCGCAATCAGACGTCTCTCGACTCGAGCATCGCGAGCGTCTCGACGTGAGCAGTCTGCGGGAACAGATCGAAGGCACGAACCCCAGTGAGCCGGTAGCCCCCCAGTCGGGAGACGTCTCTCGCGAGCGTGGCCGGATCGCAGCTCACGTAGACGATCCGGCTTACCCACGACGTCGAGAGCCGTGCAACGACCGCCTCCTCGAGCCCCGTTCGTGGGGGGTTCAGGATCGCCAGCTCCGCCGGAAGCGCCTCCTCCAGCCGCATCTCGACCGTGCCCTCGAGCACCGTGAATCCGTCCGGCGCGCCTGCCCGGGCCGCCGCGACCGCTTCAGGGTCACGTTCGATTCCGGTCACGCGCGCACCCGAGCGAGCGAGTGCGCGGCCGTATGCGCCCACGCCGCAATAGGCGTCCACCAGCGTGCGGCCCTCGGTCGGGCCGACGGCGGTCAAGACCGTTTCGTGCAGTCGCTCGGCCGCGGCTCGGTTCACCTGGAGGAAGGCGCGGGCACCGGGACGCACCGGCTCGCCCATCCACAGCTCGTGCGCGCCACCGTCCCCGGCCATGAGGAGCGGCTCGAGCGCGCCGCTCTCCTGGTGCCAGATCGCGACCAGGCCGGGTACCTCGCTGAGGAGCGCATCCGGTGCCCAGCTACCCGAGCCTCCGTCCACCACGAGTACCACACCCGCGCCGACCGTTCGCAACGTGAGCCGGAGCCGTGGGCCGCGCGGGAGACGCTCCGCCCCTTCGCCCCACGCGGAGCGCAGGCCCTCCCACGCGCGCGCGATGGGCTCTTCCGGGAGCAGGCACGCCCCGGTCACGTCGACCACACGATCGGGCGCCTCGATCGCGTGGAAGCCCGCGACCACGCGAGTCTTGGCCCGAGCCTGCGCGCTTCCCTCGCCCCCGACCTCGCCTCTCTCCGGCAGGCGCAGCAGCGTGAACGTAACGCGGTTCCTATAACGGAGCCGCTCCGGAGACGGCTCGACCGCAGGAGGCTCCACACCTACTCGGCCGATGCGGCTGAGCGCATCCGCTACGATCCTCCCCTTCCAGCGGAGCTGCTCGTCGTAGTCCAGGTGCTCGAGCGTGCATCCTCCGCACCGTTCGTAGAAGGGGCACGGCGGCGGCCGACGGGCTGGACCCGGGGCCAGGAGCTCGACCAGCCGCGCTCGCGCCCAGCTGCGCTTGGCCGCCGTGACCCGCACGCGGGCTCGATCGCCCGGCACCGTGCGGTGCACGAACGCCGTTCGACCGTCAGGGAGGTCGGCCGCTCCCGCTCCGCCGGCCGCCAGCGCGCGCACCGTCACCTCGACGACGTCGCCCACATGAGCCGGGGTCACCATTCCCGCGCCTGACCGGGACGGGGGAGCACCGGCCAGCCCAACGCCGCGCGCCAGGCAGGGAGCGCTACGGCGCTATCCGGAAGGTCGCCCCCCGTCTCCGCGGCGGCACCCTCGATGCGCCGGATCCGAGGGCGTCGCCGGTGCTCGTCTTCGAGCAAAGCGGCGGCGACGGCTGCCGCTCGCAGGAGCTCCCCGGTTGGCCACCAGCAGGGTTCGGAACAAGCCTGAGCTACCTTGGCCGAAGTCATTCGTATGCGCCGCCGTACGCCTTGCGCGTGATGACCGTCAGGCGTGGCACGGTCGCTTCCGCGAACGCGTACAGGAGCTTTGCCCCGTGTCGGATGATGCCACCGTGCTCCTGTGCGACCCCAGGTAGGAAGCCGGGCACGTCCTCGAAGACGACGAGCGGAACGTGGAAGGCGTCGCAGAATCGCACGAACCGCGCGCCCTTCACGGCCGAGTCGATGTCCAGCACTCCCGCGAGCACCGCCGGCTGATTGGCCACGACCCCGACGGAGTGTCCGCCCAGGTGGGCGAACCCCACCAGGAGGTTCCCCGCGAAGCCCGCGTGGACCTCGTAGAAGCGCCCGTCGTCGACCACACGACGGATCACGTCCTTCATGTCGTAGGGCTTGTTGGGGTTCTCCGGAACGACGCCGAGCAGTTCCTCGTCGCGACGGTCGTACGGGTCCTTGGTCTCACGTCCGGGCGGCAACTCCACGTTGTTGCGCGGGATGAACTCGAACAGCTCGCGCACCGCCGCCAGACACGACGACTCCGAGTCGTGCGCGAAATGGGCGACCCCGGACTTGGTGGCGTGCGCATCTGCGCCTCCGAGCCCCTCCATGTCGATGTCCTCGTGGGTGACCGCCTTCACCACGTTGGGACCCGTCACGAACATGTAGCTCGTACCGCGCACCATGTAGACGAAATCGGTGATCGCGGGGGAATACACCGCGCCCCCCGCGCACGGACCGAGGACGACGCTAACCTGGGGCACCACGCCGGAAGCCAGAGTGTTGCGGAGGAAGATGTCGGCGTATCCGCCCAGCGAAACCACGCCCTCCTGGATGCGCGCCCCCCCCGAGTCGTTGAGCCCGACCAGCGGCGCGCCGTTCTTGAGCGCGAGATCCTGGAGCTTGACGATCTTGGCCGCGTGCGCCTCGGACAGGGATCCGCCGTAGACCGTGAAGTCCTGGCTGAAGACGTAGACCATCCGCCCGTGGATCGTCCCATGACCGGTCACCACACCGTCTCCGAGAAACCGGTCCCCGTTGCCGAAAACACCGGTCACCTCGCGGCCCACGACGAAACGGTCCAATTCCACGAACGACTCCGGATCGAGCAGCAGGCCCAGTCGTTCGCGGGCCGAGAGCTTGCCCCGCTTGTGCTGGGCCTCGAGACGCTCCTCCCCACCGCCCAGCTCTGACTGGCGGCGCAGCTCCTCCAGGCGTTTCAGCTTGTCCTGGATCGTCACCGATCGCGTATCATCGATCCGTAGCCGTCCGGCTCCGGCGCTCCGGGGCAGATCACCACGACCGGAGCCCCCTCGATCGCCACCAGAGGCCGCACCCCGGTGGAATCCGGCGGTGGGCGCCGGTCGATCAGCACGGGGCGCTCGCCCGGCACGATCGGGAGGAGCTCTCGCTCCTGGATGCACACCACCCGATGCCGCCGTACGATCCGGCCGTCGTCCAGGCCGAGGCGACCGGTGGCACCGGGAAACGAATCGACACGGGCGAGCGCGTCTGCCACCCGGTCGGGCGAGCGAGCACCGGTCCTCAGCGCCTGCAGCAGAAGCGACGCCGCGTCGAAGCCGACCGCAGGCACCGGGCTCCGGAGCGTGCGCTGGAAGATCGACTCATAGGCTCGCACCAGCGCCTCAGCACCCTCCTCGAATCCCTCCGCCACCTCCGCCGTCACCGCGACCACGCCGTTGGTGTGACGGGGCGCGACCGTGCTCAGCACCTCCGGGCGAGTCCATCCACTGGTGCCGATCACGCGGATGTCGAGCGTGTCCACGCCGAAGAAGGTGATCTGCGGAGCCACGGTCTCGACGTCCTCCGCCGGCAGTGGGAGTACCACCGCGTCCGGCTCGAGCGCGATCGCGCCGCCGATCTGGGGCTCGAAGTGGGTCGTTCCAATGTCGTACGGAAGGCGGCCAAGGACGGTGCCGCCCGCTGCCCTGAATGCCTGCTCGAAGGAGAGCGCCTCCTGCTCGGGCGCGCCGCCGCGCGGATGGATCAGCGCCACCCGCTGCAGTCCCGCCCCCACCGCCCATCCCGCGAGTGCGAGCGGGGCGTCAGGGTCGAAGCCACCAAGGGTGTACACGTGCTCCTCTCCGATCGCGCTGGCGGGAGCCGTCGGCGAGATGAGGGGCACGGGCTGCGTGCGAGCGAGCGCCGCTGCCGCGAGCCCCGCTGCCCCGAGGGGGCCGACCACCGCGACTGCACCGGCCTGCTCGAGCCGGCCCATCCCTTCGGCTGCACCCTCGGGAGTACCTCGGTCGTCCTCCACCAGGATCTGCAGGCGACCCGCGATCGGCATCGCTTCCGCCGCCGCCCGGACGCCCTCCTCCACCAACTCGGCCAGGCGCACGAGCGACGGCGGCCCCGTCTGCGTGAGCAGCACCCCGAGCACGGTGACGGGTCCCGTGACCCCGAGGGCCTCGTCGATGCCCTCCGCGAGCACCGTGCGGCTCACCCGCGCGTCGTCCCGGGCGGCACCCGCCGCGAGCGCAGCCCGGGCGCTTCGTAGGGCATCCTCCCGCCGACCCTCGTTGTAGAGCGCGCGCGCTTGCGCGGCGAGCAGCGAGGAAACGAGCGCGTGCCCGTCCGGAATGATCGCGAGCCGTTGGGTGATCTCCTCCGCTTGGAGGCCCAGCGCGGCGGCACGCACCAGCGCACCGGCCGAGTCGGCGACCTCGGAGGCGAGCCGTTCGGGAAGCGCACTCAAACGATCGAGCGCGCCACCCGGGTCGTCGTCGCGCAGGCGCGCGTCCCCCTGCAAGAGTCGGAGCGGAGGCACCCGCGGATCGCCGTCGGGCACCAGCCTGATCCAGCGCTGGGCGTGCAGGTCCGCCTCCCTCCAGCTGCCCTGGGCGTACGCCACGTCGACGAGCAGACGGAGGGCTCGGCCGGACACGGGGGCGCCCGGGTAGCGCTCGACGATCTCTTCGGCGGCGCCGCGTGCCCCGTCGTAGTCGCCCAGCGCGTACTCTGCCGAAGCCTGCGTGAACAGGTCGGACGCGCGCGCTTCGGCGGCGCGGGACGGGCGCACGCTCGAGAGCACGGGGTCGCGCAGCGCACCACCTTCACCGCCGCCACGTCCACCGATCATCGCGCAACCACCGGCCGCGAAGATCCCGAGAAGGGACCAAAGCACACGCCCGGACGCGGGCTGCGTCCGGGCGTGTGCGGGACTCCGCTGCGAGCCCATCGATGCGACGGCGCGGGTCGTCAGCTCTCCGGGGATCCTTCCCCGTCGGCCGTATCTGGGACACTCGCGTCGGCGTCAGCCACAGCCTCCGTTTTGGAACCCGTATCCAGCTCGGCATCTGCCTCCGCAGCCGGCTCAGCATCCAACTGCGCGGCCGGTGCGGCATCCGACTCTGCAGCCAGCTCAGCATCCAACTCCGCAGCCGGCTCGGCATCCGACTCCGCAGCCGGCTCAGCATCCAACTGCGCGGCCGGTGCGGCATCCGACTCCGCAGTCGGCTCAGCATCCAACTCCGCAGCCGGTTCGGCATCCGCTTCCTCGGCCGGCGCGCCACCTGCTTCCTCCGACTCGCTGCGCTCGGGCTTGCCTGGCTTGCGCTCGGGCGTGGTGGTTACCTCGAGCACGATGCGGCGATTCGTCGCGTCCGACTCCACCACGCGGAGGTCGACGGGGTCACCAGCGTCGTAGTATTCCTCGAGCCGATCCGCGTCCTCGACTCCCGAGTGCGACGCAGGCACGAAGCCCTCAATGTCCTCGCCCAGATCCACGACCACGCCCTTGTCCTGAACGCGCACGACCTGGCCACTACTCTCCAAGCCCGGCACGAAGCGCTCGGAGATCTGCGGCCACGGGTCGTCGTACAGCTGCTTCACCCCCAGGCTGATGCGCTTGTTCTCGGCGTCCACGTCGAGCACCATCACGCGCACCTCCTCACCCTTCTGCACGACCTCGGAGGGGTGTTCTACCCGTCGCGTCCAGCTCATGTCGGAGACATGAACCAGCCCGTCGATCCCGGGCTCGATCTCCACGAAGGCCCCGAACGATGTCAGGTTGCGGACGACACCATCGAGCACGGTGCTGGTCGGATACTTGACCGGGAGGGCCAGCCACGGGTCCTCCTCGATCTGCTTCATCCCCAGGGAGATCTTCTCCTCGTTGGGATCGACCTTCAAAACCACCGCTTCGATCTCGTCCCCGATCGAGACCAGCTTGGAAGGATGTCGAATATTCCGAGTCCAACTCATCTCAGAGATATGCACCAACCCCTCGACTCCCTTCTCGAGTTCGATGAAGGCGCCGTAGTTGGTGATTGAAACCACCTTGCCGCGCACGCGCGAACCGACCGGGTACTTCTTGTCGATGTCGGTCCAGGGATAGGGCAGGAGCTGCTTGAGGCCGAGGCTGATGCGCTCCCGGTCCCAGTCGACGTCGAGCACCTTGACGTCGATCGAGGCGCCGATGGTCACCACCTCGGAGGGGTGTCCGACGCGGCCCCACGACATGTCGGTGATGTGGAGCAGGCCGTCCAAACCCCCGAGATCGATGAACGCACCGAAGTCGGTGATGTTCTTCACCACGCCCTTGCGCACCTGGCCGACCAGCAGCTCCTTCACGAGCGTCTCGCGCTTCTTCTCGCGCTCGGCCTCGAGGATCACGCGCCGCGACACCACGATGTTCCGGCGCCGCTTGTTCAGCTTGATGATCTTGAACTTGTAGGTCTCTCCGATCAGGTCCTCGATGTTCGGGACGCGCCGGAGCGCGATCTGAGACCCGGGGAGAAAAGCGTCCACGCCCATCAGATCCACGGTTACGCCGCCCTTGATTTTGTGGACCAACGTCCCATTGACCGGCTGATCGGCCTCATATGCGTCCTTGATCTTTTCCCACACACGCAGGAAGTCTGCCTTCTTCTTGGACAGGACGACAACGCCTTCGTCGTCCTCCAGGCTCTCCAGCAAGACCTCGACCTCATCACCCGCCTCGGGTGGCTCCTTGAACTCGTCGAGCGGAACCGAACCCTCGCTCTTGAAGCCGAACTCTAGGATGACCGCGTTGTCGGTGACGCGGAGCACTCTGGCCTCGACGATCTCACCCTCACGGATGTCTTGAAGGTCCTCGGCATACTCACCCAGGAGCTTGGCGAAATCGTCGCGCGACATGTCGAGTGGCTCTTCCCCGTAGGGATCCATGAGCAACTCGGGGGAGATGCGCTCGGGGGTCAAACCAGGCCCGTCACCTTCGTCGTCGGTGACTCCGACGAGCACCTCACCGGTAAGGGCGTCCACCACCACGCCTGCCTCGTCCTCGTCGGACTCGGCGGGGGAGGGGTTCGGGTCAATCTGGGTCATTAGCCTGGCTTCTTCCCCGGGCCCGGTCGTCCGGGGGGAGGTTGCCGGGCCGGAGGGCCCGGATTGAGGTGGACTCGGTGTACTCACCGCTCCGGCGGCGACCGGCGCGCGCGCGCAGTGGCGGAGAGCTGCCCCACGTCAGAGGCACAGCGTTACAAGCTAGACCTGGCTCCCGAGATGGTCAACCTGACGGACGTATTCCACGATCGCCCTCACCTGCTCGTCGAAGTCGAGCCACGTAGTGTCGAGCATGAGCGCACCCGTTGGTCGCCGCAGTGGCGAGATCTCTCGCCCCGAGTCACGCCGATCCCGCTCCTCGATGCGCTCTGCTTCCTGCCGCAGCTGCTCGTCGCTGGGAGCCTCGACGCCGTGATCGCGGAGTCGCCGGCGGGCCCGTTCGCCGAGCTCCGCCGTGAGAAAGACCTTCGCTTCAGCATCGGGAAACACGACCGTGCCCATGTCCCGACCGTCGGCCACCAGGCGGCCGCGGCTCCCAGCCTCGCGTTGGATCCCGAGCAGCCACCGACGCACCGGAGCGAGCTCGGCCAGGCGTGCCACGTGGCCGGTGACCCGTGGGGTGCGTAGCTCCTCGCCCAGTGCACGCTCACCCAACCGGACCTCGAAGCCCTCCTGAGTCCGATGGACCCGAAGGGGCACCCCGTCCAGCTCGCCCACGCCGAGCCGCTCCCAGCGCTCGGGTCCGATGCCACGCTCGAGCAGCGCGAAGGTGAGCGCGCGGTAGAACGCGCCCGAATCGAGGTGCCTGTACTTCAGGCGGCGCGCCACCTCCCGCGCGGTAGTCGACTTCCCCGACCCGGCGGGTCCGTCCAACGTCACGACCGGGCCCTCCCTGTCCGCGGGACGCGGGAAGGGCGGCTCCGCGCCGGTCATGGCCGCGTCAGCGCGGAGAGCCGGCTCCAGAATCCGGGGAAGCTCACGTCCACGCAGTCGCCGCCGCGCACGAGCACCGAGTTGCCGGGGAGCGCATCCAGCACGCCGAAAGCCATCGCGATGCGGTGGTCCCCCATCGCATCCACCTCGCCCGCGAGCGGTCGGTCGCTTCCCTCCACCTCGAGCCCGTCCTCCAGTTCCTCTGCTTGGACGCCGATCGCGCGCAGATTCTGTGTGAGCGCTCTGATTCGGTCTGTTTCCTTCACGCGCAGTTCGGCCGCGCCCGTGATGCGAGTAGTCCCACATGCGCGCGCGGCAGCGACGGCGAGGATGGGGATCTCGTCGATCGCCGCGACCACGTCGGCGCCGCCGATTTCGGTGGCCATCAGCTCCGCGGGAGCCGCGGTGATCGCGCCGACTGGTTCCCCACCCTGCGCGCTGTCCTGCTCCACCCGCAACCGCGCTCCCATCCGTTCGAGCACGGACAACAGGCCGGTGCGGGTCGGATTGAGGCCTACGCCGCGCACGGTAAGCTCGGAGCCGACGCCTCCGAGCAGCGCGAACACGACCAAGAAGGCGGCCGAAGACAGATCCCCCGGAATCGTGAGGTCGAGCGGTGCCAGACACTCGGGGGGCTCTCGCAGCTCTACGCGCCAGCGTCCGTCGATCTCGCCCGAATGCACGACCGCCCCCAGCGCAGTCAGCATCCGCTCGGTGTGGTCGCGGGAACGGCCCGGTTCGGTGAGCAGCACGGGCACCCCTCCGGTCACGCCCGCCAGTAGCAGTGCACTCTTGACCTGGGCGCTCGCCACCGGAACCTGGTACGTCAGCGGCGTCAGGCTCCCCCCCTCGATTTCAAGCGGCAGCCGCTCATCGGCGCCCAGATACCGGAAGCGGGCGCCCATGCGCGCGAGAGGTCGCGTGACTCGCCCCATCGGCCGCGACGAGAGCGATGCATCGCCGATCAGGGTCGCACCGATCGGCTGGCCCGCCAGCACGCCCAGCAGCAGACGCGTCCCCGTCCCACTGTTGCCGAGGTCGAGCGGACCGGAAGGCGCGGTCAGTCGCCGCAGGCCGCGCCCCTTCACGACCACCTCGCTCCCATCCGACAGGAGCGACGGGACGTCGACGCCGAGCGCGCGCACGGCGCCCGCCGTCGACACCGGATCCGCGCCAGACAGTACTCCGAGGATCCGACTCACTCCCTCTGCGATCGCGGATAGGACCAGAGCGCGCTGTGTGATCGACTTGTCGCCCGGAACCGTGACGATCATGCGGCACCGTCCTGGCGGCCGCCGGTGCGCCATCTGCGCGTGCGGGCCATCAGCTCTGCCACCGCCTCGACGTCGCCCGCGTCGAGTCGACCAGCCATCTCCTCTATCCACCGAGTGACCTCGCGCAGCAGGCCGGCCACTTCCGGCCCGGTGTGCGCGAGCAGATCGGCCCAGATCCCCGGAGGGCTCTCCGCCAAGCGCGTCATATCCCGGCCACCCGGTCCCAGCTCGATCGCGCTGACTCCGGAACGCTCCAGCGCCAACGCCAGCGCGTTCGCGACCAGCTGCGGAAGCTGACTCACCCGCTCCATCAGACGGTCGTGCGTTTCGGGATCGGTCCACTGGGTCCGTCCGCCCAGGTCGGCCCAAAAGCGTTCGACCCGGTCCGCCGCGCGGCCTTCGACCCCGCCGTTCGCGCACAGCCAGACCCGGGCGCCATCGAACAGCTCGGCACGCCCGCCATCGAAACCGGAACCCTCGCCGCCAGCCATCGGATGCGCACCGACAAAGCGCCCCGCGAGGCCCGCTCGCAGAGCCTGCTCGAGCACCGGCCGCTTCAACCCCGCCACGTCGGTGACCACTGCGTCTTCGCGGATCAGTTCCGCGTGCGCAGGTAGCATCTCGAGGATCGGGGTCAGGGGCGCCGCGTACACGACCACGTCCGCCTCGGGAATCACTTCGCGAGGCTCGGCGACGACCCGGACCCCTGCCGCGCGTTCCGCGGCCTCGCGGTCCCGCGCGTCGGGGCTCGCGCCCACAACCCGCCCCGCACCGGGAAGTCTCGAGAGAGCGCGCACGATGGACCCTCCCACGAGTCCCAGGCCGATGACGGCCACGGTGCGCTGGCTCACCGTCGCGCGCCTTCCGGCGGGGCTGCCTCTCCCGCGCCGAACACGTAGAGAAGCGGCACGCGCGACAGCACGGGATCCTGCGCCGCGAGCGTGAGGAACGCGGCCTCACGCTGTCGATGGGAGGCGAGCCCGTCGAAGGGGACCCTGAGGTGGAGAAGACCACGGAACGGCCCGCCGGGCGCGCGCCCTGCGAGGTGAGCCTCCACGTCCGCTCCGCGCGGACCCCCGAAGACCGCCTCCGCCAGCGCTCGTGCACGCCACTGGGCAGCGCGCGCCTCCCATCGTTCTCGCTCGTGAGCCTGCGCGACGATCGGATCGAGCAGTCCGCTCCCGGGCTCATGGTCGTCTCCGACCGGGACGTAGCCCCCGACCGGATCGAAGAAGAGCTGACTCATGACGTTTGGTCCGGGAACGGGATCTCGAGCACGAGGCCATCGTGCGCCACCCGCGCGCCCGGGAACTCGGCCGCGGCCTCGTTCTCCAATAACCGCGGATTGTCGGCATAGCGGGCCGACACGTGCGTCAGGATAAGGCGGCGTGCCCCGGCCTCTCGCGCGATGCGGCCGGCGCCCGCCGCTGTCGAATGGTACGTCTCGCGAGCGCGCTCCACCTCCTCCTCGCCGAACGTGCAATCGTGCACGAGCAGATCCGCCGCCCGCGCGATGGTGCGGATCTCCGCGCAGGGCCGTGAGTCCCCTGTGTAGACGACTCGCCGCCCCGGACGCCCCGGACCGACGACCTCGGTGGGCTGCAGCATACGGCCGTCCACCTCGACCGGCCGCCCGCGGTGCAGCTCTCCGAACAGCGGACCCTCCGGAATCCCCAGGGCCCGGGCGCGCTCCACGTCGAAGCGTCCCAGGCGATCGTCCTCGATCAGAGCGTACCCAACCGCGCGCACGCCGTGGTCGGCTGCGAACGCGATCACCTGATAGCCGTCGCGGCGCACGGCATCGCCCGGCGCGAGCTCGCCGATCGGTACGGCAAAGGGAAGGCGCTCCGCACCCAGATGGACCAACACCTCCAGCGTAGACCGACTCCCCGGTGGCCCGTACAGCTGGAGCGGCTCTTCGCGCCCCTGGAGGCCGAGCGTGCGCAGCAGCCCGGTGATCCCCAGAAAGTGGTCGGCGTGCATGTGGCTGACGAAGATCGCGTCCACGCCGAAACCGGTCGCGTGCCGCATCATCTGACGTTGGGTCCCCTCCCCGCAGTCGAACAGCATCAGGTCGCCCTCGCGCTGGACGGCTAGCGCGGCGACGTTGCGGCCGACGGTGGGGCGGGACGCGGCGGTGCCGAGGAAAGTGACGCGGATCACGGGGCTGAATGTAGCTCCTCGCGTGCGCTTTGTTCCGGGAGCCGTTCCTGGCACGTGGCGGAGGCCTCCCCTATCGTGCGAGATGCGCTCGCTCGTCTTGGTTTCGTCAGTGATTTGGCCCTTGCTCGGGCCGGGCATACCCTTCGCTTCCGACTCGGGACCCGCTCCCGTGACGGCGGAGTCGCTTGCCCACACGGGATTGTCGGCGGCGCGACCGGCACCCGACGCTACCGAGCGCGGTCCGGTGCGCGAGCTCCGCCTGGTCTTTTCCACCGCGGTGCAGGCGGCGTTGTCGACGGTCACGCTGGCGGGTCCCGACGGTCCGGTCGCGGCGGGGCCCGTCCAGACGGTGCCCGGAACGGGGGATGCCGAGCTGCGCCTCCCCCTCGACGCGGTTCTTCCGAGCGGCGCCTACACGGTCGCGTGGCGCACGGCCGGCCCCGACGGGCACCCGATCGCCGGCACGTACGAATTCGTGGTGGACGCCCCGGTCGTGGACTCGACCGGGGCGCGCACGGCCGACGGCGAACCGAACGGTGCCGGCCAGGCCGGACCGCCCGCCGCGATCGCTCCGGAGGGTCCCGGATTTCTTCCCGTGCTGGTGCGCTGGCTGCTCTACGCGACCGCCACGGGCATGATGGGACTGGCCGCGTTCCGCTGGCTGGTGCTCGAGCCGCTCCGCCCCGACCGGGCCTTCGCCCTGCTCGCGTTCCCCGCCCTGCGGCGTGCCTGGGGAATCGGCTGGATCGTGGCCAGCCTCGCGCTCGCTCTGCTCCCTCTGCGCTTCGGCCTCCAGGCAATCCAGCTCTTCGGGCCGGACGCCGCAACCCGCGCAGGGGCGCTGTTGACCAGCCCCTGGGGCGCGAGCTGGTGGTTACAGGCGGTCGCGGCACTCCTGCTCGCCGGCGGCCTGGTCGCGGCGGGAGCGCTGGGCCGAGCTCCCGGCTGGGTCGCGATCGGAATCGGCGCGCTGATGATGTCGGTAGTGCCTGCGCTCGCCGGCCACGCATCCGCGCACGAAGAATTCCGCGCCCTCTTCGTGCTGAACGATTCGCTCCACGTCGCGGCCTCAGGTGCATGGATCGGTGGGCTCATGATGGTGCTCGCCGTGGGCCTCCCGGCGATCCGAGAGGCCGACGTCCCGCCCGCGCTGGCCGGACGTCTGCCCACGCTGGCGTCCATGGTCTCGGCCTTCTCGCGCACCGCCGTGATCGCCGTATGCGTGATCGTGGTAACCGGCACCGTCAATGCGTGGGGGAACATGGGATCCTGGGAGGCGCTCGCCGGAACACGCTACGGCCGAACGCTCCTGGTCAAGCTCGCGCTCGTGGTGCCGACGGCCTTGATCGGGTTGTACCACTGGCGCCGGGTGTGCCCGGCGCTCGCGGCAGGAGAGGGGCCGGGGCGGCTGCGCACGAGCGCCCTGGTCGAGTTGGGGCTCGCGGTGCTCGTGCTCGGTATGACCGCGCTGTTGGCCATCACGCCCCCCTTCGAGGCGACGACCCGGGAGGTCGCGAGCGCGCGGGTCGAGACGATGACGCGATGAAGCCCGATGGAGCGCCTCCCTCAGCGGCTGGACGCCGTCGATCGACTCAGCCGAAGATCAGGGCGAGGATCAGGGCGAAGATCAGGCCGCCGATCTAGCCGCCAATCTAGCCGCCGATCTGTGGCAGCGGCCGCTCGGTGTAGCCTTCCGGAACCTCAAAGAGCGCGCCGGGGAAGGAGCCGCGCTCGACCTCGGTGACCTGGGTCCGCACCCGGAAGAGCACCGACTGCTCGAGCTCCGCCGGCTCAGGCTCCGGCTCCACCCCGAGCGCGCCGCCGAACTCTACGTCCGTCTCGGTGCGGTAGCGCAGGTCCTGCGCGAGCAGGGGCGTGGCGGTCCAGAAAAACGCCAGCAAGACGGCGGGACCCGTGAGGGTCTTCATGGAGGCTCCGACGGAGGGTCCGCGAGGACGGGACAAGGCCTTCGGATCACCATTCTTCCATGGCTCGGCAGGCCCGTCAACGCTGACGCCAGCGCATCTCCGGAGATTGACCAGGGGAGCCCCCCTCGGTAGCCTTGTGCCGCCTCGGAACCGCCGTAAAGCGGCCCCCGACAGCGAGATCACGAGATTCGCCGCGCGACCCGCCGACGGTGGGCAGCGCGCGCCATTTCCGATCTCGAGCCCTCAGCCGGAGCCGACCCAGTGCCGTTCGCCCTGAACGCCCTCCTCACCCTCGCCCAGGAAGCCGAGCGCGCCCCGGGCGGTGAGGCCAGCCTGATCCTGCCTGACCTCTCCTCGGTCATTATGCTCGGCATGGACGGCCGCAGCCTGCTCATGCTCGGCCTGCTGGTGTGCGCGGCCGGAGGTGCCTTCGGCCTCTGGGTCTACCAACGGCTGCGCGCGCTCCCCGTGCACGACTCGATGCTGGACATCTCGGAGCTGATCTACGAAACCTGCAAGACCTATCTGGGCACGCAGGGAAAGCTCCTGGTAATCCTCGAGTTGTTCATCGGCACGATCATCGTCGTCTACTTCGGCGTGCTCCTGGACATGGAGGCGATCAAGGTCTTCGCGATCCTCCTCTCCAGCGTGGTGGGCATTCTCGGCAGTATCGGCGTGGCATGGTTCGGGATCCGCGTCAACACTTTCGCCAACTCGCGTTCGGCGTTCGCCAGCTTGCGCGGCAAACCGTTCCCGACCTACGAGATCCCACTCCAGGCGGGGATGAGCATCGGGACCATGCTGATCAGCGTGGAGCTGGTGATCATGCTCGCGATCCTTCTCTTCATCCCTGCGGACTTCGCGGGCCCGTGCTTCATCGGTTTCGCTATCGGCGAGTCGTTGGGTGCGAGCGCGCTCCGCATCGCGGGCGGCATCTTCACCAAGATCGCCGACATCGGTAGCGACCTGATGAAGATCGTGTTCGGGATCAAGGAGGACGACGCGCGCAACCCAGGCGTGATCGCCGACTGCACGGGCGACAACGCGGGCGACTCGGTCGGGCCTACTGCGGATGGGTTCGAGACCTACGGGGTGACCGGCGTCGCACTGATCAGCTTCATCGTGCTCGCCGTGCCCGACGAGGTCGTGCAGGTGCAGTTGCTGGTGTGGATCTTTGCCATGCGGATCATGATGGTGGGCGCGAGCGTCTTCTCCTACGCCGTCAACGGGATGATCGCAAAGGCGCGCTACACGGACGCCGACACGATGGACTTCGAGGCGCCCCTCACCAGCCTCGTGTGGCTCACGTCGATCGTCTCGATCGTGCTCACCTTCGTCGTGTCGCGGCTGCTGATCCCGGGCCTCGGGGACGGCACGATGTGGTGGAAGCTGTCCGTCATCATTTCGCTCGGCACCCTGGCCGGCGCCGTGATCCCCGAGCTGGTCAAGATCTTCACCTCGACGAACTCGGCGCACGTACGTGAAGTGTTGTCGGCGTCCAAGGAAGGTGGCGCGTCGCTCAACATCCTGGCCGGCCTCACAGCCGGGAACTTCAGCGCCTTCTGGATGGGGATTACGATTGTGGCCCTCATGGCGGGCGCGGCCTCTGTAAGCACCTTGGGACTCGCCAATCTGATGATCGCGCCTGCGGTGTTCGCGTTCGGGCTGGTCGCGTTCGGGTTCCTGGGCATGGGGCCGGTCACGATCGCGGTGGACTCCTACGGTCCCGTGACCGACAACGCCCAGTCGGTGTACGAACTGTCCATGATCGAGTCGATCCCCACCATCCATGCCGACCTCGAGCGCGACTACGGCTTCGCTCCCCAATTCGAGCGCGCCAAGCACTTCCTGGAAGAGAACGACGGCGCCGGGAACACTTTCAAGGCGACGGCGAAGCCCGTGCTGATCGGAACAGCGGTGGTGGGCGCTACCACAATGATTTTCTCGATCATCATCCTGCTCACCGACGGCCTGACCGGGGATCTGTCTCGGCTTTCGATTCTGTACCCGCCTTTCCTTCTCGGGCTCATCGGCGGCGGCGCCGTGATCTACTGGTTCAGCGGCGCATCGATCCAGGCGGTCTCGACCGGCGCCTACCGGGCAGTCGAGTTCATCAAGGCCAACATCAAGCTGGACACAACCGAACGCGCCTCGACCGCCGACTCCAAGAAGGTGGTCGAAATCTGCACACAGTACGCGCAGAAGGGGATGTTCAACATTTTCCTCGCGGTCTTCTTCATCACGCTCGCGTTCGCCTGCGTCGAGCCCTTCTTCTTCATCGGCTACCTGATTTCGATCGCGATCTTCGGGCTCTACCAGGCGATCTTCATGGCGAACGCGGGCGGCGCCTGGGACAACGCCAAGAAGCTGGTCGAGGTGGAGTTGAAGGAGAAAGGCACGGACCTCCACTCCGCTGCGGTGGTGGGTGACACGGTGGGCGATCCCTTCAAGGATACGTCCTCGGTGGCGATGAACCCGATCATCAAGTTCACCACGCTGTTCGGGCTACTGGCGGTGGAGTTGGCGATCGAACTGAGCCGCGGGCTCAGCTCGGCCCTGGCAGTGATCTTCCTGGCCATCGCGCTCGTCTTCGTCTGGCGCTCGTTCTATCGGATGAGGATCGAGCTGCCCGGCTCCGCGCGCGCCGCCGAAGCCGCCTGACGGGGTCCGCGTGAGGAGAGTTCAGGGATTCCTCGCGCGGGGTAATCGGCGCACGGAGCGCCGCACCTGGGCGCTCACCTTGGTGGCGTCGGCGGCGGTGCACGTACTCCTTCTCGCCCTCGTGCTCGCGATCGGGCCGCCCGCTCCGCGGGCAAGAGCCCCCGGGTGGGTGCTCGCCCCCCTCACGGACGAAGGCGGAGGGGGCGGTGGCGAGCCCACCCTGGTTGCACTCTCCTTGGGCTCGCTCGGGCCCGAGTCGGTCGATCCGCTTTCGGCGGCGCTCGCTCCTCTTCCGCCCCCGCCTGAGGTCGAGGAGGTCCCGGTGCCCGAGATCGCGCTCGCGTTGGAGACGGCCGTTCCGGACCCGCCGCTCGCGCCACCCCCGCCGGCTCCGGCTCCCCGCGGCGGGATCGCCCCGGCGCCGCCGGGTGGAGGTACTCCCGGGATCGGCCGCGGGGCCGGTGGCGGCGCCGGACCCGGTTCCGGGCGGGGAATCGGCCCGGGAAGCGGACCGGGAACGGGCGCGGGACCCGGCGACGGCATTCGCCCCCCAGCCCCCCTCACCATCCTCATGCCGCCCGTGGTGACCGACGCAGTGCGGGGGGGCAGTGCGAAGGTCCTGCTGCAGGTCGACAGCGCGGGCAGGGTGAGCGCCGCGGACGTGGTCGTGTCGAGCGGAGACCGGCGCTACGACGAGGCGCTCCGTCGGGTTGCCCTCGGATGGCGCTTCCGGCCCGCGCGCGACCCGGCCAACCGACCCGTTCCCTACCCCTTCGAGGTTTCGGTCACGTTCTGAACGGACGCGGCGCGCTCACCTCAAGTACATCGCGAGTAGGACTCCCCCGAAGAAGATCCGGTACCAGGCGAAGGGCACGAAGGTGTGGCGCTTCACGAACCCAATGAACGCCTTCACCACGAGCAGCGCCGACAGGAAGGACACAAGGAAGCCAATCATGAACATCGGGACCAGCTCGGCCGAGAACAGGTCCAGGTTCCCGAGCAGCTCATAGCCGGTCGCGGCGAACATCACCGGGATCGCGAGGAAGAAGGAGAACTCCGTCGCCGCCACCCGCGAAGTCCCCAGACCGAGTGCACCCATGATCGTGGCTCCCGAGCGGGAGACGCCCGGGATCAACGACAGCACCTGCGCGAGACCGACACCGAGCGCTTGCCGGGGCGAGATGTCGTCCACGGTGTGCGCAGACGCGGGCGGGTGCCATCGCTCGACCACGAGGATCAGGACTCCCCCCACAACCAGGGACCCGGCCACGACCAGGGGGTTGAAGAGACGCTCCTTGATGAAGTCGTGGATGAAGAAGCCGACCAGAGCCGCCGGGACGAACGCGATCCCGAGGTTCAGGAGGAAGCGCCGGGCCACCGGATCGCTCCTCCAGCCGGCGAGCGATCCCAACACCTTGCCGCGCTCGAGCCAGAACACCGCCAGGATCGCCCCGAGCTGGATCACGATCTCGAAGGTGGCCGCCTCTGCGCCTTCGAAGGCGAGCCATTCCCCGACCAGGATCAGATGACCGGTGGAGGAGACCGGAATGAACTCGGTCGCGCCCTCCACCAAGCCGAGCGCCAGAGCCTTCAGCCAGCTGAAGAAGTCCACGGCGGGCTCACGAAGGCAATCGCAGAAGGGACGGGGCACACGAGGGACGACACCATAGGGGCTCCGGCGGGGTCAGACCACCCGCTAGATTCGCGGGTGGCCGTCGCCCCCCACTCGAGAGGACACGCTAGATCGCAGGCATGAGCACGCTCCCCGTTGCCAACACGCCCCCCTCCCCGGACCCGCCCCGTGTGGGACCGACCCGCCGCCTCTACGACTGGGTCCTCCATTGGGCGCATACCCGGCACGGACCCGCGGCGCTGTTCGGGCTGAGCTTTGCGGAGTCCTCGTTCTTCCCTGTCCCGCCAGATCCGCTGCTGATGGCTCTGTGCCTGGGAGCACCCCGCAAAGCGCTGCGGTTCGCGGGCATCACCACCCTGGCGTCGGTGCTCGGTGCCGTGCTCGCGTACGGGATCGGTGCGGGCGCATGGGAGGTGCTGCAAGACTTCTTCTTCGGGTACGTGCCGGGCGTCACGCCCGAGTCGTTCGCGCGGGTGGGCGCCATGTACGACGCGTACGACTTCCTGGCGATCTTCGTGGCCGGTCTCACCCCGATCCCGTACAAGGTCTTCACTTTATCCGCCGGCGTGTTCGGGATCGACCTCGGCGTCTTCCTGCTCGCGAGCGTGGCGAGCCGTGGAACTCGGTTCTACCTCGAGGCACTCCTGTTGCGCCTCTGGGGGGAGCCGATCGCCGACTTCATCGACCGTTACTTCAACCGTCTCACCATCGCGTTCGCCGTGCTCCTGGTGGGCGGTTTCCTGGCGATCGAGCTGCTGGGCTGACGGTGAACGGGGCCTACTGCAGCCGCCCGAGCGCGAGCGCCCCGCGACGGCATGCCGGATCCCCTCCGAGACGGACCAGAAGCTCGCGCTCGCTGCGCCCGACGATGGTGACGGTGCCGGGGCAGGCGGCCTCCAGGGCGGTGAGGGTAGCGCTGTGGATGCGGCCGCCGTCTTCGAGCAGGAGGTGGTCGAGTCCCGCCGCCTCCCAGACCTCGAGTTGTTCGATCGGAGTGCCGGCAGATGGCCGGCGACCCAGCGGATCGGGCTGGAAGGGTGCGCTCGGCGCGGAGCGCCGTCCGGTGAGGAGCGGCACCACGGCCCAGAGCTCCGGGGCACCGACAACCGCGTCGGGTGGCGTGAGCTCGATCAGCTCGATCGCCTCGGCGAGGATTCGCGTCCGGATCAGATAGCGATCGGTAACGTCACCGGATTCCATGCGGATCATCGACGCGACCGCATAAGCGCCCGTAGCCAACGCCGCCACGCCGAGCACTCCGACACGTGCACGTGGCCGCGTGGAGGCCAGCTCCGTGCCGCGAGCCAGCACGCAGGCGAGGCCAATCACGGCGAGCGGAAGGACCGGCACGAGCAGCCGGGTGGCCTGGAACGGCCAGAGCCAGACCTCGACCAGCAGAAGGAGGAACGCGAGCCCCCCGGTGGGCGAGCGGCGCGCCAATGCGATCCCGCACGCGGCGAGGATCGTCAAGACGGGCAGGGCGACCCCAGCCCCCACGCCTGTGCCGACGCCCGGAAGGAAGAGAGCCGCGAGCGTACGGCCGAGCTGTCCCGCGGTCGCCACCAGCACGTCCGCGGCAACGGCCAGGTCGCGTCCGATCCGCTCGCCGACGAACCCTCCGTAGCCACCGAGAATATCCCGCAACGGTTCGGGTAGCGCGGCGCTCGCGCGACCGGACCAAAGCATCCACGGCAGCAGCCCCACGCCACCGACGCCCGCCACGAGCGCCGCCTCGAGCCCGCGCCTGCGCAGCGCGAGGCCGGCCACCACCGCCCCGAGCAGCGCCACCCCGGCGGTCCGCACGTGCACGAGCAGGAGCAGGAGCGCCGCGAGAGCGAGCGCACCGCGCAGGCCACCGTGTCGCTCGACGTGCAGCGCGGACAGCAGCACCCCGGCCATCACCAGCACGAAGAGAGGCTCGGAGAGGGCAACCATGGCCGGCTGCCAGAGCGGGACGGAAAGCGCGAGCGCCCCACCCGCCGCGAGCGCGACCGGTCGGGAAACTCCCAACGCCCGGGCCCACCACGCGAACACGGCGCACGCGGCCGCCACGAACCCGACGTTCAGAACGGCGGCGACCTGACCGACCCCGTAGGGGTTGTCGGTCACCCACCAGAGGACCGCCAGAAGCGCCGGATAGGCCGGCGGGAACTTGGGCGCGGCCGGGTCGCCGGGGACGCCCACGTACGCGAGGCCCTCGCCGCGCGCGAGTGCGCGACCGAGCATGAGATAGACGCCGTCGTCGTGCCAGAGCCCCGGCGGGAGAGAGACCAGGAGCAGAAGCCCCACCACCAGCCCGGCACACGCGAGCAGCAGATATGGGGCTCGCGCTCCACCGAGGGGACACTCCCTGCGTCGTGCGACACGTGCGGGCGGTACGAATCTAGCCCGAGGGCCGGGCGCCCGCTTCCACCAGCGCCTCCAACACGAGGTTGCGGACGTCGCCTTCGGGCCGGCCGCTCCGCGGAGCCAGCGCGTCGAACGCGGCGCGGGCCCGCTCCGGCCGGCCCACCGCGAGGTAGGCGGAGACCGATGCGTCGAGCAGGATGCTCGCGGGCAGTAGCTGGGGCACCCGAGGGTCGGCTACGCGCAGCAGGTCGGCCGCCGCGACGGCGGCCGGAATGTCGAGCGTGCGCAGGCCTTCGAGAAACGCCACGGACTCGCGCACGGGTGGCGGAGCACCGTGTTCGCGCATGTAGCTCCCCACCCGGCGATAGAAGGTCGTGTCGGCCCATCCCGCCGCCCGGCCGTGGAGGATGCCCTCCACCAGAACGAGTTGGTCGAACCAACTCTGCCAGTCCGCAGGGGGACCCACGTCGAGCTCGGACTCGAAGACCGCGAGCCCAGACACGACCGGCTCCCACCACTCGAACGGGGGTGGCTGGCCGCCGCGCCCTGCGACGTTGAGCCATCCGGCCAACGCTCGCCGCTCCACCGGGGCGATGCCGATGATCGGAGGAGAGTCGTAGGGCAACGGGGCCAAGCGAGCCCCCGAGAGGATCCTGGTGAGGTTGAACGGCTGCTCGGCGAAGCTGTACAGGCCGTCCGCGCCACCCCCGAGAAAGCGCGCTCGCTCGGCCCGCGTGTCGAGCAGCGGCCGCGTGTCGGTGTTGGCCGGCCACCGCTCAAGCAGTGGGCCCATGAGCCTGTGGTCGAACAGCAACAGGCTTTCCGAAACTCCGTCGGTCACCGGGGGCGCGTGCGCGAGATCCTGCAAAATCCCCGGGAACTCGGCGACCCGCCAATCAGGCACGGGAAGCGACCCCTTCCCGGCCACTACCATCATGTCCGCGGCGCTCGTGAGGTAGACAGTCCATTCCGGAAAGACCCGATCGATGGCCGCCAGGATCGAGAGGATGAGCCCATCCTCCATCTCGTACAGGTGGACCCACTGACCGAACACTCCCCCGTCGGCCAGCCGCTCCCGAACCCGCTCGTACAACTCCACAGTGAACAGGCTCGCGACCCCCGAGATCCAAGGGTTGGAGGGCTCGGACAGGATGACGTCCAGCGGCTCGCCCTGAACCACCGCCCGCCGCGCGTCTTCGAGAAGGAAACGGGCACGAGGGTCATCGAAGCTGCGCCGATTCGCGGGCATGAAGACCGACGACCCTACGATCACCTGCGGCTCGATCTCGACCGTGACCAGGCTCTCGATATTCGGATCGCCCAGAAGGACCTGCGTGGACATACCGGAGCCCTGACCGACCACCAGCACTCGCCGCGCGTCCGGTCGATGGGCGAGCGTGATCAGCGGTGCCAGGACCTGAGTGGTCTCGTCGCCCTCGCCCAACATGGGAAAACGGGGAATCTGTTCGCCGGACGCATGGAGCAGCCAGCGCAGGGGCAGGGACGCGTCGCCCTTGCCGTTCGTGGTGATGACGGTCGAACCGTTCGGAAGTCGGTGTGCGCCGATGGTCGCGGTGGCGCCGTCCTTATAGAAGAGGATCTGCCGGCCACCCGGCGCCGGCAGCGGTCCCGTTCGGTAAACTCCGCTGGTGAGCACGGCCTGGTCGAAGCGCACGAGCCAGAGCGTCCCGCTGACGAGGACCACGCCGGCGACACCCGCCATCGCACCCATCAGCGCGCCGCGGCGGACCACCATCGCGGCCGCAAGTAGCAGCACGACGCCGACCCCGATGTCGAGAGCCGCCGCCAGCGCCAGGGTGCCCTCCAAGCCGAGCCAGGGCATGAGGAAGAGACCACCCGCCACCGCGCCGAACACCGATCCGAGCGTGTTCGCGCCGTAGGCCTGGCCGATGACGCGCTCCCCCGCCCCCGACCGCAGCAGCGTGCCCGTAATCAGCGGGAGGGTCATGCCCGCGAGCAGCGTTGCCGGGAGCATCACGAGGAGGGCGAGCCCGTACCGGGACAGGTTGAACAGCAGAAAGCCGGCCTCGGACTTGGGCACCGTGTTGACCAGCCAGGCCATCACCGGAAAGCTTTCGGCGTAGAGCGGGAGGGTGAGGAATGCGGCAGCCCCCATCGCCCACTGGACGCCACCCAGGAGTCGCACCGGCGAGGTGGCCCGGTCCACCCAGCGCCGGACCAGGAAAGATCCCGCGCCCAACCCGAGCAGGAACGCCGAAAGCATGAGATCGAACGCGTGCGTCGCGCTGCCCAACACCAGCGACAGCATGCGGATCCAGACGATCTCGTACACGAACGACGCAAGCGCCGAGAAGAGCGTGGCGGAAAGGAGCAGCGGAACCGATCCCCACACCGGCGGTCCGGTCCCCATGCGCACACCGGGAAGACGATTCCGAGCCCCCCGAGCAGCGTCTCCACGAGCGCATAAGCGTACAGCGGCTGCTTCAAGGCGACAGCCCGAGCCCGGGTGACCCGGCGGCCTCGCCGGCGGGGGCAACGCGATCCTTCACGCGTCGCCGCGCCTGCTTGCTACTCACCTCCCCGCCAGAACCCGAGGTAGGATCAAAAGGTGTGTAAAAAGAGAGGCGACGTACCTTTCCGCTGAGATTTAAACCAGCGAGCCCGGGTGACAGCCCGGGGAAAGGAACGTCGCCTCATGAGAGAGGATATCGCGGGACCCCAGGGTGCGTCCAGCAGGCCGATGTGGGAGACGCTCGAGGGGATGGTTAGGGAGAAGGCGCAGGAGTTCATCCAACAGATCATGGAGGAGGAAGTCACGGAGTTGTTAGGCCGGGAGAAGTCAGAGCGCAGGAGTACGGTGGACTCGGCCGAGGGCTACCGCAACGGATATGGCAAGCCGAGGCGGTTGGCGATGAGCTCGGGCACGATCATGCTCCGACGCCCTCGGGTTCGGGGCGTCGAGGAGCGGTTCGAGAGTCGGGTGTTGCCGTTGTTCGCACGACGGACGAAGGAGCTGGGTGCTCTGCTTCCGGAGCTGTATCTGCACGGGCTGGCGGAGGGAGACTTCGAGCTGGCGATGCGGGGCCTGCTGGGCGAGGGGGCCCCGTTGTCGAAGTCTTCGATTCGGCGGCTGCGGGCGGGATGGACGGCGGAATTCGAGGAATGGTCGAAGCGCTCGCTGGCCGACCGTGAGGTCGTCTACGTCTGGGCGGACGGGATCTACGTGAAGGCGGGGCTCGAGCGGGACAAGGCAGCACTGCTGGTGGTTCTGGGCGCGATGCGAGACGGGACGAAGGAAGTGTTGGCCCTGAGATCGGGCTACCGAGAGTCGGTCGAGTCCTGGTCGGAGGTGTTGCGGGATCTGAAGGCACGCGGCATCGAGGCGCCCCGGCTTCTGATGGCGGACGGTAACGCGGCGATCTGGGGCGCAGTACGGCAGGTATGGCCTGAGGCGGGCGAGCAACGGTGCTGGAACCACAAGATGAGGAACGTGCTGGACCGGCTGCCGCAGCGGGAGCAGAGCGAGGCGAAGGATCTTCTCAGGGCCGTGGTCTACGCACCGAGCCGGTCCGAGGCTGTGAAGGCCCGCGAAGTGTTCGCCAGGCGCTACAGGCCGTGGTATCCGAAGGCGGTGGACGTACTCGAGGACGACTGGGAGCGGATGGTGGCGTTCCACGACTTCCCCGAGGATCACTGGAAGCATCTACGCACGACGAACGTGGTCGAGAGCCCGTTCGCTGCGGTACGGCTCAGGACGACGGCGGCGAAGCGATTCAAGCGGGTCGAGAGCGCTACGGCGCTGATCTGGAAGTCGCTCTTGGTGGCCGAGAAGCGCTTCCGAAGGCTCGACGCTCCTCACCTCCTCAAGGACGTGTTTGAAGGAAGGAAGTTCGAAGACGGAAAGCCCGTCTCAACCCAACAGCGGAAGAATGCCGCCTGATACGTTTACACACCTATTGACCCAACCTCCCGATTTTCAGTGGCTCAGCGACAACGGCAGCGTCTATACCGCGCTCGACACGATCATCACGGCCGAGCGGCTGAATCTCGTGCCCATCACGACACCGGCTTCCAGCCCGGAGTCCAACGGCATGTCGGAGGCGTTCGTGAACACCATGCGCCGCGACTATTTCGCCGGCGCGGATCTCTCGTCGTCGGCCGCGGTGCTCGACCAGCTGCCCGCCTGGTTCGCCGACTACAATGCCGTCGCGCCTCATTCGGCGCTCGGCTATCAGTCACCCCAGCACTACCGCTCCGCCAAGCTCATGGTGGGTCCCAAGTGCTAACCCGAACTGCCTCACGAAACGGGGTACACAGCAGCCGCTTTTTGCTCCCCCCCCCCGAAAGAAGAGGGGGGGCAGGCTGGGGACCACGCTCCGGAAACACCTACATGAGGGCGCGGAAGGTCGCGGCCCGTTCGATCGTCGAGGACCTTGATGAGGAGCTGGACCGGGGAGCTCGGAACCCGGTGGAGGCCCAAGTCCTCAACATCTGTCGGGAAGAGCAACTAGGTTCCCCAAGGCGGCCTCGAGCTTGCCGCTGGCGACAACGACTGCAAACGCAAATAGCGCTCTGCTGCGCGTCTGGGAGTAAGTGCGTGTAGGTATCTAACGTCAGATTCACGCTCGCGTGCCCCAGGCGCTCGCTGACGACCTTCACGTTCTCCCCTGCGGCCAGCAGTAGACTGGCGGCACTGTGCCTCAGGTCATAGACCCGAAGTCATTGCTATGGTGCTCTTGTGAAGCGTCCCCGACAGGATTCGAACCTGTGACCCCCGGTTTAGGAAACCGGTGCTCTATCCTGCTGAGCTACGGGGACCGATTTGAAAAGCTAGAGGTCCCCGTATTCTCGATCAACGGATCTGCGGCTTCCGCGAACGTGGATCGGCGACCCCGCAACCCGCGTCCGCGGTGATGTTCGTGGTCAGTCGCCGCTATGGTCCCGCTGGGCGGCCAGGTAGCCGACGCAGTATGCACGCAGCGTGGCCTCGAACCGGCTCATGTCGGCGGTCGTACGGAGTGCCGCCTCGCCCTTGCCGCGCAGCCCGTCGGCCAGGCGGCCGACCCGTTGGGTGAGATCGACGACCGCCGGGTCGCCCTGCGCGGCCGTCGGGAGCTTCTCCTGCTCGAGGTGCGCATCGTCACCGATCCCGGTCACGACCACGTCGTCGGGGTCGATTTCCTCCGCGCCGCGAGGAGGGAGTGGCTCGTCTGGCGAAATGAACGCGTCGGAATCGAATCGGGAGTCGCGCACGATCGGGTCATCGGGGGAGATGAACGCGTCGTCCGGGAAGACGTCCGCCTCGTTGTCCCCCTGGTTCGCGGCCGGGCGGTGGTTCTTGCGGACGTTCTTGGCCCGCGCCCCGGGCGGGAAGGCGGGTGGTGGGAGCCGATCCAACTCGTCGTCGCCGCCGGCAGCGGATCCATCCTGGCGCTGGTTGTCCCGTGGCTTGCCCTGACGATCGTCGTACATGGCCGGGATCTCCTGTCTTCAACCTCGTTGACGCGCCGCTCAGGGCCCGGAAACCCCGGCCCTGTCATAGTATAGGCCGATTCCCAGCCGTGCGAAACGCGCGTGTGCCGCTAGCGCTCGTCGTTCCAAGCGAAGCGGCCCAGAAGCGGCACGAACGAGTACCCCGGCCCTTCGGGGTCAGTCACGGCCCGTTCGCGGACGCCGTCTCCGTCCCGTTCCACCAGGATCAGCTCCTGGCGCTGCCGGTCACCCACGGGGATCAGCATGCGTCCCGGGCTTGCCAGCTGATCGATCAGCGCCGGTGGGATCTGCGGGGAGGCCGCGGACACCGTGATCACCGGGAAGGGGGCGTACTTCCTCCATCCGATCGTGCCGTCGCCGACCAAGAGCGCCACGTTGCGCAGTTCCAGCTGGTCTAGCGCCTGCCGCGCCCGGTGGGACAGCTCGCGCTCGCGCTCGACCGAGTACACACGGTCGGCCATGAGCGCGAGCAGCGCTGTGAGGTAGCCGCTGCCGGTCCCGATCTCGAGCACGCTCTCGTCGCGGCGCGGGCGAAGCAGAGACAAGTAGAGCGCTTGGAGGGACGGTTGCGACACGGTCTGGCCGTACCCGATCGGAACAGGGGCGTCCTCGTAGGCGCGGGTCCACACTCCCTCGGGCACGAAGCGGTGCCGGGGGACGCGGTCGAACAGCTCGAGCAGCTCGAGATCGTCGATCCCCTTCTTCCGGATTTCTTCGATCAGGCGACGGCGCGATCCCACGAAACGCGCGTCGTCGCCAGACGCGCCGGATTCTGTCCCTCTCAGATCTTGAGGTCCCACCCGCGTACCTCCTCGAGCAAACCATAGTTGGTGAGGTCCAGGTGGAGCGGAGTCACCGATACCATGCCGTCCGCGATCGCACGGAAATCCGAGTCCGGGCTGCCGGACCACTCCGAAACGCCGCCTCCGATCCAAAAGTACTCGCGGCCGGACGGATCCAACGCCCGCGTGATCGAGTCCGAGTAACGGCGCCGGCCGAGTGACGTGACACGAACTCCGCGCACCCGGTCGGGCGGGAGGGGGGGGAGGTTGACGGAGAGCAGGGTGTCCTCCGGAAAGCTGTCCTCGTCAAGCATGGAGAGGAGCAGCCTCCGCACCGGCTTCTCCCAGCCCTCCAGGTCGTCGAAGCGGTCGCCCGAGTAGGAGAACGAGATCGCCGGGATGCCGAGCACGGTGGCCTCCATGGCGGCGGACACGGTTCCGGAATAGAGAACGTCCTCGCCCATGTTGGGACCGTGGTTGATCCCCGACAACACGACGTCGGGCCGCTCGTCGAGCAGCTCGCTGACGGCAACCATGACGCAGTCGGTCGGTGTGCCGTCCACGGTCCATCCGCCGCTCGGCATCGGGTGCGCGCGCAGCGGATGGTGCAGCGTCAGCGAGTGGCTCGTTGCGCTCTGCTCGCGGTCGGGGGCCACGATCGTGACCCCGCCGAGCGCCTCCGCCGCCGAGGCCAGGACGCGCAGTCCGACGGCCGGGTAGCCGTCGTCGTTGGTGACCAGGACGCGCATCGTTCGCCTACTCTCTCCGGGCAGGGGCTGTGAGCACCTGGAGCAGCGCCTCGAGCTCGCCTCGCATGGTGGCGAGCAGCTCGGGCCCGGCCACCTCCTGCCGCTCCTCCTCGAGCTGTCCTCCGGCGTGCATTTCCTGGAGCTGTTGTCGCGCGCCCTCGATCGTGTACTTCTGCTCGTAGAGCAGGTGCTTGACCAGGAGTACCTGCTCGATGTCAGCCGCTCGGAAGACGCGGTTTCCGGCCCTGTTCTTGACCGGGTGCAGCACGTCGAATTGGGTCTCCCAGTATCGCAGAACGTGCGGTCGTAGGCCTGTCAGATCGCATACTTCTCCCATCGAGTAGTACTCGCGCTTTACGATCGCGTCGCTCACGCCCACTCCTCCGGTTTGGGGTCGCGCTGCATCAAATTGGAGAGTGCCTCCCGCGGGTCCCGTCCCTCCTCTAGGATCGCGTGCACCTCGCTCGTGATCGGCATTTCGACGCCGTGACGCCGCGCAAGCTCGTGCGCAGCCAGTGCGGTCTTCACGCCCTCGGCCACGGCGCTCATGTCGCTGAGAATCGAATCCAGGGACTCGCCCCGACCCAGCCGAAATCCCACCGTACGGTTCCGGCTCAGCTCGCCGGTGCACGTGAGCACGAGGTCGCCCATCCCCGCCAGCCCGGAGAATGTTTCTGCCCGCGCCCCCATCGCCTGTCCGAGGCGGGCGATTTCCACGAGCCCACGTGTGATCAATGCTGCCAGCGTGTTGTGGCCGAAGCCGAGCCCCGATGTCATGCCGGCCGCGAGCGCGATCACGTTCTTGAGTGCCCCTCCGAGCTCGACTCCGATTACGTCCGAGTTCGTGTACACCCGGAAATAGTGGTTCTGAAAGAGCTTCTGAACGCGCTCGGCCGCGCCGCGGTTCGAGCTCGCGGCCACCACGAGTGTGGGCGATTCACGCGCGACCTCGAGCGCGAAGCTCGGACCGGACAGCACGGTGAACCCTGCCAAGGCCGCCCCGCCCAGCGCCTCGCCCAGCACCTCGCCCAGCACCTCTTGCATGCGACGCAGCGTCGAGGTCTCGAGCCCCTTGGAGGCGCTCACCACCTGACAGCCCTTCGACACGTGGGGCCTCGCCTCGGCCATCACCCGCCCCACGAACTGGGACGGTACCACGCTGACCAGCACCTCGGCACCCGCGACCGCGGCGGTGAGGTCGTCGGTTGCCACCAACGTGTCGGGCAGCCGGACTCCGGCGAGGAAGCGCCGGTTCTCATGCGCTCGCGTGATATCCGTGACCACGTCGGGCTCGAGCGCCCACAGCACGACGTCGTGCCCGTTCTGGGCCAGCAGAGCGGCCAGCGTAGTGCCCCAGCCGCCGGCACCGATCACCGCCACCCGGGTCATGATGCCCCGCTGCGCATGAAGGCTTCGCTCAGGAGCGGTGCGTCGCTCGCAGTTGATGCGGTCGGCGCCGGCCTCATCGTTCGTGCTCGAGAGGCGGCACTACGTGCCGCCCCGGGCCACGACCGAACTTGTGCTCCTCGCCGCGAGCGAGCCGCCGCAGGTTCGCTCTGTGCGACCAGGTCACGAACGCGGCCAGCGCTGTGGTGAACCAGAGGAGCTCCCGCTCGCCTTCGTGCGGGAGCAGCCAGACCGCCGCCGGGATGGTCAGCGCGGCGAGCACCGAGCCCAACGAGACGATGCGGGTCGTGAACACGACCAGCACCCATACGAGGAACCCCACCAGCACGGCCCAGGGCGCGAGACCGAGGAGCACTCCGGAGCTGGTCGCGACCCCCTTCCCTCCCCGAAAGCCCACCCAGACCGAGTAGACGTGTCCCGTCACCGCAGCCGTGCCGTAGGCGATGGCCCACGTCCAGGGCGCGTCGTCCAGTCTAGGGAACAGCCACGCGGGGACGAATCCCTTTGCGACGTCCGCCACCACGACCGGAAGAGTGACCCTCCAGCCAAGCACGCGATACGCATTGGTCGCGCCTAGGTTGCCGCTCCCGTGGCGGCGCAGGTCGATCCCGTGGAACGCGCGTCCGACCCAGAAGCTCGTCGGGACCGAGCCGAGAAGGTACGACAGGACGACCAGCGGGAGGACGCTCGAGATCGGGCTCACGTCGTCGCCGGGCTCCCTGCCATGCGTGCGGCGCGGGTCGACTGCTGCCGGCGTCTCAACCGGTGCGGCCCGTCACGCCGGACGCGCGGAGTTGGATGCGAATGGGCGACCCCAGGAATCCCCACCGCTGCCTGAAGCCATTCATGACGTAGCGAATGTAGTGCTCGGGTATCTCGCGGGGCAGATTCGAGAAGAGCACGAAGCTCGGCGGCTCGACCCCCACCTGGGTGCCGTAGCGGACTTTGACCTGCCGTCCCCGCGAGTGCGGCGGCGGTTGATGCCGCATCAGTCCCTCCAGCGCCTCGTTCACCTCGTGCGTCTCGATTCTGCGCAGCCGCTGCTCCTGAACCTGGAGCACGAGGTCGAGAGCCTTGTGCACGCGCTGGCCGGTCAGCGCCGACGTGAACAGGATGGGCACCCACTTCAGGAACGGCGCCCGTTCGCGCGAATGCTTCTCGAAATGCGGCGCGGTCTGCGTGTCCTTCTCCACCAGGTCCCACTTGTTGACGACGAGGATGCTCCCACATCCCGATTCCCACGCCATTTCCGCGACCTTCAGGTCCTGCACGTTTAGCCCGTCGGTGGCGTCGATCAGTACCAGCGCGATGTCGGCTTCGTGGAGGACGCGCGCGGTGCGGAGCGCACCGTAGTACTCGAGCGAGTCCTTGACGCGCGACTGCCGTCGCAGCCCGGCCGTGTCGACGAACACCAGGGTATGACCGTGATAGACGAGCGGGCTGTCCACCGGATCACGGGTGGTACCGGCGGCTTCGTTCACGACTACGCGCTCCTCGCCGAAGATCCGGTTCACGAAGCTCGACTTACCGACGTTCGGGCGGCCGACCACGGCGACCCTGATCTCGTTCCGATCCTCCGGGTCCACGGCGACATCGGGCAGCGCTGCGAGCACCCTGTCGAGCAGGTCGCCGCTGCCCTTGCCGGAGGCTGCAGCAACCGGGATCGGTTCGCCCATTCCGAGCGACCAGAAGTCCAGCCAGGACGTGTCGTCAGGAAGGTTGTCCGCCTTGTTCACGACCAGCAGCACGGCGGGCTCCGCCTTACGCAGGATCTCGGCCAAGCGCTCGTCCAGCGGATGTGGGCCGGATTTGGCGTCCACCAGGAACAGAATCAGGTCGGCCTCCTGCACCGCCGCGAGCGCCTGCTCGCGCACGGCCCGGTCGAGGGGCTCGTCGCTTCCCTCGATCACGCCGCCGGTGTCCACGATGAAGAAGTGGCGGCCGGCCCAGTCGACGCGGGCGAAGTTGCGGTCGCGGGTGACGCCCGGTCGGTCGTCGACGATCGCCAGGCGTCGCCCGATGACGCGGTTGAAGAAGGTGGACTTGCCGACATTGGGCCGCCCCACCACGGCCACGATCGGGAGTTTGGCGCTCAAGCGACGCCCCTCGCGGCCCCCCTCTGGGCGCGTCTCACAGGGAGCGGAGCGTGGCGGTCACCTCGTGGCCGGTCACCACGCGAGCGGGAGCCAACCGCGCGACCACCTGTTCGAGTGGGAGACTATCGATGAAGAGCTGGTCGCCGTTCAGTGCCTCGGCGGGGAGCAGAACGATGTCCGCCTGGTCTCCGGGTCCGATCGCGTCGGCGAGGTCCGCGCCCGCGAGGAGCCCGGCTACCGTGACCGTCTCGCCGAAGAAGCGGTTTCGGACGTCCACCACGTCGACCCGGGCGTCGGTGGCGCGTGCCAGCCGCGGCGCGAGCTGATGCAGGAAGGGCGCCATCGAACCCGCCGTGGCGATCCGGATGCGCCGCCCCTCGAGCTTCGGCACGGTAGCGAGACCGGCTTCGAAGTCGTCCAGAAAACGGCGCAGCGCGCCCACGCCGTTCTCGGCGAGGTCGAAATCGTCGTAGTAGCCCGCTTCCGGAGCCTCCGTGCTCGCGATCAGGAAGAGTTCGTCCGCGGCTACCGCCCACCCGCGGCCACGCTCGGAACGCGCGCGTCTACGCACGCGCTCCACCTGGGCGAGTGCCCGGACCGCCTCGGCGCTCGTCAGCAACCGTACCGGCCGGTTCAGGTTGTATCGCGTGAGCCCGACGGGTACGACCGAGACCGAGAGCACGCCCGGTCCGAGGGCCCAGAGGTCGTCGAGGGTACGGTCGAGATGGGCGCCGTCGTTCCACCCGGGACACAGGACGACCTGGGTGTGGGCCTCCAGCCCGCCGTCCAAGAGATCGCGGAGGTGCTCCAGGATCGGCCCCGCGCGGTCGCTCACCAGTAGCCGCTCGCGCACGGCCGGCTCGGTGGCGTGCACGCTCACGTAGAGGGGCGAGAGCTGCTGCTCGACCAGCCGTGCCAGTCCCTTCCGGCCCAGGTTCGTGAGCGTGACGTAGCTTCCGTAGGTGAAGGAGAGCCGGAAGTCGTCGTCCCGGAGCCGGAGGCTGTCCCGCACGCCGGGCGGATTCCCGTCGATGAAGCAGAACACGCACTTGTTCGCGCACTCGCGCACGGTGTCCGGGGCGGGAACGATGCCGAGCGGCTCGCCGGGATCGCGGGCCACGTCGTAGACCACGCTCTCTCCGGTCGGGGAGAGCGTTTCCAGCTCGACCTCCGGATCGGCCAGAAGGAACGTGAGATCGATGCCGTCGCGGACGCGCAGTCCGTTGATGCGGACGATGCGTGAGCCGATCTCGAGCTCGAGTTCCTCGGCGATGCTTCCGGACTCGATGGCGGCGATGCGGACCACTGGACCTCGTCGAGCTGCCCTGGACGAACGGCCTTAGCGGAGAGCCCGGAAGACCATGTAACCCTTCAAGATAGCCCGGAACGCCTCACGCTTGAACCGGTCTCCTGCGCGAAGGACAGCTCCGGAACCCGCCGGTTCAGCGCGGCGGGGCCACCTCCCCGTCTACCGGCTCCAGCCGCACCACGGGCGTCAGCTGGCCTCTTCGGTCGTCGATTGCGAGGTACACGAATCCGTCCGGCCCTTGCCGGACGTCGCGGATTCGTCCCAGCACCCCGGGCAGGAGGGTTTCGCTGCTCACCACTCGGGTGCCCTCGAGCGTCAAACGGGCGAGCTGCTGGCCGACCAGACCTCCTACGAAAACGCTCCCCTTCCACCAGGGGAACCGGTCGCCCGTGTAGAAGAGCATTCCCGACGTGGCGATGGAGGGGACCCAGGTCCAGCGCGGTGACTCTATTCCTTGCCGGTGCGTCTCGCTGCTGTAGACCGAGCCGTCGTAGTTGATCCCAGACGAGATCACCGGCCACCCGTAGTTGATCCCCTTCCGGATCAGGTTCACCTCGTCCCCTCCCCGGGGGCCGTGCTCGTTCTCCCAGACCTCGCCGGTCTGCGGATGCATGGCTAGCCCCTGGGGATTGCGGTGCCCGTAGCTCCAGATCTCCGGCATCGCGCCGGCCTCGCCCACGAACGGATTGTCCGCGGGCACACGCCCGTCGTCGTGGAGCCGCACGACCGTGCCCTGGTGCTGGGTGAGGCTCTGGGCCGGATGCTCCACCATCAGGTTGGGCGCCTCGCCTCGGTCGCCGACCGAGAGGTAGAGGTAGCCGTCGCGATCGAACGCCATACGGCCAGCGAAGTGGGCGTTGCCCGTCGCCCACGCCTTCGCCTCGAAGATCTCCTCGACGTCGACGAGCTGGTCACGCTCGAGGCGCCCACGCACGACTGCGGTGGTGGCTAGGGACTCGTCGTCGTTCGGCTTCGCGAAGCTCAGGTATAGCAGCCGGTTGGTGGCGAAGCCCGGGTGGGGTAGCACCTCGAGCAATCCACCCTGCCCCCGAACCCGTACGCGTGGAACGCCGGAGACCGGCTCGGGAAGGAGCGTTCCGCCGCGGACGATCCGGAGCCGTCCGGCACGCTCGGTTACGAGCAGGTCGCCGTTCGGCAGCCAGGCCATCGACCAGGGATGATCCAGCCCCTCCGCGACCGTGACCACCCGGAAGTCGTGGCGAGCCGATTCGTGGATGCCGGAGACGGAGGCACCGGCCTGGGCGTGGAGAGGAGCCGCGGCGGCCAACGCCGTGGTCAAGAGCACCAGAGATGCCGTGGGGTGGAGTCGTTCGGGTCGCATGGCTTCCTTCCGGTTCAGAGCTCGGATCGTCGCGAGCCGAAAAAATACGGCCTTCACGGCAGATGCGCTTTGAGCAGCGCCACGAGCGCATCGGGGGCGTCGGTGTTGACCCAGTGGCCGCCGCCGACCCGGTGTAGGTGGACCCGTCCGCTTCGATCACCGGCTTCCTCGACGTGCGCGCACGCCGCCTCGTCCAGCATGGAGGACTCCCTCGCCTTCACGACGTGCACGGCGAGTCCGGCCGGCGGTGCATCGATCACCGACCAGAGATCCGTCCTGAAAAAGTCGTCGAGCAGATCTTCCAACGCGGCCGGATCGAGGTGCCAGCGCCATTCCGGCTGCCTACCGTCGCTCGTCGTGTGCCGCTCGCCTGGTTCATCACCGCTTCGCTCGAGGTTCAGCGCCATCCATCGCGCGACCGGCTCGGCGACCCCACGTGCGGCCAGCGCACGCACCCCGGCCTCGCGATCCGGGAACGGCCCGGGTGTCGACCGCAGGGCAGCGAGCATCTCCCAGGCGCTCCCACCCGGAGGCCGCGCTGCCGGGGAGGAATCGACCGCCCAGAGGGTTTCGAGGCGCCTTTCGTCCGGACGTCGGTCCGGGTAGCCCTGGTCGCGCGCGTGGAGCATCGCCACCTTGCCGCCGAAGCTGTGGCCGAGCAGGCCGCGCACGGGAAGCCCCGTGACGTCGATCATGCGCTGCACGTCCCCCGCGGCGGCCGCGAGCGTGTGCGGCGGCGGGAAGTCGAGGTCGCGCGAGGCGCCGTGCTGGCGCAGATCGACCAGGAGGGCGCCCCAATCCGGCCGCGCGCGGACCACCCTGCGCGCGACCGTTCTCCAGTTCCGTCCGGAGCCGTAAATGCCGTGCAAGACAGCGATCCATCGTCTCGGGTTCGTTCCCTCCGCGACGATCGGCTCGTGATGCGGGATTGGGGGGCTCGTGGGGGGCAGGACGGCTCCGGGGCTCGGGAACACGGGAGAGCGCGGCCGCATACCCTTCGGTCGAGTCGCGGGTGCCCGCACTGGAGGACTCCTCTGCGCACGTCGTTCCCGCTGGTCCTGACGCTGGGGTCGCTTCTGCTCACGGCCTGTGAGCAGGTCGAGCAGGCGGTCGACGCGCGCCGCGACCTGACCCCGCACGAGGCGTATGCGGCCTCGCTCGGGGCGGCGGGGCTCGCACAGAGCGCGCTGGGCCGGGACTGGGTGCGTGCGGCGGACGCGGCGTTGGCCGAGCCCCTCACGGTCGGGCTTCCCTACCGCGAAGAGGGCTTCCTCCCGGCCGACGACCCGACCGCGATCGGGCTGCGCGTGGCGCTCCGGCGCGGTCAGGTGCTCACGGTTCAGACCTCCTTCGACGCGGGAGACTCCGCTCGCGTGTTCGTGGACCTGTTCAGGGTGCCCGACCAGTCGGGGGATCCGCTCCGGCCGCTCGCGCGGGTCGACTCGCTCCCGGACGGCATGGTGTACGAGCCCTACCGCGATGGGGACTACGTCCTCCGTCTCCAGCCCGAGCTGCTGCGCGGCGGACGCTACCGCGTGGTGCTCTCGCTCGATCCGTCGCTCTCCTTCCCCGTTTCGGGAATCGATGCGTTCTCGATCGGCAGCTCCTTCGGTGCGTCCCGCGACGGGGGCAGGCGCGATCACCATGGCGTGGACATCTTCGCCGCGCGCGGCACGACCGTTCTGGCGGCCTCGGACGGGATGGTGTACCGAGTAGAAGAGACGAACCGCGGCGGCCGGGTGGTTTGGGTCCGGGACGATCGGCGCCAGCAGCGGTTGTACTACGCGCATCTCGACCGCCAGCTGGTGGAGCCGGGCCGGAGGGTGCGGGTCGGCGATACGCTCGGTCTAGTGGGCAACACCGGAAACGCGCGCACAACGCCGCCCCACCTTCACTTCGGCGTGTACGCGCGCGGGCGGGATGCGCGGGGCCCCCAGGATCCGCTGCCCTACCTGGCGCGGCCTCGCGCGCGCATGCCCGCCTGGCCCGGTGACCCCGAGCGCCTCGGGAGCTGGGCACGTGTGTCCGCTTTGACGGCCCCGCTGCGCACCGGACCGGCGGAGGCGTCGGCGACGACGGCCGTGCTCTCGAGGCACACCCCGGTCTGGCTGCTCGCCAGAAGCGGCGGCTGGTGGCGGGTCCGGCTCCCCGACGGACGGCTCGGATGGCTGGCCGCAGGCGCTGCCGAGTCCGCCGAGGAGGCGGTCCGCGAGGCGGTGCTCGCCTCGGCCAGCTCCCTTCGGGAGCGCCCGATCGCGCTCGCGCCCGTGGTCGAGCCGCTCCCCCCGGGCAGCCGGGTCCACGTGCTCGGCGAGTTCTCGGGCCACCTCTGGGTGCGCGGCCCAGGCGGTCGCGCAGGATGGGTCGTGTCGGGGCAGTAGGCCCGAAATCGTCGGCACTCTCCTTCCCCCTCTCCGCGATCCGACGCGCAGCAGGCGATCGTTCCCCTTGAGCGGACCCGGTCGTCGGGTGCACAATGGGGCATGGTGCGCCATATGTTTACGCGCTGCGTCCCGCCCCTGCTGGGGGTTGCTCTGGCCGGCTGCTCGGTGATGGGATATCCGGGCGGCCTTTCCGGCCCGATGCCCGCCGCGGATCGACCCCCGGGTGTGGCGGTGGGCCTCGACCCGAAGACCCGTCCCTATGAGGTGAGGGGCGTGCGCTACGTCCCGCTCGCTTCCAGCGCGGACTACCGAGAGGTGGGGGTCGCGTCCTGGTACGGGGAGCCCTTCCATGGCCGGCGGACCGCCAGCGGCGAGGTCTACGACATGTACCAGCTCACCGCCGCCCACCGCACGTTGCCCCTGCCCACGTGCGCCGAGGTCACGCGCCTGGAGGACGGACGGACCGTCGTGGTGCGCGTGAACGACCGGGGTCCCTTCGTGGAGGGTAGGCGGATCATCGACCTCTCCTACTCGGCGGCTGAAGCGATCGGGCTCGTGGGCCCGGGCACGACCGAGGTCGAGGTGCGGGCGCTGGGAGACGGACGGGGCTGCTGACCCGCTCGTCTCGTGGCCTGAGAGGGGGCGCGTCGGGGCCCGCGAAGCTCGCACGCGCTCCATCGCGTCGGTAGCTTTTGACTGCTTCATCCATCATGTCACGGAGGGCCAGGCGATGCGTCCACGCGGTACCTCCGGGTGGATGGGGCGCGCGGGTGCCGCAGCAGCCCTGCTCTGCGTCCTTCCGGCGATGCCCGGTCAAGAGAAGCAGGCGGCGTCACGGGACGCGGATCGGTTGGGGGAGGTCGGCGCGGTGGTGGGCACCGTGCAGGTACGGGTGGATCCCGCGGTGCCGCCGCCCATGCTCAGCCCTTACGCCCGTCCCCGCTATCGACCTCCCGCTCGCACGGGGGCAGCCTCCACCGCGCCGGAGACGGCGGTCGTCTACTTGAGGGGAGGATCCACAAGCGGTTCGCCGGCGCCCGCGACGTTCCGGATCACGCAGCGCGATCGCACGATCATCCCGCACGTCACCGCGGTCCAGGTGGGTGCACGAGTGGACTTTCCGAACGAGGACGACGTCTTCCATAACCTCTTCTCGCTCTCCGGGCCGCACCACTTCAACCTCGGACGCTATCCCCCGGGGGAGTCGCGCTCGGAGCAGTTCGAGCGCGCCGGCGTGGTCCGGCTGTTCTGCGACATCCACTCCGAGATGGGCGGCGTGATCCTGGTGCTTGATACGCCCTACTTCGCTCAGCCCGACTCCGAGGGCCGCTTCCAGATCGCCGGCGTGCCGCCGGGCGAGTACACGGCGATCGCGTGGCATGAGGTGGCGGGCGCGGACTCGACGCGCGTGGTGATCCGCGACGGGGTCGAAACGACTCTGAGTTTTCTCCTGGGGGGTTGACGCCCCGTGGGTTCCAAGCTCCGGGATCGGATCCTGACGTGGTCGATCGCCAGTACCCTGGTGATCGTGCTGGTCGTGCTCCTTCTGGTGGATTCCGTCTTCCAGAACACGATCCGGGGCAGGCTCGAGGAGAACCTGCGCTCGGGCGCCGGACTGGTCGGCGAGCTCCGGCGCTCTCGTGTGGACGCTTGGATCACCGAGGTGGCGGAGCTCGCACTCGAGCCGACGCTCAGGGCGTCGCTGGAGACCGGCGATCCGGCCACCATCGAGGAGATCCTCGAAACGGTGCGCCAGAACGTTCGGGCCGAGTGGCTGGCCGTGGCGAGTCCGGAAGGCGATCTGCTCGCGCGTTCCGGATCCGCCCCCTTCGAGCGCATCAGCGCCTCGAGGTTCCTGCTCGACGAGGCCATCTACTACGACACGGGCGACGTGTGGTACCAGGATGGGCAGCTGTTCGACGTGGGCGTGAGCAGTCTGGTTTTTGGTCCGCTCCGGCTGGGCGTGCTCCTGGGGGGGCGAGGGGTCGACCGCGCGGTTGCCGCCGAGCTTTCCACGCTGACGGGCCAACGGATTGCCTTCCTGGCCGGAGGCGAGTTGGCCGCCGGGGACTTTCTGCTCGGTCCCGAGGACGTGGGCGACCTGCTGCAGACGGACTGGACCGTCGACCCCGACCGAGCCGAGCCGGGCGGAATGGCGGTAGCGGGACGGATACGCGAGTTCAGCCTCGATGACGAGATCTTCCTGGGCGAGCCGCTCGCTCTCCTGGGAGCGCGCAACGAAGTGGTGGGGAGCCTGGTGGTGTTCCGCTCGCTCGATGCGGCCCTCGCTCCGGTCGGACAGCTTCGTGGCTATCTGATCATGGTCGGCCTCGGCGGCACGGTCGTGGCGCTCACGTTCAGCCTCGTTCTGACGCGCTCCGTCACTCGCCCGGTGGGCCGGCTGCTCACGGAAACGGAGCGGCTGGGAGCCGGCGATCTCGACCGTCCCATCGAGCCCATGAACGACGACGAGATCGGCATGCTCGCGAGCGGCTTCGAACGCATGCGCGTCTCCCTTCGCGAGGCCCGTGCCGAGCTGATTCGCGGGGAGCGGCTATCGGCGGTCGGACAGGCGGCCAGCGCCCTCGTGCACGACTTCGCCCAGCCCGTCACGCTGATCAGCGCGCATACCGAGCTCCTGGCCCTGGGCGAGGGCGACGAGGCGGAGCAACAGCAGGAGGTCGCGGGTATCCGCGATGCCCTGCGTCGCCTGCAAGGGATGATGCGTGAGGTGCTCGAGTTCGCCCGAGGGGAGGTCCGGATCGAGGCTACCGAGATCAGCGTCCAGGGGCTGCTCGAGGAGGTCGTACGACAGAACCGCCCTGTGGTTGAGCGTGTGGGGATCGAGATCGACGTCGACCACGGTTATGCGGGACCCTGGATGGCTCGATGATCAGCGTACCACACGTGCGCTCGGGAATCTGGTGCGCAACGCCGCGTCGGCGATGGCCGAGAAAGGCTCGGGCGGGACGATTCGGCTGCGCAGCGCTCGCGCCGACCGTCACCTGCGCCTCGAGGTCGAGGACGACGGTCCCGGTATCCCGGAAGAGATCCAGGAGACGCTCTTCGAGCCCTTCGTCACTCGAGACAAGTTCGAGGGGACCGGACTCGGACTCGCGATCGTGAAGAACTTCGCCGAGAACCAGGGCGGGCGCGTCGCGTTCCGCAGCTCGGCAAAGGGGACGACCTTCGTGATCGAGCTGCCCGAGACGGAATCTCCGGAGACGCGCTCGTGACACTCCGTTCGGGCGCGGGGGCGATCCTGCTGGTGGCCGTGGGGGCGGCGATCCCCGCGCGCCCCGCAGCTGCAGCCGTCCAGCTCGGTATCTCCGGTGAGGTCGACGTGCTCGCGCTCAGCACGGCCGACGAGCGCGGGCTCAACCGCAACTTCCACGGTGACGGTCCGTTCAGCGCGCTGCGAATGCGGCTGTTCGACCAGCACTGGGTGACGGAGCGGATCGGCGTGTTCACCGAGCTGCTCTTCGACATCGAGAGCGACCCACGGATCTACGGCGCGTACGTCGTGGTCAACGAGCTGGCGGGGCAATCCTGGCTGAACGCACGGCTCGGCCTGGCGCCGTCGCCCCTCGGCAACTTCGGCCTGCGTGACACCTACTTCACCGCCAACCCGTTGATCGGTGTTCCGCTGCACTGGCAACACCGCACCACGCTCGACGGCTCGGGGCTGGCGCGCAACGAGGATCTCATCCGTCGGCGGGAGCAGAACGTCATCGGGTTTCCGATTCTGTACGTCGCGTGCTGGAGCATCCAGTGGGAGCTGCTCGGGTACGCCGGGCCGTTCGAGTATTCCGTCGCGCTGACGTCGGGGTCGCCATCGAATCCGAGTGCTGCGGACGAGGACGGAGTTGCGTTCCTGGGCCCGCGCGGGCCTGGAACCGGTCCCCGGGATCCGCTTCGGGGTGTCGGCTGCGGTGGCCCCATACCTGGGCGGTCGCCTCCGCGATGCGCAGACAATGGCCACCAGTTACCCCGGTGAGCCGAAGGACTACCTGCAGCGGACCGCCGGCTACGACCTCGAGATCTCAACAGGAAGGTGGCGAATCCTGAGCGAGGCGTTCGTGTCGGACTGGGAGGTCCCTCTGATCGCGGAGAAGATCAAGGCCTGGTCCGGCTACGGCGAGGCATCCCTCGACTTCCTTCCCGCCTGGCAGTCGGCCGTACGCGTAGGCGTAATGAAGCACGGCGATATCAGCTCGACCAACGACGGTCTCGGTCCGCGAACCGGCTGGGACGACGACGTGTTCCAGGTGGAGTCTGCCTTATCCTATCGCCTGGCGCGCGAGGCGTTGGTGCGCGTCGGCTGGCAGCACACCCGGTTCCTCACCGGCTCCGAGGAGCCGACCAACCTGGTCGCGGTCCAGCTCAAGGCCGTGTTCTGAAAAGGAGCCCACCGGGCTCGTGCTCGGTGGGCCCCTTTTCGGTCCTGAGCGGGTCTGCGTGGGTGTTCTGCCGGTGAGGACGAACGCCGTGATCAGCAGACGATGCCACGCACGCGCGTCACTCCGTCAAGGAGGCGCCAGGCGGCGGCGGCCCCGGCGCGGGCGCCGGCCTCGGCTTCCTCGATCGAGACCTCGTCGTGTGCGAGGGTCCCGATGGCGGCGAGTAGCTCGCGCGAGTGCTCGACATCCATGCTCGCGTGGAGCGTGAAGTAGTCCACCCCCTCACCGTCGATTCCGTAGCGATCGCGGAGCCCCGTGATCTTGGCGTCGGCGACCTCTGGCGTCTGGGACTCGTATCCGTAGATCATCGCGAGCGCGAATGGCAGGGACGCCGTCTCGGCGCTCTGGGTGAACGCGCGCACGCACTCGCTCGTTTCCGTTTCTGCGAGCCCCTCCCGGCACTCCTCCGCGGAAGCACCGACCGTCTCCGCGAACCGAAGCCAGAGGCCAGGATGGTCACCGTCTCGTTCGTCGGACAGGTTCCCCTCGACGATCGACCGTACGCGCCCATGCGGGAGGCGTCCTGCGATCGTCTCGAGGTAACCCGGAAAGGCCTGCACTTGTCGCCAGTACTGGACGGCGTAGGTGGCCAGGTCGGCCGTGGTCAGCGTGCCTTCCGTCCACGCCCGGTAGAAGGGATGTGTCAGCAGACGGTGCCCGCAGGTGGCGCCATCGAGCCGCGTCTTTAAGTCTGCCATGCGCATGATCACCGCACCTCGTTGGTGAAGGATGAGCGGGGCCCTACCCTCCCGTCGGGAGACGCTCTAAAGATAGGTCGCCCCCCGTAATTGGGCAGGCCCGACGGTTTCTCGATACTGCCCTATGCATCCATTAAGGCGCGCACCTCGGCGAAGAGGTCGCGCAGTGTCCACGGCTTCTGCGATCTCGATGGTCGGCCGCAGGGCACGCGGCTCTACGGGCTTCACCAAGTACCCGTGAGGGTCGGCCGAACGTGCGCGATCGAGCACGTCGTCGGATGTATGGCCGGTCAGGAACACGATCGCGCAGTCCGACTCCCCCCTGATGGCTCGAGCAGCCTCGATCCCGTCGACTGCCCCATCGAGAAAAACGGAAGTTCCTAGTTTAAGGTCTTGATTATCGGTAAGTATCCCCTTGACGCAATGCGCGCATAAATATACCTGCCGTTCCGGCACGATAAATCATGCGTCCGCAGCGAGGGTTTATACATAGCCTTGCGGCGGCCGATGCGCAGGCCACACTATCCGCGAGCTGGACACCATCGACCCCCGGTGCGCCACGTTGTTGCCGGGATGGTCGGAAGGCGACTCATGTACCGGGAGCTGGTCTAGGATGCCGGAGAAGACGAAGCCGACGACTGGTAACCCATTCTACGAGGGTGCGAGCCCCGCGGACGTGGCGCGAGCGTTGCTTCTGCCTCGCGAGAAGGAAATCACGAAACGGCCCCAAGCTGACGGATCCGTTTCTAAAAAGCACTCGACTGGACCACGAACGGGGCGCGGCGGTTAGCGTTCCTGACGGGCTCGCCGCACTCGTGGCAGGGTTTGAGCATGCTCAGGCTGGTCCGAAAGCTGAAGGGAATAGAGCTTGCCATCTACCATCGGCCACTCTTCTGACAGTCTTGCCGTTCTGGCGGCTCAATACTGTAGCCACCGCGTCCCGTGTCTTCTTGGCTGTGGTGACCATTCCCCCCGCGAGCAGGACGTCATGGATTTCCTTGCTTGTGTGGGGTCCCGGATTTTCCTGCAAGAAGCGTAGAACAGCCTTCTTAGGCTTGAGGAAGGCGTAGGGAAGAACCTCCTCAGACTGTTTCGGCTCTGCAACGCCTAAAGGCCTGGGCATAGGGGCAGGAGCGGTTGTCGCCGGTCCGTCTAGGCCGGCGAGTTCGCAGCGCAGCTCGGTGCCCGCCTCGTTTCTACCCAGACATCCTAAGACCTGTCGGGTTTCGCGTCAAGTCCGTCCGTCTGGTTCGTCTGGTTCGTCCAAATCGTCCGTCCTGTCTGTCTCAGATTGAATCGCGAGGCGTCCAGTAGTTCGTCCCCGTTGACAGGCTGTCCGGCGGGAGATCCTCTAGCCAGACTATGCGACAGTCCCACACCGAGGTCATGCCCGGCTCTGTCTCTTCGGCGTTGAACCTGCACTCGAGCGGGACGCCCATGTCGAACGTGCTACCCCAGAGACCGGCCGTGACCGTTTCGAGGCGTTCCAGCGGGAACCGTGCCCCCCCGAAGCAGTCGATCCGCCCGGCCAGCAGCGTATTGGTGCGATCGCCCTGGTAGATCGGGCCGGGATTCCGGTAGGTGCATTCGGAGAGCGACCCTTGCGAGGTCAGGGTTACGCCCATACTCCCGTCGGCCACATCGTAGGACGGGACCGCCTCGACTTGCAGGTACAGCTCGCCGTATAGGTACGTCTCACTCACGACCACTGTAACGACACCAGTTCTTACCTCTGCGGGTCGCTGCCCTTCGGCGGCCGCGGCGGTCATGAGCACTAGAATGGCAAGACGCTTCAGCATGATATCCCAATGATACGGCAGTTGTGGTGGGACCATCAAGTAACGGCTAGAATTCCCCTCGCTGATGCATGATTATACAATCGGGATCGTGTAACGTACGGCCCTGTATAATGTTGAGCGGTCAGCGCATGGATACGAGGGCTCGCCGTCAAGGGGATAATCACCTGATTATCAGTCATCAAGCGGCATCTCAAAGGTAGTGTTCACCTTGGGATATGCCCGTTGCAACAGCCTTCGGAAATTGTCCCAGTTACTGGAAGCTCGCATGAGTGCCATCACGCCGCTCAAGTGCTTCTGGAGCGCAGGGTGTCCAACGTCTGACGTTAACCATTGGTGATGGCGTGCACGGCGGTTTCCCGTCTCATTTTTCGGATTGATACATTCGAGTTCTTGTCGAAGGCCGGGAGCTAGACGATCCCATACACAATCGTTCGTATAGCGCCCTACGACGCTCGGTCGGTTGACCTTCATCCCCTGCCACACCCACCGTCTTAGCCTGAAAATCTCCTTATAAAAGTCGTCTGGGAACCGCTTTGCCCATTTGGCTTGTTCGGCAAGCAAATATGCGTCCAAGATTTTGTGCAACGCATTGCGATCCCGAATTTCCTGATATCCGGTCGCTTCATCAACGAGTGCGATAATGCCGACGTGCGCTAGTCCTCTCATCAATACCTCTGCACGCTCGGCAACCGGCCCTTGAATTTTAGTCAGCGCATTCTGGTCGCGAGCCTTCAACCACACGTCGCATATCTTCGGCAGCACAGTTGCTTCGAAGCCGATTCTGATCGGCCCCCCTCGGGGATCTTTGTATTTCGTTGGGGCTGACACCAGTGTGCTTAAATCATTGGAAATAAACGGCTTTAGTGATTCAGCAACCAAAAATGGGGGCAAGTCACCCTTGTGCTTGCTTGCCGCCCGTTTGCGCATTTGCCAACCGCCCGTGACTGGCCCGAAGGCGGTGGCCATCGCGCCTTGCGAGACCAACCTGGTCCCATCAGGCAAAACCGCGCATGGGAGAACGATGTTTCCGATGTGGATTTCACCTATATGTGTTGCTTTCTGGATGCTCATCGTGCTACTCCCAGCCCACGGTTAATGGTCAGAATGAAGGCGTCGCAGGGATCGGCCTTGCGGAGGTTGTATCGGTAGCAGAACTCATCGACGTACCGTTGCAGGTGCCGACGGCTGACGCTGTGGAATTGGCCGAACATGCCGCGCTTCAGCAATGCCCAGAACCCTTCGATCGTGTTGGTGTGAATATCGCCGTCTACATACCAGTCGGCGTGCTTGATGACGGCATGGGGAAGCACCTTCCCCATGCCCAGGTAGCCGGGATATTCGTCGGTGATGAGCCTGGCCCGGTTGGTATTGACGCGATCACGGACGAAGGCCCGCAAGTGCCTGCCCTTCATCTTGTCCTTGGTGGTTGCCTTCGCCGTCACCTTGCCGCCGCGCTCGACCGCGCCGACCACCGGAGCCTTATTGGTGCCCCGGCCACGCCGGTGCGTTCCGTCCGGCCCGTCGCCCTTGGTACCCTTTCGTGGCTTCCCGCCGATATAGGTTTCGTCCATCTCGACGATGCCGGTGAGCAGGTCGCGGTGCTGGGCCTGCGTCATCGCCTTGCGGATTTGCATCGTGATCCGCCAGGCCGTGTTCTTGTTGACCTTCAAATCGCGTGAAAGCTGGAGTGCGGATAGACCTTTCTTGGCATTCAGCATCAACATGACTGCAAGAAACCACTTCTGGAGCGGCATGTGCGTGTGATGGAAAATCGTGCCGACCGTGACGCTGAACGAGGTCTTGCAGTCGTAGCAGCGGTGGCGGTGCTGGCTAGGGGCAGTATGGAGCGATCCGCAGTAGGGGCAGATAGGTTCGCCCCGCCAGCGGGCTTGCTCGAGGTGGGCGATGCAATCTTTCTGTGTTGGGAACCGCTCGAAAATCTCTACGATGTCCATATCATTCCGCTACCGTTTGAAGCCACATCGATCTTTCGACAAGACCAATATGGCTCCGCTGAAGCCGAATGTCAAGACCTTAAACTAGGAAATCCCGCTGTCCAAACCCGAGCCGACGGAGGACCTCCCCGACCCGTGACAGGTCTTCCCTCCGCACCAGAAGATCGTGGTCCGACATGGGACGCACGGCTGGATCCTGATAGACGGCAGCGGTCAGGTGCAATCCCTTGAGGACGATTACCGAGATGCGGGCTAGGGCGAGAGCTCCGAGCACCTCCGCCGCCTGGGTTCGTCCGGCGCGGTGCCGGAGCTCGCTATGGAGATAGAGGTCTTGTAGACGACGTCCGATCTCGCGCGGAGCGGATACCGGCGGGTCGGCGCCCCACGCATCCAGCCAGAGCAAAGGCGCCAGGCCGTGGTGAGCGGCGGACTCTCCGAGCGTACGCCACTCGTCCACGGAGAGCTGCCGAAGGACGGCGGCCCGTGCACGAGGTGACAGGCACGCTATGGAGAGGAGCAGTGCTTCCGCGGACGGGGCGGAGGCTCCCACTCTCGAGCGAGGCTGCTTCACGACGCTCTCAACAGCCGGATCAGGGAGGACGTGCGACGAGCCGGCCGGAGATGCTCCCGTCGCGCTCCCGGTGTCCGCATGCCGACCATGCCTCGCTCCTGCTGAGGATCCACTGAGCGACCTCATCGGCCTCCCCACGCAATCCGTTCACGGCCGGCACACCCAAGAGCGCTTTTCGGAAGGCGGCGAACGATTCCCGCGCTCGGTCGCGCGCGAGCAGGGTGTTGTCGAACAGCGTGAGCATGGCCTCCCCGGTGGACAAGTCCCGGGGGCGCCACTTCGCGCCTCGGACGTAGACCGGCGCAACGACCAGACCGACCGGAAGCGGTCCCGACCCGACCCGACCCTCCGGAATCGCCACGGGGGGGCCGGGCGGGTCATGCGGATATCGCGGCCTGAGACGGAAACGTCGCGGATAGGGGTGGACCATGCCGTTCGCGTCGAACAAGGCGTACTCGTCCGAGAAATAGGTCGCCCCGGCCGTGATCAACGCGGCGACGAGCGTCGATTTCCCGGCGCGGCTCAGCCCGGGCATGACGATCACCCGGTCCCCGCACGCCACCGCCCCGGCATGGACGAAGATCAGGTCACGCGCTGTGGTAGCCACCCGAAAGTGCAGATCACCCTCGAGGACCGCGGTTAGCCGGTCGGGGTCGGAGGAGCACGCGATCAGCTCTCCGTCGACCATCAGCTGCAGGACTGAACGGCCGCTCGCGGCAGTACCGGGAGCGCCCTCGATCAAGGAGTAGGTCACGTCCAGCCGAACGGGGTCGATGGGCGTCGATCCCGGGGGGAGGTGCGCGAACAACCGATCGCACCAGCCCAGAACCTGGCACTGGATCCCGATGCGAGCGCCGTGGCTCGTGAACGCGACTACCGGAGCCGGCGGATCCGGGTGGAGGGAGGTCGTTGAGGTCGTGCTTTGCGTCCCAGCGTTCGAAAACCTCAACGAAATCTCACGAGCCCCGTAATGGGATCATCTACCCCGAGCCTGCACGTGCCGCCAGCGGCGCTGGGATGGACCAGATGAGAGGGACCAGGGCCGCAGCGACGGCGACGCGCCGGAGCGCCTTCCGCCGGGCCACCACTGGGCCCGGGTCGAGGAGGCCCGCCTCCTCGAGAGAGGCCAGCCCCTCCTCCACCAGCTCCGGATTCGGCTCGCTGCTCAGCTCGTTCGCCAGGAGCGTCGCGATCTCGGCGATGCTCGTTTCGCCATCGGCCCGGCGCCAGACGCATGCCGCGGTACGGTTCAGCCTGTGCGCACGCGCGTTACGCTCGTCGTAGAGGACGATCTCATCCTCGAGATCAGTCACCAGGATACCATCCCTGCGAGATTTCGGGTTCATCCGCTGGCTCCCTGGAGTTGTCGTGCTGGCTGCACCATGCACAAAGGGTGCTCGGCCGGACCCTCCGAAAAGCGCAAGGGATGGAAGGAGTTACGGATAGCTACAGGCGCCGGAGAGAGTGTGCATGTGGAGGCCGCACCACAGATCGTCGCGGGGGGGCGACGGTTTGCGCCGTCCGAATGAACGATGAGTCCTCGGCACGGTCCTTGGTTTAACGCTGGCGTTACGGTTTCACTGGCCTCTCCCGACGGTCGTGTAACTCGCCCATGGAAAGGGCTCTCCCTATTTGTAGCGAGCCGCCCGGGAAGGTCTGCAGCCGGTGCCATATTCCCAGTCGTTGCCCTATAGGTTTGGAGCTGTCCCACTTTGGTGGACGGGTGAACACTGAGGTTTTCACTGCGTCCTTCGCCCGAGGGAGAGGAAAGCTTCCCCGGCGAAGCGGGGGAGTAACGAGCCGGGCGTAGGGGACGCTCACGCGGCGGCCTCCTTGGCGTGGCGGCGCTCGAAGTTGACGGGCGACAATTGGCCGAGCGAGGAGTGCCTCCTGCGCGGGTTGTAGAAGCCCTCAATGAAGTCGAAGACGGCCATCTTCGCCTCGGCCTGCATCTGGAAGCGCTTCCGGTTTAGGAGCTCGCACTCGAGCGTCGCAAAAAAGCTCTCGCAGAGCGCGTTGTCGTAGGCATCGCCGACCGAGCCCATCGAGGGTCGGACGCCAATCTCCCGGCAGCGAAGCCCGAACGCGATCGACGTATATTGGGTGGTTTCAAGGGGTCGTTGCAACAGTACCGTTTTGAAATGATGAAGCTGTCCCAACCGTAGTTGAAGGTTCCTGATAGGGGAGAAAGAAAAGTGGTGGCTCCGGGGGTCCCGGGCCGATAGGCTCGGGTTTTAGCGCCCCCGATTTCTCTGGACAGTAGATTGGCAGCGACGACGGGGTCCAGAGAGAGGGGGTGTTTTGATGTCTCCCAAGCCTGGGGAGTCGAAAGCGACCGAAGGTCGTGAAGGAAGGGCGGAGCTGCCCGAGCGTTGGAGCGCGGGGCAGAAGACGGAGGTGGTGCTGCGACTGCTACGCGGGGAGGACCTGGGCGAAGTGAGCCGTGAGGTCCAGGTCTCGCCTGCGGAGCTCGAGGAATGGCGGCGCGTGTTCCTGGAGGGAGGTCAGCAAGGTCTGAAACGCCGTAGCCGCGATCCCGGGGAACGTGAGCTGATCCGGACCCGGGCGAAGCTGGGCGAGGTGACGATGCGGATGGAGCTCGCGAGCGAGCTCCTCGAAAAAAGGGGCTACGGGGACGACCTGAAGAAGCTCTTGAAGCGCGGCAGCGAATGAGTCCGGCGACGGGACGGCGCTACCCGCTGACGATGATCTGCGAGGTCTGGAGCATCGCTCGCTCGACGGTCTACCAGGCTGAGGAGCGAGGCAACGATGAGTCGAGGGAGCCGAAGAAGCGGGGCCCCAAAACGGAGCTGAGCGACGAGGCCTTGGTGGAAGAGATCCGGCAGGTACTCGAGGAGAGCGACTTCCTCGGCGAGGGGCACCGGAAGGTGAGGGTACGGCTGCGGCCCAAGGGGATCTGGGTGGGCAAGAACAGGGTGCTGAGGCTCATGCGAGAGAACCGACTCCTGGCGCCGGTGCGTAAGGGCACGCGGGCCGGCTCAAGGCAGAGCCGCCTGATCACAGGCCAATCTGTACACCGTATCGGACATCCAGCGCTTGAAGTCGCGGTTGTCTTGAAACTGCTTGAACAACTCCATGTCGTCCTTCATCAGCGCTGTCATGACTCGTTGCAGAGCCTTGCCGTGCTCGATCCGCACGTTTTGCTCGTCGGAGTTCGTCCGGGCGTTCTTGAAGGCGGTGTCGTCCGCTACCCGCGACGGAATGGTCTCGGTAATGAGTCTCCTTACGCGGTCGCCGTCCTGCCAGTCGATATCGCTGAATAGGTGGTTGAAGTCCTTGAGGATGTTCGAGAGCCAGTCCAGCTCAGGATCGGGCCGGTGGCCTCCATCGCCGGTCCCGGCTGGGTCGATCTCACCGTCTTCATCCGATATGACGATCTTCTGCACCGCCAGCCTCTCGACCCGGTAACTGTCCATGTCGATCGCGTCGAGGATCCCCTTGGAGAGGTCATCTTCCACGGGCGCTGGCAGCTTCGGGACCAGGAAATTGAGGAAGATCGAGCGCTTCTCCCAGCCGGCGTTCGTGAACGGCAGGATGCAGGAGAGAAAGGCGTATGTCCGCACGAACGCCTTGGCCTTGCCCTTGAAGTCCACCTGCCGGTCCTCATCCAGCTCCTGAAGATAGACGGCGACGCAGGCGTCGAGGATCGGGTCGAGCTCGTCGCGATCGGCGTCGCCGAGGTAGCGCTGCACGAAGTCGTGCAGCTGTCCCGGCGAGTAGACCTGCGCACTGTCCAGATCCGCCTGGAGGTCGTGCAGCTTGTTGGGGTCGGTCTCGTCGGCGAGGATCGTCGTGCGGTAGTAGTCGGTGAATGCGTAACGGATCGTCTCGGCATCGTTCAGGAAATCGAGCACGAAAACATCGTGCTTCTTTGGATGCGCGCGGTTAAGGCGCGACAGCGTCTGAACGGCCTTGACTCCGGACAGCGTCTTGTCCACGTACATCGTGTGGAGCAGCGGTTCGTCGTAGCCGGTCTGGAACTTGTCCGCGCAAATCAGGAACCGGTAGGGATCTTCCCGGAATTTGGCGGCGGTCTGGCCGTCCGGGAAGCCATTCAGTGATGTCTCGGTAACCTTCGCGACGCCATATTCGCGTTCGCCGGAGAAGGCCACGATGGCGTGGTACGGGCTCTTCCGCTCCTGCAGGTAGTCGCGGATGGCGTGGAAGTACTGGATCGCACGCTGAACGCCGTTGGTGACCACCATCGCGCGCGCCTGGCCCCCGATCTTGTGCTGGGCGAGGACCTGCTCGTGGAAGTGGTCGACCATGATCTCGGCCTTGAGGCGGAGCGCGTGCTCGTGGCCCTCGACGAAGCGGCGCAGCTTCTTCTTCGCCTTCGTGGCGTCGAACTCCGGGTCGTCCTCTATGGTCTTGGCGAGCCGGTAGTAGCTCTGGACCGGCGTGTAGTGCGCCAGCACGTCCAGGATGAACCCCTCCTGGATTGCCTGCTTCATCGTGTAGCTGTGGAACGCGTAGTGCCGGACCGAGCCATCGGGCTGCGGGTCCGGCTGGCCGAAAATCTCGAGTGTCTTGTTCTTGGGCGTCGCCGTGAAGGCGAAGTAGCTGGCGTTGGGCAGCAGCTTCCTCGACTCCATCAGGCGGTTGATCCGATCCTCGAAGGTCTCTTCCTCGACCTCTTGGCCAGTCTCGGAGAGCACCTGCGACATGGCCGCGCTGGTGCGGCCGCCCTGGCTCGAGTGGGCCTCGTCAATGATGATCGCGAAGCGCCGTCCGCGTTGCTCGCTTCCGATCTCGTCCAGGATGAAGGGGAACTTCTGGACGGTCGAGATGATGATCTTCTTGCCGGACTCCAAGAACCTGCGCAGGTCGCCCGACCGGTTCGCGTGGCCCACCGTTGCGCTGACCTGCGCGTACTGCCGGATCGTGTCACGGATCTGCCGGTCGAGTATGCGCCGATCCGTGACCACAATGATCGAGTCGAAGAGCGGTACGCCATCCTTCATGAGCCCGACCAGCTGGTGGGCGAGCCAGGCGATGGAGTAGCTCTTGCCGCTGCCGGCCGAGTGCTGGATCAGGTAGCGTTCGCCCACACCATTACCTGGGGCATCGGCTAGCAACCGGCGCACGGCATCGATCTGGTGGTAGCGCGGCCAGATCTGCTTGCGCTTCTTTCGGCCGGTCTTCTCCTCCTTCTCCTCCACTACCTGGGCGTAGTTCTCCAAGATGTTCGTCAGGCTCTCTCGGGTCAGTACCTCGCGCCACAGGTAGTCGGTCTTAATCCCGTTCGGGTTCGGCGGATTGCCCGCGCCGTCGTTCCAACCCCGGTTGAACGGCAGAAACCAGGACTTCTTGCCAGCGAGATGTGTACAGAAGCGCACCTCGTTGTCGTCCACAGCGAGGTGGGCCACGCAGCGGCCGAGCTCGAACAGCTTCTCGCGCGGATTGCGGTCCCTCTTGTATTGCTCCTCCGCATCGCCCACCGTCTGCTTCGTGAGGCGGTTCTTGAGCTCGAAGGTGAGAACCGGCAGGCCGTTGATGAAGAGCACGATGTCGAGTGAGCGCTGGGTCTCGTCGCGGCTGTAGCGGAGCTGCCGGACGGCGGTGAACCGGTTCTGCTCGAAGCGTTCGCGCGCCTGCGGGTTCGCAGCCGAGGGCGTGCCGTAGAACAGTGCCACGTCGTGCGGACCGTGCCTGACGCCATGACGCAGCACGTCGATAGTGCCGCGCTTGGAGACTTCGCCCTGTAGCCGGGCGAGGAACTGGCGCTGCGTCGGACCGTCCGCGTCCAGAGCCAGCGCTTCGGCCGCCTCCGGCTGGGTGTTCTGTAGGAAGGCTGCAAGCTGAACCCGGTCGACACAGAACTCGCGGTCGTAGTCATGAGGACTGCCGCAGCTCCAGCCCACGCCGCCGTAGCCGGGATGAGCCACGCCCTCTGTACCGTTCCCCCCTGGGTCGCACGGATCGCCAGTGAGCGCCGTGCAAATCAGCCGTTCAAGGCCACGCTCGGATGTATCTGTGATCGCCATAGACGCTCGCCGTCAGATCGGCACCTCCGTGTACTCTCCCGGTTCCATCCGATCGACAGCGGCCCGAATGTCGGCAACACGGCGTTGGATGCGCGGCCATGACGCGGCCAGCAATACCACAATCGCTAGCCGTCTCCCAGATAGGTTCTGTTGATGACGGAGATGCTGGTCCGTCGTTACCAGCAGCTGGTACCCATCCTTCTCCGCCCGGTCCAGCAACGCACCGTTGTCCAGGCCCGACCAGCCGCGTCCGAAAACAGTATCCACGTCATGTCCGGCCAGATCCCTGCCCAGCGGCGCCGGCACCCCTTGGTCGAACAGTATTCTCAAGCCACCGAGTCCTTGAGATCCCGGGTCTCGTGGTCGAGAACGCTCTCGACCTGCCGACGCTCCACTCCGGGAAACCAACTTAGGAACTGGTCGACCGTGGCACCGTCCCTGAGGTTCTCAAACAATGAGGCTACGGGTACTCGCGTGCCCTCAAACACCCAGGCTCCGCTGACCTTCGCCGGGTCCTGCTCAACAGCGGGACAAGTCTTCCAGGCGCTCATATGATCACCTCCGTTCTGGACTCCAGGTTCTCAAGAGCCGAATCCACGTCAGGATCGAGCGGATCGTCCACATCGCCTCGTGCCAACGGATCCACCTCCGGCAGGGCGGCCGCCGCCGCCCGCACGTCGAGCTTGCCGGTGACGACATCGGCGATCAGGCGGGTGCGGTACTCGCGGACGAGGCTCACTCCTTCCATAGTCTCTTCGCTACTATCTCTCAGTTTTACTAATGTACTTTCAATACTGCCTGCAATCTCTACTTGCTCCAGTAACGGTGGGATCGGCAAACGCATACGCGAAACGAGATCGCAGTTGAGAGCCTCCTGATTACCGCCGCGTCCCATCTCTCGAACATGGTTGTAAAACGCGGTCAATAGGCGATGAAGAAATGGTCCACCCAAAATCGCGCCAGGAACAATGGCGGCGAGATTCTGACTAATCGCTGCATCAATACCGAGTAGCGCCGACATTCCGCGGGTCCGACCCTGTCCGATCAGGCCCAGAACCACAGCACCACTTGGGGCGAGTGAGATTGAGCATTCCCGGAGCGCTCGTTCCGTTACCAACTCTGACGGTTCAACAACAACCTCTTCGTTGACCTTGCTACTGTTCAACCACGGGACAGTACCGTCCGCCCAGTAGACAGGCCGCGCTCTGCTCGGTGTCGCACCGTTGAATACCTTCGCAATTTGTCCTAATTTTCTAATCGTCCAGTGAGTGGGTACCTCGCCCAGCCACTCAGCGCCGGAAAGCTTGTAGGCCGGATACGGCCGGCCAGTTCGGACATCGACCTGGCCCGTGACGGCTTGGTGGATGATGGCCTGCTTCTGCTCCTCTAGAAGCGCGATCAGCTTCTCTTTAGCTCGGATGTAGCGCTGTATCCGCCGGTCGGCGTAGTCTAGAAAACGAACGATCGCAGTTTGGTCGAGAAGGGATGGGAGGCACCCATAGATCATCTTGAAGTGCTCAGGCCGCAGGCTCCACATGTCAGACGTAATCCCGTAGGACCACCGTTCAGCCTCCCTTGCGAAAGCAGGAGTCCGCAGAAGGTAATGGAGGTAGCGCGAGCTAGTCCCTTTACGCGGGCGCTCTACTACATACGCAGGACTCACGATTCCATGGTAGTAGGAGACCCCAATAGCTCCCTGCCAGGCTCGCATCTTGTTATATGCAATGTCGCCAGGTCTGACGAGCTTGTAAGCGGACTTGTCCTGGTTCGAGTTGTCCTTCTTCGAACTGTCGGCCAAGAGTTCCCTCTGCCGGATAACGCCTCTTGTGATCGTCACCGAAAGCATTGGTTCTTCTGGATGGTCGCGTTCCTTCACCTCATCGAAGAATGCACGGTTCGGAAGCACCTCCCAATGCTCCGGCACCTGTCCAAGCCACGGCACGCCGGAGTCCTTCATCGTGGGATAGGGCTTGAGCCGGTCGATCATCGTCTGTTCACCTGCTCGAACCAGAGAATCGCCGCCTCGCCTTCCTTGCGCGTGATCTCGTCCACGCTGCGGCTGTGGCGGATGCCGTTGCGCAGGTCCGCGAGCTGGCCGAAGCGCCTTCCAAGCATCTCCTTGTTGCCGAACCGCCCGTCGAAGCGCCGCCAGAGCGCCTTGTTCGTGATGGCGTCCTGCAGCTCGCGCAGGTCGGCGTACTCAAGCTTGCCGGCGAGCGTCTCGTAGCGGTCGCTGTCGAGCGCGGCATTCTTCTTCGCGGCTGTCTGCAGTCGCTCCTCGATCTTCTGCCGCACGTGGGGCGGGAGCTGAGCGGGATCGCCGTCCAGTGCCGCATCGATGCCGCGACGCAGGGCCAGCTCGACCGCCTCGATCTTCGCATCCAGCTCACGGAGCTGGGGCGGCAGGTCCAGCCGTTCCTTCACCAGAAGGTCCTCGATCGCGTCCTGGAGCGTGCGTTGCCTCTCGGCGAGAAAGGCCTCGAAGTCGTCCGTCGTGAAGGGGTCGCGCAACAGGCGCGCGAACGCCGCCGGGGAGATGAAGTGCGACTCCAGGGTGGCCCGAACGCTGGCTTCGCCGCTCGCCGCGATTAGCTCGGGTAGGTACTGGTTCGGCGGACGCTCGCGGACAACGTTACGGTTGGTGTCGGCAGTGAGCGGAGTACGGTTCAGGATGGTGTCGATGGCGCCCCCTAGGCCCTTCTCCTTCCCCCAACTCTTGGGAACGATGTGGTGGTCATCGAGATCGCCGTACTGCGGGACGTTGCCGGTCATCCAGTCGCGGGCGCCGCGCAGCACCAGCAGGTTGAAGATGCCGTTGTAGACCGAGGTGCCGCGCTTGATCTCCCGGCGCAGATCCAGGGTCTTGAAGCGCGCTCGAAACTCGGCGATCAGACCCGGCTCCGCGGCGTCATCGTCGAACCAAGCCTTTACGTCGAGGTAGTCGCGGGCGCTGGTGGACTCCACCGAACCGGAGTAGCGGTTGGTGAAGACGCTGGCCCAGTACCAGTGACGCAGTTTGCGCTGCGCATCGAGCTGGCGTGGGGCAGGGAGCGCGCGTAGAGCCGTCTGAAGCGCAGCGAAGGCAGGAAGGATCGAGACGTAGGGTAGGTACTGCGACGAGATGGCACCGCACTCCTGGGGGTGGCGCAGCAGCTTGATCGCGCCCTCGACAGCCTCGACAGCCTCGTTCCAGCGTCGCTTGAAATCCGCGATATCGGGGACCAGAACCTCCTTGCGCAGAGAGCCATCCGACTCGCGCACCTTCTTCTCCTGACCCGGAAGCAGGTAGTAAAGGTACTTGGGCGAGCAGTAGGCCTGGCGCAGGATAGACATCACTTGCAGCAGGTAGACGTTCATCCGCTCGGTGTCGACGAACTCGAGCCGCGGTGCGGCGGCGCGCCAGAGGTGCTTGAGCTGAAGGCCCTTCGGCTTCAGCAGCGCATTGACCAGATCGAACACGTCGAGGCGGATCCCGCGACTGTTGATCTGGGTGAAGATGTCGCAGACCTTGTCGATTTCGAGGTCGCGGTCCAGCTCGATGTAGGTGATTTGGTACTGCTGGGTAATGGCCCTGAGGTGTTCTCCGAAAGCGCGGGCGTCGCGCGCACGCAGATTTGCATCCCGAGCTGCCGCCTCGTCGCCGTCATGCTGGGCGGCGGCTTCCTTGCCGCGCCAGTGCGTCTCGTAGCCCTGGACCCAGTTCGGAAGCTCCCATCCGTCCTGGCCCACGACCGAGACGGGAAACATGTGGCTCTCGTATTGCGCGCTCGGATCGGCGAGCAGGTTCAGGCCGCGGCGGGTCCAGTCGTACTCGAACGCCTCGTCGTAGGCCTCCGCCATGAACCGGTCGACCCGGATGAAGTAGAGGAAGCGGTTCGACCGGTTCGGGAGCGGCTGGTCCGGTGCAAGAAACACGTAATACATTGCCGTCAGGCGCTGCTGGCCGTCGAGGACGATGTGCACCGGATCGCCGTCGCCGTAGTAGCCGTAGATTGGCTCGCAGGCGAGCGCGGCGAAGTTCTCGGACTTCCCCTTCCATAGGAGCAGACTGCCGATGTAGTAGTCGAGGAAGATCGACCGCACGAGCTCGCGGATGTCCCACGGCCTCCACTCGAACTCGCGCTGGAAGTCAGGGATGACGAAGCGGCCCTCTCGGAGGCGCCCGACGAGTGTCGTCAAGCTGACGTGATCGGGCTTCTGCGCGTCCTTCATCGGGTTGTGCCCCCGATGATCTCGCCCAGCAACCCCTCGGTCTCGTGCTCCAGCGCCAGGATGTCCGCCCGGATCTCCTCTAAGGCTCGCATCGGCTTTGGTTTGTAGAAGTAGCGCGTGAAGCTGATCTCGTAGCCGACCTTCACGCTGTCGGGCTGGTACCAGGCATTTGCGGCATAGGGCAGCCGTCCCGCAAGCGCCATCGTAGAGCAAGTACGTGCCCGACCGGATCTCCTCGGCCACGGGCAGGAATACTAGCCGCGCCATCAGCCGCACGGCGTCCCTGGGGGTCCAGTGCTCACCCGCCTCCTCGTTGTTTTCCTCGTTAAAACGCCGGACCAGCTCTTCGAAGATCGAGCCCATTCCGTGGTTGTCGAGGCCAGGATGCCGGATCGAGCCGTCGGTGTTCTTCACCGGATGCGGGCTGAGATTGACGTCCGGGGAGGTCAGTTTCTCGATCAGCGTGCCGAGCGCGTCGGCTTTGGAAAGCCGCGTGATCTGGTTTCGAAACTCGAAGTGGTGCTGCCGGCCGGCGCGCTCGCCTATCCGCCTTGGACCGTGGACAATCGGCCGGCAGTGAAGCTGTCGAACAAGTGAGGGAGCTCTATGACCGCGTTAGAACGGCAATTGACGAAGGCCTTGCGGGCGTTGTCCGCGCAGTACGAGCAGGCGCAGCAGCAGCACGCCGCGCAGGTCGAGACCTTGCGGCGGCAGGTCGAGCAGCTCAGCGGGCAAGTGACGTCCTTGGCCCGAGACTACAGGACGCTCGCCGAGACGTTGCGCGGACGCTGGACCTGATGCGCCAGCGTGGGCGAGAGCGGGATCATGGTCCGAGCCGCTGATGGTTCGCGGCAGCGAATCGGCCGGCCCTCCAGGATCGGTGGAGGTCCTTCGGCACCTCGGCGTAGCCTCCGGTTCTAGACTCGGGCCGGCCAGGTAGGCGGCCCAGTCCGCCGTCATATAAGCTGTAAATCTATGATATACTGTGCGTTACTGTATTCCATAAAACGTCCTCCGTCACCCCTGTGATCACCCTTTACGCTTCGGGTTGCGGAATCCCCCCAAAACCCCCGAACACCTGGAGCTTGAACTGGCGCCCGAAAACTACCGGCTCAAGCTGAGTTCGCTGGCCAAGGTCTGCCCCGACAAGAACTTCAAGTTCCGGGTGACCGGACACCGGCATCCGCTCGAACCCGCCACGTAGCCCCGGTGGCCGTCGGATCGCCGGGACGATCCCCGGAAACCGGCCCGCCTACCGGCTCGGGGGGCTGTATACATAGACCACCGGCAGCTTGGAAACGTCGGTGACGCTCCTGTCCGTGTGGTAGTAGATGTTCATCCGTCCCGTGCCGCAGTCGCCGAACGGGTCGCAGGATAGCGTCCCGACCAGGCCGCTCATAGCGGTTGCCCCCACCTGCTCGCGCAGTGCCGCCCGGTCTATGTGCAGCCTGTCACCGTCCTCCACGGCAACGGCCTCAATGGCCGAGAGGAGGATGGTGGTCGCATCGTAGGTGTGCGCCCAATAGGGTGACTCGGGGAACCCGCCGTGCCTGGCCTCGAACGCGGCGAGAACCTGCTCCCCGCTCCGTCCTGTCACCTCGTTGACGTTTGAGCGAAAGTGCGATTCCGGCCCCGCGAAGTAGATCTCCTCCGACTGCGGCGTTTCCAGGAACGCGGAGACCAGCAGCGCGGCCGCTGAAATCAGGGTCGTCCCTTCAAGCCCGTCGAAGGCCCGGGCCTGCGCGGCAAAGGCGGATCCCTCCGTGATGAACAGCGGGAAGAAGATGGCGTCCGGGCCGGCGACCGCGAACTGCTCCAGAACCTCCGTCATGTCGGTGTCACCCTTCTCGATTTCTGCCTGGGCCGGCACTTTGCCCCCGAGGGCCGAAAACGCGTCGGCGAACGCCGCCACGAGGGCGGACGTGTAGGGGTCGCCGTCGTGAACGGTGGCCACGCTCTGCAGCTCCAGCTGGTTGTAGACGAAGTCCGAGAGGGCGCGTGCCTGGTGGAGGTCGTTGGACGACACGCGAAAGTAACCGGCGTGATAGGCGGGGTTCGCGTTGCCGGCCAGGTCGGAGGTGAGCCGCGGCGAGGTGTTGCTCGGCGAAATCATGACCAAGCCCGCGTCGCTGATGACGGGCGACGCCGCCACGGCCGCGGCCGAGCAGTTTGTTCCGATGACGCCGGCCACCTGCGGGTCCCCGATGATTCCAAGCGCACCTTCGCGGCCGCCTTCCGGCGAACAACTGGTGTCAACCGGATCGCCCAGGTCGACCTGGCGCCCGTGAACGGGACCCATGTCCTCGACGGCGAACTCGGCCCCGTGCCGGGACACGGCCCCCAGCGACGGCGCGACCGTGACCGAAAGCAGCATGCGGATCCGCACGGCCTCGCCTGCCTCCAAAGTGACTGCACCCAGCGGCCCGGGCTCGAATTCCGGCGGTGTGGTTGTACTTGGTGTGGTGGGACTTTCTTTGCATCCCGGCGTCGCAAGAACGGCGATCAGTGCCGCGACAGAAAAAACGATGCGCTTTCGCATGAGACCGACTCCTTCTTTTCTGTCATGTGTCGCGGGGTGACGGTCTATCCACCGGCGTGGACAGCCGCGCATCACTAATGTTAAACCGCCGGTTCGGATCCCACCACTTCCGCCCAGCGAACTTCCCTCATGCCAGGCGTCGAGGGCCGGGCTGCCGGTCGGTCGGGGCCTCCCCGGCTTCGGCCCATACGCTTGGCCGGCTCCTCGCCGTCCGGCGTGACATCGAGGTGACCCGCAGCCGCGCCTTCAATTGGCTGACGGTGACGGGCACGCCGCACGAGCGGTGCGGGCGCCGGCAGTCCAACGTCGGCGATATCGCCCGCGGCTTCTTACAGGTTGGCGGACTTCGTCCCAATCCCGGTGAACAGCAAGATCGCGGCCATCTCAATCATGCGGCTATCGATGGCCACGGCCTTGGCCCGCCCGCTGGCGAGCTCGGCCGACGTGGCGCGAGCGGCGACCATGGCGGTGCGGTGGGTCAGCCATCGGCGCACCGGCGGCGGGTTTCGGGGGGCAGCACCGGCCGCGCGACCGCTGCCCCGGCAACGGCGCGGGAAGCTGGGGGTTCGAAGGGGAAGCGGAGCCACCCCTCGCCAGCCCCTGCCGGGGACCCGCGAAGCGTGGCCCCAAAGGGTAGGCTGGCTCCTGACATCTAAACGCCAAGAGCCAGCTGTTTCCGAGCCGCTCGTTGACGCGGGGATAGCCACCTGACGCGTCTGGATTGCCAGCGCCCCGGCGTGTCAGCGGCGCTGTGTCCTGGCGCTGAGACGGAGGTCACCGGAGGAGACTAGAACCACCCCGTCGCCCGGCGCGTCAAGCCGCTGCGCGGCTCGTTCACTCCGTTACGGCTCTTCGAGTGACCCGCCGACCGCCCTCCCTGGCGTCCGCACGCAAGTGGTTTGAGGACATCGTGTGGCGGGACGGGGAGCGCTACTGTCCCGACTGCGCGAGCCTCGACACCTACAGGTGCCAGCACAGCGAAGATGCGCTACCGTTGCCGCGACGGGCTTCCGGGAGCTACCCATCTTGCGGCTTGCACAGGCTATTGTATCCGGCAGGAAGCCCGACCTAATAGCTGTATAATGTTGCGGTCCGCCTTGGGGAATCCCCCCCGAGTGAGGTCCAGCCGTCACACCCTCCAATCTTGCCCTGACACCGGAAGATCCGCATTTGTCTGAACGACCCGAGTGGCAGCTCGAAAAGTGTACCGCGAGGTGCCTTCCGGCCCATCGCCGATGACCGGTGACCTGTGCCAAGCAGTGCACGAGGCTGCGCGCGCCCTACCACGTGTCGCATACCCTTTCGAACGTAGCGACCTCCCTCGCGACGGAATCTACCTCTTCTTCGAAGCGGGTGAATACGATGCACACACGGGCGACGAGCGCATTGTGCGTGTGGGCACGAGCCGCGGAACAAGAAACGACGAATACGGCCGGGAAACCGCGACCATGGACGGGACCGGTGGAGTGACCCGATTTCGTGGCGTCTCGGCCTTGATGGGCGCGTCGCCTCGATCTGCCGCGGGGATGTCGAACCAGTGGGTTTCTAAGGCCCAAGAGCAACCTCACTTCCGACGAACTCACCACCCCGCGCACGCGTTTCAGAGTGTCCTACCGAAATGCTGCTCCGGTGGCAGGTAAGCGACGGGGTCGCAGCGCCGCGCGCCAGCGTGTCTCAGCCATGAGTCGAACCACACGTACCACACCAGCAAGGAATTCGCACCTACGTCGAGAGCTTGGATGGAATCCGGCAACAAGCCCGACAAATCGCCACCATGCTTGGCCTCCAACTCTCGGTGATGCTCGCTATTTGGCTGACCCAATTTGCTGATGGCGAGATAGCTCCCTGAAGTCGCTACGAGTCCGTTCAAATCAACGACGAAGTCTGGGCGTTCGACAACCGGGACATCTCGCACCGCCTCGACAAGATTTTCCTTGATCGTCTCCGCTCTTGCGCCATCAAACGACCAGATGACGAACAGGGATTCTTCGATCCTTTGGTCGCCGGCGCCAACGAATCTTCGATTCAGTTGTTTGAAGCGCTGGCACTTCTTGACGGCGTCTTGCAAGTCGCGAGGTGACAGCTCGGTCTTCACCTCGACCAATGCGTAGACCGCCTCCACCGGCCACAGTTCATGTGAGGCTGTCGGATGGAGAGGGGCGTTGTTTAGGTGATCTACGACCAGGACGTCAGCCTGTTTTGAGACCCCGTCATCCAGTGAGATAGCGAAGCCGTGTCGAACGCCGAACCGTTTGGGCAAGTGGTCTGCGAGGAACTTGACCACCAAATCTTCTCTATTATCTCCCGCAGCACCCTTGTGCATAGCAAAGTCGCTACGAATCGCTTCGGACCGACGGCGCATTTCCTTGGCCGTGTCGTTTATGTAGTCAACAAGGGACAAATCGAACCTCCAAGGCCCATGGTCACTGTGGCGCTCTTCGCGGCGTCAGCCAACCGTCTCCTCACCGTCTGCTCGTCTGTATTCGTGGTTTCCCGTGTGTGTCCCTGAGCCGTTGTCCATGGCGGTCCTGAGCCATCCCTTGTTGCCGCTGGATCCGCGCGGACGTGACAAGGCTCGGGTCCGGCGGGCCGGACGCCGTCGTGGCCCGGCTCTTCGGCGACCTCACGCTCGCGCCGGTGTGTCGCCTGCACCGATGGTACCTGGCACGGTCCAGATCGCCAACATCGGCACGGTGTCAGCGCCGCGACGACTCCTCCGCTCGGCGTTGTCCGGTAAGGTAGGTTTCCCAATCGATCATGAGCCGGCGGCGGCGCTCGAACAGATCCGTGCGGCGATAGGCCGCCTCGACCTTGTTCTTCACCACATGCGCCAGCGCCGCCTCGACGACCTCGCGGGGATGGTCAGTCTCCTCGGCCGCCCAGTCCCGGAAGCTCGACCGGAACCCGTGAGGCACGGCCGGGATCTCGAGCGTTGCGAGCAATCGACGCAGATGCTTTTCAATGATCGGCTGCCCGTCGCGGATGGTGAAGACAATCGGACTGCCGTCGCCGAACGTCCGGGCCTCGTCGATGATATCGATGGCGCGGCCGCATAGCGGAACCCGATGTTCGCGCTTGGCCTTCATGCGTGTGGCGGGAACCGCCCACACACCCTCTCTCGGATCGATCTCCTCCCACGCGGCACCGCGCACCTCGTTCCACCGCGCCGCCGTCAGCACCAGGAACTCGAAGGCCAGCTTCAGGACCCGGGGCGCATCCGCAGCCCGTACCGTCTGAATGGCCGATGCCACCTTGCCATGCGGCAACGCCCGGAAGTGCTGCACAACGTCGTTCTGAGGGCCGAGCACTCGCCCGATCCGGTCGCAGGGGTTGTCGGTCCGGAGTTCCATCGCCACGGCCCATTCCAGCACCCCATGCATGCGCTGGCGGACAGTTCGGGCCGTGGGCGCCTTCACGTGCCAGATAGGCCCGAGGACCTCGAGCAAGTCAGCGCTCGTCACCTCCGAGACCGGCATCTTGCCGATGCGCGCGAATGCGTAGCGCTCCAGGCTGCTCAGCCAGATTTTCGGGTACTTCGGATCGCGCCAACCGGCCTGCTGCTGTTCCACCACCCTCGCGGCGGCTTCGGCGAAACTCGGGACCCCCTGGGAGCGCCGCTTCTCTGCGAGCGGGTCGCCGCCCTCGCGGGCCAGCTTGCGGTTGGCCCGTGCCTTCTCTCTCGCCTCGGCCAGCGAGACGAGCGCGACGCTCCCAAGTCCCAGCTCGCGCCGCCGACCCCGGATGACGAGGCGTTGGATCCAACTCCGGGTGCCGCTCGGCTGGACGAAGAGGTATAACCCGTTGCCGTCCGCATGTCTTCCCGGCGGGGCGGTACGGATGAAGGCAGCCGAAAGGGCCTGATAGGGATGGCGGCCCCTGGGCTTGGTTTTCCGTGGCGTGGCGGCCCTGTCTATTACAGTACTCATCCCCACATAATATAGGGGATGGACGTGGATGTAAAGAGATATTGTGAGCCGGTAAGATCGGTGCTGAATACTTATAAAGCGTTGGTAATACGGTAGGTTATGGAATACTCTGGATGACTACGAACGCTGCTGGATTCTATGTGTCCATCATGGCGCTGATTTCCGCCCGGAGTTCCTCCTTGGCGTAGTCGGGCGAGCCGAACCCGGTCTTGATCCCTTCGACGAGCGTCTCGCGGTTCATCCGCTCGGGGTGGCCGGTGCTGTGGCCCAGCTCGTGGAGCGCGGTCTGGTAGTAGTGGTTGGCGGAGGGGAACTGTCCCCGTTCGGGGAGCACGACCTCGTCGCGCGAGATCGACCGGATCGACCGGGCCATCATCAAGGGTGATGTCCGGGTCCTCATGGAGTACGGCGGCTTGCAGGCCGCCATGAAGCGCAGCGTCGCGCTGTCGAAGCGTGCCCGCAGGCAAGCGGGTCGGGGGCTGATGCAGCGCACCGACACATGGCGGACGGTCCGGCTCGCGGCAGCGCGGTTTCTGTGAGAAGCCTACGACTTGTGCCGTACTGGAGCGTGCATGAGACGTTGGGGGTCGATGCACACAATGCACCCCTGAAGATGCGCACACGCCGGATTCACCTATCCCGTGCGGTCGCTTGGAGTTGCGTTCGTCGCCACCCGGTCGCCGGTGCCGCACTGGGCAGCACGGACGTGGAGGGGAGCGACCCCCATAAGCGCTAACTTGTGTAGTTTATCGGGAAGTGGCGGTCCACCTGGTTGAGTCTCTGCCTTGGAGGTTCGGCCAGGGAAGCCGAGATCTTGCTCCACTCGCGGATCATCTTTTCGAGAGAGAACTCCGGTTCGATGGCCCGTGCGACTTGGTGGAGTGCGAACTTGAAGTCACGCCAAGGGCTGCGGGGCTGACGTTGTCGCGACGTCGTATCCCCAGGGGGAAATAGCCACGGCGTGGCGCACGACTTTCTCGACCAGCAGTGCCACGAGCAGTTTGCCGTACAGCCAGGCCTGCGCGCTTTCGTCATCATACTTCGGCAGATGTCCGAGGCGGGCCAGGGACTTGAAGCGCTTGAAGACCAGCTCGACCTGCCAGCGTAGGCGGTACCATTCCAGAACGTCGGCTGGCGAGAACTCCTCCGGGGGGTAGGTCGTGAAGACGATGACGTAGCGGGCAAAATGCAGGGTTTGCGGCCGGACCTGGCTTTGCTTGCGCTGGGCTGTCTTGCGGATCTTGGCGTGCGCGGCCGCGATCGCTTCGTCGGTCTTGCGCACGGCGCAGATTCGGCCTGCGACCGGGGGGCCGGCCTTGGCCGCCGTGCGCACCGCCCATGCGCCGACCGGTCCAGGCCGCTCGAGGGATTCCACGGCTGTCAGCAACTCGAACGGCTGACCGTCCGCGGTCTCCAGCGGCAGCGTCCCGGTGTTCACCCGCACCGTTACGTGACCGCCGGCCATCGCCACATGCTGGATCCCGGCCGCGTTCGAGTAGGCCCGGTCGGCCAGCACGTAGTCACCCGGACGGATCGGAAACTGTTTGAACGACTCGCCCGCCCCGGACCCTTCCGTCCCGGTCAGCTTGAAGAAGTCGCAGCCCAACGAAGGCAAGTTGACGCTGTAATGCAGCCTCCACAACGATCCGGTCCGGCCCGGCTCCTGCACGGTCGTGGCGTCCAAGACCCGCACTTGGAAGCCCCCGTCCGACGAGACCGCGATGCCGTGCTCCCGGAACAGTTCCACGCACAACGCATACAGCCAGTCCCGCGATTTCCGGAGCCGCTTCAGCAGCGCCACGTCCGACAGATCCGCCAAGCTCGCCTGCCGAGCCCGCACGACCGTTTCTCTCAGCGAATGCCCGCATCCGAGATGGATCAGCAGCGTCCGCAGCAGCTTCTCCGGCGACTTGTCCTTGCGCAACCCTCGCAGCGCTCCCGTCTCCGCTGCCAGCTCCTGCCAGTTGCTCGGGAAGAACGATACTAGCAGGTCCCAGTCCTCACTTGTCGGCGCCTCTGTCACGGTTCTGCTCATGCCCTCACTCCCCAGGTTCAAGGGGTCGTCGCAACAGCACCGTGTTGAAGGGGGTTTTTGCGCCCCCGATTCCACTGGACAATAGATTGGCGAGGGCGACGGGGTCCAGACAGAGGGGGTTCTTGATCTCTCCAATTCCGAGGGAGTCAGAAGCGACCGAAGGTCGTGGAAGGCAGGAGATACCGGAGCTGTTGAGAACTCAGCGCAAGGTGGAGGTCCGGTTCAGCGATGTAAGAGATCTTCCAGGGTTTCCGCCGGGGTTTTCCAACCGAGGGTCTTGCGGGGGCGGCTGTTAAGAGCGGCCGCGACGGCGGCGAGATCGTCAGCGGTATGTTTGCTGAGGTCAGTGCCTTTGGGGAAGTACTGTCTCAACAAGCCGTTGGTGTTTTCGTTCGTGCCGCGCTGCCACGGGCTCTGTGGGTCGCAGAAGTAGACGGCCAGCCCAGTGTCGATGCGAAGCTGTGCGTGCTGATCCATCTCTGCTCCCTGGTCCCACGTCAGAGACCGGCGGAGTTGCTCGGGCAGGGTCGTGATCGACGAAGCGATCGCGTCCCGGACGGCTTCGGCGCCGTGCCCAGCCAACGCTGGCCCGTTCTTGGTCCTGGGCTCGTCGTGTCTGTGGAGGCGAGGGAGGTGGAGGAGCATGGTGAACCGGGAGGTTCGCTCGACCAGCGTTCCGATCGCCGAGCTGCTTAACCCCAGGATTAGGTCGCCTTCCCAGTGCCCAGGAACGGCGCGGTCGTCCGCCTCGGCCGGTCGCTCGCTGATCATGATCTCGGGGCGAACGAACGTCTTACCCCGTCTGCGGGCGCGAGCTCGAGGCACCCGTAGCGCGCGTCCCGTCCGAAGGCACGCCGTCAGCTCCCGACGCAGCGCACCGCGTCCCTGAACGTAGAGCGCCTGGTAAATGGCTTCGTGCGATATCCGCATGGACTCATCATCGGGGAAGTCGACCCGTAGCCTGTTGGCGATCTGCTCAGGACTCCACGAGGCCGCCCACCGCCGGTCTTGTCGGCGACCACGGCGACGCCCGACCCAGCGTACATTTGGGCCCGGCACGGCCGCCCCGTCTGGAGCCGCGATCAGGCCTCCGAGGCGATCCTGCACATACTGCCTCAGTTCGCCGTTCGCAGCGAGTTTGGCAACTTTCGGACGCTTCGCTCGCCGATCGGCATGCCATTGGGCGGTCGTGGCTCGATACTCGAGGTTTCCACTTCGCGTTGCTGCGTTCCGCCGCAGTTCTCGCGAGATCGTCGACGATGAGCGGCGCAACTGCCGGGCGATCTCACGTACGCCACAACCGCGGGCTTGAAGAACCGCAATCTCTTCTCGCTCGACGAACGATAGGTAGCGCCCCGACAGAGGACGAAGACTGAAAGGTGGCATGCCACCACATTGGCGAAACCAGCGCGCCCCAACAGCGGGAGACACGCCGGCTGCCACCGCCGACTCCTCGCTCGACAGCCCTCGAGCAACTTCTTCCCAAAACCTCTGCCGATGCTCCCGGCGCCCCAACGGGGGACGACCGGGTGAACCCATCGGCGGACGCAAAGCTCGATCCGACCGTCGGCGCTTGCTTGCCGCCATCGCAACTCCTCCTCTTTCCTGAGGTGTTGCGACGACCTCTTGAATTCACCGTCTCGACGCCGGTGCAATTGATGTCGGCTACTCAACATTAGAGCCCAATCTTCAGCTGGGCTTGCCATTCAAACCAACGGCAGTGAGCGTCGACTGGTTCGAGTGGCCCGCGCTGCCCGATCTGTTCCCGGTCTCGTTTCCCGGCGTAAAGACCAGTCGCGACGGGTTCCTCGTGGACACCGATCTTGACCGGCTCCGGGCATGTGTGAGCGACTACTTCGACGCCGCGTTGAGTCATGAGGACATCGCACGGCGTTATCCGAGGGTCATGAAGTCCACGGCGCGCTTCGATGCCCCGGCAGTGCGTGACGCGCTGCTGAGACGCGGTGGACCAAATGAATCCGGGTTCATCCGCTTCGCCTACCGGCCTTTCGACAACCGCTGGCTCAACTGGGAGAAGGATACGAAGCTGCTCGACGAGAAGCGTACAGACTACAAGGAGCATGTGTTCGACGGGAATCTCTGGATGGGCTCAAGTAAGCGAGAGATTCAGGCCGATTTCTCGCATGGCACTTTGGTTCGCGACCTTGCGAACTGGAAATTCGGCTTCTGGGGCATCCACCTCTTCCCCGCTTGGCTCTTCGATGACGGTTTAGGAAACTCGGCGCGCGGTCGTCGCGCTAATCTTTCGCCCAAAGCCGACCGCACGGCGTAATCAATCGAACCGGCCACAACCGCGACGACGCACATGACCACCGCCGCGATATCGACGCTTTTCCGGGTTCCAACGAGCAGACCGCCTCGTTCACCCGCAGATACTCCAATAAGAACTCGTCCAGAGTCGGCGAGCCCTTTTGTGGAAGTACATCCAGCAGGAGGAATACAAAGCCCAGACCACCCAATACCAGCAGAACAGTCCTAATCCAGTCTTCCAACACCAGCTCCTTCCCTTAGAGATAATCCTATTGGAGTTAGTCGTGACGGAGGTCCGGTCTCAGCGGCACCGGCCCCCTCAAGAGACCTGGGGGGTCGATTCACAAATTGCCCCGGCAGCGATTCACACGGGACTTCAAGCTTATCCGCTGGCGCGGTCGCACCTTCCGGGAACGGGGTCGAAGGGGAGCAGGACCGGGCACGTCAACGCGACGGCAGTAGTGCACGCCTGACAGTGTTGGGGTCGTTCTCGATGATGCGCAGAAGAGTCGCTGCCGGGCCGCTGACTCGGCGCGTCCCCTGCTCCCATTTTCGGTAGCCGGACAGACTCATCCCCATCAGGAACGCCATCTGAGCCTGCGTCAGCTTCGCTTGTTTCCGGACCTCGCGGGGAGCCACCGGGGCGTGCACGATGGCCGGGCCTTTCCCCTTCGAATGGGCCAAGGCTTCGTTAAGGGACTGGATCAGGTTTTCTCCGAATGCACTCATTGCCCTTCCTTTTCTGGACTCTTGATTGCCTCGACGATTGCGGCTACCGTTCGCCGCTCCTCCGGGCTCAAGTTGGTCTTGGCGGACTTCGGATAGGCGAGAAGTGCATAGATTGGCAACCTCTCGCCTCCGTAGAAGTAGATTACCCGCGCACCACCTCGCTTGCCACGGCCCAAAGCCCCGAATCGCAACTTTCGGATCCCGCCTGTCCCCGGAATCTCGTCGCCCGCCATGGGGTTTTCGGCCAGATAGTCGATCAGCTCGCGCCTCTCGTCCTCATTGAACAGCTTGTCGGCCTGGCGAGAAAAGGTCGGAGTCTCGGCCACGGTCTGCATGGCATCCACGGTAACCCAATGGGGCAGTCATCGCAATCCCCGCAGACCGGGCTCCTACACCCTCTTGGAGTCGTCACCGGGTACCGTTCTTTCCCCGCGCGGTCGAGATCCTCAACGGAGCGCAACCGCCTGGGCAGTCCATGTCCGCGCGTGCGCCATGGCCTGCCGCAGCAGCACCGACAGCGGCACGCCGACGGCCGCGCGGCCTTAGCCCGCCAGTCGGCGAGCTCGGCTGGCGATACGCGGGGGACGGCGGGCCGTGGCAGTTGCGGCGATCCGCCATCAGGACGCGCGGCCACGGGGTAAGGAGGGCGAGCCCCTGCCCGCGAACTCTGCCGGAGCGCGGGCCCTCGGGGGATCGAAGGGGGGGCGGAGCCCCCCTCGCCAGAGCGCAATGTTTAACATTGCGTAGGCTGTGTTACCGGCCATATCTGTGCAACTTTGTTGGTTGAGGTGGTCGACACCGTGCGCGTCACGGACACGCTACAGGTTACGCTCATCCGGTACGGCGTTGATACCGTCGCCGCCGGATTCGACCGTCCCGTTGCTGCCCAGGCAGACGATCAAGGCCTGATGGTCGCAGGGCAACCGGGGCGCGTTGTTCGCCTCGACAGCTCACTGGTTCTGGACCTGACCTTGCTGATTCCCAAGGATCTAAATTTTGTGGGTGGCCTCCAGAACATCCTCGTGGCCAACGGACGGCTCTTTGTCTACCTGACGACGGCTGACGGGCTCGCGTTGGTGGCCGAGTCCACGGCCAGCCGTCTCGACACGCTGCTACTCACTGGCGATATCAGCGTAGATCACTTCGGTGGTGGAATGGCTTGGTACCAAGATCGCCTGATCATGGCGTTCGGCGACGGCGGGCTAGGCACGGGTCGCGGGCCAGGGCTCGCGGGTAAGGTGGTTGCGATCGACCCGACCACTCACGAACAGGAACAGCTCGCTTCAGGGCTGAGGAACCCGTGGCGCGTGGCGGTGGATGGTGACACGCTCTGGATAGCGGATGCCGGGGACCGCCTGAGAGAAGAGATCAACACTCTCGACCTTCGATCTCCGGGGGCGGAGTTCGGCTGGGGCATTGCTGATGGAACCCACTGCTACGTGGCCGACTGCTCCGGCGTGACGCCCCCGTTCTATTCATATCCGACCGGCCCAGGTTGTTCGACGATAGTCGGTGGCGCTGTCTATGAGGGCCGGTTCTGGTTTGCAGACTACTGTGAGGGGTGGATCCGAAGCGTGGGGGGCGATGGAGTGGTTTACCATCACCTCGATCTGGACGACCGAATCATCGCTCTGACCGATCCTATTGCGGGTAAACCGCCGTTTATCCTGACTGCGGGGGGGCTATCCTCCGCGCGATTAGCGTGAGCCCCTGATTCCGACGGGAGCCGGTTGTAACGGCGAGCGGAGCTGGGACTTCGCGTCTGCGATCGGTTCCCTCTACCCAGTCGAGGACGTCCGTCCCCCTCCCCCGAGACGGCAGGACAGAATATCCCCGCCCGCGGAGTTCACCAAACCGCCCTCCACTCCGCTCCTTCGGAGCCGAACTCTTCACTCCATCGGCCTAGGAGATCAAGAACATAAGGAGCAGAAGACGACCTAGAGGCTCGTCACCTCCGTCGGGTGTAACCTTTTCACCCGCCACGAATGAGCAATTTTCGTCCGGCGTTGACACCACGGACCTGTTAGAAGGTCCAAGGGGGGATGAGCTTTGGTGGACATCAGGGCAGGGGCGGGGAGACCTTCGAGCGGTGGGGGCAGCAAGATGGGGTGTGTGCCCTATATATGCCCTAGAGGCCGATTGGGAAGGAAGAGGCTGGTTGGCATAGTCTCGTAACTTGTGTGTTGTGAATATGATAGGACCGAAGGGCGCTTAGCTCAACTGGTCGAGAGCGCCTGCCTTACAAACCCGCCTGGTCACCCCCTGAAAGCCGCGAAACTAGCGTAACCACGCGCCGTTCGTCCGTTATCCCAACGGAGCGCGGACCCCCTGGTACGGGGCCTTAACGGGCCCTAACCGACCCCAAAACCAACCCCACTCGCCGGGCACGTTTCGGAGCCCCCCCCCTGCTCTTGACATGTATAACGGTATTCGTTATAATGTGGCCGTGATTCAGTCGTTCCGAGATCAGGGTAGCGCGGACATATTCGCCGGAGTGAATTCGAAGGCCGCCCGCAAGTGTCTGCCCGTGGCGCTGCGGGATGTGGCAAGGCGTCGTCTCGACGCGCTGGACGCGGCAACGGGCTTGGGTGACTTGGCGGCTGTGCCAGGGAATCAACTACACCCGCTCAAACAGGACCGGGAGGGGCAACACTCGATCAGGGTCAACGATCAGTATCGGGTCTGCTTCACATGGACCGACCGAGGCCCGGCCGACGTAGAGGTAACGGACTATCACTAGGGGAGGATACGATGGTCGCACGGCCCGAGAGGAAGCGGCGTCCGACGCATCCGGGCGAGGTCATCCTGCACGACGTGATCGAGGCGCTGGAGATCACGCAGACTGATCTTGCGGCGCGACTGGGCATCTCGTATCCACGGCTCAACGAGATCATTCATGGCAAGCGAGGGGTGACGCCCGACACCGCGCTCCGGCTGGCGACGTTCTTGGGCTCGTCACCGGAAATGTGGCTTGGGATGCAGCAGGCCGTGGACCTGTGGGACGTCGAGCAGTCGACTGAGACCAGGAGTGCGCTCAGGAAGATCGAGCGGGTGGCGCAGCCGGCCTAGAAGCGATGTGATCCCGGGGAGGCGTGATGATCATGCGGTCCGGCGACGGGTCTCACGCCCTCCGCCCGAGTTTGGGGAGCGTACGCATCGTTTGGGGAGCGTACGTATCCCACTCGCCGCCCCGTCGCCCCCCTCTGGATGGGTGAATCGCCCCGGGATTGCCGGAGACTCCACCTCTTGAGAGGATGGGGTCATGACCAAGGTGAGGAAGTACTCCCTGGAGGTACGGGAGCGGGCGGTGCGGATGGTGTTCGAGCACGAGGCGGAGTACGAGTCGCAGTGGGCGGCCTCGTGGAGTCCGGCACAGATCGCGAACCGGCTGCGTATCGACTTCCCGGATGATGAGTCAATGCGAATATCGCACGAGGCCATTTACCAGGCGCTCTATGTTCAGGGACGCGGTGCGCTGCGTCGGGAACTTACGGCGTGCCTTCGGAGCGGGCGTGCGCTCCGTGTGCCGAGAGCTCGCACCCGCGGACGGGGCAAGAAGTTCGTTCGCCCGGAGATCCTGATCAGCGAACGTCCCGTGGAGGCAGATGACCGGGCCGTTCCCGGGCACTGGGAAGGCGACTTGATCCTCGGACTGGGAAGTTCCGCGATCGGAACGCTGGTCGAGCGGACCTCCCGGTTCACGATGCTGCTCCACCTCCCCCGCGCGAAACGCCACGGCGAACCCAGGACCAAGAACGGTCCAGCGCTGGCTGGGCACGGTGCCGAGGCCGTCCGGGACGCGATCGCTTCGTCGATCACGACCCTACCAGAGCAACTCCGCCGGTCTCTGACATGGGACCAGGGAGCGGAGATGGCTCAGCACGCGCAGCTCCGCATCGACACGGGCCTGGCCGTCTACTTCTGCGACCCGCATAGCCCGTGGCAGCGGGGCATGAACGAAAACACCAACGGCCTGCTGAGACAGTACTTCCCAAAAGGGACTGACCTCTCCAAACACACCACTGATGATCTCGCCGCCGTCGCGGCAGCCCTCAACAGCCGCCCCCGTAAGACCCTCGGTTGGCGAACCCCTGCGGAAACCCTGGAAGATCACCTACTATCATTTCAAAACGGTACTGTTGCAACGACCCCTTGAAACCACCCAATATACGTCGATCGCGTTCGGGCTTCGCTGCCGGGAGATTGGCGTCCGACCCTCGATGGGCTCGGTCGGCGATGCCTACGACAACGCGCTCTGCGAGAGCTTTTTTGCGACGCTCGAGTGCGAGCTCCTAAACCGGAAGCGCCATCCCGCCCTCACCGAGATCGAAACCACCGCGAACCTGCAAAACACCCCCACGTCCGTCCCGGCGAACGTGGACACGGCCATCAGGAAGGCGTTGGAGAAGCTGCCAGCGGATCGGTTCGGGGGTGCTCAGGAGTTCGCCAAGGCGCTGGCTGAACCTGGGTTCCGGCACGGGGAGGGTGCCGTCGCTGGAGTCGCAGGCGCGGGTCCGTGGAACCGGCTAACAGTCATCGGGTGGAGCGTGGCCGCGCTCTTCGCTCTCGTCGCGGGCTGGGCGTTGCTCCGGCCCGCGCCGCCTGCTCCAGTCGAGCGGTTCAGGTTGGACATGGGGGCAGTGGGTGACGTCGCCGTCCTGCCCGACGGATCGGGCGTAGTCTACCTAGCGAACGGTCAGCTCATGCTGAGGCGCTGGGACGCACTCGATCCGGTGCCGATCCCGGGTACAGAGGGTGCTGGGCTCCCCGGCCGCTCTACCGTGTCTCCTTCGGGAACCGAAGTGGCGTTCGTTACGAACCAACAACTCAGGGTCGCGCCGCTCGCTGGCGGTGTGGTACGCACCTTGGTCGACGAGGGAGTCGGTTGCTGCATGCGCTGGGGACCGGACGGGTTCATCTCCTACTCGCCCCAACCGGAACGGAACATCAGGCGCGTCCCGGCGACCGGCGGGGCGGACGAGGAGGTGACAAAGCGGGAGGGGGGGGAAGCCTTCCACGGCTTCTTCCAGTTGCTTCCCGGCGGTGAGGTCGCGGTGTTCTCGACTACGATCCCTCCCTACCGCATCGAGGCTATGCGGATGTCCACCGGGGAGCGGAAGGTGATCACGGAAGGCGTCAAACCGTACTACACGTCCACCGGGCACCTCGTGTTCGTGAGCCCGGACGGCCAGATCGTCGCTGCACCCTTCGACCCCGATGCTATGGCGCTGACAGGTCCGGCGGTGCCGCTCGGTCAGGGGGTTACGTTCACCAACTTCATACCCCAGTACAGCCTCTCGCAGAACGGGACGCTCGTGTACATCACGGCCGCAAGCATGCGCGAGTACGAGTTCGTTTGGGTCACGCGCTCCGGTGAGGCGACGCCCGTCGATGCCGGGTGGTCGTTCAGGGTTGGTGCAGATGTCTCGAGAGGATGGAGCATTTCACCGGACGGGACGCGGTTGGCATTTAGGGAGGAGGCCGATGCCGGCTACGACATTTGGGTGAAGCAGTTGCCCGACGGTCCGCTGTCGCGGCTGACGTTCGACCAAATCATGGAGGCAAAGCCCAGGTGGACGCCTGACGGAAGGAGCGTGACGTTCCTGTCGGATCGGTCAGGTAACTATGACGTTTGGTCGAAGCCGGCCGATGGGACCGGAGAGCTGCGGGTCCTGTTCGACGGCGGTGACCTTCTCGGTAGAAGCCAAGGCTTCTGGAGCCCGGTCGGGGAGTGGCTGGTGCTCCGCACCGGTCTCGGCGGCGTGGGCTCGAGTAGTCGCGATATCCTCGCACTCCGTCCTGGCGTCGATAGTGTGCCGCTGCCGTTGCTCACAGAGGAGTACCACGAGGAAGCTGCTGCGCTGTCACCGGACGGACGCTGGCTCGCCTATGGGTCAAATGAAACAGGTTCTCGAGAGGTATATGTGCGCCCCTTCCCAGACGTAGACTCGGGCAGATGGCAGGTCTCGACGGACGGAGGCATCATGCCCGTGTGGGCACACAGCGGGCGGGAGTTGTTTTTCGTGGACGGAAGTCGCGCGTTGATAGCCGTTGAGGTCGAGACCGACCCAACCTTCCAGGTAGGAGCGAAGGAGACGCTGTTCACACTTCCGGCCGATTACCTCTCCATCGCTGCTTCCGCCCTCTACGACATTGCTCCCGACGACCAGCGATTCTTGATGGCGCGGGCGTACCAAGCTGACGCTGAAAGAGACGCCGCTTCGTCTGAATTCATCCTCGTCCAAAACTTCTTCGAGGAGGTGAAGCGGCTGGTGCCTAATTAGGCGCTGCGGAGTCCCCCCAAGGCACCAGTACTGTTCCAGCTTGCTGTATGTGATGGATATATCCCTCTGTATCTATCTTTTAGGTTACGAGGTTAATGAACGCCTTTTCGCTGCCTCTCGTCGCCATTGTACGCGAGAATCTTTCAATCATTCTCGATTCATGCTTCGCCCGTCCCAATCTTCAGCGTGTCCTAGATGAGAGATTCCCTGGGGAGTGGAAGTATCTGCGTAGCATGGCCCTCGGAAACTCGGCGACCCGGGCCACCAAGGCAGCTGTGGAGCTAGCTCTCTTCCTCCGATTCGTTGATGACCGCGAGCCCGGCCTGGAGCCTGCGCGGCCACTCGGCATGCTCCATCTGAAAAGTGGAGAAACGCGTGCTTTAGGCGTTCGCGACGCGGCAAACAAGATCATCCATGCCTCGGACCTGACCTGGGATCTCTCGGAGCTGAACAACCCACGGCTTGTTTGTGCGTCTGAAGATCGTGAGAAGTGGGCGCGAGCCGAGATCGAGATCGTAGCGCTCGCCGCATTCGTTGGCACCATGATGGCGTGAGGTAGAACGCCCGGATGCCGGCCTTTGCTGCGAGGCGATCTCCAGGTGTCGGTCGGCTATGGGAGCGCGGATAGACTGCGTATCACTACTTGGGGAAGAGTCCCGCAAGCCGCCCCCCAACGCACCACTCGAATACTCTCGACACGCTCTGAGAGCCTCTGTGGCCTCGTGACGTGACCCCCTGAAACGAGACCAGTGCGGATGTTAGGATCGGGCATCTTGCTCCGCCCCCCGTTTCTGGTCCACTAGGAGGGTGAAAAGCCGAGCCGATTTGGACCTGGGATGAAGTGGCCACCCGCTCCGAAGTGGGCAGGGACCTTGTCGTCCAAACTGCTGTGTGGTCTCACGTTGTTGTACTCGTCCTTCCAGCCCTGGAGTGTCCGCTGCGCGTCGTTCAGATCGACGAACCAGTGTTGTGATAGACACTCACGTCTGAGACTGCCGTTGAACGCCTCGATGAACGGGTTGTCCGTCGGCTTACCAGGCCGGCTGAAGTCGAGCTTCACTCGATTCCAGTAGGCCCAGTGGTCCAGAGCTCTAGAGGTGAACTCCGTTCCGTTGTCCACCGAGATCACTCTCGGCAGGCTCCCGCGCTTCTTAGCTTCCGTGCTCAGTACGCGGCCAACGTCTTCACCTCGGAACCCTACACCAACCTCGAGCGCCACGCACTCCCGGCTGTAAACATCCAGAACCGTCAACACCCGTACCGTTCGGCCGTTCGACAGGGTATCGTGTACGAAGTCCATCGCCCAGAGCTCGTTGATGGCCATGGCACGTGCAGGTCGCTCCCTCCTCACCGCACTCCGGCGTCGCTTCGGCTTCTTGCGTTTCAGCGTCAGGCCCTCGTCGCGGTACAGCCGCTCGACCAGCTTGCGGTTCACCGGCCAGCCCTCACGGCGAAGCATGATGTGCAGTCGTCGATAACCGTAGCTCACGCGCACCGCAGCTAGTTCCTTCAGGCGAGCCCTCAGCGGCTCTCTCAAAGGTCGCACGCTCTCGTAGCGCACCGTGGAGCGGGAGACACCCATCGCCCTGCACGCCCGACGCTCGGGGAGCCGGTAGGCCTCCCGCGCCCACCGGACCCCCGCTCTTCGTTGCCTCGGGCTCACCATTTTTTTCTGAGTGCTTCCTGCAGGATCGTCTTGTCCAATGACAAATCCGCGACCAGCGTCTTCAGCCGCCGGTTCTCCTCCCGGATCACCTTGAGTTCCCGGAGCTCCGACGCACCCAGACCACCGTACCTCTTCCTCCACCGGTAGTACGTCTGCTCGCTGATCCCCAGCTTCCGGATGATCTCCGCCACAGGTGTACCGACCTCCCCCTGGCGCAGCGCCATCGCAATCTGCTCCTCGCTGAATCTCGTCTTCCGCATCGGGCTCCTCTCCCCCTCTCCGTAGGGCGTCTGCAGGGCCCAAATTACCTCGCCTTTACGTTAGTCGCCCTGGACCAGGTATCGGGGGTTGGAGCAGGGGCACGTCAGCCGTAGCTGTGGCTCCTGAGCGCCTGACGCAGCGGGAAAAGCCAGAGCAAGGATTACAGCAAAGGCGAGCCACCTCGGAGCTGATGTCACGAGCACTATGATGCGCGTTGGCATGGCTAACCTTCCCGTTCGTCGTCAGTGACTGGCTACGAGGGTATATGGCCAGTCTCGCCCAGGCTACGCCCAGGGGGTTTTTATCCTGGCTCGCACCAATACCGAACGATGACGCCAGGCTGAGAGGCGAACAAATCCCTCGCAATCTCACAATTATCGAGGTAAGGCGACGCCTATTCTCATCCGCGACTCCGATGGGGCTCCGATAGCGGCCGGTCAGGGCCGCGTTCAGGCGGGTGATCGGGATCGGTCATGACCCTACCCTGCGGGAGGAATGACCTGCTGCTCAGAGCCTCGCCATGATAGGGGCGAAATGCCTAGTTTGCACACGGTTTCCCACGCCGGAGGATGAAGATGACCAAGAAGCTGCTCGTGCTTGCTCTGTCATCCTTCGCGATAGGTGGCTGTGGCGACAGCGGGACGGGTATCGTTACCCCATCCGGGCGGTACGAGCTGAGGACGGCTAACGGCAGCGAGCTACCATTCGTCACCGTCGAAGAAGACGAAACCATCGGACTTGAGCAGGGCCATATCCAAATCAACAGCGACGGGACGTACTCCTTCTCGCTGACCTTTGCGGCCACGGTGGGCGAAACGTCGGGGACAGAGGCCGGCGCGGCCATCGGCACGTGGAACCAGCAGGGGAATCAACTGACGCTAGCGTCGCCCGACCGAGACACATTGATTGCCGTTGTGAGTGGTGGGGGCATCGTGATGATTCTCGGAGAGGTCTCGATGACGTTTAGGAAGGACCTGGGTCGCGTTGAACAGGCATACGATCGCCTACTCGACGCCTGGAAGGGAGCGAAGGAGGCGTGGCGCAGTAGGGCGCCCAGATGAGGCCGCGTGCCCGAAACTACGGTGTACGCCGAGTGTGCGCCGCAAAGGTGGCGCGCTGGCGACGAACGAAGAAGGCCACCCGCTCGGGGTGGCCTTTTGGCACAGAGGGGTGCGAAGCGATGGCCTAGCTGCTCAACAGGAGGAACGCCAGGACCACCAGCACCGCGAGCAGTCCCAGCCATAGCATCACGACCCGGCCCCTGCCAACCGGTGCCAGGCCGACGACTCCTAACGGGCCCAGCCTAAACCTCCACTCGTGAGGTTTCTCGGCGAACGATTTACCCTCTCCTGGCTGCTCCGCCTCCACCACCTTCATAACCCCACCGTTTTCGTCAATGACCGTTGCTCGGCTCCAGTTATCGTTGGTGTAGTACCACCCCGCATCGTCCTTCCAAACGAGGTGCGGGGTGCCGTCTACCTTGACCTGTACATTCTGCATGTTCAGCCCCCCCCTCCTCTGAACTGTGCCAGAAACTGCTCCGGTTCTGGCTGGTTCTGACCCCGGACCCCACCGGCTATAGGGCCCAGCGACCCTATATGGACAAGAATATGGACAAGGACTGTGGAAAATCGCCCATATCCCAAGAGGCGCCGCCCGGATTCGAACCGGGGATCGAGGATTTGCAGTCCTCTGCCTTACCACTTGGCTACGGCGCCAACGAAAGAGGGGCGCCGTCCACGGACGCCGCCCCTCTTCGTCGCTACAGAGCGGGAAACCGGACTCGAACCGGCGACCCTCACCTTGGCAAGGTGATGCTCTACCAACTGAGCTATTCCCGCAAAATTATAGGACCGGAAACCTAGAAATCTGCGCCCGCCAGTGTCAAGGCGGTGGCGAGCGATTTCCGTTATCTTATACCCTCTTCCGGGGCGGAGGTCCCGGCCCGAGAATCCGTAATTTTCGAGTCCGATAGGAGCCCGCCCCCGCGTCCATGACCCGACTCACCGCGGGGCGCACCGCCACCCTCGCGACGCTCCTTCTGGCCGGCATCCCGGCCGCTCCGGTGGGGGCTCAGATCGCCGAGGAGGTCCTCGTGCCAGCGGGCCGTCTCCGGCTCGAAGTGGCACCGAGCTATCACCTCTGGGATCGGCGATTCGGCCTGCGCGACGAAGGGGGGGCGCTCGTAGAAGAATCCGAGCCGCTCGGCTTCGACCTCGAGCACGAGCCACTCCTGGCACTAGGGGACCTGGAGACCCGCCTCCGTGCCGCGCTCGCAAGCCCCGAACTGCAGCTCGTTCTCGGCACCGCGCGCGCACGGGTCTCGCGCGAACGGAACACGGTCACGATCGGAGCGGCGTTAGGCATCTTCGACTGGCTCACCATCGGGGTGGACGTGCCGCTGGTGGAGACGCGAACGGAGATCGCCTTCGACTTTCGTGCGCTCGACGATGCCAACCTCGGGGTGAGTCCGGCCCTGCTCGGGGATGGGAGCGTTCAGGGATTCCGCGCAGGTCTCGCCGGCAGCGTCGCAGCGCTGGATGCCAGAAGGAGCGAGGCATGCCCGGCCGGTCCGGGTTGCGCGGGACTCACCGACCTGGTGGCCCGCTACGGCACGTTCGCGGACGAGTTGGGGCGCGCGTACGACGCGCCCGTGTTCGTCGCGTCGGGCTCGGCAGCGGCGATCGCCCTCGCGGAACGACTGTCCGCGTTCCGCACCGAGGCGGATGCGCTGGCTCCCGGCGTACCCTTTCCGGGAGCGGTGCCTTTGGCGTCGGGCGTGCTCGACGAAGAGCAGCTTCTGGAGCTGCTCACCGCCACGCCCTCGGGTCCGCAGTCGGTGGCACCCCTTCGAACCAACGGCGCGCCGGCCCATCTGGGCGACGTGGAGCTCACCGCCGCGCTCAGACTCTTGGAGGGCGCGGTCCGCGACTCTGCGACGGCTCCGGCTCGGGTCCGCTACCTGCTCGGTGCGCGAGCCCTCGTCCGTCTTCCGACGGGCACTATAGATGATCCCGACGTCCCCCTCGACCTGGGTCGGGCGGACGCCCAGCTCGACGTCGAGGTGGGTGTGTTCGCGGACCTCCGGTGGCGCAGACTGGGAATCCAGGCCGAGGCGCGGCGCGGCTTTGCGCAGGGCACCACGCTGGTGCGCAGGGTGGCGCCGCCGGAGCGCGTGCTGGCACCCTCCAACACCCGCCGAACCGTCCGTTGGATTCCGGCGGACTACTTAGCGTTCGAAGCGGCCCCACGGTGGCACCTGACCGATGAGTTCGCGCTGGAGGCGCTCTTTCGTCGCTTCTCGAAGGACGCCGACGAGTACGAGGAGGTCGAACCTACGGCGCCCGGCCTCGATCCCGCCGATGTGCTCGAGCGCGAGACCCAGGCGACTCTGACGGAGGCGGGGATCGGGCTCGGATTCTCCACCGTGACGAGCTGGCGCGAGGGACGCGCACGGCTACCGTTCGAGATGCGCGTCGCGGTGCGACGTTCCGTCGCGGGCAGCGGCGGCGCGACCCCGGATGGTCTCCGGCTGGAGGCCAGCGGCCGGGTGTTCATTCGGCTCTGGGGCCCGAGCCCGGAGAGCGCCCCCTAGCCCTACGGGTTCTCGGAGCGCCCCCGCCGGCACAGTACGGGGGCCGGGCTCAGAAGCCGGGCTCCCCCACGCCGAGCAGCTCACGCGCGTGCTCACGCGAACGAACGGACTCGGGGTCGCCCCCCAGCATGCGCGCGATCTCGCGCACCCGCTCATCCCCCTCGAGCGCGCGCACCCGCGTCGTGGCGACCCCACCGCGCGTTGCTTTCTCGACGACCAGGTGGCCGTCGGCTCGTGACGCGACCTGGGGAAGGTGCGTCACCACCAGTACCTGATGGGCCTTCGATACGGCGCGGAGCCTGCCCCCGATCGCGGTAGCCACTGCGCCGCCGATCCCCGCGTCGATCTCGTCGAACACCAACGTGGGAACCCGATCCACGCCGGCAAGCACCGTCTTCAGCGCGAGCATGACACGCGACAGTTCCCCTCCGCTCGCCACCCTCCGCAGGGGGCGCGGCTCGAAGCCCGGATTGAGCGTCACCCTGAGCTCGACCGACTCCGCTCCCCCCGCCCCCGGCTCTGGCAGGGTCTCGAAGGCCACCCGGAAGCGGCCCTCCGGCATGCCGAGCTCGGGAAGAAGCGCCTCCACCTCGCGCTCGAGGCGCTCGGCCGCAGCGCGTCGAGAGCGGGAGAGCGAAGACGCGGCCTCGCCGAGCCGCGCGCCGGCGCCGTCGAGCGACGCGCGCAGCCGATCCAGGTCGTGCGCCACGCCGTCCAGCTCGTCGAGCTCGGCGGAGACCCGGCGTCCGGTTTCGACCACGTCGTCCAGCTCGGGTCCGTACTTCCGCTTGAGCCTGAAGAGCTGATCCAGCCGTCGCCGAACCCACTCGAGGCGCGTGGGATCGTGCTCGATCCCCTCCGCATAGCCCCCCAGCCGCCTGCCCGCCTCGACGATCTGCTGGTACGCAGCCTCGATGAGCGCGCCCGACTCCTGGAGGGTGGGATCGAAACGCGCGAGCCGTGCGACCGTGTCGCGCGCTTCGGCCAGCCGGTCGGAGACCGCACCCTCCCCCGCGTACAGTCGTTCGTGCAACTCAGCGGCCTCACCCGCCAACTCCGCGGCGTGGTCGAGACGACGGGCCTCCTCCTCGAGCGCACGATCCTCTCCGGGCTCGAGCCCGGCCCCCGAGATCTCGTCGCGCTGGAAGCGCAGGAAGTCGGCGCGCGCCTCGAGATCGCGCCGCCGGACCTCGGCGTTCCCGAACTTACGCCCGAGACGCCCACGCTCGCGGTGGCGCTCGGTCACTTCCTCGGCCAGGTCGGAGGCCCCCGCATAGGCGTCCAGGATGCGCCGCTGCTCGTCCGGCCGCAGGAGCGCCTGATGCTCGTGTTGCCCGTGCAGGTCCACCAGCGCCGAGCCCAGCTCGCCGACCAACGTCGCCGTGGCCGGCGAGTCGTTCACCCACGCTCGATTGCGCCCCTCGGAGGCGACCTCGCGCCTGAGGATGAGCACGCCGTCCTCCGCCTCCACGCCCGACTCGTCGAGCCGCGTGCTCAGGTCGGGGCGTTCGCGAACGTCGAACACCCCCTCGACTACCGCTCGCGCGGCCCCGGCCCGCACGACGTCGGCCATCGCGCGTTCGCCGAGCAGGAGCGAGAGCGCGCCGACCAGGAGCGACTTCCCCGCCCCGGTCTCGCCGGAGAAGGCCGACAGCCCGGGTCCGAGCTCGACGTCCACGTCGTCCAGGACGGCGTAGTCCCGGACCCGGAGCTCGATCAGCACGGGATTAGGAAAAGCGATCGAACGGGTGGGCGGATCACGGGACAATCATAGACCGCCCGGCGGCACCCCCTCAATGGCGCCTTGCAGCGAACACCGGCTTTCGTGGCCGCCATGATCCGGGCGAACGCCGAATCGCCGCCGGGGAATTCGCGGCGAACTCGACGAAGAAGCGGTTTAGATGCCGGTCCCCGAGCGCACCGCCCAGTTGAGCTTGCGCTGCAGGGTCGAGAAGAAGGTCTGACCGGGGAAGCGAACGAGCTGTACCTTCTGATCCCCTTTCTCCACCCGAACCACCTCGCCTTGGCCGAGCCCACGGGCCTCCTGCCCGTCCACGGTGAGGATCAGGTCTTGGTCGGGGTCGACCGCTCCGATCGTGACCCGGCGCGACGCGGGAATCACGAGAGGCCGGACCGCCAGCGTGTGCGTGCAAATCGGGGTGACGACCAGGCACTCCATGGTGGGATGCACGATCGGCCCACCCGCAGAGAGCGAGTAGGCTGTGGACCCGGTCGGGCTCGACAGGATGACGCCGTCTCCGGAGAAGCTGCCGATCTCCTCGCGCCGGACCCCCCCATCGACCCAGAGGTCCAGACGGGTCACGCGCGCTGCGACCGCGGCCTTGTGTACCACGAAGTCGTTGAGCGCGTGATGCTCGTCCACTTCGGCGCCCCCACGGTCGAGCACCGTCGCCTTCAGCGTGAAGCGTTGGTCGAGGAAGTAGTCGCCAGAGACCAGCCGGTCCATGGTCGACTCGAGCTCCTCCTCCCCGGCGGAGGTGAGGAAGCCGAGGTCGCCGGTGTTCACGCCCAGCAGGGGAACGCCGTGGCCGAGGACGGTGCGGGCCGCGCGCAGCAGGGTACCGTCCCCGCCGAGTGAGAGGATCATGTCGACCCGCTCGCTTTCGAGGTCGAGCGCAGTTCCACCCGGCGCGTAGTCGGCGATCGCCTCCTCGAACCGGACCTCCATACCGCGACCCTCCGCGGCCCGTCGTGTGTGGTCGAGCAGGGAGTCGAGCCCGGAGTGCCGATCGCGCGTGACCACGCCCAGCCGGCGGGGGGCCGGCCGGGTCAAGCGCTCTCCCGCGCCGCTCGTCGGATCGGAACCGTGTCCGCGAGCGCAAGCACGCGGGCAGCGATCCCGGCCGTGTTCAGGCCCATCTCGTCGAGGAGCTCGTCGCGCCCACCGTGCTCGATGAAGCGATCGGGAATCCCCATCGAATCCACGCGTACCGCGCGCTGCCCGGCCATCGCATCGATCTCGCGCGCCATGTAGGCTCCGAAGCCGTTCACCAGCGCCCCCTCCTCCACGGTAAGCACCGCTGCGTGGCCCGCGACCACCTGATCCAGCAGCACGCGGTCGTACGGCTTCAGGAAGCGGCAGTTCACGACGGTGGCGTGGATCCCGTCCTCGCTCAGGGCACTTGCCGCCGCCATGGACGGCAACACCATGGTTCCGGTCGCCAGAATCGCGACCCCTTCTCCCTTGCGCAGCAGCTCCCAGCTACCGTACGGGACGGCCTCGATCTCGGCGATCGGCGGCACCTCCGCGGGCACCGCGGCGCGTGGCCAACGGATGCTGAAGGGACCCGCCGTGTGCGCGACCGCGCTGCGCAGCAGACCGAGCAGCTCGACCCCGTCCTTCGGCGCGGTCACGGTCATGCCCGGCACGCAGAGCATGTAGCAGATATCGAACGCGCCGTGGTGGGTGGGGCCGTCCTCTCCCGCGATTCCCGCACGGTCCATGCAGAACACGACGGGGAGATCCTGGAGGGCCACGTCGTGTACGATCGAGTCGTACGCGCGCTGCAGGAAGGTCGAATAGATTGCCACGACCGGCCGAATGCCTTCAGTCGTGAGGCCGGCCGCGAATGTCACCCCGTGTCCCTCGGCGATGCCCACGTCGAAGAAGCGCTCGGGGTGCGCATCCCAGAAAATATTGGTGCTGGTGCCGTCGGGCATGGCCGCGGTGATGGCCACGACCCTGCGATCCTCGGCGGCGAGCTGAGTGAGCCCAGTGCCGAACACCTTCTGATAGCGGGGCAGCGACGGCACGGCCGACGCCTTCTTGCGGCCGTGGCCGGTGATCTTGTCGAAGGGGCTCGCCGCGTGCCAGGTCCAGGGATCCTCTTCCGCAAGGTGGAAGCCCTTTCCCTTGCGGGTGATCACGTGGACCAGGATCGGGCCCTCGATCTTGCGCACGCGCCCCAGGGTCTCGACCAACGCATCCAGGTCGTGGCCCTCGACCGGGCCGAAGTAGCGGAAGCCCAGCTCCTCGAAGATCATCCCGGGAGTGAGCATGTGCTTCATGCTCTCCTCCAGCTTCCCCGCCACCTCCTCCATCATCTGGCCGAAGCTGGTGGGGACCCGGTGCAGGACCTCCTTGACCACTCCGCGCACCTTGTTGTAGGCGGGGTTCGTGATCATACCGGTGAGGTACTTGTTCATCGCGCCCACCGCGGGCCCGATCGACATGTCGTTGTCGTTCAGAACGACGACGAAGTCGCGCCCCGTATGGCCCGCGTTGTTGAGCGCCTCGTAGGCGAGCCCGCAGCCCATCGCGCCGTCCCCGATGACCGCGACGACCTTGAAGTCGTCCCGGTTGAGATCGCGGGCGGTGGCGATCCCCCACGCGGCCGCGATCGAGGTCGCGGCATGGCCGGCGCCGAACACGTCGTACGGGGACTCATCCCGGCGCAGGAAGGGAGCGAGGCCGTGCCGGGTGCGGATGGTCGGGAAGCGATCGTTCCGACCGGTCAGGATCTTGTGGATGTAGGCCTGGTGGCCGGTGTCCCAAACCACCTTGTCGCGCGGCGTGTCGTAGACGTGGTGCAGCGCGACCGTGAGCTCGGCGACCCCGAGTGTCGCCCCGAAATGACCTCCCTTGTGCGAGACCACGTCAATATGGCGCTCGCGCACCTCGGCAACGAGCTGATGCAGCTCCTCACGCGACAGGGCGCGCAGGTCGACGGGACTCTCGATGCGCTCCAGGATGGATGCCACCCGGACGACTCCTCGGTGTTGAGCCCTGGTTCTGGACTCGCAAATGTAAGCAGGATCGGGCGTTTGGCGCAGCCCGAGGCGAAGGCCTCTGCGAGAACCGCCCGGTAGCGTCCAGGCGGCGGCACCCACGCTGCGAGGCTACCGCTTCCGTTCCACCACATACCTCGCCAGAGCGTGGAGGGCGCGGCCCTCGACCCCCGCGCGATCGAGCGCGGCCCTCGCGCGTGCTACTTCCTCGGCCGCCCGATCCGCTGCGGCGGCCAAACCGTGCACGGCGACGTACGTGGTCTTCTCCAGAGCCTCGTCCGAGGGATGCTTCCCGAGATCTTCCGCACTCGCGGTCGCGTCCAGGACGTCGTCCGCGATCTGGAACGCCAGCCCAACAGCCCGCCCGTAGGCGTCGAGCGCGTCCAGCACGGCCGCGGATGCTCCCGCGGCGATGCCGCCGATCCGGAGCGAGGCGGTCAGGAGTGCCCCCGTCTTGAGCCCGTGGAGACGATCGAGGTCCAGCGCGTCGAGCCGGGCGCCCTCCGCGCGCAGGTCGAGCGCCTGCCCCCCGACCATCCCACCCGCGCCAGCCGCCTGGCAGAGCTCGAGCACGATCGCCCGCGCAGCGCTCTCCTCGCAGCCGAGGGCGAGCGCCGCACGCCAGGCCTGCAGGGCTGCCAGCGGGATGAGCACCGCGCCCGCCCGAGCGGTGGTCGTCTCGCCGTGGGCCCGGTGCGTCGTGGGCCGGCCGCGACGCAGCTCGGCGTCGTCCATGCTGGGGAGGTCGTCGTGCATGAGCGAGTAGGCGTGGATCAGCTCGAGCGCGGCCGCGAGCTCGGGAATGACCGGGCTGTCCCCCCCACACGCCCGGTACGCCGCGACACAGAGGATGGGCCTGAGCCGCTTCCCTTCCGACAGTACGCCGTGGCGTACCGCCGTGTGCAGCTCTTCGGGAAGGAGCGCCTCCACCCCCGCGACCGCGCCAACGAGCGCCCTGTCGACGGCGGCGCCCTCGGCGCGCAGATACCCACCGAGGTCGAAACGCTCTGCGACCTGAGCTCGACTCATTCCTCGGCGGCCTCCAGCGGTCGGGTCTGCTCCCCCTGGAGTAGCTCCTCCACCTTGAGCTCTGCCTCGGCCAAGATGCGCTCCGCAGCCCGCACGTGCGCGACCCCCTCTTCGAACAGCGTTAGCGCGCGCTCCAGGTCTAGATCGTCGGCCTCGAGGGCCGCTACGATCTGGTCGAGTCGACGGAGCCGTCCCTCGAGACCCGGTTCCTCGCCCGGAAGGGCGTCTGTGTCAGCACGTCCAGGCCCGTTCACGACCCTCCTCGCGACTCGCCGCCGGCCGCCTCGCCGCCGGCCGCCTCGACGCCCGCCGCCTCGCAGCGGATGAGGCCGTCCACCACACGGAGCCGGAAGGTGAGCCCGGCTCGGAAGTCCGCGGCGCGTCGGAGCACGCGCCCGTCGTCGCCCTGCGCCACCGAGAAACCACGGCGGAGGGTGGCCAGCGGGGACAGCGCGTCCAGCTTTCCTCCTGCCGAGACGAGCGCCTGCATGCGCCGCTCGAGCCCGCGTCGTAGCGCATGGTCCACACGCTCTCGCACCCTCAGGACGCGCTGACGGGAAGGCGCGATCCGTCCGGCCAGCGCGCGCTCGAGTCGGGCTCCGGCGTCCGCGATCATCCGCGAGCGACCCTCTACCGTGCCGCGTAGTGCACGCGCGAGGCGTGGCGGCAATGCGCCCAGCGCCTCCACGAGCTGGGCGCCATCCGGCACGGCCGCTTCTGCGGCAGCCGTGGGCGTGGGCGCCCGATGGTCCGCGACCAGATCGGCAATGGTTACGTCGACCTCGTGGCCGACCGCCGAGATCACAGGCAGAGGACAGACCGCGATCGCGCGCGCTACAGCCTCCTCGTTGAACGCCCAGAGGTCTTCGATCGAACCACCGCCCCGGCCCACGATCAGCACATCCACTCGGCCGGAGGCCGCGAGGGTCCGGATCGCTTCGGCGACCTCGATCGCCGCACCTTCCCCCTGAACACGGCAAGCACGCACCACCACGCGGGTCCATGGGGCACGCCGTCGTATCGCGCTCAAGATGTCCCGCAGCGCCGCACCCGTAGGCGACGTGACGATCCCGACGGCGCCCGGATAGCGCGGGAGCGGACGCCTGCGTCGCGGATCGAGGAGGCCTTCCCCGTCTAACCTCTTGCGAAGCTTCTCGAAGGCGAGCCGCCAGAGGCCTTCCGCGTCCTGCGCCTCGAGCTGCCGAGCGCTCAGCTGATACTCGCCGCGCGCTTCATAGAGAGTGAGCCCGCCGAACACCCGCACGTTCATGCCGTTCTCGGGATCGATCGGGAGCCGTCGCGCGTCGCTCCGCCACATCACGCACCGGATCTGCGCCTGATCGTCTTTCAGCGTGAAGTAACGGTGTCCGGAGCGATGCGTCGTCCAGTTGGCGACCTCGCCCGAAACCCAGAGCGGTGGCAGGAAGTCCTCGAGCATGTCGCGCACCGATCGGTTCACCTCGGTGACGCTCCAAACTCGGGGCTCGACGCTCACGCGTACGTCGTCCACCTCCATGGCGTGTACTGCGGGCGTCTCCGACGGCGGATCACTTGCATCATCCAACTGCTCCACCTCCGGAGGAACCGGGTCATCCCTCACGTCCGACGCGTCGAACAGGTCGAGCGTCACACGATCCGACTTCACCGTGCTCCCTCCATCGCGGCCCCCATCACCGTGCGGCACCCGAAGCCGCCCGTCCCACGGTTAGCGCCAACGCGGCGTCGAGCGTGTTCGACATGAGCAGGGCGCGCGTCATCGGACCCACCCCCCCTGGTACCGGTGTGATCGCCGAAGCGACCTCGCGCACCTCGTCGAACGCGACGTCTCCGACCAGACGGTAGCCATTCTTTTTCGAGGAGTCCTCCACCCGGTTGACGCCCACGTCGATCACCACCGCTCCCGGCTTGACCATCGCTCGAGTGACCGTATTCGGCCGCCCGATCGCTACGACCAGGATGTCCGCGAGCCGAGTGATCGCGCCGAGGTCCGGCGTGCGGGAGTGGGCCACGGTTACGGTCGCGTCGCCACCCCTGCCTTTGCGGACCAGAAGCGAGGCCATGGGACGCCCCACGATGTTGGAGCGTCCGACCACCACGCAGTGTTTTCCCTCTGGGTCGTTTCCGGTGCGTAGGAGAAGCTCCACCACGCCGCGCGGGGTACATGGCGCGAGCACGTCCGGGGCGCCCGTCGCCAATCGTCCGACGTTGACGGGATGGAAGCCGTCCACGTCCTTGCCAGGGTCGATCGCGAGAAGGATGGCGGCCTCGTCGATCCGTCCCGGAAGCGGCAGCTGGACCAGGATTCCGTGGATATCCGGATCCGCGTTCAGTCCATGTACGAGGCCGAGCAGCTCGGCCTCGGTGGTTTCCGCCGGAAGCGTGATCTGACGCGAGTGGAGCCCGAGCTCGTGGGCATCTCGGTTCTTCATCCCCACGTAGACCTGGCTCGCCGGATCCTCGCCCACCAGAACCGTGGCGAGGCCTGGCGTCACACCCCTCTCGGCACGCAGACGTTCGACCCTCGCCCCGACCTCGGCCATGATATCGCGTGCGATCCGGTTGCCGTCGATGAGCTGCGCAGGCATGGGTCCCCTGGAAAGCGAAGCGGCGCGGGACGAGGGTCGGCCCACGCCGGAATGTATCACCGTGGCCCCCGAGTAGGCGGGTTGTGCGCGCCGCTTAGAATCCGAGGGGAAAGAGCTTTCCCGGCCGAGCCGCCATGCGCTCCATATACCAGTGGGTATACGCCCTGATCTCGAGCCCAGCCGAGAACACCTCGACCAGGTAGAGCTCGTACGGCCGGAACATCGCGAGGAACCCGAGGCCGCCCACGATGGGCGCTTCGTCTATGTAGACTCTGGGCTGGACGGTGCTGCCGCGGCGCGCCACGCACGGGCCACGCGTCGCCACCGACGCGATCGGTCGAAACGACGTTGCCGGACTGTTGCGACCTCCCGCGCACCGACGCAGGTGAAGACCGCCCTGCGTCTGCAGCAACTGAAGGACGTTGCGCTCGGTGGACATGGCGAGGCGTGTCTGGTCCAGCGCGCGGGCCGAGCCGGCGTACGCGTTGCGCCGCCTCGCCAGCTGCCCGGTCATGCTCGCGAGATTCTCCGCCACGATCGTGAACCCCTCGAGCGCAAGCGGGCCCGGCCTCAGCTCCACTCTAACCGGGCCGTGCCCCTCCAACAGATCGAGGTCGAGGTTGATCTCGGCGTAGCCGTACTGCTTCACCGCCAGTAGCTGGGGTCCGAGCCGAACCTCGTCGAACGTGAACCGACCCAGGGAGTCCGTGAGAAGTCCTCTGCCCTCGTCGGCCAGGAGCACGATCGCGTTGGGCAGCGGATCCCCGTTGACCCTGTCCACCACCACGCCGTGGAGGGTCGTACGGGCGCCAGGATCGCGGAGCTGACGCTGCGCTGCGAGCGGAGCGGCCCCCCACAGCAGAAGGAGCACGAGAGCGACTCGACCACGTGCCATCATCGCGTCCTCCCGATGGGGGCGTCCAGTACACTCTAGGCCCCTCACCGCGCGAAGTCCACCGCCCGCGTCTCGCGCACCACCACGACCTTGATCTGCCCGGGATACTGGAGCTCGCCCTCGATTTTGCGCGCCACCACCTCCGAGATCTGCGCCATCTCCGCATCGGACACCTTCTCGGGTATCACCATCACGCGCAGCTCGCGACCGGCCTGAATGGCGAAGCAACGTTCGACTCCGGGGTGTTCGAGTGCGATCTCCTCAAGCTTTTCGAGCCGCTTGACATAGCCCTCGAACATCTCGCGCCGCGCTCCAGGGCGTGAGCCGCTGATCGCGTCGGCGGCGGTGACCAGGAACGTCTCCGGAAAGTGATGCGGCTCCTCGTCGTGATGTGCCTTGATCGCGTTCAGCACGACCTCGGACTCGTCGTGTTTCTTGCAGAGCCGCCAGCCCAGCTCCACGTGCGTTCCCTCCTGCTCGTGGGTGAGGCCCTTTCCCACGTCGTGGAGCAACCCCGCACGCTTCGTGGACTGAACGTCCAGCTTCATCTCCGCAGCCATGCTGGCCGCCAGGACCGCCACTTCCTTCGCGTGGTGCAGTTGGTTCTGGCCATATGAGGTTCGGAAGCGAAGCCGGCCGAGCACCCTGACGATTTCGGGGTGGACATTGTGGATACCGAGCTCATACAGCACTTCCTCGGCGGCCTCCACCATCGACTTGTCCACTTCCTTGGTGGCCTTTGCAACCACATCCTCGATTCGGCCAGGGTGAATCCGGCCATCCTCGATCAGCCGCTCCAGCGCGATGCGCGCCACTTCGCGCCGCACCGGATCGAACCCCGAGAGCACGACGGCCTCGGGCGTGTCGTCGATGATTACGTCGATACCCGTGGCCTGCTCGAAGGAGCGGATGTTCCTCCCCTCACGACCTATGATGCGCCCCTTCATTTCGTCCGACGGGAGTTGCACCACCGCCACCGTAGTGGTGGCCGTTTGTTCCGCGGCCATGCGTTGGATCGCGAGCGCGATGATCTTCTTTGCCTCGCGTTCGGCCGTGCGCTGCGCCTCCTCCTTGATCTCACGGATGGCGTTGGCGGCGACCGCACGGGCCTCGTCCTGCAGGTCGTCGATCAGCTTCTGCCTGGCTTCCTGGGCAGTGATCCCCGCGAGCGCCTCGAGCTTGCGGCGGCCCTCGTCGGCCCTGCGCTCGACCTCCGCGGTGAGCGCCTCGACCTCCGCCTCGCGGCGGCCCAACTCCTGGCCGCGCCGCTCCTGGCTCTGTTCGCGTTCGTCGAGAGTGTCGAACTTGCGATCGAGCGACTCGGTACGCTCAAGCAACCGGAGCTCGAGACGCTCCACCTCCTCGCGGCGCCGCGTCTCTTCCTGCTCCCAGGCGTCGCGGAGGCGTAACGCCTCCTCCTTTCCTGTCAGCTCGAGGGAGCGCTTGAGGTTCTCCGCCGCCTCCCTGGCTCGCCGGAGGATCGCGGAGGCTTCGTCTTTGGCGGCGACCTTTGCGCGCTCCTGCCGGGCACGCTCCCGGCTCTGCGCCAGGAGGAAGCCGGCCAGCGCGCCGATGGCCAGACCCACGACCGCCGCTAGCGTGAGTACTAGCGGGTCCATGTATCACTCCGGAAACGGACGCCAGCAGCGGCGGCGTCCGCGGTTGGGCGTTGGTGGGCGGCCCGGGGGAGACAGCGGGGTCCTCCCGGCGGGGGCCCCTGAAATCGCCCGTGAGAATAGGTTTTAGTTCAAGCTAAGTGCAAGGGAGTCCCGGTTCTCAGAACCTCCCGAGCGGGAGTTTCGCTCGCACCGCGGCGGGCTCCGGTCACTCCGGGTGGGTGGTCAGGTAGCCCTCCAGCCGCCGCGCCAGCTCGGTGGCCCGGGTGGCCACCTCCGAGCGCGTCCGCTCGAGCTCTGCGCGCAACTGGAAGAGCTCGTCCGTGATCGAGAGCGCGGCCAGGATGGTCGCCTTGTGGGTCTCGATCAGCCCCCCCTTGCTGCGGATTTCCGAGAGGCGCTCGTCCACGAAGCGCGCACAGGAGCGCATATACTCGGGCTCCGCGTTGGCGCGGATGGTGTGCTCTTCCCCCGCGATCCGCACGGAAACCGATTTCCTGTTTTCGACGTCGGTCATGGCTGCTGGTCCTCGAGGAAGCGGATGCGCGCGAGCAGTCGCTCGACCGCATCGCGGCCGCGCCCCATGCGCTCGTGCAGGTCTCGGTTCTCGACCTCGAACCGGGTGAGGCGGACCTTCATCGCGGCCGGGTTCTCGTCGCCGGTCTGAAAGCTCCCGAGCAGGCTCTCGAGCTCGGCACAACGTCGATCGGCTTCGCCGACCTGACGACGCAGACGATCGAGCTCCCCCAGTGCGCTCTCGACCGCTGCTTCCAGCGCCTCGAGGCCTTCCCCTTCAAGTCTGTTCCGATTCTTCATCGTCATTCACGCCTCAGCACGCCGAGCGAGTCCGCGAGGTGCTCGACCACGCGTCGTACCGCACGGTCGACCTCCTCGTCGGTAAGCGTCCGCCCCAGGCTCACGAAGCGGAGGCGGTAGCCGAGCGAGCGGTGTCCGTCGGCAACCCCCTGACCGCGGTACAGGTCGAACAGGCCGACGTCGCGAAGGAGCGGGCCGCCTTGTGCGCGGATGGTCCGCTCTACTTCAGCGGCGGCGACCCGGTCCGCCACGACCAGCGCGAGATCGCGCTCCACAGCCGGGAAGGTAGAGATGGGACGATAGGGCCGCGCGGGGGCTGCAGCCGGCTCGTCCGGGAGCAGGAGCTCCAGTCCGAAGACCGGGTCGGCCCACGGGGGAGCGTCCACGGACGGGCCCTCGACCCGTCCGCCCCAGCCTACCGCCGCCCCGTCGGCGGTCACGGTGAACCCCTCGGACGGCGCCAGCCCGTGCCCCGACGGCGCCCCCGCCGTCACCTCCACCTCCGGCCAGGCCGCCCGCGCCGCGTCCTCGAGCAGCCCTCGCAAGTCCCAGAGCGCGAACGGCTCGCCGGGTTCAGTGAAGTGCACCGGCGCGCGCCGCCCCGTGAGTACAGCGGCGAGCCGCGGCTCCTCGTGGACGCCGTCCTCCGCGTCGGCGCGCGGTGTCGCGAACGCGGTCGCGAGCTCGAAGAGGCGCACGTCGCGGGTCCCGCGGGTCCAGTTGTGCTCGACCCGCCGGAGCAGCGACGGAAGAAGCGAGCAGCGCAGGTATCCCTCCTCCGCAGACAGCGGGTTGCGCAAACGTACCTCGCCCTGGGTGGCACCCACGAACGCAGGGGTGTGGGCCTCGAACAGCCCACGGGCGACCAGCGCGTCACGGAACCGATCCTCGAGCTCGAAGAGCGGATGATCCGGAACGTTCCCGGGCCGGAACGCCCCCAGCTCGGAGGGGAACGCGTCGAAGCCGTGCGTACGGGCGATCTCCTCGATCAAGTCGACCTCGCGGGTCACGTCGTAGCTCCGGAAGCCGGGGACCTGGACATGCAGAGGCTGCCCCCTGCCGCTTCCCTTGCGACCGCGGGCGACGTTGAAGCCGAGCGGTGCGAGCAGATCCTTGAGCGCGGCAGGCTCGAAGTCGACGCCGAGCACGTGCGCCACGCGATCCGGACGTAGCTCGACCGTGTCCCGGACGAAGGGCCGCGGGTGGCAATCCGCTACCTCGCGCCCGACTCTGCCTCCCGCGGTCGCGCGGATGATCTCGACCGCACGACGGAGCGCGGTCTCGAGCCCTTCGGGATCAACGCCCCTCTCGAAGCGGTAGCTGGCGTCGGTCGAGACCGCGAGCGCGCGCCGCGTGGCCCGGATCGACCTCGGCTCGAACAGCGCACACTCGAGCAACACGTCGGTGGTCGCGGCCGTCACTTCGGAGTCGAACCCACCCATCACGCCGGCAAGCGCGACCGGACGCGCGGCGTCACAGATCATGAGCATGTCCGGGTCGAGCACCCGCTCCACCCCGTCCAGGGTCCGGAAGGTCTTCTCGGCCGCGAGGGGGCACCGCACTACGATCGTGCTCTGCGCGATACGCGCGAGGTCGAACGCGTGCAACGGCTGGCCCAGCTCGAGAAGCACGTAGTTGGTGGCGTCCACCACGTTGTTGATCGGGCGCGAGCCGGCGGCCCGGAGGCGTGCCTGAAGCCAGTCGGGGGACGGCCGCACGCGCACACCGCGCACGACCGCGCCGAGATAGCGGAAGCAAAGCCGCGGGTCTTCGATGCGCACGGTGGCGCCCGACACCGAGACTGCTCTCGGGTCGGAAACCAGCGTGAGGCGGGGACGGCGTCCTCCTGGGACGGGCGGCAGTGCGAGCCCCGCGTGCCCGGATGGAGCGACCTCGCGCGCGATCCCGACGTGCGAGAGCAGATCGCCCCGGTTGGCGGTCACCTCGACGTCGAGGCGCCAATCGGCCAGCCCGAGGGCCTCCGCCAGCGGGGCTCCGGGGGTGAGCCCGGCAGGCAGCTCCAATAGGCCGGCATGGTCGGTTCCGAGGCCCAGCTCGCGAGCGGAGCATAGCATCCCCTCCGACGCCTCGCCGCGGATGGTCGCGCGCTCGATCCGTCGGTCGCCCGGAAGGACCGATCCCACTGGGGCGAACGGATACATCCCGCCCCCCGTAACGTTTGGCGCACCGCACACGACGCGCGCACGGCGTCCATTTCCCACGTCCACCGTGCACAGCGTGAGGCGGTCCGCGTTCGGGTGCTGGCCGGTGCTCTCGACGCGGGCGACCACCAGTCCCTCGAGACCCTTTTCGAGAGGTGTCAGCGACTCGACCGGAGCGCCCCGTAGCGCGAGCCTGTGCGCGAGGTCCTCGGGTGGGTCCTTCAGCCCCGGAGCGATCGCCTTCAGCCAGGCGTAGGAGACGTCCACCTCAGCCTTCCGCGAACTGCGAGAGGAAACGCATGTCGCTTTCGAAGAAGAGCCTCAGATCGGGCACGTCGTAACGCAGCAGCGCGATCCGGCCCGGTCCCATTCCGAACGCCCAGCCCGTGTAGCGCTCCGGGTCATAGCCCACGTTGGCCAGCACCGCCGGATCCACCATCCCAGCTCCCATGACCTCGAGCCAATCCGTCTCCACGCGGACGCCATCGGGCCGGGTCACCATGCGCTTGACGTCTACTTCGGCGCTGGGCTCTGTGAACGGGAAGAACGAGGGCCGGAAGCGCAGCTTGGTTCCCTCTCCGAAAAAGCGGCGCGCAAACTCACCCAGCGTCGCCTTGAAGTCGACGAAGGTTATCCCCTCGTCCACCGCGAGCCCCTCGATCTGTAGGAATGCCGGCGTATGAGTAGGATCGTACGTATCGCGACGATACACCCAACCAGGGGCTACCACGCGGATAGGCGGCTCGTGCAGCTCCATGGTCCGAACCTGCACGGGAGAGGTGTGGCTCCGGAGCAGAAACTGGACGCCGTGCGCGCCGTGCCGTGCGCTCTTCCCATCAGCCCCCTCGAGGTAGAGCGTGTCCTGCTCGTCCGCGGCAGGATGGTCGAGCGGAGTGTTGAGCGCGACGAAGTTGTACCACTCGGCCTCGACCTCGGGACCCCGCACCCGGGTGAACCCCAGGTCCCGAAAGATCCCGCAGATCTCGTCCACGACCCGAGTGACGGGATGACGGGCGCCGATCCACGGCCTCCGCCCCGGCAAGGTGAGGTCCGCCGCGGACTCCCCCGCCGAGGCGCCGGACGCGAGGGCTCGGGCGCGCCGCTCGAGCGCCTGCGAGAGCGCCTGCTTGACTCGATTCGCCTCGGCTCCGACCGCCGGGCGGGCAGCAGCGGGCAGCGTGCCGAGCTGCCGCAGGAGGCGCGACACCTTGCCGTCATGGCGCCCGAGGTACTCCACGCGCACCCCCTCGAGCGCACCCCCAGCATCCGCGGCGGCGAGAGCGGCCAGTGCCTCGGCCTCGAGCCGCCTGAGATCGTCCACCAACGAGGGGCTGTCGGTCATCCATACTCCGCGCGAGTGCCGAACGGCCGAAGGGGCAAGTCGGGACGCGCTAAGCTACCCGGTTGCCGCGCAAGAGAAAGGCCCCGCGGACGTCGAGTCCGCAGGGCCCCACCAGACCGCCTCGCCGGCGCCTCGACTCCCGTCAACCCGCCTTCGCCAGCCCCTTCTCGGCGAGACCGTCCTTGGCCCGATCGGCAAGCGCCGCGAACGCCTCCGGGTTGTGCACCGCCAGATCCGCCAGCGCCTTCCGATCCACTTCGACGCCCACTCGGGCCAGCCCGTTCATGAAACGCGAGTAGCTGAGACCGTGCTGGCGCGCGGCCGCGTTGATCCGAGTGATCCAGAGCCTCCGGAAGTTGCGTTTCTTCTTCTTCCTGTCACGGTACGCATGCTCGAGCCCGCGTTCTACTGCATCCTTGGCTACCCGCCAGAGGTTCTTGCGCCCGCCGAAATATCCCTTGGCGGCCTTGAAGACTTTCTTCTTCCGCTGATTGCGGGGAACCGCACCCCTGGAGCGTGGCATGGTGCGCCTCCTCTATTGCCCATAGGGGAGCAGCTTCTTCATCCCCTTCTCGTTGGTCTTGTCGATCAGGTCGGGGGCTCGGAGGCGGCGCTTCCGCTTCCGGTCCTTCTTCGTCAGGATGTGACTGTGGTTCGCCTTATGACGCTTGAGTCGGCCCGAAGCGGTCGTCTTGAGCCGCTTCGCTGCCCCCCTGTGCGTTTTCATCTTCGGCATGATCGCCTTCCTTGCTGTGCTTCGTCCGTTCCTACTTCGCTTTCAGCGGTGCCACGACCATCGACACCTGGCGCCCCTCGAAGCTCGGATGCTGCTCCACCTTGGCGAGGTCCACCAGATCACCGGTCGCCCGCTTCAGCACCTCGAGCCCGAGCTCCGGGTGGGTCACCTGCCGACCGCGGAACATCATGGTCAGCTTGACCTTGTTGCCCTCCTCGAGAAAGCGGCGCGCGTGGCGGAGCTTGAAGTCGTAGTCGTGTTCCTCGATCCCGGGCCGGAACTTCACCTCCTTGACCTGGATCGTGTGCTGCTTGCGACGCGCCTCTCTCGCCGCCCGAGCCTCCTCGTACTTGAACTTCCCGTAGTCCATCAGCCGGACCACCGGGGGCCGGGCGTCCGGCGCCACCTCCACCATGTCCAGTCCCTTCGATGTCGCTCGTTCCCGCGCGTCTTCCAGGGATACGATGCCGACCTGGTTGCCTTCCTCGTCGATCAAGCGGATCGGGCTGATCCTGATCTGCTCGTTGACGCGAATCCGCTTCTCGCTGATAGCCGTGACCCCCGTTCGGGTGACCGCCCGGGGACCATCCCCTGGCGAAAAAAAAAGACCCGGAAGCTCCGGGCCAGAAGACGATGGCCGCGTGCGACAACCCGCGCCCTACGCCTCGAGACCCGGCGGCACCTCCGGGCACGAACCCGGCGGACCGAAAAGGTGGAGCCGCGGCGCCGCGGCTCACTTCATCGTTTTTTCGTTCGAACACCCTCGACAAGACACCCCGAGGGAACGGTAAAGGTCGTGGGCGGGGGGAGCCGGGTCAACTCGGGGAGCCAAGCCCCCCCCACACCACACCGCCTTCCTCGTCGCGCTCGACCCCGGTACGCACCGTCCGCGGCCGCGCCACGGCGACCATTACGGCGTCGCGGTCGCAGCTGCGTGGGGGCACTCCGCGGCTCGGCTGAGCGCACCTAGTGGGGTCGGGTGCGGTACGGGCCCGACGTTGCGGACGGACTGAACGATCGCAGACTATGGTCCGATGCCGAAACCCCAGCTGCCAGCGAACTGGGCAGAACTGCCGGACGAGGAGCTGCTCAAGCTCCGCATGGCCGACCTCCCCGTGGGCATAGAGGGCACCGTCCTCGAAGACCGGATCCAGCAGCTGCAGGCGGAGCTCGACGCGGGCGGCCTCCGTGTGCCCATCCATTTCTACGTCTCTCACGAGTGGTTCACGCCGGACGGGACCGCCTCTTTGGCGGTCCCGTTTTATCTCACCCATCCCCGGCTCGAGCGGCTGGAGAAGGCCCAGATGCTCGAAGTCGAGGGAGGGGACCACGCCTGGTGCATGCGCATCCTACGCCATGAGGCCGGACATGTGATCGACAACATTTTCAGGCTCAGGCGCAGGCGGCGACGCCGAGAGCTGTTCGGGCCACCCTCCCTCCCGTACCCCGACTTCTACGATCCCAAGCCGTACAGCAAGAGCTTCGTCATGCACATTGATCCCTGGTACGCGCAGAGCCATCCGGACGAGGACTTCGCCGAGACGTTCGCTGTGTGGCTCACCCCAGGATCCAAATGGCAGACGCGCTACGCTGGATGGCCTGCGCTGGAGAAGCTCGAGTACATGGACTCCGTCGTGCGGGGACTGCGCGGGAAGGAGCCGCTCGTCACGGGCATCGAAGAGCTCGAGCCAATACGACGTCTACGCCGTACTCTCGGCTATCACTATCGAAAGAAGCGTCTCAGATACGGCTTGGATCGTCCGGGATTCTATGATCGCGAGTTGCGCCGGCTGTTCTCGGACGCACCCGAGTATCAAGGCAACATCACGGCGGTCCAATTCATCGGCCGCATCCGCAAGCCCCTCCGTCGCCTGGTATCAAGCTGGACCGGGACCTACCAGTACACGATCGACCGCGTGCTACAGGACATGATCGAGCGCTGCCGCGAGCTCAAGTTACGGCTGGCCGTTCCCGAGGAGCAGGCCCGGCACGAGTTCACGGTCCTGGTTACAGTGCAGACAATGAACTACCTCCACGGTGGACAGCACAGGGTGGCGATGTGAGGCGTCGAGCGTGACGCGCGCCAGAAACTCCAAGATGAAGAAGCACCGCGTGTTGGTGCTGGTGGACAAGGATCTGGTCCCCCCTGAGGACGTGCCCGAGTCCAAAGTGGACCTGGAGTGGCGCATGGAGTGGGACGTCGTCACGACGCTCAGCGCAGAAGGGCACACGCTGCTCACGGTCGGCGTGTACGATGACCTCACCCCCATCCGTCGTTCCATCGAAGAGTTCCGGCCCACGATCGTCTTCAACCTGCTCGAGGCCTTTCACGGCATCGGCACGTTCGACCAGAACGTGGTCAGTTATCTCGAGCTGCTCCAGACGCCCTACACGGGCTGTAATCCACGTGGCCTAACGCTCGCACGGGACAAGGCGCTATCCCGCAAGCTGCTCGCCTACCACCGCATACCATTCCCCGATTTCATGGTCGTAAAGCTCGGCCGCAGCCCCGTTCTCCCCAAGCGCTTCCGCTACCCGCTGATCGTGAAGTCACTGACCTTCGAGGCCTCGCTCGGCATATCGCAGGCGTCCGTGGTTGCGAACGAGGAGCAGCTCCGGGCTCGGGTCAAGTTCGTCCACGATGCCATGCAGACACCGGCTCTGGTGGAGCAGTTCGTGGACGGCCGCGAGCTCTACGTCGGAGTGCTTGGGAATCACCGCCTGCGCGTGCTTCCGGTCTGGGAGATCGACTTCGCGAAGATGCAGGGAGACATCTGGCGCATCGCAACTGAGCGTGTGAAGTGGAACCCGGATTACCAAAAGCGACACGGCATCGAAACCGCCGAAGCGAACCTCCCTGAAGACGTGGCGCTCAGAATCCAGCGCCTCGCCAAACGCACGTACCGCGCCCTCGAGCTCTCGGGGTACGCTCGTATCGACCTACGCATGGACGCGGACGGCAAGCCCTACGTCATCGAGGCAAACCCGAACCCGCACCTGGCCAAAAAGGAGGACTTCGCACGGTCAGCCAACCGCGCGAACTTGTCCTATGCGCGGCTCCTCCAGCGCATCATGACACTAGGCACGCAGTGGCTGCCTCACAGGATGGCACCCGAGTGACCGCCGGGTGCTCGAGTAAGGCGCGGCAGTCAGTCCAGCCGTCTGCTCGCCACCTCAGCGCACACGCGCTCCACGAATTCGTCGCGCTGCATCACCTGCTGCTTTTTCTCCGCCCCGCGTCGGCGCACGGCGACCGTTCCGGCAGTCGCCTCCTTCTCGCCGACCACCGCCATATACGGGATTTTCTGTAGCTCCGCATCCCGAATCCGATAGGAAAGGGTGTCGCGGGCGTCCAATTTCGCGCGGATCCCTGCGTCTTCGAGCTGCACCACCAACTCTTCCGCGCTCCCAGACTGCTGCTCAGAGATCGGTAGGACGCGTACCTGCTCGGGAGCGAGCCAGAGCGGGAAAGCTCCGGCGAAGTGCTCGATCAACGTTCCGATGAAGCGCTCGAGCGTACCAAAGATGGCGCGGTGGATCATCACCGGCCGGTGCGGCTTGTTGTCGGCACCGACATATTCCAGTTCAAAGCGCTCGGGCAGCTGGAAGTCGAGTTGAATCGTGGGCCCCTGCCAGAATCGGCCGATCGCGTCGCGGAATTTGACGTCGATCTTGGGACCGTAGAACGCGCCACCGCCCGCATCGATGGGGAAGTCGATGCCCTTACGCTCGAGCGCGCGCACGAGGATCGCCTCCGCCTCATCCCAGGTCGCGTCGTCGCCCAGCCGCTCGACGGGCCGGGTGGATACCTCGAAGTCGAGCTCGAATCCGAAGGCAGCTCGCACAAGGCGGTCGATCTGGTCGAGGCACCGAAAGATTTCGTCCTCGGCCTGAGTCAGCGTACAGAAGATGTGCGCATCGTCCATGGACAGGCCGCGTACGCGCAGCAGACCGTGCAGGGTTCCGGATTTCTCGTTGCGGTATACGTTCGCAACCTCAGACAGCCGAACGGGCAGGTCGCGGTAACTACGCTGCTGCGCCTTGAAGATGAGCGCGTGCATCGGACAGTTCATGGGCTTCACACGGTAGCGCACGTCTTCGTCCTCACCGGCGCCCGCGTCCATGGCCGGAAACTGATTGCTCTCATAGAGCGGAAGGTGACCCGAGATGCGGAACAGCTCCTCGCGTGAGACGTTCGGTGTATAGACCAACTCGTATCCGCTGCGGATGTTGTCGTCCTCGACCGCGCGGGAAAGGAGGAACCGGAGCATCGCACCTTTTGGATGCCAGAAGACGAGGCCCGGCCCCACCACCTCCTGGATCGAGAACAGGTCGAGCTCCCTGCCCAGCACACGGTGGTCGCGTTTCCTGGCCTGCTCGAGCCGTTCCAGGTGATCCGTAAGATCGGCCTCCTTCCAGAACGCGGTGCCGTAGATTCGCTGGAGCATCTGCCGGCGCTCGTCTCCCCTCCAGTAGGCACCCGCGCCGTGCAGCAGCTTGAAGTGCTTCAGCCGGCCCGTGCTGGGTACATGCGGGCCTCGGCAGAGATCGAGAAATGGACCGTTCCGGTAGACGGTGATCTCCTCGTCGGCTCCGAGCTCGTCCAATCGCTCGAGCTTGAGGGGGTCGCCCGCGAAAAGCGACCGCGCTTCCTCTCGCGTGACTCGGCGGCGCTCAAAAGGCATGTCGGCCTCGACCACGGCCTGCATGCGCTCTTCGAACGCGGCCAGATCATCGGGTGTGAAAGGCTCGTCCACGCCGAAGTCGTAGTAGAATCCGTCCTCGATTGGAGGGCCGAAGCCGATCGCAGCCTCCGGACGCAGCTCACGCACCGAGGTGGCGAGCACATGGGCGGCCGAGTGGCGGAGAACCGGGAGTGACTCGGGATCCTTCTCGGTCAGGATGCGCACGCGCGCGTCGTGCAAGGGCGCGTACATCAGGTCGCGCACGCTGCCGTCCACCACGGCCGCCACGGCCGCCTTTGCGAGGCCCGGGCCGATGGCTCCGGCAAGGTCCATCAGCGAGGACCCGGCCGGCATCTCACGGACGCTATCATCGGGGAGGGTGAAGCGGACCGTCTCGCTCATCGGCTCACTGGGATCGTCGATCATGCCCGGGGCCAAGCGCCCCGCTGCTCGCCAGGCTCGTCACCAGGGCGCGCTCACAAAACCCTGTCGGAGAGGCCGCGTTCCGCTGATACCAGAAGCGAGAGCTGAGTCGGCTCAGCCCTGACGGTGGCGCGCCGTCGAAGCACCGGAACGAGTCACGTCACCACAACGCGGGAGCCGTAAGACGCTCGACCCGGCCCGAGTCGATCTCCAGGAGCCAGATCGACGCCCCCTCCTCGAACTGTCGCGAGAACGCGAGCCATCTGGCATCGGGAGACCAGGTCAGCGGTCCGAAGGCCTTCCCGTCGCGCACATAGGTCGGCCAGGGGCCGTAGAACCATTCGGGGTACGTGGTGACGAGCTCGTTCATGAAGACGCGCCGGCGATTCGTGCCGTCGGGCCGCATCAGATAGATGCGCGGGCCCCCGGACAGCTCGTTCGCGTCGTCCCGGTCATCCGCGAAGAACGCGATCTTCGTTCCGTCCGGACTCCACGCCGCCGACTCCCCCGGAACGCCGAGGGACCGATAACCGGTGCTGTCTGCGATCATGAGGACGCCGGGCTCGGCCCCGGTCACCTCCCAGCGGCCGGGCAATGGATTGGCGCCAACGCTGAAGACAACCGACCTGCCGTCCGGTGACCAGCTCGGCTCGTGCGCGTTGCCGTCTTCGGGGCCACCGAATCGGAGGAGGTCAGTGCTCCCCGGCTGCGACACGTAGATCCCGTCCCTCTCGTCCGGGCGGCAGCCCGGGGGCTGCCCCGGGACCGGGACCCGGCAGCTCGAATCCCGAGCGACGTCCGCAGCGTCGCGGCACGAACCGGTCAGCGCCAACCGGCCAGTCCTGGATTGCACGACGTCCTTCGCGCCGTCTCCGCACCCGATCCTCAGCGTGTCCCTGGTGGAAGAGGCCAGATCAAGGCGCAGCAGCGCCGCATCGGCGACCTTCACCCCCCTGCCGCCTTCCCGGACGTACGCCGGCTCCCCGAAGAAGAGCACGTGGGCGCCGTCGGGCGACGCGCTGTGGCTCGCGCCGAGCTCGCAGAAGGGCGCTCCCACCGCGACGGCGCGCCCACCCCTCGCAGGCACCTTGAAGAAGCCGCTTCCGGCGCAGTTGACGGAGTAGCCCAAGCCCGTTCCGTAGAGCTCGAGGTGACTGACGAGCAAGCTGTCCCGCGCCCAATGGAGGGCCCGATCGGTTGGAGCATACGGAAGCTGGGCAGCCGCGCGGGCCTGTTCCTCGGTCAGCGGGCCCCGCGGGATCACGACCAGGCCCCCCTGTCCGCTCGCCTCCCAGGGAACACTCAGAAGTAGGGTGCAGATCGCGACCGTGCTGGGAGCTCGGCGCCTCACCGGCGTCGGTTTCATCTTGGACTCGTGGTCAGCTCGTCCCGAGCCATTCGAGCACGGCCAGGACCGGTCGGTGGTCCGACGCCACGTTCTCGTCGATGATCCTCGACTCGATCACACGCCAGTTCCCGGAAGGACGGAAGAGCACGAAGTCACCCCGCAACCCACGCCGGCCCCGCCCCGACACGGGATTCGGAGGCGCCGGTCCGACGGTGAGGCTGTTCGTCCAGTGTGCGTCGAGGATAGCGATGATGTCCGTTCCCGACCGCGCGTTGAAGTCCCCCGCCAGTATGCTCGGGCGGCCGTCCTCGGCAACCAACAGGGCGTTGAGGTGCGCCGCCTGGACCGCCCGATCGTCCTGTCCGCGCGACTGATCCAGGTGCGTGCTCGTGACCTCGAGAAGCGGACCGTCCCGTCCCACCCTGATACGGACCGTCAAGGCCGTGCGCGGCTCGTCGCCCGGAGATGTGGGCAGCGGCTGGTTGGCCACGGCCACGAACGGCCACCGCGAAAGCACGGCCACTCCGTAGCGTCCACCTGCGAAGTCCATCGCCTTGCCGAACTCTGCATGCATGCCCAGCAGCCGCGCCAGTTCGTCGAGTTGCCTCGTACCGCCCGCACGTTTGGTACCCTGATCGACCTCCTGAAGGGCGATGATGTCCGGATCGACGCCCTGCATCACGTCGGCCAATCGCCGCAGGTCCAACCGGCCGTCCCGACCCTCGCCATGACGGATGTTGTAGGTCAGTACCCGAACCGTGACCCGGTCCGACCGGCTCCCGACCACACCCGTCAGGAGAAGCAACGGCAATGACGTGAGCACAAGCGACCGAAGCTTCACAGACTCTCCACTCTGTCTCTATCGCCTTCCAAGGTGAAGAACGCGCGCCCTGGTGGGGAGAAACCCCGCCTTCGCGAAGAACCCGTCCAAGTGCGGCTCGTAATCGACGTGGACCCATTCGACGTTCGCCTGGCGCGCCGCGTCGACCGCCCGGTGAACGAGCTCGAGACCGATGTACCTTACTCTCACGTCCGATCGAACCACCGTGTCGAGAATGAAGGCGTGGGCACCACCGTCCCAGGCCAGGTTCACGAAACCGAGCAGATCCCCTTCCTGAACGGCAACCACATAGGTAAGGCTCCGCTGCAGCACGCGATCGTAACCCCGAGCCGAGTCCGAGCCCCACGCCTCGGCGAACAGAGGCTCGAGTTGCGCCTCCTCCAAGGGTGGCGCCACCTGGAACTGAACGTCAGAGGCGTTCGTCTTGGTCATTGGCAGACTCCACCAAGCAGCCGGAAAAGGTAGATCCTCAGCGTATCCGCACGACGGTCACGACACCTCGAGCACCGAACCCCCCGCGAGGTGCAGGAGGGCTCCACCGCGAGTAATCCGCTCGATCCAGATCACAGGACCGAGCCCCACAATAGCCGCATCACATCCTCCGTCCGGCGATCCGTCTCTTCGACCACAACGATCCAGCCACAGGAGAGGGTAGCTGTCGAAGTTGTCCCGCCGGTCCTCGGTAAAGCGCGCAGCCACGTCGGTCGGAGGACATTTCCACCCATCGAGGAACAGTATGCCATCCTCAACCAAAACCACACCACTGAGATGGTGGCCGGAAGAAACTCTAGGAGGAGCGGGCGGCCCCGAGACACCGCATAGAAAAGCCGAAACCGGCCACTCCCGAAAGGGAGCGCCGGTTTCGAGGGAGATCTGCCGACCCCCGAAGGGTCGTCGCAGGATCTTCCGTGAGACTTCCGAATTCGCGTAGCGATTTCGGGGGTCTAGTACATCCCGCCCATGCCGCCGCCCGGCATGCCACCGCCCGGCGCCCCCCCCTTCTCTGGTTCCGGCTTCTCCACCACCACCGCCTCGGTGGTCAGCAGCAACCCGGCGATGGACGCCGCGTTCTGGAGCGCCGTGCGGACCACCTTGGTCGGGTCGATCACGCCGGCCTCGACCAGGTCCTCGTACGTCTCGGTCTGGGCGTTGTAGCCGAAGCTGCCAGACTTGTTAGCACGGACCTTCTCGATCACGATCGAGCCCTCGGCCCCCGCGTTCTGCGCGATCCAACGCAGAGGAGACTCGAGGGCGCGGCGCAGGATCTCGACGCCGATCTGCTCGTCCTCGCGATCCAGCTTGAGCTTGTCGAGAGCCTTCTGGGTACGCAGCAGCGCCACGCCGCCTCCCGGCACGATTCCTTCCTCGACCGCCGCGCGGGTCGCGTGCAGCGCGTCCTCGACCAGCGCCTTCTTCTCTTTCATCTCGGTCTCGGTAGCCGCGCCGACGTGGATCACCGCGACGCCACCCGAGAGCTTGGCCAGACGCTCCTGGAGCTTTTCCCGGTCGTAGTCCGAGGTGCTCTTGTCGATCGCGACTTTGATCTCCTCGATCCGGCCCTTGATCTTGTCGCTCTCGCCCGCGCCATCCACGACAGTGGTGTTGTCCTTGTCGATAACGATACGCTTGGCCGACCCCAGATCGGAGGCGACGGCGTTCTCGAGCTTGAAGCCAACCTCCTCCGAGATCACCTGGCCACCGGTCAGCACCGCGATGTCCTCCAGCATGGCCTTGCGGCGGTCACCGAATCCCGGCGCCTTCACTGCGCATACCTTCAGGGTGCCACGCAGCTTGTTCACGACCAGAGTGGCGAGGGCCTCGCCCTCGACCTCCTCGGCGATGATCAGGAGCGGGCGGCCCATTTGAGCCACCTTCTCCAGGATCGGCAGGAGGTCCTTCATCGAGCCGACCTTCTTGTCGTGAACCAGCACGAGAGGGTCCTCGAGCACGGCCTCCATGCGCTCCGGGTCGGTCACGAAGTAGGGCGAGGAGTAGCCACGGTCGAATTGCATTCCCTCGACCGTGTCGAGCGTGGTCTCGAGGCCGCGGGCCTCCTCGACCGTGATCACGCCGTCCTTGCCGACCTTGTCCATTGCGTCGGCGATCAGGTCGCCGATTTCCTCGTTGCTGTTGGCCGAGATGGAGCCGACCTGCGCGATCTCCCTCTTTCCCTTCGTCGGGAACGAGAGCTTCCTCAGCTGGCCCACCACCGACTCCACTGCCTTGTCGATTCCGCGGCGAATCCCCATCGGGTTGGTCCCCGCGGTCACGTTCTTAAGCCCCTCGCCGAAGATCGCCTGCGCGAGCACGGTCGCCGTCGTGGTGCCGTCGCCCGCGATGTCGGACGTCTTGGTCGCGACTTCCTTCACCATCTGCGCGCCCATGTTCTCGATGGGATCGGACAGCTCGATCTCCTTGGCGACCGACACGCCGTCCTTGGTCACCGTGGGCGAGCCGAACTTCCGGTCGAGCACGACGTTTCGGCCCTTGGGGCCGAGCGTCACCTTGACGGCCTGGGCGAGCTTGTCGACGCCGACCTTGAGGCGAGCACGTGCCTCAACGTCGAACTCCAGGTCCTTTGCTGCCATGGCTATCTCCTTGCGCGCGTGCGCGTAGGGGTCGCTGAGTCTACTTCAAGACGGCGAGGACGTCGCCCTCGCGGAGGATCAGGTACTGCTCTCCGTCGACGGTCACCTCGCTCCCGCTGTACTTCCCGTAGAGAACCTTGTCCCCCGACTTCACATCGGGGGCGATGCGCTCGCCCTGGTCGCTCACGCGGCCGGGGCCCACGGCGACGATCTCGCCCTGTTGCGGCTTTTCCTTCGCGGTGTCGGGGATGTAGAGCCCGCCCCGCATCTGCTCCGAGTCCTCCAGCGGCCGCACGACGACGCGGTCGTGGAGAGGCTGGATCTTGGTGGTGGCCTTGGTCTTTGTGGCCATGCTCCCCCGCCTCCTGAAACGATGTTCGGTTGTGGGTTGGGATCGACGGCTCCGGAAGCGCCATCAGCACTCTCCGGAACCGAGTGCTAACAAGTCCGGCCGGGAATCTACCGGGGGCAGGGGGCATGTCAAGCCCTGTCTGGGGGTCTTGGGGGGCGTTCGCGGCGGCTTCGCTGGGGAGCCCGCCCTCACCCCGGTTCCACGCCTTGTTTCGCGTCGTAGATTCCTCCCGATGCCCACCCTGAACGAACTCCTTCACGCTGCCAGCCGGACCTTCGCGGTCGGGATCGACCGACTGCCGAGCCCCCTGCGGGGCGAGGTGGAGGTGGCCTACCTGCTGCTCCGCGTCTCGGACTACCTCGAGGACAACGAGTCCATGGAGCCCGATCGGAAGGCCGGGCTCCTCGAGCGGTGGGCGGGCGTGCTCTGCGGCGGGGAGCGAGCGGAAGACTTCGCGGGCGCACTCGGTCCTCTCTCCGATCCGACCCCGGACGCGCTGGTCGCCCGCAATCTCACGCAGGTCGTGGAGGCGCTCGACGCGCTCCGGCCTGAAGCGCAGGACGTCATCCGCCGGCACGTCGTGGACTCCACCCGTGGAATGACGCGCTGGGTGCTACGCGGTTCGGACCTGGCGAACGAGGCCGATCTCGACGACTACATGCACGAGGTGGCTGGAAGGGTGGGCTGGCTGCTCACCGAGCTGTTCGCGCTGGAGGTCAGCGAAGTGGATACACGCAAGGAGCGCATGATGCAGCTCGGACGCGAGTTTGGTCTGGCCTTGCAGACGGTCAACGTCATCCGGGGTCTGCATGCCGATTGGCGACGGGGTTGGGTCTACGTGCCCCGTTCCTTTTCCGGAGACGGCTCCGGAAGGCACCCGCCCCCGGGCACGCTCTTCACCGAAGACGCGGACCCGACCCTCGAGGCCCGCGTCCTGGAGCGACTGGTCGCCAAGGCGGATCGCCATCTCGAGGTGGCGGCCGAGTACATCGCGCTCATCCCCCGTCGATGCCACAGGATCCGTCTGTTCTGCCTGCTCCCCTATCTGTTTGCCGTGCGGACGCTCGCGCTGAGTCGGGGCAATCGGGCGGTCTTCCGGCGGGAGACCAAGATCCCGCGCACCGAGGTGAGGCAGATCGTGCGCACGGCGGGGATCTGGGGGTGGTCGAACGGCTGGATCGGTTGGTATGCGGGGCGGCTGGCCAAGAGCGTCGTGGTCATCGCGTTGGGGGTCGTGGCCTGCGCGTCCCCTCCGCCACCGCTCACGACCCCCGGCGATCCCTTCTTCAGCGCCGTGGCGCCGGACTCTTTCGACGTCGAGTTCGCCACCACGAAGGGGGATCTCACAGTGCGCGTCCGCCGTGACTGGGCGCCCAACGGCGCCGACCGCTTCCACGCGCTCGTGCGCGGACGCTTCTACGACGGCCAGGCGTACTTCCGGGTGATCCGGGGCTTTGTGGCGCAGTTCGGGCTACACGGCGACACCGCGGTGAGCGATGCCTGGAAGGAGCGGAGGCTTCCCGACGACAGCATCCGCGCCGAGAACGTACGGGGAACCCTCTCGTTCTCGCGCGCCGGACCGAATTCGCGCACCACGCAGCTGTTCTTCAACCTCGGCGACAACCGCCGGCTCGACCGGATGGACGGGTACGGCTTCGCCCCGATCGGGCGTGTGATCGAGGGCCTACCGGTACTGGACCCGCTCAACCCCGAGTATTCGGGGCCGGCGGGCCGGGAACTTCCAGACGGGCCGAACCAGGACTCGGCCCGGGTGCGCGGTGACGCCTATCTGCTCGAGTCCTTCCCCAGGCTCGACCGGATCGAGCGCGCACGCGTGGTCCAAAGCTGGCGCTGAGCGGGAAGGCTCACTCGCCTCCGCTCAGCTCCTCCCCCGCGATCGCGAGCCCGTACAGCGTGAGGAACGGCTCGATGTGCTGAACCGTGGCACAGTGGGGACCGACCACGGCAGCGAAGCCACCGGTCGCCACCACGTACGGGTCGTCGCGTCCCCACTCGGCAACGATCCTGCGCACCACTCCGTCCACCCCGTCCACCGCCGAGTAGAAGACCCCACTCTGGATGCAGGTCTCGGTGCGCCGCCCGATGGCCGCCTCCGGTGGGATCAGCTCGACGCGAGGCAGCTTCGCGGTCCGACGCCCTAGCCACTCGAGCCCCGCCGACACCCCTGGAGCGATCACGCCACCCATGAACACGCCGTCTGCCGTGATCAGGTCGAAGCTCGTCGCAGTGCCCAGGTCTACGGCAATCGTGTCGCGGCCGTAGAGCTCACGCGCAGCCAACGTATTCGCGATGCGGTCGGCGCCAACCGTACGGGGCTCCTCCACGTCGAGCTCGATCGGTAGGCCCGAATCAGCACGGACGACGTGCACCCGGCCGTCCGTCAGCGTGGTGAGCGTCCGCACGAGCACGGCAGTGACGTCCGGTACTACGGACCCGATCACCGCGGCGCTCGCGCGCGGCGCGTTGCCCTCCGCGAGCAGGCCGGAGAGAATGTATCGGTACTCGTCCACCGTTCGCGGAACCTGGGTGCTGAGCCGCCAGTGAGCCTCCAGGTCGGTGCGTCCGCGCACCAACCCGACCACGGTTTCGGTATTGCCGACGTCTACCACGAGCTGCATGGCTGCCTCCCGGTGATTCCCCCGAAGTCGCTTCCGACCGTCACTCCCGGATGCGCACATCCCCGGCCACGACGCGTCGCGTCTCCCCCGGACCGACCTCCACGAGAAGGGCCCCGTCCGTGTCGATCCCACGCGCGACGCCTGTCTCGCCGGCCGCCGCGCCCACCAGCCGCCCGCGCAGCGCGTCGCGCTCGTCCAGCTCGCGGCGGAGCAGGCCCTCGAGTGGAGGCCCGCCCGCCCCGACAAGCTCCCTGAGGTCCCCGATCAGGTGACCCGCCAGCTCGGCACGGTCGACCTCCGTGGGGACGGCCCCCGAACCCGCTCCCGAAGCCACCCATGGAACCGCCTCGTCGAGCGCCACCGCCATCGTCGTGAGCGCAGGATCGAGCGCCCCGCGGCGCACGTTGATTCCGATTCCGATCACGATGGCCTGGGGAGCTGCCTCACACAGGATGCCGCTCACCTTGCGACCCTCGATGAGCACGTCGTTGGGCCACTTGAGAGTGGCACGCACGCCCGGCGCGGCGCGCTCCAACGCGCGGCAGGTGGCGATCCCGGCGCGCAGAGGCACGACGGCGCGGTCGGCCGTGCTCGACGGAGGCGCCACCACGCTGATCAGAAGCCCGCTCCCCGCGGGAGACTCCCAGCGCCGACCCTCGCGGCCGCGCCCCGCTGTCTGCTCTTCCGCGATCACCGTCGTGAACGGCTCGGCGCCCGCTTCGGCCAGCTCTCTCGCCCGGTCGTTCGTGGATCCGATACGGTCGTGTACCTCGAGCCACGGTACTCTCCACCGCGCCGCCCACGCTGCAGGGGCGTCCCCCTCCCAGATTTCCATGAGGCTCACGGACGGAGTCGTCGCCTCACTGCACCCGCAGCGACAGGTCCGCTACCGGAGCCGAATGCGTCAGCGAACCGACGCTGATCAAGTCCACACCCGACTCGGCCACGGCGCGCACGGTCCCCATCGAGACATTACCCGAGGCCTCCAACTGGGGGCGCTCGGCCCCCAGCCGGTGGACGCGCTGGACCGCCCGACGCAGCGCAGGCGGATCCATGTTGTCCAGCAGAATCCGGTCCACGTCCAGTTTCATCACCTCCTCGAGCTCGCGCTGGTCCCGCACCTCCACCTCGATGGGCAGCACCCGCCGATTGTGCGTGCGTACGCGCTCGACGGCGGCGGTGATCCCGCCGGCTGCCGCGACGTGGTTGTCCTTTATCATCACCATGTCGAAGAGGCCCATGCGGTGGTTGCTTCCCCCACCCGCGCGGACGGCGGCCTTCTCCAGGGCTCGCCATCCTGGAGTCGTCTTGCGCGTGTCCACGATGCGGACACCGGTACCCTCCACCGCTTCGACAAAAGCGCGAGTCAGCGTAGCGATCCCTGAAAGCCGGCCCAAGAAGTTGAGCGCGGTGCGCTCAGCCGTCAGGATCGGCCCCGTCCGACCCGCCACCTCCAGGACCACCTCACCGGGAGCAGAGCGGATGCCGTCGCCCCGCACCACCCCCAGCTTCAGGCCGGGATCCACGGCAAGGAAGACGGCCCTGGCCACCTCCATCCCCGCCACCACCAGGTCGGCCTTCGCGACTACATCAGCCCGGGCGCTCGCCTCGGCGGGCACCGTCCACGCCGTGGTCCAGTCGCCCGGGCCCACGTCTTCTGCGAGCGCGAGCCGGACCAGCGACTCCATGCTCTCTTGGGACGTGAGCGTGACGTAGCCGTTCAGGGGCACGAGGCCTTTCCGAGTTCCCGGTCGAGCGACCTCATCCGGCCAGGACGGGCTCGGGCCGGCCAGCAATGATCTCGCGGTAGAACGCCTCGTAGACCGGAACGATGCGCTCCGCGGAGAACCGCGTGACGGCGATCTCGCGTGCCGCCGCGCTCATTCCGCGCCACGTCGCTTGATCGGAGAGGATCGCGACGGCTGCGTCTCCCATCGCGTCCACGTCCCCGACCGGCAGCAGGTGGCCGGACACGCCGTCGGCCACGACCTCGGCGAGCCCACCCGACCGGGACGCCACGACCGGCGAGCCGCATGCCATTGCCTCGAGCGCGGCCAGCCCGAACGACTCACTCTCACTGGGAAGCAGGAACAGGTCGCAGCAGCGCAGCAGCTCGTCCACCGCGACGTGCTTGCCCAGGAAAAGCACCCTGTCCTCCAGCCCCAGCTCCTCGATCCGCTCGAGCGCGCGCGGGCGGTCCGGCCCGTCTCCGATCATGATCAGCCGCGCGCGCACGGTCCGCGCAAGGCGTGCGAATACCTCGACCACATCGGTGACCCGCTTGACCGCTCGGAAGTTGGACACGTGCATGACGATCTTCTCGCCACCCGGAGCGAGCGTCCACCGGTGGCAAGGTTCACGGCTGCGCTCGTATCGCTCGGTGTCGACGAAGTTCGGGATCACTCTGATCCGCTCGCGCGGCACGCCGAAGTCGCGCACGGTTTCGTCGCGCAGGTACTCCGACACGGCGGTCAGACCTTGCGAGCGAAGAATCGAGAAGCGCGTGATCGAGTGGAAGGACGGGTGGAGACCAACCAGGGTAATGTCGGTTCCGTGCAGGGTCGTGACGATTGGCAGCTCGCGCCCGGGAAGCATCATTTCGCGCGAGATCCACGCCGAGGTCGCATGCGGGATCGCGTAGTGCACGTGCACCAGATCCAGCTCACGCTTGACCGCCGTCTCGTGGATGGCCACCGCGAGCGCCAGCGAGTAAGGCGGGTGCTCGAACAGCGGATACTGCTCCATTTCCACCTCGTGGAAGAACACTCGCTCCCGGAAGCGGTCCAGACGAAACGGCTGGGCGTAGGAGATGAAGTGCACCTCGTGACCGCGGTCAGCGAGCATGATGCCGAGCTCGGTGGCCATGGCCCCGGATCCACCGTAGGTGGGGTAGCAGGTGATACCGATCTTCACGCGCGTGCTCCTCGGCCTGGAAGGTCTTTCGCAGCTGCTTCGGCGTTTTTTTCGGCGCGAACCGCGCGGCGCCACGCGTCCACCACCCGTTCCACCCGCTCCTCCAGCGGCGCCAGCCCGTCCACTCGAACCACGTCCTCCGGCAGTTGGTTCCTGAACCAGGTGTCCTGACGTCGAGCGTACGCGCGCGTGGCGCGCTTGATCCGGTCGGCAGCGGCCTCCTCATCGAGGTCTCCCGCGATCCGCGCCGCCATCTCCCGGTACCCCACTCCGGTCATGCCGGGGTCGTCCGGCCGATACCCCCGCGCGAGCAATTGGCGGACTTCCTCCGCCAACCCCCCCGCGAGCATGGCGTCCACGCGGGCTTCGATCCTCCGATCGAGCTCCGTGCGAGGGACCTCCACCAGGGCGATCACGCCGTCCAGCGGATCAACCTCAGCAGGTGCGTGGCGGTGCCACCAGGAGAGCGGACGTCCTGTGAGCAAGGCGATCTCGAGAGCGCGCAGGAGCCGCTGAGGACCGCCCGCCGCAGCCAGCTCCGCACGAGCGGGGTCGAGCGCCCGCGCCCATCTGACCAGCTCGGCACGCGCGCGCCCACCGAGCCAGAGCCGCAGCGCGCGTCGACGCGCACGGTCGAGCGGCGGCTCCCGGAAGATGGGAGCGGTCAGAGCGCGGAGGAAGAACCCGGTACCGCCCGCCAGCACCGGCACCCGCCCGCGTGCACGGATGTCGTCGACCCAGCGCCGAGCGTCTCGCGAGAAACGACCAGCCGAGTAACTCCGGTCGGGATCCACCAGGTCCAATCCGTGGTGCGGGACACCGGCTCGGTCCGCAGGCGCGAGCTTGGCGGTGCCCACGTCCATCCCGCGGTAGACCTGCCGCGAGTCGAGCGAAACGACCTCCCCGTCCAGCCGGCGAGCGAGCGCAACCGCGAGCTCGCTCTTGCCGGAGGCGGTCGGCCCGACGACGGCCAGAAAGGCGGGAACGGGCGGGTCGCCAGCAGATCGGGAGACGTTTCGGGGACGGCTCACCGCCCGAACTTGCGGGCCAGCTCCACGGTGGAGAGGCGCACCACGGTGGGTCGACCGTGCACGTCGTGCCAAGGCAGCTCGGTCGCAAACAGCGCGTCGAAGAGCTCGGCCATCTCGTCCTGCGACAGCCGCTGCCCCGCCTTGATCGCTGCCTTGCAGGCGAAGGTCTTGCCGATGCGCTCGTGCTGCGTCCGGGCCGAACGAACCAGCTCCGAACCGTTCGTGAGCTCGGCGATCATCTCGCGGAAGCAGCGCTCGGCGTCGAACCAGGGATGCGGATCCGGAACCGCGTGCACGATTACCGTATCTCCACCGAACGCCTCCACCTCGAATCCCGCCCGATCCAGAATCCCAGTGAGCGCCTCAACCTGCTCGAATTCAGAGCGCGGGAGGCGTACCGTGAGCGGGAAGAGCAGCCGCTGACCGGTCTGCCCGCCGTCCGCGAAAGCGTCCATCAGGCGCTCGAAGAGCACGCGCTCGTGCGCGGAGTGCTGGTCGATGATCAGGACACCCTCGCGCGACTCGGCGAGGATGTAGGTGTGGTGCACCTGGAAGAGCCGCGGCCTTTCCTCCCCCGCCGGAAGGAGGACGGACTCGTCCACACTGCGCGATCCCTCTTCCGGCGCCGGAGCAGGGACGAAGAGCGCCGTCTGCGCTCCCGTCGCCGGGCCCCGCATGGGACCTTCACCGCCCCCGCCCCCGCCTGGACTACCCTCGCGGACAGCGAGGTTCAGAGGCAGGCCCGGGCGATCGAAGGTGGCAGCGCTGGCCACTCCCGCCAGGGCGGCGCGCACGCCGGTCTCGATGGCGGCCGCAACCGCATCCGGATCACGGAAACGCACCTCGGCCTTGGCAGGGTGCACGTTCACGTCCACAGCGCCCGGCGGCACGACCAGCTCCAGAAAGAGCCAGGGCCTGACGCCAGGCGCGATGGTCGTGAGGTAGGCCCGATCCGCCGCGCGCAGCAGCCCACGATCCCGGAAGGGGCGCCCGTTCACGAGTAGCTGCGAACGCCTGAACCCCGGTCCCGCCGCGTCGGGCCGCTGCACCAGCCCGCGCACCTCGATGCCCTCGACCGGCCCCGGAACCGTGAAGGCGACCGGCAGCAGCGTTCCGGCCGCCTCCTCGCCCCACAGCGCCGCGATCCGTTCCGCGAGGTCTCCCGCCGACGGCAGGTCAAGCAGGGTCCGGCGGCCCGACACCAGCGTGAAGCCCACCCCGGGCTGCGCGAGGGCGAGCGCAGACACGACGTCGCTCACGGCACGCGCCTCCGTGCTGGTCGAGCGCAGGAAGTGTGCTCGCGCGCGCGCGTTGAAGAAGAGGGCGCGGACCTCCACCGTGGTGCCTGGCCGGCGCGGATGGTCCTCCACGGCCGTGATGCGCCCGCCCTCGACCCGTACTCGCGTGCCCACCCCGCCGGTCCCCTGCGCGGAGCTCGGGGACGCCGCGGCAGTCTCCAGGGTGAGCCGCGACACCGCCGCGATCGAGGGCAACGCCTCGCCCCTGAACCCGAAGCTCGCAATCCGCCTCAGGTCCTCGGCGCTCCGGATCTTGCTGGTGGCGTGACGGTCCAGGCACACGACCGCGTCCTCCTGTTCCATCCCGGCACCGTCGTCGGAGACCCGGACGAGACGCTTGCCACCCCCCTCGATCGTGACCTCAATGCGGCGGGCGCGCGCGTCCAGCGCGTTTTCGATCAGTTCCTTCACCAGAGAGGCCGGTCTCTCCACCACCTCGCCGGCGGCGATCTGGTTGGCCACCAGGTCCGGGAGGATGGAGATGGTGCGCGGCATGGCTTCCTGTCAGATCCCGAAGAGCGTGCGCGCGTTCGCCGCGGTATAGGCAGCGAGATCATCGACCGGCTCGTCGCGCAGCTGTGCCGCCACCTCGGCGACCCTCACGAGATGACCGGGCTCGTTGCGTTTACCCCGGTGCGGCACGGGTGCCAGGTAGGGCGAGTCCGTCTCCACCAGAAGGCGATCGCGTGGCACGGCCCGAAGTAGGTCGCGGCCCGCGAAGCTTGGAAAGGTGACCATCCCGGCGAAGGACACGTACCAGCCGGCGTCGAGGCCCACTTCGAGGAGCTCTCCACCCCCGCTGAAACAGTGGAGCACGCCGATCACTTTCCCGCGGTGTTCGCGGATCAGATGAGCGACGTCAGCGTCCGCATCGCGCGCGTGCACCACGACCGGCCGGCCCAGCTGAGCGCCGAGCTCGAGCTGAGCACGGAACACCTCCTGCTGGATCTCCCGAGGTGAGTGGTCGTAGTGGTAGTCGAGACCGCATTCGCCCACAGCACGCAGGCGCGGCTCGGACTCGAGGGCCTCGCGTACCCGATCGAGCGCTTCGGGCGAACCGTGGCGCGCCTCGTGCGGATGAACGCCTGCCGTCCCCCACACCTCAGGGCGGCCGCGTGCGAGCTCGACCACCGCGGAGAGGTCATTTACGTCCGAGCAGATGGTCACCATGTCGGTCACGCCCGCGGCGACCGCCCGGTCGACGACCTCGCCCCGGTCGGAGGCGAACGCCTGGTCGGTCAGATGGCAATGGCTATCTAGGTACATGGCGGACGGGAACGAGCGAAGCGGGACGGCGAAGCGCAATCAGAAGGTGTTGCGCGTGCCTCGACCGCGCCATGCAGAGGTCCCCGGGATCAAACCGTGGCCGGCTGGGCCCGCGGCTTCTTATCCCTGGCGGCTTCTCGCGCACGCATCCGCCGCTGGATTTCGATCAGCGCCGGCGCCGCGATCCAAAGCGAAGAGTACGTTCCGAGGATAATCCCGAGGAACATGATCATCGCGAAGTCTCGCAGCACCAGCGGGCCGAACACGAGTAGGGCGACGAGCGTCGCCAGCGTCGACAGGCTCGTCATGAGGGTACGAGGGAGGGTTTCGTTGAGGGACCGATTGATCAACATGACCTGATCCAGCTTGCGGGCACCCTTCGCGTGCAGGTTCTCGCGCACCCGGTCGAACACCACGATCGTATCGTTCAGCGAGTAACCGACGATGGTGAGGATCGCAGCGATCGTCGGCAACAACATCTCGATCCGGAAGATCGCTATGAACGACAGGGTCAACAGGATGTCGTGGACCGTCGCGATCACGGCCGCCAAGCCGAAGCGGAACTCGAATCGGATCGCGAGATAGATCAGCGTCAGCAGGAACGAGAGCAAGATCGCAAGCAGAGCCTTTCTCTGTAATTCGGCGCCCACGGTCGGGCCCACCAACTCGGTCCGGACCACCTCGAAGGCCTCTACTCCGTACGCTTCGGTCAGCTGATCCTCGACCCGCTGGCTGACCGCCTCCACCCCGGTCTCCTCCTCGAGCGGTAGCCGAACCACGAACGCGTTCCCCTCCCCGAACCGCGTCACCCCGAGCGCCTCGGTGCCACCGAGCGCAGCCCTTACGTCGTTGGCCGTAGTCGGGCTACTGAACTCGACCTGGACGAGCGTGCCGCCCGTGAAATCCACGCCGTAGTTCAGCCACGCGCCGATCGAAACAACGTTTACGATCATCGCCACGATCCCGGCGGCGATGATCGCGCTCGAAACCATGTATGCCCTACGGCGCTGCTCGATGAACTGGTAATCGGCGTTGCTAAAGAATCTCATGTCGGGAACGTAGCCTCAGATGCTGATCGGGTCCGACGCTTTCCGTCCAGACACGTAGATCAGGAAGAGCAGGCGCGTGACGTAAATGGCCGAGAAGAAGGACGCGACGATACCGATGGACAGCGTGACCGCGAAGCCTCGCACGGGCCCGGTGCCGAACTGGAAGAGGATCAGCGCCGTGATCAGTGTGGTCAGGTTGGAGTCCACGATCGCCGAAAGTGCGTGCGCGAAGCCTTCGTCCACAGCGGTGCGCGTGGCGCGACCAGCGTCCAGCTCCTCACGGACGCGTTCGAAGATGAGGACGTTCGAGTCGACCGCCATCCCGACGCTCAGGATGAATCCCGCGATCCCCGGCAACGTGAGCGTCGCGCCCAGCCCGGCGAGCGCGCCCAACATGATGACCACGTAGACGGATAGCGCGATCACTGCCAAGATGCCGACCACCCGGTAGAACAGAATCATGAGGCCGACCACACCCACCAGGCCGATCAGCCCCGCGATCGTCCCCTGACGAACGGAGTCCCGCCCCAGGGAGGGACCGACCGTCCTCTCTTCCATGACGCGCAGAGGCGCGGGCAACGCACCCGCGCGCAGCACCAGCGCGAGATCACGGGCTTCTTCGAGCGGCGACGTTCCCAAGTCGATCTGCCCGCGAGACCCGATTCGGTCACGGATCTCCGGAGCACTCATCACCTGGTCGTCCAGCACGATGGCGAGGAAGTCTCCGACGTGCTGGCCGGTGAACTGGGAGAACCGGCGGCCGCCAGTGCGGCTCAGTTCGAACTGGACCTGCGATTGGTTGAACTGGGGATCGCGGCCCGCGACCGCGTCCTCCAGATCCTCTCCGGTCATGAAGGCGTCCCGCTCGAGGACGTAGAGTCGCCGATACGTGCGGGCGCCGACGCCTACCGGCTGATCCTCGAAGTGCAGTGTCACGTCGCGGGGTAACGCGCGCTGGACCTCGGGGATCTCCAGGAAGCGCTCCACGGTGGTGACGTCCTCGGTCGCCACGAGGAACGCTCCCGTGACGTCCCCGGCGTTGAGCAGAGCAGCGAAGGGCCGCTGGCTGGGAGCCGAGGCCGTGTCAGCCGCGGCCTCCGTGGTGTCCGCGCCGTCCGCGTCCGCGGTCGTCGTGGTGTCACCGCCCGAGAACAGCAGGTCCTCTACCGTGCGTTCGGAGGAGGTCAGCGTAGGGCTATCAGGGGCGCCGAGTTCGCGAATCTCCTCCTCGGTCAGGGTAGCCAGCACCGCCCGGTCAACACGCGGCAGCGAAGCCACCACGGCGGTGGTCGGGAGCACCAGCTTGAACTGGAGGAAAGCCGCCTGATTGAGGATGCTCTTGGCGCGGTCTTCGTCGCTAATCCCCGCGAGCTCGACGATCAGCCGGTCGCCGCCCGCCTTCTGGATGAGCGGCTCCTCCACACCCAACTCATCCACCCGGGTTCGGATGATACGCTCCGCCCGGTCGATCGCGTCTGCCTTCGCCTCGGCGGTGAGGGTCCCCTCCGGATCGTCCACCTCGAGGGCGAGATGCATCCCTCCCTGCAAGTCGAGGCCCTGCTTGAGCCCGCGGCTGTAGAGCTGCCAGCCCGAAACGGCGAGCACTGCGAGAACGACGACGATCCGGCCGCGAACGGATGAGAGCATGGCAACGGGGGTTCGGAGAGGCGCCGCCGGTGCCGTTCTCCCCTGGCCCCGGCCAACAGCCCGTAAACTTCACCCGCCGCTAGGGTGGGTGTCAATTCGCGCGTGCACGCGGATCAGAAGTAGGCGAACAGCTGCGCCTTGAGCGACCAGTCCCGGGCAACGAAGTCGGGATCGTACCAGTCCAGATTGACGGCGACGAAGTTCTTTCCAGTCACGTAGAGGGCCAGCCCAGGGGTTACCAGGAGGGCCCCCCGAGCGGGGCCGGCTCCGTCCTCGGTAGATGCCCAGCTCACCCGCAGGAGTGGCTCGAGTGCAGCGAACCGGCCGCTCTCTGCCAGGGGAAGATACACGCTCCCGAGTGCTTGCACGGCGACCAGCTTGGCGTCCGGACCGGCCAGCCAGTTGTCACCTCTCTGAACCCCGGCGAGCAGATGGACTCCGTCCCTGAGCCTACCCAGCTCGAGGTCGGCGCCGAACGCCACCGCCCGCTGGGTTTCACCGGCCTCATCCAGGTAGTCGTGGTTTCCCACGAAGCCGCCTACACGGAGATCGCTCGCCGCGAACATGAGCCGCCCGGATGCGCTCCGAGCATCGTTCACGTCCGCCTTGTTGCGCCCCTCACCGTTGGTGAGGGTGACCAAGTACGAGAGCCCTCCCCCGACCGATCCCTCGGCCCGCAACCCAAGGTCTCGATCGTCGAAGTGGAGACGCTGGGCGAACCGGCTGAAGGAGCAGACGCCGCCGACGCCGGGGCAGCCGCTCGCTCCCTCGATCCTGCCGTCCCGCTCGATGAGCCCCATGTCCGAACTGCTTGTGAGCTCGAACGCGGAAAACGCCCGCTTGAACTGCCCCGCCGACAGCTGGAGCCCCGAGCCCAGCGTCAGCCTCACCCAGGCATCCGCCAGCGCCGCCCCCCCGCCCGCGAAGTCGGGCTCGATGCGAGCGTCCAGAGCGTCGCCCACGCTGAGGTCGAGCTGGATGCGTGCTCGCCGCAGGAGCACGTCGTCGACCGGGTCGGGCCCTCCGGACTCGCCGTCTACGGACGACTTCGAGTACTGCACGTGCACCCGACCGCCGATCTCGACGTCGGCCGCACCGGCGGTGACCGTGAATTGGGCCGAGACTGACGCAGGAACCGCCGCCGGAAGGACAAGCGACACGAGGGAAACCAGACGCTGCAGGACTTGTCGCATAGTTCGCGCGCTCGTTCTCTGGAATATAGTCCGCGCGCTCGTTCTCTGGAGAGGGAACGGCGGCAGGGAGCTGGTTCGCGGAGCGCCGGACCCGGGTGCCACACCCGTCGGTCGGGCTAAGAAGGTAGGAAACACTGCGGTCGTTACAATGCGGAACGGTTAGATAGCCGGCACCTTTTACTGCTTCGTTACCGTAAGGATGCCGACCCGCTACAGCGCGGAGCGCCGTAGCACCGCCTTGACCCTCGCCACGAACCTGTCGGCGTCGACCGACTTGTCCAGATAGTCGTCGGCCCCCGCCTCGAGAAGCTCGGCCTCGACCTTCTCGTTGCCGGTGCCGGTTCGAATGAGCACGGGAAGCGCGGCGGTGTCGACACTCCCTCGTATCTTGTCGAGCACCTCACGGCCGTCCATCCCAGGCATGCTGAGGTCGAGGATCACGAGAGAGAAGCTCGGATCGGCCTTCAGCGACTCGAGCGCCTTGGCGCCTTCGGCCGCCTCGTGGACGACGAAGTCCTCGTTCTCGAGCAGGCCCCGCATCATGAGCCGGGCAGCCGCATCGTCATCGACCAACATGATCTTGGAGGGTCCCATTTCTGCTTCGTCCTTCTCCTCCTCCACCTGCTGGCCGAGGATACGCTCGACCTCGACCAGTGTCGTCTTCCCCTGGGTGACCCAGTCGAGGACGACCTCGCTCATCGGACGCATACCGCCTTGGAGCGCGAGTCGGCTCAGGGTGGACCAACCCTTGCGCTGCTCGATCGCCTGCTGGAAGCGCGGTCCCACCACGAGCACCTCCAGCACCGGGAGCCGCCCGCGATAGCCGGTGAAGCCACACTCGGGACACCCGACCGCGCGCACGACGGGCTCGATGCCATGGCGTTCGGTGAGCCGCTGCTCGTCGGGGGTGAGGACGCCGCGGACCGGCTCGGCGCAGGCCGCGCACACCTTACGCATGAGCCGCTGAGCGAGAGCGCCCCTCAGCGTCTGCGAGATGATCGGGTACTGGAGCCCCATATCCGCGAGCCGGCCCACCGCGCTGACCGCGTCGTTGGCGTGCACGGTGGCCAGCACCATGTGGCCGGTCATCGCGGCCTGGGCGGCGGTCTCGGCGGTCTCCCGATCCCGGATCTCCCCCACCAGGATCACGTCAGGGTCCTGGCGCAGGATCGAGCGCAAGGCTGAGGCGAAGGTGAGCCCCTGCTTGGTCTCGACCTGCGTCTGCGTGACGGTCGGGAGGTCGTACTCGATCGGGTCCTCCACGGTCATCACATTGACCTTCCCGTCGGCCAGCTCGCGGAGCGCGCCGTACAGGGTGGTGGTCTTACGCGACCCGGTGGGCCCGGTCACGACCACCAGCCCGTCGCGGTTGCTGATCAGCGAACGCATCCGCATGAGCTCGTTGGGAGGGATACCCAGATCGTCGAGCGTGAGCGAGACGTTCGAGTCGAGTACCCGAATCACGCACTTCTCCGCCCCACCCGCAGGGATGGTCGAGACTCGCAGGTCGTACGAGAGGTTGCTGATCCGCACCCGCGACTTGCCGTCCTGCGGACGCAGGCGGTCGGCGATGTCCAGCTTGGACAGGATCTTGATGCGCGAAATGATGCGGTTGAGAGCCGACATCGGAAGTTCCATGTGCTTGCGCAGCACGCCGTCCACCCGGTAGCGAACCACCCCAGTCTTGCGTCCGGGCTCGATGTGGATGTCGCTCGCGCCCTGCGCGATCCCGTCGCGCAGGATCAGGTTGGTGAGCTTCACGACCGGAGTGGCCTGGACGTCGTCGGAAGAGATCTGCTCCGGCCCCATCTCCTCGACCAGCTTGACCGCCGCGTCCGCCTCGTCCAGCTCTGCCTCGAGCGAGCCCAGCAGCGTCTCGACAGCCTTCTCAGGGGCGAATCGCGCTTCCAGCGCGTCGCCGATGGCCTGAGGGGAAGCGACCTCGAAGACAGCTTGCCTGCCGCTCGAGAACCCGATCACGCGCTCCGCCTCGACGTCGGTGGGATCGCACGTCGCGACCGTGATGTGCCGGTCGTTCTCCTGGAGCGGGAAGATGTGGTGCTTGCGAGACATCCCCTCCGGGATCACGAGGATCGCGTTGGGGTCCGCCCCGCCGATGTCGGCCACCTCGAGCCGGAAGTACTCGGCCACCAGCTGGGCCAGACGCTCGTCCGAGATGGTGAATGCGCGGATCAGAACCGGCCACGCTTCCCGGGCCGGAGTACCTGGGGGGATGTCGAGCGCCTCGCGCGCGGCGAGCCCTGCGCGTTCAGCCACCCGAATCAGCCAGTGAACCGAGCCGAGGCGGGACGGCAGGGGGGCGACGTCACCTTCGCGCGTGGACTCGGGGGCGCGGCTCACCCGTGCACCGCCTTCCGCTTGCTGCGCTTATGCTCATACATGGCTGCGTCGGCCTGGGTGATCAGGTCCTCTAGACGGACCCGGTCGTCGCCGTCGTGATGGACCATGCCGATGCTCAGGGCGAGCTGGTACGGCTCCCGGCTGGACTGATTGAACTCGTCGATCCGCTCGCGCAGGCGGTCGAGCAGGAGCCGCGGGCCGTCGCCGGATCCCTCCACGGCGAGCACCGCGAACTCGTCTCCCCCCATGCGAGCGATGATGTCCGACCGACGGAACACAGTCTTGAGTAGGTCGGCCATCTTGAGTAGAGCACGGTCTCCGACGTGGTGCCCCAGCGTATCGTTGATGGTCTTGAAGCGATCCAGATCCACGTACACCAACGCGACGCCGCGAGCCGCGCGACGAGCCAGCTTGAGGTATTGCCCGCCCAGGTCGGCGAACCCCCGACGGTTGTAGAGTCCTGTCAGGTCGTCGATCAGCGAGAGGCTGCGGAGGGCAGACAAGAGGCGATGGCGCTCGATGGAGTACCGGATCGACTTGACCACCACCGCCGGCGTCACCTCAGTCTTCACCAGGTAGTCCTGGGCCCCGCCCTGGACCGTCGCAATCGCCACATCCTCGTCGTCCATTCCGGTGAGGACCACGATCGGCACGTCGGGAGCGAACGCGTAGGTACGCTCGAACGTGGCGATTCCCTCACTGTCGGGTAGCTGCAGGTCCAGAAGGACCGCGTCGACGCCCCCCTGAGACAGCCGCTCGAGCGCGGACGTGAGTTCGCCCACCCACTCCAGCTCGATGTGACCGCTGCGAGCCTCGGCCAGAGAGCGTTGCAGCTCCTTGAGGCCGGAGGGCTCGTGCTCGATCAACAGAACGCGGGTCGGTCCCGTCTCGTCTTGCGTCATTCGATGGGGTCGGGGGCGAGCATTCCGCGCACGAGAACGCCTCCGCGGCCCGGAGGCGTCGGAGGGCGTTGGAAGAGGGCATCGGGGGCACCGTGGGCACCGGGGGAAGCCCCATAAGCGCTAACTTGTGTAGTTTATCGGGAAGTGGCGGTCCACCTGGTTGAGTCTCTGCCTTGGAGGTTCGGCCAGGGAAGCCGAGATCTTGCTCCACTCGCGGATCATCTTTTCGAGAGAGAACTCCGGTTCGATGGCCCGTGCGACTTGGTGGAGTGCGAACTTGAAGTCACGCCAAGGGCTGCGGGGCTGACGTTGTCGCGACGTCGTATCCCCAGGGGGAAATAGCCACGGCGTGGCGCACGACTTTCTCGACCAGCAGTGCCACGAGCAGTTTGCCGTACAGCCAGGCCTGCGCGCTTTCGTCATCATACTTCGGCAGATGTCCGAGGCGGGCCAGGGACTTGAAGCGCTTGAAGACCAGCTCGACCTGCCAGCGTAGGCGGTACCATTCCAGAACGTCGGCTGGCGAGAACTCCTCCGGGGGGTAGGTCGTGAAGACGATGACGTAGCGGGCAAAATGCAGGGTTTGCGGCCGGACCTGGCTTTGCTTGCGCTGGGCTGTCTTGCGGATCTTGGCGTGCGCGGCCGCGATCGCTTCGTCGGTCTTGCGCACGGCGCAGATTCGGCCTGCGACCGGGGGGCCGGCCTTGGCCGCCGTGCGCACCGCCCATGCGCCGACCGGTCCAGGCCGCTCGAGGGATTCCACGGCTGTCAGCAACTCGAACGGCTGACCGTCCGCGGTCTCCAGCGGCAGCGTCCCGGTGTTCACCCGCACCGTTACGTGACCGCCGGCCATCGCCACATGCTGGATCCCGGCCGCGTTCGAGTAGGCCCGGTCGGCCAGCACGTAGTCACCCGGACGGATCGGAAACTGTTTGAACGACTCGCCCGCCCCGGACCCTTCCGTCCCGGTCAGCTTGAAGAAGTCGCAGCCCAACGAAGGCAAGTTGACGCTGTAATGCAGCCTCCACAACGATCCGGTCCGGCCCGGCTCCTGCACGGTCGTGGCGTCCAAGACCCGCACTTGGAAGCCCCCGTCCGACGAGACCGCGATGCCGTGCTCCCGGAACAGTTCCACGCACAACGCATACAGCCAGTCCCGCGATTTCCGGAGCCGCTTCAGCAGCGCCACGTCCGACAGATCCGCCAAGCTCGCCTGCCGAGCCCGCACGACCGTTTCTCTCAGCGAATGCCCGCATCCGAGATGGATCAGCAGCGTCCGCAGCAGCTTCTCCGGCGACTTGTCCTTGCGCAACCCTCGCAGCGCTCCCGTCTCCGCTGCCAGCTCCTGCCAGTTGCTCGGGAAGAACGATACTAGCAGGTCCCAGTCCTCACTTGTCGGCGCCTCTGTCACGGTTCTGCTCATGCCCTCACTCCCCAGGTTCAAGGGGTCGTCGCAACAGCACCGTGTTGAAGGGGGTTTTTGCGCCCCCGATTCCACTGGACAATAGATTGGCGAGGGCGACGGGGTCCAGACAGAGGGGGTTCTTGATCTCTCCAATTCCGAGGGAGTCAGAAGCGACCGAAGGTCGTGGAAGGCAGGAGATACCGGAGCTGTTGAGAACTCAGCGCAAGGTGGAGGTCCGGTTCAGCGATGTAAGAGATCTTCCAGGGTTTCCGCCGGGGTTTTCCAACCGAGGGTCTTGCGGGGGCGGCTGTTAAGAGCGGCCGCGACGGCGGCGAGATCGTCAGCGGTATGTTTGCTGAGGTCAGTGCCTTTGGGGAAGTACTGTCTCAACAAGCCGTTGGTGTTTTCGTTCGTGCCGCGCTGCCACGGGCTCTGTGGGTCGCAGAAGTAGACGGCCAGCCCAGTGTCGATGCGAAGCTGTGCGTGCTGATCCATCTCTGCTCCCTGGTCCCACGTCAGAGACCGGCGGAGTTGCTCGGGCAGGGTCGTGATCGACGAAGCGATCGCGTCCCGGACGGCTTCGGCGCCGTGCCCAGCCAACGCTGGCCCGTTCTTGGTCCTGGGCTCGTCGTGTCTGTGGAGGCGAGGGAGGTGGAGGAGCATGGTGAACCGGGAGGTTCGCTCGACCAGCGTTCCGATCGCCGAGCTGCTTAACCCCAGGATTAGGTCGCCTTCCCAGTGCCCAGGAACGGCGCGGTCGTCCGCCTCGGCCGGTCGCTCGCTGATCATGATCTCGGGGCGAACGAACGTCTTACCCCGTCTGCGGGCGCGAGCTCGAGGCACCCGTAGCGCGCGTCCCGTCCGAAGGCACGCCGTCAGCTCCCGACGCAGCGCACCGCGTCCCTGAACGTAGAGCGCCTGGTAAATGGCTTCGTGCGATATCCGCATGGACTCATCATCGGGGAAGTCGACCCGTAGCCTGTTGGCGATCTGCTCAGGACTCCACGAGGCCGCCCACCGCCGGTCTTGTCGGCGACCACGGCGACGCCCGACCCAGCGTACATTTGGGCCCGGCACGGCCGCCCCGTCTGGAGCCGCGATCAGGCCTCCGAGGCGATCCTGCACATACTGCCTCAGTTCGCCGTTCGCAGCGAGTTTGGCAACTTTCGGACGCTTCGCTCGCCGATCGGCATGCCATTGGGCGGTCGTGGCTCGATACTCGAGGTTTCCACTTCGCGTTGCTGCGTTCCGCCGCAGTTCTCGCGAGATCGTCGACGATGAGCGGCGCAACTGCCGGGCGATCTCACGTACGCCACAACCGCGGGCTTGAAGAACCGCAATCTCTTCTCGCTCGACGAACGATAGGTAGCGCCCCGACAGAGGACGAAGACTGAAAGGTGGCATGCCACCACATTGGCGAAACCAGCGCGCCCCAACAGCGGGAGACACGCCGGCTGCCACCGCCGACTCCTCGCTCGACAGCCCTCGAGCAACTTCTTCCCAAAACCTCTGCCGATGCTCCCGGCGCCCCAACGGGGGACGACCGGGTGAACCCATCGGCGGACGCAAAGCTCGATCCGACCGTCGGCGCTTGCTTGCCGCCATCGCAACTCCTCCTCTTTCCTGAGGTGTTGCGACGACCTCTTGAATTCACCCTATACAACACCATGGCAATGCAAACAAATTAGCGCTTATGGGAGAGACCCCCCAGTCCGAGGGCCTGGTACGGGTTCGGACACAGGTGTGTTGTCACACCCCTGCCCCCGGCCCTTGGGGTCGCTCCCGATCCATCAATCCCTACGCGGGAAGGCGGTTTGAGCGCCGCTTCGAGGCGGCGGGTCACCCGTTCGCCGACCGGCCGGCCGTCTGGCAACCGGGCATCACCGAGCAAAGCCGGGGTACCCCCGATGGCTCGGGGCACAGCCCAAGCCGCCAAGTCCGGGACGCGCCCGTCCCAAGTTACCGATGGCCTTCCCGCACGGGATTGCTGGATGGGAGCGACCTCCCGACGGAGGGTGGCATGGGCGTGCACATGCCAACCCTCCGCGATGCCGATCGAGGCATCCAAAAAGGGGGGGTCGCTCCGGGGGTACCTCCCCGCTGTCAATCCCGACATACGTAGTCGTCGCTCGACGCGACGTACCGAAGGGTGCCCAAGCCGGCCTCCGACTCGCGTTCGCACCTTTGGCACCGGGTCGAGTCCCGGCGACGGTCGACGACCGCCGGCTAATCAACGCCAGGTCACCTCCATCGCGAAGAAATGATCGAAGACCTCCCGATCCGGGTGATTCGCCGGATTCATCTCTGGGCTCCGGACATAGAAATCGAGTTGGGAGAGGGCCGGGTTCACCGCTCCCGCTCCGCTGGAGCCAGTCATCTCCGGTTGCACTTGGAGGGTTTCGCGGTTCCGCATGCCCTGAGTAACCATGAAATGGATCTGGTATTCCGTACGTAGCGGCTCCCCGTTGAGCGTGGCCCTCCCCCAGCCCCAACCAGCTACGTAAAGGATGCTCTTGGGCCAGTTGCCATCGCCGCACGAAGAATCGCCATGCTCGAACAACCATGCAGCAATGCCTCCATCCTGGCAGGGCGCGAACTCCTCGAAGCGTTCCATGTCGACGACGTAATGACCTTCTGGAAGATCGAGCTCCGCATGGAATGTCCCCGTATTGGATCGCTCATCCACGTCGATCGCGATTGTGCCAGGGACCAGGCGGACGTTCGCCGCGTCGTCACCCATGTGATCCCACGGCGAGACGTCGGCCAGGGTCCCTACCTGGTAGATCCTACTCCCTGAGACGATGAAGTGACCGTCGTACAGAGGATGCTGCTCCGGGGCGTAGATGCCCATAACCGTTCCGGGCTGCACCCGCGGACCCCGCTCACTCACGTCCCCAGACGGAGGTGCAACCTCGGGCTGGCACGCAACAGCGACCCATATGGACACCCACATCGCAATGCCGCGCTTTGGAATCATCTCGTTTCCTCGTTTCACATCCACATTCGCACACAGAAATCGTCAGCGAGGTAGACCGTCGCCATCCCACCCTCACCGAGCTGGGAAGCTGTCCCAACCGTAGTTGAAGGTTCCTGATAGGGGAGAAAGAAAAGTGGTGGCTCCGGGGGTCCCGGGCCGATAGGCTCGGGTAGGCAAAAACCCCAACACGGAGCCACCACGATGAAGAGAACGTACGAGGTAAGGGATCGGGCGGACAAGCGCGCGATCAGGGAGTTCCTGAAGCGGGAGGGGCAGTTTCTGCTTCCGATGCTTGAGCTCGTGGAGCAGACGGAGGTCGCGATCGACGAAGTCATCCAGGTGATGGGACGAGCGACGATCGAAGCGGTGCTGGAGATGAGCGCCGAGGGTGTGGCAGGCGTGAAGCAGGCAGGTCGGTCACGAGCGGAAGACGACACGGCGTGGTATGGCCGGCAGGGTGGTGTGGTTTACCTGTCGGACCGGAAGGTGCGTGTGGAGCGGCCACGGCTCAGGCGCCGGGGCGCCGGGGAGGGTGGCGAGGTCGAGGTGCCGGCGTACGCAGCGATGCGGAGACCGGGCGCCGTGGCGGATCGGATGCTCGAGGTCCTGATGGCGGGGGTGAGCACGCGGAAGTACGGCCGTGTGATCGGTGAGATGGCCGACACGGTCGGGGTGAGCAAGTCGGTGGTGAGCCGTGAGACGGTCGAGGCCTCGGAGCGCGTGCTGAAGGAGCTGATGGAGCGCCGGCTGGATGCGTGGGACCTCCTGGTGATCTACCTGGACGGGATCCAGATGGGCTCGCACCACGTGCTTGCTGCGGTAGGCGTGGACTCAGACGGAAAGAAGCACGTGCTGGGCGTGAGGGAAGGAGCGAGTGAGAACGCCGAGGTGACCAGCGCGCTCCTAGAGGATCTGGTCGAGCGCGGCCTGGACCCGGGCAGGCGGCGGCTGTTCGTGATCGATGGCTCGAAAGCGCTCAGGAAGGCGATCGAGAAGGTGTTCGGCCAACGTCACCCCATCCAGCGCTGCCGCAACCACAAGCTCCGCAACGTGCTGGGTCATCTGCCGAAGGATCAGCATCCTCAGGTGAAGGCGGCGTTCCGGGCGGCGATGAAGCTGGACGCGAAGCAGGGCGAGCAGAAGCTCGAGCAGCTCGCCCGATGGCTCGAGCGCGACCACCCCTCGGCCTCGGCCAGCCTACGCGAAGGCCTCAGCGAGATGTTCACCATCAACCGGCTCGGCCTCCCGCCGCGGCTGAGGAAGTGCCTGGGCTCGACCAACCTGATCGACAGCACCCACTCGGGCGTAAGACGGAAGACCCGCAGGGTGACCAACTGGAAGAACGGAGCGATGGCGCTGAGGTGGGCTGCGGCCTCGTTCGTGGAGACCGAGAAGAGCTACCGGAGGATCATCGGCTACGACCAGCTCTGGATGCTCAGGGCCCACCTCGACGACCATGAACCGGTTGCCGAAATGAGAAAGGCAGGCTAACAAGGAGACTCTCCGGAGCCACCACCTTCAACTGTCAGCGGGACACCATCCAGCTAAGTTCTTGAGGTTGCTTGACAAAGTAACATTACGCGGGCGTAGCTCAGTTGGTAGAGCATCAGCTTCCCAAGCTGAGGGTCGCCGGTTCGAGCCCGGTCGCCCGCTCCAGATAAGACGAAGCCTCACCAGCGCCTACGCCGGTGGGGCTTCAGCTTTCTCCAGCGATTGAGACAGCCCCAGCGCGAAGCCACGAGCATATGCGCGGAGGCGGCTCGGATGTTGTCATTCTCCAGCACGTCGTAAACTGGAGTTGACCCGGTTTGGTGGACACTCCCAGAGTGAAGGCTCAAGGAGGAGTCCACGATGCCAGGGACACACGCGCCGTACCCGCCGGAATTTCGGCGGCAGATTGTCGAGTTGGTGCGGTCAGGCCGATCGATCGAGGAGTTAGCGAAGGAGTTCGAGCCCTCAAACGGAGCGATCCGGAACTGGGTCAAACAGGCTGACCTGGACGAGGGACGGCGTAGTGACGGTCTGATGACGGAGGAGCGCGACGAGCTCCGGCAGCTGCGGCGGGAAGACAAGCGGTTGCGCATGGAGCAGGAGATCCTAAAAAAAGCCGCGGCCTGGTTTGCTCGGGAGAGCAACTCGATCCCGGAGCGGGGTTCGAGTTCGTGAAGACGAATCAGGCCAACTATCCGGTTCGGGCGATGTGTCGCGTTCTGGGACTCTCCCCCAGCGGCTACTACGCGTGGGTGAGCCGTCCACCCTCGGCCCGGGCGAAGCGGGACGCGGAGCTGGTGCTCAAGATCCGGAAGGCCTACGACGCGTACCGGCAGGTGTACGGCCGGCCCCGGCTCTACGCCGAACTGAAGGAAGCGGGCGAGGTGGTCGGCGAGAAGCGTGTGGGCCGGCTGATGAAGCAGGAAGGGATCTGGGGTGCGAGCCGGAGGCGTCGGGGGCCGAAGACGACCCGGCGCAGCGCAGACGCTCGGCCTGCGGCCGATCTCGTCGAGCGGAACTTCGCCGCCGACGGACCGGATCAGCTCTGGGTTGCCGACATCACGTACATCCCGGCCTCGGCAGGGTTCTTGTACCTGGCCGTCGTGCTCGATGCGTGGAGCCGACGAGTGATCGGCTGGGCCATGGCTACGCACCTGCGCACGGAGCTCGTTCTCGACGCGCTGAACATGGCCGTCTGGCAGCGCCGACCTGAGCGGGTAATCCATCACTCAGACCAGGGCACGCAAGGTGGATTCAAGCGGTCGTCGCAACACCTCGAGAGGGAGGAGTTGCGATGGGGGCAAGCAGGCACCGAAGAGCGGATCGTGCACTACGTCCGCCGATGCGTTCACCCGGTCGTCCGCCGATGGGGCGCCGGGAGCACCGGCAGCGTTTCTGGGAGGGAATCGCTCGCGGATTGTCGAGCGAGGAGGCGGCAATTGCGGTCGGCCTGTCTCCCGCTGTCGGAACACGCTGGTTCCGCGAGTATGGTGGAATGCCATCCTTTACTCTGCGTCCCCTTTCTCGGCGCTATTTGTCGTTTGTCGAGCGCGAAGAGATCGCCCTCCTTCACGCTGGTGGTCGCGGAGTGCGCGAGATCGCCCGGCAGTTGAACCGGTCACCATCGACGATCTCGCGAGAACTGCGGCGGAACGCGGCAACCCGAAGCGGCTATCTGGAGTACCGAGCCACGACCGCCCAATGGCACGCTGATGGGCGAGCGAGGCGCCCGAAAGTCGCCAAGCTTGCTGCGAACGGCGAGCTGAGGCGGTATGTACAGGATCGTCTTGGAGGCGTGATCGCGGCCCCTGAGGGCGCGGCTGTGGCGGGCCCAGAAGTGCGTTGGATCGGACGGCGTCACGGTCGCCGGCAAGAGCGGCGGTGGGCGGCCTCGTGGAGTCCGGCACAGATCGCGAACCGGCTGCGTGTCGACTTCCCGGATGATGAGTCAATGCGAATATCGCACGAGGCCATTTACCAGGCGCTCTATGTTCAGGGACGCGGTGCGCTGCGTCGGGAACTTACGGCGTGCCTTCGGAGCGGGCGTGCGCTCCGTGACCTGTACGGGGCGGGTGGCAACATCCTCTTCGGGCGCGGGCTACGGGACGGCCGCTCGCGCAACACAAATCCGGCGAGCGACATGAGGCAATCCTGAGGTTGGCCACGCTCGCGTTAATGCCGCAATTGGCAACCGCCAATACGTCAAGAGCGTCCGGGAGCTCTGGCGTACATCCAGCGATCATTTTGCAGTCACGATCGTGATACTCAGCGGCCTCGGCGTTGGTCAGCAGCAGATTCACGGCGAGAACGTTCGGATGACGGTCACAGAGGCTGTTGCTATCCTGCTTGTTCAAGACCGCTTCCTTGAGCATCGTGGTGACGTGTTGTTCCGGAGAGCCCCACCGCCCTCGCGAACGCCGCCTTCTCTCGACCGTGTCGTCCGACTCGTTCGTTTCCCACTCCTCTTCGGCCACCTCGACCGAGCACTGGTCCTCGTACACGATAGTGACGCACTTCGCCCTCGCTTCCTCGCGGCGAGATGCATCGCAATACGGTTCGAGCTTGTCGTCCAGGAACTGGTCGGCCTCGGGCAAGGACATCCGTGAAAAAAGCGGATAGTCGTCCTGAACGCTCAGGCGGAGGATCTTCGAGAGACACTCCTGGAGGAACTGCAACAGGTAATATGACTTCCGCATGACATAGCACTCCACATACCATCGTCGTCCGTCCACCTCGACCGAGAGATCGGGCCCGCCATCCGGCCCGCCCCAGGTCACGTTCCGGCCGACCGCCGGGAGCTTCGCAGCCACTTGCAGCTGCCAGAGAAGTGACCAATAGGTCGCGTACTCCCCGTTATTGAGCACCGACTCCTCGTTCTCCCAGTTCGGAAGCTCTGCGGCGCTGGCGAGCAGCTTGTCCAGATTGGCAAGGCATCCCTCACTCTCCGCGCTCCAAGTCCCCAGCCGCCAGGCCATGTAGTGGCAGTAGTACGGCGGGCTCTCCTCAGCCGCGCTGAGTACCTCCATCGAGAACGCTTTTCGGATTGCCGGGTAGCGCCCAAGACGCTGGTTGAGCCGCTCCCAATCGATCAGCTTGTGGACGAAGTGCCTCGTCGGACTCTCGTGGCATGACCTGCGGTGCATCTCGTCAACCATGGGCTACGCCTCGGCAGCGACCATGATCGCCTCGCGCAGACTCTTCATGGCCTTCTCTCCGCTCACAAGTCGATCAACAAAATAGCACCATCGTCCTAGTAGCAATTGCCCCGGCCTGCGAGGCTGTCCCGTTCGTAGTTGAAGGTACCTGAAAAAGGAGTGGTGGCTCCAGAGGTCCCGGGCCGGTAGGCTCGGGTAGGCAACAACCCTCAAACGGAGCCACCACGATGAAGAGAACCTACGAGGTCGCGGAACAGGGAGACAAGCGCGGGCTGGCGGAGTTCTTGAAGCGAGAGAGCCAGTTCCTGCTGCCGATGGTGGAGCTGGTGGAGCGCACGGAGCTCGCGATCGACGAGGTGATCACAGTAATGGGGCGGGCGACGCTCGAGGCGGTGCTGGCGATGAGCGCCGAGGGGGTGGCGGGGCCGAAGCAGGCGGGCAAGGCGCGCCCGGCGGGAGAGGCGGTGTGGTACGGACGGCAGAGCGGTCAAGTCTACCTGTCGGACCGGAAGGTGCGGGTGGAGCGGCCGCGGCTGAGGCGCCGGGGCCAGGGCACGGGCGGGGAGGTGGAAGTGCCTGCGTACGAGGCGATGAACCGACCGGGACCGGTGGGGCAGCGAATGCTGGAGATCCTGCTCGCGGGGGTGTCGACGCGGAAGTACGCGCGGGTGATCCCTGCGATGGCCGAAACGGTGGGGGTGAGCAGGTCGGCGGTGAGCCGGGAGACGATCGAGGCGTCGGAGCGGGTGCTCGAGGAGCTGATGGAGCGGCGCCTGGACGGGTGGGACCTGCTGGTGATCTACCTGGACGGGATCCAATTCGGGGATTACCACGTGCTGGGTGCAGTGGGCGTGGATGTTGAGGGGAAGAAGCACGTGCTCGGCGTGCGTGAGGGAGCGAGCGAGAACGCCGAGGTGGCCCGTGCACTGCTGGAGGATCTGGTCGTGCGGGGCGTGGACACCGGGCGTCGGCGGCTGTTTGTGTTGGACGGATCGAAGGCGTTGAGGTCGGCGCTCGACCAGGTGTTCGGGCGCCAGCATCCCGTCCAGCGGTGCCGGAACCACAAGGCCAGGAACGTGGTGGGGCACCTGCCGAAGGAGCTGCAGGCTCAGGCGCGGGCCACGATGCGGGCGGCTTGGAAGCTCGAGGCGAAGGAGGGTGAGCAGAAGCTCGATCAGTTCGCTCGGTGGCTCGAGCGCGATCACCCTTCGGCGGCGGCCAGCTTGCGCGAGGGGCTCGGCGAGATGTTCACGATCAACCGGCTCGGCCTGCCGCCGCGGCTGCGTCGCTGCTTGACGAGCACGAACTTGATCGACAGCACCCACTCGGGTGTGCGACAGAAGACGCACCGGGTGACGAACTGGAAGAACGGGACGATGGCGCTCCGGTGGGCGGCTTCCTCATTCGTCGAGACAGAGAAGAGCTACCGCAAGATCATCGGACACCAGGAGCTCTGGATGCTCAAGGCCCACCTCGATGATCGAGACCCGGCAGTGGAGCTGAAGAAGGCAGGCTAACTTAGACCAAGACCCCGGAGCCACCTACCTTCAACTACGTGCGGGACATCATCCGGCCTGCTGGGCACTGCCGCTCCGCGCTTCCGTCCGCGCCGTGCCTGGATGTCACCCTTCGGGTCCGGGCAGGAGCAGAGAGTGGTTCGCGACGGGCTTGCGCAGTTCGTGCTACGGCGGCGAGGCAAACTCGACCGCGAGGTGGACATCCTCTCAGCTCGACCGGTTGCAAGGAGATCCATCGGCGCGCGTCTGGCCGAGTAATCCGGAACTCATTGCGGTGTGCTTGTTCATGGAGGTTCGGGCTTCGGGATACACGGGTGGCGACAACCAGGCACCGAGATCGAGTCCCGGGCACCGCCACACAATGCCCCGCTCCGAGCCGATCCGCTCCAGGTATCCCACCACCAGCATTCGGAGTACACGCCCGGGGGAAGCCCCCGGCCCGCCCATCCGGGCCGCGTAGAACTCCCGGCACGTCTCCTCCGCAAACTCGTCGAAGCCACTCTTGCGCAGGAGCTTTCATCCCCCTCGGATTGAGGGTCGCGCGAAGCCGTGGCCATTTTCCGTTCCGTGGAAGTGCGGTCGCGGCGAGTCTCGAAGGGGGGCGTTTGACAAGCCGCTGGCGGCGGTGTCCAACAACCCGCGTACCGTACTGAACGTCTCTGAACGCCACAGGAGTTTAGGAGATTTCCTAAGGGTTGACGTCCCTGCGAACGGTTCTTCACCGTTTCCGTCATGGAGACGCGGAAACGGCAGTTCAACTCGCGGGCGAGTGGGGCGGTAGCTCATCTGAGGGGACGGGATCACGCGGTCGCGCCGTTTGGCTGGACGGGAGAAAAGGCCGCGTGGATCGCGCTCGTCTGCCTCCACAGCGGGGGGTTCACCCGCGCACCGTGGGCGCGGTTCATGGACGCGCACCCCGAACCGTTGCGCCGCCGCGTGCACGCGCTGATTGCGCGGGGCTTGGCCGGGCGAGGAGACCGTGCCCGGCATTCGGGGGATCGGACGGGTTTGCCGCATCCGTGCCCGGAGCCTCTACCGCGCGCTGGGCACCGAGCATATCCCCCACCGCCGCGACGTCTCGCCCGCCGTGCTCATGCGCCACCTGTTTTCGCTCGACTACTTGATGGAGCACGCGACCTGCCTGGCTTCCCGCCGAGGCCGAGATGCGAGGGAAACCCAAGCCGGGATCCCCAGGGCGCGTGAGCACGTCGAAGAGGCGGATGCGGCGCGTTGAGTCGGAGCGTCCGCGGCTGCGGCGGACGGGCTTGTCGGCCGCCGCTAACGTGGGAGAGCCAGCATACTCCTTGGGGCCACGCTACGCGGGTCCCCGGCAGAGGCTGGCGGGGGGCTGTGCCCCCTCTGACCCCCCCAACGGCAACGGCGCGCCGTGAGCGCCGGACGCACCGTGTGGGTGAAGATTCGCGCCAGTGAGGCGGAGCGTGCGGAGTGGCACGCCAAGGCGCGCTCCGCGGGCTTGACGCTGTCGGATCTGGTGCGCCGGTCGGTTGGCCGGGTGCGCACTTGGACCGTGGCGCACGCCGAGGTCGAGCGCGAGCTCGCCCGCGAGCTGGCGCGTCTCGGCAACAACCTCAACCAGATCGCCCGCTGGGCGAGCATGCGCACTCCCGTGCGGATCTTGTTGTGATCATTGAACTTACGGATTCGGCTGGCGCGATTCCCGCCGATTGATTCCCGCCGATTGCGAATCAGGCCCGAACTCTCCGGCGGTCCGCGAGCGCCTGTCTCAGCTGTCCCTCGTCGGCTCTCTGATAGCACTGGAGGACGGTCTTGGCCGTCTTCCAGCCTCCGAGTTCGCACAGCACCTTGAGGGGCTGGTCCATGAGGTCGGACGCGAATTTCCGCCTCAGCGAGTGCCAGCCTCGGCCCCGCTTCGGTTCCAGCGCCGCGAGCGTCTGGGCTCTCTGCCACCAGAAGCTCGGCAGCGACCGGCCCACGCACCGCGAGGCATCCGTCGGGGCGGGCAGCACCGGCCCGTCCCCGGTCCCGGCGCTCATCGCTCGCGCTTCCTCCAAAGCGGCCAACGCCTCGTCGGTCACGGGCGTGGTGTGCTCGTAGCCCGTCTTCTCGTGCTTCGCCCGCCACCGCACCGCTTCGCCCTCGAAGTCGATATCGGACCACCGGAGCTTGCGGATGGCACCGATGCGGTGCCCGGTCTCATGCGCGAGTACGAGCGCGACATGGAACCGCCAGTCCACCTCCCGGGACACCCTCAACAACCCCTGGTACTCCTGTTCGGTGAGGACGACCCGTGTGGGGTTCTTCTCCCTGGGCTTCCTGAGGCCCTTCAGCGGATTCCTGTCGAGCATCGGGCGGCCCCCTTCGTCCTTCGACCTCGTGGCCCAGTTGAGAACCGCCATCAGGAACGTCAGGTCCCACTCGATCGTCCTGTTGGACACGGGCTTGCCCGAGATGCCAATCCTTCCCGCGCGCCGCGCGCCGATGAATCGGTCCCAGTCGCGCTGGGAGAGCGTTGCCGGGTCTCGGTCCCATCCGAAGAACTGGAGGAACATCCTCGTCGCGGTCCTGTCGCGCCGCCGTGTCTGCTCGGCCTTGGTGGGCGTCACCTCTTCACCGTAGATGTCAAAAAGCGTGCCCAGCGTGAGCGGCTCGGGCTCGGCGTTCTTCTTGCCGTTCAGCTCCGGCCCGGCGAATCCCGCGGCGAACTCGTCCGCCTGCGTCTTCGCCTGCCTCCAGTCGCGGTGTTGCAGCGACCTTGTGAGCCTGCGCCCGTTCTCTCGCCACTCGATCTGGTACAAGCCGGTCTTGGGATCGGGGAAGACCCTCACCCGGTTCCGGCCCCATTCTCCGGCGCCATAGCTGCGCCGGACTCGTTTCGTGCGTGCCATCATTCGATTCCTTTTTCGATGATGGACTGCACGATCTGCACGTTTGAAACGTCGCGTCGGCGGGGCTTGCTGGCCAGTAGCGGGCTTCAAGGGCGGCGTTCGCGCAGGTCCGAGGGGTTGACCCCCCGGGCCGGTGCACTCCGATTCCCAAGTTCGGGTCCATGGACCTGGAGGTTTCGGGCGCGGTGCTTCCAAGGACGGCTGGGAGTCGGTCTTGGGGGCCAGAAACCGCCCGGCCGATGCCGATCCACGAGTGCCCATGGCACTTTGGGGGTGGCCGGACACGAAATCGCGCCTGCGATGGGCACGCCGCCGATTCCGCATGTCGCTGGCGCGCTTGCGGTTGCGCCACGGCCAGCGAAGCGCGGATGCCGATCCGCGCTCCTTGGACGTGGCTGGGAGCGACCCCCCATCTCGGCATGCCTCGATCGGCATCGGGGAGGATGGAGCCGGACAGCCCCATCCTCCCCTCCGCTGCGGGGTCGCTCCCAGCCAGCAGTCCCTCCGGGAAGGGTGTTGGACCGATGAGGCCCTGGACGCTGGTCATCATCGGGGTGGCCCTGACGGCGGCCACGGTCCGCGCGTTCCTGGCGCCGTTCCCGGGCATCGGCGGGAACCCCGTGCTGGACCTGATCGCCTACCACGATCCGGGCCTTACACACGGTGATCCACGTCTGGTACTACGCGGCACCGGGCATCGCCTTGCTGCTCGCCGGCAGCGTCTGCCTCTCGGTCTCGAGGGTTTGGCTCGAGGTAACCGCAGGACGCGGGTAGGCGCGTCGCTGCCCTCGTTGATTGCTCTGTTCATCGGTCTGCCTCCGTTCTCTTCTGGAAAGTTTCCGGGGCGCGTTGCCCCGGGAGGGAACAGGGGCCACATGGGGCCGGCTGCAGGCGTCGATGAACACCGGGACTGGCAGGCCATCGCAGCGGGACGCGCGCCGATGCGGGACTCGGTATTGACATCGTTATGAGTCGGTGACTGTAGTCTGGCCGGGGCGGCTTCTGCCTCGGCCAGCCGGGTCTCCTCGGCGCCCCCGGTTCCCGCGAGCCGGATGAAGGCCACCCGCGCGCACCGGGTGCCGCTGTGCGGCCGGGCGCTGGAGATTCTCGAAGCGGCCCGGAAGCTGGGCGGCGGCGGGAGGCCGATCGTGTTCGTCGGCGAGCGGGGCAGAGCGATGGGCGGCGAGCAGATGGGCCGGTTGCTCGGGAAGCACGGGATCACGGCGGTGCCGCATGGGTTCCGGTCGTCGTTCCGGGACTGGGCCGCCGAAGAGACGGACCACCCCCGGGAGGTCGTCGAGGCGGCGCTGGCCCATGTCGTGCGGAACCCGGTCGAGGCCGCCTACATGCGCTCCGACCTGTTCGAGCGACGGCGGCGGCTCATGGACGACTGGGCGAGCTACCTCGCGGGCGAGGGGAGAGACCCGGAGGGCGGGCGGACCAGCTGATTCGCCGCGCTCTCAGCGGCGGCGCGAAGGCTGGCTCCCGACACCGTTAGGTGTCAGGAGCCAGCATACCCTTTGTACCCACAAAGGGGCTGGCGAGGGGGCGCTCCGCTCCCCCTTCGATCCCCTAAGGAGGCCCGCGCTCCGGCGGAGCTCGCGGACGGGGGGCGAGCCCCCCGAACCCCCTTCCCGGAGGGATCCCTGGCTCGGGAGCGACCCCCCTCACGCCATTACCAGGGCGTCGGGAGGGGGGGTCGCTCCCTTCACCGCCGAAGCGGCCCGTCCGGCTCCGGGCGGGCGGTCCAGGTAGGTGCAAAGCGTTGCCGTGTAATCGGATACGCGGTCGGGACCCTGTGAATCGCCGGAGGGGAAAAGTGTGAATCGACCCCCCGCGTCGCTTTCACACCCAGTCGTGGCATGACAGGCAGGCCGGTCATCGGAAATGCGCCCCGGAGAGGGGCGCCGGGCGGCGTTCCTTCTTCGTCAGTGCGACGATGCGCTCGAGGTCGGCCTGAATGTTTCTATACCCTTCGAGCACTCAGTCGTTCCTCTGAAGACGTCGGCGTAGAGGTTGCCGACGGCGACCCGGCCGTCCTTGCCGCGGGGGACCGCCACGTACGAGATTGGCTTGCCGAGCCGGGAGGGACCTCGGTGAGCGTGGTGGCGGTGTGGCGGCGGCTCGACCTGGTGCGGTGGCGGCGGAGCGAAGCGGCCGACGTCGAACAGGTCGAACGAGGCGCGGGCGGCCACGTAGTGCCCCGGCACACCGGGTGCGGGACCGGGGACGCGGGGTCTCGGGATCGCAGTCGCCGCTGCCTGGAGCCTCAACCTGCCGGACTCCACGGCCCGGTCGCTCGGACAACTCGTCCACCGTAAGCGTTCGGTCGTGGTGTGGCATCGACGTCCCGCGCTGGCCTTACGGCGTGCGCACACAACGGCGGTCGACCGCCCGACCACCTATCGTCCTAGCTGGGATGGTCGATCGGCGAGGATCACAGACACAACCCCATGGCGCGGGATTGCCGGCCGGCTCGAGTGCCGCTGTTGACTTCACCGCCGGGGACATGACGCTGCTGCGTTGCGCCTAACTCCCGGCCCACCGACGCTCAACCACCATGCCCTGTCTGTCCAGGGAGTTCTGTCACGCATCGGCTCCACCATTGGCCGCGCGTTCGGATCGGCTCCGGCTGCAACACATTCCGTCACATCCGCGATTGTGGCCGTCTCGAAGTAACCCGGCGTGTTCCAGCCCTCACAATCCGATCCGATGGCTGGCCCGGTGGCCGCGATTACAGCGATGGATCTTATATGTTGTCGGAGGCGTCCTTCGGCACGAGCTCCACAGCATCAGGATGGAATTGCGTCCACCTACGATTTCCAGAGGAGTCCATCCAAGAACACTTCACTTTTTCTTCTCCGGAAGCCTCATCGGTCCAGCACTTGTCCACAGTCATATTTGGACCGCCTGACTTCAGCCGCACTACATCGCCTACCTTCATCATTCATTCCCTCCGCAGATCGTCTTCGGGGGTATGTTCGGGTGTCGAGTGACATCCGGTGAGGTGAACATATTGGCGGCGTCTCGCATGTCTGACAACGACTCCCCATTCGAGGCGATGGCTGCCACAGTGTCAGCTTGTCCCCAGGTGATGAAAGGCTCATGGCACGCGCTCAGCTCGAGCGCGCTACCGAGCTGTCCCGTGCGTGCATGGCGTCGAACTACCAGAACTGGGACTAGGGGGGAGGCTTGCGTCTGGCTAGAGCCTGCGGCAATTCTGGTGCCTACGCGCGGTCCGTTCACGGCCACGAAGGTCCATTGATATCCGATTCATAACGGTGGACCTAATGAGGGGAATAGCAGAACTATGGAATATGTAAGTCATTTATATCAAATGACTTATAGGACGAAACGAGGTTGATCGCGCTCAAACTCCAGAAGACGAAACTGGCTAGCCTTCTCGATATCGGCCTCTCGCCGCTCCTCTGCCCAGTCTCGGCGTAGTGTCTCGGCTCGTCTCCTCAGACGCTCGATGCCAGGGGTAGGGTCAATTTCTTCCGAAACTGTCCCAAGCGGTTCGATGCCGAGACGTTCAAGCTTGGCAAAGACGGGCTTCATCGCCCTATCCGGATCGCGGAAGAACAGACTGCCCCGTATGCGAGCGAAGACCCAGCCGAGCCGCTGCAGCACAGCCTGACGTTCCAGGTCGCTCTGGAGTTGCTCCTGAGTGTGCCAGCGCTCACCGTCGCACTCGACGGCCAGACGACGCCCATCCCCGTCGACGACGAGATCGATTCGATATGCGCCCACGGGCCATTGCGGTCGCACTCGGTACCCAGCGGATAGAAGCCTCTCCAGCACACGCTTCTCAAACTCAGACTCCGTCTGCCTGCCTTGTTCTTCCATCGCACGCAATAGAGCATGCGGGTCACGCGCGTGCTCAATGAGCCGGCGCCGAAGGTCGCCGCTTTTCAGATGACCGTCCGGATCGATAGAGTGTATGACCCACAGCTGGTCGCGTGCCCTGCTGACCGCAACATTGTAGCGCTTCTTGTAGAGATCTCTGGGTCCAGCTTCGCGGCGCCGGTGCTTTCCGTTGTCGGGTGGCCCATCGACCATCGACAGGAAAACGACATCGCGCTCGTCTCCCTGGAACTGCGCGGCATTACCGCACAGTAATCGGTGTTTGGCGAAGACGTCCGGAGCCAGACGTTCGCGGATCTTGCTCTCGATCACGTATGCCTGTTCGTCACCAAGGAGGGAGATCACGCCAAAGCTCGTCGGTTCACCCGAGTCATTGTTGGCGTATGCCGGATCCTCAAGACACGCGGTGATGAGGGATGCGATCTCTTCCGCCTCTACCTCGTTCGACTTATCGTGGCGTTCGCCGTTCACGCGCTGTGATACGAGGGCCGGGCGGACACTGGCAGAGAATGGCTCCCTGAGAGGACGAATGGTGTTGTCGTAGGACAGGTGGTTACTGAATTGGATAATCTCGGGCACACATCGGAAGTGTTCTCGTAACGCGACAACACCGCCGAACGCTGTCTCCGCGAGGTCGTAGATCGACGTTTGGCCATCGTAGAGATGACTGTTCGGAATACCTTGAAGATCGGTCGCTATGAGGCGTTGCACGTCTTCGATACGCTGGCCGATGGCATCCGGTGTCACCTGCTCTTTGTCACCTACCACGATGTGAGTGTGAGCCAGATAGAGTGCAGCCAACGCGGTCACGTCACTCTGACTGGCCTCGTCAATGATGACGACGTCGAACTTCGTCTCCCTCGGATCGAAGCTCTCATAGACGCGGCTGAGAGGCATGATCCACACGGGCACCGCGCGACGCGCGGATGCCAGAAGTTGTCTCGCTTTACGCTTAAGTTCTGGAGCCCGTTTTCCCCTACCTCCTCCCACCTTCTTCATGGTCTGCACGAAGCCCATAAGCGCCTGCTGTTGCTCAAGGCCGGTCCGGTCACACTGGGCAGCCCAAGTCTCGTGCTCAATAATGTGCGCGGCTAACTTCGGAGCGTCTAGCTCCATATTGTGAAGCCGGTCCTGCAACTCGTCCATGGAGATGGCCGCACGTCTCTCCAACTCTTGATGCCACTGCCGCCAGCGCCACGCCGTGGTGGGGTCCCCTGGCGGCTCCGTTTCATGGTGAGGTTCCGCCCTCTGGGCAATAGTGTGCGCCCACGCGGGCGCAGTCGTCTTGAGCTTGGCGAGCAACGCGAGACGCTTTTCGTAGACGTTCCGCAACCCGTCGAGATGTGCGAGTTCGCGGCACGACTCTTCGTAGGTCTCGACGTTCCATTCGTCCTGCGCCTGCTGTAGCACCGAGACGATTTCGCTCTGTGGGAAGCCCGCCAGGTGTGTTCTTTGTTCTTGGAGCGCCCCTGATAGCTCAGTCTGCCGGAGCAGCGCCGCTTGCGCCTCGATGATGCTGACCAAGCCGTGCGAGCCAGCGCGCCGCACTCGGGCAAGCTCACCGTGGTCGCCGGGCTCAGGGGGGTGGCTTTCCAGCCATTCGGTCCAGCGGAATCCGACTTTGCCGAGTTCATCAATCAGTGGCTCCCACACACTCGCTCGCCACTCCAGCCGCTTGCGAATCTCCCGTGCGTATCCCTGGGCGGTTCGTTCGGGTGCACTTCCGAGACTCTCGATGGAGGGTCCATCGACCGCCTCAACCAACCGACGCCAGCGCGCGACGAAGCGTCCGCGGTCTTGCTCCAACTGCGCAACGGCCCGCAGCGCGCGGAACTCGTCGAGCGTCCGTGGTGAGCGTCCCTCGACCTTGCAAACATCGGTCAGCTGGTGCCAGTTGCGCTTCGTGAGCTTGGTCTTGAACCCAAAGCTGCCCCCGCCCTTCATAAAGCCCACTATCTCTGTAAGGATGAGGAGGACGTCTTCAACGGGCTGATCCTTTGGAAGTTCCGGTCCATGCTTAACCACGAGGCGGTGGGCGTCCCCCGCTTGGCTGGACAGAGTCTCCATAGCACCAAGCAAGTCCTGCCATGTCTTGCTCAGTTCTCCGCCAGTCCATCCGGCGTACAGAACCTAATCGGCCGCTGACCGTTCTTCCGCATCTTGTCAGCGGCACGCCACGCGACCGCACCTGGACCATTGAAGATTACTCGCATTCGACCACCCTTCGGACGATGCAGAACGATCAGGTGCTGGGGTTCGTGGCGGATTGCGACATGCGTGCCCTGCGTGAGCTTGATCTCGACGTCCCTGCCGTCACTCGTCTTCGCATCATGCCCCTGGGTCGAAGCGGGGTTGAGGTCCAGACCGAACATATACGCGGCCACCACTTCGCCGATGCTCCCGACAAGATGCCCATCGAGCGTGAACTTGCGACCGGGGAACATTCGTTCGAGACCGGCGGACGCGGTGTAGAGATCATCAAGGTAGCAGGCGACCTTTGCCCAATTGGTATCTGCACTCATTCCGCCGCCTCCATCTCGCTGGGTGCGCCCTCGTCCAGCGCCTCGGCGAGGGGTGGGTGGGAGGGAGATCTCAATCCCGTTCACCTGCTTCTCTGACAAGTGCTTGACGGTTGTCAGCGACGTGTCGCCGTGCAGATGGTCGAGGGCCATCTGAAGCGGACGCTTCACGAACTCTGGATCAATTTCGCAACGCCATCCGTTGATGCGCATCACCCGCTGGTTAAGAAGACCGTCTGGTCCCGCCCAACGGCGCAAATTGAAATTGCCGTCCATTCCAACGAGGTAGTCACCAGCGCGAACGGGGTAGGCCGGATCGTAGTCGCCACCGTAGTGTGCCTCGGTGTCCGTTTTGGAAATGTCCCGAATACGGATAAGCGGCATCCCGCGTTTCTCGCCATTGAACTGGCTGGACTTGAACGCGAAGCCGTAGCTCAATCGGGCAATCTCGATCAGTCGTGCCCACGCCCAATGCACGGGCGCTACGAAAGGAAAATCGTCTCGGTTGATCTCGACAGCGTTTCGCGGCTCGCGAGACTCCCTCGCCTTTACCAACCGCGCCTTCGCCGCCGCAATCCGCTTCAGCAATTCCGATGCCGGTTGGTCGCTCGCGTCCTGCGGCACGAGCTTGCCGCGCACGGCGAGGTCGAGCACGAAGTGCGCAACCGCACGATTGCGTCGGGCGCGTCGGCGATCTGTTCGTATGCGCCAGCAGGCGTTCGGCGTTCATCGGGCGCGATCGCTACACCCCGTCCTATCCTCGGCTGATGCTTCGTACGTCCAGCCCGATCGGGTTCGCAGGGTCCCTCATCCACGCTCCAAGACCCGTATCCGGTAGGACGGGCCGAGCGCCAAGTCGAAAAACTCAACGGGGATCCCCACTTCTGAGATAGGCCTCGCATCCGATCGCGTCGCCGATCGTCACCACCGGCCGGATTCGGGTGTACGACTCGTCGTACAGCACGATCTCCGAGCCACCACGCTCACCGTGCAGTGAGCGAGGTCCCAGGCGCTTCGTCATGGGCGAGGTCGACACCGGCTTCGTCGATCGGTTCCTGAGTCAACGATCGAGCCCGTGATGAAGATCGACGTCTACTTCCAGGCCGGAGAGCCCGCGGCCATCGACATGAGGGAACGGATCGTCGTGGTCATCGACGTCCTCCGGGCCACGAGCGCCATCGTGGAGGCGCTGGTGAACGGCGCCGACAGTGTGTACCCCGCCGCCTCGACGGAGGAGGCCATCAAGCTGGCGGCGTCACTGGGGCGAGACGACACGCTCCTCTGCGGCGAGTCCAAGGGCCTGATGGTCGAGGGCTTCGACCTCGGCAACTCCCCGCGGGAGTTTTTGGCCCAGGTGGTCGCGGACAAGCGGCTGGTGATGAGCACGACCAACGGGACTCGCGCCTTTCTGATGGCCGGGGACGCCGATCGTGTGCTGGCTTGTTGCTTTCTGAATCTCGCCGCCGTGGTCGACGCGGTTGTGGGCAGCGAGGAGTTGGTGGTGGTTTGCGCTGGGAGAGGGGGGATGTTCGCCGTGGAGGACGCGCTGTGCGCCGGCGCCCTGATCAGGCGTCTGCGCGATGGGCATCCCGAGGTGGAACTCGACGACGCCGGCTCGGCAGCTCTCGAGCTCACGTATCGGTTTCAAGTCGGCGCAGCGTTCCTCGCCAGGACGAAGGCCGGACGGTGCCTCACCGAGATTGGCCTGCGCGACGACCTCAAGCACTGCGCCCAGTTGGACCGGTATCGGGTGGTCCCGGAGATGGAGGATCGAGTGATCCGTGTTCCGCCGACGAGTTCCGAGGCCTCGAAGGTGCGCCGCTGATGCCGGGCACCTCCTCTTCGGGATGGCAGTCCAGAAACTGAGTCCACTGCGCGCGGGTGAAGACGCCGCTGTGGAGACAGGCCAGGGCAATCCGCTCGGGGGCCCGCCGTCCTGTATAGCCGAAGGGCTCGAGCGCGTCTTCGCGTCCCTGGAGATGGGCGATCAGGTCGAGCACGGGGTTCTCGCCCACGCCGGGGAGGCGCCCGATGAACTCGACGACGAAGTCCAGGCATGGATCCGTGAGAGCTACAGGCTCATGGGGATGCGGGAGCGGCTCCGGTGAAAAGCCGTAGCGCTACCGTTTCAGATCTCGACCATGAGTGTTGTTCGGCAGCCATTGACACAGAATCGGACGGGGGAAGAATTCTGGTGGAGAAGACCAACCGCATAGCGGGCGAAAGAAGCCGCACCGGTAAGGACGAAGGACGTGTCAAGACGTAGACGTAAGAGGCAGCGAGCACGTGGGCGACGGAAACGTCCAAGATCGGCTCCTAAGAGTGATTCAGCTGAGAAGCCCGGAAAACGTGTGCCGGGCAAGGGTTCCGAGCTGAATAGCAGCGGCACGACCGAGAAACCCCAGGCTGCGTGGGTCATGATGGAGCATAGAGACGCCGACGGTAATCCGACGTTGGCGAAGAAACTGATCAGATCTACCTACGCGCGTCGCTACAGGCAGGTCTCCCCCGGTACCGAGATCGAAGCCCACGTACTAGCCGGATACAAGCCTCCCGTCATGATGATCGAACGGAAGATCTATGAGATCCACCGTTTGTCCGTCGGGGGATGGCGACGAAGCGGGCAGATCGCGGTAGAAGTGGAAGGTTGGCGGGGTTACGAAGGCGAGTGGTTCGAAGCCCTGAGGGGAGCCAAGCTGCATATCTCGGACCCGGGATTGGGGGGGCCGCACAACGACGAAGCCGACTACATCGTCTCGAAGTCATCGTTTGACCGAAAAATCGTGACTCAGCTCGATGAGCAGGGGGGCGAGTCAGAGGTCAAACTGCACCACGGAACACTGGACTTCAAGGAGACTTGGAAGTCTACCTGGCTGAGGCAGCGTGCTGAAGTCCTGAATCTGGGCTTCAAGCTACTCCTCGCACCGCTATTCGCTGCGGTTGGAGCGGGTCTGACCTTGTTGTGGATGGATCGACCAGCGAATCCGGATGGTGAGGATTTGGACAACTCGGAGGCTGTCGTCCAGTATGAAGATCAGGCAATAGATGGGGCGGCAGGGGATGTGCCCTCTGGACCAGACTCCAACGATGAAATGCCCGTCGTACTTCCCACGCAAACCGAGGGTGACACTCTCTTGGAGTCGAGCGACAGCGCTTCCGGAGTCGGTTCTGTACGGAGACAGTTTCAGCCATAAGGGGGGCCGGCGCCGCGCCTCGATACTGGTCTGAGCACGAGACGTTCGTTTCTTGGCTGCTCTTGATCGACCACGGACTCCCCGCCGGGTGACGTTGGCTGGCCACGCGATTCCGCTCATTGCCTTCGGGAGCGACCTGCTCCGCGTCCCCTCGCTAGCCACCAGCTTGCCTGCCCTGGTTGGGTCTTGAAGGGTTACTCTACGACGGGACCTTCAATCCGCAGAGGAGACCCGACCTCTGCGATCCGCGGCCCAGATGCCCGCGAGCCCACAACCGGCGCCCCTGCGATCTCGGGCTGTCGTTGCTGAAGAAGCTCATGGCAATGCGCTCCCGATTCGTACGTGACGTTGATGGCGGCGGACACCCATCCGCGTGCAGATGTGCCTGCCGACTCCCTTGCGTCGCACGGTTCTTGACGCTGTGTTCCCGATATATGGCCATAGCAAGTTCTTATGCCTTAGGTATCCCCTTAAAGCTAGGGCGTATGGATTCTTGGCGCCAACACTGCAATGGGTATAATGGTTTTGGAGTGGAGATATACAATAAGTGATATGAAACGAAACAAACCTCTCGGAATTCCGGGGCCCGGTGCCCCTGGTCGCCTTCGAAAGCGCCGGCCGGCTGGGCAGCCTGTCCCGGGGTGCCCGCCATTTGTTGCTGTTTTCCCGGCTATTTCGGTACGGTGGCATCAGACTTGGTGTTCCGGCAAGAACGGCAGATCGTGCAGTCCTGATTGAACTTACGTGGCTTCTTGCCGTGATTCAGGCCTTCGTTAGTCCGCTGGGCGAATACCCACAAGGGGGCCATCGAGGCCGTCGAGGTGATCGGCCACCTCATCGCCATCGAGCGGGCGCTCGCGACGCTGACCCCTACTGAGTGCACGGACGCCGATGCTCGTTAAGTTCCTCGCCCGGGGGACCGGCTCGGCGCGGGACGCGGCCGACTACCTCCTCGGCGAGCGGGACGCGGCCGGGAAGCCGCGCGAAGGCGTCGAGGTGCTCAGGGGAGATCCCCACCAGGTGGCCGCCGTGGCCGATACGCTTCCCTTCGAGCACAAGTACACCTCCGGCGTGATCGCGTGGGCGCCGGAGGACGAACCGACCGACGAACAGATCGGCGCGGTTCTGGACGCCTTCGAGGAGACGGCCTGGGCGGGACTGGAGTTCGACCGCTACGCATGGGCTGCCGTGCTGCACCGCGAGCGCGGCGGCGGCGCTCACGTCCACGTCCTGGCGGCGCGGTGCGACCTGGAGACCGGCCGGAGCCTCAACATCGCCCCACCGGGCTGGGAGAAGACGTTCGGCCCGCTCCGGGACGCCCTCAACGCCGAACACGGCTGGGCTCGTCCAGACGACCCGGCGCGGGCCAGGGTGCAGCAACCCGGACACCGCGCCTACATCGAGGCGGCGCAGCTGCGGGCGGGCCTCCGGCTCGAATCCTCCCCCCGTGACCTGATCCGGGACTACCTGCTCCAACGCATCGAGCACGGCACGGTGCGGAACCGCGCCGATGTCGTCGCCGCCCTGCGGGACGCGGGGCTGGAGGTGCCGCGCCAAGGCAAGGACTATCTGACCGCCCGCGATCCGGACAGCGGACAACGGTGGCGGCTGAAAGGAGGGTTGTACGCCCATGACTTCGAGCGTGAACGACTTGACCGAGCGGCTGCGGAGGCGGCTGGAGAACGAACGCGGGGAGATCGAGGCACTGACCGCGAACGAGCTCGAACGGCTCGCCGAGAACTCGCGGCGCGTCGCGAGGAGCGCGCTGCGTTCCATCGAGCGCGATACGGAGGAGGCGACCGGGCGGATGCGCGCGCTGCTGCTGAAGGCGTGGCTCCGGCCCCTGGTGGTCGGCCTGAGCCTCTGGCTCGGCATCTTCGGCGGAAGCTGGGCGACGATGCATTGGTTGTGGACGGGCATCCAGAGCCGGATCGAGATGGCCGTCGATCTCGACCTGAGGATCGAGGAGGCCCGGCAGACGTTGACTCAGATGGAAGTGGACACCTGGGGGATCGTGCTCAGCGAGATCAATGGCGAGCGGTTCGTGGTGCTGCCGTTTGGGACACTGGACAATCCGGCCTGGACCGTGCGCGATCGGCCTGCCGTGAAGCTGTCGAGAGAGTGAGGGATCTGTATGACCGAATTGGAACGGCAGTTGACGGCGGCCTTGAAGAGGTTGTCCGCGCAGTCCGAGACGGAACGGCGGCGGCAATCCGAGCAGGTCGAAGCCTTGCGGCGGCAGGTCGAGCGGCTGAGCGCGGAGAACGACACCTTGCGGCGGCAAATCGAGCGGCTCGACGAGCAAACGACACGCTTGGTGTTCCAGCGACACCGGCACGATATCTCCGACCGGCACCCCTTCCAACCGCATACACCGCGGACGCCAGCGTGGAGTTCACTTCACGGGCCTGGAAGACATGTGCTGCCTGGACGTGCCCGGCCGCTATCCGTGGATTTGTTTCGGGAGGCCGACCAAGTTCTCATCGGCGGTGGGGTGTGTTCCGCTTTCCAGAGCGGAGCCGCACACCTGCAGGTCGAACGCGCCGGTTGCCTCAGCCATCTGGCGAGGGGATGCTGCGCCCCCCTTCGAACCCCCAGCGTTCCGCGCCGCTGCCGGAGCAGCGGGCGGGTGGGGTGCGCCGCCCCCCGAACCCCGTCGCCGGTGCGTCCGTGGCTGAGCACCGCACCGTCACGGTCGCCGCCCGCGTGACGCCGGCGGAGCACGCCGCGTGGCAGGACAAGGCGGCGGCGGCAGGCGTGTCGCCGTCCGCGTTGCTGCGGCAGGCGATGTCGCGGACGCGAACGTGGACCGCGCCGGCGCTGGCCGTCGAGCGCGAGCGAACCCGCCAGCTCGCGCGCATCGGCAGCGGACTGTCGGTGGTCTGAATCACGGCAAGAAGTCTTCTAAGTTGAACTAGGACTGCACGATCTGCCGCACTTGCCGTTCAACGATATCTGATTCCACCGCGCAGAAATAGCGAGAAACGGGCATCAAACAGCGAGACTCTGGGCCTGGTAGCAATGAGCGTTCACGGCCAGCTCCCAGCCCAGCCCCGCGCCTCTTGCCGAGCTGCTTCATGCTAAGCGGGTATGGTCGCCCCCAGCCCCCTTTACATACCGATCCTCGTCCCGAATATTTACCGAAAGTTCACCCGTGGGATCCAAGTGCCCAGATGAAACGCACCTTCCCCACCCTCCGCGGCCGAGGGGCCGACGAGAATCCTCCGAACCGGTTCGAGAGGCTCCACGTGGAGCCTCTGGCCGAGGACGACGAGGACCCGACCACCCGGCGCACTCAGTACTTCCGCGACACCTCCCGGTCGGTGCTCACCAGAAACCATAGCCCGGACGTCGGGTTCGACTGGAGCCTGAACCCCTATCGAGGCTGTGAGCACGGGTGCCCCTATTGCTATGCCCGCCCCACCCACGAGTACCTGTGCCTCTCGGCCGGCCTCGACTTCGAGTCCAAGATCTTCGTGAAGCCAGAGGCGCCCCGGCTCCTCGAGCGAGCGCTCGCGAGCCCGCGCTGGAAGCCGCAGCACATAGCGCTGAGCGGGGTCACTGATCCGTATCAGCCGATCGAACGTCGGCTCGGGATCACACGCAGGTGCGTGGACGTCCTGGCCCGCGCGCGCCAGCCGGTCGCCGTCGTGACGAAGAGCCGGCTCGTCGAGCGGGACGCCGACCTCCTGGGGGAGCTCGCCAGTTTCGACGCGGCGCACGTGGCGATCTCGATCACGACCCTCGATCGGTCGCTCCAGCGCGCCATGGAGCCCCGGGCCTCACCGCCCGAGCGTCGCCTCGAGGCCGTGCGCACGCTGGTTACGGCCGGCGTGCCCGTGACCGTGTTCGTAGCACCCGTGATCCCTGGCCTCACCGATCACGAGATGCCCGCCATCATCGAGGCCGCGGCGGAAGCCGGGGCTGCCGGAGTCGGGTACGTGCTCCTCCGACTCCCTGGAGCGGTGCGGCAGATCTTCCTCTCCTGGATGGACGACCACTGCCCGGACCGGGCCGAGAAGGTGAAATCCCGGCTCCGGAGCATGCGTGGCGGGAAGCTGAACGAATCGGCGTTCGGTAAGCGCATGAGGGGGGAGGGGCCGTTCGCGGATCAGATCCGGAGCCTCTTCCACGTATCGAGCAAGAAGGCGGGGCTTCCCAAGCGGATACCCGCCCTTTCGACCGAGCACTTCCGGCGTCCGGAGCTCCCCGGGCGAACGGTCGCTCCAGCCAAGCCGCAGTTGGAGCTTTTCTAGGGGCGCGCGCGGTTCCCCCTCAGTACGGTACGTCCACGGCTGCGCAGAGGAACCGCTGGAGCGGAGCCCCCGCGCGGCACAGGGCCGTGAGCTTGCTCATGAAGCTGCTCCCCGTCACCCTCTGCTGGGAAAGGCGCGCCATTGATCGCTCAAGACGACTGGGAGGCAGGCTCTCCCGCCTCCTCGACGAACTCACCTTCGCCCAGGGTGACGGCTCCGATCCTATGCGGTTGAGTAGCCGGTACCAGCGCGATTGTAGAGGACAACGGTCCTGAAGGGTCGACTCGTTGATCGTCGTGAATCGGAGCTGATCGATGCTCCAGATTCACTTCCGGGGAGGCCGACCGTCAACTGATCGGTGTGGCCGGCGGGTCTCGACACGTCGTCGGCCAGGTAGGCCGCCCAGTCGTCCATCAGGAGACTGACAGCCCAGGTGATCGCTCTTACTCATCCGCCAAGGGCTAATTCTGAACGTTCTACGGCAATCGGTGAGGGTGCTGTCTGCTCGTGCTCAGGTACGCCGGGCCACGGGTAGGGCGAGCTGGCCAGGAACGCAAAGCTACTCCGGGGGCGGTGCCAACTCGTTGGCCAGCGCCCGCAACGCGTCAGTCCGCGTGCGTCTCACCCACAGCGCATCGGCAACGGCTTCCTTCAAGCCATCGCCTTGGTTCCTTCGGATGCCTCAGCTCCACGGACCCACGATGGCCGCAGGCCTAACATAGGAAGTGGTACCGCCACTGGGGGCACGTCAATGCTGACCTGACCCCCTGAAACGAGACCAGGAGCAATGTTAGGATCGAGCAGGTCTGAAGCTTTTCAGCGAGGAGGTCAGGATGGGAAGGAAGCGACCCACTCGGGAGCAGATCATCACTGCACTGCGGGAGGCAGAGGTCGGTCTGGCCCGCGGCAAATCCGTGAAGCTGATCAGCCGGGAGCTCGGCATCACCGAGCAGACGTACTAGCGGTGGAGGCGGGAGTACGGCGGGATGAAGGTGAGCCAGGCACGGCGCCTGAAGGAGCGCGAGCGCGAGAACGGGCGCCTGAAGCGAGCAGTGGCGGACTTGACACTGGACAAGCTGATCGTGGAGGAAGCGGCCGAGGGAAACTTCTGAGCCCCGAGCGCCGACGACGTTGTGTGGTGCGTGTACGTCAGCAGCTCGGGGCGTCGGAGAGGAGAGCGTGCCGGGTGCTCGGGCAGCCACGACCAGCGCGCCCCAACAGCGGGAGACACGCCGGCTGCCACCGCCGACTCCTCGCTCGACAGCCCTCGAGCAACTTCTTCCCAAAACCTCTGCCGATGCTCCCGGCGCCCCAACGGGGGACGACCGGGTGAACCCATCGGCGGACGCAAAGCTCGATCCGACCGTCGGCGCTTGCTTGCCGCCATCGCAACTCCTCCTCTTTCCTGAGGTGTTGCGACGACCTCTTGAATTCACCCTATACAACACCATGGCAATGCAAACAAGTTAGCGCTTATGGGGGGAAGCCCCCGCCCCTTTCAGGGAAACGCCGCAAAGGTAACGGACCGCCGGGGCCACGCGCTATGCGCCCCAGCCCGGGGACCCCGGATGCGCGCAGCCGCGAACCTGGCGCAGGCTGCAGAGTGGAAGCGGGGGCTGTCCGGGGCCATGTTGTACGATCATGCCCAAACGCATCCTCCAGCTGATCGCGGGCGTCTCACTCGGCGTCTTCGTTGCTCTCCTCGTAGTCCGTCCGGGCACGGAGGGTACCACCCGGCCGGGCGAGCAGTACCTGCTACCCCGTTCCCTTCCCGCTCCCGATGCCGAGTTGATCGCACACACCGGCGAGACGGTGCGGCTGGGGGAGCTGGGCGCGAGGCGCACGCTGGTGCTGTTCTTCGGGTACACCAGCTGCCCGGACATCTGCCCTGTCACCGTAGCCGCTCTCGCCCGGGCCCTGGAGCTCCTCGGGGCGGAGCGCGAACGCGTGCTCGGGGTGCTGATCACGGTGGATCCGGCCCGCGACACGCCGGAGCGGCTGACGGCCTATCTGGCCAGCTTCCCCCCCGGCCTCATCGGACTGACCGGTTCGCCTGAAGCCATCGCCGACGCACAGCAGGGATATATGGTACGAGCGGAGCGAATGGAACCCGTGGAGCCGCAGTCGGCGACCCTCCCGCCGGCCGAACACGGCGCCGATGGCGCCCCGTCGGCCGAGTACCTGGTGGAGCATACGGGCCGCGTGTTCGTCGTGCACGACGGAGCGGTGCGCATGACCTTCCCGCCCTTGACCGACGCAGCCGCGATGGCCGCCGGCCTGAGGCTGTTACTGGATCCGTGACCTGTGCAGGCCAGACACCTGCCCGCGAACCTTCAGGCCTTTTTCGCGCGTGTAGGTCCCCTCCTGCTTCCGCTCCTCCTCGCGGCGTGCACGGAGCCGCCCCCCGGCGACCCCGGGCTGTCCCTCACCGTCGCGGTCTCACCGACACCGGCAACCGTGGGCGCGGGCCGCATCGTGATCGCGCTCGCGGCGCGGGAGGGCTCACCGGTGGACGGCGCCATGTAGTGGTGAGCGGGCGCCCCCCGATCCGTGACGCTCAAGGTCTCGGTGCTCCATGCCCCAACGAAGCCTGGATCAAAGGTGTCCCCAGCTCATGGGAAACCGATCGGACCCCCCGTTCGTAGTTCGGATAGCTACCCTCGATTGACGGGTATAGAACTCAGTCCCACCCGAGCGGAAAAGATGACCAACCGCTCCACCATACGCGGAGGCCTGCTGGGCCTCTGCCTCGCTTGCGCTGCGCCCTGGACCCCCCTCGGGGCCCAGCAGCCCACTGCCTCCACGCCCCCGAAGGGACGGCCCGACGTCTTCTGGGACTGTCAGGGGCGAAACTGCAACGACCAGTACTACCGCACCGAGATCGACTGGGTGAACTGGATCCGGGTGCCCGAGGAGTCAGAGGTCCACGTGATCATGACCAGTCAGAGCACGGGTGCCGGCGGCCGGGAATACGTGATCGATTTCATCGGGCGGGGCACCACCGAGGGTCTTACCGACCAGCTGCGCATCCAGACCCTACCGACCGACACCCAGAGGGAAGAGCTGGATGCGGTGACCCATGCGCTCAGTGTGGGATTGGCACGCTTCGCGCTGGCGGCCGGGTACAGGGGGCTCACCAGGATCGAAGGCCTCGCCGCAGATGCCGATGCGCCCGAAGGCCTCGTGACCAACCAGCAGGTCGACGACCCCTGGGACCTCTGGTCGTTCCGGATCAACGCGAACAGCAACATCCAGGGGGAAGAGACCGAGCGGGAGATCGAATTCAACGGCAACCTCAGGGTGAATCGCGTCACGCCTACGTGGAAGCTCAACTTGTTCGGCGGCATCAACTACGAGGACATCGAGATCGAGCTGAGCGACGGTTCATTGTTCGAGGAAGCCACCGTCGAGTGGAACTTCAACCCGCTCGTCGTCTACTCGGTCGCCGAGCACTGGTCGATCGGACTGCAAGGCCGCGCAGGAAGGAGGCGAAACCAGAACCAGCGGCTCTTGGTGGAAATGACACCCGCGCTCGAGTACAGCTTCTTCCCGTACGACGAGGCGACCCGCCGCTCGCTCACGGCGTTCTACACGATCGGACCCTCGCACTTCGACTACTACGAGGAGACGATCGAGGGCGAGATCGCCGAAACCCGCTTTGAGCAGGTGTTCAGCGTGAACTTCTCGCAACGCCAACCCTGGGGCGATGCTTCGATCCGGGCCCAGTACCAGCACTTCATGCACGACTTCGGCAAGTACCGCGCGTCACTCTTCGGTTTCGTGAGCTTTCGCATCACGCGCGGGTTCAGCGTGAATGCCCGCGCCAACATGGCCTGGGTGGAGAACCAGCTCTACCTCTCGGCCGGGGGCGTCACCGACGAGGAGGCGTTGCTCGACCTGCGCCGGAAAGCCACCAGCTTCGAGTACGGCGGCCAGATCGGCTTCTCGTTCCAGGTCGGTTCGATCTACAACAACGTGGTCAACAACCGCTTCCCCGGCGGCAGAGGTGGTGGCGGCAGGTTCTTCTGAGCCACGCGAGGCACAGGGCCCGCGGGCTGCCTATTCCTGCCATCACGGATTACCCGGGCCTCTCAGCCGCCCCGCGCGCCCGCGAGCAACCGCCGGTGGTAGTTCACCTGACCCCGGTGATAGGTGAAGTGTCCGTACATGTAGGTCAGGACCGTGCGCGTCGTAGGCTCGTCCCCGAGGGGGGGTGGCCCCTTCCCCGGAAACGGCCGCTCCAGGACCGCACCGTCGAGTGCTCCCATCGTGCGCTCCACCACCGCGCGCGTCTCGTCGATCCGCTGGAGGAGAGCGGCCCGCGGCAAGTCACGATCGGCAAACTCGGCTTCCCGGTCGCGAACGTATCCGGTGCCGCCCAGGCTCGCGCCCACGAAGTGCTGCAGGTTGCCGGTCAGGTGCAGCGTGAGTGTGCCGGCCGAGTTGCCGATTTCGGGCCCGACACGCCAAACGCTCGCGTCGTCTGGATAGCCCTCCAACTCGGTACGCAACGCGGCGAGCTCACGGTCGAACAGGGCGGCGAACACCTCGTCGGACATCAGCGCCTCCGGAATCATGCGGACATCACCCAAAGTATGCCGGGCGTGGTGACCCCCGCTATCTTGATCAACATGAGTTTACGCTTCGAGGGTCATAGGTGGCGCTCCCCTTCTTCAGCGACCTGCTAGCATCCTGGCCACCCGCACTACGCCACCGTCTGATCTCCTCGCGCGCCGCCTCGGCGTCGAGCGACTGGAGCGAAACGTGCCCTTGGCGCCGCTGACCACCTTCCGCATCGGTGGTCGCGCAGATCTGCTCTACCGGGCGCGGACGCCGGACGAGCTCGCGGCGGCGGTCACTGCCGTACGCGAGTTCGGCATTCCATGGGTGCTGCTCGGGAAGGGAGCCAACATCCTTGTCGGGGACCAGGGCGTGCGCGGGCTGGTGATCAAGAGCGAGGTCGGCGGCATCGAGTTCCTCGACGACGCGCGCGTTCGGGCCGGCGCCGGGGTGGAGACCTGGGTGGAGCTGATCGACGCTACGGTCTCGCGCGGCCTGGGTGGTCTGCACCACTACGTCGGCATCCCGTCTACCGTGGGCGGCGCAATCTGGCAGAATCTGCACTTCCTTTCCCCCGCCCCGGACCGCGAGCGGACTTGCTTCATCGCCGAGGTGGTGGAGGGCGCAGACCTGCTGACGGCGGAGGGGGAGCGACACCGGGTCGGGGTCGACTACCTCGGCTTCGACTACGACTACTCGGTGCTGCACGATCGCGCGGACATCGTGCTCACGGTGGACTTCCGTCTCGAGCCGACGCCGGAGGCCGAGCTCCGACGCGTGATTCGCGAGAACCTCGAGTGGCGCGACGACCGCCACCCTGACCTCGGCCTGCACCCTTCGGTGGGATCGATTTTCCGCAAGATCAACGGGATCGGGGCCGGCCGGCTGATCGACGAATGCGGGCTCAAGGGCTACGTCCACGCGAGCGGCCGGGCGATGATCTTCGGGCGCCACGCCAACATCATCGTGAACCTGGGAGGGGCGCGAGCTAGCGATGTGCGGGAACTGATCGATCTCGCGCAGACGACTGTACTGCGCGAACTGGGCTACGAGCTTGTGACCGAGATCGGATTCGTGGGGGAGTTCTAGGGAAGCTCTGAGCAAGGCCCTTCTGGGGGCGGTGCGAGACGGAGGGAGCCGGTTTCAGCGGTCTTGGGGGCGATGACGGGCTGAAAACGCGCCCAACCGGCATGTTCTGGCCGATGATCCCCTCGTTGCGCCCCGCGTGGGCGGATGTTTCCCGCGCCGGCCGCTCACGCCGTCGAATAGCGGCCCGCCACAAGCAGGTTCGCGAAGCCCAGGAGCAGCGCGATCCGTTCCATGTTCTTGGCCAGCCCGCGGTAGCGAACCTTCCGGTAACCGAAGCGGCGCTTCACATACAGGAACGGGTGCTCCACCTTTGCCCGCACCGAGGCCTTGTCCCGCTCGCGCAGCCACCGCGCCCCGCCCTGCTCCAGGAGCCGCCGCCGCCCCGGTCTCATCGCCACATGCCACTGCACCGGACGGCCTCCCGTGTCCACCCACTTCTCGATCCCCCGGTAGCCCGCGTCCGCCCACACCTCCTCCTCGCCGCCGTGAAGCAACGCCCCCGCCTCCCGAAGATCGTGCGTGTTCGCCGGCGTCGCCCGCACGCCATGCACCAGTCCCGTCTCCGCGTCCACCCCGATGTGCGCCTTCATCCCGAAGTGCCACTCGTTGCCCTTCCTCGTCTGATGCATCTCCGGATCCCGCGCCCCCTCCCGGTTCTTCGTCGATGACGGCGCCGCGATGATGCTCGCGTCCACGATCGTCCCCGCCCGCACCCGGTAGCCCCGCTCCGCCAGGTGCGCGTTGATCTCCTCGAACAAACCACGCCCCAGCCTGTGCCGCTCCAGCAGGTGCCGAAAGTTCAGAATCGTCGTCTCGTCCGGCAGCGGACCCGTCAAACGCAGCCCCGCGAACCGCCGCACCGACTCGATCTCGTACAGCATGTCCTCCATCCCCGGGTCGCTCAGGTTGTAGAACAGCTGCACGCAGTGAATCCTCAGCATCGCCGCCAACGGGTACGGCTGCCGCCCCCGCCCCGCCTTCGGATACAACGGCCGAATCCGCGCCTCCAGACGCTCCCACGGAATCAGCGCCTCCATCCGCTCCAGAAACAACTCCCGCCGCGTCCGCCGCTTCTTCCCCTCGTACTCCACATCCGCGAACGTCACCTGCTCCATCGTCCGCCTCCCCGATCGTCCCGCTCAGCCCTTGAACTCCCGCCCCGTAAATCTAATGTCCCAGGGACCGACTTATTCAGAGTATTCCTAGGAGAGCCGAAGGACGGCTGAGAACCACCACGCGAGCACACACGCGTGCAGGAGGACGAACGCGCGCAGCGTCCAGCGTGCCCCAGGGGGTAGCGGCATCCGAAGATTGCGCCAGCTGGTCCACAGGGGGACGACGCTGAGCCATGCCACCCAGGGCCCGGCGTACGCAGCCATCGCAGGCACGGGGTCGAGCAACGGCGAGGGCCGGTCGAGCGCGCCGACTCCGCGCAGTAGCCCTCGCACCAGCGTGGGGACGAGCACGATCAGCGCCGGCCCGGCCAGCACCGCATTGAGGAAGAAGAACCCCCCAGCCGTCGTCTCCACGAACGGCTCTTCCTTGCGCTGGACGTTCATGCAACGAACGGGTTCTCCGCCTCGGCGAGCGACGGCAGGGCGAGATCCTTGGGGGAGAGCCGAGGCTCGGACATCGGCCACACGATTCCGATGTCCGGGTCGTCCCACCGGATCCCCCGGTCCAAGCGTCCATCGTACTCCGCGGTGACCTTATACGTCAGGTCGGCGGAATCGCTCAGGACCTGGTAGCCGTGCGCGAACCCGGGCGGGACCCAGAGCAGTCTGTCGTCGTCGCCAGACAGGCGCATCCCGGCCCACCGGCCGTACCCCGGGGAGCCACCCCGAAGATCGACCGCTACGTCGAACACTTCGCCCTCGACGACACGGATCAGCTTTCCTTGAGCGCTTGGAGGAATCTGGAAGTGCATTCCTCTGAGTACGCCGCGGGTGGAACGCGCGTGGTTGTCCTGGACGAAGCGCGCGGTGATCCCACCGTCCCGAAACGCAGATTCCCGAAACGTCTCCGCGAAGAACCCACGCGAGTCCGCGTGACGGGTCCCCTCGACCAGGACCAGCCCGGGGAGCTCGAGCTCCGTGAAGCGGAACGACATGCGATCCCTCGGTTCGGTGGCACAGATCCGAGCGGGACGCCGGAAGGTGACCTCAGTGTCCGGTGAGCACCAGCTTCCTGAGATCGCCCCCGAAGCGATACCGCACACGCACGAGCAGAAACAACGCGACCATCGCCAACCCGGCGACCAAGCCCAACCAGAGGCCGACTGCTCCCCCTCCCAGCGTGAAACCAAACACCACCGAGATCGGCATCCCGAACAGCCAGAAGCCCAGCACGTTCACGACCATCGGCGCGCGGGTGTCCGCGATCCCACGCAGCACCGCGCTCGCCACGACCTGAAGGCCGTCGAAAACCTGGAAGAGGCCGGCGAGTGGGATCAACGCTGCAGCAACGGCAAGCACCTGCGGATCATCCGAGTAGAGGCGCGCGAATAGGGCGGGCGCGCTCAGGAAGAGCACGGCCATGGCGGTCATGAAGAGCGCTCCCGCTCCCAGCCCGGCACCTGCGGCGTGCCGCGCACCCTGTGGGTCCCCCCGCCCCACCGCGCGGCCCACCAACACGGCCGTCGCCTGTGCGATCCCCAGGGGTATCATGAAGGTCAGTGAAGCGAGGTTGAGCGCGATCTGGTGGCCCGCCATCGCGACCGTTCCGAGCCATCCCATCAGCAGGCCGATCGCGGCGAAGGCACCGAACTCCAGGAGCATCTGCATGCCGATCGGCAGACCGAGCCCCACCAGCGCCCGTAGCGGCTCGAGCCGCAGCGTGTTCGGCCTGAGCGGAAGGACGTAGTGACCGAGGCGCGACCAGGAAACGGCGAACAGCATCCCGGTCATGAACCAGCGAGCCAGCGAAGACACCCATCCCGCACCTACGCCGCCCAGCGCGGGCGCGCCCAGCTCGCCAAAGACGAGCATCCAGTTGAACAGGGCGTTCGCCACGTTGCCGACGGCGACCGTGATCACGATCGGCTTCAGCTGTCCGACTGCCTGGAGCATCCGCTGCAGCACGATGAACAGGAAGAACGGCACCAATCCGGGCATCGAGGCAAGCACGTAGCCACGCGCGACCGGAATGACATCCGGCGGCTGACGAAGCATCGTGAATGCGAGCCCGGCCGGCACCATGGCGAGCGACCAGACGACACCGAGGACCAGAGCCAGCACGACGCCCCGTTGGACGGTGCGGGCGATCTGGTCCTCCTCTCCGGCGCCGACAGCCTGTGCCACCACGGGATCAAGCGCGAACAGGATCCCCATCCCGAGCAGCGCGCAGGCGAAGAAGTAGAGATTGCCCAGAGCCACGCCGGCGAGATCGGTGGCAGAGACTCTCCCGACCATGAGCGTGTCCACGACGCCCAGCAGCATCAGGCCGACCTGCACGACCACGACCGGTAGAGCCAGCGCGAGCAGTTCCCGGATCTGCGCGCGATCGGGTCGGAACGAGCTCAGCGAAGCTGCGCCCCGCCGTGCAGGATCGCCCACCGTCACTTCCGTGGGCGGTGCCAGGCTCCCCTGGTGATCCCGACGCGGTCCGTCGCCTCGGCCGCCGACTCGAAGTCGAATCCGCGCACGCCCCGTAGTACCCCGACTGCCCCGAGCATCTCATCGGGCGCCCCCACCCGCGCCAGGTATCCGTCCACCGCGTCGTAGAAGACGGTGTCCACCCAGCCGCTCGAGCGGCCGTGCAGGTCTTCCTCGACTTCGGCAAAGGCGCGAAGCCAGTTCGGCCAGCTCTCAGACGGCACCAGAGTGCCGAGCCGCACGCCGAAGACCGTCGCGCGAATCAGCGCCCGCTCCCACTCCGTGACAGCAGGTGGTCCGCGCTGATCGCCTGCCGCCAACCAGGACGCGAGCACCTGACGGGTGATCGGCACCACCCGGGTGATCGGGAGCGGCTCGTCCTGGCCAGGCTCGAGTCGCCGGCGCGCCATGATCCCGCTCAGGTCGAGTGGGTCCCGGGCGAAGCTGAAGAGACCGAGTGCGACGTGGTCAAGGAAGCGGGCGCGCTCCGCGCGTGTGTCCAGGATCGGGTGGAAGTCGGTGTTGGCTCGCCAGCCGCGCACGAGCGGGCGCGCGACGGCGGCCTCCAAGAGGAGAAGCGGCGCGAGCGTTCCCGGCGTGGGGAGCGGGGCGTGGGCCAGGTCTGCGGCGATGTCCGGCATGCGCACGACGCTCCAGTCAGGCTCCGCCAGAGGGCCGGCTCCAGCCACGATCAAAACATCCGCCGTCCCGACCGCCCACACGCTCCAATCCGCGAAGGTACGGTCGATCGCAGCGAGCACCGCGAGAATCAGCTCGTCCTCCATCTCGTACATGTGGATCCACTGGCCGAACACTCCACCCGGGGCGAGCCGCTCGCGCACCCGCTCGTAGAACTCGACCGTGAAGAGGCTCGCCACCCCCGATACCCAGGGGTTGGACGGCTCCGAGAAGATCAAGTCGAAGCGCTCGCCGGCCCCGGCCAGCGCGCTGCGCGCGTCGTCGAGCAGAAAGCGAGAGCGGGGGTCGCCGAAACCGCGCCGGTTCGCGGGCAGAAACGCCTCCGATCCGGCGATCATGGCCGGCTCGATCTCGATCGTCACCAGGCTCTCGAGGACGGGGCTGCCCAGGAGCAGCTGCGCCGACATCCCCGAGCCGTGCCCGATGATGGCCGCCCGGCGGGCGTCGGCGTTCTGCGCGAGCAGGACCAGAGGGGCAAGCGTCTGCGTGGACTCGTCCTGTCCGGAAAACGGCCTCGGGACCAGCTCGATCCCGGCTGCGTGCTCCAGCCACCGGATGGGGAGCGACGCATCAGGTTTGCCGTTCGTCGTGAGCACGGTGAGGCCGTCGGGAAGTCGATGGGCGGCGACGGTGGCGGTGGCGCCGTCCCTGTAGTAGAGCATGTTTCGGCTTCCGGGCGCGGGAATCGTCCCCATTCGGTAGACGCCGCTGGTGAGGACCGCTTGGTCGAGACGCACGAGCGCCAGGACCGCCGCCACGAGGGCAGCGCCCGCGAGCGCCGTGCCACCCCCGACCGCCATCCTCCGGGAGCGCCCACGCACCGAGGCCACGAGCAGCGCCACGCCGACGGCCATGTCCAGCGCGGCCCCCAAGGCGAGAATGCCCTTGAGGCCCAGAGTCGGCAGAATCAGGAGCCCTCCCAACACCGCCCCGAATACCGAGCCGAGGGTGTTCGCGCCGTACGCCTGGCCAATCACCCGCTCTCCCGCCCCGGCACGCAACAGGATGCCGGTCAGTAGCGGGAGGGTCATCCCGGCAAGCAGGGTCGCGGGCAGCATGACCGCGAGCGCGACCCCGTAGCGGGAAAGGGCCGCTCCGCCCAGCGTGTTCAGCAGGTACACGTCCGCCACCGACCGCCCCGGCAGCTCGGGGTAGCTACGCACCCAGCCTGCAGCCATCAAGGGAAACGTCGCCCCGAGGAGGACCGCCTGGGGAAGGATGAGCATCACCGCTACGCCCCAGGTGGCCAGCGCGCCGCTGAAGCCCTCGCCCAGCGCTGGAGCGAGCACGGCATAGAGCAAGCGCTGCCCGCCAAGGAAGAGCGGGTGGAACAGCAGCCCGAAGCCACCCAACGCGAGCTCGGCCAGGGCGTATCCCCGAAGTGGGCGGGCAAGCGAGCGCGAACGCTCGGCCACGAGGAGAGAGCCCGCCGCGGTGCCGCCGAGAAACACCGCCAACACCAGCACCTGCGCGTACGCCGAGTGACCAACCAGAAGCGCGAGGTAGCGCGTCCACACGAGCTCGTACGTCAGCCCGGCCACGCCCGAAACCGCGAACGCGAGGACGACTGCCCCCCGACCGGGGAGCCTCCCCACACGAGGACCGAGGCTCAGCGGTCGCCTCCCCTCGAATACCGGAGTGTACCACCGTCGCGGAGGACGAGAACCCCCAACAGCGCGGGAAGCAGCACCGCGCCGGGTCCGAGCGCACTCATACGGCGCTCAAGTGAGGCCAGCAGGGGTCGATCGATCACCCGGCCGGGCGAGCCGAGCCCGACTTCGGTGGAACGCGTAGACCATCACGCTGCCGGAAAGAGCCAGGTTCACGACCCGCTCGGGCAGATCCGCTACGGTACTGGGGTCGAGCGTTTCAGGGAGGGACCAGATCGGGATCAACACCGCGGCCATGAGCAGCGTGAGGTTCGCTGCGCTCTCCCCCATGGCAAGCCAGGGGGCGAGCGTGGGCCGCGCCCGCATGAACCCTCCCAGCGCAAACACCAACACATAGTAGAGCACGCGATGTCCGCGACTCTCGAGCCCCACCGCGCGCACCGGTAGACCGGCGACCAGATCGAGCAGCGCGAACACGGGCGTGCCGAGGTAGTAGGCCGGCAGGAGAGGGCGAGCGGCTCGCGCTTCGACTGATGTCATGCGCCCATGCTCTCGCGAGCGGGCTCGAAGCGAAAGGCCCAGGGGCGAGGGGGGCCGGATCAGTCCGTGGCGGGCCTCAGCCCGTCGACCGGATCGAGCGGGTTTCTGACCGCGACCGGCATTCCCTTGGCTCCGGCCGGCCGCAGGCCGGGCTCCCAAGTCGGCAGCTCCTCCTCCGGTACCTCCTCCGGTCCCCGGCCCTGGCGTCGACCCGGCTCGTCCTCACCGATGAAGACGCGGCGGAACCAGACCGAGAGGTCGTCCACGATCACGTACATGGCCGGCACCAGCACCAGGGTGAGGAACGTGGCGAACAGGATCCCGGCGATCACGGAGATACACATCGATCCCCACCACGCCGCCTGCTCCCCACCCCAGAACAGCTCCGGGTTGAACTCCCGATAGAAGCCGAAGAAGTCGAAGTTGAGCCCGATCGCCAGCGGTACCAGCCCGAGCGCCGTGGTCAACGCGGTCAGGATCACCGGGCGGAACCGCGTCATGCCCGCACGCACCAGTGCCTCACGCCGGCTCATCCCGTCGCGTTCGCGGAGCGTGTCGATGTAGTCGATCAGCACGATCGCATTGTTCACCACCACGCCTGCAAGCGAGATGATCCCGATCCCGGTCATGATGACGATGAAGGGCATCCGGAAAGCCATAAGCCCGACGAGCACGCCCACGGTCGACATGACTACCGAGGTCATGATGATGAGCGGCTTTACCACCGAATTGAACTGACTCACCAGAATCAGCCCGATCAGCATGATCGCAGTCAAGAACGCACCGCCCAGGAACTCCTGCGCCTCAGCCTGCTCCTGGTTCTGTCCTGCGTAGTTGATCGCATAGCCGGGTGGCAGCTCGTCCTCGGTGAAGGAGACCAGCGTCTCCTGTACTTCGGCAAGCACCGCAAAGTCGTTCAGGCCCGACGCGACGTCGGACGCGATCCTAGCCATGCGGCGTTGGTCCTTGCGCCGGATGCTGCCGTAGCCCTCCCCTACGTCCCAAGTGGCAACCGAGGACAGCGGGATTTGCCGCCCCTCGCTCATCACGGTCAAGTCTCGGAGGTCGCCCAACGCCTCGCGGTACTCGGGCGCCAACCGGACGACCACGTCGTATTCGTCCTCGCCGGTACGGTACTTGGCGGCCTCGATTCCCTGGATCGCTCCCCGGACAGCGTTCCCGACCTCTGCAGTGGAGAGCTCGAAGAGAGCCGCCTTCTCCCGGTCCACGTGAATCGACAGCTCCGGGCGCGCCGCATCCAGGTCGCTCTCGAGCGCGACCAGCTTCGGGTATACGGGCGCGTCGCGCAGGATCTCGAGCACGCGATCCGAGAGCTGCTTCAGGCGAACCGGATCCTCACCCGTGATCTCGATGTTGACGGGAGCACCGGTAGGCGGACCATCCTGCAGCTTCTCCGCAGTCACGGTGGCACCCGCGACCTCGCTGCCGATGCGGCCCTGCATCCAGGCGAGCGTCTCGAAGGCGTCGAACTCCCGATCCTGGAAGCTCAGAAAGGTGACGCCCACCCGGCCGGCCTCGGGGCCGCCGGGCCCGCCCTGCCCCATCATGGACGAGGCACCGCCGCTACCGCCCCCACCGACCACCGCGACGCTCGATTTCCAGTCCTCTCGCCCGGGAACCCCCTGGAGCTCCCGCTCGATCCGATCCACGATCGCGTCGGTTTCCTCCACGCGCGTGCCGACCGGCAGCTCCACATCCACGAACACCTGCTTGGGCGGCACGCTCTCGGGAAAGAACTCGATTCCGGCGTTGAACACGCCGAACGCCACGAACGCCACCACCAGCCCGGCGACCGAGGCGCCCAGAACACCCCACCTATGGTCGAGCGCCCAGTGCACCCTGCGCTCGTAGCCGCTCACGATCGCCGGCTCCCACTCGAACTGGAACCGCTTCGCGAGCCCCTTGATCACGGACCGCCATAGCCACACTGCCCCCGCCCCAGTGGCCAGGAAGAGGACGGCGGTGAGCGGGTTACCGACGGCCGTGACCAGAAGAACCAGGGCGGCCCCTCCGATCAGCGTCCATCGCGCCGCAGGAGCAAGCGGCCGGCGCGGCTCGTTCTCGAGCCTCATGAACATGGAGCAGAGCGTCGGGATGATCGTGAGCGCCACAAACAGCGACGACGACAGCGTGATGATGAGAGTGATTGGTAGGTAGCCCATGAACTCGCCCACCATGCCCGGCCAGAAGACAAGGGGCGTGAACGCCGCCAGCGTGGTCGCGGTCGAGCCGATCACCGGCAGCGCGACCTCCGCGGTCGCTTTCTTGGCGGCCCACGTCCGGTCCCAACCCTGCTCCATGAAGCGGTAGATGTTCTCCACAATCACGACCGCGTTGTCGACCAGCATCCCCAGCGCGAGGATCAGGCTGAACAGCACGATCATGTTCATCGTCATCCCCATCCAGTTGATGATGATGAACGAAAGGAACATCGAGGATGGGATCGAGATCGCGACGAAGATCGAATTGGAGAGTCCCAGGAAGAAGAGGAGCACGCCAACGATCAGGATTAACGCAGAGGCGATGTTGTTCTCCAGGCTCGACACCATCATCGAGATGTCCTCGGACATGTCCGAGGTGAACGCGATCCGGGTACTGGGCGGAAAGCTCGGCTCCATGCCGGCAACCACAGCCCGCACCTGCTCGGTAGTCTCGATGATGTTCTGGCCCGAGCGCTTGATCACGTCGAGGGTCACCACGGGCGAGCCGTCGAGCCGCGCGTAGCTGGTCCGATCCGCGAAGCCGAAGTCCACCGCCGCGATGTCGCGCACGTATACCGGCCACCCATCGACCAAGGTGACGACCACATCCTCGATCAGCTCGGGGTCGTCGAACTCCCCATCAACCCGGACCAAGTACTTGGACTGCCCCACGTCGATCGAGCCACCCGGTATGTTCACGTTCTCGCTGGCGATCGCCCCGATCACGTCCGTGAGCGCGACGTTGTAGTACTTGAGTCGGGCGAGGTCGACGTCGACAGCCACCTCGCGCTCGAGGCCTCCGCGCAGGTCCACGCGCAGGACCTGCGGCAGCTGCTCGAGGCGGTCCTGGATCTCCTCACCGATCTCCTTCAACCGCACGAGACCGTAGTCACCGGCCAGGTTGACCTGGATGACCGGCACCTCCGAGAAATTGAACTCGATGATCATCGGCTCCTCCGCCTCGGCGGGGAGCTCGGGTGTGGCCAGATCCACCTTCTCACGCACGCTCGCCAGGGCGTCGTCGAGATTCACGGACGTCTCGAACTCGATCACGATGCTCGAATAGCCCTCGACCGACGTGGAGGTGAGGTTCTTGATGTCGCTGATGGTGCTGAGGTCCTCCTCGAGCGGCCTCGTCACCAGCGTCTCCATGTCGGCCGGGGCGACACCGGGATACATCGTGTTCACCACCAGCATCGGGATCGCGATCTCGGGGAACGACTCCTGCGGAGTTGTCACGTACGAGTACAGCCCGAGCACCACGATGATGGTCAGCAACACGACCATGCTGGTGCGGTGATCGACCGCGAAGCTGGTGGGCCAGAAATCTCTGTAACGGTCGAGGAAGGCCTTATCGGTCGGAACCGACGTCGGCCCCTTCCCGTCGCCCGCGCTCATATCGCTCATCGTCCCTCGGCTCCTGGCGTTCCCTCTGGAAACGCCGGTCGGTATGGACTCTCCCGGCTGCCGCTCAGCGCTCGCCGACCACGCGCACGCGGTCGCCCACCGCCACCAGCTTCTGCCCCACCACCACCACCCGGTCCCCCGGTTCCAGACCCGACGAAACCACTACCGCATCGCGCTGGGAAGGGCCCAAAGTGACCGAACGGGTCTCCACAGTCGAAGTCTCGCCCGGACCGGCGACTATGAACACCACGTACCCGTCCTCCACCCGGACCAACGCATCCTGCGGCACGACCACTGCGTGCTTCGAGACGCTCCGCACGACCTCGATGTCCGCAATCATTTCGGGCTTCACCGAGCGGCCCACGTCCGGGAGACGCAACTCCACGGGAAACGTACGGTTGGACGGGTTTACCGCGGCGCCCACGTAGTCGATCGTGCCCGAGAACTCCCGCCCTTCAAGCGCATGGAAGCGGACCGTGGCCAGCGCGCCGGGGCGGATGTCTGGAGCGTACCGCTCAGGCACGCCGCCGGTGACCTTGAGCGGATTCAGGTCGACGATCCGCGCTACGGGAGTTCCGGGACCGACCATCGCACCTACCTCGACCAAACGGTCGTCCAGGACGCCCTCGATCGGCGCGGTCACCACAGTCCGCTCCAACCGCCGCTCGAGCGTGGCCAACGCCGCCTCTGCCTGCTCGGCCTGATAACGGGCTTCCAGATAGGCAAGCTCGGAGCCGACCTGGTCCTCCTCGAACAACCGCTTGCGCCGCTCCCACAGCTCCCGCGCAAGCGCGGCTTGCGCGCGCGCCTGGGCGGTCTGCGAGGCGAGCAGTCGATCGTCGATCCTGGCGATCGGCCGGCCGGCGCCAACCGTAGCACCCTTTCGGACGAGCAGCTCGGTGACGATCCCGCTCTCCTCGGCGGAGACGATCACGTCTCGGTTGGCCACGACCGTACCGGTGAGCCGGATCACGTCCGTGAAATCACTCAGCTCTACGGTGGTCACCTCGACGTTGAGCACCCGGCCCGTCTCGGCAGGCGCCTCGTCCGCGCCGTTCGCCTCGGCAGGCCCGCACCCGGCCAAGAACGCCGTCGCTGCCAGGGCGATCGCCACGCCCCTACTCCTGTATGCCGTCATGGTCTTCTCTCCCCTGGCATGCCCACTCAGGCTCTCGCCGACCCGCACACGCCGGCTCACGACCCGCTCCCCGCGGACTCGTCCACCATCGGCACCCGCCCCACGGCCTCGTCCAACCGGGCGCGGGTGGCCAGATAGTCGAAGACGGCCTGCGCGTAGTTGAACTCGCTTTCCCGCAGCGCCACCTCGGCGTCGGTGAGCTCGAGCTGGCTGGACAGCCCCTCGCGATGCTGAGCGCTCACGATCTCGAAGCCGCGCTCGGCCTGCTGAACCGCGAGACGCTGACCACGCGACCGGAGCAGCGCCTCCTCCACTTGCTCGATCAGATTGCGAACCTCTGCGGCAGCCTGATCGGCCACCAGGTGGGTTTGGGTCTGCGCGGCCCTGAGCGCCGCTTGCTTCTGATCGATGCGGGCCTCGCGCTGAAAGCCGTTGAAGATGGGCAGCGAGACACGCACGCCGACGGTGCGACCGTATGCACGCGGCGCCGCGAAGAACGACGGGCTCCCGTTCTGCTGCGCATTGATGGTGTAGCTTCCGAATACGCTCACCGTCGGGAAGTACTCGACCTGCTCGAGACGGAGCTCGGTGCGACGCAAGTCCTCAGTCAGCTCGAGCTGGCGCAGGTCCGACCGTGCCTCGAGCGCAGCCTGTACCAGCTCTTCCACGTCGGCGCCCGGCCGAACGCCGGAGAACTCGAGGATCGCCCGATTCGCAGGCGTGTTGGCCGCCGGATCCGCAAGGTTCATCCCCGCCAGCGAGCCCGCGACGGTGAGCGTTTCCGCGTCGTCACGATCGAGTTCGACCGCCAGCTGGCGACGTGCCTGCGCGATCATGTTGGTCGCGCGCCTGAGGTTCGGCTCCAGGTTGGCGAGCTCGACCTCGAGTCGCAGCACCTCGTACTCGGAGACCAGGCCGGCGCGATGGAGAGCCCGTGCCTGTGCTAGGCTCTCCCTCACTCGCCGCACCGAATTGTCGATCAGTCGCTGCTGCTCCTGCGTGAGAAGTAGCTCGTAGTAGCGCAGTCGCACCCGGGTCACCACCGATTCGGTCCGCGACCGAAGCAGCTCGTCCTGGAGCGCGCGATAGCGCCCCGCCGCGCCCACGCCGATGAAGGAGCGGGCATCGAACACGGGCTGGTCCACGTCCACCGACGTCGACCAGATGTTGTCCGCGCTGAACTGCACCGGGGCGAACTCGCCCGGGCCGGCCGACGGATCGAAGAAGGCCGCCGGAACGAAGCTGACCGACGGTGACAGATTGCGTAGGTAGTTCGCCGAGAAGTCGACCGTCGGGTACACACTGCCCCAGGCCTCGGACACCCGCTCCTCCGCTTCGTCCAGCGCGTAGCGCGCCTGACGGATCTCACGGCTCTGGTCCAGGACCGCGCGCACGACTTCGGGCAGCCCAAGCTCAGCGGCAGGAGCCCTCGCGCTCGGGTCGTGGCCGATTCCCTGCTGGGCTACGATAGGGCCCGCCGGCCCAAGCAGCGCGAGCAGCCCCGCCACCCTGGTGATCCCCTGCCTGGTGAACCTCTGCCTTCCCGTTGTCGCTATGTCCACGTGGCCTCCCTCCCGGCGAATCGAGTCGCATCCTCCGCTGCGGCGAGCTTCTCCGCGAGCCGCTCCGCATACGTCGTCGTCCCGAGCCCAATCAGCACGCGTGCGCTCGACCGGCGATGGAGCACCCGAAACTCGTCTTCCGTGAGCGGCAGCATTCCCTTCAGGTAGAGTGAGATCAGCCCGTGGGCGTGGGACCAGAGGGATATCCCAATCGCCTCGGGGTCGCCCTCACGAAGCAGTCCGGCCTCGATGCACTCTCGCACCCGATCGTTCCAGAACTGACCCACGGCGCACCCCTGGGCGGACACTTCCTCCGGCACCTCGTCTACCGAAAACAACTCCACGCCCATGAACAGAACCTCGTAGTAGCGGGGGTGCCTCAGGGCGAACTCCAGGTACCCTTCCCCCGCCACACGGAAGCGGTCCTCGGGGGTGCGGGCCTCGAGCGCTCGGTGGAGGTACTGGATCAGCTGTCGGTACCCCTCCCCGACCACGGCCGCAAGCACCCGCTCCTTGCTCTCGTAGTGCCGGTAGAGCGCCGGTGCCGTGACCCCGAGAGTCCGCGCCAGCTTGCGCATCGAGAAGCCGTCGAGACCGTCGTTCAGGTACAGATCACAGGCGCACGCCAGGATCTTCTTTTTCTGTTCGCTCATGGGTGAACAGCGTAAACCTACACGCCCCGGAGGTCAACGGGGTCCCGACCCTTCCCCATATCCAGCGGAACTTTATTGCGGAATGATACAAGAACGCCGTTTAGTGATGACACGTGCGAAACGAAGAACACGACGGAGACCGGCCGGACAGGGTTTCCAGAAACCGGCCCCGGGGACGACCCGTGAACAGGGTCAGCCCCGCCAGCCGTATACGATGCGGGCGGCCCGCTCCACCATGTCCGACGCCTGTAGGATTCTCTCGCGCAATCGTGCCGGTAGTCGGGATGATCCGCGAGGAAGGAACGCACGCTTCGGCACCTCTGGGGAACCATGCCCGGAGAGCGACGCCCCTACCGGTCCACTTCGTACCAACGCGCGCGCGCGGTGGCGTGGAGCGCGCGTGCCTCCGGATCCAGAAAGGCGTCGTCAGACTCCGCCCCGGACGCATCGATCGACGCGGTCTGGGCTGCGCCGCCGGACGCGCCAATGCCGCAGGCGAACAGCCCGACAAGCACCTGCGTCCGAAAGGAGATCATAGGATCCCTACGACCGCTGGGGTCGACCGGTTTCGCAACGCTCAAACAGGCCCCTCCTTCTCTGCGGGCTGGTCGCGCACGGCCGCGTAGTCCACGGGCGCACACCGATGGCTATACTCTTACCATGGATCAGGCCCTGGCGTCACGCAGCCGCACGTTCATCCCGCGTGCATTCCGGCCACCGGTATGGGCGCGTTCTGCCCACGCGCAGACACTGGCCGGCAAGCTCCTCCGTCCGCGTCCCACCCTCCCACTCCGCAGGGAGCGCTGGGAAACTCCGGACGGGGACGTCCTCGAGCTCGACTTCGCCGACCAAGGACTCGAGGGAGCCCCCCTGGTCGTGGTCCTGCACGGGCTCGAGGGCAACGCGCTCCGTCCGTACGCCCTTCAATCCTACCTCGCGCTCAGAGCCCGGGGCGTTGCCGCCGTCGGGCTCAACTTCCGGGGTTGCGGGGGTGAGCCCAACCGGCTGCCTCGCTTCTATCACTCCGGCGAGACCGGGGACCCTCTCTGGGTGCTCGAGCGGCTGCGTGCTGGTCGGCCCGACCGGCCGCTCGGCGCGCTCGGCTTTTCCCTCGGCGGGAACATTCTCCTGAGATTGCTGGGAGGGCTGAACACGCGGGGGCAGGAGCTGGTGCGCGCCGCAGCGGTCATCTCGGTACCCTTCGAACTGAGCGCCGGGGCGGACACCCTGGAAAGTGGACCGATGGTGCGGACATACGCCCGCTTCTTCCTGCGCTCGCTGATCGCCAAGGTCGAGGCGAAACGGGAGCTGCTTGCGCCGCATCTCCGGCTCGACCGTGCGCGGAGCGCCCGAACCCTACGCGCGTTCGATGACGCCGTCACCGCGCCACTGCACGGCTTCCGTGACGCGGCTCACTATTACGAGTCGTGCAGCTCGGCGCGCTGCCTCCACAGCGTGCACGTCCCGACCCTGGTGATGCACAGCCGTGACGATCCCTTCCTTCCCGCGGCAGTCATTCCCGAGGCCGCGCTCCGCGCGAACCCCGCATTCGCTCCGGTGATCACCGACCGGGGTGGACACGTCGGGTTCGTCGAGGGAGCACCCTGGGCACCGCGATTCTGGGCTGAGGAGCACGCCGCACGGTTCTTGGCCGAAGGGCTCGAGGCCTGACCACGTCGGCCTGACCACGTCGGCGTGACCGGGTGGTGACGGCCGACCGACGCCCCACCTCGCGGATCAGACCTCGCGGATCTCCTTCACCAGATCCGTCATCGCCTGCTTTGCGTCGGAGAAGAACATCATCGCGTTGTCCAGATAGAAGAGTGGGTTATCGATGCCGGCGAAGCCTGGGGACAGGCTCCGCTTCACCACGATGACGTTGCGCGCCTTGTCCACGTCCAGGATCGGCATGCCCGCGATGATGCTCTGCGGGTTGCGCGCCTCAGGGTTCACCACATCGTTTGCGCCTACCACCACCACCACGTCGGTGCGTCCGAAGTCGTCGTTGATCTCGTCCAGGTCGAAGAGCTGGTCGTACGGAACGTCGGCCTCCGCCAAGAGCACGTTCATGTGCCCCGGCATGCGGCCGGCCACAGGGTGGATGGCGTACTTCACGTCCACGCCACGCTCCTGTAGTAGGTCCATCGTCTTACGCAGCTCATGCTGCGCCTGCGCCACGGCGAGGCCGTAGCCTGGCACGATGATGACGCTCTGTGCGTAGGCGAGCAGCATCGCGGCCTGCTCCGCATCGCACGCACGCGCGCTCTTCTTCTCGCCCGCCGCCACAGCAGCATGTGCCTGCCCGCCAAAGGCACCGAAGATCACGTTGGCCAGTGACCGATTCATCGCCTTGCACATGATCATGGTGAGGATCAGCCCGGCAGACCCCACGAGCGCACCCGAGAGGATCAGCAGGTTGTTGCCGATCACGAAGCCGGCCGCAGACGCCGCCATTCCGGAGTACGAGTTGAGCAACGACACCACCACCGGCATGTCTGCGCCACCGATTGGGATGACGAGCAGGATACCGAGCAGTCCGGCGAGGGCGGCGAACAGTAGGAAGACGTCGAGCGGCCCGAGGCCACCGGACCCGGCACCCTGAGCTACCAGCCCCCCCAAGACCAGAAGCGCGACGAAGAGGAGCGCGCTCAGCAGCTTCTGACCGGGAAACGTGATCGGGTTACCCGAGACGATCCCCTGCAGCTTGCCGTAGGCGACGAAGCTCCCGGTGAAGGTGACGGCACCGATCAGCGTCGAGATCGCGATGGCCACTCCCGTGAGTGCAGTAAGCGGAGCGCCCACCTGCAGAAGGGCCACCAGCTCGGCCGCGGACACCACCGCCGAAGCCCCGCCACCGGATCCGTTGAACGCCGCCACCATCTGCGGCATCGCGGTCATCTCGACCAACCGTGCCGCAAGCGCCCCCACCACGGTGCCGATCGCGACGCCCACCAGAATCCCGGACCAACTCAACACCGCCGTATCGATCAACGTCCCGCCAATGGCGATGAGCATGGCCGAGGCCGCGAGAGCGTTGCCCCTTCGTGCGGTCGCGGGCGACTGCATACGCTTCAGACCGACGACGAACAGCACCGCCGACAGGAGATATGCGAGCTCGATCAGGAATGAGAGATCCATGTTCTCGTGATTCTCCGGGTCAGCGCTTCTTGAACATCTGGAGCATGCGATCGGTGACCATGAAGCCACCCACCACGTTCACCATCGCCATCGCCACGGCCATCACCCCGAGCAGCCACCCCAGCCCCGCTTCCGTTCGCGCAGCCGCGATCAGCGCGCCCACGATCGTGATGCCGCTGATCGCGTTCGCGCCCGACATGAGCGGGGTGTGCAGTGTGGGTGGCACTTTGCTGATCACCTCGTTGCCCACCATGGTGGCGAGAACGAGGACGTACAGACCGACGAGCAGGGTGCCCATGAGCTCTCCTTGAGGATCAGCGTGAGGGTCCGGAGCCGGCGGCGCCGGTCCCGGTGGTCGCAGTGGCCCCTCCAGCTGCAGGGCCCGGATCGGGCTTGGCCGGCAGCCCGAGCTGCTGCCGGACCCGCTCGTTCTTGACCTCGCCCCCGTGCGTGAGGCAAGTGGGGCCCACCACATCGTTCGTGAGATCCACGACCAGCCCCTCGTCCTTCTTCACCATCTCCTTGAGGAACGTCCAGGCGTTCTTCGAGAACATCTGGCTGGCGTGATAGGGTATGGTCGACGGCAGGTTCGTCGGCCCCAGGATCGTCAACCCGTCGCGTTCCACCGTCTGGCCAGGCTTCGAGCCGGCCACATTTCCTCCGCTCTCGGCCGCGAGGTCCACCAACACCGAGCCGGGCTTCATCGCGCGGAGCATCTCCTCCGTAACAAGCAGTGGTGCAGGCCTTCCAGGAATTTGCGCGGTCGTGATTACGATGTCGGAGTCCTTGATGTGCTTGGCGATCAGCTCGAGCTCGCGCTTGTGCTGCTCCTCGGAGAGCTCCTTGGCATAGCCGCCCTCGCCCTCCGCGGTCACCTCGTGCTCGGTTTCCAAAAAAGTCGCGCCCAGGCTCTGTACCTGCTCCTTCACGGCCGCGCGCACGTCGAAGGCCTCCACCTTGGAGCCCAGCCGACGTGCGGTCGCGATCGCTTGGAGCCCGGCGACGCCCGCCCCCAGGACGAGCGTCTTGGCGGGGCGGATGGTCCCGGCAGCGGTCATGAACATGGGAAGGAGCTTGGGGATGGTGTCCGCGGCCAGAAGCACGGCCTTGTAGCCCGCCACCATCGCCTGGGAGGAGAGCACGTCCATGCTCTGCGCCCGGGTGGTGCGGGGGACCAACTCGAGCGCGAAGGCACTGACGCCGGCGTCGGCAAGTCGCTTGGCCGCGGCCGCATCACCGAGGGGGTTGAGGAGCGAAATCAAGAGGGCGCCCTTCGGCAGAGCCGCCACCTCCGTCTCGGTCGGGGGCTGGACCTTGAGCACCACGTCCGTGCCCTGGAGCGCCGCCCGGGAGTCAGGGGCGATCGTCGCTCCCGCCGCCCGGTAGAGATCGTCCGGAAACGAGCAGCGCTGGCCGGCCCCCGACTGCACCACGACCTCGATCCCGGCCTTCTTGATCTCGCGGACGGTGTCGGGAACAAGGGCAACCCTCCGCTCGTCCGGGCGCGTTTCGCCGAGGACGGTGACCTTCATGAGCTCGCTCCATGGAGATGTGATCCGGAAAAAGCCGACCCGATCGGGGTCGGCGCGGGGGCCATACTACGGGGGCAGTGGAGCCCGGGGCAACGCGCTCGACTCGACGAAGAGTCCCCGAAAGAAACCGGCAACGACCTTCAAGGGCCACTAATCGGCGCGTCCCACCAGGCTCTTGATCGCCGGGCTCACCAGCAGTGCGACCAACCCGACTCCACCCGTGAAGAGCGCCACGCTCCAGAACAGGCGATCGGGCGGCAGAACCTCGAGTCGGCCCGCGACCAGCCCAGCGAACAGGTTCCCGAGCGACGCCGCGATGAACCAGACCCCCATCATCTGACCGACGCGCCCCTCGGGCGCCAGCTTGGTCATGGACGACAGACCCACCGGTGAGAGCGCGAGCTCGCCGCACGTGTGCAGGAAGTACGTAACTACGAGCCACGCCATCGAGAGTCCCCCGGCGGTGGCCGTGGCGTTTGCTGCGCCCCACGACAAGACGAAAAAGCCTCCGGCCAGACCCAGCAGTCCGAGCGCGAACTTCACCGGTGTAGATGGGTTCGCGTGGCGCGCGGCGAGCCACGTCCAGAGCCAGCCGAACACGGGCGCGAGCACGATGATGAAGAACGGGTTCACGTTCTGCAGCCAGGTGGTCGGCAACTCCAGACCCCCGATCGTCCGATCCGTAAGGTCGCGCGCAAACAGGTTCATGGACGACCCGGCCTGCTCGAAACCGGACCAGAAGACGGCCGCGAGCAAGAACAGCCAGAAGATCACCATCAGGCGTTTCTGGTCGTCCGTGACGCGGTCACCACGCGTGGCGAGGCGGGAGACGCTCAGGACGATGAAGAGCGCGAGCGTGGCCAGGATGGCCCACTGCCCCGCCTGCGTCCCACCGAGGCGTGGGGACAGGGCGACGCTCAGCACCAGAAACAGAGCCGCCAGCCAGCCAGCCCAGGTCGAACCGAAAATCAGCCCGGCGAAGAAGAGGATGGTGAGGAGCAGGATGCCATAGCCCAGCCAGGTCGCGAACACCTCGAGCGTGAGCGCAACCGCACCGCTGGTGGCGAGCGCTACCACGACGGTGGCAGCCACGGCCACCGCTCCGGCCGTCAGGTAGAACTTCCGCTCACGTCGCCCAACTACATCGGCGGGCTCGTCTCCCGCCAGGCTTCCCGCATCGCCGAGCGAATCGTAGCCCAAGCGGTACTGGATCAGCCCGAACACCATGCCGAAGCCGGCGGCCGAGAATCCCCAGTGCCAGCTCACCCGCTCGCCCAGAGTGCCGCAGATGAAGGGCCCCATGAGCGCGCCCAGGTTGATTCCCATGTAGAAGATCGAGAAGGCCGCGTCGCGTCGCGCGCTCCACGCCTCAATCTGGTCGTCAGTCGCGTCTGCCGCGGGCCGCGGGTAGAGGTCGCCTACGATGGTGCTGACGTTGGGCTTGAGCAGCCCGGTCCCGACCACGATGAACAGCAGGCCGAGAAAGAAGGTCGGGATGTCGGGCAGGCCGACGAGCGGCCCGGCCAGCGTGAAGTGCCCGAGCGCGATGATGCAGCCACCGACGAAGACCGCTTTCCGCTGCCCCCACAGTCGGTCCGCGACCCACCCCCCTGGCAGCGCGAGCAAATACACGAGCGACGTATAGAGCCCGTAGACCGCTCCCGCCCGGCCCTCCTCCCACCCGAGCCCGGGGTTACCGCCCGCGACAGCGGCCGTCATGTAGAGAATGAGCAGCGCCCGCATCCCGTAATAGCTGAAGCGCTCCCACATCTCCGTGAAGAAGAGCGTGGCGAGGCTGAGCGGATGCCCGAAGAAGCCGCGGTGTTCGAGTGGTGCTGCGTCGGTGGGAGCTGTGCGGGCCGCCAAGGAGGACCGAGGGAGAGGGAGACCGCGACTCAGCGGTGGGCCGGCCGCAGGAACGCTCGGCCGTGCCAGCTCTCCCGGGTCGGTAGCTCCCAGCCCCCCGCGCGCAAAGAGCCCAGGCTGGTGATCGTGGTATCCAGGACGGGCGTGTCACCATCCACCGCGCCCGCCTCGACGAGTCGCTTGAAGCCGGGCCGGTCCGTCCGGCTGAGCACATCCGACCTGTCCCGGTAGAAGATCGCGCCGTGGCCGAGCAGCGCCACGCCGAGGCGGCCTTCGACCTGCCTCAGGACGTCCACCATCGCGTCGATCGAGCAGCCGGAAGGGGGTACGGTCGCCTGATCGACGGCCACCATGAGGAAGCGGTCCTCGCGGAAGTCGCGGGAGGCGCCGAGCGGCGATCCGTGCGCTCTCCAGTCATCGAGAAAGCCGTCCACGGCGGAAAGCAGCTCGTTCCGCTCATGCGAGCTCAGGCTCCGCTCTGCGCCGAAGATCCAGAGCCTCGCGTCGTCTGGAAGGGACTGGAACGAGACACGGGGCATGGTCAGCCTGTCACGCGCGTCGGCTCGGACCCAGAGGGCACCGGCACGACCGCCTCGGCCCCGGCTGCAGCGCCGCGGTACGTCGGTTCGATGGGGGGCACCAGCTCCTGCGCCTGCGGGGGCACCTTGTCCAACAGCACCGCAATCCAGCGCAGGTCGGGCACATTCTGGAGAGCGATCTTGGTGACCATGGTGAGGGGCACCGAGAGCAGCGCTCCGATCGGGCCCCACAGCCACCCCCAGAAGAGAAGCGACAGGACCACGACCAGTGTGGAAAGCCCCATCCGGCGCCCCATGATGTGGGGATCCATGAGGTTGCCGATCACCGTGTTGATCCCGAAGTAGCCGAGCGCCACGACCAGCGCGGTCACCTCGCCATGCAGGACGAGAGCCAGCGCGACGCCGGGCAGGGCCGCGATGATCGAACCGATGGTGGGTACGAAGTTCAGGACGAACGCGATCAGTCCAAGCAGGACCGGAAAGTCGAGTGCCGCGAATTGGCAGAGCAGGGTGACCAACACCCCGGTCGCGAGGCTGAGGACGAACTTGAGCCCCAGGTAAGCCTGGACCTCCTGGACGATCTGAGTAATCCGGAGCCGGCCCTGCCGATTACCGCCCAGGATCGCCTGGAACTTGAACGGGAAGACGGTCGCCTCGGCGAGCACGAAGACCATGATGAGGCCGATGATGAACGCGATGCTGAACATCTGGGCGATCGCCTGCACCGTGCTACTCACCAGCGCGAACATGCGCGCCGGATCCACCGGGTCCGGCGTGAGGTAGGCCGAGGCCGGAATCCCGCGCTGGTCCAGCTCCATCATCCACCGGCCCCAATGCCCCCGGAACAGGCTCACGTAGCGGGGGAGCTTCGTGTTCAGCTCTCCCAGAGAGTTCGTGCCCATTAGCACCATCAGCCCGAACACCAGCACATTGAGCATCACGGTCAGACCGATGGCGACCGGGGCCCATACGCGGCGCGTCCGCAGGCCGAACATGATGGGCATCGATACGACCGCCAAGAACAGTGCCAGCACGAACGGCACCAGGATCGCCGCGGCGGCCTTGAGACCGGCTACGATGATCACCAGGCAGGCGAGCACCACCAGGAGCGTTGCTCCCGGGCGCTCGTCCATGCGGTCGAAGATCATTCCCTGCGGGTCCGAAGTCGGAGGGCGCGCTCGCGGCAGAGGCCGGCGCGCCATGTGGCCGAGTGTGATACCCCTTGCCCGGATGGTTGTCCCGTTCGACCTGAGACTCCCGACCGGGCGGGCACGATCCCAATATAAGACGAAAGATGAACACGCACTCACCGGCCCCGGATCCCTTCCCCATCCCCGACACGGATGATGGGCTGCTCGACCAATGTCGGGTCGAAACCTTCCGTTCCGGGGGCAAGGGAGGCCAGCACCAGAACACGACCGAAAGCGGCGTGCGACTGGTGCATACACCCACAGGGGTGAGGGCCACGTCGCACAGCAAGCGGAGCCAGCATCGCAACAAGGCGATCGCCCTCGAGCGGCTGCGCCGCAGACTGGAGCGCCGCAACCTGCGCGCCAGGCCCCGGGTGCCCACGCCGGTCCCGGCGGCGGAGAAGCGCAGGCGGCTGGAAGCGAAGCGGCGACGCGCACAGGTCAAGGACCTGCGCCGCGAGCCGCCGCCCGAGGACTGACGTCCCAGGAGTCGGAACGGCGCTTCTTGAGCGCGGACGGTGCGACGCTCTGGGCGCGCGGGCTCTCCGCGCTGGTCACGGACGCTGAAGGGGGGCCCGATCACGTGACCTGGCCGAGGTGACGGAGCGCGCGGGCTCGTACTAGGTCCCGGGCACGCTAGCTCTCAAAGGGACTTCCCTTCTCCACGCACGCGAACAGTCGGCTTTACACCTCACCCAGTCGTGCGCGCGAGGCCTCCGAGGGCCATCGACCGGGCAGGGCTCAGGAGCGGAGCGCCGGCCCGCTGGTTTCGGCGCGTTCTCCGCTGAGCTGCGGGAGCCGGCGGCCCGCGCGCGTGCGGTGGCGACCGGCCCGGACGCGCGCCGTTACCTCGGGAATCGCACCTTTGAACACCCGCTGGTGCAGAATCAGGCTCGCCAGATAGATGACGCCGGCCCCCATGTGCGTCCAACCGAGCACATCCAGCCAGGGGACGGACGTGACCGCCTGGATCAGGTACCCGCTCAGCACCATTGGCACGAACGCGATTGTGGCCAGCAGTCCTGAGCGACGACCGGCCGGCACCAGGCAGCGGTAGTGCTTCCAGATGTGATCCACGGCGATCAGGCCGATCGCGAACACCAGCGCCGGGGCCACGAGGATGTGGGCCTTGAGAAGCCACGGCTCGAGCGGGTGGCTGATCGCGAACGGGTCGGTGGGGACGTAGAAGATGTCGAGCGCGAAGTAGACGATCCCGGTAACGCCGGTCGCGAGCGAGCTGGTCATCAGCAACCACTTCGGGAGGGGCTTCACTTCCCCTCGCTCAATTCGGCGTCCTTCACCTCGCCGCCTCGAACGGCCGCACCACCTGGTGCAGGGCGAGCAGCCGGCGCGCCGCGTTGGTGACCGCGCCGGCAGTCAGGGTGGCGCCGGTCAGCCTGGGTATGCTGCCCTTGAGCGACAGCTCGTCGTCGAGCACCTGTCCGCTGAAGCGCTCGAGCCAGACCTGCGGCGGGAGGTAGTCGGGGGGCTCCCGGAAGCGGAGCACCTCGATCCGGCGGATCCGGTCGTCGGTCCCGACCACCACCATGAGCACCTCGGGCAACGTGCGAACCCGATGGGCATCGAAGTACGCGACCCCGAGCGGGCGACCGCCCTGGATAGCGACGTAGTACGTGACGATCTCGCTCTCCACGGCGACACCGGTACCCGCGAGCGAGCGTGCCTGCGAAAGCTGCGGGGTCGTGAGATAGGCGGTGCGGCGCTCCACGCGGTCCGCCTCGGGAAACGCGAGCGCAAGCGCCTCGTCCTGCGTGAGCATGGTCTGCGCCGACGCGCACGGAGCGCTGGCTGCCGCCCACAGGGCGGCGGCCGGCACCCAGGCGAAAACCCGCCCCGCGCGCCTCAGAACAGGTAACCGAGGGCAGCGCTGAGCTGGTTCACGCCGGTCTCGGCCCCGTTGGAGTGGACGTTGTAGTCCACCTTCAGCACTGCCTCGGGGATCGGCTTCCAAGCCGCGCCCAGCGACAACACCGTGCGATCGTTGGCTGGATTCGCCGTGAAGCCCGTCGCAACCTCCCTCTGCGTATTGATCCTCTCATAACGGAAGTACGGAATCAGCTGATGCGCAGACTCCGTCGCTCGCAGCAGGTCGTAACCGGCCTGAACGTACCAGCCACCCAGTTCCTCACCGATGCCGTTGGCCCCGGTGAGGTTGCGCAGCGCGTTCAGGTCCGCGACGTCGTCGACCTTCGCGCGGGCCCTGAGCGCCCGCAGATCGAGTCCGGCCACCTTGTAGTCCGCGTGCAGGTCCCAGATGAGGGTACGACCGTCCACCTCCACGCCGTTCAACCTGCGGTTATGCGCGGTCTGGCCGCGGAAGGCCGACCCCCCGACGAGCAGTCCGGGAACAGCCACGTAGTCCACTCGACCCACCAGGCCGAAATCTTCGGATAGCCCACGAGATCCCCGCTGTCGCCCCCCTCTGAGCCCGGCCGCGCTGAAGCCCCCGGCGCTCGAAGACCCCCCGCCCACGCCGTCAAAGGAGCTCATCACGTAGACCCGGTACGCCAGCGGCCCCACGCCTCCGAACACGCCGATCCCGTTCTCGCGCCAGGTGGTCGGGATGATCGCGCTCTCCGTGAGCGACCTGTCCGTGCCCAGGAAAACGGGCGGCTCGTGCAGCTCGTTCATCAGACCCATGGGCGCGAGCAAGAGCCCTGCGCGCGCTCCCATGACGTCACTGAAGCGGTAGTCCAGGTAGGCGAACTCCAGGAAGATCTCGTTTGCGTGCTCAATCTCGATCTCGGTGTTCAGCAGCAGCCTGTCGTTGAACTTGTAGCCCACGTAGAGGATGCCGCGGAGCGCGTCGATCTGATCCACGGCACCCGACGGCGAAGCATTCTCGCGCTCGGCCGCGAAGTTCTTATAGACGATCTCCCCGTATCCTCCGAGCGACACGCCCTGCCCGACCCGGTACACCTTGGACGCCGCTGGTCCGAGGCCGAGCACCGTGGTGTCCGCATCCACGACCTCGGCCCCGAGTTGCTGGCGCTCGAGCTCCCGGGTCAGCGCCTCCAGGCGCCGCTCTACCTCGGCCAAGCGCACCGAATCGGGCACCTGCTGCCCAACCGCTGTAGACGGAACGAGCAGGATTACCGCCAGCGGAGCCATGCGGAGTGCCGAGCAGAACCGCGAGCGGATTGGTCGTGCGACCAGTGCAGTGACGGTCTCTGCAAGACGGGTTATGACGCGCATGCTTCTTCCTTGTCGTTTCTATGAGCAGGTTTGGCGTGCGCAGGGGCTGCGCGGCTCGCTTCGGCGCCATGCGCACGGTCGGCAGGCATGAACGGCGGCCCCAGCCAGCGCTCCATGGCGGCGTTCCAGCACGACACCAGGGCACCGCCCCGCTCGATCAGGAACAAGGCCCCCACATCCCCGAGCGCGGGGGCCCAGTCCTGATCCTGATCCCGAACGAAGTCGGGCCCCGCGGAGGGGCCCATCACGTACAGCGCGGTCGAGAGCACGTCCGCGACGAACGGATCAGCCGCGACCACGGTCACGCTGCCCCAAGCCGGCACCGGGTGGCCCGTGCGGGGATCGATGAGGTGGCCGATCGCCTCCCCATCCGCCGAGCCCGCCCGCTCGGAGTTGCCACTGGTCGCCACCGAGACGTCTTCGAGCGCAAGGACAGCGACCGGTTGGCGCCGGCCCGCCGGGTGCGCGACCGCGACGTTCCACGGACGCTCCGTCGAGGCGTCCTTCCCGACGGCGAGGAGCTGTCCGCCCAGGTCCAGCAGGGCGGAACCGACCCCGAGCGCCCGGAGCGTGTCCCGCACGGTGCGCAGCGCCGCCCCCTTTCCGAAGCCCCCCGTGTCGATCCACGCGCGGGCGTTCCGTCGGGTCACCGTGCCGGCAGCAGGCCCGATCACCCATGTCTCCGGGCCGCTCGCCACGCGCGCAGCCGCGAGCGCCCGAGCGTCCGAGCGCACACCGCCACGACGGAGTCCCCAGGCGTCCACCAGCGCGCCGATCGCCGGAGTGAACGCTCCGCCGGTGCGAACCGACCATGCCCGTGCCTCGGCTAGCAGGCTGCTCAGCTCGGGACTCACCCCGATGGGCTCTCCGATCGGCGCTCGGTTGAGCGCCCCCATCGGGCTCGCGGAGTCCCAGGTAGTGAGCAGAGCGTCCATGCGCTCCAGCTCGCGGAGCGCGCCCTCGGCCGCGGCCAGCGCCACATCACGACCACCACCGTTCACGCTCACCCGCAGCTCCGTCCCCATCACGATACCGAGGCGCTCGACGCGGACCGTGCTATCCGCTGGAGCAATGGAGATCGCCCCCCGCTCGGGAGGCGGCGCGCCAGGACCGGAGCTTGGACCGGTGCTTGGACCGACTCCGGGAACCACCACGATCACGGGCAACGCAACCAGCGCGAGCGAGGCACAGGCCAGGGTCCAGGCCGGCGCCGGAGCACTCAATCGCGAACGATTCTTATTAGTGAGATTGAAAGTCGTTCTCATTTCGACGAGTATACGGAACGCCCCCCCTACGCGAAAGAAGCCTCCGCACCATCGGGTACGGAGGCTCTTCCACTCGGACTTCGTTTGGGCCCAGATTCGATTGGGCCCGGACTTCGCTTGGGCCCCGACTTCCCTCAGACCCGAATTTCCATTCGGTCGCAAGGCGGGGCGCCGACGGGGGCGTCCCGAGAAACGGGATCGCTCAACCGCCCGGCACGACCCCGAGCCCAGCCAACGGGCCAGTAGGTGGGGAAGCCCGTCCGGCGCTGGAGGGGAGCGGCCGCGTGCGGGGCCACGCCTCGTCCAGGGTCTCCGCGTCGTACAGCCTGCCATTCTTCATCACGTAGCGCAGGCTATTCGTGTCGCGCAGGTCGGTCAGGGGGTCGCCGTCCATCACCAGCACGTCGGCGAGCTTGCCCGCCTCGAGTGTTCCCAGATCCGCTCCCAACCCGATCGCCTCGGCGCCGAGCACGGTGGCCGCGCGCAGCACGTCGTGCGGCGCCATCCCCCCCGAGCCGATCGCCCAAAGCTCCCAGTGATAGCCGAGTCCCTGGAGCTGTCCGTGGCTCCCCACCGCCACGCGCGCGCTGTCCTCGATCATCCTGCGCGCGAAGGCCGCATGCCGGGGAAACACGTACTCCTCCTCGAGGAACCAACCGGCCGGACCCGGACTCCCCCCTGCCCCGGTCCCTCGTCGGCGCGCGCGCGCGTCCAGGTTCTCCTCCGGGACGAAGCGGCGGACCTTGGGGTCGTCGTGGACGTTCTCGCGCGCATAGAACCAGTTCTCGCCGAAGGGGCCGCCGTACGACACCAGCAAGGTGGGTGTGCTCGTGGTCTGTGACGCCCGGAACAGCTTGACGACGTCCGAGAATATGGGCGCGACGGGAAGCGCGTGCTCCACGCCCGAATAGCCGTCCATCGCGTGCGTGAGCTCCGTCTTGAAGTCGAGCCCACCCTCGGTGGTGGGCATGAGCCGGAGCTCACGCGCGGCCTTGATGATCCACTGCCGCTGCTGGCGGTTGCCCGTCAGGTACATCTTCAGCGTCTCGGTGTCATAGTACTCCGCATACCGCTTGAGCACCGTCGCAGCGTGCTCGGCGTCGCGGAGGTTCTCTCCGGCGAATACCCCGGGCCCGCTCGAGTACACGCGCGGCCCGATCATGCCGCCCGTCTCGACCCGGTCGCGGTAGCTCAACACGTCGGTCCAAGCGGACTGCGGGTCGCGCGTCGTGGTTACGCCGTAGGCGAGCGTGGCGAGGTACTGCCACACCTGCTCCGGGTGGATCTCGGGCACCAGCCACTGCGCGTGGTAGTGCGTATCGACGAAGCCCGGCGTCACGGTCTTACCGGTCACGTCCACGACGTGCGCCCCTTCGGGTACGGTCACCTCGCCCCGCTTCCCCACCGCGACGATGCGGTTGCCCGTGACCACGACGTCGGCGTCCTCGACGATCTCGCGGCCGCGCATCGTGAGCGCACGCCCGCCGCGCAACACGACGCTGCCCGCCGGGACGTCGCGCGCCATCGTCACCTCGATTCGGCGCTCGACCGGCCGGTAGCTCGTGGCTGTATCGGCAAGCGCCGGATCGTCGCCCGCGCGCACCGAGTCGGCCCGCGCGGCGATAGCCTCGGCTTCTGCGCGCATCGAGTCCGCGCGCGCCATCAGGATGTCGGCGGCGGCCTGCACCGAGTCCGCTCGCAGCCGATTGAGCCGCTGCGCGAGCGAATCGGGCACCGCCCCCCCGAGCGCGGCGGCGTCGGCCGCATCCCTCGCGACTCGCAGCGAGTCCAGTAGGGTGCGCACGCGCACCCGTACGAGCGCGCGCTCGTGCTCGTCCACGCGTGTGCTGTCCTCGAGCTGTTCCACGTGGCTCAAATCGTAGCTGAAGAGCACGTTTCCCATCGCCCAGTGCACGGCGCCGCCGTCCGCGGTCCAAGATGGGAACTCACCGCCGACCTCGGTGAGCCGCCGCACCTGGACAGGCGCGGACTGCGCGTTGGTCACGGACACGGTCGTGAGCTGCCCCGTGCGGGGAAGCTCGAGGGTGTAGAGGTCGCTGCCCACCTGAGCCAGCGCGCGGTCGCCGATCGGCGAGATCAGCACGATCCCGGCGTTCGATGGCCCGGAATCCAGCTCGGCTTCCGGGTCGGCCGAGTCCACCAGCACGTCCGGTCGCACCGGGAAGGGGCGCCGCGGCAGCGCCACCAACTCCTCGTGCATGCCGCGCCCGTTCTGCCCACCCGAGCCTCTGACGCGCACGTGCTGCTTCACATCGGTGCCGTCCCAACGGAACGAAACCAGTCCTTCGTCCGGGCTGTACGCGTAGATCCGGTGGGGCTGATCGGTTCGGAAATGCGGAACGTCGCGGGTGCCGGTGGGCGCGATCACGGTCACCTCTCCACCGGCTGCCGGCACCCAGACGAACTCCCCACCCAGCGGACTACCGAACATCCCCGCCACCTCGCGCAGCTCGCGCGCCGCGCCCCGCGTCGCGACCACGCGCTGCCCGTCCGGCGTCCACGCCACGTTCGTGTAGAGCGCGGGCGCGCGCGTGAGCGGAACGGGTGCGGCCAAGCCGTCCGCCCGGACCTTCATGATGTGTCCGCCCACCGCGTCGTCCCAGGTGACGAAGGCGAGCCATTGCCCATCCGGGGACCACTGCGGGTGGAACTCCCCCACCTCGGCCGCGGTCAGCCGGCGCGCCGGGCCATCGGGCAACTCCTTCACCCAGAGACGGTCGAACGCCGTGAACGCGATCCACCTGCCGTCCGGCGCAGCGACCGGATTCCGGATCTGCCGCGCGGTCACCGTGGCCGCCGTGTCAACCGCGTAAGCGAACCTGACCTCGGGACCGATCTCGACGTCCACGTCCGCCGAAAACGGGATCGCACTCGCCCCCCCGCCCGCCAGCGGCACACGCCAGATTCCGCCTCCGTACGAGACGATGACGGCGTCGGAGCCCGGGGTGAACGCGTAACCGGGGAGCACGTCGAGCGGGGCGCGCGACTCCTGATCGTCGCGCTGCACAGGGTGGGCGAGCCAGCTCTCCTCGCCGGTGCGCAGGTCGCGCTTCCGGAGACCTGTCTCGGCACCCTCGCGGGTCCCGTAGACCAGCCAGTTGCCGTCGGGCGAAATCGCCGGACGGAACGCCGATCCGTACCGATTGCTCATCACCGACGACTGCCCGGTCTCGCGGTCGTACCGGTAGAGCCTATAGTTGGGGAAGCGCGTGTTGTACTCCCAATCGCCGGAGCGGGCAGCGTACCAGATCCATCGCCCGTCGGGCGAAAGCGCTGCGCCGAGCGACTTACGCGAGTTCGGCCTGGTGACGAGCGGAAGCGGCGTGCGCAGCTCCACGTCGACCATGACCAGATCGGCAGGGTTGCGCACGCCGCTCGAGCGGCTGACGACGACGTGCTTCCCGTCCGGGGTCCACTCGGGCGAGACCCAGACCGAGTTGTCGCCCCGCGTCACCTGGATCGTGTCGGTGAGGTCGACGTGCGCGATCCACACGTTTTCGCCGCCGCTGCGATCGGACACGAAGACCACCAGGGTGCCGTCCGGGCTGAAGCGGGGCTGCGCGTCGAACGCCATCCCGCTCGTCAGTCGGGTGGCCTTCCCCCCCGCCGCGGGCATCAAATACAGATCACCCAGCAGGTCGAACACGATCCTGGAACCATCCGGGCTCACGTCGAGGGACATCCAGGTCCCCTCCGTCGCCGTGAAGCGCGCCCGGCGTGCCGCCTCGAGCGGGAGCGGCCGCTCACGTCCACCGCCGCGCGCCTGGGCCTGGCCTGGGGTCGGTGCCACCGTCGCGATCAGAACGAGAGCGACCACCACCGAGCGCGCAGCGTGCTGGGCCCGTGCCGCGACGCGCTGCGGGCGTGCGCTCACCGCTCTCCTCCGCGCCAGCCGGCGTCGACCGCGGGACCGACGTCCCGCCATGGCTCGTTCACCGCCGCCACGTCGCGCGGCCACAGCTCGTCGAGTGTGTCGCCGTCGTACAGGCGGCCGTTCTTCATCACCCAGCGGATCGTGTTGCTCTCGCGAATGTCCTTGAGCGGATTGCCGTTCAGCACCAGCAGGTCGGCGAGCTTGCCTGCCTCGATCGAGCCCAGGTCACGGCCGAGCCCGATCGCCTCGGCGCCGTGCAGCGTGGCCGCGCGGAGCGCATCGTGTTCGCTCATGCCTCCGCTCGCGAGCGCCCACAGCTCCCAGTGGTAGCCGAGCCCCTGGAGCTGCCCGTGGCTCCCCACTCCGGCGCGGCCGCCGGCTTCGACTAGCTCCTTGATCCAGGCGGCGTGCCTCGGGAACGCGTATTCGTCCTCGTGGAACCAGCCGCCCGGACCCGGGCTCATGACCGAGTTGCGCCGTCGAGCCTTGAAGTCGATCTCCTGCTTCGGCGTGAAATGCGCGAGCTTGGCATCGCCCACGACGTCCTCGTGGGTGAAAAACCAGTTCTCGCCGAACGGTCCGCCATAGTTCACGAGCAGCGTCGGCGTGTTGGTGGTGCCCGACGCCTTGAACAGCTCGACCACGTCGTCATACGCGGGCACGATCGGCATGGTGTGCTCGATGCCCGGGTAGCCGTCCATGGCGTGCGTGAGGTCGAGGCGATAGTCGAGCGCGCCTTCGGTGGTCGGCATCAGCTCGAGCTCGCGAGCCGCCATGATCAGCCACTGGCGCTGCCGGCGGTTCCCCGAGACGTACATCTTGAATGTTTTCGTGTCCCAGTAGTCGCTATAGCGCCTGAGGACATTGCGGGCGTGCTGCAGGCTACGGATCCCCTCACCCCGGAAGACGCCCGGACCGGTGCTGTAGACGCGCGGGCCCGGGATGCGACCCGCCTCCACGCGGTCCGCATAGGTGAGCACGTCCGTGGTCGCGGTCTGCGGGTCGCGCGACGTGGTCACGCCGTAGGCCAGGTTCGCCAGGTAGATCCACGGGCGCGACCAATGTTTGTCCCTCAGATTCCACATGTGGGCATGCGTGTCCACGAACCCGGGCACGATCGTGGCCCCTGAGACGTCGAGCACGCGCGCGCCGGCGGGCACCTGGGTCCTCCCCGCGGCCACCGACGCGATCCGGTTGTCGGTGATCACCACGTCGGCGTCCTCGAGCACCTCCCCACCACGCATGGTGACCACGCGCGCTCCACGCAGCACCACCGTGCCGCGCGGCACGTCACGCTCCACCGTGACGACGATGCGGCGTTCCTCGGGACGGTACGTCGGGTCGGTTTCAGCTTGATCCAGCCGCGCGGTGACGAACGCGTTGCCGATCGACCAGTGGACGGTGCTGCCGTCGGCGCCCCACGCCGCGAACTCGCCGCCGATGTCGGTGAGCTTCACCACCGGCACGGACGCCGAGTCGGGCTTGCCCACCTCGATCACCGGAACCGCGCCGCCAACCCGCGGAACCGTGATCGCGTAGACGTCGCGGCCGATCAGCGCGAGCGCCTGGTCGCCCCGAGGCGCCATCAGAACCAGCTCGGCCCTCTGCGTGGCCACGGCCGGTTCGCGATCATCCTCGAAGGTGCGGGGCATCACCAGATCGGAGTGCTCAGAGGGCTCCCACGCTCCCGCCGCGACGGGCGCCCTCCGGCTCACTCTCAGGTGTCGCATCAGATCCGTGTTGTCCCAGCGGGTCGAGACGAGCATGCGGCCGCCTCGACCACCTCCCCCTGGTTCACCCTGCTCCCCGCCCGGAGCGCGTCCGTAGCTGTAGATACGCTCGGGATCCGCGGTGAAGTGGGGTCGGTTCCTGCCCTGGGTCGGGCCAATCGCCGTCACCGCTCCGCCCGCTGCCGGCACCCACACGAACTCCGCGCCCAGCTCGTCGAACCGGTTCGCGCTGAAAGCCTCTTTGAGGTCGCGCGCAGCTGAGCGAATCGCCACGATCCGGTCTCCCGGCGGGGACCATGCCGGTCGCTCGTAGTGTGCCGCCACGCTCGTGAGGGTGGTCGTCGCCCCGCCCGCAGACGGCACACGCATTAGATGGCCCTCCCCGGTTGCGTCGTCCCAGGTGACGAACGCGAGCGCGCTCCCGTCGGGGGACCAGGCTGGGTGGAATTCGCCCACTTCGGAGCGGGTGACCCGACGGGGCGTGCCACCGGGCAACTCCATCACATAGAGACGATCGAGCGCCGTGAACGCGATCCGCCCTCCGTCGGGCGAGGGCGTGGCGTCTCGGATCTGCCGTGCGGTGAAGGTGGGGTCGTCCTCCACCGGGTACTCGAACCTCACCTCGGGACCGATCGCGATCTCGGCCCGAGCCGTGAACGGGATCTCGGTTGCGGACGACCCGTCCAGTGGCACGCGCCAGAAGCCGCCGCCGTACGAGAGCACCAGCGCGCTCGCGTCGGGCAGAAAAGCGTAGCCCGGCAAGACGTCCATGGTGGCGAGGGATTCCTGTTCGTCCCGCTGCACCGGGTAGGCGAGCCAGCGCTCCTCCCCGGTCGCCAGCTCCCGGATCCGGATCCCGGTCTCGGCGTCGTGGCGCGAGCCGTACGCGAGCCATCTGCCGTCGGGCGAGATCGCCGGACGGAAGGCGGAGCCGTAGCGCGAGGTCATCCGCGTGCGGGTTCCCGCTTCCCGGTCGTAGACCTCGAGCTGGTACTGGGGCAGGATCGCGTTGTACGTCCACGGTCCCCGCCGCGTCGCGTACCACACGTAGCGCGGATCCGGGCCGAAGGCGGCGCCCATCATGCGCACCGCGTTCGCCGCCTCCACCAGGGGCAAGCCGGTGCCGCCGCGTACGTGGAAGAGCCAGAGTTTCTCGAGGCCTCGCTGGGGTGCTCGCCGCGACACCACCACGTACTGACCGTCCGGAGTCCACTCAGGGGACATGTACGTGCTTCCGATCCCCTGCGTCAGCTGATGCGGGTCGCCTCCGTCCGCAACCATCGTCCAGACGTTCTCGTCGCCGCTCCGGTCGGAGACGAAGACGACGCGCTCTCCGTCTGGGCTGAACCGGGGCTGCATGTCGTGCGCCAGGCCGCTCGTGAGCCGGGTCGCGTCACCCCCGCCGATCGGGATGGAGTAGAGGTCCCCGAGCAGATCGAAGACGATGGTGCTCCCGTCCGGGCTCACGTCGAGCGACATCCAGGTGCCGCGCTCGGCCGTGAAGCGGGCCCAACGGGCCGGCTCGAGCGGGAGGCCCCGATCGGGATCGGGATCCGGCTGTGCGCTCTCCTGTGCCTCGGCCGCACCCGCCAACAGCAGCACGAGTGCGGCGAACAGGACTGGGCACGGCGCCGACCGTGACGCGGGACGCACGAGCCGAACCGGCTAGCGGATGCTCACGTACTGCTCGAGCCGTGCCACCTCGGCCTCGTCCACATACTTGCCGATCTCTCGGCGGAAACGCTCGATCGCGTCGAAGGGGCGGTACTCCTCGAACTCGTGCGCCATCTCGTTCCCGACTCGGGGGATCAGGAGGATCTCCTCCTCGCTGGCGCTGTTCAGGTCAAGCTTCATCCAGACGCGCTCATAGAGCGCGTCCTTCTGCTCGGCGCTCAGACGATCCCCAACGACGGCGTCCACTTCTGTCATGTCCGCATACGGGCGGCCCGCCACCAGCGCTGAGGCGAGCATCTCGTCCACGCCCGGAACCGTGACCAGCTGCTCTCGCGACGCGGCGTTGGGATCGAGAAACGCGGTGCTTTCGACAACCGGAGCCGGCATGGCCGCCTCGGGCATGGCCTCGGGAGCCTCGTCGGCTGGTCCACACGCCGCTAGGCAGAGCACTCCGGCCGAGAGGCCGGTCAGTATCAGGTACCTCGGTGCTCGCCTCATGGCTCACTCTCCTCAGGTGTTGGCCGCCTCCCGCGGTACGGGACGGCGGAGGGCAGCGTGCTCGTGGACGAGGATCAACCCCAGCAGGCCAAGCTGGACCATCGCTCCCGGCGCCAGGATCGGCGTCGCTCCCCGGAGCGCCTTCCAGATCAGCGCGGTACCGGTGATCGCCGGGTTGATCTCGCGCTCGAAGACTGCGTTCTCGTCATAGTGGAGCCAGACCCCCAGTGCCCCGGTCACGACAAGGACGCCCATGGTGAGCCGGAAGACGCGGAGGGTGGTCAGACCAGGACGATACGCCGTGACCAGCGCTGTGCCCAGCCCAAGCCCGAGCACGCCGAGCGGGAAAGCCTGCCAGAAGGATGCGTAGTGTTCGAGTAGGGCGAGCTCAACGAGCAGCCCGACTGTGCCGAGCAGCACAAGACCCAGCAGTAGACTCCGCAGAGTGTAATGCCGCATCCAGCCAAATCCAGTTCCCCGCCTGTCCTGGCGCCGGCCAGCGACAGACCAGGTCACCGCCTACTCCGGAGGCGCCACGTACTCGTCCGCGCGCAGCTTGAGCCGCTCGGCGCGCGTGAGCCGTCGTCCCTCGGTCTGCTCCGCGGGCGGCACCGCCTTCCGGGCCCGCTCGAACTGCAAGCGCCGACGTTCAGCTGAGGCCTTGCGCTCTCGGGCCAGCTCCTCGGGTGTCACCTTTGCTCTCCGGTCTTCGCGGTGCGTTGGCGCGCCTCGAATCGCCAGCGTGCGATCGAGCGCGCTATGTTTGGTCGGTTCACGATCGATACGGAACCAGACGCGCCTAGCAAAATAGCGAAGTAGAGCGTTCGCCAACACTCCTCGCCCTCACGAGACCGTCTCCCGCCAATGTCCGACAAGTCCAAGCGCGCCAAAGTCGATTTCCGCAGCGTGCGCGCTGAAGCCGGCTACCTGATCCGCGAGCACCGGAAGAGCCTGGCCCTCGGGTTGGCGCTGATGGTCATCAACCGACTCGCTGGGCTCGTGCTCCCGGCCATGCCCAAGTATCTGATCGACGACGTGATCGGGGCCAACCGCCCGGAGCTTCTCCTTGTGCTCGTCGCAGCCGCCGGAGGTGCGGTGGTCGTGCAGGCCGCCACTTCGTTCAGCCTCTCGCAGGTCGTCAGCGTGGCCGCTCAGGGTGCGATTGCGCAGATGCGCAAGCAGATCCAGGCCCACGTTCTCCGGCTCCCGGTCGGTTATTTCGATTCGACCAAGACGGGTGTGTTGATCTCTCGCATCATGACCGACCCGGAAGGGGTTCGGAACCTGGTCGGCACCGGGCTGGTGCAGCTGATCGGCGGACTACTCACCGCGGTGATCGCGTTCGGCGTCTTGCTCTCTCTCAACTCGGGGTTGACGCTGGCCACGGTAGCCTTGCTCCTGATCTTCGCTGCTTCGATGTCGATCGCATTCAAGCGGCTACGCCCGATCTTCCGCAAGCGGAGGGAGATCAACGCCGACGTGACCGGCCGATTGAACGAGACGCTGGGCGGAGTCCGCCTGGTAAAGACCTACGTCGCCGAGGAGCGCGAGGAGGCGGTGTTCGGCGATGGGGTGGACCGGCTCTTCAGGAACGTGGCCTCCACCATCACCGGGACTTCGGCCGTGGCAGCGATCTCGACCGTGATCGTCGGCGGCATCGGCGTAATGATCCTGCTACTGGGCGGTCGCTCGATTCTGGCCGGTGAGATGACCACCGGCGAGCTGTTCAGTTACGTCCTCTACGTGGGTGTGATGGTCTCGCCCCTCGTTCAGATCTCCAACATCGGAACGCAGATCACGGAGGCGTTCGCCGGGCTGGACCGGATCCACGAGCTGCGCGCGGTCCATACCGAGGACGAGGAGGACGACCAGCGGAACCCCATCCCCACCATGAAGGGAGAGGTAGTCTTCGAGGGAGTCTGGTTCGAGTACAAGCCGGACGCGCCGGTGCTCAAGGGAATCTCGTTCCGTGCGCCGGCCGGCACGACGACTGCCCTGGTAGGGCCGTCCGGTTCGGGGAAGAGCACGTTGATCGGGCTCGCGATGGCGTTCTACCGCCCGCTCACGGGCAGAATCACGGTGGACGGGCAGGACCTCCGGGACGTACGGCTGCGCGACTACCGCGCCTACCTGGGCGTCGTGATGCAGGACAACTTTCTCTTCGACGGAACCATTCGTGAGAACATCGCATTCTCGCATCCCTCCGCGAGCGACGACGAGATCAAGGCCGCAGCGCGCATCGCGCACTGCGACGAATTCATCGAACGCTTCGACGAGACGTACGACACGCTCGTAGGGGAACGGGGCGTCAAGCTGTCCGGAGGGCAGCGACAGCGGATCGGGATCGCGCGCGCGATCCTCGCCAACCCACGCATCCTGATCCTGGACGAGGCGACCTCGAGTCTGGACAGCGAGGCCGAAGCTCTCATCCAGGACGGGCTGCGGATACTCAGAAGAGGCCGGACCACATTCGTAATCGCACACCGGCTATCCACCATCCGCAGCGCAGACCAGATCCTGGTGCTCGACGATGGCCTGATTGTCGAGCGCGGCACCCACGCGCAGCTGATGGCGGAGGGCGGACTCTACCGCCGGCTCTACGAGAAACAGCACGGCCTGATGGAGGACCTGTACATCAACCCCGGCGAGGAGCCGCCCGTGGAGGCCGGCAGGGTGTGAACCGTGCGTCTCTTCAGGCGCCGCCCTCCCGCTGCCGCTCCGCGAAGCCCAGACCGTGCAACATATAACGAGGGGTCCGTGGTTTTCCTCGGAACACGGAGGCGAAAAGGGCGGCCGGGGGCGCGACAGACCGTCAGCCGGCGATCGGAACGGACGGGGCGAGGGGAAGCCTTACGCACATCGCAGTCTCTCCCGGCGCGGAGCGAACCTCGCTGTGACCCTGATGTAGCCTCACGATGCGCATCGCGATCCCGAGACCCATCCCGGTGCCGACGCCGACCTCCTTGGTCGTGAAGAACGGCTCGAAGATGCGCGCCCGGATCTCGTCTGGAATCCCGGGGCCGTCGTCGACGACCTCCACCTCGATCCACTGATCGTTGCGCCGAGCCTTGAGGATCAGCTTCCCTCCCTCATCCAGCGCGTCGATCGCGTTGTCGATGAAATTGGTCCAGACCTGGTTGAGCTCGCCCGCGTTCGCTGGAATCATCGGTAAATCGTCCTCGTACTCCCGCCTTAGCTGGATCGACTTCTCCCTGAGCTTGTAGCCGAACATCGTCAGAGTGCTGTCGATGCCCACACGAACGTCGGTGGGCTTGTGTTCGACAGACCTGTCCATATGGGTATAGACTTTGATCGACGCCACGAGCTCGGAGATCCGCGCGGTTCCCTCGTTGATCTCTCGCACGAGCTGGTCGGATTCGAGTCCTCCACTCAACCACGCGAGGGCATCCGCAATCGTGTCCTCGGGCAGGTGCCCTACCAGATCGGCGACGTCGTTCACGGTCACGCCCACTTCAGCAAACGCGGCTGCAACCTCCCAGGGCTCGGGGACGTCATGATCTTCGAGCCAGTCCGACAGCTCTTGCTCACGCTCGCTGCGCTCGAGCGCGGTCCCGCTGAACACCTCGTCTCTGCTGGTGGTGCGGAGCTGTCCGAGCTTCGCAAGCCCCTTCTCGCTCACCTGGTGGGACAAGAGAGATGTTACCACGGCGGGTGACCTGACCCGTCGTTCGAGGAGTCTCGCGGACGCGCGGCGGACAGCGGCCGCGGGATTGTTCAGCTCGTGCGCTAGACCGGCGGAAAGACGCCCGAGCGCGATCATCTTCGCGCTCTGCTGCTCGAGCCGCACGTCAGCCCTCACCCGGTCCGACATCCGGGCGACCAGCCTGCGGCCGAGCTCGTAGCTCACAGCGAGTAGCTCATGGAATAGCGAAGCGTCGAGCCGAAGAACACGGGAGGGCTCGGCGGCAATGGTGTATCTGGGATAGTGGGTCATTCGCGAGAACGGGAGCATGCCGGTCACCTCCCCCCTCGGCGTCGTGGCCACCGGCAGCCACTGACCACCGTGCTCCTCGAATCCTTGGATCGTTCCCTCGACGACGATCCACATGGCATCCGCGGGCACTCCGCGCTCGAACATGCGCTCACCGGCCGCCAGCTCGATCCGTTCGCCGTGCTCGCAGAACCACTCCAGCTGCTCGTCGGAGAGCCCTTCGAGGATAGCAAGAGGTCGTAGCTCTTCCAGTGTGAAGACCATGCGGAAGCAGCCGGCAGGTTGGGGAGTGTGGTGGGCCCGCCAGGACTCGAACCTGGGACCGTCGGATTATGAGAGCGAGAAGACGAGTTTGCTACTGTTCGCTCTTGATCCGGTAGGCCATTGCCCATATGGGCCTACTCCACCTGACCTCCCGAGCCATCAGGAACCGCTGATCGTCGGAAGCGATATGGAACGCTAGTTGACACGGTGCCAGGTGAGGCTCTTCACCGACGAGGGCCGTACCTCTGATGCAGTGAGCTTGCCGCCCGGTGGGGTCGATCCTGCTCCGGCCAACATAACGGGTTGTCGGCCAGCCAGCGTGTGGCGGAGCCGTTACCCAGCCGAGGCTCGGCTCCGCAGGGCCTCGTGGATCAGCGCGCCGAGGTGGTGAGCGCCCCCGTTTCAGGATCGATAGCCGCAGCGCTCATGCGGGCTCCATCGCCCCTGCGGACCTCGTAACCCATATGAGTGAAAGCCGCGACCTCGGATTCGTCCCACGTCGAATCGAGTCGTAGGTCCAGGTTGCCCGTCGTGTGCATTCGAGGAGCCTCCATCGCGTCGGGCATGGTCTTTCCCTGGAGGACTCCTACCAGGACGTCGAACGTGCTATTGGGAATCCGACGGGCCCCAGCACCTCCCACCGCTAGCCACGCTACACCGTCTCGAGTCACGATGGTCGGGCACATGTTGTGGAGCGGGCGCTTCCCCGGCCCGGGAGAGTTCGGGTGGCTCGACCGCGGGTCGAACCGGGAGACGCCGTGTCCAAGGATCAGGCCGAGACCCTCGACGGTGACTCGGGCACCAAAGCCACCTCCGTGTGTTAGGGTCACGGCCGCAATGTTCCCATCCGAGTCGGCGGCGCTCAGGTGGATCGTGCCATCCTGCTCCCGCTCAGGGGTGGTGATCGCAAGCGGTTTGGCATCCTTGACGGCCTGAGCGACCCGTTCGGCCATGGCGCCTGCATAGGAAGACGAGAGCAATCGGTCGAGGGGGACGCCGGCATGCTCCGGATCGCCGAAGAGCGCGAGCCGGTCATCCCAGGCGATGCGAAGCGCCTCCACGCGGGCATGCGCCGAAGCCAGCTGGCCGCCGGTCGAATCGAGGGCCTCCAGGATCGAGAGCGCCTCCATCACGGTGGCCCCCCCCGCAGTGAGCGGGGCTGTATGCACGGTCTGTCCGAGCCAATCCAACGTGAGCGGTTCGACCTCGCGTGCCCGATACGCCGCCATATCCTCGGCGGTGACCAAGCCCCCATGCTTCTGAAACTCACTCGCGATATGACGACCGATGTCGCCCCTGTAGAAGGCCTCGACCGAGTTCGCGTTCGCCAACGAACGCAGCATCCGGGCAAGATCGGGATTCCGGAACACACTCCCGGCTGCGGGAGGCTCCCCGTTTGCGAAGAACAGCGCCCGCGATCCGGGGTCGGCCCAGAAGGCAGCCTGGGACCTCACGATGGACTCGGCGAGTCGAGTGGACAGCTCAAACCCCTCCTCCGCGAGGTCGATCGCAGGGGCCATCACATCGCTCAACTGCTTCGTACCGTAGGTATCGAGCGCGAGCTGCATCCCCGCCAGCGTGCCGGGGACCCCAGCGGAGAGCCATCCGGTCTCATTCACCCGACCCGGTACGGTTCCGTCCGCAGCCACTTCGAAGGTGTCGTGACGGATCGCGCCAGGGGCGGTCGAATTAAAGTCGATCGACCGGACGGGACGGCCTTTCATCGCAATCGTCATATGGCCGCCGTAGCCGCCGATCCCGCACAGCGAGAGTTGGGTCACACCACAGGCGAGGGCAGCAGCCACCATCCCATCCATGGCGTTCCCACCCTCGGCGATGATCCGCTGACCGATCAGCGCGGCCTCAGGCTGGCCTACCACCACCCCCGCTCCGCGCGAGCTGGGAGCCTCGTGGCTCGCCCCAGTCGCCACGCACAGTCATCGGGTAGAGCGCGCCCACGGCGGCCGTCCCGCCCATGAGCTTCAACGCACCGCGCCGGTCGATAGGTCTCGACATGAGAGCGACTCCTGGCAGGGGATAACCCGCCTGTTTGTTCGGAAAGCTCTATCGGCAACTCACCGGACAGGACTCGACCGAGCAGCCGATCACACTACAGAATCCAGAGGCACATGATCGTGATAACCACCGTGCCCATGAGGTTCAACCAGACTCCCTCTCGGGCCATATCCGACGTGGTAAAATAGCCCGGTCCATACACGATGGCATTCCCCGCCGCCGCCACGGGCAACATGAACGCCCAGTTCAGAGCCATCGTCGCAGGCACCATCAGGAGCCAGGGGTCAATCCCGGCCACGACCCCGGCACCGGCCAGTACCGGCATGATGATACTCGCGACCGCGGTGTTACTGGTGATTTCGGTGAAGAACGTAGAGAACAGACAAACGACGACCATGATGGCCCACAGCGGGAGGCTTGTCAAAGGAGCGAGGGCCCGCCCCATATCCTCACTGAGCCCGGATCCGTTGAACGCCTGGCCGATGGCCAGACCGCCGCCGATCATGACGAACACCCCCCACGGAATCCGTTTCGCCGTATCCCAGTCGAGGAGCCGCCCCCCCTCCGGAGTCCCGCTCGGAAGGAGGAACAGTGCCACGACTGCGGCCAGCGCGACCGTGCTGTCCCCGACTGTGGCTGCGGCCCCGATCAGATCTCCCCAGCCGCCGAAGGGCGCGGATCGCGTACACCACGCAACGGCGGCGGCCGCGAATACCATCAGGACCCGCCTCTCGTCCGACCTCCACTCCCCCAACTTCGGCAGAGAGATCCCCGGCATCGCGGCCATTCCGCGGGTCAACCAGAGCCACACGATGGGAAGCATGACCAGAACGATCGGCAAGCTCACCCTCATCCAACCGAAGAAGGTGATCGTCTCACCGGTAACCTGCTCGTACTGCCCCATCATGATCAGGTTCGGAGGTGTCCCGATCGGTGTCGCTGACCCCCCGATGGTAGCTCCATAGGCGACGGCTAGAAGAAGTGGCATCGCCAATCGTCTGCTCTGATCGCCGACGTATTCTAGGACCGCCAACGCCACGGGCAGGAGCATGACAACAGTCGCCGTATTCGAGATCCACATGCTCAAAGCAGCTGAAGCGAGCAGGAACCCGAGTACCAGGCGAGCCCCCCCCGTCCCTCCGACGAGGTGGACCATCCCGAGAGCCACGCGACGGTGGGCGTGACTCTTCTCCATTGCCGTCGAGATGATCGCGCCGCCAAGCATCAGTAGAACGAGCGTGTGGCCGTAGGAGCGCGCAACTTCCGTGTGAGACAGGACCCCAGTCAGGGGGAAGGCCGCGAACGGAATCAGCGCCGTCGCTGGCATGGGGATCGGTTCGAACACCCACCATACTGCACAGAGCATCGTGACAGCCGCCGTCCAGGAGGCCTTCGGATCCAGGCCCTGTGCATTGAGCAAGCCCAGGACCAGGGCTCCGAGTAGTGGGCCCCCGTACAACGAGATCCTCTGAGCACTTGGCATCGGCTTGACCCGAATCAGGTGGATCGCAGGTAGCTCGGGCTCGCCCAAGCCATGTGGCCCTCCGTCTGGATTACTTTGACGAAATAGGGAGTGGCCTCCCCCTGAACCGATGTCACGGATCGAGCTCCCTGCCCTCAGTCACCGCACGTCCCCGCACCGGTCGGTCCGCCGAGGCTCGCGGGGAGCCCGCGGGGCCAGACGTTGTCGCTCGGGTCACGATCCGGGAACCGGCACCCCGGATCCAGCACGATCCGCTCGATCATCCGCGCTCCGAAGTCGAGCTCGGCCTCGAACGTGCGGCTTCCCCCGAACCAGACGTCGACCGGCCACGTCACGATCGCCGTCCGATCATCGACCATCTCCGCGTTCGGATACGCGTCGGGGAGAGGGCCGTCCTCAGAGAAGCGGACCTCGAGCACGATCGGTGACGGCATCTGTCCGTCCTGTCGCACCGTCACCTTCGTGCGAGACGATTCCTTGGCGACGTCCTGGATCGACCCGTCGACGGACTCGGTGGTCCATAGCCAGTAATACCAAAACCAGCCGAGGTCTCGGCCCAGGGCGGAGTCCATGAAGAAGGCAAAGTCCCACGGCGACGGGTGCTTGAAGCTCCACGCCTCCGTGTACTCGCTGATGGCGCGCTGCACCGCCTCGTCACCCACGATCCCGCCGAGCATCGAAAGCATCAACGGTGTCTTGCGGTACGTCTGGAAGCGGTACATCGGGCCTCCGTAGTTGGCCGCCCACATCGACGGCGGCTCCAACTCGTCTCCCGATATCGCACCGTAACTCTGCCCAAGGCCGTCGAGGTCGGGCTCTTCGCCACGACGGTGGGCGCGAGAAAGGATATTCATGTAGGAGTTGAAGCCCTCGTCCATCCATCCGTACCAGGTCTCGTTGGTGCCCACCATCATCGGCCACCACTGGTGCGCCGTCTCGTGGTCTGCTGCACCCTGGTTCGAGTTGATGACCATTGGGTACTCCATCCCCGCGCTCGGCCCGTCCTGGAGCGTGAGCTGCGGGAAGGGATAGGGTGCCCACAGGTCGGAATAGAACTCGAGCGCGTGACGGGTGATCGGGCCGGCGTCCTCGAACCGGTCCGCGCGACCCGGGAGAAAGACCATGTGGATCGGGACCGGCGGGCGGCCGGGAATCGTCGCCCGCGTGGCCTGCCACACGAATTTCTCGGCGGTTGCCCACGCGAAGTCGTTGACGATGTCCGCGACGAAGTGCCAGACGAGTCGCTCACCCCCGGCGGTCGCGCGGCCCGGCCCGGACTCGTCCTCCGATACGATCGTCGTCACCTCGTCCGAGTCGAGGACCCTGGAGAGGCGGTCGCGGACGACCGGTGTGAGTACCTCCTCGGGATTCTGTAGAACTCCCGTACCACTGACGATCCAGCCGGCCGGGACGTCGAGCCGCACGTCGAAGCGACCGAAGTTGTTGTAAAACTCGGCCGGGCCCAGATAGACGCTCCTGTCCCATCCCCGCAGGTCGTCGTACTTCGCGACTCTCGGAAACCACTGCGTCGGCTGAAAGAGCGTATCGCCCCAGCGCTGCGTCATCCGGTGTCCGAAGCCGTTCGGACCACCGGGCAGCTTGGTGTGCCAATCGATCTCGACCGTGGCGATGGACCGAGCGGCGATCGGAGTCTCCAGCGAGACCACGGCCACCGTCTGATCCAGCGAACGAGCCACGAGGTCCCTCGCCTGGGCGGTGCCCGGTCCCCGAGCGGGACGTGGGTCGAGGTCGACGGCCTTACCATCCACCGTGATGCGCGTCACGATCATCCCGTCCGTCGTCTCGGCCGGCACCGAAGCGCCCCGCGGCACGGTCGCCCGGAAGATGTTGTGGTCGAGGCGGAGGAGGATCTCAGAGAGCTCGGACGGGCTGGTGTTGTGGAGACGGATCGTCTGCGAGCCCGAGATCGAGTGCGTCCCGGGATCCAGTCGAGCGTCGATCGAGTAGTCGGTGCGCAGCTGCCAGTAGTCGGCTCCCGGCATACCCGTAGAGTCGCGCATCCCCGCCTCGTACGCCCTGCGGATGGCGTTCGTCAGCGGAACGTCGCGGCGAACCGCTCTCTCCGGTGGCCGGTCGACGGCGGTCTGAGCACTAAGGGTCGGGGCGAGCGCCGCGGCGAGAACGAGGCTCGCCAGCAAGGATCGAGGACCAGGCATCGGGAAACTCCTGTCAGAAAACGGTACCTGAATATGCGGTTTCGGGGATCTCCTACGCACCCGGCCCTTGTGAAGTCCGTACCATGGTCCTACGGAGTACTTACCGCGTCGTCTGTCTGGACGTGAGCTGCTTGCCGAGAATGGCGGCAGGCTGCGACCGTCCTGCTCGCAGAGGATCGGGCGAAGGGTGGCCGCCAGTTGCAGCCTCTGGAGCAGTACCGCTGCTTGGGGGGGTGCCCCGGCCCGTGCTGATGTCCACCCGGATGATATGGCCGCGACCGCCAGGCTTACACGATAGCGTCACAAGTCTCCTTCAATGCTTCGCGATGCGGATCGCTCGGCAAGACGCCCATACCTCGCCATTATAGGGGGGGAACGACCCCTCCGGCAGGTCGATCCACTTCAACGATAAGGTCGGCTCGAGCGAGAGTTCGTTCGCTCACGTTCAGGCGCCCACGCCACAACGCGACTGTGGTCTTGTCCCCGAACGAGCGAGAATCATGATGCCACAAGCACCCGAATTCTCACAGTTGACGCCCTATTGTGGCGCCGAAGTGCGCGGAATCGATCTTTCACAGTCGCTCGATGAAGGAACGGTCAACGTGCTTCAGAATGCACTTGCCAAGTATTGCGTCTTGTTCTTCCGCGAACAACAGATGACGCCGGAGCAGCTTAAGGCACTGGGTTGTCATTTTGGCGACCTACACATTCATCCTGCTTGGCCAAGGGTTCTCGAGGGTCATCCCGAGGTCATGGAGATCTACACCGACGAAAACACGAAGCGCATCGCCGGCGAGGATTGGCACTCGGACGTTTCCTGCGATGCCGAGCCACCCCTGGGAACAATTCTGCACATGCTGGAGGTGCCGCCTGTGGGAGGCGACACGCTGTTTGCAAATATGTATGCAGCCCACGAATCGCTTAGCGACCCCATGCAACGCTTCCTCGAAGGATTGACGGCCTTGCATGACGGTGAACAGGCCTATCGCGGTCGCTACGAGGGCGTGCAGGAGGAGGGCAGAACGTACCCGCAAGCCGAGCATCCGGTGGTGCGCACGCACCCGGTGAGTTACCGCAAAGCGCTGTTCGTGAACCGCATTTTCACCACACGCATCGTTGAACTTGCCAAGGAGAGGTTGGGTCAATAGGTGTGTAAACGTATCAGGCGGCATTCTTCCGCTGTTGGGTTGAGACGGGCTTTCCGTCTTCGAACTTCCTTCCTTCAAACACGTCCTTGAGGAGGTGAGGAGCGTCGAGCCTTCGGAAGCGCTTCTCGGCCACCAAGAGCAACTTCCAGATCAGCGCCGTAGCGCTCTCGACCCGCTTGAATCGCTTCGCCGCCGTCGTCCTGAGCCGTACCGCAGCGAACGGGCTCTCGACCACGTTCGTCGTGCGTAGATGCTTCCAGTGATCCTCGGGGAAGTCGTGGAACGCCACCATCCGCTCCCAGTCGTCCTCGAGTACGTCCACCGCCTTCGGATACCACGGCCTGTAGCGCCTGGCGAACACTTCGCGGGCCTTCACAGCCTCGGACCGGCTCGGTGCGTAGACCACGGCCCTGAGAAGATCCTTCGCCTCGCTCTGCTCCCGCTGCGGCAGCCGGTCCAGCACGTTCCTCATCTTGTGGTTCCAGCACCGTTGCTCGCCCGCCTCAGGCCATACCTGCCGTACTGCGCCCCAGATCGCCGCGTTACCGTCCGCCATCAGAAGCCGGGGCGCCTCGATGCCGCGTGCCTTCAGATCCCGCAACACCTCCGACCAGGACTCGACCGACTCTCGGTAGCCCGATCTCAGGGCCAACACTTCCTTCGTCCCGTCTCGCATCGCGCCCAGAACCACCAGCAGTGCTGCCTTGTCCCGCTCGAGCCCCGCCTTCACGTAGATCCCGTCCGCCCAGACGTAGACGACCTCACGGTCGGCCAGCGAGCGCTTCGACCATTCCTCGAATTCCGCCGTCCATCCCGCCCGCAGCAGCCGAATCGAAGACTTCGACAACGGGGCCCCCTCGCCCAGCAGGCCCCGCATCGCCAGCTCGAAGTCTCCCTCCGCCAGCCCGTGCAGATACAGCTCCGGAAGCAGAGCACCCAGCTCCTTCGTCCGTCGTGCGAACAACGGCAACACCCGACTCTCGAACCGCTCCTCGACGCCCCGAACCCGAGGGCGTCGGAGCATGATCGTGCCCGAGCTCATCGCCAACCGCCTCGGCTTGCCATATCCGTTGCGGTAGCCCTCGGCCGAGTCCACCGTACTCCTGCGCTCTGACTTCTCCCGGCCTAACAACTCCGTGACTTCCTCCTCCATGATCTGTTGGATGAACTCCTGCGCCTTCTCCCTAACCATCCCCTCGAGCGTCTCCCACATCGGCCTGCTGGACGCACCCTGGGGTCCCGCGATATCCTCTCTCATGAGGCGACGTTCCTTTCCCCGGGCTGTCACCCGGGCTCGCTGGTTTAAATCTCAGCGGAAAGGTACGTCGCCTCTCTTTTTACACACCTTTTGATCCTACCTCCAGTGTCCTGCGAAGGGCACCAACCGTCGACGAGATCGACGCCTCCGGGACTGCTTAGGAGACCGTGAAGCTGGGTGAGCCTGAGCGGCGCGGGCGAGATCGCTGCTGGCCAACCTGCCGCCGAGCAGGTAACACACGGCTACAGATGACTTCGCGCTACCAGGCGGGCCGTACTGACGGCGGGACGGAACCTCGGCGACGGAACGGCATCGCGATGGCGCGGACTTGCCGCGCAGTGGTCGGTTTGCCCCTCCTAGCCGCGCTGGCAGGGTGCACGGGCGATTCCGCTACCGAGCCCGGACCGGTCGCGGCGTCCGCGCTGTCGGTCTCGCCCTCCGGGGCCGTGCTGCCGTTCTTCGGCGACAAGATGACGTTCTCCGCCGCGATCACGGATCGGCACGGCGCGGCACTTCCGGGGACTGTGACATGGTCCAGCGAGGCCCCCGAGGTCTTCTCCGTCACACCCGGCGGGCTGGTGACCGGGCTGTCGGACGGCACTGGAACCCTGCGGGCGACGTTCGGGAGCCTGAGCGACAGCGCGGTGGTCACCGTGGCCCCGGCGGTCTCGCAGTTCTCCCGCTGGCTCGCGCATGACGTGCAGCAGGACGACCTGGCCGGGATCACCGTGGCGGTCGCCCGGGACGGCGAAGTGCTCTGGTCGCGGGCGTTCGGCTGGGCCGACCGAGAAAGGCAGGTCCCCGCAGCCCGCGAGACCATCTACAAGGTGGGTTCCATTTCGAAAACGGTCACGGCAGCCCTGATGGCTACGCTCGTGGACGAAGGCATCGTTAGCCTGAATACTCCGCTGGAAGAACTGGTGCCCGAGATTGAGGACATCCGGGACTGGCCGGCCGACGCCCACCCGGCGTTGCCGATGCTGCGGCACCTCGCGAACCACACCTCCGGGCTTCCCAACGGGCCTGAACTCCCGGATGCCTCAATCGGACACGTCAGCATCTGGAAATCGAAGCTCCTGGCCTCCATCCCCACGATCCGCTACCGGACGCGGCCCGGTGAGGAGTACCACTACTCCAACGTCGGATACGCCCTCCTCGGGTTCGCCCTGGACCGGGCCGCGAACCAGGACTTCGTGGAACAGGTGCGCATGCGCATCTTCGAGCCGATGGGGATGACGAGCAGCACCTACCTGATCGACGCGAATCTGCAGGCGAGGCTCGCCACCGGCTACTACAACCGTCCTGGCCAACCCGTCAACACGGAGTATCCGCTCCGCCAACATGCGAACAGCGGGTACAGAGTACCGGGCGGCGGCGTATACTCCACGGTGGACGATCTGGCGCGTCTCGCGGCCGGCGTGATGGGAAGGGGTGGGAGAGAGCTGTTCAGCCATGCCGCGCGCTCGGAAATGTTGTCCGTGCAGACGCCTAACGGTGGTCGCACCGGAGCCGGTTTCGGCATCTTCCTGAGGGCCGTGGGAGACCGCATCTTCGCGAGCCACGGGGGAACGGCGGCCGGCTACAAGGCCTACCTGGTCTTCGAGCCGGCGACGGGGCTGACCGTAGTCCTGCTTCGCAACTCCAACTGGGGGCTGACGGACCTGAGCGCGACCGCCCGCTGGCTCATCTCCAACTTGCCCGGGGACTGAGGATTCCTGATTCTGGCCCCATGACAGCATCTCTCATCCCGGGAAAGGCACCGCGCACACGCTGCCCCTAACCACCCTGCGCAACCGACCAGGCCGCCTGAGCCTCGCCGGGTGCGCCGCCCCGTTTGCACGCCCGGACGGCAACAGGGCTCTGCCAACTCCGAGCTTGGCGCGTCCGGATGAGGCGTCAGCCCCACCCCCGAGTTTCACGGCACAGGCCCTCAGCCTGAACTCACCGCGGGCATCGGCTGTCGGCCGGCGGTAGGGCGCGTCCGAGGATCGTACGGGCCACTACACCCGTCGGAATCTGCTCAACATGTACTTCAACATATAGTCCCCTCAGCGCGAATCGACGGAGGGAATCTTATAACCCTTTGTATTTCAGCAGCTTACAACAGTGGAGCCAGCCGGATTCGAACCGGCGACCTCCTGGTTGCAAACTCTACGTCTGTCGTCCCGCTTTCCCTAGAAGCAGCGAAGCCCCGGAGCATTCTTCGCTGAAATGGCGAACTTCCGACCCAATTTCCTGCCAGGTTGCGACCGCTAACATGTAATGGAACATGTAGTCGGGCCGACCTCAGCTAGTGGGGCCAACCTCAGCCTCCGCCTGCCGTATCAGCCTCGATACCTCGATCTCCAGGCCCTCAGCCAGACGGACGATGACCCGCAGTGTCGGGTTCCGCTCTCCCCTCTCAACGCCACCTACATAGGTCCGGTCCAGGTCACACCGAAAGCCCAGGTCCTCCTGAGATAGCCCTAGGTCGAGGCGGCGGCTCCTGACTGCTCGACCGAAGGCGCGGCGATGGTGTCCCGCTGACAGTTGAAGGTGGTGGCTCCGGAGAGTCTCCCTTGTTAGCCTGCCTTTCTCATTTCGGCAACCGGTTCATGGTCGTCGAGGTGGGCCCTGAGCATCCAGAGCTGGTCGTAGCCGATGATCCTCCGGTAGCTCTTCTCGGTCTCCACGAACGAGGCCGCAGCCCACCTCAGCGCCATCGCTCCGTTCTTCCAGTTGGTCACCCTGCGGGTCTTCCGTCTTACGCCCGAGTGGGTGCTGTCGATCAGGTTGGTCGAGCCCAGGCACTTCCTCAGCCGCGGCGGGAGGCCGAGCCGGTTGATCGTGAACATCTCGCTGAGGCCTTCGCGTAGGCTGGCCGAGGCCGAGGGGTGGTCGCGCTCGAGCCATCGGGCGAGCTGCTCGAGCTTCTGCTCGCCCTGCTTCGCGTCCAGCTTCATCGCCGCCCGGAACGCCGCCTTCACCTGAGGATGCTGATCCTTCGGCAGATGACCCAGCACGTTGCGGAGCTTGTGGTTGCGGCAGCGCTGGATGGGGTGACGTTGGCCGAACACCTTCTCGATCGCCTTCCTGAGCGCTTTCGAGCCATCGATCACGAACAGCCGCCGCCTGCCCGGGTCCAGGCCGCGCTCGACCAGATCCTCTAGGAGCGCGCTGGTCACCTCGGCGTTCTCACTCGCTCCTTCCCTCACGCCCAGCACGTGCTTCTTTCCGTCTGAGTCCACGCCTACCGCAGCAAGCACGTGGTGCGAGCCCATCTGGATCCCGTCCAGGTAGATCACCAGGAGGTCCCACGCATCCAGCCGGCGCTCCATCAGCCCTTCAGCACGCGCTCCGAGGCCTCGACCGTCTCACGGCTCACCACCGACTTGCTCACCCCGACCGTGTCGGCCATCTCACCGATCACACGGCCGTACTTCCGCGTGCTCACCCCCGCCATCAGGACCTCGAGCATCCGATCCGCCACGGCGCCCGGTCTCCGCATCGCTGCGTACGCCGGCACCTCGACCTCGCCACCCTCCCCGGCGCCCCGGCGCCTGAGCCGTGGCCGCTCCACACGCACCTTCCGGTCCGACAGGTAAACCACACCACCCTGCCGGCCATACCACGCCGTGTCGTCTTCCGCTCGTGACCGACCTGCCTGCTTCACGCCTGCCACACCCTCGGCGCTCATCTCCAGCACCGCTTCGATCGTCGCTCGTCCCATCACCTGGATGACTTCGTCGATCGCGACCTCCGTCTGCTCCACGAGCTCAAGCATCGGAAGCAGAAACTGCCCCTCCCGCTTCAGGAACTCCCTGATCGCGCGCTTGTCCGCCCGATCCCTTACCTCGTACGTTCTCTTCATCGTGGTGGCTCCGTGTTGGGGTTTTTGCCTACCCGAGCCTATCGGCCCGGGACCCCCGGAGCCACCACTTTTCTTTCCCCCCTATCAGGAACCTTCAACTACGGTTGGGACAGCTTCGATCCTACGTGGAGATGATGGATATGACACGAGGCGGATTCACCCAGATCGATGTTGATAGAGCGGGACATCAGCTGATTGATGTTCTGATCGAAGAAATCACAATGGTCGCGAACGAGGCACAAAACAGTGTTCGCATCCAGGCTGTGAGGGAGGCAGTGTCAGCTCGGCAGCGCGGTCATAAACCCGAGTATCGCCCCATGGTCGACGGTGATTTCGCTGCATGCCGAATCTCCTTCCGCACCAAGGCACCCGCTGATGCGGGTGTTGATCTCACATTCACTCTAGAGGTTCCTCGGGACGCTGCGGGTGACGACGACGTGGTCCTCCGACCGTCGGAAGACCAGCTCGGCGATGTGAAAATACGGGTCAATGAGATACTCCCGCAGTTGCGAGATGCTCTTCGGGTGCGCCTCAGGATTCTTGCTGAGCATGTAATCAGATTCGGACTCGATGCAGTGACTGAAGCCGCGGAGAGCAGCTTCCTCCAGTCAAAGGGCTACACCAGCCAAGCTCACGGCAGCCCATACCAGACTTGAAGCCCCCGAGGCAAAGCAGACGTTGTCGTCACGGACACGACTCTAACCACACACCGTGAACCCTAAGGACGAGGAGACTCCAGCAGGTTCTCGACAGCCTGATCGGCTCACCAGCAGTAGCCCGAAGAAGTGGACGACTATGGTGAAGTCGAGGGCGATTCTCTTTGGTCCTACATGGCTTCGAGGAGCTGAAGGCTCGGGTGCCGGATTGACCGCGCGGTCGCCGGGCTACATCGTAGATTCGTAGAATTATGCAAATAGAACCATCCCTCTTTTTTGCGAAACTTTGGAGCAGTTTCAGGTTCGTTCACTTGACCCGCTCGAAGTGACTCTGTTATAAGAGGCAAGGAGACACCCGGCGATAAGCCACCACCATCCGTAGGAGTGCCGAAGAATGGCTGACCAGACCTATGACGACATCCTACCCAACCCGGGGATGAGCGTCGAAAAGGGGAAGACCGCAGTGGTCATTACCGATCCGCAGAAGGATTTCCTTTCAGAGGACGGAGTGGTCTGGGGAGTGGTGGGGAGCAGCGTAAAGAAGAACAACACAGTGGAGCACCTGCGACAGCTCATGAGCGCAGCTCACGGTGCGGGAATCCCTATCTTCATCTCACCCCACTACTACTATCCGCATGACCATTCCTGGGACTTCGGTGGGGCGCTGGAGAAGATGATGCACGCAGTCGGAATGTTCGATCGTAAGGGAAACCTCACGACCGAGGGTTTCGACGGGTCGGGAGCCGACTGGCACGAGCCGCTTAAGGATCTATCGAGAGAGACAACGTCGTGATCGCGAGCCCGCACAAGGTTTACGGACCGGAATCCAACGATCTGGCACTCCTGAATCACCCCGGCTTCTCCGGAGACTTGTTTAGTTGAGTGCCACCAGCCTGGCCGGGGCGCTCAGGTTCCGGTAATACTCCTGCTCCCTCTCCACTGGGGGAACGTACCCAATGGGTTCGAGCAGACGGTGGTGATTGAACCACCAGACCCACTCGAGCGTGGCGAACTCGACGTCTTCCAGGTTACGCCAGGGCCCGTTCCGTCGGATCATCTCCGTCTTGAACAGGCCGATGATCGATTCGGCCAACGCGTTGTCGTAGGAATCTCCTTTGCTTCCCACGGACGGCTCGATGCCCGCGTCAGCCAGCCGCTCCGTAGGTGAATTCAAGAGGTCGTCGCAACACCTCAGGAAAGAGGAGGAGTTGCGATGGGGGCAAGCAAGCGCCGACGGTCGGATCGAGCTTTGCGTCCGCCGATGGGTTCACCCGGTCGTCCCCCGTTGGGGCGCCGGGAGCATCGGCAGAGGTTTTGGGAAGAAGTTGCTCGAGGGCTGTCGAGCGAGGAGTCGGCGGTGGCAGCCGGCGTGTCTCCCGCTGTTGGGGCGCGCTGGTTTCGCCAATGTGGTGGCATGCCACCTTTCAGTCTTCGTCCTCTGTCGGGGCGCTACCTATCGTTCGTCGAGCGAGAAGAGATTGCGGTTCTTCAAGCCCGCGGTTGTGGCGTACGTGAGATCGCCCGGCAGTTGCGCCGCTCATCGTCGACGATCTCGCGAGAACTGCGGCGGAACGCAGCAACGCGAAGTGGAAACCTCGAGTATCGAGCCACGACCGCCCAATGGCATGCCGATCGGCGAGCGAAGCGTCCGAAAGTTGCCAAACTCGCTGCGAACGGCGAACTGAGGCAGTATGTGCAGGATCGCCTCGGAGGCCTGATCGCGGCTCCAGACGGGGCGGCCGTGCCGGGCCCAAATGTACGCTGGGTCGGGCGTCGCCGTGGTCGCCGACAAGACCGGCGGTGGGCGGCCTCGTGGAGTCCTGAGCAGATCGCCAACAGGCTACGGGTCGACTTCCCCGATGATGAGTCCATGCGGATATCGCACGAAGCCATTTACCAGGCGCTCTACGTTCGGGGACGCGGTGCGCTGCGTCGGGAGCTGACGGCGTGCCTTCGGACGGGACGCGCGCTACGGGTGCCTCGAGCTCGCGCCCGCAGACGGGGTAAGACGTTCGTTCGCCCCGAGATCATGATCAGCGAGCGACCGGCCGAGGCGGACGACCGCGCCGTTCCTGGGCACTGGGAAGGCGACCTAATCCTGGGGTTAAGCAGCTCGGCGATCGGAACGCTGGTCGAGCGAACCTCCCGGTTCACCATGCTCCTCCACCTCCCTCGCCTCCACAGACACGACGAGCCCAGGACCAAGAACGGGCCAGCGTTGGCTGGGCACGGCGCCGAAGCCGTCCGGGACGCGATCGCTTCGTCGATCACGACCCTGCCCGAGCAACTCCGCCGGTCTCTGACGTGGGACCAGGGAGCAGAGATGGCTCAGCACGCACAGCTTCGCATCGACACTGGGCTGGCCGTCTACTTCTGCGACCCACAGAGCCCGTGGCAGCGCGGCACGAACGAAAACACCAACGGCTTGTTGAGACAGTACTTCCCCAAAGGCACTGACCTCAGCAAACATACCGCTGACGATCTCGCCGCCGTCGCGGCCGCTCTTAACAGCCGCCCCCGCAAGACCCTCGGTTGGAAAACCCCGGCGGAAACCCTGGAAGATCTCTTACATCGCTGAACCGGACCTCCACCTTGCGCTGAGTTCTCAACAGCTCCGGTATCTCCTGCCTTCCACGACCTTCGGTCGCTTCTGACTCCCTCGGAATTGGAGAGATCAAGAACCCCCTCTGTCTGGACCCCGTCGCCCTCGCCAATCTATTGTCCAGTGGAATCGGGGGCGCAAAAACCCCCTTCAACACGGTGCTGTTGCGACGACCCCTTGAACCTGGGAGGCGCAGGAGTTCATCCAACAGATCATGGAGGAGGAAGTCACGGAGTTGTTAGGCCGGGAGAAGTCAGAGCGCAGGAGTACGGTGGACTCGGCCGAGGGCTACCGCAACGGATATGGCAAGCCGAGGCGGTTGGCGATGAGCTCGGGCACGATCATGCTCCGACGCCCTCGGGTTCGGGGCGTCGAGGAGCGGTTCGAGAGTCGGGTGTTGCCGTTGTTCGCACGACGGACGAAGGAGCTGGGTGCTCTGCTTCCGGAGCTGTATCTGCACGGGCTGGCGGAGGGAGACTTCGAGCTGGCGATGCGGGGCCTGCTGGGCGAGGGGGCCCCGTTGTCGAAGTCTTCGATTCGGCGGCTGCGGGCGGGATGGACGGCGGAATTCGAGGAATGGTCGAAGCGCTCGCTGGCCGACCGTGAGGTCGTCTACGTCTGGGCGGACGGGATCTACGTGAAGGCGGGGCTCGAGCGGGACAAGGCAGCACTGCTGGTGGTTCTGGGCGCGATGCGAGACGGGACGAAGGAAGTGTTGGCCCTGAGATCGGGCTACCGAGAGTCGGTCGAGTCCTGGTCGGAGGTGTTGCGGGATCTGAAGGCACGCGGCATCGAGGCGCCCCGGCTTCTGATGGCGGACGGTAACGCGGCGATCTGGGGCGCAGTACGGCAGGTATGGCCTGAGGCGGGCGAGCAACGGTGCTGGAACCACAAGATGAGGAACGTGCTGGACCGGCTGCCGCAGCGGGAGCAGAGCGAGGCGAAGGATCTTCTCAGGGCCGTGGTCTACGCACCGAGCCGGTCCGAGGCTGTGAAGGCCCGCGAAGTGTTCGCCAGGCGCTACAGGCCGTGGTATCCGAAGGCGGTGGACGTACTCGAGGACGACTGGGAGCGGATGGTGGCGTTCCACGACTTCCCCGAGGATCACTGGAAGCATCTACGCACGACGAACGTGGTCGAGAGCCCGTTCGCTGCGGTACGGCTCAGGACGACGGCGGCGAAGCGATTCAAGCGGGTCGAGAGCGCTACGGCGCTGATCTGGAAGTCGCTCTTGGTGGCCGAGAAGCGCTTCCGAAGGCTCGACGCTCCTCACCTCCTCAAGGACGTGTTTGAAGGAAGGAAGTTCGAAGACGGAAAGCCCGTCTCAACCCAACAGCGGAAGAATGCCGCCTGATACGTTTACACACCTATTGACCCAACCTCCCGATCTCGACCTCGTACTCCTGGTCGGGCGCCACGTCATAGCTGCGCTCGATCCAGATCTTCCCCTGGGCGTTCAGGTTGTCGAGCCGCAGCCGCACCGAGTGCATTCCGTCGCTCGCGCGCTCGATCGTGCGTGCGACCTCCCACGTGACCGGCGGATCCAAGAAATCGATGCCACGCGCGTACCACTCCTCCATATCGATCTCGAAGGAGAACACGTCCTCGAACTCGGGCACGACCACCAAATCGCCCCTGAAGTCGCAGGCGGCCAGGCTCGAGCATGCCAGCGTGGTGGCGCAAGCGAAGCGCAGAAAGTGAGGCAGGCGCATCGGGGATTTCCATCGCGGCGCGGGAGAGTCGATCTTCAGGAAAACATGATACTCTCCGGGGGAATTCCCTGACGCCCGAGCGATACCGCAGGATCCGCGCGGTGCTGGATCACCGCCAGCCCGACCTCACGGTGTTGATGGACCGCGTCCACAAGCCGCACAACCTGGCCGCCATCCTGAGGAGCTGCGACGCCGTCGGTGTGCTCGAGGCGCATGCGGTCCCAGCCGAGGGCGGGTTCGAGGTTCCAGCGGCCAGCGCGGCGGGGTCGGCCCGGTGGATGGCGGTTCGGCGACACCCGGACGCGGCTGCCGCGGTGGCGTCGCTCCGGGCAGACGGCTTCCGCGTGATCGCGGCGCACCCAAGCGGCGGCGCGCGCGACTACCGGGAGGTGGACTACACGCGGCCGACCGCGTTCCTGGTCGGCGCCGAGCTGCACGGGCTCTCGGACCAGGGCCTCCGGCTGGCCGACGAGCTCGTGACGATCACGATGGTCGGCATGGTGCGCTCCCTGAACGTGTCGGTCGCGACTGCGCTCCTCCTGTTCGAGGCGCAGCGCCAGAGGCAGGCGGCGGGTCTGTACGAACGGTGCCGCATCGAGCCTGGACGGTACCGGCGGCTGCTGTTCGAATGGGGCTACCCGCGCCTCGCGCGGCGCCTCAGAGAGGAGGGCCGACCCTATCCCCCCGTGCGCGAGGACGGCTCGGTCGATCCCGCGCTCCTGCCACGCTGAGGAAGCGACCGCTTCAGGGCGCCAGCCGCTCGATCCGCCACCCAGCCTCCGGACCGCTGCGTCGGTATACGAACCGGTCGTGGAGCCGGCCGGGCATGCCCTGCCAGAACTCGACCCGACACGGCACGATCCGGAGACCGCCCCAGTGAAGCGGCCTCGGCACATCAGCACCCTCGTGCAGCGCGATCAGCTCCGCCGCGCGCGCGAGCAGCGCCTCGCGGCTTACCAGCGTGCTGCTCTGCTCCGACGCCCAGGCGCCGATCTGGCTCCCGCGCTCGCGCGTGGCGAAGTAGGCGTCGCTCTCCGCGTCACTCACGCGCTCCACATCCCCCTGCACGCGAACCTGTCGGGCGAGCGACTCCCAGTAGAACGTGAGCGCTGCCCGCGGCCGCTCGGCGAGCGCACGCCCCTTGGCCGAGCGCAGGTTCGTGTAGAAGACGAAGCCCTCGGGCTCGCGCGCCTTGAGGAGGATGATCCTGGCATCCGGATAGCCCTCGTCGTCCACGGTCGAGAGACACGCCGCCTCCGGCATGGCGCAGCCGCTCCGCGCGCGGGCGACCTCGAACCAGCGGTCGAACTGCTCGAGCGGGTCGGCGGCCAACCCCTCCCGCGTGAGCGGAGCAATGCCCTCCGGAGCCGTCATGGTTTCCCTCCAATGGTTCTGCCCAGCTGGTACCGGAGCGACGCCTCCAACGCCTCGAACCTGAACCGGTACCCCGCGGCGATCAATCGCGCCGGTCGTGCCCGCTGGCTGAAGAGCAGCGCCTCTTTCCCCATCTCTCCCAAGCCCGCCTTCACCATCAGAGCCGGGGCCGGAACCAGCGAGGGACGGCCGAGCACCCGTCCCAGCACGTCCGCGAAAGTCGCGTTGGTGACGGGGTCGGGCGCGCAGACGTTGACCGGGCCGTTCAGGCGCTCGTCCATCAGAGCATGCAGGATCACGCCCACCGCATCGTCCAGGTCGATCCACGAGATGTACTGTCTACCGTCGCCGACCCTCCCCCCGATCCCCATGCGAAACGGAATCAGCACCTTCTCGAGCATGCCCCCCTTGGGGCTCAACACCGGCCCCGTCCGGAGCAGCACGACGCGTACTCCGGCTCCCTGCGCCCGGCGCGTCGCCTCCTCCCAGGCTCGCGTGACGTCGGCCAGGAATCCCCTGCCCTGCCCAGCGTCCTCGGCCAGCACCTCGTCTCCTCGGTCCCCGTAGAAGCCGACCCCCGAGGTCGACACCAGCGTGGGCGGCCCTCCCTCGTGCGTGGCGGCGATCGCGCGCGCGATCAGCTCGGTGCCGCGCACGCGGCTCTCCATGATCCGCCGCTTCTTCTCTGGCGTCCAGCGCGGGAGCTGCACGAGCGGCTCACCGGCCAGGTGGACGACGGCGTCCACCCCGCGCAGCCGTTCAGAGTCGATCTCGTCCCGCTCGGGACTCCAGTAGATCGCTCCCTCCACGCGAGCCGCGTCGCGGCTTCGCACGAGCCGCTGGACCCGGTGCCCTCCGGTGGTGAGGAAGTGAGCCAGGGCCGAGCCGATCAGACCGCTGGCACCCGTGATCGCCACGGTGAGCCGGGGGCGCTCGCGCCAACCGGCGTGGAGCACGAGATCGTTCAGGAGCCGGCGCTTCCGAAACGCGAAGACGCGCGCGAGCTCGCTTTCGACGACCGGGGTGGCGAACCCCTCCACGCCGCCGGCGGCCGGGGGCTCCCAGGCGATCTCGTCCTCGAGGCGGGTGCCTCCGGACCCGTCGCCCTCGAAGCGGCGGACGTGCGACCAACGCTGGAAGGGGCCCCGGACCTGCTCGTCGGTGAAGCTCAGGCCTTCCCGGTAGTCGCGGTGGCGCAGGTGCCAGCGGAAGCGGAGCGGGCCCTTCTCGAGTTCCAGCTCCAGCTCGCCACCGTCACGGATCGTCCCGCGGCGCTCCCGTACACGCACCGTGGCCCAGGGAGGCGCCAGTCGCTCGAAGGCGCCCGGGCGCTCGTGCCAGGCGAACGCCTCTGCGGGCGGACCGGGCAGGATCGTCTCGTAGCGGAACTGCGGCATGGGGCGCGTCACCTCTAGATGCGCCAGGGGGCTTCACGCGCCGCCCGGGAACGCCCGCGGGGAACACTGCCACCCGGTGAAGGGCGCCGACGACCGGCGGGTGCGGGCCGTTCAGGACTCCTCTCGACCGATCGGGAATAACGTGCTGAGCAGCTCCGTGAGCCGTCCCTCGAGACCCTCCCCTTTGACGACCACCCCCGAGGCCTGGTCGGCCAGCTCCCGGCGCTCGCCGAGGCTCAGCTCCTTGGGCGTTATGACGATCACCGGTAGCCCCGAGTGGTAGGGGTTGGACCGGAGATGACCGAGAAACGTCATCCCGTCCATCACCGGCATGGCGAGGTCGAGGATGACCGCGTCCGGAGCATCGCGGTGGACCGCGTCGAGCGCCTCCTGGCCGTTCTCGGCCCCCTGCGCCTCGAGCCCGACCTCCTCGAAATGCGCGACCAGCATCTCGCGCACAGAGGCGGAGTCATCGACCACGAGGACCCGAGCGCCTTGCCGACGCACGAGGTTGCGCCAGAGCACGCGCAGCAGATCCTCGCGCTCCACCGGCTTGGTCACCAGATCGACCGCGCCCAGGAGGCGGCTGCGCCCCTCACCGGCGAGAATACTCACCACCACGACCGGGATGTCGCGTAGCTCGGGATCCTTCTTGAGGGCCTTGAGCGCGTCCCACCCGTTCATCCCGGGCATCATCAGGTCGAGCGTGAGCAGATCGGGCCGCTCCCGGCGCGCCGTTTCGATTCCCTCCAAAGCGTCGGGCGCAGTAAGGATCGAACAGCCGAACTCCTCCAGATAGTGCGACATGAGCAGCCGCGAGTCGGCCTCGTCGTCCACCACCAGAACCTTGAAGTCACGCAACGCACCGGACGCAGCTGCCGCCGAGACGGCAGGCAGAGCTTCCTCATGCACTTCCGCGGCTTGCTCGCTCTTCTCCTCGTCCCGCTGCGGCGCCATCACGATGGTGAACACCGAGCCCCCGCCCGCCTCCGAGTCCACCGTCAGATCGTAGCCCATCAACTGACACATGGAGCGCGAGATCGTGAGCCCGAGCCCGGTTCCGCCGAAACGGCGGGTCGTGCTGCCGTCCGCCTGTTGGAAGGCCTCAAAGATCGCATCCAGGCGCTCCTTGGGGATCCCGATCCCGGTGTCGATCACACGAATCGCGAACGGGGTGCCGTCCGGTTCCGCGTCCACCCGGGCAGTGACCGATCCGTGTTCCGTAAACTTCAGCGCGTTGCCGACCAGGTTTATGATCACCTGCTTCAGTTTGTGTGGGTCGCTTTCGACGAGAACGGTCGATTCCGGGACGTCCGCGATCAGTTTCACATCTTTGTCGCGCACCTGACCCTCGAGCGACTGGATTGTCTCTTTCACCAGCGCTCCCACGTCGACTTCCAGGATCTCGAGCTCCACCCGCCCCGCCTCGATCTTCGCCAGGTCGAGGATCTCGTTGATCAGCGCGAGCAGGTGCCGCCCGTTCACCACGATCCGGTTCAGAAACCCCGTCTCCTGTTGATCGAGGTGCTCCTTCTTGTTCTTGAGGACGATGTTGGCGAAGCCGATGATCGAATTGAGTGGGGTACGCAACTCGTGGCTCATATTGGCGAGAAACTGACTCTTCGCCTGGTTCGCCGTCTCGGCGTCCTCTTTGGCCAGGCGGAGGCCCTCCTCGGCCCGAATCCTGCGGGTCACGTCCTTGCCGAACATCACCGCGCCGGTCACGCCCGCCTCGTCGGTGATGGGATGGCAGTAGATCTCGAACCAGATTTCCTGACCCTGCACGGTCTCGTTGCGCAGTTCGGCCAACCGCTCGCCCGACAGCGTACGCCGATACATTTCATCGTAGTACGGGACGTCCTCGGACAGGAACACGCTGCGCGGGTCGTCGCCCATTTTCGGCTCGCGACCCGTGCGTGCCTCGACAGCGAGCGCAAATGCGGAATTGAACGTGATCAACCGCTCGTCGCGATCCACCGACCAGATCGTGTCGCCGGTGTTCTCCACTAGGGCTGCCAGGTTCGCTCGGGAGGCCGCCAGCTCCCTCTGGGCGCGGCGCTGTTCGGTCACGTCGCGGAAGATGGCCTGGGTCGCAACCGGTGTGCCGTCCCGCATGAGCACGTTGGCGCTGCCGGAGCAGATCACGGGACGGCCATCCTTCGCCTTGAACTTGACCACCATGCGGTCGACGCGCTCTCCGGACATGACGCGCTCGAAATCGCCGATCACACGCTCCCGGCTGCTCGGGTCGATCAGGTCGAACAGCGTACGCCGCTCCAGATCGTCCTCGGTATAGCCGAGCGTCTCCTCCCACGCACGGTTCACGTAGATAAAGCGCCCATCCGGGGCCACGCTCTGGATCAGGTCGTTGGCCGTGTCGAGGAAATGCTGGAGCCGCCCTTCTGTGTCGCGCCGAGTGGTGATTTCCCGCGCGAGCTGTGCGTTGACATCACGCCCCGCGTCGAGTGCTTCGGTCTCGCGCCTGAAGGTGTTGTATACGCTGATCATCAGGCCGATCAGCACCGACAGATACGAGGCGATCTTGAGCAGGTGTCCGGCGTCGTACGCCGCATCGTAACGACTTACGACCCGCGACATGTACGCGGCGTGTGACACCGTCGCGATCAGGAGCGAGATCAGCAACCAGTGTTCGAAAGCGAGCGTGCGCCAGTTGCCCTTCCGTAGGTACCCGGTGAAGGCCGCTGCGAATAAGAGGGCGGGAATGAACTCGCCCGGCCGGCTGAACAGCGCGCCGGTCCGGTACGCTGTCGATAGCGGGATTCCCCCGAAGAAGGCGTAGATCACCATCGCGAGCACTGCGGCGATGGCATAAACCGAGCGTTCGTTTATGGACCCGGTGCCCTCCTCGCGAGTCTCCCTCCACCATGCGAGCAGGGTGACGAACAGGTAGAGGGACAGATAGAGCCGGCTCGCGGTCCAGGTCCAGGCCGAGAGGTCGGCAGGCAACACACCCGGATCGGGTATGTAGAACGGAGAGGTGCGGATCGCATGGTTCAGGTCGAGCAGCGCGGTGCCGATGAACCCAGCGCCGATGAACAGGAAGGTGCCATGCTTGCGGCTGTAGTACCGCACGAGCGCAAGGACGCCCACGATGAACGCCAGTGCGGTGCCTATGGCCTCCGTGAGGGTGTGGAGGGTAGGCCCGGTACTCCATGGCGAACGGCGCACGAGAACGGCGCCACCCAGCAAGACCAACGCAAGGACCCAGTAGACCGTTGCGCGCTCCTGCGCTCGGTCGCCGGGAAGGAGCCGCTTATCCGGCACGGCAGGCTCCACCGTGGGGGGAACCCTCCCAGGGGGAGGCGGTGGGGCCTCGATTACTCCCCTGGGGTCAGCCACCGCTCGATGGCCTCGTGAAGTACGGCTTCGTCGACGATCGGCTTGGTCACGTAGTCGTTGAAGCCGGCACGCAAGTATTTCTCCCGATCCCCGGCCATCGCGTGCGCTGTGAGGGCGATCACCGGCGTATCCTTCAGGTCCGCATGGTCACGGATCCAAACGAGCACTTCGGTGCCGTCCATCCCCGGAAGGGAGATATCCAACAGGATCAGGTCGGGTTGGTCTGCCCCGAGTCCCGCCACCGCCTCTGCCCCGGTCTCGTACTCCGAGATCTCGTAGCTGTCCTCGAGGATCGCCTGCACAAGCAGGCGGTTGTCGGGATTGTCCTCCACCACCGCGATCTTCTTCACTCTGTCTCCTCCGCGGCCTCTGCCACCGTGGCGGAAAGCTGCTGTTCGGCGGCCGCAAACGCCACTTCCAGGCTCGGCAGAAGCGCGGCCACGGCAGCGTGGTCGCCGCCTGCCGCCAGGCCCTCCATCTGGGCCGCGAGCCGGCTCACCTGGACCGCACCCACGTTGGCCGCGCTCGATTTCAGTGAGTGGACGCCCCGCTCCGCATCCGCCAGCGCACCCCCGTCCAGCCCCACTCGGACCTGCTCCATGCGAGTCGGGGCGTTCTCCAGAAAGAGCCGGATCATCTGCGTGAGAAGTTCCGCCCCCCCCCACTCGCGGAGACGTGCCTGTGCCTGCGGGTCGATGACATCGGCGTGAGGATCGGTCATGTCAGGGAAAGTTTGTGGAGGGATGAGACCAACGAGTAGAGTAGCCGAACGCCGGTGTGGATGGCAATCAGATCGTTGCGGGAGCCGAGGCCCAGAAGCTCAGGGCCGGCTGGCCGCGGCAGCCGGGGGCCCGACCACCGCCGCCCGCAGCGCGCGAAGGCCGCCGGCCACGCCCTCCGGGTGGCGGAATACCGCGGAGCCCGCCACGAGACAGCTCGCCCCCGCCCGGGCGGCCTCCCCGGCAGTGCTGGCGTCGATCCCGCCGTCCACCTGGAGCTCCGTGCCCGCGCGGCCGTGGCGGTCGATCAGATCGCGCGACCGACGCAGCTTCTCGGTGCTGGACGGGATGTAGCGCTGCCCCCCGAAGCCCGGGTTGACCGACATCACCAGCACAAGGTCCACGACCGGCAGGATCTCACACAGCCCGTCCACCGATGTTGCGGGGTTGACCGAGACGCCCGGCTTCACCCCCAGCTCGCGGATGCGGTCGATGGTACGGTGCAAGTGAGGGCAGGCTTCCTGGTGCACGGTGAGCGCATCCGCTCCGGCATCGGCGAACGCCTCGAGGTGGCGGTCGGGCTGCTCGATCATGAGGTGGACGTCCACGAACAGCGAGGTGGCACGGCGAACAGCTTCGGTCACGAGCGGACCCACCGTGATCGACGGTACGAAGTGCCCGTCCATCACATCGACGTGGATCCAGTCCGCGCCCCCCCGTTCGGCCTCTGCCACCTGCTCGGCGAGGCGCCCGAAGTCGGCCGACAGGATCGAGGGAGCCAGCTTGACCGGGTGCATTTCGCTTACGCTCCTTCCCGCTCGAGGACGTGGACCCCGCCCGTCCCGGCGACGATCACGGTCGTCGCCATACCCAGGAACAGCCCGCTCTCCACGACACCTGCGCGCCGCCGGAGGGCCTCTTCCACCGTACCGGGACTTTCCATCCCGCCGGGGAACCGACAGTCCACAATGTAGTTGCCGTTGTCGGTGAGATAGGGAGAGCCGTCGCTCTCCACCCTCAGCTCAGGCTCGCAGCCCAGATCCCGCAAGAAGGGAACGTGTGCGCGCCATCCGAACTGGATGACCTCCACGGGAAGCGACGCGCGCGTACCGAGCCGCTGCACGTGCTTGGACTCGTCCACCATGATGAGCAGTCGACGCGAGGCCTCCGCAACCATCTTCTCTCGTAGCAGGGCGCCCCCGAGGCCCTTCACCAGGTCGAGTCCCGAATCCACCTCGTCCGCTCCGTCCACGGTAAGATCGAGCGGCTGCACCTCGTGGAGCTCGGCGAGGCCGATCCCGAGCGCCCTCGCGCGCTCGGCGGTCCCGACCGAGGTCGGCACGCCCAGCACCCCCGTCAGCTCACCCCTCCCGATCCGCTCACCGATCAACTCCAGGAAGTACGCGACGGTGCTGCCGGTACCCAGACCGACGCGCATGCCGTCGGTGACCCGACCGACGGCCCGTTGCGCAGCCGCGAGCTTGAGCCGATCTGCCGTGGGCACTGGATGTGTTGGCGAGTCCACTAGGCTGGAAAGTGTGCCAAAACCTCCTTCTTGACCCGCTCACTCATCGCCAGTGCCTGATCGAACGGACGCTGCCACATGTTACGACCGAAGATCAGCCCGCACGCGCCGGCTTCCATCGACACGCGCGCCTTCGCGATCAGGTCATCGTCACCGAGCTTGCTCCCGCCGCTCACGAGTACGGGCACCCGGCCGGCCGAACGCACGATCCGTTCGGCTCCCTGCTCGTGTGTCCACTCCAGGTTGGCGTAGCCCTTCGGCTGACTGGCGTCCTTGGGGCCGTGCTTCGGGATGTTGAGCTTGACGATGTCGGCCCCGAGCTCGAGCGCCATGCGAGCTGCGTAATCGACCGCGTAGAGCGAATCGCGCCCACCTTTCTCCTCGATCGCCGCGCCCCGTGGGTAGCCCCACACGATCAGAGGCATGTTGTACTTGTCGCAGTCCTCCCGGACCATGTGCATCTGGAAGATGTCCTCGTCCTGGCGGGGCGAGCCGACATAGAGCGTGTATCCAACCGCGTCGGCGCCCAGCGCGACCGCGTCCTCGACACTACCCGTCAACGTGGAGAGGGCGTCGTCGTCAGAGGGGACGTTCGACTTTCCGTTGATCTTCAGGATGAGCGGCACCCGCCCCGCGTAACGTTCCATGTACTTGCGTGCGAGCCCGTAGTGGCACGCCACGCCGTTGTACCCCCCGTCCGCGGCGAGCCGCCATTGGAAGTCTGGATCGGCCGAACCCGGGTTGGGAAAGAAGTCGATCGGCCCGTGCTCGAGACCCTGATCGATCGGCAGGATGATCAGCGTGCCGTTGCGCAGGCCCGAACCGTAGAAGAGGTGGTGCAGCCGCACCCGCTTGCCCAGGGGGAGCGCCATGTCGTCGAGTGTGGGTCGGCTGACCTTCGCCTTCATGGGCAGGGCCGCGGTGGTCGGTTCCATCGTGATCGTTTCTCCGGGCGGATCAGACGTGAGCGCGGGGTGGCAGTAAAAGCTAGGGCCTGTTAACACTATCTGAGAGCCTCGACGATGAGCGCAAAGTGGATGAAGGCCGTGAACATCACGTCGAGCTTGTCAAAGCGGGAGAAGATTCTTCTGAAGCCTTTGAGTCGCCGAAATAACCGCTCTATTTCGTTGCGACGGCGATACATGATTCGATCGTACTGCCACGGGCTAACACGGCCCTGTTTGGGTGGCACGACCGGCGTAAACCCCAGCTCCAACACCAATTGCCGTGTTTCGGCCCCCTCGTAGGCCCGGTCCATGATCATCGACACAGTGGAGTGTACCGGCTTCAACATGCGTAGCAGTTCGCGTCCTTCGGGTGCGTCGTGGTTGTGGCCTGGCGATAGCGAGAAGGTTATCGCGGTTCGAGCATCTGCGGCAACCATATGAATCTTGGTGGTCCAGCCTCCACGCGACTTCCCGATGGCCTGCGGGCCGTTTTTTTTAGCGCGCCGGTGCCATCAGGGTGCACTTTGACGATCGTACTGTCGAGCGACAGCGCTTCGATCTTGATCCGGATGATCTGCTCGTCCTGCAGGGCCGCAAAGACACGATCCAGCACACCTGCCCTGGCCCAGCGATTCATTCGGGTGTAGATCGTATGCCAGTTACCGAAGCGCGCAGGCAACCCGCGCCACTTGCAGCCGTGCTCGGCCACATACAGGATCGCGTTAAGCACTTCGAGATTGGAGAAGCTCACATTGCCGCGCTGACGTGGAAAGCAAGCCTCTATCCGACGATATTGGGACTCTGTGATTTTCATAGCCCCAATATAATACAAATGGGCCTTTAGTGTTAACAGGCCCTAGTTGCGGCTCCGAGGTCGAGCCAGCGCATTCCGCGCGAGTACGTCAACGGTGCCGGTTCGACCCGCCCCTTGACAGCCCTTGCCGAGCAGCTTCAGCTTTTCGGACCATGTACACCCACGTGACCCCCGTCCACCTTCCGGCCCTGCGGGCCTTCCGGTGGTTTTTCTACTACGGCACCCACTCCGGGGGCCGGGGGCACGTGCGCTAGGTCGAGCCGCACGGAACGCCGCCGCGAGGCCTCCGGGGAGATCCCCGGGGGCCTTTCGTTTGAGGACCCGTGAGTCTCGGCGGGCCCAGGCATCACCAGGGAGGAACGCATGATCATCGTGACACGGGCGGGGGTAACCGCCGAAGAGTTGGATCACATCCGCGAGCGAGTCGAAGCGGCGGGACTCCGCACTCACATCTCGAGCGGCGAAAGCCGGACCGTGATCGGGTGCATCGGCGACGAGGAGGCGCTCCAGGGGCTCCCCCTTCTGTCCATCCCCGGCGTGGAGGCCGTGCACGCGGTGATGAAGCCGTACAAGCTCGCGGCCCGTGAGTTCTCGGCCTCGCCCACACGGATTCCGATCGGTGCTGCCGAGATCGGAGGCGAGGAGTTGATGGTGATCGCCGGGCCCTGCTCGGTGGAAGGGCCCGAGATGATGCGGCGTACCGCGACCGCAGTCCGGGATGCAGGCGCGCGTGCCCTGCGCGGAGGCGCGTTCAAGCCGCGCACCTCCCCCTACTCGTTCCAGGGGAAAGGGGAGGAGGGGCTGCAGATCCTATCGGACGTACGCACGAGCACCGGACTCCCGGTCGTGACCGAAGTGATGGACACGCGGCAGGTCGAGCTCGTGGCTGGGTACGCCGACGTCCTCCAGATCGGTGCCCGTAACATGCAGAACTACAACCTACTCACCGAAGTGGGCCGCCTGCACCGGCCGGTGCTCCTCAAGCGCGGCATGAGCGCCACCATCAAGGACCTGCTGCTGGCCGCCGAGTACATCATGAGCCAGGGCAACATGCAGGTGATCCTGTGCGAGCGTGGCATCCGCACGTACGAGACCGCAACGCGGAACACCTTCGACGTGGCTGCCATCCCTGTCCTCAAGCGCGAGACGCACCTGCCCGTGGTGGCCGACCCCAGTCACGCCGGGGGCTACCGTCACCTCGTCACACCGCTCGCGCTCGCCGGGATCGCCGCCGGTGCCGACGGCCTGATCGTGGAGGTGCATCCGGAACCCGAGCGCGCGACCTCGGACGGGGAGCAGTCGCTCGATCTGACCGAGTTCGCGGAGATGATGGCTGCGGTGCGGCCGGTGGCGCAGGCGGTCGGGCGAATCCTCGCTCTCCCAGTGGCGGCAGCGATTTGAGCACCACGGCGTCGAGCGCGACGGAACGCGCCTAGCCTCCCGACCTGGCGCTCAGCCGCCGCTGGGCCTCGGCGAGCTGGGCCTCGACGGCCGCCCGGGACGTGCCACCCTGGGCGCTGCGCGACTCTAGGGAGCGCTCCCAGTCGAAGACCTCGCGCACGTCGGGACCGAACTCGGGCGCCACGTCCAGGAACGCGGCCACCGGCAGCTCCGCGAGGGGCACGCCTGTCTCTTCGGACTTCCGCACCAGCCGTCCTACGGCATCGTGACTGCGACGGAATGGGACCCCTCTGCGCACCAGATGGTCGGCGAGATCCGTGGCAAGCAACTGGGTGTCCATGAGGGCGCGGATCCGCTCGGGGTGGAAGCGCGCCGTCGCGACCGCGCCGGTCACCGCCGGCAGGACGGTGCGCAGCGCATCGGCCGAATCGAACAGGGAGCGCTTGTCCTCCTGTAGGTCGCGGTTATAGCCCGTGGGGAGCCCCTTCAGCAGGGTGAGCAGTGCGACCAGGTTGCCGGTCAGCCGTCCGGCTTGCCCGCGCGCGAGCTCTGCCACGTCGGGGTTGCGCTTCTGAGGCATCAGCGAAGATCCGGTACTGTACCCATCCACGAGCCTCAAGAAGCCGAACTCCAGCGAGGCGAAGAGCACGAGGTCTTCGCCGAGCCGGGACAAGTGCACACCTACCAGCGCGCAGGCGTACGCCAGATCCAGCGCCCAGTCGCGGTCACCAACCGCGTCCACACTGTTCTCGCTCGGCCTGCGGAACCCGAGCGACCGGGCCAGGGCCTCCCGGTCCACCGGGAACGGGCAGCCCGCGATCGCGCCTGAGCCCAGCGGAAGCACGCCCGCCGCTTGAACGGCGCGGCGCAGTTTCTCGCGGTCCCGCTCGAAGGCCCACAGGTGCGCCAGTGCCCACTGCGCGCCGCGGATCGGCTGGCCCTGCTGGAGATGCGTGTAGCCGGGGAGGATCACCCCCACACTGTCGCGCGCGAGCCCGAGCAGCGCATGGCACAGCTCCGTGACCGCGCGCTCGAGGTCCCGTCCCGCCCCCATCCCCCAGAGTCGGAGGTCGGTCGCCACCTGATCGTTGCGGGAGCGCCCGGTGTGGAGCTTCCCAGCCACGTCTCCGGCTTCCTCGAACAGCAGCCGCTCCACCAGCGAGTGGATGTCCTCGTCCGGGGCGTGCGTGAACGCCTCACCGGTTTCGAGCCGCATCGCCACTCGCACGAGCCCCTCGTTCAGCAAACGCGCCTCCTCCTCGCTCAGAACACCCGCGCCCACGAGGGCACGCGCCCAGGCGCGACTTCCCCTGACGTCCTCCCGCCAGAGCCGCCGGTCGACATCGAGACTGAGGTTGAGCGGGCGCATCTCGGGAGCGATCTCTCCTTCGAAGCGCGCCCCCCACAGCGCGTGCTCGTGCGCGGGCTCCGGCGCCGACTCGATCTCGGATTCGGGCAACGGCGCACCCTCCGACGAGGACGCTGAATCGGGCGATCTGCTCACGTGGGTCGGGTTCTTGGGGTGGGTCCTGAGAGGGTTCGGGAGCGCGCGGAAGATGGATGCGAAGCGGGGCCGCCACCAGCGTGACGGCCCCGCGCTCCAGCCGAGGTCCCGCCGCGCGGGTCAGCCCGTCGCCGTCTGGGCCACCTCGCGCAGCAACTTCGCCACGACGTCGTTGCTCTCGTCGGCGTCGCGAGCGGCCGCGGCTCGCACCGGAAGACCGAAGAGCTTGATGAAACCTTCCGCGTCCGCGTGGTCGTAGCCCGCGCTCGCACCGAATGTGGCCAGATCTTCCCGGTAGAGCGAGCGCTCGCTCGTGCGCGACACAACCCAGGCGTTGCCCTTGTACAGTTTCATCCGCACCGACCCGGTGACGTCGCGCAGCAGCACGTTCACCATCGCGTCCAACGCCTGACGCTCCGGTGTCCACCACCGGCCCTCGTACACCAGGTCGGCGTACCGGGGGGCCACCTGGTCCTTGAGGGCCATCGAGCGCCGGTCGAGCGTGATGCTCTCCAACTCTTGAAGAGCCGAATAAAGAATGGTTCCACCAGGCGTCTCGTAGACACCGCGAGACTTCATCCCCACGAGGCGATCCTCGATCACGTCGGCGCGACCGACCCCGTGCCGCGAGCCCAGAGCGTTCAGTCCCTGCAGCAGCGCGACACCGTCCAGCGCCTCCCCATCGAGCGCGATCGGGGTACCTCGCTCGAACCGTATCTCCACGTACTCCGCCGTGTCGGGGGCGGCCTCGGGAGAGACCGTCCACTGGAACATGGACTCCTCGGGCTCTTTCGCCGTGTCCTCGAGCGGACCGCCCTCGTACGAAATGTGCCAGAGATTCTCATCGCGCGAGTAGAGCCTGGTGGTGTCCACGTTCAGCGGGATCTTGCGGGCACGGGCATAGGCGAGCGCGTCCTCCCGCGAGCGGATGTCCCACTCACGCCAAGGAGCGATCACCCTGAGATCCGGTGCAAGGGCCACGAAGGTGAGCTCGAAGCGCACCTGGTCGTTCCCCTTGCCGGTGCAGCCGTGCGCCAGGGCGTCCGCACCGACCTGCCTGGCTACCTCCACCTGACGCTTCGCGATCAGGGGTCGCGCCATGGACGTACCGAGCAGATAGCGCCGGCTGTAAACCGCTCCGGCGCGCAGGGTCGGCCAGGCGAAGTCCTCCACGAACTCGCGCCGCAGATCCTCGACGACCAGCGAGGAGGCACCCGACGCCCGGGCCTTTTCCTCGAGCTTGGAAAGATCGTCGTTTTGGCCCACGTCGGCGGCCATGCACACGATCTCGGCCTGGTACGCTTCCTTGAGCCACGGAACGATGATCGAGGTGTCCAGTCCACCTGAATATCCAAGCACGACCTTCATGTGGACCTCCAGTTCCCCGGGGGCGGGGTCGTTGTACTCCCGCGCCTCGACTTGCGACCCCTCGGTCGGGGCCTCGGAAAGTCCCGACGATTAGCATAACTATGCATGAATTATGCATATCCTGCAAGAGCGGGGTCTCGGCGCAGGATCAGTGGAGCGCCTGACCGAGCAGCTCGACGCCGCGGTCGAGGAGCTCTTCCGGGGTGTTCAGGGGCGGGAGCAGTCGGACCACACCGGGGCCGGCCGTGACCAGGAGCACGCCCAGCTCGCGCGCCCGCCCGACCACGGCGGCGGCGTCTCCTTCCAGTCTGACCCCCCGGATCAGACCGAGCCCTCGCAGCTCCGTGACCACGGGCGCTCGCGCGGCCAGGTCCCGCAGCCGCTGGTCCAGCCGCTCCGCGCGCGCGCGCACACCCTCCAGGAATCCCGGTGCGGTGATGGTGCGCAGCACGGCCCGTGCGACGTGCGCGACCAGAGGCCCGCCGCCGAAGGTGGTCCCGTGCTCGCCGGGAGCGATTGCTTCGGCGACGTGCCGGGCGGCGAGGATCGCCCCCATCGGCAGCCCACCGGCGAGCGGCTTGGCGACGATCAGCACGTCCGGCCGGATCCCCGCTGCCTCGTGCGCGAACAGACGCCCGGTGCGGCCGAATCCGCACTGGATCTCGTCCAGGATCAGCGCCACGTGGCGCTCGTCGCAGAGGGCGCGCAGACGGCGTAGGAACTCGGCGGGCACGACGCGGATCCCGCCCTCGCCCTGGATCGGCTCCAGGATCACCGCGGCGGTCGCGTCCTCGCGCACCAGCGCGGCGAGCCCGTCGGGGTCGCCCACATCGGCGAAATCCACACCCGGCATGAGCGGCTCGAACGGCTCCCGATACGCGGCGCGGTCGGTCGCGGCCAGGGTACCGAACAGGCGTCCGTGGAACGAGCCCCGAAACGCCACGATCCGGTGCTTCTCCGGGCCACCGATGCCACGTGCCCAGCGCCGCGCCAGCTTGAACGCGCCCTCCCCCGCCTCCGCGCCCGAGTTGCAGAAAAAGACACGTGACGGGAACGTCGCGGCCACCAACTCCTCGGCCAGCCGCTCCCCGGCTTCGCTGCGGAACAGGTTCGAGACGTGGATCAATCCGTTCCCGAGCGCGTCACGGATCGCGTCCCCCACCTCGGGCGCCGCGTGTCCGAGCGCGTTGACGCCGATCCCGGACGTGAAGTCGAGGTAGCGTCGTCCGTCTTCGGCGATCAGCCAGGCTCCTTCCCCGGCTACGAACAGGATGTCGGGTTTCCGGTAGACCCCCAGCAGCGCGTCCGTGAGCGCCGTGCCCGTCTGCGCCTCGCTCACGATACCGCCTCGGCAACGCCGTCGGGCACGATGCGGGTTCCGGCCGCGTCGTCGGCAAGCAGGCCGCCGTCCCCGATCCGCACCTCGACCCCCCCGTGCGCAGCGGCCAGCGCCTGCCGCACCTTGACCGCCATCCCGCCCTTCACCACCTCGCGGACGAGCAGGTCGGAAGCCGCCGCCGCGGTGATGCGTGGCACGGGCGCCCCATTCACCAAGACGCCGGGCACGTCGGAGACGAGCAGCAGCCGGTCCGCGGTCAAGCCGACCGCGAGGGCGATCGCGGCCTCGTCCGCATTCACGTTCAGGGGCGTACCCCCTGGGCCGCGCGACACGGGCGAGACGACCGGCAGCATGCCACCGCCGAGGAGCGCTCGCAGCGGCCGGGGATCCACCCCCGTGACCTCACCCACCTCACCGAGCTTTCCTCCCTCGCGACGCTGTGCCCGAAGCAGCCCACCGTCCTCTCCGGACAGTCCCACGGCGAGCTGGCCGGCATCGATCAGACCCGCGACGACTCGTTTGTTGACCCATCCAGAGAGCACCATCGCGGTCACCTTCATCGCCTCTGGAGTGGTGACGCGAAGCCCATCCAGCCATTCCACTTCGAGGCCGAGCCGCTCCTGCCAGGCGGTGATCTCGCTCCCGCCCCCGTGCACGACCACGCGCTCACCAGGCATGGCAGCGATCGCGGCGCACAGCGTAGTGAGGTCGGCCGGAGCGCCCGCCACGGCGCCGCCGACCTTGACGACCGTCAGCACCGGATACCGCGCCCGGGATCGAAGCCCAGCATCAGGTTCATGTTCTGGACTGCCTGACCGGCCGCGCCCTTGCCCAGGTTGTCGAGAGCGGCCACGAGGGTGACGGTCGGAGCCTCGAGCCCGGCGTTGTCGAACGCCGACAGTTCGAGCACGTCGGTGTGCGCGACTCGGGACAGCGCAGGTGCCTGGTCGGTCACGCGCACGGCACCGCAGCCGCGGTACGCCTGCTCCCATGCGGCCTTGATCCGGCTTGCATCCACGGCAGGCTGCACTGGGAGCATGATCGTCTCCAGAATCCCGCGCGCGACCGGGAGCAGGTGCGGCACGAAGAGCAGCTGGAGCTCCGGAAGGACGCTCCGCATCTCCTTCAGGTGGCGGTGCTCGTTGCCGAGGCCGTACGCGCGGAAATCGCCGAACACCTCGCTGAAGAGCAGCTCGCGCTTCGGAGTCCTCCCCGCACCCGTGACGCCCGAAGCCGCGCTCACCCCCACCGGGCGGGTGCGATCGATCATCCCCGCTCGGTCGAGCGGAAGGAGCGAGAGGATCACACCCGTCGGATAGCATCCCGGGTTCGCGATCAACCGGGCTCCGGCCACCTCCTGCGGGTTGATCTCGGGGAGCCCGTACACGGCCCCCCCTTCTCGTCCCGACCCCGGGCGGTGGTCCGCCGTCAGATCGACGATTCGCGGGCCCGGGCTCCGCTCCACCCAGGCGGCGGCCTCGCCGTGCGGGAGGCAGAGGAAGACGACCTCGACCTCGTCGAGCGCAGCTTCGGCGACGGGCCCGAACGCGAGGCCTGGCACGGGTGTCCGCCGCCCCGCCTCGCTGTCCGAAGTCGCGAAGCGAACCGTTACTCCATCGTGGTCATTCAGGACGCGAAGGACCTCGAGCCCGGTGTATCCGCTCGCCCCGACCACCCCGACAGGCACCCTGCTCGGGGTCCCCGAGGAGGTGTCGTTTCCGTTCATCGGAGTCTCAACCCTCCGCGATCTCTTTGATCCGCTGCTGGACCTCGGGCACCTGCTGCGCTTCCCGGCAAATGATCAGAATGGTGTCGTCTCCCGCGATCGTGCCGAGTACCTCGGGCCACTCCTCCCAATCGATCGCGAGCGCGACCGCCTGTGCCCCCCCGGTCATGGTTCGCAGCACGAGAAGATTGCCTGTGCCCTCGGCCGAGGCGTACAACGTCGGCAGCAGGTTCTGGAGCGGGGGAATGCTTTCCCACTCCTCCGGAAGCGTATAGGCGGCGATTCCCTCTGCGCCCGGCACCTTGGCCAGCCGGAGCTCCCGGATGTCGCGCGAAACGGTCGCCTGTGTGACCGCGAACCCGGCTCCCTCGAGCAGTTCGCAGAGCTGCCCCTGGCTGGTGACCCTACGAGTGCGGATCGCCTCGAGAATGGCTTCGTGGCGAGCGTCCTTGGACGGCTCTGTGGTCCGAGCTGCGCGCGGCATGAGCGCTCAGGCGGCGCCGGCCGCGAGCGCACGCAGCCGCTCCGGCTCGTAGCCGACGCTCCGGCCCGTCTCCTGCCCATCCTCGAACAGCACGAGCGTAGGGATGCTTCGGATCTTGTACTTGCCTGAGACCTCGGGCGCGCGATCCGTGTCCACCTTGGCCACCAACAGACGCCCGACGTGCTCGCGTGCCAACTCGTCCACCAGAGGCGCCACGATCCGGCACGGCGCGCACCAGTCGGCATAGAAGTCGACCAGCACCCGAACGGACGCCTCGAGAACCGTCTTCCCGAAGTCTTCCTCCTCCACCTTCACAGGGCGGTCGAGCAGCATCGGCTTCTGGCACGCCCCGCACTTGGGCCGATCGGCCGCCCGCGCAAGATCGATCTCGTTCATTGTGGTGCAGAACGGGCAGCGCACGGTCACGGCCGCCCGCGTTTCCGACGTCTCCACGAGTCTTCCCTCCCCCACAGGACCCGAATTCGCTTTATCCGGAGAACCTCGCGAGAACCGTACCCGAACCTCGAGACGACGTTCACCCAAGCGACCGGGAGTCGGCGGCCCGAGCCGCCGACTCCCGGAATGGAGCACGCTGCACCCGACCGCACCGCATCGCCGAGGGCTAGAAGTCGTACTTGAGCTGCAGCAGCGCCAGCCGCCCGATGTTCGGCACGCCGACGAAGTTTCGGTAGTCGGCGTCGAGCAGGTTGGAGACGTACAGCTGCGCCGTCGCCCCGGTGTTCGGGATCCGGTACCCGAGCGTCAGGTCCACGAGGGTCGCAGACTCGACGCAGTCCTCCACCAGGTCGCCGGTGCCTCCGATGCAGCGGGTCCCGACGTAGTCCGCCGAGTTGGCCGGGAAACCCGAGGTGAAGCGGGCTCTGACCTCACTCATGAACCCGTTTCGGAGCCCACGGTAGCCGAGCGTCACGGTCCCCTTCCTGTCCGGCGCGTTCAGCGCCACCACTTGCGGCTGCCCATTCAGCACGGGCTCGAAATGGTCGTCGCTCACGAGCGACGCGGTCGCCCCCAGCGACCACACATCGTTCAGGAACGCGGTCAAGCTCAGGTCGGCACCCCATAGGTCGAGCTCCCCGTAGTTCACGTACGTGGTGATCAGATCGGCACCGAGGGTCGCTACATCTGGATCGGTGATGACCCCGAGCGGCACGGGGCCGACGCTCTGGGCGAGCGCCGCAGCCTGGGCCTGGGGCACTCCGTGCGCGATCAGCATGCCCGCGAGCTGCGTTCCCTCTAGCAGCAGCAGGGGAGTCCAGAGCGTGAGGGGCGACGTGAAGTTTTCTCTCTTGGAGGTCCACACGTCCGCGGCCAGCGCGACCCGGTTTCCGAGGACACCCTGATAGCCGACCTCGAACGTAGTCACCGTGCTGCCCTGCATGCGCGGCACGTCGCTCACCGTGCTCTGCACGAGGGGTATGACCTCGTTCGTCACCGGGTTGAAGGTGAGAATCGGGACGGCAGACGCGTTGAAGCTACGCCACTGCGGGGTCACGCCCGGGGTGCGTCGAGCCAGCAGAAAATTGACCGCGTTCACCCACAGGTTCTGAGCCGTCACGTCCTGCATCGTGTTGGGCGACCCCGAGTACGGCGAGCGCATACCGCGGAAAGAGCCGTCGGTGTTCTGGAACGAGAGCCCGTCCTCGCCCGGCCCCGTCGCCCGCGCCAGGTAGCCCAGTTCCCCCAACGTCGACGGAGCGCGGCCGCCGTTGATGTCCAGAAACATGTTCAGCGTCGTCGGCGTGTTGAACGCTCGGTTGTACGTCAGGCGGACGCTCTGCTGTTCCGCGGGCTTGAACACGAGCGCCGCGCGGGGAGACCACGCGACATCCTCCAGCACCGACGTGTCGTCGAAGCGGAGCGCACCGACCAGGCTCCACGTGTCGGTGATCCCGACCTCGGCCTGCGCGTAGGCGCCGAACTCAGTGATCTCGTCCTCGTCCTCGTACCGCCCGTAGATGGTCCCCTCGCTCTCGGGCGTGGTCCTACGATAGTCCAAGCCGTAGACCACGTCGATCCGCTCGTCCGCGATGGCCAGCCCGTGCTGGAGCTGCGTCACCCACATCTTCGACTTGTCCACGAGCGTGGCACCGCGGCGGAGCAGGAAGGTGTCCCCCGCGTCGCTCGTGTTCAGGTACGCTTGGGCAAACAACCGGCCCAGATTGAAGCGGGCCTGGTAGAAATTGTAGACCCACTCGTCCGTCTGTCCCGCCCCCAGGCCGGTCAGCTCGATACCGTCGTTGCTGCTGCGTCCGAACTGGAAGATGGCGGTACCGTTCTCCGCGAACCTCCAGTCGGCGCGTACCTCCCCGCCCCAGCGGAGGATGTCGAAATTGCGCCGGCCGACCCGATCCACCTCGGCGAGGGTGATGCCGTACAGCTTCGCGAACGCCTCGGGGTTCGCGGCAGCCTCCACGATCGCCGCCACCTCGTTGGGGTCGGTGTAGGGCCACTCCCGACCGCGGAACAACGAGCCCGAGAGCTTGATGCCGAAATCCTCGCCCAGGAGATGCGAGGTGCGAAAAACACCCTTGAAGATGTCGCGCTCTCCCCCCGCGACCGACACGGAAGTGTTCGATCCCTCGAGCGGAGATCGCGTGATCAGGTGGACCACTCCGTTCGCGGTGTTCGGTCCGTAGAGGGCCGCCCCGGGGCCGAGGACGACCTCGATGCGAGCAACGTCCTCGTCGGTTGAGGGCACGAACTGCATGAGGTTGACCTGAAGCGACGGGATGCTCGCGATCCGGTGGTCGGTGAGGAAGTGGACCGCGCCGGAGAAGATGTTGTTGAAACCGCGGACCACCACGTTCCCCGCCGAGACGCCGTAGCTGATAATGTCGACGCCGACCACGTCCTTCATGTGCTCCATCGGCGTGGCGACGACTTTCTCCTCGATCTTGGCCTCCGAGACTACGGCGACCATCGCAGGCGCCTCGGTCGCTTTCTCGACCTTCTTGCCCACGGTCACCTGGATCGGGTCGAGCGCGATAGCAGTGGAGGCCAAGGCGATTCCGACGTTGGCCCGGCCGCCCGCCATGACCTGGACGCCTTCGAGGGTGCGCGTGGAGAACCCGATCATCGTGGCCACGAGCGTGTACGTACCCGGCGCCACGAGCACGCGGAACCGGCCCGCGACGTTGGTGATCGACCCCGAGGACTGACCACTCGCGCTCAGTACCTGCACCTGCACGTCGGGAAGCGGTTGGCCGCTGCCGCCATCCGTGATCGTCCCTTCGATCGTGCTCTGCTGGCCAGCGAGGGGTAACGCTTCCGCGAGGAGGCCGAGCAGGAAGATCGTCAGGACCGCGGGTAGACCTCGCATCGTGCGCATAGGTCATCCTCTCGGAAAAGGTCCCCGGGTCGCGGGTCGCCGCGATCCGGCTCGGGAGCGCCGGCTCTGGAGCATGGCGCGCTCCACAGGCACGTGAAGATCGTACGGCTCACCCCTTCCGGCCAGCGATGCTATCGGTTGGGCGCCGACCTCCACGAAGTCGAAGCGATCAAGAGGGCTGGCGAATCGCCCCGCAACGCGGCCCACCGATTTGGGAGCGGCCGTGTCGAGGAGGGGGATCGAGCGGTCCGACGGCCAACCTCGCGGGCGATTCCGCCGACGCCTGGTCCCTCGGGTCGAGACAGCGCTCGGTGCGCCGACTGTCGGAGATCTGGGTGACCTTCCATCCGGCGGGACCGCGCAGGAGCTGGAAGGAGTCGGTGCCGCAGTGGCTCACGGAGCCATCCAGATAGAAGGTGTACGGAGCCCACACGGAGGCCACGTTTCCATCGATGCGAACCTCGATCTCGTAGAGCAGCTCGTCCCACCGCCGCTCCGACCGGGCCACCGCGGACAACCACATTTCTACCGGAATGAAGGCGATCTCCACTGCGCCGTCGCGCGCCTCCACCAGCGCGAAGCGAGCGCCGTCCGCCAGGGCGCTCCGGGCGAGTGCCGTATCCGCGGTTCGCATTCCCTGGAACAGCTGGGCCACGACCTCCAACACGTCCGCCTGGTCCTGCTGGGCGCCGACCGGTACGACGACCGACATCCACGTCACGATCAAGCTCCCCAGCAGGCCGGCCCTCGAGACTCGGCACGGATAGCTCATCGCCCCACGCCCTCCTCGCCGTGCAGCGGTCCGGTGATCGAGGCCAGGCAGATGCCGACACCGTTACCACGCAATGTCTGTACCTCGAAGCGCACGTCGTCGTACACAACCACGTCCCCCATCACCGGCCTGCGTCCGAGCAGGGCGAGCACCAGTCCGCTCACCGTATCCACTTCTTCGTGCTCGAGCACGACGCCGAGCGCTTCGCCGACCTCCTCGACGCGTACGGCACCATCGGCACGCACCCGAAGAGGACCCTCCACGATGATTTCGGGCACCTCGGTGGGCCGCTCGGTGATCTCGCCGACCACCTCCTCGAACAGGTCTTCCAAGGTGACGATCCCGGCCGTGCCACCGTGCTCATCCATGACGATCGCCATCTGCACGCCCGCCTGGCTCATCGCCGCAAGAAGCTGATCGGTCCGCGCGGTGGCCGGCAGGTGCGGCACCGGACGGAGAGACTCAGGGCCGATGACGCGGCCGGCGCGGAGCGACCGGAGCGCATCCCGCACGTGCAGCATACCGACGACGTGGTCGAGCGTACCCTGGTAGACCGGATAGCGCGTGTGCGGAGCCGTACGGAGCAGCTCGGCAAGGGTATCTCGGTCCGCGTCCGCGGAGAGCGCGACCACCCGCACACGGGGCACCATCACCTCTGCGGCCGTGCGGTCGCCGAACTCGAGCAGATCCCCGATCACCTGGGCCGAGGCCTTGCGCAGCAAGCCGCCGGCGAGGCTCTCTCGCACGATGTAGGCGATCTCCTCGGGCGTGCGATAGTGCTCCCGGTTCCGTGTCTCGCGCCGCACGCCCATCAGCCCCAGCACGGCGTTCCCGATGCCGTTGAACGCGACCACGAGTGGAAAGGTCACAAACTGGACCACCCGCATCACGGGAGTGATCCTGAGCGCCGTTCGGCCCGGATGTTGGAGAGCAAGCGACTTGGGAACCATCTCACCCAATACGATGTGGAAGTAGGTGAGTACCGCGACGGCGACCACGCTGGACAGGGTATGCGCAGCGATCCAACGCTCGGCAGCCCAACCCTCGAGGTGCCCCGCAATCCATTCGGCGAGCGCATGCTCGCCGTACATTCCGAGGCCCAGGCTCGCAGCGGTGATGCCGAGCTGCGCGGTAGCGATGAACCGGTCCTGGCGCAGGGGATCACCGATGATCCGGCGTACCAGGCGAGCCGTCGCGCTTCCCTTACGAGCCGCGCGCTCCATCTCGACGCGCGAAACCCCCACGATCGCGAATTCGGCCGCCACGAATAGCGCGTTGAGCAACACCAGGATCGCAACGATCAGCGTAGGAACGAGACTAGGCATCGCTCGCCTGTGATTCAGCGGAAGGGGTGGCCACGATCGACACCACCATGCGCCCGACCATGCGCTCGACCTCCACCGGGACCCCGTCGATCACGAACTCCTCTCCGCTCCGCGGGAGTCGCCCGATCCGCTCCATGAGGAAGCCGGCGAGGGTGGCCGACGTTCCCTCCCAGTCGGCTCTCAGCAGCTGCGCCGCCTCCTTGAGTCGCACCGATCCCGGGAGCCGCAAGCGCCCGTCGGGCAGACTCTCCGGGACGGGCTCGGCCGGTTTGAACTCGTCGGCTATCCCACCCAGAATCTCCTGGAGAATGTCGCTCACGGTGACCAGGCCGGCCGTGCCGCCGAACTCGTCCGACACCAGCGCCATGTGCTGTCGCTCCGCACGCAGGCGGTCGAGGACCCTGTCCAGGGTCAACCCCTCCGGAATGAACACGACGTGACGGAGCGCGGAGGCACTCCCACCGTCGAGCGCCTGGCGCGCGATGTCCTGGACATGTACGTAGCCCACGATGTGGTCGAGAGTCCCCTCGTACACGGGGATTCGCGTGTACGGGCTCTCGCTCGCGATCCGTACCATCTCCTGGAAGTCACTGTTCGCCTCGATCCCCAGAATCTCGGTACGCGGCACCATCACCTCGGCCACAGTCATCGTGCCCATCCGTAGCGCCCGACGAAGCCGAGCATGTTCGTCGAGGTCGAACATGCCCCCCTCCCGGCTCTCGGCGATCAGGTACTCGATTTCGTCCGGGGAATGGACGTGGACATGCCCTTCATGCTCGGCTCCCAGCGCACGGAGCACCGCCAAACCCGTTCCGTTGAGCATCGCGATGAACCAGGAGAGCGCGCGCAACGACCACTGCATGGGCAGCAGCGTATAGAGCGCCACCTGGGTCGGGAACTGGAGCGCGAGCGACTTGGGTACCAGCTCGCCCAGGACCATATGCGACGCGGTGAGCACCACCAGGATGACACCTGCGGCCGCAGACCCTGCCGCGCCCACCTGCATTCCTCCCCAGCCCTCGAACAACGGAGTCAGCAGGGGCGCGAGCTTGGCCTGCCCGTACGCTCCCAGCACAAGGCTGGAGATCGTGATTCCGATCTGGCTGGTGGCGATGTAATGGTCGAGGTGCTGGGGATCGGCGATGTGCGGGAGAAGGCGGCGGGCGAGCCAGTGGCCCTCCTCTGCACGCTGCTGGATACGGCTACGCCGCACGCTCACGGCGGCGAACTCGGCCGCGACGTAGAGTGCCGTCACGAAGATCAGCAGCAGCAGGATCGCCGGGACCGTGAGACTCACGGGGAGGGTTGGCCGGGGGGCAGAGCGCGCGTGAGCTTCACGAAGGCCGGGATCGGCGCGCGCCGGTCGAGCGACGGGTCGTCACGGCCGAAGCGTACCAGCCCCCGGCCGGGCAGGCAAAGAGCCAGGGAGGGCGCACGCCCCAAGCGGTGCTCCGCGTCGACATCACCTGCTAGCCCCGGCGAAGGACGGACGGAAGAACCCCCGTAGGAGACCCAACCGCCGTTCGGAGCGGCAGTTGGAGAGCTACCGGCGACGCCCACCGAAGACGAGTCAGCTTGCACGGCCTCCCACTGCGGCCGAGATTGCGCCCTCGATGTCGATCGACCCCGACCGCTCCCGTCGGCGTGTCCCCCCTCGCGCCCTGCTGCTCTCCCTTGCCGCCCTTGTCGTACCGGTGGTGGCGGCGCTTGCCTTTCCAGACCGACTGGCCGAATACGCCACCCTCCTCTGGCTGCTCGCGCTGGTGCCCGCCTTCCTACTCGCCTACTACCGCGGTTGGCGGGGTGCGGCCACCGCGCTGGCCGCGGGCATGGCGACCCTCTCGGTCACCGAGGCGATGGCCGGCTGGCTCGGCCAGCCCGTTCCCGACCTACTGCTCGGCGTGGTCGTGATCTACGTCGCGACCGCCCTCGGGATCGGCTGGCTCGCAGAGCGCCTCCACCAGGACAAGGACGAAGTGGAGGACATGGCGTTAACCGACATTCTCACGCACCTCCCGAATCGGCGTCATGCGCGCGTCTTCCTCAAGAACGAGTTCGCGGCGGCAGAGCGGGGACGGCTCCTCTCGGTCGCCCTCTTCGACCTGGACGACTTCAAGACGTTCAACGACAGGCACGGACACCAGGCGGGCGACGAGGCCCTGTGCGCCTTCGCGGAGGTCCTGACCCGCAGCACCCGGCGCATGAACCTGTCCGCCCGGTTCGGGGGGGAGGAGTTCCTTGCCGTGCTTGCCGGCTCGGATGCCGAAGGTGCCATGGTGTTCGCGGATCGCGTCCGGAGTTCCCTGCAAGGGCTCTCCGTGGGTGGCGACGGCCTCACCGTGAGCGGCGGCGTTGCGGTCTACCATCCGAGCATGCGTACCCCCGACGAGCTTCTGGCCGCCGCAGACCAAGCCCTCTATCAGGCCAAGCGAGAGGGCCGCAACGCCGTCCGTCTCTTCGCCCATAACGGGGCGGATCACGCGGAGGAGCCGGGGGCTCCGCCACCGCCGGACTCGCCGGTGATCGAGCAGTCGCGTGCCCCGGAGGCGGGGAGCGACGCGGTCCCTGAGCAGGCCACAGGTTCGCCCCCGGACCAAATCATCGCTTTCGGCGTCGGACGGCGCGTGCTGCTCGTCGAGGATGAGCCCCAGGTGCGCAACCTCATCGCCAACTACCTCACCCGGGAGGGATTCTCCACCGACGAGGCGGGCACGGTGGCGGACGGGGTCAGGTTCCTGCGCGACGAGTTCGACGTCGTCGTCACCGACATGCGCTTGCCCGGAGCGAGCGGGAACGAGCTGGTGACCGCGGTCAAGGCGCGCTGGCCCGCCACCCAGGTGATCGTGATAACGGGCCTCCAGGACGCCCAGGTCGCAGCAGAGGCACTGAACGCGGGGGCAGACCGGTACCTGTTCAAGCCGTTCGGGATGTCCGAGCTGCGCGGCCACTTGGTGGACGCCCTCGCGCGCCGGGACCGCTTCCTCAACGAGCGTGCCGAGAAGGACCAACTGACCGCTGAGGCTCTGGCTCGCGCGGAGCAGGCCCGCGAGGCGGTGCTCAAGGGTGCCCGCGCGCTGGTGCGGCGGTCGAGGTGCGCGACCCGTACACCCGCGGGCACTCGGGCCGCGTGGCTCGGTACGCAAGCGTGCTCGCCGTCGCGACCGAGGGAGGCGACGGTCTGTTGGACCCCGACGCGCTCAAGCTCGCGTGCGAGCTCCACGACGTGGGCAAGATCGGCGTGCCCGACGCGATCCTCAACAAGGAGGAAAACCTCACAAGCGAGGAGTTCGATCAGGTTCGCAAGCACCCGCGCACGGGCCGTCGGATCCTCGAGCCGCTCCTGGACGATCCCGTCGTGCTCGCGGTGGTGAGTTGGCACCACGAGCGGTGGGACGGGACGGGCTACCGAGGTAGGATCAAAAGGTGTGTAAAAAGAGAGGCGACGTACCTTTCCGCTGAGATTTAAACCAGCGAGCCCGGGTGACAGCCCGGGGAAAGGAACGTCGCCTCATGAGAGAGGATATCGCGGGACCCCAGGGTGCGTCCAGCAGGCCGATGTGGGAGACGCTCGAGGGGATGGTTAGGGAGAAGGCGCAGGAGTTCATCCAACAGATCATGGAGGAGGAAGTCACGGAGTTGTTAGGCCGGGAGAAGTCAGAGCGCAGGAGTACGGTGGACTCGGCCGAGGGCTACCGCAACGGATATGGCAAGCCGAGGCGGTTGGCGATGAGCTCGGGCACGATCATGCTCCGACGCCCTCGGGTTCGGGGCGTCGAGGAGCGGTTCGAGAGTCGGGTGTTGCCGTTGTTCGCACGACGGACGAAGGAGCTGGGTGCTCTGCTTCCGGAGCTGTATCTGCACGGGCTGGCGGAGGGAGACTTCGAGCTGGCGATGCGGGGCCTGCTGGGCGAGGGGGCCCCGTTGTCGAAGTCTTCGATTCGGCGGCTGCGGGCGGGATGGACGGCGGAATTCGAGGAATGGTCGAAGCGCTCGCTGGCCGACCGTGAGGTCGTCTACGTCTGGGCGGACGGGATCTACGTGAAGGCGGGGCTCGAGCGGGACAAGGCAGCACTGCTGGTGGTTCTGGGCGCGATGCGAGACGGGACGAAGGAAGTGTTGGCCCTGAGATCGGGCTACCGAGAGTCGGTCGAGTCCTGGTCGGAGGTGTTGCGGGATCTGAAGGCACGCGGCATCGAGGCGCCCCGGCTTCTGATGGCGGACGGTAACGCGGCGATCTGGGGCGCAGTACGGCAGGTATGGCCTGAGGCGGGCGAGCAACGGTGCTGGAACCACAAGATGAGGAACGTGCTGGACCGGCTGCCGCAGCGGGAGCAGAGCGAGGCGAAGGATCTTCTCAGGGCCGTGGTCTACGCACCGAGCCGGTCCGAGGCTGTGAAGGCCCGCGAAGTGTTCGCCAGGCGCTACAGGCCGTGGTATCCGAAGGCGGTGGACGTACTCGAGGACGACTGGGAGCGGATGGTGGCGTTCTACGACTTCCCCGAGGATCACTGGAAGCATCTACGCACGACGAACGTGGTCGAGAGCCCGTTCGCTGCGGTACGGCTCAGGACGACGGCGGCGAAGCGATTCAAGCGGGTCGAGAGCGCTACGGCGCTGATCTGGAAGTTGCTCTTGGTGGCCGAGAAGCGCTTCCGAAGGCTCGACGCTCCTCACCTCCTCAAGGACGTGTTTGAAGGAAGGAAGTTCGAAGACGGAAAGCCCGTCTCAACCCAACAGCGGAAGAATGCCGCCTGATACGTTTACACACCTATTGACCCAACCTCACAGAGTACGCGCGGACAGGCTACAATCGACAACGCGTCCTTTGGTCTTCGGCTTCGATCTCTGGAGTAGTTTCGCGAAGTGAGATGGGCGGTGAGGATGCCGGAGGAGCTTGCTCGTGAGGTTGAACCCGTGGCCCAGTCGATCCGCAGCCGGGCGGCTCAGGCCGAGCGGCCGGATTCGGCGGGTCAAGATCTCTGGACGGTCCAGTGAGTTCCTGCCAATTGGTGCCGTTTCCCTGCTATTTCGGTCGCAGCGACGCGGCGTGCCGAAGGTGTGCGGAGCTTCGCCGAAGCTGCCGAGGGGTGGCTCCTGACTCCGAAGGAGTGGACGCTAGCTCCCAACACGCCCGCTAACTCCGTCGGAGCGCGGGCCTCTTGGGGATCGGTTTTCGAGCATTCGTGGGGGAGGGCTGGGTGGTGAGGGAACTGATTCGGGCCGAGATTTCCGCCACTCCATGTCCGCAATTTGATACGGTTTTCCCGCTGTCTTGGTACTGCCGAGTGTAACGTGGCCTAACGGCAAGTGCGGCAGATCGTGCAGTCCTAGTTGAACTCTCCAGTCATGATCCGAGGCTATCCACAGTAGTCCACTAGCAGTCCCGTAACATCCTGTATTGCAATGGTTTTGGCGTGACGCACCCGGTAGAACTGTCTCTTGCGTTCCATTGGCATCCGGTGTATTCTTCCTTCTGTAGTGCGGCACAAAGTGATACACCACCAAAGAAGGAAGCCCATGACCAAGCGACCGAGGACACTCACCGCCGCGTTCGTTCGGACGGTCGGCCGACCCGGAGTCTACGGCGACGGACGCGGCGGGCGGGGGCTGAGTCTACGGGTCCACCGGACGGCTAGCGGCCGGATCACGAAGACGTGGCGGCAACGCGTCAGGATCGACGGACGGCTCACCTCGATCGGGCTCGGGCCGTATCCCGAGGTGACGCTCGCCGAGGCCCGGCAGAAGGCGCTGGACAACAGCCGGGGCGTCCGCTTGGGCCAAGACCCGCGCGGAGGACGCGGCGTCCCGACGTTCGCCGATGCCGCCGAAAGGACCATCGAGCTTCACCGCGACGCGTGGAAGGCTGGGAGCCCGCTTCCCGAGCAGTGGGAGTCGACGTTTCGTCTGCATGCCGCCCCGCTGCTGGACAAGCCTGCGGACCGGATCACGAGCGCGGACGTACTCCGCTGCCTCACACCAATCTGGAACTCGAAGCCCGCCGCCGGGCGGAAGGCCCGGCACCGGATCTCCGCCGTCTTTCGCTGGTGCATCGGCCAGAACTACCGCCCGGACAATCCGGTGGACCGGGCCGTGGCGGCGCTGCCGAGGGTGAACGGCACCGGGCCGGAGCACTATCGCGCGCTTCCGGACAAGGAGGTCCGGACGGCGCTCCGGGCGATCCGGCGGTTGGGGGATGCGCCCTCGGCGGCTGCGTTGTGTGTGGAACTGATCGTGCTGACCGCCGTTCGGGGCGGAGAGGCGCGCGGGGCGCGCTGGGATGAGATCGACCTGGAGTCGGCGCGGTGGACGATTCCGGCGTTGAGGATGAAGGCGGGCCGGGAGTTCACCGTGCCGTTGAGCACGGGCGCGCTCGATGTGCTCGAACGGGCGCGCGCGCTGTCCGGTGAGTCGGCGCTGGTGTTTCCGTCGAGGTCGGGCGGGCCGCTGGCCGTGAACGCGCCGGGGCGCGTGCTTCGGGGTGCCGGGGTGGACTCGACGCTGCACGGGTTCCGGTCGAGCGCGCGGTCGTGGATGGCCGAATCGGGCGTCCCGGCGGAGGTCGCGGAAGCCTGCCTCGCCCACGTCCCGAGAAGCCGGGTTGTTCAGGCGTATCAGCGATCCGACCTGCTGGAGCGCCGCGCCGAAGTCCTTCAGGCGTGGTGCGAATACATCAGTAGCGCAGTGCCACCGTGGGTGCCGACCGGAGCGGCCTAATGGAGCCGGCCGGTCGGTCGGAGCGATGACGCGACCGAATTGCCTGCATTGGATGGCTCCGCCAGTGGCATGGCAGACACACCCTCCGCAGCGCTCGCCAGAGGTTCCCGTCAAGGGTCTTAGGGCTCGACCGGAAGGTCGGCCCGGGCACGGCCGACTTGGCGTCGCCCACCCGCAGTGGCGGACTTCGGTTGCGGGGCATCCGGGGGCTTCGAGAGCGTCGCTCCTGGTGCGGCGCGCGAAGAACGATCCGGAGGGTGGGGGCGCAATGCTCTACCTCCACCGGGACACGGTGAAGCTGGTGCGGGCGGCCCAGAACATGATCGCGGCTGAGGCCGCTGTATCGGGGCCACGTCTGGTCGTACGACTTCGTGGCCTCGAGGACGCACGAGGGCGTGCGCTGAAGCTGCTGACAGTGCTGGACGAGCACACGAGGGAGTGCCTGGCGATCGTGGTGGCTCGCAAGATCCGAGCCCACGACGTGCTCGAGGTGCTGGCCGATCTGTTCGTCCGACACGGGCCTCTCGAGTATCTGAGGTCGGACAACGGACCGGAGTTCACCGCGAAGCTCGTGCGGCGGTGGTTGGGGCGCGTGGGCGTCGAGACGCTCTTTATCGAGCCGGGCAGCCCGTGGGAGAACGGCTACAACGAGAGCTTCAACGGCAAGCTCAGGGACGAGCTGTTGAACGGGGAGATCTTCTGCTCGTTGGCGGAGGCGGCCGTGCTGGTCGAGCAATGGAGGCGCGAGTACAATACCGTCCGACCCCACAGCGCCTGCGGCGGCTTTCCCCCGGCTCCTGAGGCGATTAAGCCGTCGCCCTGGTTCCTGAGGATGCCCGTCCTTCACGGCCCTCCACAGGTGCTGGGACTAACATAGGATGTGGTACCACTCTTGGGGGCAGGTCAGTCAACCTCGATCTTGCACCCGTCCTTGCCGTCATCGATAGGCTTGACGTCGAACTCCTCGCCGTTCCTCTCCATCTTCATGATCCTCGAATCTCGTGAGTGGGGAACCCGGTGCTGGAAGACCGGATCCCTTCAACGCGCATCGCGACGGCGTGCCCATTCCGCTCGTCCATTATGACAGCCTCTCACCGGGCCGCAACGAAACTAGCTGGCAGCGCTCGCCAAGCGAGGTCGCCCAGATCACGAGCTACTCCTAGGCCGCACGATAGCAGATGGAGACGTCGGTCAGCACTTAGTGTAGGTGGTATCCTGGCCCTTGCCACAGTTCCCACAGGGCGGGAGACGATCGTCCTCATCATCCAGAACAACAGACCACGAACAGTTGGTACAGCAGTACTTACCCTTCCCGGGCTTTTCACCGATCTGATGCATGATTCCCCCTGGTGATGTTGTAGGGCGTGCCGCTACGCTTTCCCTGACTTGTTCTTGCTGGGATCCACCAGCTTGTAGGTAGAGCCCTTGGTGTTCGTTGGCGGAAGAGGTTCACCCTTTACGCTCGTGACCTCCGGCCCCTTGCCACCGCGGGGTCCGATCTCCTGGTACTGGCCTGATGCGGGCGCCTTCTGGCCGGGCTTGAATCCACTTTTTTTTGGCATGTTACGAATCCTTGATGGTGTTGATCAGGGCCTGCCGTTGCAGCCGGATGGCTCGTACGCCTGGGGATATGTGGAGAGAAGGTCTGCTTCTTCTACCAACCGTGCGTCGCCATTCCTGTTCACGTGACAGTGGAAATGAGTAGCGCCCTTCCCTGCAATGCACTCGGCTTTGTGGTGCCCTGGGGCCGACCGCTCGTTGAGATCACCCTCTCCGATGTAGATGGGCAGCCAAGCATTTCGCTCGTCCACCCTAGTGTAAATGTAGTTTCCGTCCTGATCTGGATCGAACGAGGCGGGTAGCGCGTAGATATGGAACGTGTACTTGGCTCCGCTCGCTCCTGACCACACACAGGTCGGCACGGTCTTCGTTGTCCCAGTCATGTCCCGGCTTCTCCCGCCTCCCAATCGTTCCGGTCGCACGCATACATGCGAACCCTACGGACAAGCATAACCACTGCTCTCTCAGAACGCAATCGTCTCCTGGGAGGCGTGCTCCAGCTTAGGCACGAATCCCAATTCCTGGAGGCGGTAGGTCACGGCCTGCCAGCTAACGTCAAACGAATCAGAGACGAGCCGAATCACTTCTTCATCCAGCGTCTGTGCCTGCGCTTCGGAAAAGTCTGACACACCCAGGTGAGCGAAGATCTCGCTCACCTTCTGACCGACCAGCCGTCTGGGAAGAAGCAGGCACGCCATACATTGATTCGCCTGGAACTCCCACCACTCTCCCTGATATCCTGCAATCGCGACGGACGACTCACGGCAAACGATCGCCGGTTTCTCTTCCTCGTTTTCCATCCGTTCGTCGTTAAACAAAGGAAGCGTCTCGGTGTCGGATACGAACAGCTGACGGTGGCACGCCGCATGACCTGCTTCATGGGCCAATGTCGTTCTGAGCCGTCGCCGCGCGAGCTGATCGGTCTCGGCCAGATCAGCGAGGGCCCTCGAGATCTCAATCGACGCGCTACCATCCTTCTGAAAGAGGGTCCGTCCGAGTACTCCATCCCGCAGATTCACATAGTCGGGTTCGAGCCCGTACGCCTTGAGTATTACTAGGTCGACGTCGACGCCTCGCCCGTCGCGAAAAGCCTGAGACCCGGCCAGAAAGAGGGCCTCGTCCATCATTCCGGCGAATTCGGGAGTGTCGAAGTAGACCCGAACACCCCAAGGACTACGGGAATCCTTGCTTGCTCTCACCTGTCCTCCTCGGCCTTTTCACGCTGGTCCCTCAGAGCTTTGAGAATCTCCCGGGCGGGAAGCCCCGAGTCCTTTGCCTCCCGAAACAGGGCTCTCACCTCGGGATCCTTCTCGTACCACTCTTCCAGATCTTCTTCGATTTGGGGTTTTAGGAGCCGTAGCTCCTCGTACTTCGCTCCGACGTGAGCCAACTCTGCTACAATGCGATGCAACACGTCATCTGACGGCATTCTCCTATCATGTTCTATGTCTGACATGTGAGCTGCCGAAATCTTCACCCGCCTTGCGAGCCCGCGAAGTGAAATCTCTGCTTTCAGACGCAGCCCCCGAATACGCTTGCCTAGCTTTCTTGCCGCCATGAGCTCCCTAGTGCCGTGTGTTAGCTAACATGCTTACACGGACGTTACAACCAACCCGATGCCGCAGGAAAGGGATCAATCCTGTAGCCCCTGCCTGCGAGGCCAGGCTTGGCCTGATGGGGAGCTTCATTTCTTCGAAGCAAAAGTGCCCCGAGCGACCTCGATATTGACGCGGCCGGTCGTCTCGTCGGCGTCGATGTACTCGATCTGCGCGTCGGGGAAGAGCACGGGGCCCTGTGGGTCAATCGGCAGGTCCGACACCCGGGCTGCGCGATGCCGTTCGGCATCGGCGGCCCGTCGGTCGTGTCGTGGGCGAGCTGGGCGCGTTGGAGGCGGCCGGATCCGATTATCTGCTTGGGGTCCAGGCCGTGCTGGATGGCCAAGTCGCGGACGGCGTCCGCCCTCCCACCGCTCTCAAGGGCGGGCCGCTGGCCGTGAACGCGCCGGGGCGCGTGCTTCGGGGTGCCGGGGTGGACTCGACGCTGCACGGGTTCCGGTCGAGCGCGCGGTCGTGGATGGCCGAATCGGGCGTCCCGGCGGAGGTCGCGGAAGCCTGCCTCGCCCACGTCCCGAGAAGCCGGGTTGTTCAGGCGTATCAGCGATCCGACCTGCTGGAGCGCCGCGCCGAAGTCCTTCAGGCGTGGTGCGAATACATCAGTAGCGCAGTGCCACCGTGGGTGCCGACCGGAGCGGCCTAATGGAGCCGGCCGGTCGGTCGGAGCGATGACGCGACCGAATTGCCTGCATTGGATGGACCTTGCCACTCCCACACCGCTCTCGGCAAAGGGATCCATCATTGGATCGCTGCGTTGGACCATGCGCTGAAGGTAGTCTCCGTGGCTCGGCTCAGTACGGGGAGCCTGCCCGAGCGCTTCGCGGAGCACGACGAGGCCGTTCTTACTCAGTCTCCCTCCCTCACTATCGCCCAACCAGACGGCCTCCCGACCGATCTCCAAGACCCTTGACGGGAACCTCTGGCGAGCGCTGCGGAGGGGGTGTCTGCCATGCCACTGGCGGCGGTGTCCAACAGCTCGCGTACCGTACTGGCTATCTCTAGCCGCTACAAGCCTTTAGGAGATTTCCTAAGGGTTGACTTCCTTGCATGCGGGTCTTCACCGTTGTGGCCATGAAGACGCGGCAGCACTACGGCCATGGAGACGCTGGAGCAGCAGTTCGACTCGCGGGTGAGGGTGTTCCTCGGGCGGACGGGCCTGAGTCCGACGACGTTCGGCATGAAGGCGCTGGGCGACCCGAACCTGATGCGCCAGATCGAGGGCGGACGCTCCATGTCGCTGAGGACGGCGGACCGGGTTCTGGCGTTCATCGACGACTACGACGGGGGCTCGGGTGGCCCGCGGGCGCCGCCCCCGTCGCCATCGGCACCGGACGCCTACGTCACGCACGAAGAGAACGAGGAGGATCAGAGCGATGAGTGAACAACCGATGGAACAGAGAACGAACCCGCCGACCCGGTTCCTGCGGCTGCCGGAGGTGAAGGCCCGCACGGGTCTGGCGCGGAGCACGATCTATGTGCGGCTGGACCAGGGGTGCTTCCCCCGCCCGGTCTCGCTGGGATCGCGCGCCGTGGGCTGGATCGAGGGGGAGGTGGACGAATGGATGCGCGAGCGCATCGAGGAGAGCCGGGATGACGGCGCTTAGGCGGAACCGCGCGAGGATGCCGGGGCCGAGAGCCACGGCGCGGGCGGGCGGAGGCGGCGAGTGGGGCGTTCCGCGCCAAACAGCTGCAACGGCTCGCGCTCGACGGTCGGCGTGTTGAGGACCGGGGGGCCGCCCGATTTCCGTCGAGCTTCGGTGCGCCCGCAGCTGCGGCGCACGAGCTTGTCGGCCGCGTCTAAGGCGCGTAAGCCAGCATACCCTTTGGGGCCACGCTTCGCGGGTCCCCGGCAGGGACTGGCGGGGGGCTGTGCCCCCTCTGACCCCCCGAACGGCAACGGCACGTCATGAGCGCTGGACGCGCCGTGTGGGTGAAGATCCGCGCCAGCGAGGCGGAGCGTGCCGAGTGGCACGCCAAGGCGCGTTCCGCAGGCTTGACGCTGTCGGATCTGGTGCGCCGGTCGGTTGGCCGGGTGCGCATGTGGACCGTGCCGCACGCCGAGGTGGAGCGCGAGCGCACCCGCGAGGTGGGGCGGATCGGGGCGAACCTGAACCAGATCGCCCGCTGGGCCAATACCCACAAGGGGGCGGTCGAGGCCGTCGAGGTGATCGGCCACCTCATCGCCATCGAGCGGGCGCTCGCGGCGCTGGCCCCCGTCGGGTTCCCGGATCGCGATGCTCATTAAGTTCCTGGCCCGCGGGACCGGCTCGGCCCGTGCGGCGGCCGACTACCTTCTCGGTGGGAGGGACGCGGCCGGGAAGCCGCGCGAAGGCGTCGAGGTCCTCCGGGGAAATCCCCACCAGGTGGCCGCCGTGGCGGACGCGCTGGCGTTCGAGCACAAGTACACATCGGGCGTAATCGCCTGGGCGCCGGAGGACGCTCCGACCGACGACCAGATCGGCGAGGTTCTGGATGAGTTCGAGCGGACAGCCTGGGCGGGGCTGGAGACCGGCCGCTACGCCTGGGCGGCCGTGTTGCATCGCGAGCGCGGCGGCGGCGCTCACGTGCATGTCCTGGCCGCGCGCTGCGACCTGGAGACCGGCCGGAGCCTCAACATCGCGCCGCCCGGCTGGGAGAAGACCTTCGGTCCGCTGCGCGACGCCGTCAACGCCGAACACGGCTGGAGCCGGCCCGACGATCCGGCGCGGGCCAGGGTGCAGCAACCCGGACACCGCGCCTACATCGAGGCGGCGCGGCTGCGGGCCGGGCTCGGGCTCGAATCCTCCCCCCGCGACCTGATCCACGACTACCTGCTCCAGCGTGTCGAGCACGGCACGGTACGGAACCGGGCCGATGTCGTCGCCGCCTTGCGGGAGGCGGGCCTGGAGGTGCCGCGCCAAGGGAAGAACTACCTGACGGCGCTGTACCCCGCGACCGGAGACCGGTGGCGGCTGAAAGGAGAGATGTACGCACATGACTTCCAACGCGAACGATTTGACCGGGCGGCTGCGGAAGCGGCTGGAGAGGGAACGCCGGGAGATCGAGGAATTGACCGCGAGCGAGCTCGAGCGGCTCGGCGCGAACTCGCGGCGCGTCGCGAGGAACGCGCTGCGTACCATCGAGCGCGATACGGAGGCGGCGACTGGGCGGATGCGCGCGCTGTTGCTGAGGGCATGGCTCCGGCCCCTGGTGGTCGGCCTGAGCCTCTGGCTCGGTATCTGCGGCGGAAGCTGGGCGACGATGCACTGGTTGTGGACCCGCATCCAAGTCCGGATCGAGACGGTCGCCGAACTCGACCGGGACATCGAGGAGGCCCGGCAAACGCTGGCTCAGTTCGAGAAGGACACTTGGGGGATCGCGCTCCGGGAGATCGAGGGGGAGCGGTTCGTAGTGCTGCCGGCCGGCACGCTGGCCTATCCGCCCTGGACCGTGCGCGATCGGCCTGCCGTGAAGCTGTCGAGAGAGTGAGGAGGCTGTATGACCGAGTTGGAACGGCAGTTGACGGCGGCCTTGGAGAGGTTGTCCGCGCAGTGCGAGACGGAACAGCGGCGGCACTCAGAGCAGGTCGAAGCCTTGAGGCGGCGTGTCGAGCGGCAGGCCGTGCAGAGCGAAACCTTGCAGAGGCAAATCGAGCGGCTCGACGGACGGATGACACGCTTGGCCGAATACTACAAGAAGCTCGCCGAGACGTTGCGCGGACGCTGGAGATAACGCGCCGACGCGGGCCGGACCGCGATCATGGCCCGAGCCGCTGATGGTCCCCGACTGCGGAAGGGGGCGATGGCGCCGCGTCGAGGATTCTCCAGGGCGCGGGCCACGCGGTGGCGCGCGCATTCTTCATCCGGCTCGCCGGAAGAGTCCAGACCGCCCCCCCCGAAACTCGCCACCCCGCATCCGTTCCGAAATGACGCCGCCCATCGGATGGATCGCCTCGTGTCCTCTCGGTTACGGCGTTATCATAGCTTAGGACTACACCGTTGGCTGATCGACTGGAGCGATGGACACCCGTACCGAGGAACAGCGTCGGCGAATAATGCAGGCAGTCAAGAGCCGGGACACGGGTCCGGAGATGGTCGTCCGTCGGCTCTTGCACAGTTTGCGCTACAGGTATCGGCTCCATCGGAAGGACCTTCCTGGGAAGCCCGATATCGCCTTCATGTCCCGGCGCAAAGCGATCTTCGTTCACGGGTGCTTCTGGCACGGCCACGACTGCCCGAAGGGGCGTCTGCCGAAATCTCGCCTCGACTATTGGAGGCCCAAGCTCAACGGAAACTGCGAACGGGATAGGCGAACCGAGGAGGCGTTACGCTCGCTGGGATGGAGTGTGTTGGTGATCTGGCAATGCGAGACCACCGCGCGTGAAGCCTTGGCCCGACGCCTACACAGCTTTCTGGACGACGGACCAACACGATCCGCACCCGAAGTAGGTCGCGGCAGGATCGGATCGAACGCCTGCGACGAACGAGGCTGCGAGCCATGAGACCCATCGGGATCGACCTCTTTGCCGGCGCGGGCGGGCTCAGCTTGGGCTTCGAGCAGGCTGGCTTTGACGTGACGGCGGCCGTGGAGATCGATCCGGTGCATTGCGCCGCCCACAAATTCAACTTCCCCGGCACGGCCACGATCCCCCATCCCATCGAGACCCTCGCGGGTACCGATATCCTAGAGGCTGCCAGCATCGACGGACGCCGGGTAGACTGCGTGTTCGGCGGTGCCCCCTGCCAAGGCTTTTCCCTTATCGGTCATCGTGCCCTGGACGACCCGCGCAACGGACTCGTGCGCGACTTCGTTCGCATAGTCGGGGAGATCGAGCCCCGGACCTTCGTTTTCGAGAACGTAAAGGGGCTAACGATAGGTCGGCACCGCGAGTTTCTGGACGAGCTGATCGAGGAGTTTTCCCGGCATGGATACGTCGTGCGCGTACCTTGGCGCGTTCTCAATGCTGGACACTTCGGCACGCCCCAAAACCGAGAACGCTTGATTCTGCTAGGTGCCCGAGAGGGCGATTCGCTGCCGGACTATCCGGCACCCGTGACCGCGATCCCCAGCCCGCAGCAGCAAATCGTGGCTTTGCCGGACGGGCCGACCTGCTCGGACGCGCTCAGAGACCTGCCCGATGTCGACGGCATTGAAGAACTGATCGTTTCCGATTCTACAGCGACGGCCGGTTTCGGCGAGCCGTCGGAGTATGCAGCCCAGTTGCGGTGCCTATCCGACGACGCTTGGCATTACGGTTATGTGCGCGAGTGGGATCCTGCCGTCCTTACGTCGAGCGCCCGTACCGAGCACACGGCGATTTCGCGTCGGCGGTTCCGCGCTACGACGCCCGGTACCGTGGAACCCATAAGCAGATTCTTCAAGCTGTCGGAGATTGGGGTTTCCAATACCTTGCGAGCAGGTACCGACGGAGCCCGCGGGGCATTCACAAGCCCTCGCCCTATCCACTACCTCTATGATCGCTGCATTACGGTTCGCGAGATGGCCCGTTTGCACGGGTTCCCGGATTGGTTCCGGTTCAATGTGACGAAGTGGCACGGCGGGCGGCAGATCGGGAACGCCGTGCCGCCCCCGCTTGCACGGGCGATCGCCAGTCAGGTGATACGGGCAATCGGCGTGATTCCGACCCGACCGAGAGCGGCGATCTCGCTGGGAGATCCCGCGCTCCTGTCGCTCAACCTCTCCGGTGCCGCGAAGCGCTTCGGAGTAGAACCGCCACCCAGCCGTCGCGACAAGAAGAGCGGTGTTAGGAAGCGTAAGCAGATCGACATCGAACGCGAGCGTCTGGGCAGGCGGGCCGGGGCGCGGGCCTGAGACGATGAACAGATACCAGGCTCTGATCGAGAAGGTGTTCTTCGATCACTTCACCGAAGGAACAACCGAGTTCGAGTTCCATCGGGAGGAGCTGGAAGACGCGGTCACCGCCCTCGGCGTCGCTCGCGTCAAGAATCTTGGCGACGTTACATATTCTTTTCGGCACCGGCACCCCTTACCGAACAGCATTCTCAAAACGCAGCCCGAAGGGCACGAATGGATCATCGAAGGGGCCGGTAAAGGCCGGTATAAGTTCAAACTGGCAACGACGGCTAGCCGGATCGTGCCGCGGGAAGATCTGGTCGTCATCGACATACCGGATGCAACCCCAGACGTAATCCGGGTGCACAAACTCGACGACGAGCAGGCCCTGCTGGCGATGGTCCGCTACAACCGCCTGATCGACACATTCCTCGGCCTTACAGCCTACAGCTTACAGAACCACCTTCGGACAACGGTCGAGGGCATAGGGCAGATCGAGATCGACGAGCTCTACATCGGCATCGATAAGCTCGGGTGCCATTATGTGATCCCCGTTCAAGCGAAGGGCGAAAAGGACCAGATTGGGATCGTGCAGCCCACTCAAGACATCCGCTTCGCCGAGCAGAAGTTTCCCGGCATCCGCTGCCGAGCCATCGCTGCACAGTTCCTGCAAGACGAGGTCGTCGCCCTATTCGAGTTGACCTTGCAGGCCGACGAGATCAAGGTCGTGGAAGAACGTCACTACAGGCTGGTGCCAGCCGATCAACTCGATGCGGAAGCGATCCGAAGATACCGCCCGTGACGACTCGGCCGTTCCCGTAGGCCGGGCGGAGCCGATCCGCCCTGCGTTCGACCCAGATGGCCGCCGCGTGAACGCACCGCTTGCCTCCGCTTGGTCCCAAGAAACGTCGGGCTGAGTCCGTCTTCGTCTCCACCGCGGAGGTGGCAGGACGATCAGGTCTGGTGGCCACGGGCCGCTCGGTCTTGGTTCACCGCTCGGAACTCGTCCACGCTCCACGAGTCCGCGAGGTCCGCGAAGTCCGCGAGTCCGCGAAGCTCCAATACGGTCGCATGGATTCCCGTTCAGATCTGTATATCTAAAGTGATACACGCATCACTGTGATGAACGTTAACATATTGTATCACCACAGGTTACGATCATCGCCGCTAGTCCTAGTTGAGCTTATGCGATTTCTTGCCGTTATTCACATCCTCCGGACCACGCTTTGGGAGCAGGAGGTCCCCGGTTCGAATCCGGGCGCCCCGATTTCGTAACGCGTTGGCATACAGTCATTTGTAGCCTGCCATCTTACCGATCGAAAGGCCGGGTGCCCGAGAAAGTCTCAGATAAGTCTCAGAACCGAAGCCGTTCGGGATCGCTTTCACACGATCAACTGATCCTCGCGGGTGCGCGCTACATTCTGGGTCGGTGTCTCGGGGGCTAGACCGAGCATGAAAGACCGCATCCAAGAACGTCAAGAAACTCTGTGTGCGCGGGGCTCCTGTCGTTACGCGGCTTCTAAAAGTACGATTTCCCGCCCGCGGAACTGCCCTCAGGCCTTCGTACCGAACGAAAGCTGAGGGCAGACTGGACGACCCGTTGCTCCCGCGGATGGGCTGTTCTACCGCTCCGCCGTCCTCACCCGCCGCGACGTTACATACCATGCGATCCGCTGCAGCTCTAGCGCAGTCGCCGGTTGCATCTCAACAAGAGGAACCCGAAGATCGTTGTTTATGGAGCGGCGCGCTAACTCGTTCGGATTCGGTAGGTATCGGATCGGTCGACCATAGATAACGGTAGGTGCCCCGGTCGGGTCGCGGTCCGTGATCATGGCGTATAGCACCAGGCCCTCGAGATACGCGCCCGCTGGCGACGTGTGGGACCCGTCGTACATGTACGTGTTGAGGCCGATCAGTCGCTGGCGCGTCTCCTCGAAAGCCTCCTGGATCGGCGCCACGTCGGCACGCACCTCGCGAGCGATCGCGATGTGGGCGTCCATGATCTCCTTCCAGACCGGAACCTGGTCAGTATCGAACCGCGCCAATTGGCGGGGCGGACTCGGGAACAGGATGACCCTGGCCCCCTTTCTCTCGGCCGCCTCGGCGAACTTCCGCACGTGGTCGTGGAACTGTTCCGTGCTGCCGATCTCGAATTCGCGCTCCGGCAACGGCCAGATGTTCACGTGCTCGGGTTCGACGTTCCCCGGAAAGAGAGCGAGCTCCTGTCACGGCGAGGGAAAACATCACGGTCGGTGACGTCACACGCGGGTACGATCACGAAGACGTAGTGCACGCGGCACGGTACGCCGGGGCACACGAGCTCATCGAGAACCTCCCCCACGGCTACGAGACGCTCATGGGGAAGTGGTTCCCCGAAGGGACTCAGCTGAGCGGCGGGGAATGGCAGAGGCTGGCGCTCTCGCGTGCCTTCATTCGCCGGGCGCCCATCATGATTCTGGACGAGCCCACCAGCCACCTCGATTCGTGGGCGCAGGCCGACTGGTTCGATCGGCTCAGAGCCCGTGCGGCGGGCTGCACGGCCCTTCTGATCACCCACCAGTTCATCACGGCACGCCATGCGGACGTGATTCATGTCATGGACGCGGGCCGGATCGTGGAGTCGGGCCGGCACGAAGAGCTCGTCGCGCTGGGGGGCCGTTACGCCCAGTCCTGGGAGGGGCAGACCAAGGAAAGCCCGATCGTAGTGCCGTGAGCGCGATCGCCGGCTTCTTCCACCGAGCAGGCGCTCCCGCCGCGGAGCGCGATCTCGAGCGCATGATGGTCACGCTCAAGCGTTGGGGCCCCGACGGGGCGGGCGCGTGGATGCGCGGACCCGTCGCGCTGGGCCAGCTCGGCCTACACGCCACACCGAAGGGGTTGGCCAGACCCGCTGTGCTCGACGGTCCACGCAGGACCTCTTTCATCGCCGCGGACGCGCGCCTCGACAACCCCCGCGAGCTGGGCTCGGCCCTGGGTCTGCAAGCGAGCCAGGTCGAGGGTAGTGGCCACGAGGAGTTGATCGTTGGCGCCTACCAGCTCTGGGGCACCCGCTGCGTCGAGAGGCTTCTGGGAGACTTCGCCTTCGCCATCTGGGATGAGGAGCGGCGGGTCCTCTTCTGTGCGCGCGATCCCATCGGGGTTCGCCCTTTCTACTATTTCTGCTCTGACCGGCTGTTCGCGTTCGGAACCCAGATCAAGGCGCTGCTGGCGCTGCCCGACGTACCCCGCCGATTGCACGAGGCCACGCTGGGCGACTACCTCGCGCTCCTCCCACCGGACAAAGAAAACACGTTTTACGCGGGTATCCGCAGGCTGCCCCCGGGCTCGGCAGTCGAGGTCGCACGCGACTCCTTGGCGGTTCGAAGGTACTGGGAACCGGACGATTCACGAGAATTGCGGCTGGGCTCGGACTCGGAGTACGCGGAAGCGTTCAAGACCATCTTCGGAGAGGCCGTCCGTTCCCGCCTTCAGGATGCCGCCCCGGCTGGGGTCATGTTGAGCGGTGGCCTCGACTCCTCCTCGATCGTCGGCATCGCTCGTGAGATACGCGGGCCCGATCCCGCGCTGGTAACGCTCTCCGGCACGTTCCCATCGTTCCAGGGATCGAACGGAAAGGTCGACGAGACACGGTTCATCGAAATGGTCGTGTCGGGGGGCGGTGTGGAGCCGCATTACGTCCCTGCCGACGATCGGAGCCCCTTGCTCGACTTCCTGTGGCAGGGGGAGGAGCCGGTGCCGGCCGCGTCCCTCTACATGGACTGGGCAATCCTGCGGGCCGCCAACGATCTGGGCCTGAAGGCGATCATCAGCGGGAACGATGGCGACAGCGTGGTCGGGTACGGGAGAGCCTTTCTCGGCGAACTCGCCTGGAGCCTGAGATGGATGACCCTGCTGAAGGAGCTCAAGGCGCTTTCGCGAAGGTATCGCGTCGGGCGCCGGAGTATCCTGGCGCAGTGGGTGCTTCCGACGCTCGTGCCCGGACCGATTGCCGACGCGCGCGCATGGTTTCGTCGAGACCAGGTGCCGGTCTACGATCCCAGGTCCTTCATTCGCCGGGACTTCGCCGCCCGCGTTGGCGTGCCGGAGCGGGCTCGAGAAATGGAGCGGGAGGATAGGCCTCGCCGGCGCGAGCGAGAGGTCCACAGGATGAACATCGACTCGCCGATGCTCACCGTCCTCCTGGAGGTGTTCGCGCGGGTTGCAGCCGAGTTCTCCCTCGAGACCCGTTATCCGTTTCTCGACCGTCGATTGATGGAGTTCTGCCTGTCAATTCCCGGCGACCAAAAACTTCGGGACGGTTGGGACCGGGTCGTGATGCGGAGAGCGATGGAGGGGCTGCTCCCCCCCGAGATACGGTGGCGAGATGCCAAGCAGGACCTCAATCCCAACTTCAACCTCAAGCTCCTCGAATCGAGGGAGCTGCTCGACGATATCGTGGTCAGGGATCCAGAGATATTGGAACCATACGTAGACCTTTCGGCTCTCCAAACGGCGTACGAACGTTTCCTGGCTAGTCCCGGGACCGGCCAGCAAGGCTTCAGCGTTTTCTGGGCCGCCGTCTTCGGACTATGGCTCCGTCACAGCGATATCTCCAGGTGAGCGAAATGACCAACCCGATCTCCAGGCGATCCGTAGTCTGCGTGACCAACCGTCAGGTGTCCAGCGACTTTCCGGACGGCCAGGTCGTGCTCATGGACGTTCACGAAGGCACCTACTACGGATTAAACCGTATGGGCGCTCGCATCTGGGAGATGATTCAGAGTCCACGGTCGGTCGGCGACATCGTCGACACGCTGCTCGAGAGCTACGAAGTCGCGGAGGGGCGTTGTCTGGAGGAGGTCTCGGCCTTGTTGAGCGACCTCGCCTCTCGCAGCCTCGTCGAGATCACGAATGGGCCCGATTAGGCGCTTTCTGAGCCGCTCTCGTGAGGAACGGGACCTGTTCTTGAGGGCCATGATGCTGGTCATGGGCGTGCGGCTCGCCCTTCTGGTCCTGCCTTTCCGATCGGTCGCCGGGCGCGTCCTTCGTGATCGACGTCGAGCTCGACGCGCGCCACCGACGGGGCCGAAGACGCGTGGCATGGTGGCCTGGGCGGTCCAGAAGGCGCATGAGGTCGTTCCCGGCAGAGGGACCTGTCTGCACCAGGCGCTCGTCGCGCACATCCTGCTGACGCGGACCGGTTTCGAGCCGAAGCTGAAGATCGGCGTCCGACCGGTTGAGGGTGGTGAGATTCACGCACACGCCTGGGTCGAGGAGGCAGGGGACGTGGTGATCGGCGGGACGCGCTCGGAGACCGATGAGTACTCGGTGCTGCCGGATTTGGAGCGCGTTACGGCTGGTTTGACCATGAGGAGCTAACCGGCATCCTGACTCCTTCATAAAACGGGTTCGGGCCGTGGCGCCCTGATTCAGGGCGCCAATTCCACCAGCTCGAGTGCCCTCGGGATCTCAGCGACGGCGGCCTCGATCTCCGGGTCGAGTCGGCTGCTGACCAACAGCGCCTCCGCCGGGCCCCAGCGGAGCTCCGCGACCAAGGGCAGCAGCGTCAGCCTCAGCTCGGGAGTATCCGCGCCCTCCCCCGGCTCGATGCCCTCGGCGCGAACCCGTTCGAGGTAGGACGTGACCACTTCGGTGGCGACGGAGTCCTCGAGAAGGAGGGTCGGGTCGGTCAGCGAATCGCGCCGGTCGGTCACGTAGCTGGCCGCCCAGCGCGTCCCGATTCCTCGCTGGGCGGCGCGGAGCCTCCAGGCCGGCACGGCCGGCGGCCTCGGCAGCATCACGTCCGGAACGACCCCCCCACCGCCGTACAGGGTCCGTCCCCCCGTGCTCTCACACGTAGGAAGTCCCGTGGTGTCCACCGGTTCCCCTCGAAGCGAGAGATACCGCGATACCGGCATGTCCGCGTAGGAACGCTGGATGACCCGGCCGCACGGCGTCCGGATGCGGCCGATGTTCAGGAATACCTGCCCGGTGATGGTCGATCTCTCGATCAACGGGAGCGTGAGCATCATCAGCGACTTACCCACGGTCGTGCGCCCCACCAACACAGCGCGGTCGTGATCCTGCAGCGCACCGGACACCAGCTCAGATGCCGACGCCGTGTTCTCGTTCACCATCACGACCAGCGGGTACTCTCGTTGGCTCTGCCAGAACGAGCGCTCCACTCTGCCCGTATCGGTCGCGAACTCCTTGCGCCCGAACGATGTGTAGACAATCGCTCCCTCGGGAAGAAATTCTCCGGCGATCTCCGAAGACTCGCTAACCAACCCGCCGCCGTTATCGCGCAGGTCGAGCACGAGCGCTTCCATGCCCTGGTCCTCGAGCCCTCCGACCGCGCTACGGAGCTCGTCGGCCACGTTGAAGTCGCTGAAGCTCAGGATCCGAACGTAGCCTACGTTGCCATCCAGCATTACGGCGCCTGGAACAGCCGTTCCCTCGTCCGGCCACTCGCGACGTACGGTTCGCTCGAAGCTGGTCCGGCTCCCGTCCAGCGCCCATCGGTCGAATCCCAGGGTCACGCTCGATCCTTCGGGACCTGACAAAATGATCTGCAGCTCGATGTCGTTGCCGGCCGTTACGGGCTGGCCGTCGATCGACACGAGCTCGTCCCCGGGGAGGATGTTCTCACGCGCTGCGCGCGTCCCCGGGGCCACCTGTCCTACGAGCGGGCGGCCCTGCACGAAGGTGAACTGGATAGGAAGCGCGATGTAGCGCCCTTCGCGGAACTCTTCGGCCTTCTCGGGATCCAGCCGCTCGTACGAGACGAATCCCGAAAACGGATCCGCTGCCTGAATCATCCCCCGGACCGCGGCCATCACGATCCGGTGTAGATCGAGCGTGTCCGGATGATTGACCCGGAGGTGATTGAGCACCTGGCTGAACAGCTGGAGGTCCTCGGCCAGAGTGCGCGGCCGCGTCAGTCTGGGCGGGCTCTGCGTGGAGTCGGGCGGAGTGGCGTGCGTCGTGTCACGCTCGGGTGCCTGCCCGGCAGCTGGCGTGACGAGCAGCGTCGTCGACACGCCGGCGGCCACGATCGGCCACCGCAGCACTCTGAGTGACCGCGTCATCGTTCAGCCGCCTCCAGCCGTGACCTTGAGCGCGGCGATCCGATTCTGGACGGTTGGCCTGTTCCGGTCCGTCCTCGGTGCGAGCTCGAGAAAGCGTTCGTAGTGCGTGACTGCATCGGCCATCTTGCCCTCCCGGTCGGCCAGTGCTCCGAGTACGAGGTGGGGTGCCGCGTAGTACGGATTTGCGGCGACGGCTGCGCTCGCCTGTTCCTCCGCCCCCGCCACCTCTCCGGTGAGAAGGAGCATACCTGCAAGCTTCATCCGCACGGTCGGAGCGTGCGGAGCGAGATCCGCGGAGAGTCGATACGAGGCCACCGCGGTAGCCGTGTCGCCCCTTACCAGCGATAGCCGCGCGAGTCCCTCGTGCGCGGGGTGGAAGCTCAGGTCTTCCTCGATCGCGCCGCTGTACTCTTCCCATGCCTGTTCCGGGTCGTTCAGCAGCTCGGCCAGGAGTCCCATGGAGTAGAGTTGGAGCGCCTTCGACTCGTAGAATACGATCAGCTGCTCCTCGTCGACCTTACGGAACGCAGCCAGCGCGGAGTCGAGATCTACCCGCGCTTCCTCGTATCTCCCGGCCACCGCGAGCACGTGGCCCCGCTCCGCCAGCAGCCCACCTCGCGACAGCGAGTCCGCGCGCTCGATGGCACTCTGATACAGCTCCAGCGAATAGGGAAGTTCGTAATTCGAGTACGCGAACCGGGCTTGCTGCGCCGGGTCCTCTCGGAGCGCCACGTCCACTTGGTATTCCAGCTCCGTGAGGTCGGCCCCCGTTGGATTGAGCGCCCGGACCAGACTCCGCACGTACGCTTGCACGATCTCGCCTTCGAACGGGCGGAACTGAAGGGGGTTCCGGAGGGAGGCCTCGTATCGCAGGGAATCGGCGAGCCGCCCACCGGCGTCGCGCTCCCGCCGGGTCAGGTACAGTCGGAGCCCCCTCATCTCACGGAGCAACACCGCCGCTCGCCATCCCTCGAGGGGCTCCACCCATTCCGGATCGAGGAGGGCCGCCCACCGGAACAGCTCAGCCGCACGCTCGGGCTCGCGGTCGAGAACCTCGGTCGCGAGGTCGTAGTACGCCTGCGCGCTGGCCGGGTCGGCTCCCTCCGGAAGGCGGGGACGCACGTCCTGCTGCTGCGACGACGCCGCTCCCGGCCATGCGAGCAGGATGCCGAGGAAGGCCGGAATCAAGAGAGAGGCTCTCGTTCGTGATCGAGGCACGGAAGCCTCATTGGAGCTAGGAGGTCGATGGGGCGGCGCCCGGTCGCCGCCTCCGGGCACGTCATTCTCTGGGGTCGTACCCCGGTACGCGGTGAGCATTCCAGGGGGTGGGTGCACTCGCGTCCGGCCACCGTTTGACGCCAGCCGAGACCCTCGGATAACTTTTCACGGGAAGGGGAGTAGCCTACCGATTTATTTCGGCGGCCGGATCGTCAAGACGGCGCCGGCGGGGATCACCCGCCCCGCGCCCGGTTCGGTCGGGATCTGCGGCATCGGCCACCCGATTCCGCACGTCATGGCGAGACCTTCGTTCAGGCCGGGTGCCTGGGCGAGGGTCTTTTTCTTTGATTGGGAAGAACCGGGAGAGCGATGACGCAGTTCTGGCTGTGGGTGGTCTTCGCCGCCTTCATCGGGATCATGCTGGCTATCGACCTCGGGATCGTGAACCGGAAGGCTCACGTGATCTCGATGCGCGAGGCCACCCGGTGGACCACGGTCGTGGTCTTGACCGCCGCTATCTTCAACGCCTGGATATTCCACGAGCGGGGCAACCAGGCCGGCCTGGAGTTCCTCACCGGGTACCTGATCGAGCTCGCCCTCTCGGTCGACAACATCTTCGTCTTCATCCTCATCTTCAGCTACTTCCGGGTGCCGGCGGCCTTCCAGCACCGGGTCCTCTTCTGGGGAATCTTCGGCGCGCTCCTGATGCGCGGCGCGATGATCGCGGCGGGCTGGCTGCTGATCGAACGCTTCCACTGGATCATCTACGTATTCGGCGCGTTCCTGGTGTTCACCGGAATACGCATGGCGACGCACGAGGACGTGGACATCGAGCCCGAAGCCAACCCCTTCCTCAAGCTGATCCGCCGGGTGATGCCCGTGACCCGGACCTACGAGGGGCAGCGCTTCTTCGTGCGCGCGGCCCTGGACGACGGCAGGGTTCGTCTCATGGCGACGCCGCTGCTGGTCGTCCTCATCATGGTGGAGACGACCGACCTGGTGTTCGCAGTCGACTCGATCCCGGCTGTGTTCGCCATCACTACCGATCCGTTTCTGGTCTTCACGTCGAATGTCTTCGCCATTCTCGGGCTCCGTTCGATGTACTTCCTTCTCGCGGGGATCATGGAGAAGTTCCACTACCTCAAGCTCGGGCTTTCCGTAGTGCTCACGTTCGTGGGCACGAAGATGCTCATCACCTACTTCCACGTCGATATTCCGGTCGGGATCTCGCTGGTCGTAGTGGGCAGCTTGCTCGCGCTCTCGGTCCTGGCGTCGCTCGTGATTCCCCACAGTGCGGCGGCGCACACGCCGGTCGAGCCATCCCGGCGCGAGCCCGACGGCCCGACGCTCGACGGGCGTTAGCTGGCTCCGTGAATCACCCCGGCTTCTCCGGAGACTTGTTTAGTTGAGTGCCACCAGCTCGGCCGGGGCGCTCAGGTTCCGGTAATACTCCTGCCCCCCACTCGGCTGACCCTCCCGCTTCAGGAACTCCCTGATCGCTCGCTTGTCCGCTCGCTCCGTGACCTCGTACGTTCTCTTCATTGTGGTGGCTCCGTGTGGGGGGTTTTTCCCTGCCCGATCCTACCTGGATCGGGTCCCCCGGAGCCACCACTTCTTTTCTCCCCTATCAGGGACCTTCAACTACCGACGGGACAGCTTCCCGCAAGGTAGACGGATGCCACAGCGCGCCTCGTGTGCTCGCCGAAATGAGCAAACAGATGCCGCTTCCGGCATGCTACGAGAGAAACCCCGGCTCGGCGCGAAGCCGAACCGGGATTGGCGTCGAGGCGGCCCAAAGCCGAGCTTTGGGCCGCGGCCGCGTTCATTCTACCATTGGTAGGAGAGCCGTCCGTAGTAGAAGGCACCGTTGAAGCCGAACGGAGAGAACTGGCCGTAGTAGTTGCCCGTTCCAGAAGCCGCCAGCGGGTTCACGTCCGGATACATATTCAGAATGTTCTGGGCGCCGAGCGACACCGTGACTCCGTTGGCCAGCGGGAAGCCGACCTCGGCGTCCAACAGTCCCTTTCCGGAATACAGCTCGTACTGATCAGACATATCCGGATCACCGAGCATATCCTTCGCCCAGGCGCGCGCGTCCTCCCGGTCCCAGTAGCTGCCATACAAGCTCAAGCGCGTCCGCAGCGTCCAGCGGCTCCCAGTATGGTTAACGGCAACGTTCCAGCGTGTCTTCGGCAGCCCACGCTCCAATGCGCTGCGGCGGTCGGCGTCGATGGTCTCAGACGTAAAGGCCGTGACCTTCGTATCTGTGTAGTTGAAGACAGCGCTGAATTCCGTCGACCCGCCGAGCGCCGGCGTCTGGTACGTCGACACGAGGTCAATGCCTTGCGTCCGCGTGGCAAAATCGTTCACGAAGAACCGGAATTTCTGCAAATTGGCCGCTTCGGCGAAACCGGCCGCAATCAAAGACGCAGTCTCCTCCGGATCGAGTGAGAAGTTCTTCGTAATCGTGAGCCGGTGGGACACGTCGATTCGGAAGTAGTCGGCAGTAAGATTGAACGGGCCAGTGTCGAAAACGGCACCGACGGAGTAGTTGATCGAGGTCTCTGGCTGGAGCGGCCTTCCGCCTCGCAGAGCGGCGGCCGGAGACGTAGAAGGAATGGTGCCGTTGTTGACCAAGTCACCGAGCGAGAAGTCGAACTCCGTCGTGACATTGAACGCGTTCTGCTGGCCTGGTGTCGGCGCGCGGAAGCCGCTACTGACCGCGGCACGGACGGCAAAACTTTCCGTAAACGCTAACCGTCCGGATACCTTACTGTTCATCGTGGTTCCGAAGTCCTCGTAGTCTTCGATCCGGACGGCGGTACCGAGGTTCCAGTTGTCTTCCACGCCACGCACTTCAACGTCACCATAGAGGGCAATGTTATAGCGGTCCCACGTGCCCGAGTTCTCCGGCCGGGTTCCGTTATAGCCGTTCGACCCCGAGCTGAAGCCCTGCGTGGCGTACGGACCGATAGCCCAAGACTGCGGATCCCCAGCACCGAGATGGTACTGCTCCTCGCGCCACTCGGTGCCCCCGGCGATGTTGATCATGTCATTCGCGGCGTAGGAGAGGTCCAAATTCACGCCGAAGTCGGTCTGCTGCAGGAGGTTCGGCTTGAAGCTGGTAGGGCTCTCTGGGCCGAGCGAAGCGTTGACCGTGCCGAAGAGAACGTGTCGACATTGTTGCGACCCCAGTTCACGCTAGCGTCCCAATTCAGCCCGCCGGACGTCGAGCCTCGGATCCCGGTAACCGCCGACGCATCGTATACGTCGCCGCCGAACTGCGGCGTGAAGCCGCCCGGTAAACCGCTCGCCGCGCCGGCGAACGGCTGGTGGAACGTGAAGCAATTCGGATTGCTGGTAACCGCGTCGAAGGCCACGTGGTCGAAGGTGGAGGAATCGTCGGAAACCGGAACGTTTGGGCAGTTCCCGGAGCCCTCGACTCCGGTATCGGCCCACACGCGGTCACCGACCCGCAGGAGCCGTTGATCGACTCCTTTGTCGAATTTATCTGGATCGCCGCCGCGTTCTTCGTAAAACGAGAAGACCCCCCCGCGGTTGATCGGGTTCCGGTAGTAGAAACCTCCGGTCACCTTCTTGCTGGCGTAGTTGCCGTGCGCATACCACTGTACTGCGTCGTTGAATAGATAGCCGAAATTTCCGAATACCTTCAGGTCATTCTCGATCAGCGGCGAACCCCAAACCTGAGCGGTGTTTCGAATATGACTGTTGCCATCGGACCGCAACCCTGCGGCGTCGTTGCGCTGGATAGCCCGGTTGGTCGGATCCGCTCCACCGTATTCGACACTGAGGTTCGCGAATCCGTTCTCGCCCAGCGGCAGCCCCAGATTACCTGCTACAGAGTACGACATGGCGCGGCCGCCGATCCCGTTGCACGACGTTCCGGACATGCCGCAGGTTTGCTGGTCCCCGCTGTTGGTATCTCCGAACAGGCCACTTTGGATCTCCAAGTTGCCACCCGACCTGGCATTCTTGAGCTGGAAGTTCATCACGCCCGCGATGGCGTCCGAGCCGTACTGCGCGGAAGCGCCGTCGCGCAGCACCTCCACCTGCTGCACGGCGACCGCGGGGATGATCGAGAGATCCGGTCCCTGCGAGCCGTCCGCAATACCGTTGCCGAGCCATGCGATAACCGCAGCACGGTGGCGCCGCTTCCCGTTAACCAAGACCAGCGTGTGGTCCGGAGCTAGGTTGCGCAGGTTAGCGGGTCTGACAATCGATGCCGCGTCACTGATCGGCTGAATGTTCACGTTGTAGGACGGCACAACATTCCGGAGCAGGTTCGCCATGTCGGAGCCTCCCTGGTCCAGGATCTCCCGGGTCTGGATAACGTCGACGGGGACCGGTGACCGGGTGACGGTTCGGGGCCGTGCGCGGCTCCCGATTACGACCAGCCCTTCCAGCTCCAGCGCCACTACGGTGAGCGCCACGTCGAGCTCCGTGGTCTGTCCATCGGCGATGGTGACCTGTCGCCGCTCAGCTTGATAGCCGATCAGCACGAACATCACGTCGTGCGTCCCAGCGGGAATGTTGCCGATTTCGTAGCTGCCGCCGTCGCCGGTGTTGATGCCCATCATGAGGTCCGGCAGGCTGACTTGCGCTATGGCCAGGGCAGTGCCCACGCCAGCGTCCGTCACGGTCCCCCGGAGTGTGCCCTGCGCCGCCGCCGACCCTGCTTGGACAAGCGCGAAGCAAGTGACGAGTACTACTGCTCTTAGTATCACCCTTGGGACCTCAGTTGGTCATGTGGGTTCGTGGGTTCGTCGTGCAGACCGTCGCCGTAGTCTTATGGGAGGTATGTATAGCCCGTCACAAGACGTCTGTAAAACCTTCCGAGGACGAAGGCATGATCCCAACTGAGAGCCCGGTGCGGAGGTCCGGGGCTCGGGACGATCCTGCAACCGCCGGGAAACTAGGGCCTGTTAACACTAAAGGCCCATTTGTATTATATTGGGGCTATGAAAATCACAGAGTCCCAATATCGTCGGATAGAGGCTTGCTTTCCACGTCAGCGCGGCAATGTGAGCTTCTCCAATCTCGAAGTGCTTAACGCGATCCTGTATGTGGCCGAGCACGGCTGCAAGTGGCGCGGGTTGCCTGCGCGCTTCGGTAACTGGCATACGATCTACACCCGAATGAATCGCTGGGCCAGGGCAGGTGTGCTGGATCGTGTCTTTGCGGCCCTGCAGGACGAGCAGATCATCCGGATCAAGATCGAAGCGCTGTCGCTCGACAGTACGATCGTCAAAGTGCACCCTGATGGCACCGGCGCGCTAAAAAAAACGGCCCGCAGGCCATCGGGAAGTCGCGTGGAGGCTGGACCACCAAGATTCATATGGTTGCCGCAGATGCTCGAACCGCGATAACCTTCTCGCTATCGCCAGGCCACAACCACGACGCACCCGAAGGACGCGAACTGCTACGCATGTTGAAGCCGGTACACTCCACTGTGTCGATGATCATGGACCGGGCCTACGAGGGGGCCGAAACACGGCAATTGGTGTTGGAGCTGGGGTTTACGCCGGTCGTGCCACCCAAACAGGGCCGTGTTAGCCCGTGGCAGTACGATCGAATCATGTATCGCCGTCGCAACGAAATAGAGCGGTTATTTCGGCGACTCAAAGGCTTCAGAAGAATCTTCTCCCGCTTTGACAAGCTCGACGTGATGTTCACGGCCTTCATCCACTTTGCGCTCATCGTCGAGGCTCTCAGATAGTGTTAACAGGCCCTAACACAGTCACGCTCCGGAACCTGTCAACGATTGTGAGATGACCTGCCCCCAAGAGCGGTACCACATCCTATGTTAGTCCCAGCACCTGTGGAGGGCCGTGAAGGACGGGCATCCTCAGGAACCAGGGCGACGGCTTAATCGCCTCAGGGGCCGGGGGAAGGCCGCCGCAGGCGCTGTGGGGTCGGACGGTATTGGGTGAATTCAAGAGGTCGTCGCAACACCTCAGGAAAGAGGAGGAGTTGCGATGGCGGCAAGCAAGCGCCGAAGAGCGGATCGTGCTTTGCGTCCGCCGATGGGTTCACCCGGTCGTCCCCCGTTGGGGCGCCGGGAGCATCGGCAGAGGTTTTGGGAAGAAGTTGCTCGAGGGCTGTCGAGCGAGGAGTCGGCGGTGGCAGCCGGCGTGTCTCCCGCTGTTGGGGCGCGCTGGTTTCGCCAATGTGGTGGCATGCCACCTTTCAGTCTTCGTCCTCTGTCGGGGCGCTACCTATCGTTCGTCGAGCGAGAAGAGATTGCGGTTCTTCAAGCCCGCGGTTGTGGCGTACGTGAGATCGCCCGGCAGTTGCGCCGCTCATCGTCGACGATCTCGCGAGAACTGCGGCGGAACGCAGCAACGCGAAGTGGAAACCTCGAGTATCGAGCCACGACCGCCCAATGGCATGCCGATCGGCGAGCGAAGCGTCCGAAAGTTGCCAAACTCGCTGCGAACGGCGAACTGAGGCAGTATGTGCAGGATCGCCTCGGAGGCCTGATCGCGGCTCCAGACGGGGCGGCCGTGCCGGGCCCAAATGTACGCTGGGTCGGGCGTCGCCGTGGTCGCCGACAAGACCGGCGGTGGGCGGCCTCGTGGAGTCCTGAGCAGATCGCCAACAGGCTACGGGTCGACTTCCCCGATGATGAGTCCATGCGGATATCGCACGAAGCCATTTACCAGGCGCTCTACGTTCAGGGACGCGGTGCGCTGCGTCGGGAGCTGACGGCGTGCCTTCGGACGGGACGCGCGCTACGGGTGCCTCGAGCTCGCGCCCGCAGACGGGGTAAGACGTTCGTTCGCCCCGAGATCATGATCAGCGAGCGACCGGCCGAGGCGGACGACCGCGCCGTTCCTGGGCACTGGGAAGGCGACCTAATCCTGGGGTTAAGCAGCTCGGCGATCGGAACGCTGGTCGAGCGAACCTCCCGGTTCACCATGCTCCTCCACCTCCCTCGCCTCCACAGACACGACGAGCCCAGGACCAAGAACGGGCCAGCGTTGGCTGGGCACGGCGCCGAAGCCGTCCGGGACGCGATCGCTTCGTCGATCACGACCCTGCCCGAGCAACTCCGCCGGTCTCTGACGTGGGACCAGGGAGCAGAGATGGATCAGCACGCACAGCTTCGCATCGACACTGGGCTGGCCGTCTACTTCTGCGACCCACAGAGCCCGTGGCAGCGCGGCACGAACGAAAACACCAACGGCTTGTTGAGACAGTACTTCCCCAAAGGCACTGACCTCAGCAAACATACCGCTGACGATCTCGCCGCCGTCGCGGCCGCTCTTAACAGCCGCCCCCGCAAGACCCTCGGTTGGAAAACCCCGGCGGAAACCCTGGAAGATCTCTTACATCGCTGAACCGGACCTCCACCTTGCGCTGAGTTCTCAACAGCTCCGGTATCTCCTGCCTTCCACGACCTTCGGTCGCTTCTGACTCCCTCGGAATTGGAGAGATCAAGAACCCCCTCTGTCTGGACCCCGTCGCCCTCGCCAATCTATTGTCCAGTGGAATCGGGGGCGCAAAAACCCCCTTCAACACGGTGCTGTTGCGACGACCCCTTGAACCTGGGTAGTACTCGCGCCTCCATTGCTCGACCAGCACGGCCGCCTGCGCCAACGAGTAGCAGATCTCCCCGTTCAACAGCTCGTCCCTGAGCTTGCCGTTGAAGCTCTCGTTGTAGCCGTTCTCCCACGGGCTGCCCGGCTCGATAAAGAGCGTCTCGACGCCCACGCGCCCCAACCACCGCCGCACGAGCTTCGCGGTGAACTCCGGTCCGTTGTCCGACCTCAGATACTCGGGAGGCCCGTGTCGGACGAACAGATCGGCCAGCACCTCGAGCACGTCGTGCGAGCGGATCTTGCGAGCCACCACGATCGCCAGGCACTCCCTCGTGTGCTCGTCCAGCACTGTCAGCAGCTTCAGCGCACGCCCGTCGTGCGTCCTCGAGGCCACGAAGTCGTACGACCAGACGTGGCCCCGATACAGCGGCCTCAGCCGGATGCACGATCCGTCGTTGAGCCACAGCCGACCTCGCTTCGGCTGCCGCTCCGGGACCGTCAGCCCCTCCTGCCTCCAGATCCGCTCCACCCGCTTGTGCTTCACCCCCCAGCCCTCGATGCGGAGCATGTCCGTGACGCGTCGGTAGCCGTAGCGGCCGAATCGACTCGCGAGTCGCACGATATCACCTCGGAGCGCCAGAGGTTGGGTCAATAGGTGTGTAAACGTATCAGGCGGCATTCTTCCGCTGTTGGGTTGAGACGGGCTTTCCGTCTTCGGACTTCCTTCCTTCAAACACGTCCTTGAGGAGGTGAGGAGCGTCGAGCCTTCGGCACCGCTTCTCGGCCACCAAGAGCAATTTCCAGATCAGCGCCGCAGCGCTCTCGACCCGCTTGAATCGCTTCGCCGCCGTCGTCCTGAGCCGTAGCGCAGCGAACGGGCTCTCGACCACGTTCGTCGTGCGTAGATGCTTCCAGTGATCCTCGGGGAAGTCGTAGAACGCCGATGCCTAGCCGTGGTACACCTTACTTAGCAGGTGGATGCCATGAAGAAGCGACGTTAAGCATAGGGTGCCAGAGTCTAGGGCGCTGGCCTTGCCGCCGAAGGGGCACCAGCCGGGCAAGGCCGAAAAGGAAGAGGAAGTGGATATACCGAAGCTGACGAAGGCCCAGCTGCGGAAGACATTCTTCCGGCCTTTCCGGTTTGGGCGGCAAGGGGAGTGAGACGATTGGCCTGTGGGTAGGCTCCTGGCGTTAGTAGTGGTCCTCGTAGGGATCGCGATGGTATAATCCCCCATTCAAGCAGGGAGACTACGCATGCCGTGGCCCAGCACCATTTCCCTCCTCTACCCGTTGGCAGACGGGCAAGAGCCTCAACATCGCGCCGCCGGGCTGGGAGCAGACCTACCACCCCCTGGTCGAGGCCTGCAACCTCGACAAGGGCTGGAGCCGCCCGGACGATCCGGCGCGCGCCCGGGATCAGCAGCCGGGGCACCGCGCCTACCTCGAGGCGGCGGAGCTGCGGGCGGGGATCGCGCATGAGGCCGATCCCCGGGACCAGATCCGGGACTACCTGCTGCGGGGCGTCGAGCGCGGCACGGTGCAGGACCGGGCCGGCGTCGTCGCCGCCCTGCAGGAGGCGGGCTTCGACGTGCCGCGCCAGGGCAAGAACTACGTGACCGCCCACGACCCGGACAGTGGGAAGCGGTGGCGGCTGAAAGGAGCGCTGTACGAGCATGACTTCCAACGCGAACGATTTGAGCGCCCGATGGCGCGCCTGGGGGATCCCAGTGCGATGCGGGGCGGGCATGGTGGCCCTGCAAACCCTCCTCGCGCTCTACCGCTTTGGAGACAGCACGGCCCTGCTGCAGTTGGTGAATCCGCTGATGTGGATCGGGCTGGGTCTGTTCTTCGTCACGGGCTGGGTCATTGGCTGGGTGGTGGAACGCCTTCTCCGCGGCACGACCGGTCGGTTCCGCACGCTGCTGCTGGGCGCGACGTTCCTGGCCACCCCCGTGGCGGTCGCCGGGAGCCTCGTGGGGGGGCTATTCGGCCCTCCGGGGGTCCTGCTCTATGGCCTGATCCCGTATCTCCTCCTGGTGGGGATTCCCAGACTGATTGGGGTCGTGTGGACCCGGCATGGCTCCTGAGCTTCCGGAAGCAGAGTACGAACAACTCGAGTCGGTGTAGGACCTCCCACCAGTTGGACCGCCCTCCTGATTCTGAACGAACCTGGGCTGGCCGACCGCCGTTTAACGTCGCCGCGTGTCAAGATGGCCATCTTCCTCTCGCCGCTGGCGCCCTTCTCGCCAGGGAAGAAGCATTGGCTCACCATCGAGTACCAACGTAGCAACACCCCCACCCCCAAAAGCCCCGAACTCGGCTCAGACGAACTCAAGAAATGGGGGCAGAACTGTAGATAACACAGACAAACAGCACAAAACCATAGCATTTATGCCAAATCATGGGAGAGGTGGTCCCCCATCACCACCTGGAAGACCCCGGATAGCTGCAGCACGCCAGGCGCGTCAACGGCTCCGCCGTCCTCCGCTCCGCTCCTCGAGGCTGTTCGTGGTGCGTAGCCTGGCCCAGTGGGGCTCGGGAAACGCGTAGAACTGGGTGGCGGCCGTGAAGCCACGGTACCGTGCAACGTGGCGGCGATGTTTTCGGCAGTGCGATGGATATTTTGGACGTACTGGAGGAGGCAGATGGCCTTGGCTACCGGCTGAGCGAAGGGGTGTTCTAGTTCTGCTTCGATGGCGCTGATCTTCCCACGGATTTCACCGGGGATATTGTGGCCGATCAGGTCATAGATTTGGTCGATTCTCGCGAGGTTCCCGACCGGTTGCCTCGCCAGTCCAACTAGGGCCTGTTAACACTAAAGGCCCATTTGTATTATATTGGGGCTATGAAAATCACAGAGTCCCAATATCGTCGGATAGAGGCTTGCTTTCCACGTCAGCGCGGCAATGTGAGCTTCTCCAATCTCGAAGTGCTTAACGCGATCCTGTATGTGGCCGAGCACGGCTGCAAGTGGCGCGGGTTGCCTGCGCGCTTCGGTAACTGGCATACGATCTACACCCGAATGAATCGCTGGGCCAGGGCAGGTGTGCTGGATCGTGTCTTTGCGGCCCTGCAGGACGAGCAGATCATCCGGATCAAGATCGAAGCGCTGTCGCTCGACAGTACGATCGTCAAAGTGCACCCTGATGGCACCGGCGCGCTAAAAAAAACGGCCCGCAGGCCATCGGGAAGTCGCGTGGAGGCTGGACCACCAAGATTCATATGGTTGCCGCAGATGCTCGAACCGCGATAACCTTCTCGCTATCGCCAGGCCACAACCACGACGCACCCGAAGGACGCGAACTGCTACGCATGTTGAAGCCGGTACACTCCACTGTGTCGATGATCATGGACCGGGCCTACGAGGGGGCCGAAACACGGCAATTGGTGTTGGAGCTGGGGTTTACGCCGGTCGTGCCACCCAAACAGGGCCGTGTTAGCCCGTGGCAGTACGATCGAATCATGTATCGCCGTCGCAACGAAATAGAGCGGTTATTTCGGCGACTCAAAGGCTTCAGAAGAATCTTCTCCCGCTTTGACAAGCTCGACGTGATGTTCACGGCCTTCATCCACTTTGCGCTCATCGTCGAGGCTCTCAGATAGCGTTAACAGGCCCTAGCTCGTGGATGAGAAGCTCTTGGGCCAGTTTGATGATCGTCCGATTGGCCCCACCCACGTGCTTGCTCGAGCCTCCTTGGGTGCGGAGCCCCGAGACCACTTCGATGATGAGATCGACTTGGTAGGGCAGCAGTGGGTAGAGGTCCATGAAGCGGTCGGTCGAGAGCTCGGGGAGCTTGATGTCCGCGGTCAACTTGGTGTTGGCCATCAATCGACCGCTGTGGGTCGTGAAGAGTTCGCGGAGATGCTTCTGTGCCTTTGAGTTCTTAGCAAGCACACGCTTGCTCGTGACTTCGGAGATGTCCGACGGCTCGAGATGGACCTGGATGGGAAAGCGATCCATGAGACGCGCAAGCTCCACGCGCTTGTCGTCGAGCCCACTGACCAACTCAGTGAGCTTCTCCTGCGACGTCACGATGAGCCAGGACTTGCCCCGTGATATGCGCCCGAGATTCTGGACCACGGCCTGGAGATCGAGCATCTTCTGCACATCGCGTGAGACAAATTGGCCAACTTCGTCGACCACGAAGACAAGGCTTTTGCTTTCACCACGACGATGCATCAGTTCTCGACACCGTTCGGCCAGCTTGCCCGGCGTGATGTCGGCCTTGTCCTTCGCTGCCTGCACCCAGCTATCGGGGGCCGTATAGGTGTTGGGGTCGAGTTGCTGCATCACCCCGCTCGCCTGCACAAGGGCGAAGGAGATCTTGTTCTTGCCCGCGTCCCACGTTTGCTTGTATTTGGCTTCGTAGGCTTCCTTGAAGCCTTCAAGCTCTTCCGCCTCTTCCAGACTGATCTCAAGCTCAGCGAGATCAAGGTCCTCCGCGTAGCCGAGGTTTTTCAAGAAGAGCTTGTACATGATCTCCGTGATGCTCTGGTTGCCACTACGGATGCCACGGTCCGTCGAGACGTCGAAGATCACCGCCTGAGTGGGAATTTGCTCGGTGATCTGCTTGATCAAGACCTGGGTTTCGCTGTCTCCAGTCCGCTTTCCGAAGAGATCGGACGCCGACTTACCCAGCACCTGTCGATTCTGTAGCGCCAGCCCCAGCATCTTGGCGAAGCTGGATTTACCTGAGCCAAAGAAGCCCGAGACCCAGATGCCGATCCCCTCGTGGGGTTTGTTCTTGGTCTCCCAGTATTTCTTGAGGATCTTGCGGTAGTAACTCAGAATCGCGTCTGTGACGATGTACTCAGCGATTTCGTCGTGGACGATCTGCTCATCGTCCTGATCGACCTTGATGACCTCTTCAATCGGTCGATTGATATCGAGCGCGAAGAGATCTTTGATTTGCATGTCCGCCATAACGTTGCCCCTCAGAAGATCTTTGGTCGGTAGTTGTGTTCAGCGTCCAGCACGCCCATGAATCGAAGGCCTGCGGGGCCATCTAGCTCACCCGGGTAGAAGAGGACCGCCGGAACCTTCACCTTGCCCTTGAGCTGCTCCAGCAACGACGAAGTTCTGTAGAAGGGGAAAAGCGCCCCGGCCCGGGTGATGAAGATCACATCGACTAACGGGTCCGCTCCTTCCGGAAGCTGCTCGGCGACCAGCCCGTCGAGAGGCTGATATTCGGTCAACACCTTGTGGACGGTGGCAACCATGGTGGCGGTGCCAGTCATCGCTTCAGTCACCTTGATTTCCTCGGAGGTGATGCCCTCACGTTCCAAGGCAGTGGTCAAGCATGTGGCGAGCGAAATCACTGTGACTCGCTTACCAGTCTGTTCCAATCGCGTGCGCAGCATGGTGATCTCGCCGCGAAGGGCGAACTCGTCGTCGGGCGGGTAGCGGAACACCGCGTATGGCATGTTGTGGTAGGCGCTGATCTTCGGACGGGGGTCGGGCTCCCGCAAAATGGGCTCAAGCGTCTGAATTAGTCTCTGCTTCCAGTCGCTCATGCGGCCATCTCTTCAATGAAGGCAGCTGTCGAGCTGCATGGCAGCGTGAGTTCCACCAACGATCCCGCGACCTCGTACCGGAGCTTTCTGAACTGGTGGAGGCGGAAGAGCTCGCGCTCGACGTCCGTAGGGCTCATCAGGAATAGTCGCCAGTCAGGAGAGTGCACCACGTCTCGGGGGTTCCCATGGGTTTCGTACATTGCATGGAGGAGATAGAGAAAGCTCTCCTCGGGGAGATGGTAGGAGTTGAATTCGCGCCGTGCCGCCCCTGACATAAGTCCAAAGTCGACGGCCATTCGCAGGAGTGCAGATGCGACTCGCTTTAGCGTCGAATCACTCCACTCCTCGTCCACCAGCCGCTTCTTGTGTAGTTCCTTCAGGTACGGGTGAAGGTCATTGGTTCGGATTCGGAAGGCGCCTTCCTCATACTCCGTGTAGAGCCAGTTGATGAGGAAGTCGCGGAGCAGAAACTCATCCCGTGTCATATGCCAAAGCTGGATCGGCCGCCAAACGTCCATCGCGACTCCTTGTTTCGCGAGGAGCACGAGGGGTCGATCCCCATGATTTGGGTCGAACCTACGATGAAGGACCTTGTAAACGTCTCGAAGCCAGTTGGCGCTCGAAGCCCCGATGGTGTTGTTGTCTCGAACGTCGCGGAGGTTGTCCTCTCGCGTTCGAGTGAAATCCCAATCACGCATGACCGCATAGGTCTCCTCGATCATCGAACCCTTGATGATCGTGAAGGAGGAGACCACACTAGCGCGTGAAGATGCCGTCAAGGTCGACCCTCCACCCGTGCGTATGGGATAGCAGGCTTGGTGACTTCACCTCGGGAGAAACCGGCGGCCAGTAGCGTGAGCGTGTCATCGTCCACGTGACGAATACCCGCGATAGGAACGGAGCGACCCTCCGCAGAGCGGCGCATGCGGCTGACCTGATCAGCGTGATCTGAGCCGAGCAGATCCTGGCCTCGAAGTGCCGCAAGCAGGTCACTGTCCTGCCGCTGAAGACCCTCAAAGAACTCGCTCCAAGAGGCGCCATCTTCGAGCCACTCCGCCCACCTCGCATCGAACTCGTCTTCGACATTCGCGGGAAGTTCCCACAGAGTGATGCAGCCTGGGACCGCCGTGAAGCGTTCAGCACTTCGCGCTCGGGCCACTTCAAACACCAAGCGCGCCTGTGCGAAGTGGTGCGTCCTTGGGAACCCGCGGCTCATAAGCAGATTGCCCTTGCCACCGAGCACTCCGTTGGTGTTCCACCAGCGGGCGACGTCCATTTCACCGTGCCGGGCCACGATCAGTCGGAGCTTGAGTAGGCGACTGTGGTCGATGTGCGATTCAATCGGCACAGCCTGCGTCCTTATGCATTGGAGTTTCCTTCGTCAGCCATTTCTCCGAACCTACACAACCCATTCGCCAGCTGCATCTGCCGGACCGAGCTACAATCGGGCCCCAACAATGCAGGGTTACCCACCAATACCGCCAGGCACCTGGCCCGCGACGTCGCAACGTTCAAGCGGTTTGGGTTGAATAGAAACTCCATTCCACGGGGTGCATCCTGAGCTGAGGACGTGGCCGTCGAGTAAATCACGATCGGCGCCTCCTGCCCCTGGAACTTGTCCACCGTGCCCACCCTAGCGCCTTTGGGAAGTGCCTCGCGGAGCGCCGCTACCTGCGCATTGTAGGGGGCAACGACCAGGACCTCGCGAAGTCCGATCGGATGCTCCTGGCAATTACTGTCGACCCATGCTGCGCCAGTTTCTATTAGTTCATTCAGCAACGATCGGACCGCCTCCACCTCCTCTCGTGACTCGCTCGAATTCCGGGTGTGCTCCACCGGGATGAAACGCAGCCCTGTCCCAACGAAAGGCGATGGGCCATGCACTGTCTGGTTCGCCAACTCGAGCCGTGAGGTGAGCCGACCTTCATAAAAAAGCTCCGAAGTAAAGGCACAGACGTCAGGGTGAAGGCGCCAGGTCTCCTCGAGAAAGAGTCCCCTGTCGCCGCTAAGCGTGGACTCCCCTACCAAATGCTCCAGCGCCGCAACGTCAGTACCCGGGGGATGCACCCCCTGTTGGGGCTGCTCGAGCTGCTGAGGGTCACCCAAGAGTACGATGCTGTCGGCAGCCTGGGCGCCAGCCAAAACGTTCGCAAGGGACACCTGACCGGCCTCGTCCACGAACAGGACATCCACTGACTCGGCCATCTCCGGACGGGCCCACAGCCACATCGTTCCGGCGGCGAGATTGGCGCCCTCTTCGACGAGGGCCTTCAAGACCTGCGCGTTGGAGCCGGCGCACTCAATCGCCGGATCCGAGCAGCAGCTTTCCTCACCCGCCTTCTGAATCCCTCGGACCTCAACCGCATCTTCGTACGCAGCTGCGCATACCTCGTTCAGAAGATTCGTGATGACCTTGTGGCTCGTCGCGGTGACTCCTACGCGCTTCCCCTCCGCGATCAGGCTCACGATCATCCGGGCCCCGATGTGGGTCTTTCCGCTGCCGGGAGGACCCTGGATGGGTAGGGTCGTGCGGTCCAGACCTATAGCAAGACGACGCGCGGCGTCCAGATTGGTTTCGTTCGATCGTCGAAGGTTTTCGCCCGGAGCCTGCCCAACCCGAGGATGGCGCCGCAGCAGCAGGTCGGCCGCCGCCACGTTGGTCGCATCGTCAAGGCCGTTTCCCACGACGTCATCCGCCAGTCGCCAAAGGCTCTCTCGTAGTACCTGGTCAGATACGGTACCGAAGGGGATCAGGGCCGCGGGGTGAGGAACTTCCGACTTGAGGCCACGGCTCAGGTCGATGTTGAGCCCATCGGCGTCGAGCGCCACAATAGGGCCGGCACTCGCTTCCGTGGCAGGGTCCCTTGGGTTGTCTCCCTCGCGAAGCGCGAAATCCTGCGGCGGAAAGTTGTAGCGGTGAATCAGCGACCTCTTCACCTGACCCACCACATCTTGGTATGTAAGGCCCGCCAGTGGCTTGGAGTCATGTAGCAGTTCATCGTCGTCGAGGTCCATGAGCCGGAAGTACTCCCACCACTTGGGTTTCCCCTCCCGGCGGTGAAACGAAAGGAGGTGGGCTAGGATCCATCGTGCGTGCTCCTCAGCAGTGCGTGCCTCGGGGTCGGCAGACACCCCCTCTGTGAGCGCATCCATGAGCCGTTGCACACGCTCGATCTCTTCCTGAACCCTCTCGCTCGGATCAGGTAGGGACGGCTCAGGACGAGGCAGCTCTCGGCCTAGAATCTTAGACAACTCCACACGCCGCTCCTCCAACCAGTCGCGGAGGTGGAGGGTCGAAACGCAGTCGTCCCGATTATAGCCTTCGATCTCCTTGAGGAGGTGGTCCGCTCCCTCCCCACCGCCCAGTTGAAGCCACGCCTCGAAGTTGGCGAGCGCCGAGGACGCCGTCCGTAGATCTACCTCGCGGTCGAAGAGATAGAGGGGCTCGAGCTTCTTGATGGAGTAGCTCTCTACCGAGGCGCGCAGGCCCTGGCGAACCGCCCGAAACAGATCCACAAAGACCTCACCTCGGAGTAGGCGATCTACCTCCTCCTCGCGGGTGGCGTACCGCGCCGCCAGTCTCTTGACAGCGGTCTGCTCGTACGCCGCGTAATGGTAGATGTGTAGGTCCGGCCACTGCTCGAGGCGCTCCATCACCGTGTCGATGAAGATCTCAAACTCAGCTCGTTCCTCGTCAGGATTCAGGGCCCACTGGCTGGTGAACTCGCCATCGACATCCACGCATCCCAAGAGGTACTCCAGCCCCTCATCGAAGGCATGCGGATCGCCTTCGATGTCGAAGAAGAGATCTCCGTCGGACGGTTCGGGGAGTGCCAGAAGTCCATTGCCCTCCTCCACGTCCGTGAAGAGCTCGTACTTGTGGACGCCCTCCAGGCGGCCTTCGAGCTGGATTCGCGCCTGTTCGCGGATCTTCTCGAAGGCGGAGTCGCTCACCGACTCCAGGGCTGGGCGGATTGGCAGGGCGAGTTGAGCCAAGTCCGCCAGGGTCGTCGCCCCCCTCCCTTCCAGCTGGGCTCGCTGCTTCCTCGTGATGCCCGCAACAGGCGACAAGTGATCGTCTGCATGCCACCGCTCCTTACAGACCGGGGACCACGCGCAGACGTTACAGTGGGTGCAGGGCTCCGGATACGTGTCGGGGTTGTCCGATACAGCCTGCAGGAAGCGACCCTTCACCGAGCGGTAATAGGCGGCATAGTCCGTTACACGGAAGGTCTCCAGCCCGGCCTCCGGCCCCCCGAGGGCCAGGTGCATCTGCTCGGGCAGGGGGCCCTGGACGTCCTTCAACATCTCGGAGTAAAAGCAGATCTGCAGGACTGCCCCAGCCTTGGCAGAGCGAGCTAGCTTGGCATCCACCACCTCGTAAGACCAATTGCCCAGGTTGCTGGGGAGATCCACCTTGACGAGGAAATCCGGCCGCCCCAGCCAGGTTCCGTCGAAGAAGCAGGCCTGGCAGATGACGTCCACCCCTGCTCGCATGAGATCGAGCGTCTCTTCGGCCAAGGAGGCCCACCCGCCCGCCCATCCATCCTCCCAAGTGGGTTCGTCTAGTTCCCGTACATCCAGGCCTTGGTCACGATAGCCCTGGAGGATCTGCGCCTCATGCTCGTGGCCGCGCTGCCGGAGAACCTCGGCGCCAGGATCGTCGAACACCGGGGGCTTGGGGCCGCCAAGCGCTCGCGCTTGATTGAGTGTGGTCAGGTGTGGGCAGGCGAGGAAGCCGCTGACGTCGGTAGCAGCGAAGACGAGGGTGGAGTCCGAGAGGTGCATCTGGCTAGCGGGGGTCCTTCACCCAGATCCAGCCCTCGGTCTTCGCAATCTCGAGGTCGTCACCCGGTTCGATGCATGATCCAGATAGGAAGTCGAGGCCTGCGATCACACAGACAACCGCGTCCAAGGCATCGGCGTTCGCGGTCACGATGGGGGATTCGGCAATGACTCGGAGCCGCTTGGCGTGAGCGAGCACGAAGTCGATCCCCCGCTCTTGGAGTCGATCGAAGAGCCACGGCCAGGCCGGACTCGTCTCGACGACCACCTCCAGGGGCTGATACTGCTGGAGCAGATCATCGAGTCGATCCTCTTGCGTGTTCTTGATCCGGATGGGTCCGGCCACCAGCTGACCTGTATTGCTCACGATGGCGATCACCGAATACGTTGCGTGAGCATCGATTCCTGCGACAAACATGGCTGGCCTCCTTGGGTTGAGGTGCCGCAGGCTCTTGAGCAAGATCAGCGTAACGCCCCGCTCGAGTGAGGCCAGCCTTTCGCCTTATAAGATCAGAATCACGAGACGTTAGATAGTGCGAAGTGTCCCCGTGGTCCGATCACCCGTGGCTACCGGCAAGTACCAATCCTTTGTAGGCTTTCCAGATGACCGACCCACTTCCGATTCAGGGCACGTTATTCGAAGAGGATTACCTTCTTCGCTCCGTCGGACCGCTTGCGTCACGCCCCGATTTGGCTCTGACTGAACTCGTCGCCAACGCCTGGGACGCTGGCGCTTCCCGGGTTGCTATCCAAATCCCAGAGGTCTTTGGTGGCGAGATCTCGATCGCCGACGATGGGCTAGGAATGACCGCGCAGGATTTCTCCCGACGTTGGATGACCTTGGGGTACAATCGAGTCCGGTATCAGGGCGTTGACGTCGAGTTTCCTCCGGACCGCTCAGACTGGCGGCGAAAGGCGTACGGGCGGAATGGGGTGGGGCGTCATGGGATGCTCTGCTTCGCGAGCGAGTACACCGTGGAAACCTGTCGCGACGGAGCCGGCGGCGAGTTCCTCGTCGCTGCGGCCAGCGGGGATCAACCGTTCGAGCTTCTCCGTCATGACCCTTCGGAGTGCGGAGCGCACGGCACGACTCTTCACGCCAAAGCGGTGCGCAATCTCCCAAATCCCGACCGGATCCGGAAGGTGTTATCGATGCGCTTTCTTCATGATCCGCAATTCGAGGTGATCGTGAATGGGGAGGCGGTCGGCCTTGAGGCGCTTGATGGTCGCCTAAAGTCATTCGACATCGAGATTGAGGGCGTCGAGTTCGAAGTGTCGGTGATTGAGCACGCGGCGAAGACTCGCACAATCCGTCCCGGGGTGGCGTTCTGGGTGGGGGGCAGACTGGTCGGGGAGCCGAGCTGGATCGTGGGCCGCCGCGCCATCGTGGACGGTCGCACCATTGTTGGGCGCCAGCACACCGTTGTGGTTCAGTCTGACGGTCTGTATGACGAGGTCGAGTCTGATTGGACCGGTTTTCGGGGCTCAGACCTAATGACGGCTGTTTCGTCCGGGTTGGCGGACCGCCTGGAGGCTTTGGTAGCTGAGCTTTTTACCGAACGAGTGCAGGAGACCCAGGAGTCGGTGGTCAAGCGCCACCGATCAGAATTGAAAGAGCTCAGGCCCCTTGGGCGCCGCGAGGTCAGCGCTTTTGTCCAGGAAATCACACGTGCAAACCCCACGATCCAGCCCGAACTGCTATCGGCAGCCGTCAAAGCGGTCATCAACCTTGAGAAGTCACGAAGCGGCTCCGCACTCCTGAACAAGTTGTCCACCCTGAACGAAGACGACATCGAGGGCTTGAACCGGCTGTTGGAGGACTGGTCCGTAAAAGACGCCCTGGCGGTTCTCGACGAAATCGATCGCAGGATCGCTGTGATCGAGGCGTTGTCCCGCCTCTCGGAGGATCCGGAAGCTGACGAGCTTCACACCCTTCATCCGCTTGTCACGCAGAGCCGCTGGATCTTCGGGCCTGAGTATGATTCGCCGATGTATTCATCGAACCAGACTCTGCGAACCGCCGCCAAGAAAGTGTTCGCTAAAGAGGTCGACGCTTCGGCATTCCTGAACCCGCGCCGCCGCCCGGATCTCCTCGTCCTCAAGGACGCGTCGGTGTCCTTGGTCGGCAGCGAGGAATTCGATCACTCCAGCAACCTGGCGACCATGCGGGAAGTCCTGTTGCTGGAACTGAAAAGGGGCCGTTCGACATGAACCTGTCCCAGTCGCGCTGGGAGAGCGTGGCCGGGCTGCGGCCAGCTCGCCACCAAGGGCGAAGACTTGGCCAAGCAGATCCCGCAGTGCGAACCAGTCGAGGGCTACATCGGCTCGCCCTGGAACTGGGATATCTACTACAGCGACTTCCCGTCGGACGACTCTTGGCAACTGTTTTGCCCTGTGACTGCGGAAGTTTCGATCTGGCGCGTAACCCCCCACAGGCGCTCCCGTGAGGACCCGCCGATCTGGCAGTGAGCAGCCGCCCCCCAAGGCTGCCTCCTGGCCCGTCGGTGCCCCCTCCTGGCGGCCTTGTGCTCATAGGTGGATCGGGCCCTAGCTCTGTATCTGCGCATAGCCTCCCGCAGCCGCAGCACCTCGCAATCCCGGCACCGCGCCAGGTGCTTCAGCCTCCCCCGGTATCGCCTCACGCCGAACTCCTCGAGAGGCTTCACGGCCGCACACAGCGTGCACGACTTGGGATCGGCCTCGGTGTCGACCCGCACGCCCCCCTTCCAGCCGTTCACCTCGCGAGCAGCGCCGGGCCAGTGCCTTCCCCGGCCTGCTGGAGACGCAGAAGCTCTCGGTTGTTCACCGCCGACATATAGCGCACGTGGCTCGCGACGACAGTCGCCCCGACCTTCGCCTTTAGGTGGCGTTGCTGTCGTAGCTCGGGCGTGGCGTCTTCGGCGGACTCGAGGAAGAGCTCGATCGCCTCGAGCCCCTTCTTCGCGACCCCGATGAGCTGCGCTTCGTACTGGTCGCTGTTAGGCCTCATGGGGACCTCCTTCGGGGGTACGGACCTGGCCGGGTGTGCGTAGGGTCATGACCTCGAGCGCCTCGATGATGGGGACGAGCGGCTCGTCGCTCTCCTCGAGGTCCTCGTGCTCGACCACGACGAAGACCTGCAGGTGCCCGCCCCGGTCGATCACCGACTCCACCCCCGCCTCGACGATGGCGGAGGACCAGGGGACGCCCGTCCCCTCCTTCACGCGGTAAGTTCCCTGGCAGATCTGCACGAGCAGCTCGGGAGCGAATAGCACGCGACGCCTGGCCATTACGCCACCCTCCCCACCGCACCAGCGAGGCGACCGATGCCGGCGAAGCTCGGGCCACGCACTCGAGCCGTGCGCACGCTCTCGTTGAAGGCCCTCGTGAAGTTCCTCTCCCACCGCTGTCGGATCGTTCGCCTTGCGGTGTGCACGAAGCGCAGGTTCGGGCGTATGCGCACTCGAGGCGCGAACCAGTACAGCGGGACCAGGTCGGGCCCGTCCCTCTCGAAGATCCCTCCACGCCCCCCAGGCTTCAGGAAGGCGACCGTCTTCCGATCACCCACGAGCACCATGTGGCCCTTCCCGGGGAGTGCGCGACTCCCTGACCCATGCCCTCGCAGGTTGAGCGCCTTCGGCCTCCACCGCTTCCGGATCACACCAGCGGGGGTGCGTGGGACGTTGTCGGTGGGGATGGCGATGCGTGAGCCGCTGAAGGGCGTCTTCTGCGTGTCGCTCTCGAACTTGGTCAGGATGTCAGCCCGCTTCCGTCCACCAGGCGGGTCGATCAGCACGCGAGCTCGCAGGAGGCGCTTCGTCGAAAACGGTTTGATCTTCACGGCCCGCAGCACGAAGGTCGGCCTCCGGACGTTGAAGATGCTCACCATGCGGTGCCTCTGGGTGCCCTGGAAGTCGAGCGCCGTCCGGTTGATCTCCTTCGATGTCGCGAAGGGCAGCTGGTCGCGCCATAGGTCACGCATGAAGCGTGAAGCGTGCTGCGTGTCGGTGAGGTCGAGGTTCATCGGTGACTCGGCCACCTCGGCGGCCCGACGGGCACGGAGCACTGACAGGTCGGGCAGGTCACGTTGGCGATCGTCGCTCCATGATGGAACGTCGGTCCGCAGTGGGTGCACGTGCTCTTCGTCCCACGTGGCACGTTCACGTTCCCGTACCCCGCAGCGTTTCGCGTTGGTCGACCTCAATCGCGACCCGCTGAAGCCCACGTCCTCGGACCCCCGAGCCGTTCTCGGCTTGCTGCTCGAACCATGCTCGTTGTCCGTGCGCAAAGACGGAGGCCCTGACGTCGCCGTCTGGACCTGGTACAACAGCTTCCTTCAGCAGCACTTCGAGACCGTCGAGGGGTTTTCCCTGCCGGTCAGCCAGCCACGCGATCGCCCCCCGGTCGACCAGCATGCGCGTCCCCCTGATGGCCCCTCGGAGCGCCTCGAGACCTACGCCGCGACCGTGCCAGTGTCGGCGAATGATACTCTTGGTCTCGGTGAACTTGGAGCTGAGCTCATCGCCCCAGGTACCGAGCCCGAGCACCTGGTGCGCTTCGAGCGCCATGCCTGCGATCGTGGGCGGGTTCTCGTCTGGCCCTCGTTCCGAGTTTTCAACAGAGCCGCCCGCCGCAGTTGCTTTTGACGTTCGGGGTTCAGGGGTTTCAGCAGACTCAGCGGAAGCTGCAAACCCAGCGGAAGCTGAAGAGCTTGGCTCGCGCGTAGAAGAGCTACGCGAGGCTAAAGCCTGGCTATGGCCTAGCTGTGGCCTGGCTGAAGCCTGGCTAGGATCGGATCGCGGTTTTCGGGCGCCATGATTGGGCTCTTCCTCAACACGCCTGTCTTTGGCTTGTGTGTTACTTTTTTCCCCATCGGACACACTACTCTTGTCGTCTGACGTCGTCCGTTGTCCAGAATCGGCAGAACTACCGTCGTCGGTTGTACGCCCGTGACGTTTGCGAGCACCCTTCTGCCCAGCTTCTGACATCTTGCGTGTGAAGTTCTCCTGCTTCTCACGTTCCTTTTCGAGGCGCGGGTGGATCAACCGGGTGGGGTCGTCCGGGTGCTCGCGGAAGCACGGTTCGATGGCCGGCCAGAGCGTGCTCATCCGTCGGGCGGAGGGGGCGCCGCAGAGCTTCGCGAGCCGCTTCATATCCCGGGGGATCGATCCTTCCTCCCAGCAGACACAGATCAACCGTATGTAGGCACCCACCTCGGCGAGCTCCATGACCGCCTGCTTCTCGTCGGACATGAAGTCCTTCGGGTAGAACTGGAAGGCGGGTGACTTCTTCATGTGTGCGAGCCCAGGTCGTCAAGGGCTTTCATGGCGCGTGCTAGAATCGCCTTCCTACGCGTCGGGAGCCGGATCTTCCTGATGAGCGGTGCGAGGCGATCGACGAAAGGCTCTGGATGATTGAGATTTTCCCACGTGAGCTCGTCGCAGAACCGCTCGGCTTGCTCAATGATCAGCTCGTCGTCCTGGAAGTGGTACAGCTCGTGACATGGCCTGCAGAGCACGACCAGGTCGCCGGGCAACTCCGCTCCTAGGTTTTCATAGGTGCGGTGGTGGACATGCAGTCGCTCAGCATTGTTGCAGACTTGGCATCGACGCTCCGCTCGTTCCAGGGCCCACTCGCGCTTCGCCCGCCACTCGGGGCCCTGGAGATAGTCGTGGTAGGCCTGCTTCCTCATCCTAGCCATTTAGCGCGACTTCCTCTGCGGTGCCCCGCGCGCCCCGCTCCCCCTTGCATCGGCAAGGCAGGCCAAGGCGGTACGGATGGTAGCGATTCAATCATGGGACGTGCGCCTCGATGCAGACCAGCCGCCAGGGCTCGTTGGTCAGGGCCCGACGCTCGTCCCCGGTGTTCTCGGCGAGCAGCGTTACCTCGTCCTCGCCCGTCACTCGGCCCGAGAGCTTCACCAGCACGTCGGGATACGCCGTCCAGTCCACGGTGTCGACGAGCCACGCATTCCCCGCCTCGACGCCCTTGACGGTCTCGGTCCACGAGACCGACTTCCCTGGCCTGATGTTCACCGAGGAGCGGCCGTGGTGCACGATCTCGCGGACGATGCTCCCGGTCGGTGAATACGGTCGACCGTCGCACAGGGTCGAGTTGAACTTCCCGCGGTCGACGACCAGGTCGGGACCGACGCCGGTCAGGCGGGTGTGGGTCCGCGAGCTCGACTCGGTGAGCACGAGCGCCGGCTTCCCCTCTCCGTGCTTACGCCAGTCCCATATCATGAAGTCGAGCGTGGTCCGGTCGCCGTCGCAAAGGATCACCGACTCGGTCTCCTCGACGGTCTGGATCTCGCCGTCGACCTTGTTCCCGTTCGCCTTTCCGAGCACCTCGAGCGCGTGCCGGCATCCGTTGATGTCGAACTGCGTGAACGTGTTCCCGTTGACTCCGCCCCCTCCGGCCCCGACGAGCTGGAGGCCGACGTCGAAACGTTGGGCGGAGATCCGCGACCACTGCGTCGTATAGAGGGCCTGCCCCTCCTTCTTGTCGCGACGGAGGGCGACGGCCGTGCCGAAGCCGGCACCCATGAGCCGGAGCTTCTCCGGGTGCGTATGATGGTTCGACGTGTGGAACCTGTCCTCGCCGTGGAGCTTGATCGCGATGTGACCGTCGAAGTCCTCGCCGAGCTCCTCGACGTCGAGGATCGCGTTCGCGAGCGAGCCGTTCGGGTGGATCTGCACCACGTCGATCGGTCGGCTCGGCACCAGCACCGCGCCCTCGAGGTCCCAGGCCTCGTGCACGTGAAGCGTCGAGTTCAGTCGGATCACTCTCACGGCGCGCTCTCCCCCCCCGGGCAGCTCGCGGGATCGAGGTCGGGGGGCAGGTTGTCGACGCGCGCCGGCGGTGGATAGCACGGTGCGTCCACGCTGAGGGTCCCGGGGTCACACGCCGCCAGGGCCGCCACAGCCAGCACGAGAGCACGCACTACTCGGATCATTGAGGCGTTGATGGCCGCGTTGTCAGGCATCGGCGGCCCCTCCCGTGCCGAGCATCCGGCGGAAGAGTCCACCGACGCCTCCGGAGTTGCCGAGCACGGGGACCTCGAGTTCCTCGTACTTCATGTCGGGGAACGCGAAGAGCGCGCACGTCCGACGGAACACCTCGTCGCGCATCGTGGGCGACATGTCCGACCAGTGGATGCAGTGCAGCGGCCGCAGCGCCTCGAGCTCCTCAGTCGGGGGTGCGATCTCCGCGGACCGCAGGCACGCCTCGACCTCGCAGACGATGGCTCATGTCTTTGAGGGCCTGGAGGCCGCATTCGCCTCGTTCGGTGGCGTACCGTCCGAGCTACTGTTCGATCAGATGAAGGCGGTCATCATTGATGATGAGCGCGACGCAGGTGGCCGGGTCACTGAGAACGCCGAGTTCCTGCGCTTCGCGTATCACTGGGACTTCCGGGTCCGAGCGTGTCGGCCGTATCGGGCGAAGACCAAGGGCAAGGTCGAGCGACCGGTGAGTTACGTGCGCTCGAGCTTCTTCTACGGCCGCACGTTCACATCCGACTCTGATCTCAACGCTCAGGCCCAGCACTGGCTCGATACGGTGGCTAATGTGCGCAACCACGGCACACTCAAGGAGCGACCGGTCGACCGCCTCGAGCGGGAGCTGAGCGACCTGAAGCCGCTCGCTCTACGTCCATACCGCTCCTACGTGCTGCCGCCCATGGTGAAGAAGCAGCCAGCGCAGACTCAGGTGAACAAGGTGCCACGCATCGACGTTCAGCGTCGACCGCTCGAGACGTATGCTCAGGTCGTGGGAGGCGCCCGGTGAAGGCCGCTGTGCGCTCGCGTCGTGACCGGATCCGGGGCCAGCTCGCTGACCTCAAGATGCCCGGTGCGCTCGAGTCGCTCCACGACGTGCTCGCGGGTGTCGACGGCGGAGGCGTCACGGCATCGGAAGCCATCGAACAACTGCTCGGGGCTCAGATCACGCTGCGCAACAACCGAAGACTCCAGGCCGCGATGCGTTCGTCTCGGCTCCCTGCCATCAAGCTGCTCGCCGACTTCGACTTCAGCTTCCAGCCCTCCATCAAGCGCGAGCAGATCGACTCCCTGCACGAGCTCGGCTTCTTGGAGCACAAGGAGAACGTGATCTTCCTCGGCCCACCCGGTGTCGGTAAGACCCATCTCGCGATCAGCCTCGCCATCGAGGCCGCCCAGAGCGGGCGCAGGGTCTACTACGGCACGCTCGCCGACCTCATCACCTCGCTCGAGGAGGCCAAGGCCGCCGGCAAGTTCGGGCACCGCCTCAAGACGCTGACCTACCCCGCGCTCCTCGTCGTCGACGAGATCGGCTACCTGCCTGTCTCTCAGACCGGCGCCATGCTCTTCTTCCAGCTCATCAACCGCCGCTACGAGCGAGCATCGACCGTGCTGACTTCGAACAAGGGCTTCGAGGAGTGGGGCCAAGTCTTCGGCGACGAGGTCATGGCTGCCGCGCTGATCGACCGGCTCCTGCACCACTGTCACATCGTTAACATCCGGGGCAACAGCTACCGGATGCGCCATCACACCGAGCTCTCCAGGTCCCTCCACTCCGCTCCTTCGGAGCCGAACTCTTCACTCCATCGGCCTAGGAGATCAAGAACATAAGGAGCAGAAGACGACCTAGAGGCTCGTCACCTCCGTCGGGTGTAACCTTTTCACCCGCCACGAATGAGCAATTTTCGTCCGGCGTTGACACATAGGCGGCGGGCCGGTCCCAGGCGTCCCACAGCGAGCTGCGCATGCCCTCGACTATTCGCCCTTGCGAAATGCCATCCTGTCATGAGCGGGCTACGATCCGGCGATTCCATTTGGAGTAACCGCCTAAGCGTTCTGGCCAAGTTGGCCCCGCTGACTGCGCAGCCGGACCCTCGGGCACAGTGGGGCCTCGCGGTGGCTCGCCCCGCGCGACTCAGAGAACACCGCGTCAGACCCCTCGAGGAACTGACGACCTGGAGTCGCGATCTGGCGTACTTGACCGGCGTACCCTATTCCGGGGTCGTGCCGCTCTAGGGCACCGGGGGTTCATGCCGCCGTAGGGCATGGGCCGTACCGCTTTAATGGCACCCCATTGAGAGAGGGGGAGCGCGGGCAGTCCCCGCGGGGTTCGGCCGCGGCAGCTCGTTGCTCTTCACGACCAGCCCTGCCGGGGGCACTCGGCTTCGGTGCGAGATCCCTCTGCGGCACAGCAGGAACGGCGTCACGGCTTGATCTGAGGCAACGCCATCACGCGCTCCTTGCCCCAGGAGCGTTGGCGGCGACTCGTATCGACGCGGGCCACACTCACCCGACCGAGGTTGCGGCCGCCACGTTCATGTTCTAATGTAGCGCCTCAAAAGTCCTATTGCCGCGGCGGACTTTCTCGAGGATGGTCTCAGCGGCGGCGGTCCAGGTGAAGGGTTTCGGGTCGCGGTTGCGGGCGTCGATATATCGATCGATGACTTGTTCGAGTTCGGCCACATTGTTGACGGCGAGCCGCTTGAGCTGTCGCTGGGTGAGTTCGCTGAAAAAGCGCTCGACCAGATTCAGCCAGGAGGTCGAGGTCGGGAGGAAGTGGAAGTGGACTCGGGGATGGCGCTCGAGCCATGCCTTGACTTTGGGATGTTTGTGCGTGGCGTAGTTGTCGAGGATGAAGTGGAGCTCCAGCTCGAGGTCGCAGGCTCGCTCGACCTCGCGGATGAAGCGAAGGAATTCCTGGTGGCGATGTCGGGGGAGGCAGCGGTGGATGAGCTTCCCTGTCGCGACATCGAGGGCAGCGAAGAGGATGGTGGTTCCATGCCGTTTGTAGTCATGGGTCATGGTTCCGGCTCGTCCCTTTTTCAGAGGCAGGCCGGGCTGAGTCCGGTCAAGGGCCTGGATCTGGCTCTTCTCGTCGAAGCAGAAGACGATCGCTCGCTCGGGCGGAGCGACGTACAGGCCGACCACGTCTCGAAGCTTCTCGACGAAGCGGGGGTCGGTGGAAAGTTTGAAGTAGCGGACGCGGTGAGGCTTGAGCCGATGCGCCTTCCAGATGCGCGTGATCTGGCTGTGGTGAAGTCCCATGAGCTTGGCAAGGAGCCGACTGCTCCAGTGCGTTCCCCGCGGAGGCTTTTCTTCGAGCGTCTGGCGCAGGACCTCGGCCTCGATCGCCGGCGTGAGGATCCGGGGTCGGCCACTTCGCGCTCGATCATCGAGCCCCTCCAGGCCCCGCGCCTCGTAGCGATCCAACCACCTCTGGATCGTGGGACGAGAAAGGCCCAGTTCGTCGCTCAGCTCATAGCCAGATCGTCCCGCCGCCGCCCCCAACACGACCCGCGCACGTTCGACTTGCCGTTGAGGCGCAGTGCGGGAGCGAACCGTTCCCTCGAGCTTCGTGCGATCCCCTCGCTTCAACCGGATCCTTCTTACAGGAATAGGCATGTCCGCAAGATAACGATCGGACAGCTCAAAAGCCATACTACTTTTGCGCCATCACACTAGGATGCCGCCCGTCACGAGCCCGGCGTCGCTCGAGCCCCCGACTCTGACAGACAGCCTCAGGGGGCGCCGGCGACGAGCCGCTTCAGGCTCGTCAGTCGCTCCCGAACGGTGGGGATGATGAGCGTTCGACGCTTTCCGGTCCTCGCTGTCGCAGCCGCGTTGGCCGTGGCGGACCTCGCCGCCCAGCAACCCGTGCCCCTGGACACCCTCGACGTGATGGTCTCCTCGCGGGTGTCCCCAGCGCTCTCGGCGCGTACCCGGACCGTGGCGGTCCTCACCCGCACCGAGCTCGACGTGCTGCCCGCGCGGTCACTGGCAGACGCTCTACGCTGGATGAACGGAGTGGATCTCCAGCAGCGGGGCGGTGCGCAGGCCGACATCTCGCTGCGGGGCGCGGGCTTCGAGCAAGTCCTCGTGCTCGTGGACGGAGCCCGTGTGAGCGACGCCCAAACGGGACACTTCGACCTGGACCTCACCGTGCCCCTCGACCGCGTGGAAAGGATCGAGGTGCTGCGGGGACCGGCCTCGGCTCTCTTCGGCGCGGACGCGGTGGGCGGCGTGGTGAACATCGTCACGCGGGGATCCGGCAGCACGGGCGCCCCGGCACGGGACGTGGGGGAAGACGGGTTCGCGTTGGGAGCCAGGATCGAAGCGGGGTCCTTCTCCACATGGCGGATCTCCTCCACGCAGGACGCCGTGGTCGGGGCGGGCGCTATCTCGGTCGGCCAGGAGTGGGCGACCTCCGACGGGGACCGGCCCGGCACGGATTACGAGAACAGCCTCCTCAACGGCGTGCTCAAGGTGCCGGTGGGGGGAGGCTCCCTGACGGTCTCCGCCGGCTACGCCGCCCGCGACTTCGGCGCCGCGGACTTCTACGCGCCGATTCCGGCCTACGAGGAGACACGCACCGGCCGTGCGACCGCGGGGTGGGCGTCCGCCGCCTCGCGGCAGATGGTGGTCGACGCGCGCGTCTCATACCGCAACCACGACGACCTGTTCGTGTTCTTCCGTGACGACCCCGACTCGGGCCGTAACGTGCACAACTCGACCCAGCTCGGCGGAGAGCTGGTCCTGACGCGTCGCTCCCGCGAGGGACCGGTGTCGCTCGCCGTCGGCGTCGAAGGGTGGCGGGACGAGCTCGAGAGCAGCAACCTCGGTGCCCGTTCCGAAACGCGAGGCGCGCTCTTCTCCGAGCTCGTGATGCGTGCGGGCACGACCTCGGCCTTCACGATCGGGGTCCGTGGCGACACTCACGAGACGTACGGGGATTTCCTGTCTCCATCCGTCTCGGCAGCCTACGACGTCGGGAGCGGAGTGCGCTTGAAGGCTTCCCTGGCCCGCTCGTTCCGAGCCCCCACCTGGACCGAGCGCCACTACGCCGACCCCTTCCACCAGGCTTCTGCACAGATCGATCCGGAACGAACCTGGAGCTACGAGGTCGGGCTCGCGCTGCAGCCCCGCCCCGGCACCCAGGTCGCCGTGACGGTGTTCCGCAACCAGACGGAGGACCTCATCGACTGGGCCAAGCCGGACGGATCGGGTGACGAGGTGAAATGGGTCACCAGGAACGTCAACGAGGCCGACTTCACGGGGCTGGAGCTCGACCTCGGCCTCGACGATGTCGGCGGAGCCACACTCTCGGTCGGCGTCTCCCTCCTCGGGCTGGACGCGACGGGCGAGGCGGGCTTCTTCTCCAAGCGCGCCCTCCAGCCCGAGACGCGGCGGGTGACCGTCGCGGCTTCAAGACGGATGGGGCAGCGGATCCTCCTCGCCGTTCGTGGCCTGCACGCGAAGCGGCTGGATCAGGATGCTTATCACCAGGTGGATCTGAGGCTATCCGCGGACGTCCCTGGAGGGGCGGCGTACGTGGACGTACTGAACCTGACCAATCAGGACTACCTGGACGCTTCGGCGCAGCCCGTCCCTGGTCTGCATTCGCTCCTGGGCTTCCGCATTGCGAGGTGAGGCTTTCCAGGGCCCGTGCTCGCCGCGTAACACGCGTCACACGCGCAGCGCGCGCCCGGCGGTACGAGCCAGATCGTCGTCACCCGAGAGCGATTCTAGAACCGCCTGGCCGCGCCGCAGGTCGGCGTCGGGCAGATCATCGTGCAGGTCATCGGGCAGGTCCCGAATCGAGAGGGCGACGAGAAGCTTCACCTCTCTCGTGAAGGCCCGCTCGATCACCGTGAGCCGAAAGCGGAGGTCCTCGGTGACCTGCCCCCAAGAGCGGTACCACATCCTATGTTAGTCCCAGCACCTGCGCACCGCCCCCCGAATCTGGTCCACTAGGAGGGTGAGAAACCGAGCCGATTTGGGGTTGGGATGAAGTGGCCGCCGCCGCCGAAGTGGGCGGGGGCCTGGTCGTCCAAACTACTGTGTGGTCTCACGTTGTTGTACTCGTCCTTCCAACGGTGGAGGGTCCGCTGGGCATCGTCCAGATCGACGAACCAATGTTGCGCTAGGCACTCACGCCTGAGTGACGTGCCCCCAGGCACGGTACCACTTCCTATGTTAGACCTTGGGCCATCGGCGGTCCTAGAAGTTGGGGCATTGTAAGGAACCAAGCGGATGGTTTTATCGTCACCGGAGCCGGGGGTAGGCCGCCGTAGGCGCTGTGGGGTCTGACCGTATTGTACATCCGTCTCCATTGCTCGACGAGGACGGCTGCCTCGGGCAGTGTGTAGAAGATCTCGCCGTTCAAGAACTCGTCCCTCAGCTTGCCGTTGAAGCTCTCATTGTAGCCGTTCTCCCACGGACTACCCGGCTCGATATAGAGCGTCCGCACGCCGAGCCGAGCCAGCCACTGCCGAATCAGATGTGCCGTGAACTCCGGCCCGTTGTCCGAACGTAGATGCTGGGGCGGACCGTACCGAGCGAAGAGATCGGCGAGGACCTCGAGTACATCGTGAGCTCGAGCCCTCCGCCCCACCTTGATCTCCAGACACTGCCTCGTGTATTCGTCGAGCACCGTCAGAAGCTTCAGGACGCGGCCGTCGTGCGTTCGTGTGCTCACGAAGTCATAGGACCAGATGTGGTTCTTGTGCAGCGGCCGGAGCCGGATGCACGAGCCATCGTTGAGCCACAACCGACCCCGCTTGGGTTGGCGTTTGGGCACTTTCAGGCCCTCCTGACGCCAGATCCGCTCTACCCGCTTGTGGTTCACAGCCCAGCCCTCGATACGTAGCAGGTTCGTCACCTGCCGGTACCCGTAGCGACCGAAACGGCTCGCCAGCCGCACCACGTCCTCCAGGAGCGCCGCCTCGTCTGAGCGCACCTTCCTGATCCTCCGCTGCGTCGTGCGTGACTGCCCCAGCACACGACACGTGTGACGCTCACTCACCCCGATCCGCTGACGCACATGCACCACACATCTCCGTCGGCGCTCGGGGCTCAGAAGTTTCCCTTGGCCGCTTCCTCCAGAATCAGTTTGTCCACCGTCAGGTTCGCCACCGCCCGCTTCAGGTGCCCGTTCTCTCGCTCCAGCTCCTTCAGCCGCCGGGCCTGATCCACCTTCATCCCCCCAAACTCCTTCCGCCACCGGTAGTACGTTTGCTCGCTGATCCCGAGCTCACGGCTCACCATCGCCGCTGTCTTGCCGTTCGCCAGCCCAACTTCAGCCTCTCTCAGTGCCGTGATGATCTGCTCCGGCGTGTGCTGTCGCCTGCCCATTGCTGACCTCCCGTAGCTGCGACCAGATGCCGGATCCTAACATCCGCACTGGTCTCGTTTCAGGGGGTCACGTCAACACGGTCGCTGGAGAGGGGCTGCCGGTGGCGAAGCTACACGGGAGTGTTGATCCGTTGACCATTGTGCCACCCACATGGCAGAAGTTGGCTGGGCCGGAAGTTCGTGATGCATGGAAGCTCGCAGCTCACCTACTCACCAGGGCAAACGAAGTTCGGATTCTCGGTTTCTCTTTTCCGGAAACTGACGGATACATGAAGTACCTTTTGTCACTTGGAGCGATGCGGGCACCCCACCTAAAACAGATTGACGTCATCTGCCTGGACCCCACGGGGGACGTACAGGAGAGATACGATCGGCTTGTCTCTTTCCCGAAGTTCCGTTTCAGGTCCGTAGATCTCGAGCAGTACCTTGGCTCTTATGGGGCCGGGCGCAATGAGTGCCTCAGGGAACCATTTCACGGTTACGGAGCGGTTCAGTTTACGGGAATAGAAGAGCACCATGAACGGATGATGGCCGACTAGGAAGTTCTGTCTACGGCTCCGGGTCACGGGGCAAGAACTCTCTGTGGCCCTCCCGTCGATTCCTATGGATTCGGAATTATTCAGATAGGGATTGGCCGTTTCGTGCAAACGGGAGAGCGAGGGAGACCCATTCCTGGAGCTCCCATGGATCGGCCCCCCGACCCCCCTAAGCGAACCCGAGTGCCTGGCTGACTATCCCGCGACCGTCATCCAGCGCCAACTCCTCGAACCACGGTCCAGCTTGTAGTCCAGCAACGCCAGATACTCCCCGAAGACCACCCGGTCCTCCGTCTCCAGCAGCCCGTCCATCAGAATCGCGCGCAGCCACGTCATGTGCTTGCCCGTCCAGTTGTGGCCCTCCCGATATACCAACGAAGCTGTCCCAACCGTAGTTGAAGGTTCCTGATAGGGGGGAAAGAAAAGTGGTGGCTCCGGGGGTCCCGGGCCGATAGGCTCGGGTAGGCAAAAACCCCAACACGGAGCCACCACGATGAAGAGAACGTACGAGGTAAGGGATCGGGCGGACAAGCGCGCGATCAGGGAGTTCCTGAAGCGGGAGGGGCAGTTTCTGCTTCCGATGCTTGAGCTCGTGGAGCAGACGGAGGTCGCGATCGACGAAGTCATCCAGGTGATGGGACGAGCGACGATCGAAGCGGTGCTGGAGATGAGCGCCGAGGGTGTGGCAGGCGTGAAGCAGGCAGGTCGGTCACGAGCGGAAGACGACACGGCGTGGTATGGCCGGCAGGGTGGTGTGGTTTACCTGTCGGACCGGAAGGTGCGTGTGGAGCGGCCACGGCTCAGGCGCCGGGGCGCCGGGGAGGGTGGCGAGGTCGAGGTGCCGGCGTACGCAGCGATGCGGAGACCGGGCGCCGTGGCGGATCGGATGCTCGAGGTCCTGATGGCGGGGGTGAGCACGCGGAAGTACGGCCGTGTGATCGGTGAGATGGCCGACACGGTCGGGGTGAGCAAGTCGGTGGTGAGCCGTGAGACGGTCGAGGCCTCGGAGCGCGTGCTGAAGGAGCTGATGGAGCGCCGGCTGGATGCGTGGGACCTCCTGGTGATCTACCTGGACGGGATCCAGATGGGCTCGCACCACGTGCTTGCTGCGGTAGGCGTGGACTCAGACGGAAAGAAGCACGTGCTGGGCGTGAGGGAAGGAGCGAGTGAGAACGCCGAGGTGACCAGCGCGCTCCTAGAGGATCTGGTCGAGCGCGGCCTGGACCCGGGCAGGCGGCGGCTGTTCGTGATCGATGGCTCGAAAGCGCTCAGGAAGGCGATCGAGAAGGTGTTCGGCCAACGTCACCCCATCCAGCGCTGCCGCAACCACAAGCTCCGCAACGTGCTGGGTCATCTGCCGAAGGATCAGCATCCTCAGGTGAAGGCGGCGTTCCGGGCGGCGATGAAGCTGGACGCGAAGCAGGGCGAGCAGAAGCTCGAGCAGCTCGCCCGATGGCTCGAGCGCGACCACCCCTCGGCCTCGGCCAGCCTACGCGAAGGCCTCAGCGAGATGTTCACCATCAACCGGCTCGGCCTCCCGCCGCGGCTGAGGAAGTGCCTGGGCTCGACCAACCTGATCGACAGCACCCACTCGGGCGTAAGACGGAAGACCCGCAGGGTGACCAACTGGAAGAACGGAGCGATGGCGCTGAGGTGGGCTGCGGCCTCGTTCGTGGAGACCGAGAAGAGCTACCGGAGGATCATCGGCTACGACCAGCTCTGGATGCTCAGGGCCCACCTCGACGACCATGAACCGGTTGCCGAAATGAGAAAGGCAGGCTAACAAGGAGACTCTCCGGAGCCACCACCTTCAACTGTCAGCGGGACACCATCTCGTCGCCGGTTTCCTCCAGGATGCCCACGATTGGGGCGAGCTGGAACTAGAATCCGTCCATGATCGAATGCGTGCAGCGCGTTCCATCGAAGAGCATATCGGAGAACTGGAACGAGCGGGGTTCTGGATCTTTGGTTACCGTGAGAAACAGGTCCTCGAAGGCGGCTCCGGTCCGGACACCGACTGGCCCATCGCGCACATTCAGGTGCTGTGCCACACCAATCCCGAGATCATTGTCCTGGACGATTCCTTGAAAGAGCACGAGCCAGATGCGCCATGAGCCAGTCCTGCCCCCGTCCTGCCGATCCGGTCCAATCCCTCTTCGAGATCCACGAGATAGCAACGGCTTCCGTTCCAGCTTTCGAGACTGGGCGGCCGAGTGTACGGACGCGCCCCATGCAGTGATGGAGGCGGCGCTGGCGCACGTGGTCCGCAACAAGGTGGAGGCAGCCTACGCTCGCTCGGACCTGTTCGAGCGCCGGCGCGTCCTGATGGAGCAGTGGGCGAGGTTCCTGGCCAACGGGAATCAAGAGCGATAGCCCTTTCCCGTACGCGGAGCTTTGCGATGAGGTCCGGGGGTCGATCACAAGTCGCGTGGCCCGGCTCACAGAGGTCGAGGCGTCAAGGGCGCGGACCACCGCCGGACATGGCGTACGGCGACGCGAGGCGGCTTTCCGGAGGCCGGATCCCGAACACCGATCGGCGAGGGTCCGTGCCGATCGGGGAGTGCACATCAGACAATTGCGTGTGTGTGCGCCGGGAGGCCGTTCCCCAGCAAACACGTGCTCCTTCCTATGTCATTGGCTGCGTGACGGTTGCGGGCGGACCGCACCAGTGGCCACCCGGCCCCGATGGTCTCGGGGCAAATCGGGAGCGACCCCCCGGCCCGAGGGCCTGGTACGGGCGCGGGGCCGTGCGTGTTTTCACACGCCCGCCCCCGCCCTCCAGGGGTCGCTCCCATCCATGGATCCCTCGCGGGAAGGGGGTTCGGGGGGGGAGGGGGGGGGGCTCGCCCCCCGCCCGCGAACTCCGCCGGAGCACGGGCCTCTGGGGGATCGTCGAACAAGCCCTCCGACGGACCTTAAACGTCACATCGCCCTCCTCGTTGCCCATACCCAATGACGCTACTTCGTCTTTGCCGTCTTCTTCTTGTCGTCGTCGAAGTACGAATCGGTCAGGGTCGAGGCGGTAGCGTAGTTAGCCGCACGGGCAGCGTACGCCGCGCTGTTCACCGTCATACCCATCGCGTCGCCCGTGGCGGCGACCTTCTGGGCAGCGACCTCGTCTATCCCACTGGCCATGAAGATGAACTCCCACCCGTCGGCCTTGCACTGATCGAACAGTGCCTTCACGGAGGTCTGCGTGTGTTCTTGGCTGGCATTCTCGAACCCGTCCGTATCGATCATGACTAGCACCTTATTCGTCTCATTGGCCGACAGGCCCTTGGCGTGCTTGATCCCCTTCGCGATCGAGTCGTACAACGGGGTCATGGCCCCGGGCTGGTAGTCGGCGGTTCTCATCTTCCGCCAGTCCTTGGCCTGGCCCTCGTAGAAGGTATCCCACCGTTTTGAGTCGAACAGGAAGACGGTGAGGTGGCACTTCTTCGGGAGCGTGCGCACGTACTCGTTCATGGACGAGACAACGCGCTCCTCCTGCCCCGTCATCGACCCAGTGGCGTCCAGCACAACTACGGCGACTTTTTTCATGGTCAACCTCCTGGATGAGATACATTGAAATTGTTACGGCATAACACCTTCAGTCCACCTGCACGAGACGAATCCCGGGCCCTTGTTCATATTGGCCGACCTGAAGTGGAACGTCCGCTCCCCGATCCGACAGTGATAGAGGTGCTTTTCCAACCGCTCAATATGCACGGACCGGTTCTCTATCCAGGGCACGTGCACTCCAGCCGTGACCTCGTCGATCGTGGAGGGATCGCCCTTCAGGTCCGTTTATCAGAACGCTGGTCCCGTCGTTGTGATCCGTCCGCTTCTCTTGCTTGGCCATGATCCGCCCCCTGGTCTAGTCGATCCACTCCAATACCCTGCCGCACTTCCGGCAGGTAGTCTTGTGATACGTGCCGTCCCTGCTGACCTGCTTGACCGTGTCCTCGAAGTCGTGCTCGCACTTGCTTTCCTTCCAGTTCAGCATCTCAATCACGGAGCACTTCCCCGTTCCCGACTCGCCGGTCCCTGCAGCCACGGCCGATGATAATGTCACCCGTCCAGCTTCTGCGCGCGGCGGCGGCGTAGGTCCATAGGGAGCTTGGGGTCGCCGCTAGCAGGGCGCCCGAACTCCGTCCGCTTGATACCAGTGCGTCGTTTACGGACGCTTGGAAACTGAGCCGTCATAATCTCCATACCAGTGTATTGAGGATACTTCCTTCGACACCGCCCCTACACGAATGGCTTCCGTAGGATCACCCGTCCGGTAGTACTCACGCAGCGCAGAGTTCCTGGTCCTCACCCTCTCTATCTGCTCGGCCATCAGCTCATCCGGATCCACCAGGAACGGGTCTGACCACCTGTTGTTGACGTTGGCAGCCATCGGCCCTCTCCTTCAAGGCCTTGAAGTCCTTCGACAGCGCCCCGACGCGAATCGTGTCAGTGGGGTCGCCCGTCCGGTAGTACTTCCGCAGCGCGATGTTCTTGGCCTCTACCTTCCGGAGTTGCTCAGGCGTAAGGTCCTCCGGATTCACCCAAGACGGCTCAGTCCACCTGCTCTCACCGGCCATCACCCCTCAGCTGTTGCGGGCGTGAGATGAAACTACTCGGTCCCCTAGTACGGCTTCGACATATAGACTAGGTCTATTACCAATCGATCAACCCTTTCGCCTTTAGTATTGCACCGACTTTTCGGTTGTGGGCGTAGAATTCTTCTTCTTTCCCGACGACATTAAATTCTAGATAGGTATCTAGGGCTTCAATTCTCCCGTCAGTATGTATTCTATTGTGACGCGGGTTGGTCATTCTATGATCCGCGTAAAAATCTAAATAGTTGTTGCCGAAGACATACGAAATGAACCATCCAGTCTTCATGATCAGTGGCCCTAGATGGCAAACGAATATTCCAGGTCCTAAAATAGTTAGCAAAGGCTTTTTCGATATTGTCCATTGTTAGCACCTCCCCACCATCATCATGCTGCCGGCTCGAGCGCGAACCGCTACCGCTGTCCCCGCGTCACTCTTGATGGCGACCTCAGCCACGGGCCTTCTTCTCACGCCGAGGCCGGGTGAAGAACGCCGCATGGACGATCGCCCCGTTGAGCGACAGGGCGTGTCCGGTGAGTCGGTTGTCGGCCACGCGGTGCTCGACTCCCAATCCGACGCCCGGCGTCTCGTGCGCCCGCGCCGAAGCGAAGCGACGGACGGCCTGCAGAACCTGCGTGGCGGACGGCCTTCCCTTCGCAACAGGTGGCTCGAGGAGGTGGGACCGGATGAGCGCGCCCCAGTGAGCGGCCAGCAGGTGCGGCGCACCGAATAGGTCCATCGCCGTCACCCGAAGCCCCTGCACGACGACGATGCCGCACTGGCCCCGTAGCGGTCCGCGGGCCACGAGCTCCTCGATTGCCGCGGCGCGGGACGGCTCGCGGCGGTGCGCCGCCCGCCTCATATCCGCGGCTGCGGTGGTGTCCGAACGCACGGACGCGCGGCTCAGCATGTCATCGACTTCGCGCCAGACCGCCTCCTGATCGCCGTCGTAGGAACCGCTCTGGCACATGGACTCGGTGACGCCGGCGTTCTTCGCGGCGCGAACGGGAGCGGCCGTGAACGCCTCGTCGCGCTCTGCGGCTCGGTAGCGGCCCCAGCGGCCTTCCTCGAGGCAGGAGACCGGGATCTTCAGGTCGGCCAACGCGGGCACCAGGACGGTCACGTTGACGGCGCGGTTCTGCCTGCCACCGAGGAAATGCTCACCTTCGACGACGAGCACCGGCTTGTCGCCCGGGTTGCGCACCCGCAACGCGTTCACGGACGGCTTGTCGAGCTCGTCCACGACCAACCCCGACTCCTCGCCGGTCGTGATCGCCGGCAGACCGTTGGTCGCCACGTACACGGGGAAGAAGGATACCCCCAGCCGTGTGATGGGCCAACCGATCGCTACGGTGTCGAGACTCGGGACGGTCATGGGCACTCCTCTATTGCGGGTCGGTGATTGTACGAGTTACAATAATGTACGACTCGTTCTTATCGTTGTCAACGCTACAATATCCCTCGCGCGCCATGCCCAGTGTGACCTACGACTACGATCCCAGCGACTATCCGCCGTTCGCCGTCACCGTCGACATCGCCATCTTCACGATCCGCGACGATGCGCTGCAGGTGCTGCTGATCGAACGCGGCAAGGAGCCGTTCCTAGGGGCGCTGGCGCTGCCGGGCGGGTTCGTGCAACCCGACGAGGCCCTGGGTCAGGCGGCGGCCCGGGAGCTCGCTGAGGAGACCGGCCTGCGCGCAGGGTCCTGGCACTTGGAGCAGCTCGGCAGCTACGGGGCTCCGGGCAGGGATCCGCGCATGCGGGTGGTCACCGTTGCCTACTGGGCGATCTGCGCCGAACTGCCGGGGTTACGGGGCGGGGGGGACGCCGTGAGGGCGACCTTGACGCCGGTGCAGGAGATCGAACGGGGCAGCGTTCGCCTGGCGTTCGACCATGAGCGGATCGTGAGGGAGGCCGTCGAACGGGCGCGATCGAAGCTCGAGTACACAGCCGTCGCGGCAAAATTTTGCCCACCGGAGTTCACGATCAGCCAGCTTCGCCGCGTCTACGAAACGGTCTGGAACACAGACCTCGATCCCGGCAACTTTCAGCGCAGCGTCCAGGAGAGCGGCGCCTTCGAGAAACGCGTCGAGGCAGCGTCCGCGCCTCGGTCCCCCAGCGGCCGCCCGGCATCGCTCTGGTCCGTCAGCGAGTCGACCGTTCCCAGTGACCGGTCCGCGGAACCACTGGCGCGGCCGCTCGCGAAACGAGGTCGAACGGCAAAAAGCACGGCCGACACCCCATCCACCGCAACGCCAGCTAGGAAGGAGGCCGCCTCGCCAGCGGAGACCGATCCAACAGAGGACGAGAAGGAATAGGCGCCCAGGGGCGTGTCCGCAGGACCCTGCCGAGGCCTAGCGCTGGATCAGCATGGTCGCCGAACAGGGTCACGCCGACTCGCACAACAAGATCGGGATCATGAACCGGGCCATGTCGGAGGTTGGTGTGCATCTTCTCTCGCCGTGAACGGACACGGCGTATGCCAATGTGGCATCGCCGAACAGAATCGCCCAGACCGTCGCCATGTTGGCCGAAAACGGGCACATGCCGGGATGGTTCGACCGGTGCCCCGATGCATCGGGGATCGCCGGCTCTTCTTATTGCAAGCTGAGGAAGCTCTTGATGCGCGGACACGAGTGAGTCGGGGGACGGGACGTCACCATCCTCTGACGGTGGTCTGCGAGGTGTGGCGGTGGCATGCTCGACGCCGCCAGCAGAGTATTATGCCTTGGGATCGGCATTGATGCCGCACTCAGGTATCGGCGCGTCGACCTGACGCGGCGGGCTAGCCGGGTAGTCCTCGACGTCGATGGCGTTCTTGTAGAGCGAACGTGATCAGGTTGCTACAGCGTCGATGAATCCGTGATGCGCGCAGGCCTGACACCTCCTTCTCTGAGTTCGGCCAATACCGTCCCTAACCCCGTTCCTGTGGCGGCTGTAAGAGCGAGTAGCGCGGCTCGCCATCCACGATAACGCTACCGATGCGCGGTATGTATCGAAGACGGTGAAGATTAGCTATGAAGCTTATCAAAGACCTGGACCAACTCCACAAACGGGCACGAGACGACGAAGCTATGGGTGCCGTTCTGGTCGTCCTCCTGATCATCGCTTTCCTAATCTTCCTCAACTAGAGCCCCCGCGACCGCAGGTGCAGGTCGGCCAAGACCGCGCCGATCAAAAAGATCAAGAGCGCCTCAAGCATGACCCGCTCAGCCCCCCCGCCGACTAGGAAAAAAGAGGGGTTCCAGCGCCCGGCGAACGATCTGCCACCGTAGGTATTCGCCTTCCCCGTCCACTTGGTATCGGCATCGGCCCTTCTCGTTCAGCACCAGCGTCACCTTGAACGACCCCTCACGTGTGTTGTTGATTACCTCAATGTGACGATTCCCGCCAGCTTCCTCGGTCAACGCGAACATGACCCCATATTCTTGCTGGGCAATATTATACCTGCACACATACAATTCCCGTGGCGATGGCTCACGCACCTCAAAGGCCCTGGGCTCGCCGAACTCATCAACACTTTTCTTCACAGAGTCCTTTAGAAACTTGAACTCCACGGCCACAACACACTCGCGTCGCGCCCGCACCCAGTTGAAATCGTGATCCTTTGGACACATACCCCCCCCTAGTCGGCCACCAGACCCCGATACGTGAGCCGCTTCCCGACCATTGCTGCCACGATATGCTCCATCTGACGAATCGTGTCGTAGTTGCGGATGTTGTGACGGCCCGCGAACTCGTTCACGTAGCGTTGCAGATGCTTCGCGCTCAGCTTGTGGAACGTCCCCTTGTGCGCCCGCTTGAGCATCGACCAGAAACTCTCCATCCCATTCGTGTGCGCCATGCCCCGCACGTACTCGGCAACCGAATGCTTCACGCTCTCGCGGTTCTCCAGCCCATCGTAGACCCGCGCCTCGTCCGTGTAGACCTTCGCGCCCGAGAGCGTGTGAGCCTTCACGAAGCCTTGCAGGGTCGCCCGGTCCGTCTGGTCCACCACGCGGGCAGCCACACGCCCTGACGCCCGATCCTTCGCCCCGACCACCGCCGTCTTGCCCACTGGCCCGCGACCGGCTCTCCGCCTTTTGCTCGCGTGCTTGTTCCGCTCCCGACCGCCCATGTAGGTCTCGTCCACTTCTACCGGACCCCGGAACACCATCGGCCCATCGGCCCGGAACGCTTCCCTGATCCGTTGCTGCATGAACCAAGCGGTCTTCTGAGTGACCCCGAGATCGCGATGCAGCTTCATGCTCGACACGCCCTTCAAGCTTGTCACGTCCAGATAGATCGCGTACACCCACATCCGAACCGGAAGCCGCGAGTGCGCCATCACCGTCCCCGTCCGAACGCTGAAGTACTTCCGGCAATCCCGGCACCGATATGGCATTGGCTTCGCGTTCAGAACCTCGTGCGTGTTCAACGACCCGCAATGCCCGCAAACCCTCACCGGCACGCGCGGCAAGTGCTTCCTGCTCTGTACCCCAATTCGACGAGGCAGTTTGGGAAGGGTAATTTGACTTCTCAACGGAGGGTCGTCGGATGGAAACACATCGTCGGGGATCGGATGGTCGCCGCTTCTTTACCACGCAGTTCAAGCAGGAGCAGATCGCTCGGGTCGTACGCCAGGAGCTGACGCTTTCTGAGTTGGCACGGGAGCTGGCAGTCTCGCCCTCGGTAGTGCGGCGGTGGCAGCATCTGAGTGACAACGGGAGCGTCTACACCGCGCTCGATACGATCATCACAGCGGAGCGCCTGCACCTGGTACCGATCACGACTCCGGTCTCGAGTCCTGAGTCGAACGGTATGACGACGTGGACGAGAACGGTCTGCCCGACAAGGTCAACGCCGCCGATCGTAGTCAGGCGCGCCAGATCCACGAGCGGCCGGCCGACAACGCCAAGCGGTGGCGAGAGCAGTCCGGTCGCTAGCGTGCGAGCCGTTTCGGTAACTACGATGACGCCGCTCGCATACATCTCTCCAAGATAGGCATCGAGCTCTGCAACCGTAGCCGGCAGCACGCCACCGGGAATCCTCAGCAGCGGCCCCACAGTCGTCGCTTCGGAGCAGTAACGATCCTTCTCCTCCGGCGCGAGCGGACCAACGAATCGTTCGTAAGCGAGCGGCAGGGAGTCGAGCAAGGTGGCATGCACCCAGCGCAGGAGTTCCAGGTCGCGTGCCGAGTACGGCGTATTGGCCGGGAAGATGCCCATCGGCTCCCGCAGCGTGCCGTGGATGCGATCGTGGATCGCGTTGATCCGGGCTGCCATTACTCGGACGTCAACCTCCGCGCCGAAGGTGAGAGCAAGCATCGCGTCGACTGTGCGGTGCGTACGACGCACGTAGCCCGCCAGGTTCTCGTCGAACCCGCTGTGGTCGGCTACGCCCGCCGCGACCAGCGGATGTGCGAACTGCATCAAGACGGCGCGGCCCCATCCGAGAAGCACCACCAGCTCCCTGTTGATCTTGCGCGCGACGCTCGTCGACACGGCTTTATGGCTCCCCGGTGCAAGGCCCGGGCAGGTCCCGTCCACTTTATTCAGCAGATGGGTCCGCCCGTCATTCCCCAGGATAGACGCTCAAAAAGCTGCGCGATAAATGTCCGGGTCCCTCGACTTCCTCCTCGGTACTAACCTGATCAGGAACCAGCTTCGCCGCTACCATGCCACCATCCCAGTGCGCAGCGACGACGTCGAGCACGATCAGATCGGGCCGGAACTCACGAGCAACCTTCACAGCACGACTACCGTCTAGCTCTATCCTCACGTCGTAACTACCACTGATCTCAGGGCACGGGCGAGTGCACACGCCGCTGCCACGTCATCGTCGATTACAAGGATCCTGGTCTTGACCATCGGGGAGCGTTCGATCCCTGGGTCAAGTGGGTGATGCACGCTCACGCAACGCATCCTTGAGGCAGGTACTTTCCTGAGATTCCGACGCACCGTGACGTGAAACGCATGAGGAGGTCAGCAGGGGAAAGGAAGCCAGTCACGAAACTCAAGGCGACAATGCGTCGACAGGGTGGACTGAAGCTCAATTGCTGAAGTAGGGGTTCTCGCCAGCGTCGTGATCGGTGACGTCGTGGATCTCAGTCACCTCGGGGATGTGTTGCCGGATCATGCGCTCCACCCCCTGCCGCAGCGTCATTTTCGACGCCGCGCAGCCCTGGCAGCCTCCCGTCATCTCCATGAACACCTCGGTCCCCTTGACGTCCACGAGGTTGATCTGTCCGCCGTGGGAAGCGATGGATGGATTCACGTGTTCGTCCAGGATCAACCGGACCTTTTCGGCCAGCGCACCCTTCGGCACGCTGCGGGGGGAAGCAGTGGGCAGGGACGCGGCGGCGGGGATGATCTCGAAGCCAGATTCGTTTACTCGATTCGCGAAGTCCACGGTTGCTCCTTCCAGCTTGTCGGCACTGCCCGAATCGATGAGGACCATGAAGCCTCCCGCATCGACCTCGACGTCCTCCTCGCCGCGATCCGAGTCCTCAGCAAGCGTCAGCTCAAATGCGGGAGCCAAGGGGGAGCCTCCGGCCAAGTGGATCCTGAGAGCGCGATGGTCTTCGCCGCTCTGGTCCATGAAGGTCAACACCATCTCCCGGGCTTTATCGGTGAAAGTAAGCATCTGTAGACTCCCTTGACGGTTATCCGTGTCGAACTGGAACGTTGTCCCGGGACTGCGATTGATCGGAGCCGAGCGGCCGAGGAGTCAAACCGTGAACGAACTGCCGCACCCGCAGCCACCGGTAGCCGCGGGGTTTTTGAAAGCGAATCCGTCGCCCATCATGTTGCTCACGTAGTCGATCTCCACGCCCTCCAAGTGCTGGGCGCTAAACGGGTCCACGAAGACCCGGATCCCATGCGAGAGATCGAGAATCTCATCCTCACCCTCGGGGGCGTCCTCGATGTTCAGACCGTATTGGAATCCCGAGCAACCCCCGGGAAGGACCGCCACCCGAAGTCCCGCTTGCTCCCCAGCGCCGTAATCGTCCAGGAAGGACTGAACCTTGGCCAGGGCGGTATCTGTAAGCTGGATCTGCATTTTCCCGTACTCCCCCTCGATCGAGGACCGAAACACAACCCAAATGGCGACCGAACTACACGGACTAATACCTGATCAGTCGGGGGCCTTCTCCCGCCGGGGCTGCATTAAGCAGGGAGGGGTATGTCGAAGTGCTTGTAGTTCTTCTCGATGAACGACGTCCACTCGGCTGGCACCTCGGAGTCAGTGAAGATCGCTGTCACCGGGCATTCGGGCTCGCACGCCCCGCAGTCGATGCACTCGTCTGGGTGGATGTAGTACTGATCCTCTCCTTCGTAGATGCAATCCACAGGGCAGACGTTGACGCACGAGGCGTCTTTGGTTCCGATGCAGGGCTCGGCAATGATGTATGTCACAGGCCAGCTTCGCTCGGCCCATTAGTTCAGAAGGATCCCTCATGCCGCTATTTGGTAGCGATAAGAAACTATTTAGGGGTGCGATCGGTTGTCAAGGTAGTTTCGTGTCGCTAGCGTTAAGCTCTATGAAAAGCAGCTTCGCACATGAATACGAACCGAGCGAACTCCTAGAGCAGCTCGCATACATCGTTGCCGGCGCTGGCCATCGGCACGGCCTCACGGCGACCCAATGGGCGGCGTTGAGGTTCTTCGGGCGGGCCAATCGCTTTTCGCGAACAGTCTCCAGCTTTGCTGAATTTCACGCGAGAACGAGGGGTACCGCGTCAGAGACAGTCAGACGCCTGGTCGACCGCGGATTTCTGCGAAAGGATTTTTCGGGGACCGACGGCCGAAGCTACCGGCTCGACTTGACCGATGCGGGAATGAGTGCGCTTGTGGATGATCCGCTGAGCGACCTATTGAGCTCGCTCCGTTCCTTGGCGCCTGGCACCCGCACCCGGTTCGTCGAGACTCTGAGGCGGCTACTCGCTGATCTTGCACAGTCACGCGGCAGACCCATGTTCGGCCCATGCCATGACTGTGCCCATCTCGATTCCGATCAGCGCGACGCGCATGACGGCGTCGGCTGCTGGTGCAACCTTCTTGCGGAGCCACTCGACGTCGCCGATCTCGACGAGCTCTGCGTGAACCACGCTTCAGCCAGATAGGTGGTCCAAGGTTGCGTTTGCGGAGCGACCGAAGGGCCGAGCGTTGTCGTGCGATCGGGGGGCGGCGATGACCGTCCATCCACGAACGTGAGCGGCGCGATGTTGACGATCCCGGTCGAGCCTATCTCGTACGCTCTCTCCCTCCCGTAGGGCATGACGTAGTAGAGGAGAACCCGTCTGCTTCCCCTGAGTCATGCAGCGGAAGGATGTACGGATGTTGGAGGTTGGCCGTTGTCTTGATCTCGTCCAGGAAGTGCTCGGCACCGATCATCGCTTCCTTCGCGTGGGGCCATCCCCCCTTTCGATCACGAACGCGGCGAGTTCATTCCAACGGACTGGAGACGACTGCAATTCTTCCAGAATCTCGTCGGCAGTCGTGCCTCCGAAAGCCCCCTTGTGCTCCTTCTTCATCTCCTGGTACGCCGCCACAGCACGACGGACCACGGCTTGCTCATCGGGCGTCAAGTCCATGACCGTAATTTAACAGTACTCCCCGCTGCCGCTGATTTCCGCTCGTGCTTCAGATCATCGGCCAGGTAGACCGTCGCCATCCCGCCCTCACCGAGCTGGCGCTCGATGCGGTAGCGGCCTTCGAGGGCCGCGTTGAGGCGGGTGACGGGATCGGTCATAACCCTACCCTGCGGGAGGAATGACCAGACGCTTTGTGCCACGCCATGATAGACCGGACATGCGCTTGGCGCACGCGGTTTTAGAGGAGTGGGGCCGTAGACCTGGGCTGACCCTGTCCATTCTGCGGCCGGCTCGCGAGCCGGTCCACACGACATGTCCACGCACTCCAGAGCGAGCTACCGCGGGTCCAGTATCTCGTCGATCCTGGCTCGTAGATCCCCGAAGTGAGCGGCCGTCACTCGATCCACCGCCGACTGTACCGCCTCCTCCAACAACGAGTCGAGGGATGAGAGCGTCGCGCGTGCCAGCGCCCGCGCGTCGGCAGGCCGCCTAGTTCGAGCGCCCTGCGGATTGCCTCCCGTCGGCGACAGCGGTGTCGAAATCAATCGATCCATCTGCTCGACGAACTCGCGCTGCAAGTTGCGACGGTACTCGTCCGTCCCGGGATTGGTATCCTCTAGCTCACTGAAGATTCCGCGCGACAGATCCGTGAGCAGTTCGTCAATCGTATATGCGGGGCTCGTTGCCGTCGACATCGCCGACTGATTGGCGAGCCTGCTGAGCCGAGCGTCCTGTAGCATGGTACTGAGGACCGCCGCCTGCCGAGTGCGCACACGCTCGACTACACCAGACGGCTCGATGCGCCGCAGGATCTCCGGGTCGAGAAGATAAGTCGGCGTCGTGTCTACGGCACGAGCGGAAGGTTGGTCTGCGTGGGTCACCGGGCTTTGCGCGGCTCGTTAGCAGCTGCCGAACTTGGGCGATGTTGGTGCTCCTGCTCGTACCATCAGTTGGGGCAGCACAGCGTCCTCAAGTGTTGATTCTCACGACGGGTGGGACCATCGCCGGCGGCCAAGCTGGCAGTGACCTTGTCAGTGCGGTGCCTCGCATCGCTGAGCTAGCTGACGTCACTGTAGAAGAGGTCGCCCGGGTCGGATCTTCAGCGATGACGCCGGCGCACTGGTTGACGCTGGCCCGCCGAATCAATCAAGCCTTCCAGAGTGATCCTGGCCTCGCCGGTGTCATCATTACGCACGGCACAGACTCGATGGAGGAAACGTCCTATTTCCTCCATCTCACTGTTAAGGACTCCCGGCCAGTCGTGGTAACGGGGGCTATGCGTGGTCCCAATGCTGTGTCTGCGGATGGCCCTGCCAACGTGATTTCAGCCGTCCGGGTTGCGATTTCCCCCGAGGCCTCTGGTCACGGCGTTCTGGTTGTCCTTAACGATGAAATCCACAGTGCGCGTGACGTCCGCAAGACGGACGGCAACCGTGTGGACGCCTTTCAGTCTCCCGAATGGGGCGCGATTGGTGTGGTCGATGTGGACGAGGTGCTCATCCACCGTAAGCTTACGTCTCGTCACACTGTGAATTCCGAGCTGTTCTTACCTGGCGACACCCTTCCACTTGTTTCCGATCATCGCCGATTACGCCGGTAGTGATGGTAGCGAGCTGCGCATGTGGGCTGAACGTGGAGCAGCTGGCGTTGTCGTCCAGGCGTTCGCAAACGGACGGGCGAGCCCAGCAATCAGAGAGGCGATAGGTGATTTGACCGCAGCAGGCGTTCCAATCGTACTCGCCTCACGTGTGCAAGAAGGTCGAGTAATGGCGAATCAAGGCCAGGGGCTGATAATTGCCGCAAACGACTTGCCGCCTCACAGAGCCCGTGTTTTGCTCATGCTGGGCCTCGCGAATACGAGTGATCCAGACGAACTGCGGCGGTTTTTCCTGACTCATTGAGGGTGCTTGATGTTCAAAGGGGAGGAAAGGATCGAATTTGAGATCGTCCTCATCCAGAACTTCTTCGAGGAGCTGAAGGCTCGGGTGCCGAACTAGGGCCTGTTAACACTAAAGGCCCATTTGTATTATATTGGGGCTATGAAAATCACAGAGTCCCAATATCGTCGGATAGAGGCTTGCTTTCCACGTCAGCGCGGCAATGTGAGCTTCTCCAATCTCGAAGTGCTTAACGCGATCCTGTATGTGGCCGAGCACGGCTGCAAGTGGCGCGGGTTGCCTGCGCGCTTCGGTAACTGGCATACGATCTACACCCGAATGAATCGCTGGGCCAGGGCAGGTGTGCTGGATCGTGTCTTTGCGGCCCTGCAGGACGAGCAGATCATCCGGATCAAGATCGAAGCGCTGTCGCTCGACAGTACGATCGTCAAAGTGCACCCTGATGGCACCGGCGCGCTAAAAAAAACGGCCCGCAGGCCATCGGGAAGTCGCGTGGAGGCTGGACCACCAAGATTCATATGGTTGCCGCAGATGCTCGAACCGCGATAACCTTCTCGCTATCGCCAGGCCACAACCACGACGCACCCGAAGGACGCGAACTGCTACGCATGTTGAAGCCGGTACACTCCACTGTGTCGATGATCATGGACCGGGCCTACGAGGGGGCCGAAACACGGCAATTGGTGTTGGAGCTGGGGTTTACGCCGGTCGTGCCACCCAAACAGGGCCGTGTTAGCCCGTGGCAGTACGATCGAATCATGTATCGCCGTCGCAACGAAATAGAGCGGTTATTTCGGCGACTCAAAGGCTTCAGAAGAATCTTCTCCCGCTTTGACAAGCTCGACGTGATGTTCACGGCCTTCATCCACTTTGCGCTCATCGTCGAGGCTCTCAGATAGTGTTAACAGGCCCTAGTTCCTTCAGGCGAGCCCTCAGCGGCTCTCTCAAAGGTCGCACGCTCTCGTAGCGCACCGTGGAGCGGGAGACACCCATCGCCCTGCACGCCCGACGCTCGGGGAGCCGGTAGGCCTCCCGCGCCCACCGGACCCCCGCTCTTCGTTGCCTCGGGCTCACCATTTTTTTCTGAGTGCTTCCTGCAGGATCGTCTTGTCCAATGACAAATCCGCGACCAGCGTCTTCAGCCGCCGGTTCTCCTCCCGGATCACCTTGAGTTCCCGGAGCTCCGACGCACCCAGACCACCGTACCTCTTCCTCCACCGGTAGTACGTCTGCTCGCTGATCCCCAGCTTCCGGATGATCTCCGCCACAGGTGTACCGACCTCCCCCTGGCGCAGCGCCATCGCAATCTGCTCCTCGCTGAATCTCGTCTTCCGCATCGGGCTCCTCTCCCCCTCTCCGTAGGGCGTCTGCAGGGCCCAAATTACCTCGCCTTTACGTTAGTCGCCCTGGACCAGGTATCGGGGGTTGGAGCACTGCCGCCTAGCGCGTCCGTTACACTGCCAGTATCTGTCGTGGAGGAATGGCTGGCCGACGGTGCGCCTGACGTGGAGCCAGATCTCACGGTTGAGGAGGTGAGCGAATTCTTTCATCGCTCACCCATCACGATCCGAACCTGGATTCGAGAAGGGAGGTTACGAGCGTACCGATTCCAGGGCAGGGAATACCGCGTCTGTAAATCGGCGCTAGAGGAGTTTCAAAAGAATGAACGGGGCAGAGGCGAGCAGTAACGGAGCGTAGTAACAGACAGCTACGAGCCCCAGGCAGCGCCCACGAGCGCCGAACCCAAGAATCGAGCGGCTACGAGCACTGGCGAACAGGCGGGTCCGTTCTCATAATCCGACGGTCCCAGGTTCGAGTCCTGGCGGGCCCACTGAAGCAGCACAACGACTTACGCGAAAGCCCCCTCAGTTGGGAGGGGGCTTTTTCACGCCTCGTGTTGCCGATTTGTTGCATGGGGCCGAGCCGAGTGCTTTCGGGATCCTCTCGGCTGCCTATAGCTTGGCGGGGTACTCGGAGCCCTGGCGGTGCCTAGCACGTCCGGACTGCCCTGAGCGTCTGGTCATTCCTGACCGCGAGGTAGGTCATGACCGATCCCATCACCCGTCTGAATGCGGCCCTCGAAGGTCGCTACCGCATCGAGCGTGAGATCGGCGAGGGCGGCATGGCGACCGTCTACCTGGCCCGCGACCTGAAGCACAACCGCAGCGTCGCGCTAAAGGTCCTAAAGCCGGAACTGGCTGCGGTCGTCGGTGCTGAGCGATTCCTGGCCGAGATCAAGACGACGGCGAACCTTCAGCACCCCCACATCCTGCCGCTGCATGACTCAGGAGAGGCCGACAGCTTCCTCTATTACGTCATGCCGCACGTGGAAGGGGAGTCGCTTAGGCAGCGGATCGACCGCGACAAGCAGCTACCGGTCGATGAGGCGGTGCAGATCACCACGGCGGTAACTCAGGCACTCCAACACGCGCACGACCGTGGCGTGATTCATCGGGACATAAAGCCCGCGAACATCCTGATACAGGATGGCCAGCCGGTGATCTCGGACTTCGGGATCGCGCTCGCGGCGGGAACAGCGGCGGGCTCACGGCTCACGGAGACGGGTCTCTCTCTCGGGACGCCTTTCTACATGAGCCCGGAGCAGGCGACGGGCGATCAGGATGTGGGTCCGCAAGCGGACATCTATGCGCTAGGGTGCGTACTCTACGAGATGCTCGTCGGTGAGCCGCCCTATCCGGGCAACACGGCGCAGTCCGTGCTCGGGAAGATCATCGCTGGCGAGCTGATAGCTCCCAAGCGACGGCGGCCCTCGGTGCCGCTGAACGTGGACGCCGCGCTCCGGCGGGCGCTGGAGAAGCTGCCAGCGGACCGGTTCGTGTCGGCTCAGGACTTCTCGAAGGCGCTTGCTGATCCGGCGTTCCGGCATGGGGAAGAGGCGGTCGCAGGAGTCGTGGGCGGCGTCGGTCAATGGAACCGACTGACGCTCGTCGGGTAGTACCGTTTCCGAACGCGGGCGATGCGAAGTGGGCGATTTCGACGAACGGTGGCACTGAGCCCTTATGGTCCAATAGCGGCCGGGAGCTGTTCTACCGCAATAGGCTGGGCGAGATGGTAGCGGTGGAGGTTGAGACGGAACCGACGTTCGCGGCGGGGCAGGCCGGAAGTTCTGTTCTCGGCGGCGGAATTTCGGAGCTTCGGGAATCACCAAATGTACGACGTGACGCCGGACGACCAGCAATTCATCATGATTCGCCCAGTGGGTGAAGACGTGGCTGGTGAGCTTATCTTGGTCGTCAACTTCTTCGAGGAGCTGAAGCGGACTGGTGCCGAACTAATATGAAAGGGCTGGCGCAAGAGTAGTGAAGAGGACCCATGTCTAGATGAGGTAACGATGGACCTCGCGCAACGACACAGCTTCACGCAACGGATGATCGGCGCGGCAAGAGTGGATGCCGCCATGTACACCGAGGTGGAGCACGACGCCACGGCGACGGGTCAGGCCGCAGGAGTGGTGGCCATCGTAGCTGGGGCTTCCGCGATCGGAGGCGCGGCAGCAGGGGCCGGGGGCATGGCAGGAGGGGTGATCGCGGCACTTCTGGGATGGCTCCTCTGGTCGGGGCTTACCTACCTCATCGGGGACAAGTTGCTCGGAGGCACGGCTACGTGGGGCGAGCTTCTCCGGGCCGTAGGCTTCGCCCAGGCTCCCGGTGTTCTTTACCTCTTCGCTGGAGTTCCCGGCTTGGGCTTGATCGTCCGAACGGTCGTGGGAATCTGGGTCCTGATTTGTGGAGTAGTCGCCATTCGGGAGGCGCTCGACTTCTCCACCGGAAAGGCGATCCTCACCGCTATCCTAGGTTGGGTAACCATGATCATGCTGTCGCTCGCGCTAGTGGGGCCAGGCTCGACAAATTGACGCTGGCGGAACACCTAAAACGCGGCTGGCCCCCGGGCCGTGGTGAACCCCAGACAAGAGCCATCTCATATCTCCGGCCCGACCTACCGACCCAGAACGTAGCGCGCGCCCGCGAGAATCAGATTAACCCTCCCCCAGACTGCCCCACGTGTTGCCGCCGTGTTGCGGCCAACCTCCACAGGATCGAACCATGAAGAACGGACTCTTGGCGTGCCTCCTAGTCGGGGTTCTGACGTTCGAGCCTCTCGACGCTCAGGCGCCGCGCTCGCCGGCGGAATACGAGATGGTGGTCTCTAGGACCGTTATGGCTCCCATGCGGGACGGCATCCGGCTGGCAGTGGACATCTACTTTCCTGCCCGAGACGGCCGTGCCCTTGAGGGTCCGGTTCCCTCGATCGTGATGAAACGCGCGAGCCGCCGCGGGAGGCCACCGGATGACGCGGAAGGACTCTATTACGCGTCGCGCGGCATGGTATACGTGCGCGCGGCCTGCCGGGGGTCGTACGGTTCGGAGGGGGCGTTCTACCCGTACGTGCACGACGGCCAGGATGGGCACGACTTGGTGGAGTGGGTCGCTCGCCAGCCCTGGTCCGACGGCAAGGTGGCCACGGACGGAGGTTCCCACGGAGGCTGGGCGCAATACGCCACTGGGCTCCACCACCCGCCGAGCCTGGTTGCCCAGTTCATCCGCGAGGCGGGCTCGGCCTATCACGAGAACGGAGCTTGGAGGGGGGGAGCGTTCCTGCTCGGGCGCGGTGGGAGGGGCGAGAGCACCTGCTGCGGAAATCGGCAAACGGACATGCTCCTCCACCCGGATTACGACGACTACTGGCGCCAGATAGGCTTCAACGTGAAGGAATACTTCGGCGTGTATCCGGACGTGCCGATCTACTTTCTCGGGGGGTGGTACGACTACTTCAACAACGGCACGCTCGAGAGCTACATCGGGCTCAGGCGCGCGGGCACGATGCCCAAGAAGCTGATCGTGGGGCCCTGGATCCATGGGCCCGCGAACGTGGAGGCCTCTGCTCACGGGGACGTGGACTTCGGGGCCGAAGCAGCCGTCGAATTCCTCGCCCTGTGGGAGCCGTGGTTGGCACGCTGGCTGAAGGGGACGGCGCCCGCACCGAACGAGACGCCGGTGCGGATTTTCGTCATGGGCACAGGTGACGACCATAAGACAAAAGAGGGGCTGCTCTTCCATGGCGGGAACTGGCGGGACGAGGCGGAGTGGCCACTCCGGCGCGCTCAGTCCACCTCCTTCTACCTGCATGCGGGGAGCCGACTCGCCCGCCGAATGCCGGAGCCCTCTATGGCCACGGCCTACACCTACGACCCCGAGTGGCCGGTGCCCACGATCGTGGATTGGGGTGCCTACGATCAGCGCTGCCGGGAGGCCGTGCCGGGGTGCACCGACGAGCGCCCTCTCGCCGAGCGCCCCGACGTCTTGGTATTCCGCACGGAACCACTTGAGAACGACCTCGAGGTGACGGGGCCTGTCACGGTCCGGTTGTTCGCGTCATCGGACGCGGTGGACACCGATTTCACCGCCAAGCTGATCGATGAGTACCCCCCCAGCATCGATTTCCCGGACGGATTCGCATTGATGCTGGTGGACGGCGTCCGGAGAGGCCGGTACAGGAAATCGCTGCGCACGGCTGAGCCGATGGAGCCGGGCCGCATCTACGAATTCGAGATCGAGCTGAATCCGACCAGCAACGTGTTCAAGCGCGGACATCGAATCCGCGTGGACATCTCGAGCAGCAACTTTCCCCGCTTCGACGCCAACCCCAACACGGGTGAACCGATCGGCTTTCACACGCGGACCACGCCGGCTCGCAATCGGGTCTTCCACGATCCGGAGCACCCCTCGCACATCATTCTCCAGGTGATCCCGAGCGGGTAGGTCCGACCGCCATCGTTGCCTCCGTGCGAAACATTCACCGACAGACGAGGGGTTCTCGATTCGTGGCTGAACTTGCCGACGTGCACCTGGGAGTGGTCACCCTCCATCCCTCTGGCCCGGTCGTCGCGGGAAGCGTCGGGACCTGGCAGCTGATCTTTACGGTCGGCACCTACGGTATCGACGAGGGCGGTACGATCAAGGTGGCGCAGCGTTTCGCCAGTGATTGGCAGGTGCCTCAGTTCGAACACCCCGAGCTGCCTGGGTACACGACTGCCGTGACGACGGGTCAGGCCAGTCTAGCTCTCCGGTACGACCCGAAGGGACATGAGCGGCCGTGGATGAAGACGCTCGTCTTGGACGTGTTTGATGGAAGTCTGGCGCCCGGCGACCGCGTCACCATCACGATGGGGGACACATCCGGGGGCTCGCCCGGAATCCGTGCCCAGAGCTTCCAGGAAACCCGTCACGAATTCCGCGTTCTCGTGGACCCGACAAATGCCTGTCTCGTTCGCCGGGTCAGCTCATCCCCGGGATTCCCCATAGTTCCAGGTCGTCCGGTCCGGATTGTCTGCGTCATTCCTTCCAACGCGATCGTCGGGCAGGTGACGGAGATCTTTCTCCGGGGAGAGGACGTCTGGGGGAATCCGACAGACCCTCCGCCCGGGATCGAACTGGAGTGGCACGGTTCGGCCTCAGCGACCATCGAGATGTCCAATCTCATCCACACCTCGATCGGGGGGGGGCGGGTAGTCGCACGGTGGAACGGCGAGTCATTCCGGAGCAACCCAGCCACCGTCTTGGCCGCCCGGCCCCGATGGAGTTCATACTGGGGCGATCTTCACGCTCAGTCCGACGCGACGGTGGGTACCGGCGACGAGGTCGAGTACTTCACATTCGGAAGAGATCGTGCCCGCCTGGACTTCACCTCCCATCAGGGCAACGACTTCCAGATGACCGACGAGGACTGGGATCGCCTCAACCGGGTGGTCGCGAGCTTTCATGAGGACGGGCGCTTCGTGGTGTTCCCTGGATTCGAGTGGTCCGCAAACTCGCCGGCCGGCGGAGACCGGAACGTGTTCTATCTGGACGAGGGCCGTCCGATCATCCGGTCGAGCCACTGGCAGATTCCCGGCGTTCCCCCCGATGGCGTTACTCCGGCCCACCCCGTAAGCCAATTGTTCGAAAGGATCCGGGAGCACGTCCCGCTCGACAAGGTGCTTCTGGCGGCCCACGTCGGTGGCCGCTACGCCGACATTCGCCCGGATGGGTTCTTCGACGAACAGCTGGGTCCGCTGGTTGAGCTGACGTCGTGCTGGGGGGTGTTCGAATGGCTGCTCTGGGATGCGTTCGACCGAGGCTATCTGGTCGGCGTGATGGCGAACAGCGATGGGCACAAGGGACGCCCCGGAGCCGAGGGCCCTGGCGCCGGTCAATTCGGGATTGGGGGGGGACTCACCTGCGCCCTCTGCGAGACCCTCACTCGGTCGGCCGTCTTCGGTGCGCTGAAGCGACGCCGGTGCTACGGAACTACGGGACCGCGCATCTTGCTGGATTTTACCGCTGACGGCTATCCCATGGGGAGTGTCCTGGACGTGACGGGCCCCGTCGGGCTCGCAGCGAACGTCGTGGGTACGGCCCCGATCGAAGCACTGCAACTGTTCCAGGGGAAAGAGGTCCTGTCCGAGGTCCATCCCCCCGAGTTCGCCGACCTCAGGGCTTCCAAGAGGATCAGGGTGTCGTGGGGCGGTTCCCGGATCCGAGGACGAGGGCGCCGAACGACGTGGGATGGCTCCATCCGGGTCGAGGGCAACTCGATCCTGCGGGCGGATCCCTTCGCCTTCGACTCCCCTCTCGACGGGATCTCGGTCGACGACGAACACCTCGTTCGCTTTCAGTCGCGCACGATGGGGGATGTCGACGGCGTGGACCTCTGGTTGGCCGAGGCAACCAGGGGCACCGTCACCATCGACACGCCCGTCGGATCGCTATCCGTCGATCTCAAGCGACTCGAGGACGCCCCCAGGCATCGATCGTTCGGGGGGATCGACCTCCGCGCCTCGATCAGGCGGTACCCTGTCGAGCCAGTGACGGAGACATTGCAGTTGTCTCGATCCGCGACATCGGTTCAGGGGGAGACCATTCCCTATTTCGTCAAAGTAATCCAGACTGATGGCCACATGGCTTGGGCGAGTCCGATCTACCTGCGATCCACCTGATTCGGGTCAAGCCGACAGCCGCACCCCCCATCAAGGTGAGTGACACGCGCGGCTACGGGGCGAACGTGCGGCCTATTGCGACGTCGTGTCTGTGGACTTCAATCGAGCTCCGCTGCATGTCGACACGATCCATTGCCTCAGTCTATTGCGGTAAACAATCACGGACGATAGAACGGCGCGTCACCTTTAATGGTAACGCGCAGGCCGCGCCGGCGGTTTGGGTAGTAGTCCCACATGGCGTGGTGTTGTGCGCAGCGATTGTCCCAAAACGCGACCGAACCCAGCTGCCATTAAAAGCGGCATTGAAAGTCCGGTCGCTCGACGTGCCTAAAGACCATCTGCAGCACCGCGTCGCTCTCGTCCTTGGCAGAGGTAGGATCAAAAGGTGTGTAAAAAGAGAGGCGACGTACCTTTCCGCTGAGATTTAAACCAGCGAGCCCGGGTGACAGCCCGGGGAAAGGAACGTCGCCTCATGAGAGAGGATATCGCGGGACCCCAGGGTGCGTCCAGCAGGCCGATGTGGGAGACGCTCGAGGGGATGGTTAGGGAGAAGGCGCAGGAGTTCATCCAACAGATCATGGAGGAGGAAGTCACGGAGTTGTTAGGCCGGGAGAAGTCAGAGCGCAGGAGTACGGTGGACTCGGCCGAGGGCTACCGCAACGGATATGGCAAGCCGAGGCGGTTGGCGATGAGCTCGGGCACGATCATGCTCCGACGCCCTCGGGTTCGGGGCGTCGAGGAGCGGTTCGAGAGTCGGGTGTTGCCGTTGTTCGCACGACGGACGAAGGAGCTGGGCGCTCTGCTTCCGGAGCTGTATCTGCACGGGCTGGCGGAGGGAGACTTCGAGCTGGCGATGCGGGGCCTGCTGGGCGAGGGGGCCCCGTTGTCGAAGTCTTCGATTCGGCGGCTGCGGGCGGGATGGACGGCGGAATTCGAGGAATGGTCGAAGCGCTCGCTGGCCGACCGTGAGGTCGTCTACGTCTGGGCGGACGGGATCTACGTGAAGGCGGGGCTCGAGCGGGACAAGGCAGCACTGCTGGTGGTTCTGGGCGCGATGCGAGACGGGACGAAGGAAGTGTTGGCCCTGAGATCGGGCTACCGAGAGTCGGTCGAGTCCTGGTCGGAGGTGTTGCGGGATCTGAAGGCACGCGGCATCGAGGCGCCCCGGCTTCTGATGGCGGACGGTAACGCGGCGATCTGGGGCGCAGTACGGCAGGTATGGCCTGAGGCGGGCGAGCAACGGTGCTGGAACCACAAGATGAGGAACGTGCTGGACCGGCTGCCGCAGCGGGAGCAGAGCGAGGCGAAGGATCTTCTCAGGGCCGTGGTCTACGCACCGAGCCGGTCCGAGGCTGTGAAGGCCCGCGAAGTGTTCGCCAGGCGCTACAGGCCGTGGTATCCGAAGGCGGTGGACGTACTCGAGGACGACTGGGAGCGGATGGTGGCGTTCTACGACTTCCCCGAGGATCACTGGAAGCATCTACGCACGACGAACGTGGTCGAGAGCCCGTTCGCTGCGGTACGGCTCAGGACGACGGCGGCGAAGCGATTCAAGCGGGTCGAGAGCGCTACGGCGCTGATCTGGAAGTTGCTCTTGGTGGCCGAGAAGCGCTTCCGAAGGCTCGACGCTCCTCACCTCCTCAAGGACGTGTTTGAAGGAAGGAAGTTCGAAGACGGAAAGCCCGTCTCAACCCAACAGCGGAAGAATGCCGCCTGATACGTTTACACACCTATTGACCCAACCTCCTCGGCACCTGCTGGGTCGCCCTGAGCAGCAGGTCATTCCTCCCGCAGGGTAGGGTCATGACCGATCCCGTCGCCCGCCTGAACGCTGCCCTCGAAGGTCGCTACAAGATCGAGCGCCAGCTCGGTGAGGGCGGGATGGCCACGGTCTACCTGGCCAAGGACCTCAAACACAACCGCAACGTTGCGTTGAAGGTCCTAAAGCCCGAACTGGCTGCGGTGGTCGGAGCAGAGCGTTTCCTGGCCGAGATCGAGACCACGGCCAACCTGCAACACCCGCACATCCTGCCGCTGTTCGATTCGGGGCAAGCGGACTCGTTCCTGTTCTATGTGATGCCTTATGTGGAGGGCGAGTCGCTGCGGGACCGGCTCGACCGGGATCATCAACTTCCCGTCGAAGAAGCTGTGGCCATCGCTACTAAGGTTGCTGGCGCACTCCAGGCCGCTCACGAGAAGAGCGTGATCCATCGGGACATCAAGCCCGCGAACATCCTTCTCTCGAAGGGTGAGCCACTGGTAGCGGACTTTGGAATTGCGCTCGCGGTGAGTTCAGCAGGTGGAGGGCGGCTTACCGAGACCGGACTATCGCTAGGAACTCCGCACTACATGAGCCCCGAGCAGGCGACGGGTGATCAGAGTGTCGGCCCTGCGACAGACATCTACGCGCTTGGCTGCGTCCTGTACGAGATGCTTGTAGGTGACCCACCCTTCGTAGGAAGCACGCCTCAGGCGGTGCTCGGCAAGATCATCAGTGGCAGCCCAGAGCCGGTGACGCAGCATAGGAAGACTGTACCGCTCAATGTCGAGGCGACGATCAACAAGGCCCTTGAGAAAGTGCCTGCTGATCGGTTCCCATCGGCGCGGGAGTTCGCGCGGGCGCTAGGAGACTTTTCGTTCGGTCTCGGGGACGGGACACTCGCGGGAGTCGCAGGCGGCGTGGGTCCGTGGAACCGGCTGACGGTCATCGGATGGAGCGTGGCTGCGCTGGCCACCCTAGCGTTCGGCTGGGCACTCCTGCGCCCCGGGCCGGCCGCTCCAGTCGAACGGTTCAAACTGGACATCGGGACAGCGGGAGACCTCGCCCTCCTGCCCGACGGCTCGGGCGTTATCTACCCGGCGAACGGTCGGCTCATGCTAAGGCGCTGGGAAGCGCTCGATCCTGTACCGATTTCGGGCACTGAGAATGCTGAAAGTCTAGTAGGCCGCGTGGCCGTGTCTCCTTCGGGAACGGAAGTATCGTTTGTTACTACCTCCCAACAGCTCAAGGTTGCCACGCTCGCTGGCGGTGTGGTGCGCATCTTGGTCGACGAGGGAGTCAGTTGCTGTCTCCGCTGGGGACCGGATGGGTTCATCTACTACTCGCCCCTACCGGAACGGAACATCAGGCGCGTCCTGGCGACCGGCGGTGCGGACGAGGTGGTGACGCGGCGGGGTGAGGAAGGCTTTCACGGCTTCTTCCGGTTGCTTCCCGGCGGTGAGGTCGCAGTGTTCTCGACTACGATCCCTCCCTACCGCATCGAGGCTATGCGGATGTCCACCGGGGAGCGGAAGGTGATCACGGAAGGCGTCAAACCGTACTACACGTCCACCGGGCACCTCGTGTTCGTGAGCCCGGACGGCCAGATCGTCGCTGCACCCTTCGACCCCGATGCTATGGCGCTGACAGGTCCGGCGGTGCCGCTCGGTCAGGGGGTTACGTTCACCAACTTCATACCCCAGTACAGCCTCTCGCAGAACGGGACGCTCGTGTACATCACGGCCGCAAGCATGCGCGAGTACGAGTTCGTTTGGGTCACGCGCTCCGGTGAGGCGACGCCCGTCGATGCCGGGTGGTCGTTCAGGGTTGGTGCAGATGTCTCGAGGGGATGGAGCCTTTCACCGGACGGGACGCGGTTGGCATTTAGGGAGGAGGCCGATGCCGGCTACGACATTTGGGTGAAGCAGTTGCCCGACGGTCCGCTGTCGCGGCTGACGTTCGACCAAATCATGGAGGCAAAGCCCAGGTGGACGCCTGACGGAAGGAGCGTGACGTTCCTGTCGGATCGGTCAGGTAACCATGACGTTTGGTCGAAGCCGGCCGATGGGACCGGAGAGCCGCGGGTCCTGTTCGACGGCGGTGACCTTCTCGGTAGTGGCGAAGGCTTCTGGAGCCCGGTCGGGGAGTGGCTGGTGCTCCGCACCGGTCTCGGCGGCGTGAGTGGTCGCGATATCCTCGCACTCCGTCCAGGAGTGGACAGTGTGCCGCTGCCGTTGCTCACAGAGGAGTACAACGAGGAAGCTGCTGCGCTGTCACCGGACGGACGCTGGCTCGCCTATGGGTCAAATGAAACAGGTTCTCGAGAGGTATATGTGCGCCCCTTCCCAGACGTAGACTCGGGCAGATGGCAGGTCTCGACGGACGGAGGCATCATGCCCGTGTGGGCACACAGCGGGCGGGAGTTGTTTTTCGTGGACGGAAGTCGCGCGTTGATAGCCGTCGAGGTCGAGACCGACCCAACCTTCCAGGTAGGAGCGAAGGAGACGCTGTTCACCCTTCCGGTCGATTACCTCTCCATCGCGGTTTCCGCCCTCTACGACATCGCTCCCGACGACCAGCGATTCTTGATGGTGCGGGGGTACCAAGCTGATGCTGAAGGAGACGCCGCTCCGTCTGAAATCATCCTCGTCCAGAACTTCTTCGAGGAACTGAAGCGGCTGGTGCCGAACTAGGCTTTGCGGAGCCCCCCTTTGCGGGAATCATGCTCCAGTGGAGTAGCTAGGTGATACGTCAGTGGTGCGCCGAACTCCGCCTCCCCCGAAGCCCCCCATAGGGTGGTATGGAGATCCTGGAGAAGGTGATGTGATATAGGCTCCGACACGCGCCTGCCGAAGCCCCCCCATGCTAGGTATGGAGAGTCCTCGCACGTAGCAGTGATATATATCCCTCCGTCTCCACAGCGGAGGCCGCATGAGTGTGTACGTCTGTAGCTCCTGAATCATCCTTCCCACAGAAAGCGCGTGCATCCAGTGCATGGCGTCCCTATCATGGCGATGCTCACGAGGTACTGAGCAGCAGGTCATTACTCCCGCAGGGTAGGGTCATGACCGATCCCAGCCCCTCTGAAAAGCCAGTTCTTGAACGTCTGAAGGAGCGAAAGCTCGTTCAGTGGGCGCTTGGCTACCTAGGGAAGCTCTGAGCAAGGCCCTTCTGGGGGCGGTGCGAGACGGAGGGAGCCGGTTTCAGCGGTCTTGGGGGCGATGACGGGCTGAAAACGCGCCCAACCGGCATGTTCTGGCCGATGATCCCCTCGTTGCGCCCCGCGTGGGCGGATGTTTCCCGCGCCGGCCGCTCACGCCGTCGAATAGCGGCCCGCCACAAGCAGGTTCGCGAAGCCCAGGAGCAGCGCGATCCGTTCCATGTTCTTGGCCAGCCCGCGGTAGCGAACCTTCCGGTAACCGAAGCGGCGCTTCACATACAGGAACGGGTGCTCCACCTTTGCCCGCACCGAGGCCTTGTCCCGCTCGCGCAGCCACCGCGCCCCGCCCTGCTCCAGGAGCCGCCGCCGCCCCGGTCTCATCGCCACATGCCACTGCACCGGACGGCCTCCCGTGTCCACCCACTTCTCGATCCCCCGGTAGCCCGCGTCCGCCCACACCTCCTCCTCGCCGCCGTGAAGCAACGCCCCCGCCTCCCGAAGATCGTGCGTGTTCGCCGGCGTCGCCCGCACGCCATGCACCAGTCCCGTCTCCGCGTCCACCCCGATGTGCGCCTTCATCCCGAAGTGCCACTCGTTGCCCTTCCTCGTCTGATGCATCTCCGGATCCCGCGCCCCCTCCCGGTTCTTCGTCGATGACGGCGCCGCGATGATGCTCGCGTCCACGATCGTCCCCGCCCGCACCCGGTAGCCCCGCTCCGCCAGGTGCGCGTTGATCTCCTCGAACAAACCACGCCCCAGCCTGTGCCGCTCCAGCAGGTGCCGAAAGTTCAGAATCGTCGTCTCGTCCGGCAGCGGACCCGTCAAACGCAGCCCCGCGAACCGCCGCACCGACTCGATCTCGTACAGCATGTCCTCCATCCCCGGGTCGCTCAGGTTGTAGAACAGCTGCACGCAGTGAATCCTCAGCATCGCCGCCAACGGGTACGGCTGCCGCCCCCGCCCCGCCTTCGGATACAACGGCCGAATCCGCGCCTCCAGACGCTCCCACGGAATCAGCGCCTCCATCCGCTCCAGAAACAGCTCCCGCCGCGTCCGCCGCTTCTTCCCCTCGTACTCCACATCCGCGAACGTCACCTGCTCCATCGTCCGCCTCCCCGATCGTCCCGCTCAGCCCTTGAACTCCCGCCCCGTAAATCTAATGTCCCAGGGACCGACTTATTCAGAGTATTCCTAGCTGGAGGTTTTCTTGTACTGCAGTTAATGGACGCCCTGGAGGGACCGCTCGGGATCGGTCAGGGAGTTCAGCAAGGCGTTTTGGTGTTGCTGGTGCTCGGACTCCTCGTGACGCTCGTCCTCGCCTGGTATCACGGAGAGCAGGGTCGTCAGAGGGTAAGCGGGCCAGAGCTATCGATCATCGCGGGGCTGCTGCTCGTATCCGGGATCGGCATACGGTTCCTATTCCTTGATGACTCTGGGGGGAGCGGGCGGGTCAACCCTGGCGGGCCGCTTCAGGCTCGCTCGGAGGTCGCCGATGGGGCCGAGGTCATTGCTGTGATACCGTTCGATGCAGGGGGAGAGGACGTGGAGCTACAGGGCGCCAACATGGTGCGATTGCTCTCCATGAATCTCGACGACCTGGGTGAGATCCGGGCCATCGATCCGAGCGTGATCCTCCGTAGGATTGGCGAAGGAGGCGCGGTAAGCCAGGACGAGGCGTTGCGCCTGGCGGCCGAATTCGGCGCGACTTCCGCACTCACCGGAACCATGGCAGGGGCCGGTGGCATCGTGCGGATTCTGCTGCAGCTCACGGGCCTGGATGGGAGCCGACTTGCCCGAGTCACGGTAGAGGGCCCGCAGAGCAACCTTCTCGCTCTCACCGACACGTTGACGCTCACGCTCCTGCGTGAGATCTGGGAGAGCGACGAGCCGATTCCGACCGTTCACGCCGCGGCCAGCACGACCAATTCGCCCGAGGCGCTCCGGTACTTCCTCGACGGCGAGACGCATTTCAGGGCCGGGCGCCTCGCAGAGGCGCAAGCCTCCTTTCGCGATGCGATCGCCACGGACACTCTCTTTGCCCTCGCATATAGAGGGCTCTCGCACTCGCTCCAGTGGGGGATTGGCGAAGGAGATCAAGCCGGGTTTATGGAGACCGCGTTCAACCTCCAGGACCGACTGCCGGAGCGTGAGCGCCGCTTGGTCGGAGCGGAGTTCCGCTACTACGGCCGACCTGAGAGCCGCGATTCCATTCTTGCCTTCCTGAGGGATTACCCCTCGGACGCGTTCGGGCACTATCAGCTCGGCGAGATAAGGGTTCACCACTGGGACTGGGAGTACCTCGCCCCCGACCCGGACTCGGTCAGCCTGCCGTTCGAGCGTGCTGTCGCGCTCGACCCCCAGATGGCAGTCGCGTATTCGCACGCCCCGTTTGGTGCGATTCGAGACCTCGACACCGTGCGGATCGCCCGGTGGAGCGCGTTGATCGAAGCGGCGGCGCGACCGGAGATGGTGTTCGCATTCGAGCCCCACCTGCCGGATCTCCTGAGACCCGGCGCGGATGTCGTGGCCGCGCTCAAGCGCATCGAGGCGGACTGGATCGCGTTCGAGCGAGGGCGGAATCCAAACTTGGTGTACGACGGAATTGCGGAAAGATGGGAGGCCACGTATCGCCTGGGAGGAACGGAGGTCGAGGAGTTGCTGGAAGTGCTCCCGATCTGATCGAGGGGCCGCACATGGATGCTCGCCAGTCTCGGGAGACTGGATGAAGCCCGGGCTCAGATCGAGGCACGGCGGGCCGCAGAGCCGAGGCTCGTGCCTCATTTGCAGTGGCGATCCGTGGCCACCGGCATGGCCCCCGCTGAGTATTGGAGTGATCGTCCGACTGAGGGCCTTCCGTCCTCCGCGGGAGCGTCGCCCTGGCCCCTGTCTCCTCATGAGATGATCGTCGCGCTGGTGGGGGGAGATGCGCTCACAGGTCGGGATTTGGCGCGGCGTGGAGTGGCCGAGGGAGCGCCGGCCGACTTTTCTGAGGTGAGGGCGGCACGGTACCTCACGGAACTTGAGGTAGGGTCTGCGTGGGCGGACTATCTCGTTGAGCCCGGCCCGGAAGCTCTGGCGGTCTTCGTGGACGCGGCGAGTCGATTCGTGCTCCACAGCTACCCCGTTAACAGTTTGAACGTGCGTGCGGAGGTACTCTTCTTCCACCTCTCATCTGCCATGGCCATGTCCTCGGATCCCGCGACGCGGGACGACGGCATCCACCGACTGCGCCATGGGCGTTTCATGGATCCCCACGTCTGGAGCCTTCGCTGGGAGGCTCTCGGGAAGGCCTACGACGCCGCGGGAGACACCGCCGCCGCAATCGATGCGTACGAACGTTGGGTAGGGCTGATGTCAGGGTCGGATCACATTTTGCAGCCTCGAGTGCAGACGGCGCGTGATCGGCTTGCTGCACTTGGGAGCACCGGCAATTGATGGCCAAGGGCGCCTGACCCGGAACCTGCCGTGGCTGCGCAACGGATCCCAGACCACGGTACCTGTAAATTCACCCGACCTCATCCAGCGAGCCCTGAGTCCTACCGACACCGTTTCCGACACCGGATAATCGAATCCAGCGAGAATTTGGTAACTGGTCTGTGTATCCCCCATGGTAGCCTGCGCCGAGCTGGACGTGCCGGCTAGATTGCGCGCGATTTGATCGGCGTTGGGCTGGTCTCGACCCGTGTCTATGGCCACCGGATCCGTGTTTCTGGACCACACGCTCGCGTAGTCTGCATTCGTTCTCCCAATCCCCATACCCAACCCCACGAACGGCGTGAAGCCCCCGGCCACGCCAGGCAGGTCCAGGTACACGTTGCCCATCAGGCTCTTCGATTCGACGAGACCCAACCACTCCTGCGCCAAGAACAGTTCGTCGCTCAGCTTGTCGGCATTGACCCCCTGGGCGGCGAGCACCCCGGACCGCTGGGAGTAGTTGGAGCTCCTCATCACGTACTCTACCTCTGCCCGCACCATGCCGTGCAGCCGGTATCCCATCACAGCGCTCATCGCAACGCCACCGGCTCCATCGAACGGCACACTCCAACTGTCTCCCACGCCACGTGCCGCGTCGGTGCAGCCAGGTACGGACGCATACAGCGGGTTGATGAACTCATCGCAGATGCTGGCGCGATCATTGCTGTCACCCGTCATGGTCACCGCAGACGATAAGAGAGTTCCTAGTTCTGCGCCCACATAGAACCGTCGCTCGCCTTGTGCCAGAGCGGGCGTGGCCATGGGAAAGAGCACGGTACAAGTCACGATGAGAGAATACAGACAGCGGCTTCGTATCATGATGTTTTAGTCCCCTGACAAGGTTCTGCTGAAAAACGAAAGTGTTGCAGTCCGTCCCTTCTCTCAGACCCTCAACAACACGAGCCATTTGTGCAGATCGCAATTAGTTGGCGGCGAATTAAGTCCTTAAGGTGTCGATGTACTGTTGGCCGATCAAGTCCCGGAGCTCCTGTGAACACGACACGAACAGGACGACTCATGCGACCTTCGTGTTCTTCGAGGACGCGCGTCGCGGTTTCGACGCGTTCCTGGGCCAGCTCTGGCACGGCGCGAATCAGGTGCGTCCGGATGTTAGGGTCATAATGACCTTAAACATCATGACCCTAATATTGGTGTCATAAGGGGTCACGTCGTTATGATTAGCCCGGCCGCGCGAGAGCGTTGCCCGAACAGATGCCCCGTCGCGTGACGACAGCTCGGGCCGATCACCTAAGTAAAATACTCGTAAGCACATGAGGAGGCATTTCATGCGGCTTGTTTTGGCGGGGTTGGTTCTGGGCTTTGCTATCGGCCTGGTCGCATGCGGTGACGACTCGACGGGGCCCGACGAAGACTCACTGACCCGGGAGGAAGCGCTCGCGCTCGTGAAGGCGGCGACGAGCCCGGGATTTGAAGTCATCACCGAGAACTCGGCTCTTGAGGGCGAGATCCTAGACCTCGGGAGCCTCATCCAGGAAGAGTTCACTGCGCCCTGCTTGATGGGTGGAACGGTGACTGTGAACAACCTACAGGCCGAGTTCATGGGAGATCCAGACAGCGACGAAGACGTTTCCGTGTCCCTGTCGATGACCATGATACACTCGGACTGCGTGGTCACGCCCGAGGATACCGGGCTCGCGCTCACCCTGAACGGCGCGCCCAACCTGGCCATAAGTCTCGCACTGTCCATCATGGGCGACCTTGGGTTCGCCTTGAGCGGCGAGGTGGATGGTACGGTTCGCTGGGCCACGGATGACGGTCGGAGCGGATCCTGCCGGATAGATCTGGACATAGAGGCGGAGATCGGCCCATCCGGGTTCACTTCGACCCTCACCGGGCAGGCATGTGGAGCTCGATTCACAGAGTCAGACGCGGGGATGTTCAGCTTCTGATGAATACGGGGCAAGGACTGTCGCGACCGTGGACGACATCCTGGCTCCCCCTCCGGATCTCTGAGAGCTCTCGCCCGAGTGAAGCGGCCCACGACCGTTAGGGGCATGAAGACGCTGAAGCAGCAGTTCGGGAGCCAGCCCCAAGAGGAAGACGGAGGTAATGTTCAAACGGGGCTCGAAGGAGAACACCCGGCCTCAAGCGGGATCCCCGACGGCATGGAGACCATCGGAATCCACCGCAACATCGCCCTCGGACTGTCCAAAGAAGTAGAACCACCTCCCTGTGTGAAGGCCCACGAACCCGTGCTAACCTCGACCAGAAACGTCCCGGAGCTATCCGCTGCAACCGGTTCCAACTTCGCCTTCGTGCTGCCAGTACGGCCCGAGTGGGAAGGCGCCCTGGCGGCATCGCACCGACCGGACGCCGATGGATCGGTTACCCTCGACGGGGAAGCAACGATTCCGCTGGCCATCCTTCACCACCCTCGGACCAGGCAGCTACGCAACAGCGCCCTAGGTCTCGCGGTGCGTTCAGCTGCAGAATCCCCGATGCGGCAGCTGGAGTCCGTGAAGCCTTGTGGTTGGCAACCTGACGGGCCGCGCTGTAAGACGAGGTACGGCCAGACCGATCTCGTCACCGGCGCGACTGGATCCCCGCTCCGCCGATCGGGTTCGCGCGGAATGCGTCAACGCCTTCACCCGAAATCGGTGGACAGCTTGGCCGGAATAGGCATCCGGTGGGCCGACTGGATAGGTCTTCCTTCCCACTCCAGCTGCATCCTGCTAGCGTTCATAACATGGCGGAAACGCTAGCCATCATTCCTTGTGCGTATCTGGGATTGCTATGAATATCGAGCCCTTTGCGTCGCTGCGAGCCGACTACGCCGATTCCTCCTATTTCGAGACGAATCTCCATAGTGATCGCGGCCAGATCGCTGTGCCTTACAAAGACGCCCACAAGACGATCGTGGATTATGTGAGGTCGGTGCTCTCGAAGTGGGAGAAGACCGACACCAAGTCTCCGCCCGTCGCCTACAAGGTCTATCTGAACTTCACGGCGAATTATGACGACGGACGCAAAGCCCAGCGCACCGACGGTCACGCTTCATTCGAGACCGTTGAGCGGGCATTGAAACACACGTCTGAGCGCTCGGAAGCGCTTTTGCGGGAGCTTTACGAAATCGGTAAGGACAACCTCTAACCCCTGCACCTTCGAGAGGTCCGGCACGATCGAGCACATCGAGAGCTACCGATGCGGCCGCGCCAGCCTCGGGACCACCCCGCTTCTCGACCATTCAGGCACAGGATGCCGCGTATGGCCGTGGCACCAGCCCACGCCACCAGGTTCGGGACCCCGTCCAGATCCGAGCGCCCCGTCGGCCTTCCCGCCAGGGATTCATGGCTCGGGAGCGACCCCCGGAGGGCGGGGGCCAGCGCGTGAAAACACGCACGGCCCCGCGCCCGCACCAGGCCCTCGGCCTGGGGGGTCGCTCCCATAAGCGCTAACTTGTTTGCATCGCCATGGGTGTTGTATAGTGAGGGCATGAGCAGAACCGTGACAGAGGCGCCGACAAGTGAGGACTGGGACCTGCTAGTATCGTTCTTCCCGAGCAACTGGCAGGAGCTGGCAGCGGAGACCGGGAGCGCTGGAGGTAGGATCAAAAGGTGCCGAGCACCATCAGACCCGAGCTGGCGATCATGATCCAGGCGAGGATGCCCACCCACCTGGCGACCCTCCCCAGAACCGTGTTCTCGGCGTCGTTGAACTCGTAGGCCATGCGTCTTCTCCCGAATGGAACTGGGTGACACTTCCCGGTGCCGCGATACCCGAAACTGCCCGCGAGCACCAGTGTGGACACGTTCTAGTTACACGGCGGAGGCTCGACAGCAAGGTCTTTCATCGACGGCCATGAAGACGTACCGCACATCCCCTGCTGGAGCATGAGTCCCGCAAGGGGGGGACTCGCAGCGCTTAGTTCGGCACCAGCCGCTTCAGCTCATCGAAGAAGCTCTAGACGAGGATGTGGGAGCGCGAAACTCCTCCACCGACTTCCCGAGCCATCAGGAACCGCTGGTCGTCCGGGAGTAGCAGGTCAGTTGTTCGTTCGTTCGCGCTGTGACACCACATCCCGCGCGATCCGCTGCAACTCCATGGCTGTAGCGACCGGCAGGTCCACCAGTGGAACCCGAAGATTGTCATTTACATGCCAGCTGAGAAATCCCTTCCCCTTGGGATGGGCGATCGGTCGGCCATAGATCAGCTGCGGCGCTCCCTCAGGACTCCGTCCCGAGATCATGGAGTAGAAGATCAGGCCTTCGAGATAGGATCCCGAATCTGATGGATGAGATCCATCGTACATGAAGACGGGAAGCGAAATCAGTCGTTCACGAACTTCTTCGAATGCTGCCGGGATGGGAGCCACGTCGGCGCGGATTTCACGCGCAATTGCAACGTGTGCGTCCCAGATGTCCTCCCAAACCGGCAGGAAATCGGCGTCGAAGCGGGCAAGCCGCCGCGGCGGGCTGGGGAACAAAATCATCTTGGCACCGGCCGCACGGCCCAGCCTGTCTAGCTCGCGCACAATCTTATGGAACTCCTCGACACTTCCCATCTTGAATTCCCGCTCGGGCTCGGGCCATATCGGAAGGGTCGGTGGCTCGTAATTCCCCGGAAGGAGTGCGACGATCTGATAGATGACGTAATCCCACGAGCCACCTTCGAGAAGACTTCGCGCACCACCCCTTTCCAAGGTCATCGTCGGAACGATGATCGGCCCCAGCGGATCCGCCGCAGCAATGCCGGCCACGATATCGCCCAAATTATTGGAAAACCCTTGGCTGTTGACGATAAACAGCACATTGAGGACATCGCGCTCCCGTCGGTCTTGTGCCATAACCGGCGTGAACACCAGCCCCGCGACGAGCAGAGCAGCAACTAGCGTGCTGCGGCCTGCCCTGTCAGTGATGCGGCCACTCATTTCACCACCTCCACTGTTGATGTGAATGAAACAGCCGGTCCACTTGCGATCACGCGACCAGCTGGAACGATGCGGGCCTCACGGCACCCCGGAAGGCAAGCGCTTAAGGACAGCTGACGGGAGCGAGTTGTCAGGGGGTGATCCCGTACTCAGCGACCCTTTACTTCAAGGCCAGTCGGACCCGCGAGCGCATACCCGCGGGTCCGACGCGTATCGTGCGACTAGCTTTCACGACCGGCGCGGGCGGACGTCCGCTTCCAGGGCTCAGCCGAATTCCACGAGCGGCGCCTCGGCGGGATCGCAGCCCTTGCCCTGATCGGCCTGCGTCAGGCTGGAGTTGAAGCTGTATTCATCCTCGGGCATGATGAAACGGACCCCGCCACGCATAGCGTGTCCCGTTCTCACGGTTTCTCCCACGCCTCTCGGGAACCAGAGGAGGTCGGTGTTCTTGAGCTTGGTCATGAAGAATCGAGCCTCGAGGTGGAGGGCCCTGCGCCGCTCCTCGATGATCATGTAACGGATCTCCTTCGCGTCACCGGGATCGGCGTAGGTGACCAATGGAAGGCCGTCCGCGGCCCGTAGCTCGTTCACCAGGTCGATGGCCCTCTGGCCGCCCTCGATCTCGGCGCGGATGAGCCACATCTCCTTCAGGCTCGACGTCACCGCCTCTCACGTGGACAACGAGGTCAAGGACATCGGTAGCCTCCTCGAGGGGCTACGCCCCGCCAGGAGCCGGTCGCGAAGTTCGTGTCACCTTCTTTTCTCCTCCTCCGCAAGGAAGATCTCTCCCTGCGGAAGAGGGGATCCACCGCTTATCGCTGCGGGTTCGTTTCCACCGTCTCGAACGGTTCCACGCCCATGCCCGGGCAGTAATCCCCGGTGCCCCGGAACATGGTGTGCATGCATCTTAAGGGGGAGCCGAGACTCTGCAGCAACTCTACGGTCTCGGGGTAAATCCCCGTCGCACGGGGGAAGTATCCGGCTTGACCCCCGCGGGCCATGTCGGCTGTGGACTGGCCGAGCCTGCTGATCGCCCCCGCGTCGGCGCCTTGCGACACCAGGTACTCGATGACGTCGTTGCCGCCCCGGACCGATGCATAGTGGAGTGGGGTGTAGCCCCATGCATCCGGCACGTTGACGTCGACCCCATGCTCCTCGACCAAGTACTTCACTGCATTGAGGAAGTTGTTCGGCACGTTGTTCATACCGTCGGCGCCCATACCAATGTATCCGACTCCCGCCGCGGCGTGGATGGGATATGTGTCAGGCATGCCCTCAGGAAGGATCGGCAACCCCGTATCATCCTGCTGCCGCCCATCCCTTTCCCGCCATAACCTGATGCCAGGCTCCGGCAACCTGGTCGGAATGTTCGGGTCGGCTCCGTGGGCCGCCATCGCCTTCATTGCCTCGACATCGAGCGCCACGGCGGCACGCCAGACCGGGGTGGCACCCGTTATGTCGATTCCCAAAGAGTTCGATGTGAACTCCCAGGAGTACAAGTGCGTCTTGAGCCGCACGTTCGGATCGGCGCCGGCCTCCAGCAGCGCATTCAGCACGTCCATGTACTCGGTCTGCTGGTTGTCGTGCGCCCTGGGCTGCGGGTCGGTGTGCAACAACGACCACTGTGTCTGCAGCACCGCGAAGAGGGGTGAGATCCCGTCGTCGTGCGTGATCAGGTTCGGATCGGCGCCGCGCCCGATCAGCTGCATCGCCAGGTCGAACCGACCGTTCAGCAGGGCTATCACGAGAGGGCTGGTTCCGTCGCCACTCACCTGGTCGATGTCAGCCCCGCCGTCCAAGAGAACTTCCGTCGCTTCGATCTGGCCCTCGCGGGCCGCGTGCAGCAGCGCCGTCATCCCGCCCATCTTTCCGACCCGCGTCTCATACAGGGGACGACGGAGGATCTCGCTGTCGCTCTTTAGACCCGATTGGGTTTGCCACGTGGGCACAATGCTCGCCACATCGTCGGGACTGAAGTCCTCGAGCAGCTCCTCGATCTCATCATCGGACTGCACGAACTCGCGCTGCGCGGCGATGGCCGCCTGTACCTCAGAGGGGCTCAAGACCCGCTCGGTTCCCTCCACCGAGCTCCCGCGGATCTCCGTCACTGCCTCCTGAAGGCGTGCCTGCGCCTCCCTGTCGATGGCCAAGCTCTCTAGCGCATCGACGACTTCCGTACTGATCGCCGGATCCGCGCCGCGGCTCAGCAGCTCGCGGACCGCCGCGGTGCGGCCGTAGGACGCCGCGAACATCAGTGGCGTCTGCCCGGCCGAGTGCTCCCGCGCGTTCACCGGCGCGGCATGCTCGAGCAGCGCACGCACCGCCCCCTCGCCGTTCATCGCTTTCGCGGCGAGATGGAGGGGGGTCACTTCGGTGGTCGTCGTCACCGCCGCCGCATCCGCACCGGCCTCGAGGAGCGCGCGGACCACCTCGGCTTGACCACTCCGGCTCGCGAGGTGCAGCGGTGTGTAGTCGCCGATCCGCGTCTTCCCCTCAATCTTCGCCCCCGCGCTGAGCAGCAGCTCGGCAATCTCGAGATATCCCTCCTCGGCCGCCACGTGCAGCGCAGTCAAACCATCGCCCTGGGCGAGGTTCGGATCCGCGCCGTCCTTGAGGAGCGACCGGACGGCCGCCACGTCACCTCGTTTCGTCGCGTCCAGGAGCGGGCTGCCGCCCGGCAGAACGGCACCGGCCAGCAGCGCGATCGCGAGGACGGCGCCGGTCAAGCGCGTCCCCGCGCACCAAATCACACCCCCTCCTGCGAGGCCGCCACCGGCCCCCTCGGGAAGCTCAGTGGAAACTCCCCCGTGCTGTCGCCGAACCCGTGGAAGTTGTCGTGTCCCAGTCGCTGCATCAGGCTCACGAAGACGTTCGCCATCGGCGTCCCCTCCGGAGCCCGCAGGTGGAGGTTACCCTCCAGTGCGCCATTCGCGTGGCCCACGAGAAGGAGCGGGCACCGCCGGTGATTGTGTAGGTTCGGGTCCCCCATCGCGGAGCCCCAGATGACCACGGTCTTGTCCAGCAGAGAAGCCTCACCCTCCATGGTGTTCTGCAGCTTCTCCAGGAGGTACGCTAGATGGGACAGGCGGTACGTGTTGACGACATTGTATTCCAGGATTTGGGCGGGCATGTCGCCGTGGTGCGACGACTCGTGCCACGACTTCTTGACCCCGCTGGCCGGGAAGACCGCGTTCGTCACGGCTCCGAACTTGAAGGTGCTCACCCGCGTCAGGTCGGCCTGGAGCGCGAGTACCTGGAGGTCGAACATCATCTTCACATGGTCCTCCCACCGGTCGGGGACGCCCGAGGGCGCCTCCGGCATCTCCCGCTCCTCGCCACTGTTGTTCTGCGCCTCGATCAGCATGATCCTCCGCTCCAGCTCGCGGATGTGAGTCGTATACTGGTCCAAAGCGCGGCGGTCCCCCGCCCCCAGTGCCCTCTTCAGATCGGCGAGTTCGGCGGCGAACCAGTCGAGCACGCTCTGCTTCGTCCGGAGCCGAGCGGCTCGGTCCGCGGCAGAGTCACCGGCACCGAAGAGCTGCTCGAACACCACCCTCGGCTCCCGGATCGCCGGCAGCGGCTGGGTGGGAGACGCCCAGGCCACTGCATTCCCGTACGGGCCCCCGCCGCCGTCCACCCGCTCGGTCGTGACCTCCAGCGAGGGCAATAGGGCATCCTGCCCGAAGCGATCCGCATGGATCTGATCCAGCGACTTCCCGAGAAAGATGTCGGCACGCGTCTCCGTCTGCTTCGGATGGGCCTGGGTCAGAAACACTGCCGTCGTGCGACCGTGGTCGCCGCCGATCTCTACGGCACTAAAGGACTCCGCCATCCGGCAGTCCGTGTTGCTGACGATGGTCAGGTAGTCGCGGTACGCCTCCAGGGGCTTGAGCTGGCTGTTCGCCCCGATCGCGAAGTCGCGGCCGAGCTTCGCCGGCGCGAAGAGATGCTGCGCGTCGCCCCACTCGTTCCCACCCGCATGACCCAAGTCTTCCTCCAAGGCGATCAAGCGGGTGAACTGCTGGGCTGGGTCGCGCCAGGCTCGCCCGGCGGGTACCATCGCGTCCATGAAGGGAAGGGCGACCGACGCCCCCGTGCCACGCAGGAAGGTGCGGCGCGAAAGGTGTTTGCCAGTGATGAAATTCATGGTCTCTTCCCTCAGTTTGTGACGGTTTGCGTTTTTCTCATCTGGAACGCATCGCTCTTCACGACCCCTAGGATGAGCGAGGAGATCTTGTAGTCGTTCGCCTCCGCCGCCCACGCGATGGCGCGGATCGTCGGCTGGTCGAAGTACTCGATGGGACGCCCGATCCCGAACGACAGCAGACGCTCCGTGAAGTTCCGCACAAGCAGGATCGGACGCTTCAGGAGAACCTGCGTGAGCTCGCCGGGCGAGCTGATCGGCGTGCCGTCGTAGAAGGTGCCGCGGGTGTCGAGCGGCGCCATGTTCTCGCGGATCCGCCACTTGCCGGTGACGTCGAAGTTGTCGAGCGCCAAACCGATGGGGTCTATGAAGCGGTGGCAGGAGTTACAAACAGGGCTCGTGCGGTGCGCCTCCATCCGCTCGCGGGTGGTCAGCCGGCGTCCGGCAGCGGTAGCAGGGCTCGCCTCGAAGGCCGGCACGTTCGGCGGCGGCGGCGGCGGCGGCGTCCCCATGAGCACCTCCATGACCCACTTGCCGCGCTCCACCGGAGACGTCCGCCCCGCCATGGAGGTCAGCTGCAGCACGCTCCCGTGGCCGAGGACTCCCCGCCGCCTGTCATTCGGGTACTCCACGCGGCGGAACTCATCTCCGGAGACGCCCTCGATCCCGTAATGACGGGCCAGACGAGCGTTGAGGAAAGTGTAGTCGGCGTCGAAGAGCTCGAGCAGGCTCCGGTCCTCCTGGACCAGGTACTGGAAGAGCAGCTCGGTCTCCTGCACCATCGCCTCGGCAAGCTGTGTGGAGAAATCCGGGAAGAAGTACCCGTCCGGCCAGACCTTCCCAACGTCCTGCAGCCGTAGCCACAGGTGGAGGAAGCGGGTGGCCAGCGCCTCAGAGCGCGGATCCTTGAGCATGCGCCCCATCTGCTGCTCGAGGACGGCAGGATCCGAAAGCCGGCCGCTTGTGGCGACCTCAATCAGTTCCTGGTCGGGCGCCGATTCCCAGAGGAAGAAGGAGAGCCGCGTCGCGAGGTCTAGGTCGCTCACCCGGTAGCCCTGGCCCGGCCGGGAGCCGGCGGGCTCCCGCTCCAACCGTAACAGAAACTCAGGCGAGGAGAGGATCGCTTGCAATCCCGTCCGCACGCCGATCTCGAACCCCTTCTCGGCGGCAGCCTCGTCGTAGAAGACCAACAGATCCGCCACATCCTCCTCTGTCACGGGTCGCCGATACGCCTGGCTCGCGAGCTCCGTGAGGATCGACTCGGCGCAGGGACGCTCTTCAGCTGCGGACGTCGGGCGGCAGATGAAGATCTTCCGCCGGCTCTCCGTATCCGACATCCCTTCCACGTTCGCGGGCCCCGTGATCAGCAGCTCCGTGAGATGCGTCAGCCCGGTGGTCCCATACTCGCGGCTAGCGGACCTGGCGGCCGACCACTCGGGAGGAGTGTACCGGTCCTCGTACGGGCCCTCGATGAGGTTGACGAACGCCGCCGAGACCGTATGCTGGCCCGCGCGGACGAAGATCGGCTCGGTCTGGATGGAGGGGAGAACCGATATAATTGGACGAACGAAAGGAGCTCGAATTTGACCCAGGGATTGCCCTTGGTACGCGAGCTTCAAGATGGCGATCGGCTCGCCGTCGATGGAGATATCCACATCCTCGGCCGCGATCGATTTCGGGTTCCCACTCCCGAAGCGGGTCCCCAACTGGAAGACGTACTCTCCGTCCGCGGGAAAGTCGTGCTTCACAACGATGCCACCCCGGGTCCCGAACGGCGCTCCTTCGAGCCGATCCCAGGCGTGCTGCGAGAGCTCGCCGGGGTTCGCGTACTTGGTCGTGGAGGACACCGCCTCGGAGTTCCCCACTGCCAGCCGACTGATGTCGGTGGCGGCCCTCAGGTACGCATCCAAGACGGTCGTCGAGGACGATTGGGCCGCGGCCATGTTGTCGAAACTTTCTATGACAAGATCGGGCGGGAGCCACTTGCCTGCCTCCACCTCCAGCGCCAGGAGGTCGTGGACCACGCGCTCGTACTCGGCTCGACTCAGCCGCTGGAACAGACGCTCGACCAGCGCGGGAGCAGTGGCGGCCGCCCTGTCCACCTCCGATTCAAGGGTCTCCACCAGCACTAATAGGGTATCACCCGCGGGACGGGGCACGCCGGGAGGGGGCATCATCCCTGCCCGCAGCTTCCGGATCATCTTCTCCGCCGTCTGGGCCCGCTCCTCCGCGTCCTCGACGGAGAAGTCTTGGAGCGACAGGTTTCCGGTCCGCAGCTGGTCGTTGTGGCACGTCACGCAGTACTGCTGGACCACGCCCGTCAGAGCCTCGGACGCCACAGAAGTGGACGAAGGGGGGGCGGGCACGGTCGCAGCGGCGTAAACGGCTCCGGCTTCGGGCCCGGACCGGGATGCCAGCGTGTCCGCAGGACCACCGTCCACTGCCAGCAACATCCCTGCGAACACAGCGCCAACGGGGAGTGCTTTCATGCCTGCGTTCCTCGGTGCGTTGGAGACGCCTGCCCGGCTCCCACTACACCGCCATAGCATATCCTTATACGTCGGCGGTTGGGCCGTGTCAAGGCTCATATGTGCGGCGAATGGCACACAATTACGTTGGGTTGCTCGATCAGCCCAACCAGCACACGAATCATACGGTTCGCACGGTCGCATGTACAGGAGGTTAGGCAACTGCCTTGGAGACAACACTGGGAGAACGGATCGCCTTGGCCCGGAAGCGGGCTGGGCTATCTCAGGAGGCGCTGGCCGAGCTGGTAGGGGCGGGCGGGGAGGCGTCCGGCCGAAGCACCGTCAGTAATTGGGAGACGGGGAAATTCATCCCGGACGGCCGCTTCCTGCTGAAGCTGCCCGATGTGTTGGGTGTGTCCGCCGAGTGGCTGCTCCTGGGGCGAACGGCCCCAGGGGCAGCCACTACTTTACCGCGCGAAGCGCTCGAGGCGCTGCAGGATTGGGCGAACGAGGTGCTCCCAACGTGATCGAAGAAAGAGACTGGAGGTGGTGGCGATAGCGCCTGAGCAGCCACACGTCCTCGGCCGTCAGCCAGCGAGCCATGCGTCCCGTCTCAAGGTCCACCACCGTGCCCTCGGAGAAACCAGGGATGTGACCCGAAACCACGAACGTGTCCCTTAACCCGTGCGGCATAACCCCTCCCTAGCCCGAGAGGTGAACCGACCCGGTGAAATCCCGAAGTTCCAGCCTGCAGAAAAAATATCAACAACCGCGGCCCGTGTCTCGTTTTGCTCGGGTTACAAAGACGGCACGCCTCCGAAGTAGTGTCCGGTCGCAACCCCTCGCGCGCTCCAGTGTGGGCGGCTGGAACCAACAGGACCAGCTGCCTCAGAGCTCGACGAGAGGCCAGATCCAGGGGCATTTCGAGCGGCCTCCGCCATGACCCCTGCAGTTTACCTCGAGGTAGTTCTCTCCCTCTGCGACACGACCTCCCACGCGATCCTCTGCAGCTCCATGGCTGAGGCGACGGACATATCAACCAGCGGCACGCGGAGGTTCCGGGTTGACCAAATGAGCCCCGGGTCGCGGTCGGTAGGCCGGCCATAGATGAGCGTGGGTGCACCGGCAGGATCGCGTCCCGTGATCATCGCGTATACGACCAAGCCTTCGAGGTAGGAGCCCACCTCAGAGGGGTGTGATCCGTCGTACATGTACGTATCGAGGGATATTAGGCGCTGTCGCGTCTCCTCGAACGCGTCCGCGATCGGAGCGACCTCGATGCCGAGCTCACGCGCGATCGAGATATGAGCATCCCCGATCTGCTTCCATACCGGTAGGCGCTCCGCGTCGAACCGTGCAAGCCGGCGAGGCGGGCTCGGGAACAGGATGGTCTCAGCCCCCTTCGCACGGATCAGATCGACCAACGCGCGGACGGAGTTGTGGAACTCCGCAACATCGCCGATGACGAACTCCCTCTCCGGTTCCGGCCAGATGGGGAGGGTCGGCGGCTCAATGTTCCCGGGCAGGAGGGCGACCTCCTGCAGGATCACGTAATCCCATTCGGTATCGCCTTCGATCAGCTTCCGAGCTTGGCCCTCCAGATGATCCTTTAGAGCTGGTGCACCCGCCATCGTCGGAACGATGATGGGCCCGAGCGGATCCGCGGCCGCGATGCCCGCGACGATGTCGCCCAGGTTGTTGGAGAAAAGCTGGCTGTTTCCAGCGAACAGGACGTGGAGGACCTCACGCTCATGCGAAGCTTGAGCCATCGCCGGTCGGGGGACCGCCATGCCCCCCAGAAGCAGGGCACCTATCAGAGCCCCCCTGGCTCCAACTGTGCAACCGATGCGCTCCATCATCAGACCACCTCTCGTGTGGAATTGTGAAGACCGTAAACGCCCGCTTCTTGCGTTCACTGGATTTCCCTCGACACAGAAGTGACACCGAAGGCTCGGTGAGGAGGACTCAAAGCCGCCCATCCGGAGCCCGCAACGCAAATCTCATCTCCGAAGAGCATCCCCGAGGAGGGGGAGGCAACGATCTATTGGGCTTCTAGTCCTTCGAGCCCACCTGCTGCTCCACCGTCTCGAACGGTTCCACGCCGACGCCGGGGCAGTAGTCGCCAGTTCCGCGGAACATAGTGTCGAGGCATCTCAGCGGCGAGCCGAGGTCTTGCAGCAGCTTGGCGGTCTCCGGGTAGGCGGTGCGCGAGAAGTACCCAGCGCGCCCGCCGCGCGCCATGTCGGCCACTGACTGGCCCAGACTGCTGATCGCGCGCACGTCCGCGCCCTGCGCCACGAGGTACTCGATGACCTCGTTGTCGCCGCGGACGGACGCATAATGGAGCGGGGTGTACGCCCACCCGTCGGGGACGTTGACGTCGGCTCCGTGCTCGTCGACCAAGTACTTGACCGCATTGAGGAAGTTGTTCGGCACCTGGTCCATGTAAAAGGCACCCAGCCCCATGTACCCGACCCCCGCCGCTGCATGGATCGGATACGCGTCGGGCGTGCCTTCTGGCTGGATCGGCAAGCCGGAATCATCCTGCTGACGCCCGTCGATCGTCCGTCGCCTGAGGCTCATGCCCGGCTCCGGGAACATCGTGGGAACGCTCGGGTCCGCCCCGTGGGCCGCCAGCGCCTTCATCGCTTCGATATCCAGCGCCATGGCCGCACGCCAGAAGGGGGTGGCACCGGTCACATCCAGGCCCATCTGGTTCGAAGTGTACTCGAAGAAGAACAGGTCGGTCTTGAGCCTCACGTTCGGATCGGCACCCGCCGCCAGAAGCGCCTCTAGAACGTCAATGTACTCCGTCTGCTGGTTATCGTGCGCCCGGGGCTGCGGGTGATGGGTGAACCGCAATGCCCATTGGGTCTGCAGCACCGCGAACAGGGCCGACATACCGTCGTCGTGCGTGACCAAGTTCGGATCGGCCCCGCGCTCGATCAGACGCATCGCCAGATCGAACCGACCGTTCAGCAGAGCCATCACCAGAGGGCTGGTCCCGTCGCCGCTCACCTGATCGATGTCAGCCCCGCCGTCCAGGAGCGCCTGCGCGGCTTCGATACGACCGTCCCGCGCCGCATGCAGCAACGCCGTCATCCCCCCCACCTTCCCAACCAGCGTCTCATACTCGGGACGGAGAAGGACCTGGACGTCGCTCTCCAGATCCGACTGGGTCACCCATGAGGGCACGAGCCTCGCCAAATCGTCGGGACTGAAGTCCTCGAGAAACTCCTCGATCGTCTCATTGGACTGTAAGAACTGACGCTGCGAGGCGATCGCAGCCTGTACTTCCGAGGGGGTCAGCGCCCGATCGGTTCCCCCTTCCGAGCTCCTGCGGATCTCGGCCACGGCCTGGAGAAGCCGCTCATGCGCCTCGAAGTCGATGGCGACGCCCTGGAGGGCATCGGTCACGTCCGTGCGGAGCGACGGATCCGCGCCGTGGCCCAGCAGCTTGCGGATCGCCGCAACCCGACCGAAGGACGCCGCGAACATGAGGGGAGTCTGTCCGGCTGCGCTCTCGCGCGCGTCAATCGGCGCGCCGTGCTCCAGAAGGACCCTCACCGCACCCGCTCCGTCCAGTGCCTTTGCCGCGAGGTGAAGCGGTGTCACTCCGGTGGTTGTCGTCACCGCCTCCGGATCCGCGCCCGCCGCCAAGAGCACGCGGACCACGTCGGCCTGTCCCGTCCGGCTCGCGAGGTGAAGCGGCTGGTAGTGGCCGATGTGCGTCTTCGCCGCGACATCCGCGCCCGCGTCGAGCAGCAGCCGGACGATCTCCAGGTTCCCCTCCTCTGCCGCCAGGTGCAGAGCGGACAGACCGTCCCCCCGCGCCGCGTTCGGATCGGCGCCTTGCGCGAGAAGCGCCTTGACCGCTGCGATGTCACCGCGCTTCGACGCATCGAGCAGGGGGCTGTCGCCGGGGGAGACGGCGCCCACGAGCAGCGCGACCGTGAGGACCGCGCCCGCGAGACCCACTTCCCTCCGCCGACTCACGCTCCCTCCGCCGAGACAGCGACGGCGCCCCGCGGGAAGCTCAGTGGAAACTCACCCGTGCTATCGCCGAACTGGTCAAGATCGTCGTGGCCGATGGCCTGCATGAGGCTCACGAAGACGTTCGACATCGGCGTACCGTCGGGCGCTCTCAGGTGGATGTTACCCTCCAGCGCACCGTTGGCGTGGCCGACGAGGATGAGCGGACACTTGCGGTGGTTGTGCAGGTTTGGGTCGCCCATCGCCGAACCCCACATGACGGCGGTCTTGTCCAGCAGGGAGGCGTCACCCTCCATCGTGTTGTTCAGCTTCTCGAGAAGGTAGGTCAGATGGGAGAGACGGTACGTATTGATTGTGTTGTACTCCAAAATCTGAGCGGGCCTGTTGCCGTGGTGTGAGGCCGTGTGCCACGCCTTCTTGACGCCGCTGGCAGGGAACACCGCGTTTGGACTTTGAGATCCGAAGACGAATGTGATCACGCGCGTCAGATCGGCCTGGAGCGCGAGCACCTGAAGGTCGAACAGCACCTCGACGTACTCCTCCCAGCGGTCCGGAACACCCGAGGGTGCCTCCGGCATCTCGCGCTCCTCGCCGCTGCGGTTCTGGGCCTCCATCAGTCCGATCCGCCGCTCCACCTCCCGGATGTGCGTCGTATACTGGTCCAGCGCGCGGCGGTCCCCCACGCCGAGCTCCCTCTTGAGATCGGCCAGCTCGGTCGTGATGAAGTCGAGCAGGCTCCGGTTCCTCCGCAGTCGCGCCGCGCGGTCCATGGCTGAATCACCGGCCCCGAAAAGCTGCTCGAACACCGCCCGCGGATCCCGAAGCGCCGGCAGCGGCTGGGTGGGAGACGCCCAGGCCATGGATGCCTTGTAGGCGCAGTGATAGTTGTAGTAACATCCGCCTCCGAAATCCACCGGCTCGGTCGTGATCTCCAGCGAAGGCAGAACGGTCTCCTGCCCGAAGCGCTCTGCGTGGACCTGATCCAGTGACTTGCCGAGGAAGATGTCGGCCTGTGTCTGCTTCGGGTGGGCCTGGGTCAGGAAGACCGCCGTCGTGCGATCGTGGTCGCCACCGATTTGTTCCGCGTTATAGGGCTCGGCCATTCGACAGTCCGTGTTGCTCACGACCGTCAAGTAGTCGCGGTACGGCTCCAGCGGTTTGAGCTGGCTGTTCGCCCCGAGCTCGAAGTCGCGCCCGATCTTGGCCGGTCCGAAGAGATGCTGCGCGTCGCCCCACTCGTTACCACCCGAATGGCCCAGATCTTCCCCGATGCAGACCAGACGGGTGAACTGCTCCTGTGCCGGGTCGCGCCAGAGCCGCCCAGCCGGCACCATCGCGTCCAAGAAGGGGAGCGCGACCGACGCACCCGACCCACGCAGGAATGTGCGGCGCGAAAGATGCTTCCCGGTAATGACGTTCATGGCTCTCTCCTCAGTTGTCGTCGGCCGTAGTTTGCGCTTGCCTCATCTGGAACAGATCGCTCTTCACGACTCCCACTATGAACGAGGACATCCTATAGTCGCTCTCCGCCGCCGCATCCACGATCGATCGGATCGTCGGCTGATCGAAGTACTCCACGGGCCGACCGATCGCGTACGAGAGCAACCGCTCTGTGAAGTTCCGCACCAGCGGAACGGGCCGCTTCAGGAGAACGGCGGCGAGATCGCTGGGCGTGCTGATCGGCGTGCCGTCGTAGAAGGTGCCCCGAGTATCGAGGGGCGCCTTGTTCTCGCGGGTTCGCCAGCTGCCAACGGCGTCGAAGTTGTCGAGCGCCAAGCCGATCGGGTCGATGAAGCTGTGGCAGGAGTTACACACCGGAGCAGAACGGTGCCGCTCCATCCGCTCCCGCGTCGTGAGCCGGCGTCCCTCGCTCGCGCTCGGGCTCGCCTCGAAGGCCGGCACGTTCGGAGGGGGCGGTGGCGGTGGCGTACCCATCAGCACCTCCATCACCCACTTACCCCGCAGCACCGGAGACGTCCGCTCCGACATCGACGTCAGCTGGAGCACGCTGCCGTGGCCGAGGATCCCTCGCCGTTGATCGTCGGGGTACTTCACGAGCTGCATCTCGTCGCCCGAGACGCCGTCGATTCCGTAGTGCTGTGCGAGACGCTCATTTAAGAACGTGTAGTCTGCGTCGAAGAGCTCGAGCAGGCTCCGGTCCTCATCGATCAGATAGCGGAAGAGTAGTTGCGTCTCCCGAACCATCGCGTCGGAGAGCTGCTGGGAGAAGCTCGGATAGAGGTATCCATCCGGCCAAGCCTTCCCTACGTCCTGGAGCCGTAACCATAGGTGAAGGAAGCGCGTGGACAGCGCCTCCGAGCGTGGATCCGCCAGCATGCGCTTCACCTGCCGCTCCAGGACGGCAGGGTCGGAGAGCCGGCCGCTCGCGGCCACGTCGCGCAGCTCCTCGTCGGGGACCGAAGCCCAGAGGAAGAAGGAGAGCCGCGTAGCCAAGTCCATGTCGCTCAGCCGGTAGACCCTGCCGGGCTGGACACTGCGGGGCTCCCGCTCCAACCGGAACAGAAACTCCGGCGAGACGAGGATGCCCTGCAACCCGGCCTGTACACCCGCCTCGAAGCCCTGCTCGGCTCCCGCCTCGTCGTAAAATACCATCAGGTCCTTCACGTCTTCTTCCCTCACCGGCCGGCGATATGCCTGGCTCGCCAGCTTTCTGAGGATCGACTCCGCGCAGGGCCGTTCCTCGGTGGGGGACGACGGACGGCAACTGAAGATCTTCCGACGACTCTCGGTTTCGGACACTCCGTCCACGTTCGTGGGACCCGTGATCAGCAGCTCGGTGAGATGCGTCAGCCCGGTGGTCCCGTACTCCCGGCCCGCGTTTCCGGCGGCCGACCACGCTGGAGGAGTGAATTGGTCCTCGTACGGACCTTCGATCAGGTTGACGAAGGCCGCTGAAACCTTGTGCTGTCCGGCCGGAACGAAGATCGGCTCGGTCTGGATGACGGAGAGAACCTTTCCCGGTGCCGCGGCCAGGACGGCTAGACTCATCAGGCGCTGCGCGTTGTGCGGGAGCTTCAGCAGAGCGGTCTGCTTGCCGTCGATGGAGATGACGAGGTCCTCGGACGCGATCGATCTCGGATTCCCGCTCCCGAAGCGGGTCTCCACCCGGAAGACGTACTCCCCGTCAGCAGGAAAGTCGTGTGTGACCACGATGCCGCCCCGGGTTCCGAAGGGCTCGCCCTCAAGCTGATCCCAGGGGTGCTGGGAGACCTCCTCCGGAACTGCGTACCTGGTCGTCGAGGAGACCGCGTCCGGGTTCCCAATGGCGAGTCGACTGATGCCGGTGGCGGCCCTCAGGTAGGCGTCGACGAGGGTGGTCGAGAGTTGCTGGGCGGGCGCCATGTTGTCGAAGCTTTCCATGATCAGATCGGGCGGGAGCCAGCTTCCCGCATCCACCTCCAGAGCGAGGAGGTCGTGGACGGCGCGCTCGTACTCGGCCCGGCTGAGCCGCTGGAACAGACGCTCGCCCAATCTGGGAGTGGCGGCCGCCGCCCGGTCGATCTCAGACTCCAACGTTTCCACAAGGAGCTGGAGCGTGTCACCGGCGGGACGAGGCATACCCGGTGGCGGCATCATCCCTGCCCGCAGCTTTCGGATCATCTTCTCGGCCGTCTCTGCTTTCTCTTCCGCCTGCTCGACCGAGAAGGCCTGGAGCGACAGGCTGCCCGTCAACAGCCCGTCGTTATGGCAGGTCACGCAATAGCGCTGGACGACCTCCGTCAAGGCTGCGGACGCGGAGGAGGAAAGAAGTGTGGACCTGGGCGAGGGTGCCGTGGCGGGGAGAACCGTCGCTTCGTGTCCTGAGAATGCCTCCAGCGTGATCTCACGGTCGCCGCCCGCCACCACCAACATCGCCGCGAACATAACCCCAAGGGACAATGACTTCATGTAACGACCTCCCCGGTTGGAGACAGCGGTGCCACAAGCGGACACCCCGCCCCCGCTGGTCTACTTAGCAGATATAGGTATCCTGTCGATCCGGGACACTATCTGCCACGCGATCTTCTGCAGCTCGAGGGCGGTAGCGAGGGGCAAGTCGACCAAGGGCACACGGAGGTCGTTGTTCACGTGCAGCCGGTCTTGCCATGCTCTTCCGTTGTACAGCTCGTAGATGATGGGCCGACCGTAGATCAGCGCTGGCGCACCCGAAGGGTCGCGCCCCGTGATCATCGCATAGATGACCAGCGCCTCCAGATACGACCCCTCCGCCGACGGGTGCGACAGATCGTACATGTACGTGTCGACGGAGATGAGGCGCTGACGCGTCTCCTCGAATGCATCCGAGATCGGAGCGACTTGGACGTCCCCGCCGAGCTCGCCGGCGATCGCAAGATGCGCATTCTTGATATCCTTCCAGACCTGGTGCACGTCGGAGTCGAACCGTGCGAGCCTGCGTGGGGGGCTGGGGAAGAGGATCGTCTTGGCCCCCTTTGCGCGCGCCAAACCGACCAGCGCTCGGACCGATTTATGGAACTCCTCGACCGAACCCATCTGGAACTCCCTCTCCGGCTCGGGCGAGATCGGGACCACGCGTGGCTCCACGTTGCCGGGCAGGAGGGCGACCTCCTGCATGATCACGTAGTCCCATTCCCGATCGCTCTCGAGCAGCCTGCGAGCTCCGCCCTCGAGGTGATCCTGGAGAGTCGCGCCACCCGTCATCGTCGGAACGATGATAGGCCCGAGCGGATCAGCGGCAGCGATGCCTGCGAGGATATCGCCGAGATTGTTGGACCAGAGCTGGCTGTTTCCAGCCAGCAGAACATTCAGAACCTCACGATCCTGGGAAACCTGGGCCGTTGCCGGTCGGGGCGCCAAGAGGAAACCCATAAGAACCACAGCCAGCACAACTTCAACCGTCGAAACCGCATCGCCAATGCGCCTCATGATTCAGATGCCTCCGCAATTGTACGCAACCGAATGACTGTTCCGTCGGTGCCGTGAGCCCCCTCGATCAGCACAGACGAATTGTGAGCACTTCGTGAGCCGCCGGATACGGACGTAGGGCGTGGCGGGCCTGACGGGCCGCCACGCCCTACCCGATTCAGTCGAGCCTCGTCTGCCCCCCGAGCCGCCAGGCGGGCTCGTTGTTTTCGCCCCCACTTGGAGGGTTGCAGCCGGGGCGGTTGCCTGTCCGCCTTCAGGGCTCAGCCTCTATCCACAAGCGGCGCCTCGGCGGGATCGCATCCGGTACCTCGATCGGCCAGCGTCAGATCAGCGTTGAGCTCGTACTCGTCGTCGGACATGATGAAACGAACCCCACCTTGCATTGGGCGTGCGAATTTAACGCTGGCTCCTGCGCCTCTCGGGAACCAGAGGATGTCAGGGTTCCGGAGTTTGGTCATGAAGAATCGGGCCTCGAGCTGGAGAGCCCTGCGCCGCTCCTCAATGATCATGTAACGGATCTGCTGCGCATTGTTGGGATCCGCATACGTGACGAGCGGCAGGTTGTCTGCGGCCCGCAGCTCATTGACCAAGTCAATGGCCCTCTGGCCGCCCTCGAGCTCGGCACGGATGAGCCACATCTCCTTCCAGTTCACCAGCGGGATATCGTCACCCCCGGTCTTGTACCGCTCCGTCACCGGGGCGCTCCCAAAGCCCGCAACGGTCCCCACAGAGGTCGGAACCCGGGTGTCCGCGACCGCGGCGGCTTCAGCCGCCGTCCGCGGGGGACCCTCGTCCTGCGTCCGGATCGGGATCCCGTCCTCACGGACCGCCCGACCGTCTGGAAGAATCCCAAGGTGCAAGTACCCGGTGAAGGGGATCGGGCTTGGCCAGGCCTTCCCGGTGACGGGGTTCGGGTTGCCGTTCCACCAGTCGATGACTCCGTACAACGCCATACTCTGGTTGTTGCTGCCGTCCATCCACGCCAGGTTCCTCCGCGGGGGCGTGTTCTCCCGGGTCACCCAGGCTGTGAACAACTTGGGCACCTCCTGGGCGTCAGCCAGCGCCCCGGTCTCGTCACCTGCCATCCAGCGCAGCTGCGCCCGCAGCCCGTAGGCCATCGTCTCCGCGCTGGACGAGACACCGAAGGGCACCTCGAAGTCGCCCGCGCTCTTGATCTCGCTGAGCGCCCGGCCGAGCAAATTCTCCGCCATGGTGTAGGTCTGCTTCACCGTCATAAGCGAGCCGCCGTCGATGGCCAGCTCACACAGGCTCTGGCCCAGCAGGGCGAGAACGGCCCCCTCATAGAGCGAGCTGATGGCCAGGTATTGGCTCCGCTGCGGGACCTCCGCGGCAGTCCAGTCCTCCAGCCTGTCGTGGAGCTGGGATGCAAACCGCCGCGACGTCATGAATCTCAAGAACCAATTGCCTGTGGTGGCGACACTCCCATAACTGTCGGGAGTTGGACTAGATCTGTATGAAAAGTAGGCCGAACCCGCGGGCACGTTGAAGGCCTCGCCGGCATCCTCGCGGCCGAACACCTGCCACGTGAATTTGTCGTAACCGTTCTCGAACTGGCCGATAACCGTGCCGATCTGTGCGCTGACCCCCTTCGGATCGTCCAGCGCCGAATCTCCGAGCTGGGCCGGCAGGTCGACCTCCAGCAGGTTGTCGCAGCCGCCCAGGGCGGCGAGTGACAGTGCGAGCGTCGCAGCAATACCCACCCGCCCGCACCTCGGTCGCATATGCTTGATCACCAGACTCATGTCTGACTCCGATTCTAGAAGGTGAGGCGCAGTTCCGCTTTCACACTCGAGAGCGGCGCCCCATTGGTCCAGGTTGAGATGGCGGTCCGCTCGTTCCCCCCCTTCACCTCCGGATCCGAGACGCGCCACCACCCGAAAAGCACGTATTCCTGCTTCCGCCATAGAATCGCAACTTCGTCCGCGGACAGAGACAGAGACGCGCGCGACGACCCGATGCGGCTGATCAGGGATTCGGGAAGGCTATACCGAACACCGATCTGGCGCAGTTTCCAGTAACTGGCGTCGTAGGTGTCGTAAAAGGGCCAGCTGCTGTAGCTGCTTAAAGCGCTCCAATGCGGATCCAGGGTCTTAGCACCGTAGCAGTCGTGGTAGAGCGTACATCCGGCGGCGTGGAGGGCGCTCTGTTTCTGGCCGTAGTGACCAGCTGCCAGCGCCTGAATGACAATGGAATTGTTCAGGAGGCTGATCTGAGGAGCTACCGTAAAGACGTACCGATCGAACATCGGGCCGAGGAAAATCCACTCGCTCCCCGAGATCTCTTCGCAGGGAACGAGGGGTCCCGGCATGCGGCCGTACTCGGTCCCGTCGCCCAGCGGGACCCCAGAGCGACAAGATGCGCTGATCCGCCGCCCGACTTGGTCCACAATCGGACCGTTGGGGTCGAACTCGCCGGACATAACGTGGTATCGGGCGCTTCGAGACGGGTACGGCCATCCGACCTTCAAATACCTGTTGCCGTTCTCCAAGCCGCCGAGGGTCTTGACCTCGTTGTCCACGTGAGATGCGGCGAGATCGAGGTGGAAGGAGAATCCTGGGCTCTCGTAGACGCTGCCGCTGAGCGTCGCCTCCCAGCCCCAGTTGTCGAGCCGCCCCCCGTTCCGATCGACCAGACCTGCGAAGCCTACGCTCTCCGGAAGCGCGACCGCCAGCAGGGCGTCCTCGGTCTTCTTCCTGAACCAGGTGAACTCGACCGCGAACCGGTCGTCCAACAGCCCGGCATCGAAACCGAGCTCGAGCTCCGTGCTGACCTCGGGGCCCACGTCCGGATCACCGGGGCTCGCGGGATCGAACATCGCGGTCCCGCCTGGTCCGGACGCCATCGCGTACGTGTTTTGACCGGCGAAGACATCCGGCTGGCGGCCCGCCCTGCCCCACGCTCCCCGCAAACGGAGAGAGCTGACCAGGCCAACGTTCCAGAAGCTTTCCTCAGAGACGACCCATGTGGCCGAGAGCTTCGGATAGGTCACTGCTTCGAAGTTCGCTCCGAACGCCGAGTTGTCGTCGAAGCGGATCGCGCCCGTCAAGAAGAACCGGTCGTTCCAGCTAAGCTCCTCCTGGACGTAGAAGCCCAGTGACTTGTTCTCGATGAAGTCGTACTTGATGATGGAGCTGGCGGCGGGCGTCTGATTGACCGTGCGCGATGCCGGATGCGGGAACCCGCTGCCTACAACGGCAAAGTCCGACTGGGTCTTCTTGTGGAACTGAGCCCCAACCGAGGTCGCCGTACGCCACACGTCGTTCAACTCGAGCCTGGCGGTCGCGGACCAGTCCAGGCTCTCGTACGTGGTTACTGGACGCTCCAACGAGATCTCCCCCGCGCGAGTCTGCTGGTATACCGGCGACAGCTCCGTCTCGAGGGGAAAGAGCGAAGTGTTCTCGTCCTGCCCGTGGTCGATACCGAGCGTGACCCGCGACGTGAGCCAACCTCCAGCGGTGAAGTTCAGCGTTGCGCCGGCCGTGAACCGTTTGTAGGCGCGGCTCGCTTCGAGCTTGGCTGCGTCGGAAGGCAGGTGAGCCCTGAAGCCCATGGTGCGGGGGCAAGCGGTCGGATTGATTCGGGGCAGACAATACCCGTTGCCCTGATTCAAGTCCTCCCAGATCCCTCCCTGGAAAGTTGGCACGTTCGAGAACCTCGTGTACCCTTCCATGTAAGCCGTGGAGACGTCGAGCGAGAAGTTCTCGTTGAAGACCACACCGACGTTGCCACGCATGCGGGTAGCTTCGCTCGTGTTGTACCAGATGAAGCTCTCATCATCTACGCGGCTGGCGGAAAGGAAGTAGCGGATCGATTGGGTTCCGCCCCGAACGTCCAGATTGTAGCTCTGGGAAGGCCCGTCTTGAAACAGATTCTTGGTTCGCCAGGGGAAGGCACCTTCACGGATCAGAAGGTTCGCCTCCTCGTACGGGTTGAACGTGAAGAGGCCCGTGCTCTCGTCGCACGGAGGCGTGAAGCTGTCCCGGCACGCCCACTTGGGGCTGACTCTGTGGTGCGGGTTGCGGATGTAGTTGATCCCCTGGCGCACCGACAGGTTGAACTCAGGCGTACCTTCTCGACCCCTCTTCGTGATGATCTGGATCACCCCGGCCGAGGCCTCGGTCCCATACAGCGTGGCGGCCGCCGGTCCCTTGATGATCTCTATGCTCTCGATGTCCTGGGGGTTGAAGTCGCCGAGAACGTTGACTTCCCCGGCGTCCCGGAGCCGGCCCCTGTGGCCGAGGTCGGGCCCCGCCGTCGCGTCGTTGTTGACCCGTACGCCGTCCACATAGATGAGCGGTTCCGAGCGCAGCGTGAGGCTCGCGACACCTCGGATGTCCAGAGCTGAACCCGTCCCCAGGTCTGTGACAGCCCTTGCGAACTGAAGGCCCGGAGCGCGACCGGTCAGGAGCTTCTGCAAACTCGACGCGGGAACGGCCCGGGTGACCGCCGCCGCCTCCACCGTCGCGACCGAATTCCCGATGGCACGGCGCTGAGTGCCGCCGGGCGTTCCGGTGACGACAATCTCGTCGAGTCCGAGCGCCGTCTCGTTCAGGACGAAGTCCTGTACTACGGTCTCACCTGCGCTCACCGTGGCCTGCTGCGTCACGCTGCGGTATCCGATCCGCTCGGCGGTGAGCGTGTGCGTGCCCGCAGGCACGTTCAGCAGCAGATAGCGTCCATTCTGCTGGGAAAGCGCGCCGATCCCGGATCCAGCGATGAACACCTGCACTGCGGCGAGCGGCTCACCAGACAGCTGGTCCGTTACCCTTCCTGTCAACTGCTGGGCCCCGACACCTGGCGCAACGAGCAAACAGGCCGTCAGGAGCGCATACAAGACGCATCTCTCTCGCATGATTCCTCTCTGGGTTAACATGAATCTCTCTCGCATAATTCCTCCTTTTCGCCCGTCAACGTGAGGGCGAACTCGAAGTAGACGGCCTTACTCTACACGTGGCCGACGTCCGTCCTTCCAGACGATCTCCTCGAGGGGCTACGCCCCGCCAGGAGCCGGTCGCGAAGTTCGTGTCATCTTCTTCTCTCCTCCTCCGCAAGGAAGATCTCTCCCTGCGGAAGATGGATCGCTTCGATCCGTCCCTCGCGGGCCGCGTGCAGCAGCGCCGTCATCCCGCCCATCTTTCCGACCCGCGTGGCAGCTTCCGGATCATCTTCTCCGCCGTCTGGGCCCGTCCCTCCGCGTCCTCGACGGAGAAGTCTTGGAGCGACAGGTTTCCGGTCCGCAGCTGGTCGTTGTGGCATGTCACGCAGTACTGCTGGACGACCTCGGTGAGGGTCGCAGGCGGGACCGAGGAGGAAGGAGCAGTTGCGGGTTCCGTCAGGGCCTCGGGCGCGGCCGAAACGGCGTAAACGGCTCCGGCTTCGGGCCCGGACCGGGATGCCAGCGTGTCCGCAGGACCACCGTCCACTGCCAGCCACATCCCTGCGAACACAGCGCCAACGGGGAGTGCTTTCATGCCTGCGTTCCTCGGTGCGTTGGAGACGCCTGCCCGGCTCCCACCACACCACGATAGCATATCCTTATAGGTCGGCGGTGGGGCCGTGTCAAGGCTCATCCGTGCCGCTAAGGGCGCATAATTGCGTTGGGTTGCTCGACCCGCCCAGCCAGCACACAAATCATACGGTTCGCACATTCGCATGTGCGGGAGGTCGGACATCTGTCGTAGAGACAACACTGGGAGAACGGATCGCCTTGGCCCGGAAGCGGGCTCGGCTATCTCAGGAGGCGCTGGCCGAGCTGGTAGGGGCGGGCGGGGAGGCGGCCGGCCGAAGCACCGTCTGGTAATTGGGAGACGGGGAAAGTCGTCCCGGACGGCCGCTTCCTGCTGAAGCTGCCCGATGTGTTGGGTGTGTCCGCCGAAACCACCAACGTGTCCTTTAACCCGAGCGGCATAACCCCTCCCCGCCCGAGAAGTGAACCGACCCGATTAAATCCCGAAGATCCGGCCTGCCGAAAAAACATCAACAACCGCGGCCAGTGTCTCGTTTTGCTCCGGGATAGAAAGACGGCACGCCTCCGAAAGTAGCCGGTCGCAACGTCAAGTGGTGCTACAGGTACATAATCCCTGATCCGTGACCGGCTCCTTCCCTCACCCCCCGGGGAAAGGAAGGGAAACGAAAACCACCTGAAAGACGGGCTGCGTGAGGCGGGATGTCTCTGGCACGACCAGTCTGCCCGTCGCCGGCCGGAAGTCTGGGCTTCGCGGCTCATGAGGATGGGATTCGCACCGGCGGTTTGGCCAGCAGAGCACGAAATGCCCCCGAACTGGGACCCCTCGCGCGCTCCAGCGTAGGCGGCTGGAACCAACAGGACCAGCTGCCTCAGAGCTCGACGAGAGGCCAGATCAGGGGCATTCGAGCGGCCTCCGCCATGACTCCTGCAGTTTACCTCGAGGTAGTTCTCTCCCTCTGCGACACGACCTCCCACGCGATCCTCTGCAACTCCATGGCTGAGGCGACGGGCATATCAACCAGCGGCACGCGGAGGTTGTTATTCACGCGCATCCGGGCTGACCAAGTCGGTGCCGGTATGCGGCCGATTGGCCGGCCATAGATGAGCGTGGGTGCACCGGCAGGATCGCGTCCCGTGATCATCGAGTATACGACCAGACCTTCGAGGTAGGAGCCCACCTCAGAGGGGTGTGATCCGTCGTACATGTATGTATTGAGGGATATTAGGCGCTGTCGCGTCTCCTCGAACGCGTCCGCGATCGGAGCGACCTCGATGCCGAGCTCGCGCGCGATCGAAATATGAGCATCCCCGATCTGCTTCCATACCTGTAGGCGCTCCGCGTCGAACCGTGCAAGCCGGCGAGGCGGGCTCGGGAACAGGATGGTCTCAGCCCCCTTCGCACGGATCAGATCGACCAACGCGCGGACGGAGTTGTGGAACTCCGCAACATCGCCGATAACGAACTCCCTCTCCGGCTCCGGCCAGATGGGGAGGGTCGGCGACTCAATGTTCCCGGGAAGGAGGGCGACCTCCTGCAGGATCACGTAATCCCATTCGGTATCGCCTTCGATCAGCTTCCGAGCTTGGCCCTCCAGATGATCCTTTAGAAGTGGTGCACCCGCCATCGTCGGAACGATGATGGGCCCGAGCGGATCCGCGGCCGCGATGCCCGCGACGATGTCGCCCAGGTTATTGGAGAAAAGCTGGCTGTTTCCAGCGAACAGGACGTGGAGGACCTCACGCTCATACGAAGCTTGAGCCATCGCCGGTCGGGGGACCGCCATGCCCCCCAGAAGGAGGGCACCTATCAGAGCCCTCCTGCCTCCAACTGTGCAACCGATGCGCTCCATCATCAGACCACCTCTCGTGTGGAATTGTGAAGACCAGCAAACGCCGCCCACTCGCTACGAGGGTGCGTGTCGAAGAGTAGGGAGGATAAACAAGCTCTCGACTTCATAACTCCTCCTGGCTTGAGAGCAGACCGACCAGCGGACTTGCCTGGAGCTACCTTCCACCCCAAGGTGACCAAGAACCCTTGGGACAGATCGCCGATTTTATAGGTTGGCGGGTGGGCCGTGTCAAGGCTCATATGTGCGGCGAATGGTGACGTGCCCCCAGTGGCGGTACCACTTCCTATGTTAGACCCAGAGCCACCGGCGGCTCCTGGAGCTGAGGCATCCTGAGGAACCAAGGCGAAGGTTTGATCGTCTCCGGGGCCGGGGGACGACCGCCGCAGGCGCTGTGGGGTCGGACGGTATTGTACAGTCTTCTCCACTGTTCTACGAGGACGACCGCCTCAGGCAGCGTGTAGAATATCTCGCCGTTCAGGAATTCGTCCCTTAGCTTGCCGTTGAAGCTCTCGTTGTAACCGTTCTCCCACGGACTACCGGGCTCGATGTAGAGCGTCTGCACACCTAGCCTGGCGAGCCACCGCCGCACGAGCTGGGCCGTGAACTCCGGACCGTTGTCCGAACGTAGATGCTGGGGTGGACCGTGACGAACGAAGAGATCTACCAGCACCTCGAGTACGTCATGCGCTCGAGTCCTCCGTCCTACCTTGATCGCCAGACATTGTCTCGTGTACTCGTCGAGCACTGTGAGCAGCTTCAGGGCTCGTCCGTCCGCGGTCCGTGTGCTCACGAAGTCATACGACCAGACATGGTTATCGTGCAGCGGCCTGAGCCGGATACAGGAGCCGTCGTTCAGCCACAAGCGACCCCGCTTGGGTTGGCGTTTGGGCACTTTCAGGCCCTCTCGACGCCAGATCCGCTCCACCCGCTTGTGGTTCACGGACCAACCCTCGATGCGCAGCAGGTTCGTCACCTGCCGGTATCCGTAGCGACCGAAACGGCTCGCCAGCCGCACCACGTCTTCTAGGAGCGCTGCCTCGTCGGAACGCACCTTCCTGATCCGGCGTTGCGTCGTCCGTGGCTGGCCCAGCACCCGGCACGCGCGCCTCTCTCCCACCCCGAGCCGCTGACGTGCATGCACCACACACCTCCGTCGGCGCTCGGGGCTCAGAAGTTTCCCTTGGCCGCTTCCTCCAGGATCAGCTTGTCCACCGTCAGGTTCGCCACCGCCCGCTTCAGGTGTGCGTTCTCTCGCTCCAGTTCCTTGAACTTGCGCGCCTGATCCACCCCCATTCCCCCAAATTCCTTCCGCCACCGGTAGTACGTCTGCTCGCTGATCCCGAGCTCACGGCTCACCATCGCTGCCGTCTTCCCCCTCGCCAGCCCAACTTCAGCCTCTCTCAGTGCCGTAATGATCTGCTCCGGGGTATGCCTCCTCCTGCCCATGCTGACCTCCCTGTAGCTGCGACCAGGTGCCCTAGTAGAGATCCTGCGAATCGCTGCCGTTTGGACAGCCCACATCGGCCTAGATCGAGGGCCACACCGTCGACAGCTTGAAGCACGGCAGTGAGTTGAGAGTCTTACGGATCGTGGTCTCGGTGAGTGTATTCAGCGTAATGCCCGAGGGAGGGCACTGACTCTTTCTCATTGACGCCGAGACCGTGATTCCGCCGCCTGCCTTCGAGTTCGGTGACGCAACCTGTTCAAGCGAGCCGTGAGCGAGCAGCGCACCACCGGGGTCACGACGAACCCGGTGGCGGCCATGTTCTCGAAGCCGACACCCCGAACAACCGAGGCACCCTACCTCGAACCTGAAGAGGCGGCGATCCTGCTCGAATCAGCGAGGACGTACAAGGTGGACCCAGAGGGCGGTGCCTTCGCGTACATGTACCCACTCCTCGCCACGTTCCTGCTCACGGGCGGGCGTCGCTCCGAGGTCCTGGGGCTCGACGTGGACGACGTGAGCCTATCCCTCAGGAAGGTCTACATCCGGCCGAACAAGTGGCGTCGTCTAAAGACCGACGGGAGCACGCGCACCGTGCCGCTCTGGCCTCAACTGCGCACGATCCTTGAAGCCTACTTTGCCGACCGCGAACGGGAGGGTGGCTTAGGCGGCCTGCTCTTTCCGGCAGTACGGGAGGGTGGCAAGGAAGCTATGCTGGTCGATCCTCGGAAGCCGCTGGCCAAGATCGCCGGGCGGGCCGGTCTCAACACCCCGGTGCTCCTCCACAGCCTTAGGCACACCTACACGGCCCAGCGGCTCCAGACGTGCGACCGGGGCCGTCCCGTGGCGATCTACACGGTCGCCCGAGAGCTAGGAATACTCTGAATAAGTCGGTCCCTGGGACATTAGATTTACGGGGCGGGAGTTCAAGGGCTGAGCGGGACGATCGGGGAGGCGGACGATGGAGCAGGTGACGTTCGCGGATGTGGAGTACGAGGGGAAGAAGCGGCGGACGCGGCGGGAGCTGTTTCTGGAGCGGATGGAGGCGCTGATTCCGTGGGAGCGTCTGGAGGCGCGGATTCGGCCGTTGTATCCGAAGGCGGGGCGGGGGCGGCAGCCGTACCCGTTGGCGGCGATGCTGAGGATTCACTGCGTGCAGCTGTTCTACAACCTGAGCGACCCGGGGATGGAGGACATGCTGTACGAGATCGAGTCGGTGCGGCGGTTCGCGGGGCTGCGTTTGACGGGTCCGCTGCCGGACGAGACGACGATTCTGAACTTTCGGCACCTGCTGGAGCGGCACAGGCTGGGGCGTGGTTTGTTCGAGGAGATCAACGCGCACCTGGCGGAGCGGGGCTACCGGGTGCGGGCGGGGACGATCGTGGACGCGAGCATCATCGCGGCGCCGTCATCGACGAAGAACCGGGAGGGGGCGCGGGATCCGGAGATGCATCAGACGAGGAAGGGCAACGAGTGGCACTTCGGGATGAAGGCGCACATCGGGGTGGACGCGGAGACGGGACTGGTGCATGGCGTGCGGGCGACGCCGGCGAACACGCACGATCTTCGGGAGGCGGGGGCGTTGCTTCACGGCGGCGAGGAGGAGGTGTGGGCGGACGCGGGCTACCGGGGGATCGAGAAGTGGGTGGACACGGGAGGCCGTCCGGTGCAGTGGCATGTGGCGATGAGACCGGGGCGGCGGCGGCTCCTGGAGCAGGGCGGGGCGCGGTGGCTGCGCGAGCGGGACAAGGCCTCGGTGCGGGCAAAGGTGGAGCACCCGTTCCTGTATGTGAAGCGCCGCTTCGGTTACCGGAAGGTTCGCTACCGCGGGCTGGCCAAGAACATGGAACGGATCGCGCTGCTCCTGGGCTTCGCGAACCTGCTTGTGGCGGGCCGCTATTCGACGGCGTGAGCGGCCGGCGCGGGAAACATCCGCCCACGCGGGGCGCAACGAGGGGATCATCGGCCAGAACATGCCGGTTGGGCGCGTTTTCAGCCCGTCATCGCCCCCAAGACCGCTGAAACCGGCTCCCTCCGTCTCGCACCGCCCCCAGAAGGGCCTTGCTCAGAGCTTCCCTAGGGCACCGCTCAACGGCCATGATCGAGAAGCGTTATGGGCACCTCCACGACCGCGCCCAGGCGGGTGGAACCGAGGTGGTCGAGTTTCGGGTCGAGCACCACGGCGAGAAGCTGCGCGATCGTCTGGAGGCGCTGGTATGAGCGACCCGGAACGGGCTCGCCACACGGCGCATGAAATGGCGCGGTTCCTCGAAATCCATATGGCCCTCCACAACGCCCGTCGCTTGAGCAAGGACCCGTTCGCGGATCTTCCCGTGATCTGGGACGCCCTGCGGACGGCCTACGCCACCCACGTGCGGAATCTGCTTGAATTCTTCCATGAAGGGACGCCGAGGGGAGGGGGCAGGAAGGACGACATCACCTACGGCGAGTTGTTGGCGTCGAATCGATACCGGAAGGACTGGCCAGCCGTGCACATAAGCCTCTGGGATCAAGCGACTCAGCTCGGTGCTCACATAAGCGGGAAGCGACCGGACCATGGAGACCTTCCAAAGTGGGAGGACCGAGGCTGCAACGCAGTTCTTCTCCCCATGATCGAGGATGCAGTCGGTCGCATCCCGGACTTACTGCGCCATGAGGGTGCCGACGTCCCAGCCCTCCTAGACACCTTCGTGGCTTGGCAACCCACTATCGCCAGCGTCGCGCCTCGCAGGTAAAGCGTTTGTTACCGCTAGCGTTACCGAACTTGGATACAGAAGCGGGGCAGACACCGTAAGTGCTTGCCCCGCTTTAAGTAGCCCCCCCAGGATTCGAACCTGGACCACAAGCTCCAAAGGCTCGTGTGCTGCCATTACACCAGAGGGCCCGCCGAAATCTGCCCAGCCCCCGGGGCCCGCTCAAGGCTACCGGATGGTGACGTCCGGCCACGCGGTCAGGGTGCGGACCCGGAAGAGCCTGCACGGCAGCGCCCGACCGACTACGTTCGCGGCGTCCTCCGCCTCCTTCTCGCTCCGGTACAGCGCGAAGCAGGCGGATCCGCTTCCGGCCAGAAGCGAGATCAACGAGCCCGTGGCACGCAGCGCACCCAGCGCCCGGCCCACCTCATCGAGGTCCTCCGCCACCGCCTCCTCGAAGTCGTTGACGGCATCTCGTGCCACCGCCTCCCAACTCTCTGGTACGTTCAGTCCCCCTGAAGGTGCAGCCTCCGCGGTCAGCTCACGCCGGCGATCCAGGATCGCGTAGGCTCGGGCAGTCTGCATCGTGACGGGAGGCATCATTACCAACCCGGTCACCGGAGGGAGTGGATTCGACGGCTCCAGGCGCTCACCCCGCCCACGTCCGCGCGCGAGCGGCGAGGCACCGAGGAAGAAGGGCACGTCGGAGCCGAGCGAGGCCGCCAGCTCCTTCAGACGTGTGGAATCGACGGCACCCGGGAAGAGACGGTCCAGCGCGCGCAGCGTCGCAGCAGCGTCGGAGGAGCCGCCTCCCAGCCCCGCGCCGGCCGGGATCCGCTTGTGCAGTCGCACGTGAAGGCCCGCGCCTTCCGCGACCGGCCCCGCCGCGACCAGGAAGGCCCGGGCCGCGCCCATAACGAGGTTGTCCGCGACCGGCCCCGCGTCCTCGCCCTCGACCACGAGCTCGATCCCCTCTCCGCCCCTGCTCACCTCCAGCTCGTCGTGGAGGTCGACCGCCTGGAAGAGCGTGTCCAACTCGTGGTAGCCGTCCGCACGCCGTCCGCCTACTCGGAGCGCCAGGTTGACCTTGGCGGGGGCGTGCACCGATAGGATCGATTCCCGCGATCCCGATGCGCTCAGCTCGATTCCTCCTTCACGAGCGCGTGGGGGCGTTGCGCTCCGTCGGCGCGCGCGGAAGGGTGCCCGCGGCCCCGGGGTGCTCCAGCTCGACCGCCTCTTCGACTCGCACCTCGCTCGCGCGCACGTCACCCATCGAGAGGCCGATCCGACCGGCGTAGTACAAGCCGATCACGGTCACCGGAATGAACCCACCGAGGTGGTAGCCGAAAGCGAACGCCAGTGCTCGCGCATCCGGCACGCCGAACACGGACAGCGCCCAGCCGGCGCCGAAGTGGAAGGTCCCGAAGAAACCCGGAGCGGCGGGAGTCGCAACGACGAACCCGACGACGGCCTCGGTGAAGTATGCGGCGACTGGACCGGCATGGATGTCGAACGCGAGCATCCCCAGCCAGAACGAGAGGCCGTGCCAGAGCCAGAAACCCAGGCTCCAGAGCAGCGCCAGCCCCAGCAGGCGCGGGCTCCGCAGCACCGCCAGGCTCCCGAGAAAAGCCTCGAGCGCGTCGACCACCGGACGTGCGAAGCCGGTGGGCAGCCGCACCGCGGCCCGCTCGGCCAGTGCCACAGTCGCGCGGGGGAAGGCGATCAGCGCGCCCAGAACCGCGATCAACGCGAACACCCCGAGCACGACCGCGTCCAGCGCGGTCGCGAGCGGCCCGTCTCCGAGGCCCGCCGAGTCGGGAAAGGCCGGGCTCGCCATCGCGCCCAGCAGGATCGCCAGGAGCACCAGCGCGTCCAGCACGCGCTCGACTACGAGCGACCCCAGTGCGGCGCTCATCGGTATCGGCTCGACCCGGGAGAGGGCGTACGCGCGCGCAAACTCGCCGATACGTGCCGGCAACAGGTTGTTCGCCATGAACCCGATGTTCACCGCGGCGAAGCGGTTCCTCAACGAGCTCCGCGGGAGGACGGGCTCCAGCAACACGCGCCAGCGGAGCGCGCGTATGAGGAAACCGGCCGTGGCAACGGCGATCGAGGCTAGAAGGAGTCCCCAGTGGACGCCGCGCAGGTTGGCCCAGACATCGACGAAGGGGACATCGCGCAGGATGTACCAGAGCAGGAACGCGGTGACGGCGATCCCGATGATCGCCTTCCCGTCGATCTTCAACGCCGAGCTCTGCGTATCAGCTCTGCCATGTCGAGCACCGCTCGTTCCAGCCCCACCAACACCGCTCGCGCGATAATCGAGTGCCCGATGTTGAGCTCTTCGAGATCGACGATCGCGGCCACGGGAGTGACGTTCTCGTAGGTGAGCCCATGACCGGCGTGCACCGCCAGTCCGAGTTCTCGCCCCAGGGCGGACGCCGACCGCAGCCGTGCAAGCTGGACCCCACGCCCCTCCGGCCTGGGTTGGGCGTTCGCGAACTCACCGGTGTGCAGCTCCACCGCTTCCGCGCCCAGCTCGGCTGCGGCGCGCACGCCGACCTCGGTCGGGTCGATGAAGAGCGAGGTACGAATGCTGGCGGCGCGCAGCCGCGCGAGGGCAGCTTCGACCGCCACACGGCCTGCGGAGGATTCGAGGTCGAGTCCACCCTCGGTGGTGATCTCGGCGCGGTTCTCGGGAACCAGCGTCGCCTGGAAGGGCGCCAGGTCGCACGCGAAGTCGAGCACGTCCCCGGCGGCTGCGAGCTCCAGGTTGAGCACCGTCCGAAGCGTGCTCGCGAGCAGCCGAACGTCCCGGTCCTGAATGTGCCTCCGGTCCTCCCGAAGGTGGACCGTGATGCCGTCGGCCCCGGCGAGCTCGGTCAGCACCGCCGCGCGCACGGGGTCAGGCTCGTCGGTGCGCCGCGCCTGCCGCACCGTGGCGACGTGATCGATGTTGACGTAGAGACGCATCGGCCTCACAGACGGACCTCCGCTTCGGCGTCGAACAGGTCGCGCAGCGTGGACGCGATATCGGCGTCCAGGCCGCGTGCCTCCGCAAGCTCGACCGCCTCCCTTCCCAGCTCTCGGTAGAGCCGAGCCTCACGTTCCGGGAGGCGCCGGAGGTGCAGCCGGACCGTCTCGACGTCTCCGCGCGAGATCGGTCCGGTCAGCGCCGGAGCCAGCCCCATCTCGTCGATATTCTCGACCGTGCCCCTCATCAGCGGGATCAGCGCGGGGACCGCATCCTCTTCCCGCACGCCCGCGTGCACGAGGAGACGCGCGGCCAGCGCAAGCAGCACCGGGAGGTAGTTCGAGGCTACCACGGCGGCCGCGTGGTAGAGCGGACGTCTCGCAACGGGAATCGTCAACGAGGTCCCGTCCAATTCGGCGACCAGACGTCGTGCGACCGCGACCGCCTCGGGCTCGCCGGAGATGGCGAACCATGAACCGGGGAGCCGCTCCGCCCCGGTGACTGGATGAGCGAGCGCCTGGAGGGGGTGCAGCGATCCCACGTGATACCCGCTGACGTGCAGGGGAGCGAGCACGTCTCCCGGCAATACGCCGGAGCAGTGGAAAGCCACGCAACCCTCGGGCGCCGGACCCTGACCGGCCAGGGCATGGGCCATCTCGGGCAGAACGTCGTCGGGCACGGTCAGGAAGACGGCCGTGGTGCCGGGTGCGGGGCGTTCGAGCCCGAAGTAGTAGCGCGCCGGCCCCTCCACGAACAGCGGGTGTGCGGGTGGGCCAGGGCGGCGTCCGCAGTAGGTGAGCCCCTCCAGCGCGTTCGCCTGCCAAAGTGCATAGCCGAGCGCGAGCCCCGCCCGCCCCGGACCCACGAACAGCACGCGATCGGCCATCAGCGGTCGACCATAACAGCCCCGCGGTGGGCCGGGACTCGGCTCGCCGCAAACGCTCCACCCGAGCTCACGCGACCTCCAGGATCCGGATCCCCGCACGCTGGCGGAGCTGGTCGAGCATCCGGTCCGGAATGCGCGCAGTGACGTTGATGCATTGCCCGATGTCCAGGCGCTCGAGCACTTCACCCTCACGGTAGAGCATCGCGAGGAGCTCGCCGTCGACCGCGGAGATCTGAAGATGCACGCGGGGAAGTCGCTGCCGCATGCGTGCCTTGAGCGTCTCACACAGGGCCGCGAGAGACTCCGCGTGCAGCGCTGACACGAACACCGCAGGGCGATCCTCGAACGCCCGCACGCGGTCGCGGAGCACCGCCTCCTCTCGGTGGGTGAGACGATCCACCTTGTTGAAGACCAGGATCTGGGGACGCTGGTCCAGCTTGAGATCCTCCAGAACCTGCTCGACCACCTCGAATTGCTCTGGCCAGTCCGCATGTGAGGCGTCAACCACGTGCAGCAGCAAGTCCGCCTCGCGCGCTTCCTCGAGAGTAGAACGGAAGGACGCCACCAGGTGATGGGGAAGCTTGCGGATGAATCCCACGGTGTCCGTCACCAGGGCGGCGTACCCATCGCCCAGATCCACGCTGCGGGTCGCCGAGTCCAGGGTCGCGAACAGCCGATCCTCGACGAACAGCTCGCGGTCACCGGAGAGAGAGCGCAGCAGTGAGGACTTGCCTGCGTTCGTGTACCCGACCAGCGCGGCGCGGAATTGTCCGGCGCGCGCGCTCCGCTGCACGGCTCGCGCACGCGCCACGTCCCGAAGCTTCCGCTTGAGATCGCCGATGCGCTCCCCGATCATGCGGCGATCCGTTTCGAGCTGGGTCTCGCCCGGTCCGCGGAGGCCGATGCCGCCGCGGATGCGTGAGAGGTGGATCCACATTCGCCGTAGCCGGGGCAGCAGGTACTCGAGCTGCGCGAGCTCCACCTGCATGCGCGCCTCCCGCGACCGCGCACGCGTGGCGAAGATGTCGAGGATCAACTCGGAGCGGTCCAACACGCGGACACCGACCAGATCCTCCAGGTTCTTGCCCTGAGCCGGCGACAGGTCCTCGTCGAAGATCACCAGGTCCGCTTCGGCGCGAGCAGCCGCGTCCCGCAGCTCCGCCGCCTTCCCCTCACCCAGATAGAAGCGCGGATAAGGTGCATCGAGCCGCTGGCGCAGCACCCCCACGACCTGCCCGCCTGCCGTGTCGGTGAGGCGTCCGAGCTCGTTCAAGTGCTCATCGGCGAGCGCGGACGGAACGTCCTTGGTGGGGGCAGCCACCAGCAGCGCGCGGTCGACCGGCCTGCGCGTGTCGATCAGCTGGGTCGGAATCGGGTCCTCACGCTGCATTCGAGATCGAAGGGGAGTCGAGCCGGTGTCCGGCCGACGCTCTACCCCTCGGGTGGCTAGCTGCTCCTCGGCTCCCCCCCGTCCTCTCCACCGCCCGACCCATCGGCGACCGCACCGATCCGCGCTGAGCGACGCTTCTCGGCCCACCATTCGAGGCGCTCCCTGATGCCCGGCTCTTCCCCGTATGGCCCCGGCTCGTAGAAGCGCTCCCCGGCCAACCGGTCGGGCAGATAGCTCTGGTCGGCGACACCGTGCTCCTGATCCGGATCGTAGCGGTAGTCCCGTCCGTAGCCGAGTTCCTTCATCAATTGCGTGGGAGCGTTCCGGATGTGCAGCGGCACCGGCTCGCCGGTCGTCTCCCGCGCCCGGCGGGACGCCGCCTGCCACGCCAGGTACAACCGGTTGGACTTGGGGGCGGTTGCCAGGTAGACGGCCGCCTCCGCCAGGGCCAACTCGCCTTCGGGCGCGCCGAGAAAATGGAACGCGTCGCGCGCCGCCAGCGTGACGCGGAGGGCGGCCGGATCCGCCAACCCGACGTCCTCGGTCGCCATACGCACCAGTCGACGCGCGATGTAGAGAGGGTCCTCACCGCCGCCGATCATCCGCGCCATCCAGTACAGCGCCCCGTCGGGATCGCTTCCACGCACCGCCTTGTGGAGCGCAGAGATCAGGTTGTAGTGCTCCTCGCCACCCTTGTCGTAGACTGCGAATCGATGCTGGAGACCCGCACGCGCGGCGCCAGTGTCGATGTGGCCACCCCGCTCCACCAGGGCGGCTGCAGCCTCGAGCGCGCCGAGCGCCCGCCGCGCGTCACCGTCCGAGGCCTCGGCCAGAAGCTCGAGCGCGTCGACGTCCCATGACATACGCCGATCGCCCAGCCCGCGAGCCGAATCACTCAGCGCCGTCTCCAAGATCGAGCGCAGGTCCGCCGACGTGAGCGGCTCGAGCACGCGCACGGGGGCGCGTGACAACAAGGGTCGTACGATCTCGAAGCTCGGGTTCTCGGTGGTAGCTCCGATCAGGACGACCGTCCCCTCCTCGACGTGCGGGAGGAACGCGTCCTGCTGAGCTTTGTTGAAGCGGTGGATCTCGTCGCAGAATAGGATCGTCCGGCGGCCGGTGGTCTCCAGTCGCAGTCGGGCCTCGGCGACGACCTCGCGCACCCGTGCGATCCCCTCCGTGACGGCGCTGAATGCGACGAAGGAAGAGCCCGAGGCTTCCGCGATCGGCCGCGCAAGAGTGGTCTTCCCGCTCCCTGGCGGACCCCAGAGGATCATGCTGGCGGGCACGCCCGCCTCGACCATCACGCGCAGCGGACACCCGGGCCCGAGCTGCTGCAGCTGCCCACGGAACTCCACCAGCGTGCGCGGCCGCATGCGCGCCGCCAGCGGGGCCCCGCGGTCTACACGCCTCGACGGTGTCCCGCCCCCGCTCGGACCCGTGCGGCTTGGCGCAGCGGAGTCGAAGAGCTCGAGCTCATCGCTCACGACACCCCCCCCGCTCCCCCCCGTGCATGGTCCACGGCCGCCGCGAGCTCTGCCGCAAGTTCAACGAGGGTCCCCCGTCGGTTGAGCGCGGGGTCCTCGAGCACACGCTCGAGCAGACCATCAAGGATCCGTCCGAAGCGGGGTCCGGGCTTCATGCCGGCCCGGATCAGATCGTTCCCGTCGACGGCCAGGTCGCGTAACCCCAACGGCGGCCGACGTGCAAGCTCGCGCCGGAGGGCCCACCAGCTGGCAGCCGCGTCGACCTGTCGCTGGCCGCCGAGGGCGCGCTCGACCCGCTCCTGGGCACACCAGATGCGGGCCACGTCCGGCAAGCGCACCCGACCCACCCGCGCGAGCCAGCGCCTCAGGTCCGCCGGGGGCGCATCGGCGGGCGGCGGACCGGTGCCGGCGTCGACCAGAGCGGCGATCGCATCCGCCCGGGCGTTCGAGAAGCGGAGCCGCACGAGTAGCTGGGCGGCCGGGCGGGGTCCCACGCCCTGCAGGAGAGCGGCCAGACGCAGGAACGGTCGGCGCGCTGTCAGCGCGTCGGCGACCAGGAGGGCGTAGCTCCAGTCGTCCACCGGCTGGCACCGGGTCTCAGCCCCGATCAGCCCCTCCAGCTCGGGCGTGAGAGCAGCGAGGACGCCCGATGCCGCGTACAACGACAGCGCACGCGAGGGTCGGGGGTCGAGTCCGAGCACTTTCAGCAACTCCTCCCGGACCCGTTCAGGAGAGAGGATCTGAAGCCGGCCGGTGGCAGCGCACAGCGCCGACCACGTGGGCGGGTCGATCGTGAGCTCGAAGCGCCCAGCGAAGCGGAGCGCCCGCAGCACGCGCAGGTAGTCCTCCGCAAAGCGGTCGGCAGGCCGACCCACCGTGCGCAGCAGCCCCCGCTCGAGGTCGTCCACACCCCCGAACGGGTCGTGCAGCTCGTCCCGGAGCGGATGCCACGCAACTGCGTTGATCGTGAAGTCCCGGCGCCCGAGGTCCTCGTCCAGCTGGTCCGCGAACTCGACGTTCGCGTGTCGGCCGTGCGTCTCGACATCGCGGCGGAAGGTGGTCACTTCGTACATGGTTCCGTCTCGCGCGAGCACGCCGACTGTACCATGCTCGATTCCGATCGGAACCGTTCGCCTGAAAGCGCGGCGCACTTGATCGGGGCGGGCTCGCGTGGCGAGGTCCCAGTCGACGGATCGGACGCCCAGAAGGACGTCGCGCACCGCGCCGCCCACGGCCCAGGTCTCGTAGCCCCCGGCCTCGAGGGTGCGCACGATCCAAGCAACCCCGTCGGGCGCGCTCGGATGCCTCCGGATCAGCCGGCGGGAGCCGGCGCTGGTCACGCCGACATCCACTTTCCGCGCAGCTCGCTCTCGTGGTGGATCTCGGCCTCGAGTATCTCGGCCAGCACGGCGTGGGTGGCGGGATCGAGGGCCAACTTGGTGGCGCTCTCATACCATCCCACCTCGTCAGCCTCGCGCGTTCGCGCGCCCACCTCCCAGCCCGCCAGTTCACCTCGCGGGGCCGACACCGCCGACAGGTCACGCGGAGCATGACCGAGCTCCAGGAGCCGCGCGGTGAGCCGGGACAGGTGGTGCTGCTCGTCCGCATGGAGATCATTGAGCCGCTCCGAGGCAGCCTCGTCCCCCGATGTCCAGGCCTGCGCGGCTAACGCCCGGTAGAAGAGCGTCTGCGCTTTTTCTCGTAAACGGCTCGCCTCGAGCAACTCCACCGTGCCACGGGGGAGTTGCGCCTGAACGCTCACGCGCTCGTGCCTCCCAGCGCGCGGTCCACCAGCTCACAGACGACGTGGCCCATCGCGAGCTGTAGCTCCTGCGCTCGGGCGGTCGCGGCGGTCGGTACGATCAGCGCATGATCCACGCTGTGCCTCAGGCGCCCGCCCCCACGGGCAAGCAGGGCCACCGTCGTGAGCCCACGGGCACGCGCCGCATCGGCGGCCCGAAGGAGATTCTCGGACTCGCCGCTGGTCGAGTGGAGGAAGAGGACGTCACCTGGTCGACCGAGAGCTTCTACTTGACGGGCGAAGACGTGCTCGAAGCCCAGGTCGTTGCCCCCAGCGGTCAGCACCGAGCCGTCGGTAGTCAGCGCGATCGCGGCGAGGGGTCCGCGGTCCCGGCTGAATCGCACGACGTATTCGGCCGCCAGATGCTGGGCATCGGCCGCGGAGCCGCCGTTTCCGCAGAAGAAGAGACAGCGCCCGGCGCGAAACGCGCCCACCACGAGATCGGCAACGGCCTCGAGCTCAGCTGCGACAGGAGAGTCTGCCACGGCAGCGGCCAACTCGGCGAGCTCGCGCAGCTGCGCATCGGCTCGGGCTCCGTTCGACCGGTCCAGGGGCATACGTCAGCTCGGCTCGAGACTGAGAAGGTCGCGCAATCGCGTCCACACCGTTCTCGGAACCACCAGGGGCGGCACCGGGATGGGATCCTCGTCCCGGAACAGCCGCTGCGGGTTGGTTACGCAGAGCATCGAGATCTGCTCCTCGGCCCCCAGCTCCTCGAGCTTCTCGACCGCTTCCCGACGGTAGAGCTTGAGGTGGGCCCTGCCGTGGAAGTCGGTCGAGAAGTAGTCGACCCATCCACGCCGCAGCAGCCGGAACGCGATGGAACGCGCGGCCGGACCGTAGCGGCCGACCAGAGAGCCATAGTTCACCTGGAGGTAGGCCCCTGCGCCGCGCCACTCGCCCACAAGGTCGAGCTCGCGATCGAAGCCCACGTAACGCTCGGGGTGTGCGATGATCGGCCGGACCCCGGCCGCTCGCAGACGTCCCAGCACCTCTACCGTCCCGGGTGGAAGCTGCAGCCGGGGCCACTCAAGCAACACGAACGTCGTGCCGCCCAGAGTGACTCGACGGTCATCGAGCACCGGGTCCGCAATATCCAGCAGAAGCTCATGCCCGCGCCGGAAATCGACCTCCGGGAAGCGCTCCGCGACCGCATCCCGGGCGAGCGACCACGCCCGGTCCACCTCGTCCATTCGCGCGGCGAAGGAGGCTGGATCGCGGGTGAGGCTGGCGTCCAGATGGGGGGTCGTAATGATCTTGCGGATCCCCGCCTGGACCATCCGCTCGATCCCCCCCACAACGTCTTCCAGCGAGCGCGCGCCGTCGTCGACGCCCGGCACCAGGTGGGAGTGGAGGTCTCCAACCGCCCGCGGATCATCCGGCCTCATCCGCTCCGCCGCGCCAGGCGCTCCACGATGCTCAGCAGCTCGGCCTGCGGATCGTCCTCGGCGGAAGCGCTCTCGCACGCATACGTGACGAGCGCGTCCGCCGCGAGCAGCTCGAACGCCCCGCGCCGTTCACTCCGTCCGGCGAGTGCGCGCTCGAGCGCGTCCACGCCAGCTTCCACCAAGCGTGCCGTTCGGCCACCCGAGCCCTCCGGTATCGGCAGGAGCAGCGCCTCCGGCGGCCGAGGCTCACGGCCTGCGAGCCAGGCGCGCAGATCGTTCATGCAGCGCTTGCCTCCGCCAGCGTGCGAACCACGGCCTCACCTGACACCAAAGCCTCGTCGAGGGCGGTCGGGTCGGCGACCCCGGCCTGCGCCATGTGGGGCCGACCGCCCCCCTTCCCGCCCACGCGGCCCGCCACCTCCCTAATCAGGAGGTCGGCGCGCACTCCACGACGAATCAAGTCGTCCGTGACGAAGGTGAAGAGGCTGTGCTTCCCCTCCGCCGACTCGGCCGCGACCACTGCGACCGCGCTTCGGCCGGAGCCCAAGAATTGGTCGCCCCAGGCGCGGGCGTCTTCCGGTCCCCGCACCCTCAACCGGAGAGCTCGATAGCTGAACGGCCCTCCCGCCACTTCAACGGTCGCCTCATGCACCGGCGTCTCACCACCGCCGCCACCACGACGAAGCTCGTCGAGCAGCCTCTCCAACTCCGCCCTCTCGTCGAGCAGCTGTTGAGCCCGCTGAGCCAGGTGCTCGGGCGCCGTTCGGAGCACCGATGCCGCCTCGGCGATCTTCGCTTCGACCTGCTCGAAGTGCCGGACCGCACCGCGACCCGTGGCCGCCTCGATCCTCCGGACTCCCGCGGCCACGCCACTCTCCGAGAGGAGCTTGAGCAGTCCGATCTCACCGGTATGGCGGACGTGCGTCCCTCCACACAACTCCATGCTCACGTCGGGGATCTGGACCGTGCGCACCACGTCGCTGTACTTCTCGCCAAAAAGCGCCATCGCGCCCCGTCCCACGGCCTCCGCGTGCGCCATGTGCTCTATGCGCACCGGGTGATCGTCCCAGATCGCCTCGTTCACTCGGCGCTCGACATCGAGCTTTTCCGCGTCGGTCATGGGAGCGCCGTGCGCGAAGTCGAAGCGCAGGCGGTCCGGGGCGACCAGGGATCCCCGCTGAACGACGTGCTCCCCGAGGACGGCACGCAGGGCGGCGTGCAAGATGTGTGTAGCCGTGTGGTTGCGTTCCGTATCGTGCCTGGCCGACCCAACTTGTGCACGCGCCCGAACCGTGCCGGTGGGAATCGATCCGGTGAACGGACCGCTCACGGCAGTCCACCCGTCCACCCTGCGAACACCCTCGACGCTCAGCGTCCAGCCGGAGCCGACGACCTCGCCGCTGTCCGAGATCTGGCCGCCTCCCTCGAGGTAGAACGGATTCTCGAGCAGGACGACGGACGCGCGCTCGCCCTCAACGCGGTACGCTAGAAGGTCGGTCTCTAGCGCGCGCGCGTCGTAGCCAACGAAACGCTGGTCCCCGCCGGCCTCGATGACGTTCCAATCCTCCAGGCTTTCATCGCCGGTGACGTCGCGTGTGCTTCGCGCGCGATCTGCGCGGCTGCGCGCGCGCTGCGCGTCGAGCGCCTGCTCGAAGCCCGCGACGTCCACCTGGTACCCACGCTCCCGCGCCATCAGCTCGGTCAGGTCGAGCGGGAATCCGTGCGTGTCGTAGAGTCGGAACGCATCTGCCCCGGTGATCCCGGTCGCCTCCCCCTTCTCGCGCACCGGAGCGATCTGGTCGAACAACGTCATTCCACCCTCGATCGTGGCGAGAAAGCGCTCCTCCTCGCCTCGAGTGGTCCGCTCCAGGTGCTCACGCCGCTCGAGCAGCTCGGGGTAGGCCCCACCCATCGCGTCCACCACCGCGGCCACGACGTCGACGAGCGTGGGCTCGCGACGGCCGAGCAGCCAGGCGTGGCGGACCGCACGACGGAGGATTCGGCGGAGCACGTAGCCGCGACCCTCGTTCGCCGGGAACACGCCGTCGGCGACCAAGAACGCTACCGCGCGCGCGTGGTCCGCAAGCACCCGGTAGCTCATTCCCTCCGGACTGTCCACCCGGTAGGGTCGACCCACTCGCTCCGCGACCCGGTCCAGCAGGGGCCGGAACACGTCGGTGTGGAAGTTGGAGTCTACGTCCTGGAGCACCGCCGCCAGGCGCTCGAGCCCGGCGCCGGTGTCGATCGAAGGCGCGGGAAGCGGGTTCAGCGTGCCCCGCTCGTCGCGATCGAACTGCATGAACACAAGGTTCCAGAGTTCCAGAACCTTGCCCCGCTCGCCGAGGTCCACGAACTCGGCAGTGGTAGGAGGCCGCCCTGCCAGCGCGGCCACGGAGCGCAGATCGTAGTGGATCTCAGAGCACGGCCCGCACGGGCCCGTGTCCGCCATTTGCCAGAAGTTGTCCTCGTCTCCCAGCCGGTGGATGCGTCGCTCGTCGACCCCGACATCGTCACGCCAGAGGGCGGCCGCCTCGTCGTCGGTGTGGTGCACCGTGACGTAGAGGCGAGCAGGGTCCAGCCCCAGCTCACCCACGAGCAGGTCCCACGCAAAGCGGATCGCGTCGCGCTTGAAGTAGTCGCCGAAGGAGAAGTTGCCCAGCATCTCGAAAAACGTGTGATGCCGGGCCGTCTGCCCCACCTCCTCCAGGTCGTTGTGCTTACCACCGGCCCGCACGCACTTCTGCGCCGTAGCCACCGTCGAGAACGGAACCTTTTCCGAACCGATGAAGACCCGCTTGAACTGGACCATCCCCGCGTTGGTGAAGAGCAGGGTGGGATCGTCGGCCGGGACCAGCGATGAACTGGGCCGGATCGCGTGCCCGCGCTCGCTGAAGAAGTCGAGGAAGCGTTTGCGGATGTCGTCAGCCTTCATACCGCCGAGCTCGGACAAAGCGAGGACATGGTCAGCACCTCAACCTAACAGGCCGCCCCACCTCCCCATAACCGGCCGCGCCCCGCTGGGCGGGGCACGACGACACGCTCGACGCCCGCGGGGGGCCGACCCGCGGGCCGGCCCCCCGCGGGCGTTCGGTCTGCTCCTGGCTTCAGTCCGACCGGTCGTCTCCACCTTTGTCACCACCCTCCGAAGCGAGCCCGCCCGGCAGCTCGAGCGCGGCCCGAATGCGGGCGTCGATCTCGTCGGCCACATCCCGGTTCTCGCTCAGGAACTGCCGAGAATTCTCCTTACCCTGCCCGAGCCGGAGATCCCCGTACGAGTACCAGGCACCGGACTTGTCCACGACTCCCAGCTCCGAGCCGACGTCGATCAGAAGGCTGGTATGGCTGATACCCTCGTCGTAGAGGATGTCGAACTCCGCCTGTTTGAACGGTGGCGCCACCTTGTTCTTGACGACCTTGACCCGCGTGCGGTTGCCCACCACGTCCTGGCCGTCCTTGATGGCTCCGATCCTGCGGATATCCATTCGGCAGGAAGCGTAGAACTTGAGGGCGCGCCCCCCGGAAGTCGTCTCCGGGCTGCCGAACATCACCCCCACTTTCTCTCGGATCTGGTTTGTGAAGATTACTGCCGTGTTGGAGCGGCTGACCGCACCGGTGAGCTTGCGCAGTGCCTGGCTCATCAGGCGCGCCTGGAGCCCCACGTGCGAATCGCCCATCTCACCCTCGATCTCGGCTCGTGGCACCAGGGCCGCTACCGAGTCGATCACGACCACGTCGATGGCGTTGCTCCTGATCAGCACCTCGGCGATTTCGAGCGCCTGCTCCCCCGTGTCGGGCTGGGACACCAGCAGGTTGTCCACGTCCACCCCGAGCTTGCGCGCGTAGCCCACGTCGAGCGCGTGCTCGGCATCGATGAACGCGGCGATGCCACCCGAGCGCTGCGCGTTCGCGATCACGTGCAGGCAGACGGTCGTCTTCCCCGAGGACTCGGGGCCGTAGATCTCGGTCATGCGACCGCGGGGAACGCCACCGATGCCGATGGCGGCATCGAGGTTGAGAGCACCGGTCGACACGGAGTCGATGCGGACCTTCATCCCGCCTGCGCCCATGAGCATGATGGCGCCCTTCCCGTACGAGCGCTCGATCTGGCTGATCGCGGTGGTCAGCGCCTTCTGTTTCTGGTCGGACGTCTTCGCATCAATCCTGGGATCGGTCATCTCCACCGTCGCCATCGGCGCTCTCCGTGGGGTTCGGGATTGGGGTTGGAAGTCCCAGGGGACCAAAGTACAACACCCGAAGATAAAGCGAAAGCCTCGTGTCGGGCGCTCCTCACCGCTCGCCTCGGAGTGGATCGTAACCGACGACTCGAGTCGGTAGAATGCGGACTTGGGATCGCCCCGATACCTTTGCGGGCCCTCCAATCTCCCCGTCCCGGATCGGCATGGAGCAGGCGGAACTCAGACGCGAGCGGTTGAGCTTCGAGGAGTTCGATCATCAGACGTCCCAGAACGGGCGCGCTCTGGTCCACGTGGTTCTGTCCAGACGCGGCGCCCGCTTCGGAGCCGAGGCCGCAGGCGTGGAAACCCGTGAGGGCTCCGGGCGCGCCGCCGCCCTCGCGGCACTTGCGGCGGCGAAAGCCGCTACCGGTGGCCGCTTCGCGGCGGACCTGATCAGCCTCAAGCTGGTGCGGGCCTTCGATGCGTGGATCGTGATCACGGCGCTGCGCGCGCACGCGGCCGACCAGTCGTATCGGCTGATCGGATCCTCCGAAGCGCCCGGCGAAGACACGGCCCGCGGCGCGGTCCTCTCGGTACTGGACGCGGTCAACCGCGTGCTCGAGAAGTACATGTCGGCGGGACGATTGAACCCATAGCCGCCCTAGCCTCGATGCTGGACGCGCCTCTCGGTAGGTAGCCCCTCATGGGTGCGCTCGCGGTCTCCAAGATGCGGAGGGTAGCCCGGGTGTCGACCAGGACGGTGTCGACCCGCTTCTGCCTCTGCCACGAACGAAGGCCGGTCCGTTCCGGTGTACCGCCATTTCTCGCGCGCGCGTCGCGCCCAGTCCGGAAGCTTGCTCACGGCCTACCGATTACCTCCGGCTAGCCGGGATAGCGTGCCACGGTCGCACGGTATCGAGCGCGAGGTTGCGATCCGTAAGGACGAACGGCCCGCCCGGTTGGAAACCGGACGGGCCGCATCGTGTCCGAGCTGGACGCGTCAGCCGCGCGTTCCTCGCAGATTCTCGTACATCTGCCAGACACCCGGACGCACTGGGACAAACAGCTGCTGATACGGGCGAGCTGCGTCGCGGCGTGCGAAGAGCGGCACGCCCTGGTACTCGCCCACGCGCATGATGTCGGCGCAGGTCAGGCGGACCTCCCCGCCCGACTTCTGATAGCCCATCTGCTCGAACGTGATGGGCTGGTCTCCCTCGAACCATGCCCTGCCCTGCGCGTAGTCACCCGCGAACACGATCCCGCCCTGACGCAAGACGCGAATCGACGTACGGGCCGGACCGACCAGGGTGTCTCCCTGGGCCGTCACCAACACCTGGATCGTCTCACCGGTGGCCAGGCAGATGTCGGCCGCCGTTCCCGTCGGCAGCGGTGGTGCGATCTCACGCGTGAGCATGATGGCGGCTCGAGGGCTCCCTCTCGCACGTCGACCCGAGCACGCGAACACCCGAATTGAAAGAATCGTGCCAGCGTCTACCCCCCGGCCCGCGTGAGCGACCATTCCCGAAAGCACGCCACAGCCCGGCCGATCCCCTGGTCTTCCACGTCCCGATGCGTCACGGCACGTAGCCGACCGACACCGAATTCCAGCACCAATACTCTGCGTATTTCGAGAAAACTCAATAGATCGGGGATCCAGGCTCCATCCTCGAGATCGATCAAACCACGTTGGTCTCCGGGGGGACGACGCTGAATCCGGGCAAGGACCCCACGCCCTCCGCCAATCTCCGGGCACGAACGTGGTCGAGCGAGAGGTCCACCCGGTGGTGGTCGAGCGCATGGAGTCCGGCCGCGGCCAGGATCCCCGACTGGCGCATCGCCCCGCCGAGACGCCTCCGGACACGCCAGGCCTCCTCCATCAGGTCCGCCGGCCCCCCCAGCACCGAGCCCACCGGGCACCCGAGCGCTTTGGAGAGGGCCACCATCACGGTGTCCGCGTGCCGAGCGTAGTCCACCGGGGCGTGCCCCGACGCGGCACAGGCGTTCCAAAGGCGCGCACCATCGAGATGGACGGGCACGCCGTGCTCGTGCGCCACCGCGGCGATGGCCGACGCGCCCTCGACGGACATGACCCGTCCGCCGGAGTCCATATGCGTGTTCTCGACCGTCACCGCACAGCTGCGCGGGAGGTAGCGCGATTCCGGTCGCAGCGCAGCGCGGACAAGGTCTGCAGTCAGCAGGCCTTCGAGCGCGCGGACCGCGCGAAGCTGAATCCCGGAGAGCGCGGCGGACGCCCCGTCCTCGTAGTTGAGGATGTGCGCGCCCGCCTCCACCACGACCTCGCCGCCCCATCGGCCCAGGACTGCAAGCGCCGTCTGGTTCGCCATCAGGCCGGTGGGAAAGAAGAGGGCGCGCTTCCTTACCGAGGAGTTCGGCGACCCGCTCTTCGAGCCGCTGCGTCGTGGGATCGTCGCCCAGGGCGTCATCGCCGACCTCCGCCGAGGCGATCGCTTCCCGCATCGCAGGCGTGGGGCGAGTGACGGTATCGCTGCGGAAGTCGACGAGCGGCGCGAGCGATGCGTCAGGCGAGGCAAAAGGCGCGCCCGTGGATCCGCTCACCGGTACCTCATCGATTGCGTGTCGCCCTGACCCTCATCCGTCGTCCAGTCGCTTCTCAAGCCGCGCGAGCCGGCGGGCGATCGAGATCACCCAACCGCCGATCAGCACCCAGGCGATCGCATACGCGATGAAGACGTGCCAGTAGGGGCGACCGAGCGTCTGACGCCCCAGCTCGGTCGCCTGGGCAGCGAGGCCGACGGGGGCCGCGAGCGGAGCGACGAGGATGGAGGCGAGCACCGAAATGGCGACGCGCGCGCGGCTCACGTCCCCCCCCCACGCGCCATGCGGAGCTCGAGGGCGCGACGGCTCCTCTCGAACCCGAAGCGTAAGCCCATGACGCCCAGGAAGAACACGGTGGTAGCGAGCAGTCCAACCGTCAGGGTCAGCAACATGTCGGAGTCCAGGTTCATGGGCTGCCGGGTGTCGAGGACCACCGGCTGTGGGTGAAGGGACCGGAACCAGAGCACGCTGACGTGGATCAGCGGGAGGTCGAGGGCCCCGACGATCGCGATCACCGCCGCCAGGCGCCGGCCTCGCTCCGGGTTCTCAGTCGCAGCGCGCACCATGAAGTAGCCCAGGTAGATGAACCAGAGCAGCAGCGTAAGGGTCAGCCTCATCTCCCACGTCCAGTATGTCCCCCATGCAATCTTGCCCCAGAGGGAGCCGGTGATGAGCCCAACGGTGGTGAACAGCATCCCGCCTTCCGCAGCGGAGAGTGCAACCATGTCCAGCCGTTCGTCCCGAAGCCAGAGGTACATGGCGCTGCACAACGCCGCGATCCCGAACGCCATGAAGGCTACCCAGAAGGCGGGTACGTGCACGTAGAAGATGCGTTGCACGATCCCATGGTGGCTTCGGTATTGACCCAGAAGAAGACCATCCAGTGCAGCACCACGACGAGCCCGAGTCCGACCAGTGTCACTACCGCGGAAGTCCAGCGGATCCCGCTCCCCACAGGGTGCGCCGCACGACGCTCTACCGCGTTTTCCATGGTGCGCTAATCCTCCACTACGTAGCGGAAGAGGACGGCTCCGGCAGCCAGCGCGACCAACGCGAAGGCGCCCAGGATACGGAGATTCCCCTCGACCTCGTTTAGGGGTCGGCCAACCAACAACCGCCCGGTCGCGGTGGTCCCGTAGATAACCACGGGCACGAGAAGGGGGAAGAGGAGGACGGGTAGCAGGGTTTGCCCGATCGCGGTCCCCGAGGACACAGCGCTGAACAGGGTCCCAATCGCGACGAATCCGAGTCCGCCCAACGCGAGCGTGGCCACGAGCACCACGGGGTGCTCACCCCAGTCCAGCGAGAAGAAGAGGCCGAACACGCCGAGTACCAGCAGCGTCACCGCGAGCACGATCACGTAGTTGGAGAGCACCTTGCCGAAGAACACGGCGTCACGGGGAACCGGCGTCAGCAGCAACCCCTGGAACGCCTCGTCCTGTGCCTCGAGCTCGAAGGTCCGGCCCAGCCCCAGTGTGCCACCGAAGATGATGGTCAGCCAGATCAGCGCCGAGGCGATTTGGTCAGGACGCACCGCGGTCCAGTCGATCGCGAAGTTGAAGAGCACGCCGACCAGCGCGGTGAAGGCGGCCATCGAGCCGATCCGCTCGCGGCTGCGGAACTCGATCAGCAGATCCTTCCACGCAATCGCCGAGATCTGGCGGAGGTACCTCACTGCACCGCCGGAGTCACGTCAGCGCGCTCGACCGTGTCCTGGTACAGCGTTTCGAAATCGCGCGCCGAAACCGTACTCGTCATCCCCTCCCAGGCGAAGCGGCCCCGCACCTGGATAGCGGCCCGGTCGGAAAGCTCCAGGCCCTGAGTCAAGTTGTGCGTGACCAACACGACGGTACGTCGCCCGTCGCGGAGCGCCTCGAGCACCCGCCTGAGCACCGCCGCGGCGTGCACGTCGAGGCCGGTGTAGGGCTCGTCGAGCAGAACCACATCGGGATCGTGCAGCAGTGTGCGTGCGATGCCGAGACGCTGCCGCATCCCGCGCGAGAACGTGCGCACACGATCGCCTGCGCGCTCGAGCAGCCCCACTTCGCGCAGCCGCTCAGCGATCCGCACGTCGAGGTCCGCCAGGCCCATACAGGGTCCCGAAGAAGCGCAGATTCTCACGCGCAGTCAGGTGCCCGTATAGAAAAGTCTGGTGTGAGAGCACCCCGATCCTCTCGCGCCCGGCTGGATTCCCAGGTGCGAGAGGCTCGCCCCCCACCCAGACCTCGCCGCGGGTGGGGCGGAGCGCTCCACTGAGAAGGCGAAGGAGGGACGTCTTACCAGCGCCGTTGGGGCCGAACACGGCGAGGAAGCCCCCCGCGGGAAGGACCATGTCGATCCCGTCCACGGCCGCCAGTCCGGCGAACTCGCGGACCAGGCCCCTGGCCTCCAGCATGGTCCGAGGCAGGGGGGGGGGCTCCGCGGCCCGAGTCACGCGGTCTCCGGTGCGGGGGTCGCCCGGTCGGGACCCGCCCCCTTCGCGGCCGGGCCGCCCGCGGTATCCCCAAGTGCTGCACCACAGTAGGCGCAGAAGCGGCTCTCCGTGGCGTTCCCGCTTCCGCACATCGCGCAGGTGCTTCCGCTCGCCAGCCCCCCCGCAGCCGCGCGATGTCCTCCTCGAGGCCCGGCGTAGCGTCGCCGCCTTCGTTCGACTCCGCCTCGACCGCCGCCAGGGCGGTCAGCGCCTCGGCTGCCAGCTCGCGGCGGAGGGATTGATAGTCCTCGTCACCCAGCTTCCCAGTGGCGTAGTCGTACTCGACGTCGCGCAGCGCGAGGAGGGTGACCCGGCGGCGGGACTCCGCCTCCGTGGGCTCGTCCAGTTCCCGGTGCAGCGAGGCACGGCGGCCCGAGACCAGCGGCTGCAGGAGAAAGAGCACGACCGCCGCGGCGAGCAGGACGGCGCCGGCAATCAGGGTCATGGAGCGAAGGAGTAGGTCAGTCCCCTGCGCCGGCGGGGACGGGACGGACGGCCCGTGTCGGCGTGGGCGCAGGGAGTCGTACCCGGGGAACGCCAGCACCCGGCCACAAGGCGATCAAGCCGCCCAACGCGATGATCATCCCGCCGAACCAGATCCAACCCACCAGCGGGTTCACAGGAAGGTGAACGTGGCGGTCTGGGCCTGGGGCTGGTTCATCAGCACGCCGCGCAGGTCGGGCACGTCCGAGAGGATCACGTACAGGTCCTCGAGGAACGAGGAACGGATGTCCACCTCTGTGGTGGGCATGTCCTCCTGCTGGATCAGGGCGCGCCGCCTGGTGGTGAGCGTTCCGGCCGGCTCGCCGTCCTTCCGGACCCGAAGCAGCGCCTGCACCTCCCAAGCCACGTTGTTGACGGGACTCGAGCCGGCGAGCACGGTGCTCATCCCTTCGTAGGTGAGCGTGTAACTGTGTCCCAAGGGCGAGGGCACGACAGCCGTCTCTCCTGGTTCGAGCGTCTGACGGACTTCGGCCTTGAACGCCTCCCCAGCGAACCCCGCGAATATGATTACCACGCCGGCGTGCACGGTGTAGCCACCCCAGCGGCGACGATTGCGTCCGATCAGGTGGAGGAACGCGAGCGGCCACCGCTCGTCCTCGATGCGTGCCCGCGCCTTGGTTCCCTTGAAGAACTCGACCACGATCACGGTCATCACGAACGCCGCGATCCCGAAGGTGGCGAGTGCGGCGCCGTGGCGGACACCTGTCAGCCAGAGGGCGGTGAGCACCGCCAGTCCGGCGGACACGGGGATCGTGAAGTTCTTCTTCAAGTTCTGCTTCGATGCGCGCCGCCATGCGATCACCGGGCCGATCCCAGTGAGCGCCAGCAGCACCAGACCGATCGGGATGTTGACCGCGTTGAAGAAGGGTGGCCCGACCGTGATCTTCTCGCCGGTGAGCCCCTCGGAGAGCAGCGGCAGCATCGTTCCCCAGAACACCGCGAACAGCACACCGAGCAGCATCAGGTTGTTGAACAGGAATGCGGACTCGCGCGACACGAACGACTCGATCTGGTTCTCGCTCCGCAGCCTGGGCAAGCGCCAAAGAATCAGCACCACGCCGACCCCGACGATCGCCAACATGAATCCGAGGAAGATGTAGGCGATTCTGAGCTCCTGGGCGAACGAATGCACCGACTCGATCAGGCCGGAGCGGGTCAGGAAGGTCGCGAAAATGGTGAGAAGGAACGTGAGAATCACGAGGCTCATGTTCCACACCTTGAGCATCCCGCGATTCTCCTGGATCTGAATGGAGTGCAGGAACGCGGTCGCCGACAGCCACGGCAGGAGCGACGCGTTCTCCACCGGATCCCAGAACCAGTAGCCACCCCAACCCAATTCTTCGTAAGCCCAGCGCATGCCGAACACGATCCCGTTCGCCAGAAAGAACCAGGACAATAGCGTCCAGCGACGCGTCAGCATGATCCAGCGGGAGTCAAGCCGCCCGCTGAGCAGCGCCGCTATCGCGAAGGCGAACGGAACGGTGAACGAAGTGAAGCCGAGGTAGAGAGTAGGGGGATGGATCGTCATCCAGTAGTTCTGGAGTTGCGGGTTCAGCCCCTGACCGTTCGCCGGGGTGAAGCCGAGCTTCTCGTACGGGTTGACGTCCGCGAACAGCAGTACGATCAGGAAGAACGAAGCGATCGTGCCCAGCACCCCGACCACGTACGGCATGAACTCGCGGTTTTGCCTCCGGTTGGACCAGACCGCGATGGCTGCGAACAGCATCAGGAAGAGCAGCCAAAAGAGCAGCGAGCCGCGTTGACCCGACCACAACCCAGCGAACTTGAAGTAGGTGGGCAGTTCGCGGTTCGAGTAGCTGGCGACGTACAGGTACTCGAAGCGGTCGCGTAGGAAGGACTCGACGATGCCGGCCGAAGCGAGCACGGTCAGGAAGAAGACCGCGTAGATGCTGCGTTCGGCGGAGAGCTGGAGGTCGCCGCGCTGGCGGGCACCGGCGACGAAGGCTAGGACCGAACCCCAGACCGCGACCGGGAGAGCGATCCAGAGGGCCAGCTCGCCGAGGACGTTCACCCGACGGCGAGCCCCTCCGGAACCGCCTCGTAGCGGCTACCACACTTGGTGAGCACGGTGGTGGCCTCGAAGACGCCGTCCACACGGAAGCGACCCTCCACAACCGCGTCGACGACCATCTCCGGACTGTCCGTGAAGGTGTCGGGCAGATCCCCTGCGTACTCGACCTTGAAGGTCACGGACTCGTCCTCTACGTCGTGCACCAAGAACGTGTGGACGTCCTGAGTCTTCTCGTAGCTGCCCACCACCACCCGTCCCCCCACCTTGACGCCCACGTCGTGGAAGGTCGGGTCAGCCGTCGCCTTGGCGACCAGCTCGGTGGGGGTCAGGTAGTAGACCATGGTCTCGCTCACCCCGGTCCAGATCAGATAGCTGACCACCAGGGCCACGCCCACGAGACCCAGCAGAAAACGACCGTTCTTGGGCATCAGCTACTCCGCTCCGCCTCGCGACCGCCGATCCACGTACCGGAGGACGGTCGGAGACCGTCGGGAGGGGTGGAAACCACCGGTTCGTACTAGTCCCGCAGACCCCTGAAGTTCCGCTTTTTTCAGGGAATCCTCCGCGTTCGCGGCTCCCCCGGTCAACGCCCCCGGCTCCGGGCGCTTCGGGCGGCGTCCAACGCCCAGTCGACCGCCGAGGCGGGGCTGTCGGCCAAAGGCAGAGCCATCCCCTGCACAGGCGGCTCGCCGATCAGGGTCACGGGCCGCCCGATCTTTCGGGCGAGCGCGATCTCCGAGAGCGTGCCCCACTCGCCACCGACCGCCACCACCGCCTCGGCCGCTCGTACCACGAGGACGTTCCGCCCTTCCCCCATCCCCGTCGCGAGCGGGAGGTCGGTCCAGGCGTTTACCTCAGCCGCCTCCCCGCCGGGCAGCAGGCCGACGCTCGTACCGCCCCCGTCGCGGCAACCTCGTGCCGCCGCCGCCATCACCCCACCCAGGCCACCGGTGATCACGACCGCGCCGGCCTCGCCCAGGGCGCGGCCCACTTCGTACGCTTTCTCCTCGAGATCGGAGCCGGCCGCGCTGGCGCCGATCACGGCGACCCGGTACGGCCGCTTCCCTGGTTCCCCCGCGCGAGCGTCGCTCACGGCGTAGCCCCGGCCCAGCTCCTCACTGCGCGCACCGCTCGTGCCCAACCTGCCAGAAGCCTCTCCCGCTCGGCCGCTTCCATCCGGGGCGGGAACACCGTGGGCGCACTCCCGGCGGCCAGGAAGTCGGAAGCGCTTCGCCAAACACCGGCGGAGAGCCCGGCCAGCCCCGCGGCTCCGAGAGCCGTGGTTTCGACCAGCGCCGGCCTCCGGACCGGGAGACCGAGCACTCCCGCCTGGAACTCCATCAAGAAGTCGTTCAGAGAGGCGCCGCCGTCGACTCGCAGCTCGGTCGCGGCCACCCCGGAGTCGGCTTCCTGCGCGTGCAGCACGTCGACCGTCGCGAATGCCATCGCCTCGAGAGCTGCTCGCACCAGGTGCTCGCGCCGCGTTCCCCGCGTCAGGCCGAATACGCTACCCCGCGCTTCAGGCTCCCAGTGAGGCGCCCCCAGCCCGACGAACGCGGGCACGAAGTAGACTCCGTCGTTGTCCGGCACGCTGCGGGCCATGGCCTCGGACTCGGCGGCATCGTCGATCACGCGGAGCCCGTCCCGCAGCCACTGCATCGCGGCCCCTGCGATGAAGATCGAGCCCTCGAGCGCGAACGCGCCGCCCCCCGTTTCGTCGCATGCCGCGGTCGTGAGCAGGCCGTGCGTGCTGGTCACCGGCTCGTCGCCCGTATGCAGCAGCAGGAAGGCACCCGTTCCGTACGTGTTCTTGGCGAGGCCCGAGCGCCAACATCCCTGTCCGAAGAGCGCGGCCTGCTGGTCTCCGGCCACGCCGCTCACGGGGACCTCGATGCCGAGAGCGTCGCCGACGGCGACACCGAAGTCCCCCGAACTCCTGCGCACCTCAGGGAGTAGCGGGCGCGGCACCTCGAGCAGGTCGAGCAACTCCGGGACCCAGTCCCCTTCGCGCAGCCCGTAGAGCAGGGTACGCGAGGCGTTGGTGGGATCCGTGGCGTGCACCGCCCCTCCCGTGAGCCGTGCGATCAGCCAGCAGTCGATGGTGCCGGCCGCGAGCTCGCCAGCCTCGGCGCGCCTACGGAGCTCGGGGCGTTCCCTCAGCAGCCACATGAGCTTGGTGCCGGAGAAGTAGGGATCGAGCACGAGGCCGGTGCGTGCGCGCACGTCGGGCCCGTGGCCGCCCTCATCGAGCTCCCGACAGATCGAGGTCGTTCGGCGATCCTGCCACACGATCGCCCGATGCACGGGGGCAAGCGTCGCCCGGTCCCACACGACCACCGTCTCGCGCTGATTGGTGATGCCGATCGCACGCACGTCCGCACCAGCGGGACGGGCGCGTGCGAGCGCGTCACGCGCGACCCGAGCGGTCACCTCCCAGATCTCGAGCGCGTCGTGCTCGACCCAGCCGGGACGGGGGAAGTGCTGCGTAAACTCGGAGTAGGCTCGCCCCAGCACGCGACCGTCCTCGGCGATGACGAGGCTGGTGGAACCGGTAGTACCCTGGTCGAGGGCCAGGACGGCGGAGGCGCTCATGCTAGGAAGCTGCTGTGAGGAAGCAGACGCGCAACTTGGAGGTAAGACTCGTGCCGAAAACCGGGGCCGCTCAACTTCGTCGGAGACCAGGAGGGCGAGCACGGCGAGTGAGGCGTACTTGGAAGTACGCCGCAGCGAGACGCGCGCAAGCCCGACGCCGTATCAGGCGAATTTCAGCGGCCCGCAAGGCGTTCCAAGCTGCCGAAGTCATATCCAAATCCCGCCGTCTCCAGCAGGCCTAAGAAAACCGGGACAGGGAAGCCCACGACGGTGAAGTAGTCACCCTCGATACCCTCGACCAGCGCCGCGCCGAGGCCCTGGATGCCATACGAGCCAGCCTTGTCCAGCGGCTCTCCGGTGGCCACGTAGCGCCGAGCCACGCCTTCGTCGAAGGCGCGGAAGCGGACCCGCGTGCTCGAGACGGCCGTCAGCACGCGTCCGGCCGGCTCGGCCAGTGCGAGGCCCGTGAAAACCACATGCTCTCGGCCGGCGAGCCGCATCAGAGTAGCGACCGCATCCTGTCGCCGCGTCGGCTTCCCCAGGAGCTGCCCATCCAACGCCACGACCGTATCGGACCCGACGACGAGCGCCTCGGGGCGCCACGCAGCGACCGCGCACGCCTTCGCGCGCGCCAGGCGCTCCACGTGGGCGGTCGCGTCCTCGTCGGGCAACAGGGACTCGTCCACTGCGGCGGGCACCACCTCGTGATCGAGCCCCAGCATCCGGAGAACAGCGGTCCGCCGGGGCGACGCAGATGCGAGCACGAGCGGCGGCGGCGACAACTACCTCTCCAGGATCAGCGTCACTGGCCCATCGTTTACGAGCTCAACCTCCATCATTGCGCCGAACTCGCCGGTGGCTACCCGACCCACAGCCCCATCGCGAAGTAGCGCCACGAAGCGCTCGTAGAGGGGAACCGCACAATCGGGAGGCGCAGCCTCTACAAAGCTCGGACGCCGACCCTTGCGCGTGTCGCCGTACAGCGTGAACTGGCTCACCACGAGCACACCGCCGTCGATATCGTCGAGCGAGCGGTTCATCTTCCCGGCATCGTCCGGGAAGATCCGGAGGCCAAGCACCTTGTCGGCCATCCAGGTGACCGTGTCCTCCGCGTCGGTTCCTGTGAAGCCCACGAGGAGAAGGAGCCCGCGACCGATCTCCCCGGTTGCGCGGCCTTGGGTGGTGACCCGTGCGCGATTAACCCTCTGCAGGACGACTCTCATGGGGAAGTAGCGGCGGGCTCATGGCCGCCGCCGCTCGCGTCATTCGACCGTGACGCTCTTGGCGAGGTTCCGAGGCTGATCCACGTCGCACCCGCGCTGCACCGCGATATGGTATGCGAGCATCTGAAGCGGGATGGTGGTCAGCACCGGCTGGAGCCAGGGAAGGGTCTGCGGAACCTTGATGAGGTGGTCGAGCTTGCCGATCAGCTCGGCCCCCGAGCTGCTCACAACGCCGATGATGCGGCCGTCGCGTGCCTTCACCTCCTCGACGTTGGATACCACCTTGCCGTAGACCGGATCGTTGGGGGCCAGCACCACCACCGGCATGTCTTGGTCGATCAGGGCGATCGGACCGTGTTTCATCTCTGCCGCGGGATACCCCTCGGCGTGGATGTAGCTTACTTCCTTCAGCTTGAGCGCCCCCTCGAGCGCGACCGGGAACTGATAGCCCCGCCCCAGATAGAGAAAGTTGCGCGCATCCTTGTACTCATGCGCCAGTTCGCGGAAGACGTCGTTCAGCTCGAGGATCTGCTCGACCTGATCAGGCAGCTTGCTGAGCGCCTGCACCATCTCACGACCGTCCGTGACCGACAAGTGCCGTCTGCGGGCCAGATACAGGGCGAACAGGGCAAGCGCCACGATCTGGCTGGTGAACGCCTTCGTGGAGGCGACGCCGATCTCGGGCCCGGCGTGCAGGTAAACGCCGAAGTCGGTCTCGCGCGGGATCGAAGAGCCCACCGCGTTGACGATTCCCATCGTGGCTACGCCGTGCTGCTTCAGCTCGCGCAAGGCCGCGAGGGTGTCCGCGGTCTCACCCGACTGACTGATCGCCAGAAGCAGCGTCCCATCCTCGATCACCGGATTCCGGTAGCGCAGCTCTGAGGCGTACTCCACCTCGACCGGTATGCGCGCCAATTCCTCCAACATGTATTCGCCGATCAGACCGGCGTGCCAACTGGTGCCACAGGCGGTGATCAGAATACGGCGGACCTTGAGCAGGTCCTCGTCCTTGACCGTGATTCCGCCCAGCCGGGCGTTGCCTTCCTCCTCGAGTAGCCGCCCGCGCATCACGTCGCGCAGGCTGCTGGGCTGCTCGAAAATCTCCTTCAACATGAAGTGTTCGAAGCCGCCCTTCTCGATCGCGTCGAGGTCCCACGTGATCTCGTGCACCGCGCGGGACACCGCGCCTCGCTCGAGGTGATACGTGTGGTAGCCCTCGCGATCGAGCACGGCATAGTCGCCATCGTCCAGGTAGACGACGTCCCGCGTTTGGGCGATGACTGCGGCCACGTCCGAGGCGACGATGTAGGAGCCGTCTTTGCAGATCCCCAGCAGAAGGGGACTGCCGTAGCGCGCCACGACGATCTTGTCCGGATCCCGGGACGAGACGACCGCAATCCCGTACGCACCCTCGACCTGCTGGAGCGCGGCCGCGACCGCGTCTTCGAGCTTCTCGGCCCCGCTGCGGAACGCGTGGTCGATCAGATGTACGACGACTTCGGTGTCGGTCTCGGAGGTGAACTGATAGCCCAAATCGCCGAGCATGCGACGAATCACCGCTGCGTTCTCGATGATCCCGTTGTGCACGAGCGCGATGTCCTGGTCCCCGCTCAGATGCGGGTGCGCGTTCACCTGGTTGGGCTCCCCGTGCGTGGCCCAGCGGGTGTGGCCGATCCCGCACGAGCCGCCGGTATGGTCGCGCTCCAGAGCGTCGACCAGCCCCGCGATCTTGCCCGCACGCTTGACCGTCTTGAGGCCCGCGCCGTTCTGGACCGAAACCCCGGCGGAATCGTAGCCGCGATACTCGAGTCGTCGGAGCCCCTCCAGAAGGATCGGCACGGCCTCCTTGGGGCCCACGTACCCTACGATTCCACACATGCGCGCCCAACGCCTCCATTCGATCCAACCGCGGAAACCACTCCCTACTACTCTCTAAGCTAACCCCCGGAGGCAGTCTGCGGCTGCCCGGACGAGCGCCCGCGCGGCTTCCGCCTCGGGGGCCTCGGCGATCAATCGGACCACCGGCTCCGTGCCCGAAGGGCGAACGTGCAGCCAGGCCCGCTTGCGCGGCCACTCCAAGCGGATCCCGTCACTGCTATCGGACTCGTCTGCCCCGAGCGTCTCCGCGAGCGCCTGGTAGGCGTCACCGAGCGCTGCCCGCGGAAACGTGACCTTCTCCTTCACGATGACGTACGAGGGCCAACGGGCAACCGCGTCGGACATGGGAATCGCCTCGTCCAGCAGGTGCTGGAGCACCAGCGCAGCGGCCGCCGGCGCATCCCGGGTGTGCTGGAGCCGGGGATGGATCACGCCCCCGTTCCCCTCCCCGCCGATCACCGCCATCGTGGACTGCATGCGCCGGGCGACGTTGACCTCCCCAACGGGCGCGCGGGTGACGGCACACCCGTAGGCGGCCCCGACGTCCTCGATCACTCGACTCGTGGAGAGGTTGGTCACGACCGGGCCTGGCGTGCGCCGAAGCACCACCGTGGCCACGAGGGCGAGCGTGAGATCCTCGCCCACCGGTCGGCCGAGCTCGTCGACGAGGGACAGCCGATCCACGTCGGGGTCCACCGCGAACCCGAGCTCGGCCCCCGATTCCCGGACCAGCTCGGCCAGCGCACCCAGATTCGCCGCCGTGGGCTCGGGGTCACGCGGGAAGTGGCCGTCCGCGCGGATCCCGATGGCGCTCACCCGGCACCCGAGGCGCTCCAGCAGCTCGGGCATGACCAGGCCGCCCGCACCGTGCACGCAGTCGAGGGCGACGTGGAATGCGCGCCTACGCAGCCCACTGGGGTCCAGCTCGGGCAGGCCGAGGATCGCTTCGAGGTGCCGAGGCCACGCCGCGGAGTCCTCGGTAACTTCCCCCAGCTCTTTCCATCCGGCGCGCGGCGGGTCCTGCTCGCGGAGGTACTTCTGGAAACGGGCGGAAAGCTCGGCATCGAGAAAGATCCCTCCCCCGGTCACCAGCTTCAGCGCGTTCCACTCCGCTGGATTGTGGGACGCCGTGACTCCGATGCCCCCGGACGCACCGTGGTGGCGAGTCGCCAAAAGGAGGGTCGGAGTGGGAACCACCCCCACGTCCACCACGCGCACCCCGACCGACTGGAGACCTGCGACTGCCGCGCGGACGAACATGGGTCCGGACGTGCGGGAGTCCCTCCCCACGCAGACCGTGTCCCCCCTTCCTTCCATCCGCAGGAACGACCCGAAAGCGGCGGCCACGGCCGCCACGAGCTCGGGCGTGAGTGGGTCTCCGACGCGTCCGCGAAAGCCGGAGACCGAAACCATCAGGTCGGGAGGAAGCTGAACGGCCAACGTACATCCTGCGAAAGACACGAAAAACGGCCGCCCCGGAAACCGGGTGGCCGAGTCGGAAGCTAGGCGCCCGGGGTCGGCACGGTCAATCGAGGCTCAAGGCGTGGCGCACACGCGTAGCACCGTCCGATATTCGCGACCCGCGGGCGGCCCGCTCGGAGGACGGCCCCCGCACATCCCCAGCTGCGGAGCAACCATGGCGGACGAGCGGAGCTGGCGCTTCGGCACCCTCGCGATCCACGCCGGGCAGGCGCCCGAGCCCACGACCGGGGCCATCATGCCACCCATTTTCCAGACCTCCACGTACGCGCAGCCGGCGGTAGCCGAACCAAAGCTCGGCTACGACTACGCTCGCGTTGCGAACCCGACCCGTGAAGCCCTCGAGCGCGCGGTCGCCGGGCTGGAGGGGGGACGTCGTGGGATCGCCTTCGCCTCGGGGCTGGCGGCGATCGAAGCGGTGATCAAGCGGCTGGCGGCCAGCGACCACGTGGTGAGCGAGGAGAACACGTACGGCGGCACCACGCGCATGTTCACGCGCGTGTTCGCCAAGCTCGGAATCGAGTTCACGTTCGTCGACACGAGCGACGTCGATGCCGTGAATGCGGCGGTGCGACCCAACACGAAGCTGCTGCACGTCGAAACCCCTACCAACCCCATGATGAAGCTCTGTGACGTGCGTCTCATGGCCGACATCGCCCACGATCGGGGCGCACTCCTCATGGTGGACAACACCTTCGCATCGCCGTTCAACCAGCGCCCGCTCGAGCTCGGGGCCGACGTGGCGATGCATTCGACGACCAAGTACCTGAACGGCCACTCCGACATCATCGGCGGTATGCTGGTCACGAACGATGACGCGCTTGCCGAGGAGATCCACTTCGTGCGCACGTCCTCCGGCGCGGTTCCCGGCCCGATGGACGCCTGGCTCTGCCTGCGCGGTGCCAAAACGCTGCACGTGCGCATGGAGCGCCACAACGCGAACGGACTCGCGGTCGCGCGGTTCCTCGAGGGACATGCGGGCATCGACCGCGTGCTGTACCCGGGGCTGCCCTCACACCCGCAACACGCGCTCGCCCACCGTCAGATGCGAGGCTTCAGCGGGATGGTGTCGGTGGACCTGGGCGATCGAACGCGCGCCAAAGCGTTCGCCGAAGCGCTGCAGATCTTCCAGTTGGCGGAGAGTCTGGGTGGAGTGGAGTCGCTGGTCAGTGTCCCTGCCGTGATGACCCACGCGTCGGTACCCGAGGACCGCAGGAGGGCAATGGGACTGACTCCGGGGATCGTACGCCTCTCGGTGGGAATCGAGGACGAGGCCGATCTGCTCGAGGACCTGGACCGTGCGCTCGCGCACACCTGATGCGTGCGGTGGGGCCAGACCAAACGAAACCGCGGCCCGGGGGTTACCGTAGGAGTATCCGTCCGATAGAGCGTTCGGGTTGCGCGCGCGTGGCGCGCGCAACACCTCGCAGGAGGCACCGATGGGAGACGAGAGCACGTTCGGTAAGGCTGGAGCCAACGGAGAAGGAACCCAGAACGCACACAGCCAAGACTCGGAGGCGCGACGGATCCTCGCCGGGATCGCGTCTCGGTCCTGGGAGCATCCCGCAGACCGGGCGGCGCTGACGGCGTTACGTCGGATTCCGGTGTTCGACGACGTGCTGCGGCGATTATTCGGACTTTTCGGCGAGAAGCCGATACGACTCGCGTTCCAAGCCAACGCGGTGCGCGTCTCGCCCAACCAGTTCCGGCGCGTGCACGAGCTCTACCAGGACGTCGCGCGCACACTCGACGCTCCCATGCAGTACGACGTGTTCATCTCGCAGACCCCGATGGTGAACGCAGGCGCCTACGGCATGGATCGGCCCTTCATCATCCTGAACTCGGGCACTGTCGCCTTGCTGGACGACGACGAGCTGAGCTTCGTCCTCGGGCACGAGCTGGGACACATCCTCTCCGATCACGTCCTCTACCGGACGATGACCGTCCTCCTGCTCCATCTCTCCACCATGGGATTCCCCGTGGTCGGGCTGGCGGCACGTGCCGTGTTGGTCGCCCTGCTCGAGTGGTACCGAAAGAGTGAGCTGTCGTCGGACCGGGCGGGACTCGCGGCAGTGCAGGATCCGGAGGTTGCGATGCACGCCATGCTCAAGATGGCGGGCGGGGGCAACCGCGAGGATACCAACCTCCAAGAGTTCATCCAACAGGCCGAGGACTACAGAACCGGGGGGGACGTCGCAGATCAGGTCTACAAGGTTCTCAACCTGATCGGCGCGACCCACCCGTTCTGGGTGCTGCGCGTCTCCGAACTACGCGGGTGGATCGAAAGCGGCGAGTACGACCGGATCCTGCGGGGCGAGTACCAGAGGCGCGGAGAGCCCGACCCCGCGTACGAGGAGGACTTGCGCGAGGCGGCCGAGGCGTACGCCAGGGGCGCGCGCGACCTCGTGGATACGATGGCCGGTGCGGTGCGCACCGTCGGCGAATCCATCATGGGCGGATTCAGACGGTAGCCAGGGAGGCGGCTCGCCGGCGGTCGGCGGCCATCGTGTGCAGGCGGGGCCAGCGCTTCGATAGGCGCTGGCCCCGTTGCGTTTCCGGAGGGTGGGGGTAGCCTTCCACACCCCTGACGAGCTACACAAACCTGGCTTACCCTGCACCGAGGAAACGAGTGCGCGTTCTGGTTGTCGGGAACGGAGGCCGAGAGCACGCCCTGCTCTGGAAGCTGCGGCGCGACCTGCCGGCCGGGGACCTGTGGGTGACCCAGCCCAACGGCGGGATGCACGAGCTCGCCCATCCGGTTCCGATCGGTCCCGGCGAGGTGGAGGCGTTGACAGGTTGGGCAGCCGGCCAGCGCATCGACCTGGCGGTCGTCGGACCGGAGGCGCCCCTGGCAGCGGGCATCGCAGATCGCTTCCGCACGAAGGGTGTGCCGGTATTCGGGCCGACCGCGAACGCGGCACGCATCGAGGCGAGTAAGGCGTTCGCGAAGCAACTGATGGCCGACGCGGGCGTTCCCACGGCGACCCACCGCACCTTCACGGAGGCAGGCGAGGCCGAGGCGTTTGTACGGGAGCAGGGTGCTCCCGTGGTCGTGAAGGCGTCGGGATTGGCGGCGGGCAAGGGAGCCGTGGTTTGCAGTACTGTAGAGGAGGCCGTGCGGGCGACGTCGGCCATGCTGCGCGACCGCTCGTTCGGCGAGGCCGGCCGCGAGATCGTCATCGAGGAGTTCATGGAGGGTGAGGAGCTGTCGGTGTTCGCAATCACCGACGGAGAAGAGGCGCTGCTTCTCCTCGCGGCTCAGGACCACAAACGGGTGGGCGAGGGCGACACGGGGCCCAACACTGGAGGGATGGGCGCGTACGCGCCGGTTTCGCTAGCGACCGAAGCGGTGCTCGAGGAGGCCCGACAGCGGGTCCTGCTTGCGACCCTGCGTGCCCTGGCCGCCGAGGGCTGCGCGTTCAGGGGGATCCTCTACGCGGGGCTGATGCTCACCCCCGAAGGGATCAAGGTGGTGGAGTTCAACTGCCGCCTGGGCGACCCCGAGGCGCAGGTAGTTCTCCCCCTCATGGAGGGCTCGCTGCTCGAGCTGATGGTGGAGGTCGCCGAAGGCGGCAGCCTGGCGGGCCGGAGCGTCCAGGCGCGGCCCGGCGCCGCGGTCACCACCGTGCTCGCGTCGGGGGGCTACCCGGGCGACTACCCGAAGGGACTCCCGATCACCATTCCGGCGACGGTCGCGAACGACCCGGACGTCCTGGTCTTCCACGCGGGCACCATGCTGGTGGACGGCGGTCTGGTCACGTCGGGCGGGCGCGTGCTCGCGGTCACGGGGCTGGGCGCGACCCTGGAGGAGGCAGGGGGAAACAGCCGCAGGGGAGCCGAGGCGATCACCTTCGACGGGAAGCAGTTCCGAGGTGACATCGGATGGCGCGAGTCGGCGCGCGACGAGAGGGCGAAGCCCTGACGGGCAAGGCGACCCACGTGAAGAACTCAGCCTTGATCATCACCACAACACCCGAGATCCAGGACCGAAAGGTGCTCGAGTACTTAGGCATCGTCGCCGGCGAGGCGGTCATCGGGACGAACATCTTCGGGGGGATATTGCGCAACGCACGGGCCGAGGCGTTGCGCGAGATGGCGAACGAGGCGCGCACCCTCGGCGCGGATGCGGTCGCCGCCGTGAACCTCGACTACGCGGTGCTCGACTTCGACAACAGCATGCTGATGGTGTCCGCGTCGGGCACCGCGGTGAAGCTGGCCTAACCCGAGCCCTCTGTGCCCGAGCTGCCCGAAGCCGAGACGATCGTCCGCGGGATCCGGCCCGTGGTGTCGGGCCGGCGCGTGAGCCACATCGAGGTCGTCAACGGAGACGTGGTTAAGGGCACGGTGGAACGGCTCCGACGTGGCGTCACCGGCCGGCGTATCACGGGGGTCGGGCGACGCGCGAAGAACGTGCTGTTGGAGTTGAGCGACCGAAGCGTGGTGTGGATCAATCTCGGCATGACCGGCGGCATCCTCCCGCTCTCCCCGTCGCGCGCAGAACGCTCGAGTCCGGCAGGGGAGCGGTATGGCACGGCCGCCACCCATCCAGCCGTTGTATTCCGGCTCGACCGCGGACTCGACCTGGTGTTCGACGACAGCCGACGCTTCGGCACGGTGGAGCGACTGGATGCCAAGGCCTCCTCGGCGCGCTCCTCCAGTTTCGGGCCGGAGCCGCTGGACGGGGAGTTTACCGTGGATGGTCTGTGGCGAGGCCTGCGCGAGTCCCGCACTCCGGTCCGCTCCTGGCTGCTCGATCAGCGCAGGATCGCCGGCGTGGGCAACATCTACGCCGCCGAGGCGCTCCACCGAGCGGGGATCCACCCCGCCCGCCGCACGCACACGATCCGCCGGCACGAGGCCGAGGCACTGCACGAGTCGGTCCGGGAAGTGCTGGCCGGCGCGCTACGGGCGGGCGGCACCACGATCCGCGACTACCGCAACGCCGAGGGCGGGCGGGGTGAGTTCGTGCGCGAGCTGGCGGTGTACGACCGGGAAGGATTGCAGTGCCTCCGGTGTAGCACGACCATCCGCCGCCTCGTGTTCGGCAACCGCTCCGCCTTCTTCTGCCCAACGTGCCAGCCGCGGAGCCCGGTCCCGCGCAAGTCCGACTGAAGCATCGAATCGAAGAACGAAGCAAAGACTCGACCCTAGCAGGTGGAAACCCTCGCCTTGACGCGCCCGCCGAGCCGGTACGCGCTCCCCGCCCTCGCGCGACTCGCCCTCACCGCGGGGCTGACCGCCGCGTCCATCCGCCCAACTGCTGCCCAGGCGCAGGGCGCTCCCCGGGGCGACCGTCTGCCCGTGCGCGAGGTCACGCTCGACAATGGGATGAGGTTCCTCGTCCTCCCCCAGACCAGCGCGCCGACGGTAGCGTTCGTCACCCAGTTCAACGTCGGGGGGGTGAACGAGTACACGGGCACCACGGGGATCGCGCATCTGCTGGAGCACCTCCTCTTCAAGGGCACGACGACGATAGGTACGCGCGATCCCGAGGCCGAGCTCGGCTGGTTCCGCAGGATGGACGCGCTGCACGACTCACTCCTCACGACCCGATCTGCTCAGGGAACCGACCCCGCTGCGGTCCTGGCGATGGAGGGCAGACTGCGGGCACTCCGGGACAGCGCGCGGGCGTTGGTGGTGCCCAACGAGTTGGGCGAGATCCTGAACCGCAACGGAGCCCAGAGCCTCAATGCGATCACCACCAACGAATCCACGCTCTACTTCGTCGAGCTTCCGGCGAACCGGGCCGAGCTCTGGTTCGTACTGGAAGCCGAGCGGATGGCCAACCCTGTCTTCCGCGAGTTCTACGCCGAGCGTGACGTCGTGGTCGAGGAGCGGCTAACACGGGTCGAGACCAACCCCAGTGGCCTTCTCTACGAAACCCACCTCGCCGCAGCGTTCACCGCCCATCCGTATGGACAACCGGTCGTGGGGTGGATGAGCGATCTCCGGACGCACAGTCGCGAGGAGCTAGCAGATTACTACCGCCGCTACTATGGCCCCGCCAACGCTGTAGTCGCGATCGTAGGTGACGTTGACCCGGACCAGGTAGCCGGCTGGATCCATCGGTACTTCGCCGGACTCCCCCGCGGAGAGCGGCCGCCGCCCGTGTTGACCGAGGAACCGCGGCAGCGGGGGGAGCGCAGGGTCGAGGTCAGGTTCGACGCGGAGCCGGCCGTGCGCATCGGCTGGCACACGGTCGACGCATTTCATGCCGACTCGCCCGCGCTCGTGATGCTGTCGGCGCTCCTGACCGGGGGCCGGACGTCCCGCCTGCACCGCGCCCTTGTGCTCGAACGCCGTCTCGCTACCTACGTCGGCAGCTCGCTCGGACCCGGTGAGCGCTACCCCCGCCTCTTCAGCGTGGATGCCCAGCCGCGCTCACCCCACACCACCGAGCAAGTCGAGCGGGCCGTGTACGAGGAGCTTGCACGCCTGGCCGAGGCGGCCCCGGAGGAGGCCGAGCTCGATCGGGTGCGCAACCAGCTGGAGGCCAGCGCGGTGCGGCGGCTCGAGACCAACTTCGGCCTCGCGCTCCAGCTCGCGGGCTCCGCGTCCCTGTTCGGGGACTGGCGCACCACCTTCGGCCTCGAGGCGCGCATCGCCGACGTCACCGCAGCGGACGTCCAGCGCGTGGCACGCACCTACTTGAGCCCCGAGAACCGGACCGTCGCGACGCTGGTCCGCTCCGCGCCGGCCCCGCCCAGCGACCGATGAAGAGGGAACCGAGTCGGCTGGCCCGCGTCGCCCCGGGCTACGCGGTCGCGCTGACGCTCGTCGTAGCGGCGGTGCCCGCCAGCGCCCAAGAGACCGGACGCGAAGCCGCGCTCGCGCTGCGCTTCGAGCCGCTCGAGTTCCGCCCCCCGAGCGCGACCGAGCACACCCTGTCCAATGGAGTGCTGGTGCTGCATCTGGAAGACCGTCGTCTGCCGCTCGTGAGCGTGTACGCACGCTTTCGTGGCGGCTTCGCCAACTTCCCCCGTGCGTACTACGCAGCCGGGACCGGGCTCCCCGCGCTAGTCCGGTCCGGAGGTGCAGGCGAGCTCCCACCTGACTCGATCGAGGCGCTGCTGCAGCGCTTCGCGATCCGGTCATCCACGGGCACCGGCGGCGCGAGCTCGTTCGCGAGCGTGAACACCCTCACCCGACACCTGGACGTCGCGCTCGGCCTGTTCGGCGACATGCTGAGAACGCCCCGCTTCGACACGGCCCGCGTGGAGGTGTGGCGCGGTCAGGAGCTCGAGAGCGTGCGCCGCCGCGCGGACGATCCGGGACGGCTGGCATACAGCGAGTTCAACCGACTCCTTTTCGGAGACCACCCCATCGGATGGGAGATGGAGCCCGCCGATCTGGAGCCGGATGACCTGACACGCGAGCGCCTCGAGTGGCTGCATCGCCGTGTCTTCTGTCCGGGCAACCTGATCCTGGGGGTGACAGGGGACATCTCGTGGGCCGAGATCGAGCCCCGCCTGGAGCGGCTGGTAGCAGGGTGGGCCGACTGCGTGGAGCCTCTCGAGCGTGCGCCCACGCCGGACATCCGCACGGAGCCCGGCGTCTTTCTTATTCCTCGTCCGCTCGAGCAGAGCACCGTCGTCATGGCGCACACCACCGATGTCCGTCAGGGCGACACGCCCGAGTTCTTCGCGTCGCGTATCGGCGCCACGATCCTGGGCGGAGGGAGTCTCTCCAGCCGCCTGATGGCGCGGCTCAGAACGGAGCAGGGATATGCGTACAGCGCTTCCGCACTATGGACGACGCCGCTCACCTACGACGGGCTGGTAGGGGCGGTGACCCGCACGAAGAGTGCGAGGACGGTGGCCGCGATCAGGCTGGTGCTCGAGACCCTGAAGGAGATGACCGAGGCCCCGCCTACGAGCGGCGAGGTCGAGCGCACGGTCGAAGAGATCGTGAATGGGTTCGTCTTCAACTTCGAGTCTCCGGCGCAAATCGTCGCCCGCCAGATGGCATACCGCGCCCAGCGCCTTCCCGATGACTGGCTCGAACGCTATCTGGAGGGGATTCAGCGGGTCGACGCGGCAGACGTCCAGCGCGTTTTCCGGGGACACGTCGACCCGGACCGCATGGTGATCCTGGTGGTGGGGGATCCCGCTCGAATGGACGAGCCGCTCTCCACGCTGGGACCGGTTACGGTGCTCGAGCCACCAGACCGAGCGAGCGCCCATGCCCCGGCCCCCACCGATCCGGAAGACACACGCACGAGCCGGTGAAGCAGGCGCTCGGGCTACTTCCTGGCCACGTGCAGTGCCGCGATCCCGCCGCTCAGCAGTGACCAGCGTGCCTCGGAGAATCCGGCCGCGCGCATCCGTTCCGCGAGTTCCGCCGGCAGCGGGAAGTCGCGCACCGAGGCGGGAAGGTAGCTGTAGGCCCACGGGTGTCCCGAAACCCAGCGGCCAACGAGCGGGAGCACGCGATGAAAGTAGAAGAGGTACGCAGCTCGCACCAGGGGATTCGGCGGGACGGTGAAGTCGAGGACCACCAGACGACCTCGCGGCGCAAGCACGCGGTGAAGCTCCCTCAAACCGCGATCCAGGTCGGCCAGATTCCGCACACCGAAGCCTACCGTCGCACCCGCGAATCGCTCGCTCGGGAACGGCAGCCTCGACGCGTCCCCGCATACGGGCATGACGGCCGCTCCGTCCAGCTTGGTCAGTCCGGCCACCAGCATGGGACGCGCGAAGTCGGACGCTACGACTCGGCCCCGGAAGGCTGGCCGCCGAGCGAGCTCGAGGGCGAGGTCGAAGGTGCCCGCACACGCGTCCAGGTATGTCCCGTCGCGGCACTCCTCCCAGCCCAGAGCGGCCACCGCGCGCCGGCGCCAGCGTCGATCCACGTTCAGACTGAGCAGGTGATTCAGGAGATCGTAGCGAGGCGCGATCTCGGAGAAGAGGCGCTGGACCTGTTGCCCGCGCTCCGCACCCGACCGCGGCTCGGCCGGAGCCCGACGTGTGGTCGTCATGACAGCCGGAGGAGCCTCCCCTAGCTTCGCGGAGTGTGAGCCTGCTGCGTGCGGGCAGGCGCTGGCCTACCCGGCGCGGATGGGCCGGGTCCGGTGTCCCTGGAACTCGGGCCGCGTCAAACCCGTAGGGCGAAGAGACATGGCCCCGACATTCGCCCTGAGCTCCGTCCCATCCCTCGCCTTGGGAAACGCGCACCCGCGATCGGGAACGAACGCCCTGCCTCCCCTCGACTATGCCAAGGCCGACGACCGTGCGCTGGCTTCGCTCGCCGTGCAGGGTCGGGAAACAGCCTTCCGGGAGCTGCTCTCCCGCTATGAGCGTCCCGTCTTTTCGCTGGTGTACCGAATGGTGCGGGACCGGTCCCTGGCAGAGGACCTGTCTCAGGAGGCGTTCATCCGCGCTTTCAAGGCGATCGACAGCTACAACCCGGCGTATCGGTTCTCGAATTGGATCTTCAAGATCGCGAACAACCACACCATAGATCATCTGCGACGGCGTAAGCTGGACGTGATCTCCATCGACGGTTCGCCCCACGCCACCACGGCACAGGAAGAGGAGCGCACGGCGTTCGTGCTGGCGTCCGACGACGAGAGCCCGGCCGCGTACGTAGAGCACAAGGAGTTGGGCAGCCAGATCGAGCGCGCCATCGGTGAGCTGCGGCCGGAGTACCGGTCCGTGATCCTGCTGCGTCACATGGAAGGCTACACGTACGAGGAGATTGCGGAGGTGATGGGTGTCCCGCTGGGTACCGTAAAGACCTACCTCCACCGCGCGAGGGCCGAGTTGAAGGATCTGCTCGCGGACGTGGCGCTCTGACATGTCACGCGAAACCGCTCCTTCTTTGGGGGCGTAGGGGATGGGACAGTGAATAGGGCTGCCGAGGGACCATGAGCGAGCACAGCGCACACCTCTCCGACGACCACATCCAGGACTGGCTGGACGGGCGTCTCTCAGTGCCCGAGACCGCCCGGGTCGAGGCACATCTGTCTCGTTGTGCGCTCTGCCGGGAGGAGGCCCTGAGCTGGCGCACCCTGCTCGGTGAGCTTTCCGAGCTTCCCGCCCTGGCACCCGGCCCCGGATTCCCCGGACGGGTCCTCGACGCGGTGGGTGGCGCCTCCACCGACCGGATCCCGCTCGCGGCCCGGACGCGCACCCTGCCCCTCGGGGGGTTCCGGAGACGGCTTGCTGCGTGGCTCGATCGGGGCCGGAGCGCGGCGACCCATCCGGGCCAGGTGGGGCTTCAGGACTTCGTCGAGGGGGCCCTCGGGCGCCGGCGTGCCGCAGCGGTCCGGCGGCATCTGGAAGCCTGCCCCCACTGTCGGGCCGAGGGGAGCCGCTGGCGAACCATCTTGGACGGTCTCAACACGTTGCCTCGATTCGCACCGTCGCGGGGGTTCGCGGCCGCGGTAATGAGCAACGTGCGGATTCCGGAACCGACGCCGGCCCGCACTGCCCTGCCCCGCCGACTGCTCGACCGGGTGCGCGCGCTGGCGGGTCCGCGGCAGCACCGGGCGTGGGCCCGCGGCCGCAGGAGTGGCGTTCACCCCGGTTGTCACAGCCGGTCTTGTCGCGTATGCGGTGTTCAGCCACCCGCTCGTGACGGTCGGCAACCTGGTCACGTTCGTTTGGCTCGAGGGAACCGCCCTCGCCAGCGCGACGGAAGGCGGTCTGACGGCGGGGCTGGTCGAGAGCGGAGCCCTCTTCCACGCGTGGACCACGCTCGACCTCCTGTCGCGCTCCCCGGGGGCCGCGGGAGCCGGGCTGGTCGGCTTCTGCTCGCTGACCCTCGCGGCCGGGTGGGTTCTGTACCGCAACCTCATCACACCCGACAGGCAGGCTGTTCATGCCAGGCGCTAGGATTCTCGCCACAGCGATGTTTGCGCTGCTGTGCGCGGCGGAAGCCGCTCCGGCGCATGCCCTGCAGGCGACCAGATCAAGCGCATCCACCGGCGGCCAGGTGCGCGAGGTGGTGTCGAAGCAGATCGACGTGAGCCGCCGGATCGCCGCACTCCGACTGGAGTTCGCCGATGACGGCGCGCTCGACGTGGAATTCAGGGACGGGACCGTCCGGATCGGCGGTGACGAGGTGGGACGGTACCGCATCGGCGATGCACTCGAGACCGCGTGGCGAGCCCTGCTCGGCGAGGCGGTGTCGCTCGACGACGGACCGCTGGCTGAGCGCCTTCGCGAGTGGTCTGCACCTGCAGCCCAAGGCGACGAAGCCGAGCTGGCGCGCCTGGTAGACGAGGCGCTGGAGCGGTCGGTCTCCGCATCCGGCGAGGCAAGTTTCGCGCAGGCCCCTCGGCCATCGGGCGGAGGACCGGACCCAGCGCTCGCCCTCCTCTTCAGCCGCCCCCGGCTCCTGCTCGAGCTCGCCCGCGCGATCCAGGACCTCGACCTGGACGAGAGCGTGCGGATCCACGTGAACGAGGATGTGACGGTCGCAGTCGGGCAGACCGTACCGACCAGCATCATCGTTTTGGACGGCGATCTCGATGTTCAGGGCGACGTGGAGGGCAGCGTGGTGATCGTCGGCGGCACGCTGCGCCTGGCCGAGGGTGGGCGCGTCGCCGACAACGTGCGGCTGGCGGACGCGCGCATCATCCGAGACGGCGGCGCCGTCCTCGGGAACGTTGCCGACGTGGTGCCGGACAGCGATGTCGACGACCGGGAACAGCTGCGCGGAGAGATCGAGGAGCTGCGCGCGGAGGTGCGGCGCAATCGGAGATCGGCGGGCGGCGGGATCGCCGAAGCCCTGGGTGGGGTCATCAAGGTGCTGCTCACCGTCTTCTTGGTCGCCGTGCTCGGAGGCGGGCTCGCCATCCACTTCGCCCGCGAGGAGCTGGACGTCATCACGGAGACCGCGCGGCGCGACCCGCTGCGGGCCGGGATGGTGGGATTCGCTGGAGCCTTCCTCACGATCCCCGCGTGGTTGCTCGGTGGGATCGCGTTGGTCGTGACCATCGTCGGGATCCTCGCGCTGCCGTTCTGGATCGTGCTCTTCCCGGTAGCGATCGCGCTGGCGATGGCAGTGGGCTATCTGGCGGTCTCCCAGGCGCTGGGTGAGTGGGTCGCCCGCCAACGTTATCCGCGACTCGAGTGGGTACGCATGTCGAACCCGTACTCCACGATGATCGCCGGGGTCGGCGTGCTCATGCTTGCGCAACTCGCCTCGGACCTCATCGGAGCCGTTGGCTTCCTGCGGTTCGCCTCGCTCCTGCTCGCCCTGCTCGGTGGTCTGATTACGGTGGCGGCGGTTCTCGTCGGGTTTGGCGCGCTGCTCCTGACCCGAGGCGGACGGCGACCCGAATTCGCCGGGGGCGGCCGCACATACTGGGGCGACAACTGGGACGACGACCTCGGATTCGGTGAGCCGCCGCCCAGTCCGTCGCCGGAGCCGTCAGGCCCCGCACACGCCCCCGGAGACGGAGCGCCTGAAGGAGAGCCGGACACCGGAGATCACCGGGACGTGCAACCACCCGACGAGGGAGGCCGATGAGCGGTCGCGCGCTGCTCTGCGGTGCGGCCGGTCTGTTCCTCGTGGTCGCTCTCGCCGCTCCAGTCGCCGGCCAGAGCTGGCGGACGGTGACCAACTCGCGCCGGCTCGGTGACGAGACCGAGCTCGACGTGCACCTGGCCTACGGGGCCGGACGTTTCTCGGTCCAGCCCGCGCCTCCAGACATGCTCTACCGGATGCAGCTCCGCTACGACGAGGAGACGTTCAGGCCGCGCACAAACTTCGATGGTGAGAGCCTCCGACTGGGTGTGGAGCAAACCGGACGCGGCTTCAGGTTCGGTAGGCGCGACGGTGGAGCGTTGGACGTTGAGCTCGCACCCTCGCTCCCCATGGACCTCGAGATCGAATTCGGGGCGGGCCGGGCAGATATCGACCTCGGAGGACTGGCGCTACGCTCACTGAACCTCCGCACCGGGGCGTCCGAGACGGTAGTCGACGTCTCCCGGCCCAACCCGGAGACTATGGGACGCGCAGTCCTCCAGTGTGGAGCTGCAGACTTCACTGCACGCCGCCTCGGTAATCTTAACGCGCGACGAATCGAGGTGAGTGCCGGGGTGGGTGACGTGACGCTCGACCTGACCGGTGCGTGGGAGCAGGATGCCGAAGTCGACGTGAAGGTGGGGCTCGCGGCTCTCGAGCTTCTCCTCCCCGAGGGGCTCGGTGTGAAGCTCGAGCAGCACGCCATGCTCGCCTCGGTGGATACCGAGGGTTTGGTCAAGCGCGGCGACGCCTTCTACTCCGTCGACTGGGAACGTGCCGAGAAGCGTATCGTGGTGCGGGTGAACGCCGCATTCGGAGACGTGAACGTGCGCTGGGTGCCCTGACTGCCGTGAGTCCATCGAATCTTTCGCCCGCCAGGTCCGTAGTGCATGATGTGGATGGAGGGTCGCCTCTTCAGACGGGACACACGCGCGGCCACGAACTGCCGTTGGGAGGTCAAGATGCTCGGCTCGCTGCTCACCTTCTTGGTCGTCGGCCTGATCACGCTCGTCGTCGCGGGCCTCGTGCTCGCCATGGTGGGCACCATTTTCTCGCTCACGCTCGGGCTTGCCGCCTTTCTTCTCTTCAAGGTCGCGCCGGTCCTACTCGTGGGCTGGGTCCTGGTGAAGCTGATCGAGAAGGCCCGCGGACGGAGCGAGCTCTCGGAGGCCGACAGGAGGTGGCTCGAGGACAGTTGATTCGGCAGGGTGATCGTCAGCGTCGTACCAGCCTCACCACTGCGCCCTCGCCCAGCCCGAGTGCCCGCTGGGCCGAGCCGTCGCGCACCGCGATCTCGATTCGCCCCTCCGAATCCACCACAGCGAGCGCCGCACCAGAATCTACATCGCCGTAGGTGCGCTCGAGTTCCAGGCGACGCCCCGCTACCTCGACCACGTCGCCGGGGCGGGCCCAATCACCTCGCAGGTTGGTGGCCAGGTTACCGAAGCGATCGACCCCCACGACCTCGCCCTCGACGGCTCCATCCGAGTGCGTGGGCAATGGCTGAGTGAGGAGCTTGGGGTCTTCCATCGGAGTACCGATCGAATCCAGGTCACCTCCCCTGGCGAGCGCCGCCGCAACGGGTGCAAAGACGTCACACCCGTGGAACGTCGGTGCAATCGACGCCGCCTCGGTCACGTCGACGGTTTCATCGATCCGTACACACCTCGCGTTCGTACCGGTCAGCAGCGCCGGGGTTAGCACGCCGTTGTCGGGACCGACGAGGAAGCGCTCGGACGAACGGCACGCCAGTCCGCGGCGCGCCGTCCCAACTCCGGGGTCCACCACGACCACGTGAACGGTACCCGCAGGGTAGTGCATCCAGTAGCGGGCGAGCGTTCGTGCAGCGGCTCGGACATCGCCGCGGGGAACGTCGTGCGCCACGTCGTCGACCGACGCATCGGGAGCGAGGGAGGCCAGCACTCCCTTTACCGCCCCGACGAATCCGTCACGGGTGCCGAAGTCGGTGAGCAGCGTGACCCGCCGGGCGCTCACGGGACGGGTCGCCACCCGGTCGATTCGAGAAAGGCCGAAAGAAGCGCCGATCCATCCTCACGCTCGGCCTCCAATTGCGCGAGGCTATGACCGCCATGCCTGCGCGGATCCACGACGCGGGCCCGCAGCAACCCGAGCACCTCCGGGTAGTCCCGCACAAAGACGTGCAGAGGGAGGGTGAGGAACCGCTCCCGGTCGGGGCTGGGTAGCGGCGGCGGCCTCACCGTCGCTTTGCGGACGCCTCCAGACGCTCGCGAAGCGCGCTCGCGAGCGTCCGGAGGGCACTGCCCGCGGGTGCGTCCGGTTCACTCAACACGGTCGGACGGCCACGATCGCCGGCGACGGCCACGGACGCGTCGAGAGGGATGCGGCCGAGAAAGGGCACTCCCATTTCCTCGGCGAGCCGCTCTCCCCCGCCCCGCCCGAACACGTCGGTCACCTCTCCGCAGTGGGGACAGCTCCAACCCGCCATGTTCTCGACCACGCCCAGCACCGGTGTATTCACACGCTCGAACATCTTGATGCCGCGGCGTACGTCTCCGGTAGCGACGTCCTGCGGGGTCGTAACCATGATCGCGCCATCGAGGTCGATGGTCTGCACGAGCGAGAGCTGGGCGTCGCCCGTTCCCGGCGGCATGTCCACGACCATGACGTCCAGCGGACCCCATTCGACCTGCTCAATGAACTGCTTGAGGATTCCTGCGATCAGCGGACCGCGCATGATCGCCGGTTGCTCCTTCTCCAGGAGGAAGCCGAGACTCATGAGCCGCACGCCGTGCGCCTCGAGCGGTTCGATCCGCTCCTGGCCGCGCTCTCCGGTCACACGCGGGCGGCGCTGCTCGCCGAACATGAGCGGGATGTCGGGACCGTAGATGTCCGCGTCCAGCAGCCCCACGCGCAGTCCGCCGACGGCGAGCGCCGCTGCTAGGTTGGTCGTCACCATCGACTTGCCGACCCCGCCCTTGCCCGAGCTGACCGCCACCACGCGGTCGACGTCGGGAAGCAGCCCGGGCCGCGGAGTGGGCGCTGGGACGGAGCCGGGCTGGAGGCCTCGCTTCTGGCCCGTCCCTTGGCCGCGGGAGGCCGAAGGCGGTCCCGCCTCCCCACCCAGCTTGGGCAACTGGACGTCGACCCTCACCTCGGACACTTCGCTCAGACCCTCGACCGCCTGGCGCGCGGCCTTCACCAGCGTCCCCGGATCCTCCGGCCGGAGGTGAAAGGAGAAGCGGACCCGTCCACCGGCCTCCACTTCGAGGTCGCGGACGCGGCCGCTCCCCACCAGGTCCGCATCAGGCCCCTCCCCGAACACGCGGGAGAGGGCGGTGAGGACCGAGCCCTTCAACGTCGTGACATCCATTACGATCCGCTCCGGCTGATGTTCAAAGGCGAAAAAAAAAGCGCCGCCCCGAAGGGCGGGCGCACCGTTCCCCGGGGCTCGACCGCGGTCAGACCGCGGTGACCTCCAGCACCCCGGGCACCGCGCGCTTCACCCGAGTCTCGATCCCTTCCTTGAGCGTCATCATCGAGATCGGACAGCTTTCGCAGGCCCCGATGAGACGAACCTCCACCCGCCCGGCGTGCTCGTCGTAGGTCAGTAACTCCACATCCCCGCCGTCCGCCTGGATGGCGGGACGGATCGATTGGAGCACCTCTTCGATGCGCGCCCGAGCCGACATCCCGGGATCCTCCCTTCGATGCGTGAATTCATCAAAAATCTACCCGTTCACGACCTTCGAGGTCAACTAGGGAACGCGGGCTTCCGGCGAGCTCCCCCAGATCATTTGTATTGCGTGCATAGATGCATATATGCCAGATTTCGGCGGCAAAATCGGAAAAAGGAGGTCCCCGGCCGCACTGGGAGTATCGCTGCCGGCAGACCGCCTCGGTGGCGATGCGCGCCGAAGGAAACAAATGAATCCAGAGCCCAGCCTGCGCCCCTACGGCGACCCCGAGCCCGAGCGCACCGGCTCCTCTCCCCACCTGTCCGACTACTGGCAGGTGGTTTCGCGTCGTCTATGGCTGGTGCTCCTGGTTTTCGGCGTCACCACCGCTTCGGCAATCTGGGCCGTCTCGCGCCAGCGCGTCTACTATCAGGCGCACCTCTCTCTGCAGGTGAGCGACGCCGCGCAGTCCGCCCGGGGGCTGGTCACCCCAGGACGGATTTCGGGCATCGACGTCTTCGTCGACCCCGTCGAGTCCGAGATCCAGGTTCTGCGCTCGTCACCGATCGCAGCGGCGGTGGTGGACTCTGTCGGTCTCCGCCTCCGACCTGCGTCGCCCGAGTTCGTGCGCTCTGACCTGTTCCGCGAAGTCCGAGTGGACCCGTCGGTTCCCGACGGACGTTTCGAGTTGGCCTACGATCAGGAGGGTGGAGCGGCAGCCTTGCGCACCCCGCAGGGCGAGGTGCTGGGCACCGCTCTGGTGGGGCAGCGGATCGAGACCGCGCTGACTTCGTTTACCGTGCAGCCACCGCCCCAGGAAGCCCGGGTCTATACGATCGATGTCGTCCCGAAGACCGCGGTGGTGGGTGAGATCTCGGACAACCTGGCCGCGACGCCACGCGAGAACACGAATTTGATCGACGTCTTCTTCCTCGCCCCCGACGCGATAATCGCCCCGCAAGTTCTGAACGCGGCGGCCTTGGAGCTCCGGTATCGAGGTGCAGAACGCGTCGCGCGCCGTGCCACGGCGGACATCGAATTCGTCGAGCAGCGGCTCGACAGCGCCCGCCTGCAGCTCGACCGTTCGGCCGCGGACATCCGGGCATTCAGGCAGTCCGCCGCCTACACCAATCTGTCGACACAAGAGCAGCAGCTCGTCAACCGCATACAGAGCCTGGACGAGCAGCTGCGCACGTTGGACGAGCGGAGCAGCGCGCTCTCCCAGATCGAGAGCGAGCTGTCCGCACGAGGGCCGGGCCAGGCCGACCTGGCGGCTGTGGCGGCCACCCTGCCGCCGGGTAGTAGCCCCGAGGTGCGCCGACTCCTCGACCAGATCACCGAGAAGCGAACCGAGCTGCGCTCACTACTCACGGAGGAGCAGCTCGCGAGCGGACATCCGCGTGTCCGTTTCGTCGAAGGGGAAATCGCCTCTTTGGGCAACCAGTTGCTAGAGGCAGTTCGGGCCAGCATCCAGGTCCTGGGGGACCAGGCGCGTGAGAACACGGCCGAGGGCGAGCGGATCAGGATCGACCGTCAACGCTTCCCGGACCTCGGGAGCCAGCTCCAGGCGCTCGAAGAGCAGCGCTCGATCGACCAGCAGACCTTCGCGTTCCTCCAGTCACAGCTTTACCAGGCCCAGATCACGCGAGCGGCGATCTCACCGTACGTGGAGGTGATCGACCCCGCCGAAGGTGCCGAGCCGATCGATCCGCGCGGGCGCATGAACGTTTTGCTCGGAGCGCTGCTCGGGCTCATCCTCGGGGTCGGCGCAGCGTTTTTCCTCGAATACCTCGACCGCACCGTACGCACCAGTTCGGACGTGGAGACGCTGCTCGGAATCCCGGTGCTAGGCATCATCCCCCGGCTGCGGCGACTGGCACCCGGACAGGAGGAGTCTACAGCGCCGCAGGGACTGCCTCTCGTCGTAGCGATGGATCCTCTCGATCCGGCGGCCGAGGCGTATCGGAACCTGCGCATGAATCTGATGTTCATGAGCACGGAGGAGGAGCCGATCCGCTCGGTGCTCTTCTCCAGCTCGGGTCCGGGCGAGGGCAAGTCCACTACGGCCGTGAACTTCGCCATCATGCTCGCTCAGCAGGGACAACGAGTTCTGCTGGTGGACTCCGATCTGCGGCGCCCGTCGCTCCACCGCGCGCTCGACCTACTACGCGAGCCAGGCCTCACCAACCTGCTCGTGGGCGACGCGTCGGTGCGCGAGGCCATCCGGCCGAACGTGCTCCCCAACCTGGACGTTCTGCCTAGCGGACCGTTCCCTCCCAATCCCTCCGAACTCCTCAATTCGAAGGCAATGGTGAGGCTGCTCGAGGAACTCGAGGGGCGCTACACCCAGGTGATCGTGGACTCGCCTCCCGTGCTCGCGGTCACCGACGCCGCCGTCCTCGCAACACATACCGACGGCGCCGTTCTAGTGCTGCGCTCCGGCGAGACCGAGCAACGCGCCGCCGAACGGTCGGTCGATCAGCTCCGCCGGCTTGGCGTACGCTTGTTCGGAGCCGTATTGAACGAGGTGTCCACAACGACGACCGAGGAGAGCTACTACCTCCAATACTACTACGCCTACCAGCCGGAGCCGACGGAGCCGGAGCACGGGTGGGCCAAGCTGCGGAAGGGTCTCTCTCGCGCACGATTCTGGTTGTGACCCCCGGGGACCGACTCCGGACCTCGCCGACTTCCCCCTGATGAGTGGAGTGATCCGGGTACCGAACCCGGTGAACCAGCCGGTGCGGTCTCACGCCCCGGGTACGCCCGAACGCGCAGAGCTCAAGGCGAAGCTGGCCGAGCTCAGCGGCGAGACGCTGGACATCCCCCTTCTCATCGGCGGACGCGAGGTGCGCACGGGCATGACGGCTCGAGCTGTCATGCCCCACGACCACGCTCACGTGCTCGCCACCTGGCACATGGCCGGTCCGGCCGAGGTGCGCCTTGCCATCGACGCTGCCCGTGAAGCCTGGGCGGGCTGGTCCACGATGGCGTGGGAGGACCGCGCCGCGGTCTTCCTGCGCGCGGCGGAGCTTCTCTCCACCTCATGGCGCGCCACTCTGAACGCGGCCACGATGCTCGCGCAGAGCAAGACCGCGCACCAGGCGGAGATCGACTCCGCGTGCGAGCTGATTGACTTCTTTCGTTTCAACACTTGGTTCGCAGAACACGTATATGAGGATCAACCACTCTCTTCGCCCGGCGTCTGGAACCGGATGGAGTACCGCCCGCTCGAGGGATTCGTCTACGCGGTCACCCCGTTCAACTTCACGTCGATCGCGGGCAACCTTCCCTGCGCCCCCGCGCTGATGGGGAACGTAGTGCTCTGGAAACCGTCGAGCGCGGCGGTTTACAGCGGGTATTACCTGATGCGCCTGTTAGAGGCCGCTGGGCTGCCCCCGGGTGTGATCAACTTCGTCCCCGGGAACGCGGCTGATGTCACCGAGGCGCTGATCGGCCACCCCGATTTCGCCGGGCTCCACTACACCGGCTCGACCAGCGTCTTCCGCACTCTCTGGAAGACCATGGCCAACAACCTAGAGACCTACCGGAGCTATCCGCGCGTGGTCGGAGAGACGGGGGGCAAGGATTTCATCCTCGCGCACCGCTCCGCCGACCCAGACGCACTGCGCACGGCGATCGTTCGGGGAGGATTCGAGTACCAGGGACAGAAATGCAGCGCGGCCTCGCGCGTCTACATCCCCTCCGTGCTTTGGGAGGAGATGGGAGGCTCGCTCATCGACGAAGTGGAGTCACTCCCGATGGGCGACGTGGCGGACTTCCGCAACTTCATGGGCGCGGTGATCACGGAGACCGCGTTCCGGGAGCAGTCCGGATATCTCGAGCGCGCCCGCGCTGCGCCCGGGGTCCACATCCTGGCCGGCGGCCAGACCGACGGCGGCACCGGCTGGTTCGTGCGGCCCACGCTGATCCGGGCCGAGGATCCACGTTACGAAACCATGTACGAGGAGATCTTCGGTCCGGTCGTGAGCATCTATGTCTACCCGGACAGCGACTGGGACGAAGCGCTCGAGCTGGTCGACACGACCTCGCCGTACAGTCTCACAGGCGCCGTCTTCGCGAACGACAGCCGTGCCGTCCGGCGCGCGAACGAGCGGCTCCGGCACGCGGCCGGCAATTTCTACGTGAACGACAAGCCGACCGGAGCCGTGGTGGGCCAGCAGCCATTCGGGGGAGGACGAGCAAGTGGCACCAACGACAAGGCCGGCTCGGCCATGAACCTTCTGCGCTGGGTATCGGCGCGCAGTATCAAGGAGACCCTCGTGCCGCCGGTCGACTACCGATATCCGTTCATGCAGGAGAGGTAGGAAGGCTCACCGACCGATCACTTGCGAGCGCCTCGGATCAGGGAGGCGGAGCCAACCTGAGCCGGCTCACGGTGCGAGCCTGCACCGCGGCCCTCGCGAGTGGAAGGGGCACGAGATCGCCGCCGATCCAGCGCGGCAACTGGTCGAACGCGTGTCGGGCACGCGGGAAGCCGGATTGGCCCCCGGGAAGCACGAACCCTCCCCCCATGTCGGGTCGCGCCAGATCCACCACGTGGCGCTGGCTCGGTCCATGGGTGACGACGAACGGAGGGAAGCGGCCACGGTGACTCGCAACCCGGACGGTGTACGGGTCGCCGGCCAGCGGGATCGATCGGCGCGCGAAGCCTAGCACCGCCGCCAGCGGACGCGTGGAACTCAAGGCGTGTTCGAGCTCGAGCGGGTGCGCCTCGCCCCACCGGAGCGGCCCGGCGCTCGCAACGGCTTCCCGCACGACGCCGACCGTGATGGAAGGGCTGATCACACTCTCCGCGAGCATCCTGTCCACCGCCGACATCGGGAAGTACCCGGGTGAGCCACCGTACAGCTCGCGCGCGAGACGGAATCGGACCGCCTCGATCCAGGAGTGGAACAGGACCGGCTCTCGGCGGTCGGTATTCATCGAGCCGTCCCATGCCGCGAAAGTGTCGGCCCGTGCCGGCTCGCCCGCTTCGCGGAACGCCGCGACCACGGCGTCCTTGTGCGCGAGAGCGAAGCGACTCACCACATCCATTTGGATCGCTTGGAGCGTGGACGCGTCGTGCAGCGGAATCGCCTCGATCAGCTCGGTGATCCGCTCGGCCCGGTAGGGTGGCGCCCAGGTACCGTCCGTGATCAACCGCGCGACCGGGGCGCTCGTCTGCCGGTTGTTGGCCGTCACGACATAGCCGGCCGGTGGGCCAAGGACGTGGGGATGCTCGTCGAAGGGCAGATCCCCGATCCAGTCGTGCTCCCCGGTCCATCCGGCGACGGGGAGCAGTGGCGGCGAGCCGCTCCGCCGAAGGGGCACGCGTCCTGCCATCCAGTATCCGAAGGCGCCGGCGGTGTCCGCGAAGACCACGTTCTGATGAGGATTGCGAAAGAGACGGAGAGCCTCGACGAACTCGCCCGCGGAACGCGCCGTGTTCATGCGGAGGATGGCCTCCAGCGTCGGCGACGGGTCGTGGGCGGCCCACCGCAGGCTGAGCATCTCTCCACCTGCGCGCCGCTCGACGCCGCTCACGACCGGGCCATGGCGGGTCTCCCGGACGAGCAACTGCTCTGGCTGGTCACGACCGCGCACCCGGATCTCCTCGGTGCGCACGCGGAACGGCTCGGAGCCGCTGGGAGTGAGGTACCTCGTGGTGTCGTCAGGGTGGGTCCGCTCGACGAAGAGGTCGACGTCGTCGACCACCGCGTTGGAGAATCCCCATGCGACCGTACTCGTGTGCCCGGCGACGACTCCTGGGCTGCCGGGAATCGTCATCCCGACGACGTCGAGGCCTGGCGCGTGCAACCCCATCACGTACCAGAGCGCCGGCACACCGAGCGCGAGGTGCATGTCGGTGGCGAGGATCGGCTTGCCGCTCCGGCTCCGGTCACCGCCCACAACCCAAGCGTTGGACGCGCGCACCGCGCTGGCAGCCGCGAGCAGCTTCCGCGCGAGCGGGGGCACGCGGGCGCTGGAGACCAGCGCCTCGGAAAGCGCACGCGTCTCCACCGGATGCCGGACCTCAGGCGGTGACTCGCCCACCAGCACCTCCCTGGGGAGGATGGTGACGCCGTCTGCAGCAGCCCGCGGTCGGACGACCTCCAGCAGCCGCTCGCCTCCGCGGCGTTGCGCGTCCGCCAGCAGCAGACCGATGTCGTACTCGGCCAGGTCCCAGGCCATCAGCTTCTCGATCGCGAGCGCATCGGTGGGCGTCCACGGGGCCGGTCGGGAGCGGAGCACGACCAGTTCGGGGGGAAGCGACCCGCGCCATTCGGACAGAGCCGCATTCACCCCGGCGACATAGGCGTCGAGGCTGCGGCGGCACTCCGTGCACAGCCGCTCGGCCTCACGCTCGGCGGCGCGGGCCATCCCGAGGGTTCGCAGAAAGCGGTCGCTTTCCACGGCGGCCTCGCCGAACAGCTCGCTCAACCGGCCTGTGGCCACCCGGCGGAACTGTTCCATCTGCCAGAGCCGGTCGCTGGCGTGCAGGAAGCCCTGTGCGAACATGGCGTCGCCAACGGACGATGCCCACACGTGCGGAACGCCCAGCGAGTCTCGCAACACGTCGACGGGGCCGTCCAGACCAGCCAGCTCGAGCTCGCCCGTGCGCGGTGCCGGACCTCGGCTCACACGCACGACCCAGAGGCCGCTCACAAGGAGCGCTGTCAGGAGCACCCCGACCGCGATCAGGAGCGGCCGCGCGCGGCTTCGGGCCACGCCCTTCAACTCGGTGCAGTCGCGGGCCTCATGCCGTGCGGCCGGCCAGACGGCTCAGTGCGTGCACGGTTCCCGAACGTCCGTCAGAGAACACCAGCCGACGGCGCACCAACTCCCCGAGCGCCGATCTGAGATCGGCGCCCGGAAGCAGCCGATCAAGCTCCTGCGGCTCGATCCGACCGCGCGCCTCGACGACGCGCCAGACCGAGTCCTCGGCGCCCGAACGCTCGCCCATCAGGTCGTAGGCGCCGTCCTCGCCCTGCGTGACCGTGGCGAGCCGCTGCCGCTCGAGCACGACCTCGATCGGCTCACGATGGAGCTCGCGCACGCCACGAATCACGAAGTACGCCTCGCTGGGTCGGTCCGCGTCCAGGTACCGAAGCAGGAGTTTGGCGACGACCTCGTCTGCACACGAGAAGTCGAGCACCGTCACTTCGGACAAATCGATGAGTGAAAAGGCCGTTTCCCCCGCGTCGGCGAGCAGACTCTCGATGGCCTGACGTACGGCCCTCCCGGTGGGGCGCGTCACGAGATGCGAGTAGAGCGTGGCAACGCTCCGCTGCACGAGGCTGCCTACGTCAATCTGGATAGGCGGGAAGTAGGGCTCACTCGTCATCGTCGGCACGTGCGGGAAGAATGATCGTGATCTGCGCCCCAGGGAAGTCCTCCATCCCATCGGTCAGCGGTGGCGTGTCGTCCCAACGGGGAACATCGGCGATTCGGGCGCGTCCGCTCCGAATACTGATCACCCCATCCCAACGGCGCACCTGCTTTCGGATCTGTTGGATGCCCTGTCCTCGACCGGAATCCGGGAATCGGGTCAGCCCATGGATGAACGCCGCCTCCAGGGCGGTGGCGTCTCCCCAGCGATCGCCGAAGCGAGCCGAATGCTCCTGGGCCAAGGACCCGCGGAAACCCCGCCCCAGGTCGGCGACGGATATGACGAGCACGTGCCGCCCCAACCGCTTCTGCCAGCGGTACGCCTGGGCCGCCACCCAGCCGGAAGCCTCCGCATGCTCGAGGATGTTCTGGCAAACCTCGGACAGTATGACGCTAAACTGCACCACCGCCGACGTGGGATAGCGGAGCGTGCGCGAGAGGATCTGGCCCGCCCTCCCCTGCACCCGGTCGACGACTTCGTGCACATCGGAATTGGTCGTGATCGTGGTGATCTCGAGGAGTACGTCGGACTCCCCGGCGGCGACCCGCCGCGGCGGCTTCCCGTCCATTTCCAGAACTCCGTCGGCAGCAGCAAAGAATCCCATACGCGACAGGTAGCCCGCTACGTCGACAGACTCGGGAAGCTGCAGCCGAGGAAGCTCACCGACGCGGTCGCGCAGCCGCGAGCCCGCGGCGAGCAGCGCGACCATACCGCACGGGTCAACCCAACGCACGTGACGCGCGTCGAGCAGAGCCTTGCCCGGGCTCGCACTCGCTTTGTCCAGCAGTGCGTCGACGGCGCGGTAGTCCAGCGACGCTGGAAGGTCGATGACGTGCAACCGGTGATCGGTTTGAGGTGGTCGTGGGTCAGGAATCGGAGCGCACAGAAACGATCGAGCCGAGGAGATGTCGATGAAGCCCGGCGCCGCCGCGGTACCCGACGTTCCTGGCCGCCGCGCGGTTGGCATCAGCCATCGCAGGCTCGATCCCAGCGGCGGCGAGGAGTCGCGCGAAAAAGGTGGCTCCCCACACGTCTCCGCAACCGGTTGGATCGCCGCGCCTGGGCTCCCCCTCGCTCGCCACCAGGGCACTCCGAGAGGTGCCGGGGGAGGCGAGGCGGTGACGCTCGCTGGGCCAGGCTCGCGGATCGGCCTGCACCGCCGGGCCAGCGACGTACGCTGCCCCGCGAGGACCCAAGGTTACCGAGATCAGCTTGAGCTCCGGGCCGACGCTTGCGGCGGCCAAATCCCAGGGGTCGCCCCAGGCGCGGCCCAGCAGGTCGAACTCGTCCTCGTTCACCTGGACGGCGTCGAAGCACTTCAGCCAGTCGTGCCAGAGCGGGAGCTCGCGGGGAACGCGCAGCCCGGCATTGGCGATCCCCAGGAAGAGCGAATGGAGGTCCGCGTAGGTGGGTCCGGGATAACCGGCGCGGAGCGCACGGGCGGTGTCCAACTCCAGCTCGAAGCCCGAGATGAAGTTCACGTAGAGCGCATCGCAGTCGCGCACCAGCGGAGTCAGCTCCGGCCAAACCCATGGCGGCACTCCACCGCGGAGCCGCTCGCTCCGCCGGCTCTCACCCTGGTAGCGCAGCTCGACCCGGTTGTTGGGCTCAGGCACGACGATCACACCTTGCCCAACGCTCATGCGCGGTACCGAGCGCAGGAATCGCAGCGCACGCTCCGAGAGATCGCTCCCGACCTTGACGAGGGGCACGATCTCCCATTCGTCCGGCAGGGCAGCCGAGAGGGCCTCGAGCGCGTAGGCGATTCCCCCCCACTCCTCGACCGGCGCACGGCGATCGTCGCGTACGATCGTATCCCATACGAGCGTACCGACCACCCCAAGGCGGAGCGGGCTCGTCACCGTCCGCCTCAGATCGACCCGAAAGTGGCCTTCTTGAACACGCCGGCGGCGCCGATCACCCCCGCGGTCTCGGGCAGCGCAGCGGGCAGGATCCGGCAGGCGTCGTACGCGGACCGGAAGGCGCGCCTCCGGACCTCTGCCCGGAGCGGCACGAACAGGTGATCGCCGGCACGGGTGACCCCGCCGGCAATGACGACCGCGTTCGGGTTGAAGATGTTGATGAGGTTGGCGACCCCGGCACCCAGGATCTTCGCGGTCTCGACCATCACCTCGTTTGCGTACGTATCGCCGTGAACGACCGCCTCGTACACGGTCGCTGCCGTGATGCGGTCGAGCTCGCCCTCCACCAGCCGGCTGAGCACTGACTCGTATCCCGCCTCGATCCCTTCACGCGCCCGGGCCGCGATGTTGGGGCCGGAGCAGTACGCCTCCAGGCAACCGTAGTTGCCGCATTTGCACTTGCGGCCCGTGAATTCAATGGTCATGTGGCCGATCTCGCCGGCAGCATCGGACGCACCATGCACGATCTCACCATCAAGCACGATGCCGCCTCCGATGCCCGTGCCGAGGGTGAGACCGATCAGGCTCTGCACCTCGCGCCCAGCTCCCAGCCACCACTCGCCGAGGGTCGCGCAGTTGGCGTCGTTGTCGAGCGTGGCAGGCAGATCAACCGCATGGCTCACGAGGTCACGCAGCGGAAGGTTGGTCCATCCCAGGTTGGGGGTATTGATCACCACGCCTCTTTCGCGGTTCAGCGGCCCCGGGGACCCTATCCCCACACCTGCGACGTCTGCACGCGTGCCGCCGTGCTCGCCCAGCGTGGCCGCGATCGCTTCCTCGACCATCTTCGCAACGCGCTCGACCACGAACTCGGACCCGCGTGCCGCCTGGGTGGGCAGGGTGCGGAGCCCGACCGGCTCGCCTCCCTCTATAGGGATCAGCCCGACCACGATATTGGTCCCGCCGATGTCCACACCCACGATCCAGCGAGCGTCCCGAGCCGCGTCGGACCCGCTCGCTCTCGCTGAGGAGTCGCCGATCATGTCGCCTCCCACGGTGGGGTGGTGGGAACGTCGGGCAGCTCTCCGATGCCGCGCACGGCCCGCGTCAAACCGCTCTCCCGGACCTGTTCTCGGAGGGCCCGCTGTCGGGCCACTACCGCTGAGTCTCGATAAGGGCGGCTATGGTGAAGGTGCAGCAGAACGGCCCTATGACGCACCCGCACCCCCACCAAGCCCAGGTTCTCGAGTCGCTGCCCGAACTCGCGATCTTCGCCCCCGTACTCGAGATCCAGGTCGAATCCGTTCACCTCGAGCACGGGTTCCTTCCAGGTCGATGCGTTCATTCCGTTCCAGGTCGCGCGCGTCGGAGTGATCCGGTCGAGGATGCCGGGTAGCACCCCCGGGGGCAACAGACGGAACCAGGAGTGGCGCGTGCCCACACCGCGCCGCCGAAGCTCCCTCCGGTCCCACATCCAGCCCGCCCGCAGATCCTCGGGCGCGAGCACTGCCGAGAGCTCGGCAGGAAGGCGAACGTAGCCTCCGGAGAGGAAGTGTCCACGCACGGCGAGTCGGCGATGGGTCGACACGAAGTCGGAGCGGGGGATGCAGTCCCCGTCCGAGAAGACCAGATAATCCCCCCCGCAGCGCGTGATCGCACGGTCCAGGCACTCGGTCTTACCGAAACCTCGGTGCGGGTGCCAAACATGCTCGATCGGCAGCCCGCTCTCGGCGGCATCCGAGATGACCGAAGCCGTCGCCGGACCCGAGCCGTCGTCCGCCACCACGACCTCGAAGTCGGTATCGTCTTGTAACGCGTAACCCGCGAGCACGAGTGCCAGGTCGCGAGGACGGTCGTAGGTGGATAGGATTACAGAGATCCTCATCGCGTGGACTCACTCCCCGAGCGACAGAACCGCGAGGAATGCCTCCTGCGGGATCTCCACGGCTCCCACCTGCTTCATTCGTCGCTTTCCCTCCTTCTGCTTCTCGAGCAGCTTTCGCTTGCGCGTGATGTCTCCGCCATAGCACTTCGCTGTCACGTTCTTGCGCATCGGCTTCACGGTCTCACGCGCGATTATCTTGGCACCGATCGCTGCCTGGAGCACCACCTCGAACTGCTGCCGTGGAATCAGCTCCTTGAGCTTGAGCGTGAGATCCCGCCCGTACTCGAAGGCCTTCTCCCGGTGAATGATCACGCTGAAAGCGTCGACCGGGTCGCCGTTCACGAGGACGTCGAGCTTGACGAGGTCGTCCGCTCTGTACTCCAAGAACTCGTAGTCCATGGCCGCGTAGCCACGCGTCGAGCCCTTGATTCGATCGTAGAAATCGAACACGATCTCCGCTAGCGGCAGCTCGTAGTCGAGCTCGACCCGCTCCTTGTCCAGATAGCTCATTCCGCTGAATACGGCGCGGCGCTCGTGGGCGAGCTTCTGGATAGGGCCGATGTATTCGGCAGGCGCAACGATCCGGACACGAACGAACGGCTCCGAGATCGACTCGATCTTGCCCCGCTCGGGCAGCGCGGTCGGGCTCTCGATGATCCGCTCGGTGCCATCTGTCATCCGGACGTGGTATTCCACGTTCGGAACGGTGTTGATCAGCTCCACGCCGAACTCGCGATCGAGGCGCTCCTGCACGATCTCCATGTGCAACAGGCCCAGAAAACCGCAGCGGAACCCGAAGCCGAGCGCAACCGACGTCTCGGGTACGTAGTGCAAGCTGGCGTCGTTGAGCTTCAGTCGCTCGAGCGCGTCGCGCAGGTCCTCGTAGTTCTCGGCGTCCGTCGGGTAGAGCCCGGCGAACACCATCGGGTGCACCTCCTGATAGCCCGGGAGGAGCTGCGCGTTCGGGTGCTCCGCATCCAGAATCGTGTCCCCCACGCGTGTGTGGGAAACCTCCTTGATGGCGGCCACGAGGTACCCCACCTCTCCGGGACCAAGCACAGGCTGGGGCACGCGGCCGAGCCGCATGTAACCGACCTCGGTGACCTCGTAACGAGCATCCACGGCACCGAAGCCGATCCTCATCCCCGCGCTCATCTCCCCGTCGACCACACGGATGCTCGGGACCGCACCCTGGTACTTGTCGTAGTACGAGTCGAAGATGAGTGCGCGCAGCGGCGCCTGCGGATCACCGGACGGCGGTGGGACCCGGTGCACGATCTCCTCGAGCACCGCGTCCACGCCGAGCCCCTCCTTTGCCGACACCGAGAGCACGGAATCGGGATCGACTCCGAGCAGCTCGGACACCTCCGAGCGGCGCAGCTCCGGCTCTGCCCCGGGGAGGTCGATCTTGTTCAACACGGGGATGATCTCGAGCCCGGCGTCCAGCGCCAGAAACAGGTTTGAAAGCGTCTGCGCCTGGATGCCCTGGCTGGAGTCCACCACGAGGATCGCGCCCTCGCAGGCGGCCAGCGACCGCGACACCTCGTAGGTGAAGTCTACGTGTCCTGGAGTGTCGATCAGGTTGAGTTCGTAGCCTTCTCCGTCCGCGGCTTGGTAGTCCATGCGCACGGCGTGGAGCTTGATGGTGATCCCCCGCTCCCGCTCCAGCTCGTTGCTGTCCAGAACCTGCTCCCGCATCTGGCGGCGATCGAGCGTTCCCGTGAGCTCGAGCAGCCGATCGGCGAGCGTGCTCTTGCCGTGGTCGATGTGAGCGACAATGCAAAAATTTCGGATGTGATCCAGGCGCACGGCCGTTCCTGCGTGTGGCGTTTGGTCGGAAGCCTAAAAATATAACCGCGCGGGAAGGGGACCATCAATCGGCGGCAACGTTGGAAGTACCCGTCCGCGTTGATGTTCCGGGGATACAGCCGGTCACCCCAAGTTCCGCCGAGGACATCCGCTTCCATGGGATCCCCGCGGGGCGAGCGTCGAGTCGATCGGCTCGACAGAGGGTCGCGCTCGCGCCCTGCCTACCGGCGAATCACAGGACGCCCGTCGGGAGTCCTGCGTACCGTCGGAGCTTCCCGATCGCCGCCGGAGCGTTTCGTAACGCCGCGAGGGTCCGTACCGGGGCGCGCCTGGGGCCGACTCCCGCGCTCTCCGCTCGAGCCACCAGGCTGGGCTGGAGGAGGAGTCGCCGGTCGTCGCGGCGGCTGCGCCGTCACCGGCGCCGCGCCACGCGGGCGCGCGGCCGGCCGCGCTCCGGAGGAGCGCGGCGCGTCGGGCGGCTTCGCGCCATCACTCGGCCGCTTGCGCAGCACCGGGCGTAGTCTCTCATCTCCGGGTCGTGGCGCTGCTCGCCGTTCGTCGGCCGGCGATGATCCGGGCGCGGTGGCGGGTCCTGCGGGGCTCGCCCCGCGCGGGGGCGGCCCGACGACGCCACTTCGCGTAGGCTCGTTCGACCGGCCCCGGGCGTCGGCCTCGGCCGGCCGCGCGTAGGCGGGCGCCGACCGGCGCCCCCGGAACACTCCCAGGTTCGTCGGTTCGCTGAGCGGATGATTCGCGGGCGGACGCAGGGTCCCACCCACGGGCGCGCGGGCGGGACCGGTGACGACACCACCCGCGCCTCCCGTCGGGCTTCTGCGCGGCGCCGACGTGACCACGGCCGGGGGCGGGCTCATGCGCGACCGGATCAACGGCCCGACCGGCTCCCCGTTCGCTCGTTCCTTGAAGGTGAAGCGGGGACGGTCGGAGCCGAGTGGCCGCGTCCATACCACGCGGTCCGCCCGGTAACGTCGGGCCGGATAGAAATACGGATCGTCGTAGATCACGACGCGGAAGGTCGTGCACGCCGCGTAGTAGGGATTCCAGGTCGGGTAGGAGCGGAATCCGTGGCAGTCGTAGCAGAGGAAGCGGGGGTACTCGTAGCGCTCTCCTACGTGATAGCCGGTGAAGTCCAGCGCGTAGGAGGCCACCTCCCAGTCGGTAACCAGCGCCGCGACGTAGTCATCCATGGCGACATACGGGTCCCGGTAGACCTGCCGTCCCACCAGGCTCAGGTCCCAACCCCGGCCATAGGGCGAGAAGCGGAAGGCCGAGAAGTCGAAGGGCTCGGGGGAGGCGACGATGAAGAAGTAACCGAGGCCTGGCTGCTCGTCCACGAACCAGTAGGGGGAGCGCGGGAAGAGCAGACGATAGTCACGACCGCCACGCGCGTAATGATCTGCCCCGGGGGAACGCGGGAAGATCAAGCGCGTGACCCCGTCGGTGTCGATGTGAAAGACGGCGACGTACGCGTCGAGCGCGGTCCGGTAGTAGACCCGCACGCGCTCGCCGTACTGGAGGATCGGCTCGTCGCCCCGGTCGAGCCACACGCGAGCCTCCACGGGCTGCGCAGGTCCGACCACCCCCTGGGCAGCGGCCCCCAGGGGAACGACGATACAGAGCGTCAGGAGCACGGCCGCACCCCACCGCTCCCGTGGCTTCGATCCGACCATTCCGCCTACCCGTCGTGGAGGTTCTCGCCTGCGCCGCTCCCCACCCCGCACAGACGCCGCGCGGTGGGAGGAGGCAGGGCCCGTGCCAGGCGGCTGGCCGGGTGGATCCCCCTTGCCAGAAAAGAGATTCCGCTGCGAACTGGCCACTGGCCGTCCCCTGGGGGGGACGGTGGGGCGACGGACGAGGACACCCCGCCCGGCCGCGTTGCCCGCTCCGGGCGACTTGGCCTAGCTTCGGGACCCTCATGGCCGCTCCGGACAGAACCTCCACCCTCCACCGCCAGAGCGGCAGACTCGACCTCCTGGACCCCGGGACGCTTTCCCAACTGGGCGGCATCGAGTTCATCGCCCGCCGGGTCGTGGAAGGCTTCCTCAAGGGCCTGCACCACTCGCCACACCGTGGCTTCTCGGCGGAGTTCGCCGAGCACCGGGCGTATCAGGCCGGCGATGACCTCCGCTACATCGACTGGCGCATGTTCGGCCGCTCCGACCGTTACTACGTGAAGCAGTTCGAGGAGGAAACCAACCTGCGTGCCTACCTCCTGCTGGACGTGAGCCGGTCCATGGGGTGGTCCTCGGCGCCCGGCACGCTCCCGACCAAGCTCTGGTACGCGACGCACCTGGCCGCTGCGATCGCGCTCGTGCTACTCCGGCAGGGGGACGCGGTCGGCCTGGTGACCTTCCACGACCGCGTTGGGACCCGGGTCGGCGCGCGCGGAGGTCGTCGCCAGTGGCACGATCTGGTGCGTCGGCTCGGCACCGCGGAGGCCGTCGGGGCCTCGGCTGCCCATGGCGCGCTGCGTGACTTGGCCGTGCGCTTGCGCCGGCGCGGACTCGTCGTGCTGCTGTCCGACCTGCTCGTAGATCCGGACACCACGCGCTCCGCGCTCCGGTTTCTTCGTCATCAGGGCCACGAAGTGCTGGTGTTTCACCTCATCGATCCTGGGGAACGCGAGCTACCGGCCGCCGCGGAGGCGCGTTTCTTCGATCCCGAGACGGACCAAGAGCTCCAGGTGACGGTCGCCGACGTGCGCGAGGAGTATCGGCAAGCGCTCTCGGGCGCGCTCGCGGAGTGGGAGCGCAGCTTGCGTCCTCACGGAATCGATTACGTCGTGCTGGACACCGATCAACCTCTCTCGCGTCCGCTTCGTGCGTACCTGAGGAAACGCGAGCGACTGGGGTAAGCACAGGTCGATGGGCTTCCTCAATCCCCTTCTCCTGCTCGCCGCGGCCGCAATCGGCGTCCCGCTGTTGCTGCACCTCTTCCACCGGCATGAGAGCCGGCGAATTCCGTTCCCGGCACTTCGCTATCTCCTGCGTACGGAGCGTGAACACGCCCGCCGCATCAAGCTGCGCCAGCTTCTGCTGCTGCTCCTTCGTGTTGCCGTCGTCTTGATGCTGGCCACGGCCGCGGCTCGCCCCTTCCTCCGACGCGGGGGAGGCGCCCACCCGGCGACGGCTCTCGCCATCGTGCTCGACAACTCGATGAGCGCCGGCCGCGTGATCCAGGGCGAGCGCGTGATGGACCGCATCAAGCGGGCGGCGTTCGCGACGCTCGATGAAGCGGGTGGGGACGACCGGATCTGGGTACTGCGCGCCGGCGAGCCCTGGGACGTATCGACCCCGGGGAACGCGGCCCATGCGCGCGGCCGGGTCGCGGCGACGGAAGTGAGCGCAGCCGCCGCCGATCTCACCCGCACGGTCCGGCGCGGGGCAGGGCTGGTGCTCCAGGCCGGCCTACCGGCCGCGGAGGTGCACCTGCTGAGCGACCTGCAGGCGACCGCTCTCGGGGAGCCGCCCCCCGATCCGCTCTCCGAAGCGCCGGTACTCGTATACCGGTGCACGGACGACGAGAGACCGACCAACCGCTACCTCGGGGCCGTTCTCGTGGGTGGTGGACTCCCTCCGATCGCGGGTCGCCGCAGCGAGCTGGCGGTGGGTCTGGGCGGCGACACGCTCGATGCTCCCCTGCGCCTGATCGTGAACGACCGGATCCGCGGGGCGACCCGCGTCGTGGCGGGAACCACGACCCTGCTTCCCTTCGGCCCCTTCGCCGAAGGCTGGGTATCGGGATACGTGGAGACGGACCCCGACGACCTCAGCGGTGACGACCGGCGGTGGTTCGCGCTCGCGGTGAGGCCGCCACCGGTGGTCGAACTCGCGCGTGGCGGTGAGCGGTCGTATTTCCTGGAGCAGGCGGTCGCAGTGCTGGTAGATGCAGGCCGACTCCGTTCCGGAGGCACGGCGGCGAACCCGGTGGCGGACGTCGTGCTCGCGGTCGGCGGCGTGGGCGTGGGAGCGGTCCGCTCCGGAAGCCTGGTCGCGGTTGTGCCGCCCAGCGACCCAGTTCTCCTGCCGGCAGTGAACCGCCGGCTGGTCGAAGCCGGCATTCCCTGGCGCTACCTGGCGACCGACGCGCGGGGCGAGGCCCGCATCGGGGAGCACCGTCTGCCGGTGCCCCTCGACGACGTGAGCGTCGTGGGCAGTTACCGCCTGGAGGGTACGCTGTCTGGCGCGGACGTGGTCGCACGGCTGACGGACGGCTCGCCCTGGCTGGTGTCCGGAACCGCGGGAAACGGCTCCTACCGACTGGTGGGGTCTCCGCTGGATCCGGACGCGACCAGCCTGCCCGTGTCCGCATTCATGATTCCGCTGCTCGAGTGGCTGGTATCGCCCCTTGGTGGCGAGGGCGGCCTCAGCACCGTAACGGCTGGAGGCGGGCTCGCGCTGCCGGGCAGCGCTACAGCGGTGCAGACCCCCGACGGAGTCATCCACCCGGTGGACGGCGCTCAGGACTTCCGGCCAACCAGCGCGGTGGGGATCTATCGGGTCCTCGCCGGGGACAGCGTGCTGGCTCTGGTCGCCGTGAATCCACCCGTCCGGGAGTCCCTGCTCGCGCCGGCCGACCCGGCCGCGGTCGCGCAGGCGCTCGGTCCGGACGCAACCGTGATCGACGACCTCCAGATCTGGCGCGAGTCGATCTTCACGCGTCGTCAGGGGCGAGAATTGTGGCAGCCGCTGCTGATCGCCGTGCTGATACTGCTCGTGGTGGAGAGTTGGGTGGCGGCGACCGGCCGAGGGCGGGGCGAGCGCTCGGGCGAGCGCTCGGGCGAGCGCGGAGGAGGGCTCCGGACCGGGGTCAAGCCGCGCGCGCGCGCACACACAGGTTGACGTGACCCTCCCCAACACGATCCTCGACACGCTCGAGGGTTGCGCACCCGTGCGGGATCTGATCGGCCGCCTTCCGTCCCCCGGTCGCACGCTCACGGTCGGCGACGCACACGGATCGGCACGCACCGCACTGGTGGCCGCCCTCCACCGCGCCACCGGGAGGGTGTTCGTCCTCGTGGCCGCCGATCCCGCGGCCGCCTCGGCCGCGGAAGCAGATCTCGAGACTTTGCTCGGAGAGGGCGTGTCGGCGCTCTATCCGCAGCGCGAGGCGCTTCCCTATGAATCCGCCGAACCGCACCTGGAGATCGGCGGTCTGCGCGTCGAGGCGGTCGAGGCGCTCTTCTCGGGACGTGCGCGGCTCTTCGTGACCACTCTGAGGGCCCTCCAGGAGCGGGCGCCCGTGCCCGACCGACTGGCGCGGCTCCGGCTCACACTCCGCATCTCCGAGCACCGTCCGTTGGCCGATCTCGCGGGGGCGCTCGAGGACCGCGGGTTCGAGCGCGTGCCTCTGGTGGAGGAAGTAGGACAGTTCGCGGTACGCGGCGGGCTCCTGGATCTGTTTTCGTTCGGTTCGCCCGAACCCGTGCGGATCGAGCTGTGGGGGGACGAGATCGCCTCGATCCGCGCGTTCGACATCCTCGACCAGCGGTCCACCGGCGAGTTGACCGAAGCGCACGTCCTCCCCGTCGACTTCCGGGGTAATGGATCCGCAGACGGGGAACCCGTCGTCAGCCGCTCGCTGCTCGAACTCCTTCCGCGGGAAGCGGTGCTGGTGCAGACCGCCGGATGGGATTGGACCGTCGCACTCCGCCGAACCTGGGAGCAGGTCGAGCGCTTCCACGCCGAGCTCATCGAGCGGGACCGACAGGCCACTCCGCCCCGGGAGCTGTTCCTGGATCCAGACGAGGGTGGGCGAATGCTCGGCGGCTTTCCCTTGCTCGAGCTGCGGGAGGGCCCCGGGGGAGAGGTCTCACTCGGCTGCGCGCCGCCGCCCGCAATCGAGCGCGACATGGAACGACTCGGCGCGCTACTCCGTGAAGGCGCGGCGGAAGGCATTCGCACGCTGCTCCTCTGCGACAACGAGGGGCAGGCGCAACGGCTCGAAGAGATCGTGGGCGACCGCCGTGGTGCACTGCCGCTCGGAGCGCAGGTCATGGTGGGCGCGCTCGAGGGCGGATTCGTGATCGAAAGCGTCAGACCGGCACTGCGCGTGCTCACGGACCACGAGGTCTTCCGACGCTCCCGACGGGTGAGACGCGGCCGGCGTTTCCGGGGCGCGGTAGCCCTCGAGAGCCTCGCTCAGCTCACACCTGGCGACTACGTGGTCCACCTCGATCACGGAGTGGGCATGTTCCTCGGCCTCGAGCGCATCACGGCGGGGGGACAGGAGATGGAATCGCTCGCAATCGAGTACGCCGGGGGCGAGATCCTGCGCGTGCCCGTGTACCGGCTCGACCTGATCGAGCGCTGGGTCGGAGAGACGGCGGAGGCGGAGCCGCCAAACGTGCACCGGATCGGGGGTCGTCAGTGGAAGACACTCCGTCGACGGACCGAAGCCGCCATCGAACGGATGACCGCTGAGCTGCTCCACCTCTATGCTCGCCGCGAGACCGCCGAACGCCCCCCCTACACCCCCGATAGTCGGTGGCAGAAGGAGATGGAGTCGTCGTTCCTCTACGAGGACACCCCCGATCAGCGGCGCGCCACCGAGGACGTAAAGCGGGACATGGAATCGACGCGGCCCATGGACCGGCTGATCTGCGGCGACGTCGGCTACGGCAAGACGGAGATCGCAATACGCGCCGCCTTCAAGGCGGTGCAGGATGGCAAACAGGTCGCCGTGCTCGCCCCGACCACGATCCTCGTGGAGCAGCACCGGCACACCTTCGAGGAGCGGCTCGCTGACTATCCGGTCAAGGTGGCGGCCCTCTCGCGCTTCCGGAGCGCCGGGGAGTCGCGCGAGCTGCTCGAGCGACTGTCCGGCGGTGACGTCGACATCGTCATCGGCACGCACCGTCTGCTGTCGCAGGACGTCGAGTTCAGGGATCTCGGCTTGCTGGTCGTAGACGAGGAACAGCGCTTCGGGGTGAAGCACAAGGAGCGCCTCAAGGAGTTTCGCGCGTCAGTCGACATCCTCACGCTGACCGCGACGCCCATCCCGCGGACGCTGTACCTGTCGCTCAGCCGCATCCGTGATCTGACGCTCATCCGTACGCCCCCACGCGACCGCATGCCGATCCTCACGCACGTGGTGCCGTGGAGCGACCACATGGTCACGGAGGCGGTCGCGCGCGAGCTGGACCGGGGCGGCCAGGCGTTCTTCCTGCACAACCGAGTCGAGACCATCGAGTCAGCCGCCGATCGTGTGGAGAAACTGGCGCCCGCCGCCAGCGTGGACGTCGCCCACGGGCAGATGACCCCTCGCGAGCTCGATGACGTGATGACGGGATTCGTGGAGGGTCGGGTCGATGTGTTGGTATGCTCGGCGATCATCGAAAACGGGTTGGACGTCCCTAACGCCAACACCCTGATCGTCGAACATGCTGAGCGCTTCGGTCTCTCTCAGCTCTACCAGATCCGTGGGCGCGTGGGCCGAAGCGACAGGCGAGCCTATTGCTACCTGATCATTCCCCCCAACCTCTCGGATGAGGCGGAGCGCAGGCTCAAGGTGCTCGAGCACTACACCGAGCTGGGGAGCGGCTACTCGGTGGCGCTCAAGGACCTCGAGCTGCGCGGCGCGGGCAACCTGCTCGGGGCCGATCAGTCGGGATTCGCCCACGCAGTAGGGCTGGACGTGTATCTCCGACTGCTCGAACGCACGGTGGAGAAGCTGCGCGAAAAGGGTGACGATGAGGAGCACGACGAGCCCGATGTCGCGCTGAGCGGGTCTGCGTTCCTTCCAGAGGGATATATTTCCGATCCCGGCCAGAAGTTGCATCTTTATCGGCGCCTTTCCCGCATCGGTCAGCACGCGGAGGTGGAAGGGCTCCGGCAGGAGTTGGCCGACCGGTTCGGTCCACTGCCGCCCGAAGTGGAGCGCCTGCTCGACCAAGCGACCCTGCGCCTGCTGGGCCGCTCCCTGGGCATCGAGCGCATCATTATCCGGGACCGTGCCGCCCGAATCACGTTCAGGCCCGGGGTCGTCCCGCGCCTGACCACGTTGGAGTCACCGCTGAGGGACCGGCAGGTGGAAGTGGAAGTGCGGCGCATGACGCCGCTCTCCCTCGAGCTCAAGCAGGTCGGTCCGCTCACGCTCACCGGAACCCTGGTGAAGGCCCTCGCAGCACTGCTGGAGGGAAAGGCCGCGGCCTGAGCGCGGCTGACACGACAAACCGAGATCGGGTCCAGCGGGCCCGCGCCGACAGAAATGGAGCAAGCGATGAAGCAGCTACTGTGGACGATCCTGACGGGCCTGGCTCTGACAACGGTCGCGTGCGATCGAGGGGGCGATTCCCTCGCCCGCGCAGCCGGCAGCGAGCTCGGCGTCGAGGCGGCCGCCGGCCTACTGGCGCCGGAGCTCGGACTTCCCAATCAACCCGAGGTCGTGATGGCGCTCGCGGATCTCTGGATCGACTACACGCTTCTGGCGATGGCAGCCACGGAGGACAGCACGCTGTCCCAGGTCGATCTGGCGCCGCTCATCACACAGCAGGACGAGATCGAGATGATCACGGCGCTGCGCGACTCGGTCATTCAGGTCGATACGACCCTCAGCGAGGAAGACGTACGCCGTCGCTTCGTCCAGGAGGCCCCCGGGGATAGCGTGCGCGCGCGCCACATCCTGCTCACCCCACCCGAAGGAGCCACGCAGACGCAGCGTGACAGCGTGAACGCGCTGGCCGAGGAGCTACTGCGCAGGCTGCGCGCCGGAGAGGATTTCGAGGCGCTCGCCACGCAGTACAGCCAGGATCCAGGCAGCACGGCGCAGGGCGGCGACCTCGGCTTCTTCAGACCCGGACTGATGGTGGAGGCGTTCGATTCGGTAGCGTTCTCGCTCGAGCCTGGCGAGCTCTCGGACGTCGTCGAGACGGTCTTCGGCTACCATATCATCCGCGTGGAGGAGAGGGAAACGCCTATCTACGAGGATTTCGCTCCGCAGATCCGCGAGCTCATGCAGGCCGAGCTGTTCGTTCGCGCGGAGTCGCTCTACGTCACCGGCGTCGAGCAGCGCGCGGGCCTGGAGGTCGCTGAAGGTGCCGCCGAAACGACCCGAGAGATCGCGCGGAACCCGCTCGCGCGCATCTCGGGCCGGTCCTCCGAGCGCGAGTTGGTGGAATTCGAGGGCGGTGAGCTCACGGTCGGTGAGCTGCGAACCTTCATGCAGACTCGCCAACCGGGCTACCGGCAGCAGGTCATCCAGGCGAACGATCAGGACGTCGTCGACAATGTTCTCAGGGCTCTTGCGCAGCGCGAACTATTGGTCGCCGAGGCGCAGCGGAGAGGCATACAGTCCAGCGAGGCCCGCCAGGACTCGATGTCGGCCATGGTGAGGGCGGGCTTCATCGATGCGGCGCGCCAGCTCGGCCTCCTTCCCATCCAGCCGGCGGCCGGCGAGTCGCAGGAGGACGCGATCGCGCGCACGGTCGCGGAGCTGCTTCTGGGTATCTTGCGTACCGAGCGGGACGTGATCCCACTGGGAGCGATCGCGTTCACGCTCCGCCAGCAGTACGAGGCCGAGGTGCTGGGCGACGGGGTCCAGCGCGTCGTCGAGCGGGTCGACCAGCTCCGGGCCGCGACTCCGAGCGACCCGTTCGGCCAGCCCCCCGGAGGCCAACCGGGCACCCCGGCCGACTCCGAGGCGACAGCCCCTCCGCCCCAGGGTGGTTGAGCGCACGTGGGAGGAACCCGCCCGGGGAGATCGGTTAGAACTAGCGGGGCCGGGCACCTCCTCCGCGGGAGCGTACCCGGCCCGCTCGTCTTCAGCCGCGAGAGCGACCGAACCATCAGACCCCAGAGCAGCATGACAGGAGCGATGCGACGCATCCCCTTCCCGATCCAGCTCGCTCTCTTCATCGCGGTCAGCGCGATCCTCTTCCCGCCACGCGCCGCCGGCCAGGGACTCGTGCGTACGGAGAACGGGGAGCTCGTCGAGCGCGTCGTCGCGGTGGTGGGCGATTCGGTAGTTACGCTGACCGAGCTCCAGGAGTACCTCCTCACCCTTCGTGCTCAGGGTCAGCTTCCAGACGATCCCGCCGGCATGGCGGTGGCCGAGGACGAGGCCTTGGCAGCGATCGTGGATCAGCTGCTGATCATCCAGGCCGCTGCCCGCGACTCGACCCTGATCCCCGAAGACGAGGAGATCGAAGGGCGGGTCGAGCAGGTGCTCGACCAGGCGGTCCAGACGATGGGAGGGATGAGCGCATTCCAGGCCGCACTCGTGGCCGAGGGAGTCACACAGGCGGAGTACCGCACACTGCTCACTCAACGCATCCGCCGCGAGCAGATCCGACAGCTGTTCCTCCAGGCCAACCTGCGTGAAGCGGCGCCGGTGGCCATCACGGAGGCGGAGGCACGCGCGGTGTTCGAAGAACGTCGAGTCGGGCTGGGCGAACGCCCGGAGCTGGTCACGATGCGTCAGGCGGTAGTGACCCCCGTGCCTTCCGATTCCGCGTGGGCCGAGTCCCGAAGGATCGCAGACAGCATCCTGGTCCGAGCGCTGGCGGGTGAGGACTTCCCGGAGTTGGCCCGCGAGTCCAGCATGGACGCTACGTCCGCCGTGGGCGGCGACCTCGGGTGGTTCCGGCGCGGAGTGATGCTGCGGGAATTCGAGGACACCGCGTTTCGCCTCCCTCCGGGGGAGATCAGCGATCCCGTCCGCACGCAGTACGGCTGGCATATCATCAAGGTAGAGCGCACGCGGCCCGGCGAGGTGAACGCCCGCCACATCCTGACCCGGCCCGAGAGCGGCGCGGCCGCCGACGAGCGAGCTCGCTCCACCGCGGACGAGATCGCACGTCGGGTGAGGTCCGGAGAAGACATGCGTGCCCTACTGGCCGAGTTCGGGACTCAGCTCGACGCCGAGATTCCTGACTCGGTCCCGGTGCAGCGCGCGCGCATGGCCCAGGACCTTCCCCCCGCGTACCAGGGGCCGCTGGCCGGCGTGCGCGAGGGCGACCTGGTCGGACCTTTCGCCTTCCCGGTGCGCGACCAGACGGCCTGGGTCGTGGTCGAGGTGGTGCAGGTCCGGCCCGCCGGCGAATTCACGTTCGAGGATCTCCGGCAGCCGATCGAGGCGCAACTCAGCGAGCGGCGAAGCATCGACAATCTGATCCAAGGGCTGCGCGAGCGAACGTACGTCGATATCCGGCACTGACGGAGAGACCCGGCCCGCGATCGCGATCACCCTGGGCGATCCCCGTGGGGTGGGCCCCGAGGTGACGACCGCGGCTGTCCGTCGGTTCCGTTCCGAACAACCCAACGTGAGCCTGATCCTGTTGGGGGAGCGAACCCAGGATCCGGGGCTCGCCGACTACCGCGACGTAGGAGCATGGGACGGCTCGGAGGCCGGCGCGGGAAGTGTGGCGGGTGCCGCCGTCGCGGCGGCGGTCGAGCTCGCCCTCGGCGGGAACGTCCGGGCCATCGTTACCGCTCCGATCCACAAGCCGGCGCTCGCCACGGCTGGAATCGCCGCGGCCGGACACACGGAACTGCTCCGGGACCTCGCGGGCGTGCCCACCGTCGGCATGCTCATGGTTTCGGAAGAGACCCGCCTGGGAGCACCTCTCCGCGTCCTGCTCGCCACCAGGCACCACGCTCTGCGCAGCGTTCCCAAACTGGTGACCGCCAACCTCCTGGTCGAGCAGACTCGCCTCCTGCGGGACGGGCTCCGGGAAGGCTGGCGGATCGCGGAGCCCCGAATCGGGCTTTGCGCGCTCAACCCGCACGCATCCGACGGGGGCCTGTTCGGCGACGAGGAGGCCCGCGTGTACGCTCCCGCGATCGCGCGGCTACGTGCCGAGGGGGCCTCGGTCAGCGGTCCCCTACCCGCGGATACCGTGTTCCACCGCGCCCTCGAAGGCGAGCTGGACGCGGTCGTCGCTCCATACCACGACGTGGGCATGGCAGCGTTCAAGACGGTCACCTTCGGGGATGGCGTGAACGTCACCCTCGGCCTCCCGTTCGTGCGCACCTCACCGGACCACGGAACCGGATTCGACATCGCGGGCACGGGCAGGGCCGACCCGTCGTCCATGCTCACGGCACTCCGCCTCGCTGCGCGGCTGGCGCAGAATCGTTTTGACAGTGGTCCGGGCATATCATAGTTTTTCGTTGTTTGTTCGGTTCGCCCCGCCTCCCTGGCCGCCCTTGATCCAGCTCACCGGCGTCTCCAAGGAATATCCCAAGCGGGGTCACGCCCTCCAGGACGTAACCCTGCACATCCGCAAGGGTGAGTTCGTCTTCCTCACGGGCCACTCGGGATCGGGCAAGACCACCACGCTCAAGCTCGTCCACATGGCCGAACGCCCGACGTCGGGCGAGGTCCTGGTGTGTGGATACTCCTCCGCCAATCTTCGCGAGCGTGACGTTTGGAAGGTGCGCCGTAAGGTAGGCTACGTGTTCCAGGACTTTCGGCTCCTTCCGGGACGCTCTGCACGCGAGAACGTGGCGTTCGCGCTCGAGGTCACCGGGCGCCGGCCTTCCGTGATCGCACCACTCGCGCAGCGGCTGCTCGCCCAGGTGGGGCTCGCCCCCAAAGCCGGTGCGCTGGTTCACGAGATCTCGGGCGGCGAGCAGCAACGCGTGGCCATCGCCCGGGCATTGGTCAACGAACCCTTCGTGCTGCTCGCGGACGAGCCCACCGGGAACCTCGACGAGCGCGCGACGCGCGGCATCATGAACCTCTTCTGGGACATCAACGCGCGCGGGATGGCCGTGGTCATGGCGACCCACGACCTGGAGCTGGTGCGAGCCCACCCGCACGCACGAGTGCTCGAGCTCGATCAGGGACGCCTGGTCTACGACTCCGCAGCCCCAAAGAAGGCGGCCACGGCATGAGGCACACGGTGCGCGAAGCGCTGGCAGCGTTCCGCCGAGCCCCCCTGCTGACCGGCCTGTCCGCGGCCATGGTCAGTCTCGCCCTCTTCGTGGTGACGCTCTTCGCGCTTGCAACCTTCAACCTCCGACTCGCCCTGCAGGCGGTGGAAGAGCGCGTGGAAGTGATCGCGTACCTGCGCGACGGCACACGGCCCGAGGAGATGGAAATCGCGCGCCGGGAGCTGGTCGCACTACGAGAGGTCGATGAGGTCCGTTATGTCAGCAAGAACGAGGCGCTGGCCCGGGCTCGCAGCGACTTGCCCGAGTTCGGCGAGCTGTTCGGATCGGGTGAAGTGAACCCTCTCCCCGCGTCGCTCGAGGTGCGGCTACGCGACGGGCTCCGCAGCGGGGAGACGGTCGGCCGCGTGGCCGGGGTGGCCGACGACTATCCGTTCGTCGAGGACGTGGCGTACGGACGTGAGTGGGTGGACAAGCTGTTCACCCTCCGGCGCATGGCGGCGGTTTCAACCGCCGTGCTCGGCGGCGCATTCGCGACCGTCGCCGCTCTCATTATCGGAACGGCACTGCGTATCGCGATCTTCGCGCGTCGTGACGAGATCTATGTCATGCGTCTGGTTGGAGCGCGTAACGGCTTCATTCGCCGTCCTTTCCTGATGGAGGGCGCCATGGCGGGTCTGCTGGGGGGTGGGCTCGCGCTCCTCCTCACCTGGGGCACCTACCGGCTGGTCGCCACGTTTCTCTTCCAGTTGAGCTGGATGCCCGCGACCTGGGGTGGGGTGGTGCTCGGGGCGGGAGCCACCTTCGGAGCCCTGTCGAGCGCAGTCGCGGTCCGCCGGCACCTGGGCGAGGTCTGATCTCGTGCTCAGTCGCGCCTCCCACTGGGCCGCTCTCCTACTCATGACCGTACTCACGGTGCCGAGCGCACTGCTCGCGCAGCAGCCCGACCTCCGCCAAGAGATTCAGCAGAGTCAGCGCCGGCTCGAGCAGATCCGCGAGGAGAGGGCGCGGCTGGAGCGCGAGATGGATGCCGTCCGAACCCGCGTGAGGGATGTCTCCTCCGAACTGGCGAACGTCGAGCGCCGACTATCGGGATCGCGCTCCGTCCTCGCCGAGCTCCAGTTCCAGTCCGACATCGTCGCCGACCGGATCGGCGGCAACGACCAGGAACTCGCGCTCGCTCGTGACCAGCTGCGCGACGGAAATGCGACCCTCAGGCGTCGGCTCCGCGACATCTACAAGATGGGCCGACTGCACACCGTGCGCGTACTACTCGGTGCCGACTCGTTCGTGGACCTGCTCAATCGCTACCGTTACCTGCGCTTGATCGCGTCCTACGACCGCGCGCTGGTCGATCAGATCGCTCTGCTGGAGGAGCGGCTCGTGGTCCACGACCGCAGACTCCAGGCCGACCTCGCCGAGCTCGGACGGCTTCGCCGAACACGCTTGGAGGAGGTCGCCGAGCTCCGGTCGCTCGAGGAGGAGCATCGGCGGATGCTCGATCAGTTCCGCACACGCGAGCGTCAAGCCCTCACCCGCCTGGATCAAATCGAGGCGGACGAGAGCCGAATGCGAGGGTTGATCGACGACCTCGAGCGGCGGCGGCGCGAAGCCGAGCGCCGCGCTGCCCTGGGCGCAGCTGCGCCAGCGGGCCCAACCCTTCTGGCGAGCGACGTCGGCACCCTCGACTGGCCGGTCGAGGGCCCGTTGGTCTACCGCTTCGGGCGCGAAGTCCGAGCCAACGGAAACGTGCTGCGCTGGAACGGCGTCGGGATCGGAGCACCGACCGGCACGCCCGTGCGAGCCGTCAAGGCTGGCAGCGTCGTGCTGGCGGGGCGCTTCGAGGGATACGGCCCTACCGTGGTTCTCAGCCATGGGGAGGGGTTCTATACCCTCTATCTGTACCTAGAGGCGATCGGCGTCGTGGAGGGTCGCCATGTCGAGGCGGGACAGGTGGTGGGCACCGTGGGAGGAGCTGACACGCCCGAGGGTCCTCACGTCGAGTTCCAGGTGCGCGTGCCGCAGGGGACGGGTTCGCCCCAGGCGCAGGACCCGCTCGCGTGGCTGCGCCCACGGAGCCCGGCGGCAGCGCGATGACCGTTCGAACGCCCGCGACCGCGTGAGCCTTCACCCCGTCCAGGGACATCAACTGACCCGGGACGCGTTGGTCCGGGCTCGTCGAGAGGGGAGCTTCCCATCGGCCCTTCTCCTGCACGGGCCGCGCGGAGTCGGCAAGCAACGGCTCGCGCTGTGGACGGGTCAGCTGTTGCTCTGCGGGACGCAAGCCGACGCGCAGAGGAACCGGCAGGCGGAGGAGCCGTGCGGCGAGTGCCACGCGTGCCGTCTGGCGCTCGGGCTCAAGCACCCCGACCTGCACTGGCATTTCCCGCTCCCACGTCCCAAGGGTGTCTCTGCAGATCGTCTGGCGGACGCGCTCGAGCACGAGCGCGCACAACACCTCGATATTCTACGCGCGGCGCCGATCCGTCGTCCCGATCGCGATGAAGCGAAGACGCCTCGAGGCATCTACCTCGCCGCGGTGCGGACCATCCGGCGGCGGGCGCAGTCGCGGCCGGCCATGGGACCGGCGCAGGTCTTCGTGATCGGGAATGCGGAGGCGTTGGTCTCCCAGGAGGCCAGCCCCGAAGCGGCAAACGCTCTCCTGAAACTGTTGGAAGAGCCACCCCGCGACACGTACCTGATCCTGACCTCAAGCGAGCCCGGGCTTCTGCTGGCGACCGTCCGCTCTAGGACCGTCCCACTGCATGTGGGCAGGTTGCCACTCGACGAGATCCGGAGCTTCTTGGAGCAGCGGACCGGCGCGGAGGCCGCTGCCGCCGAGCGAGCCGCCCGGCTGGGCGCCGGTTCGATCGGGCGCGCACTCGGCTTCCTCCCTTCGGAAGGCGCGCCGGGCCCGCTGGAAGCGGTGCGTCGGCGCGCCATCGAGCTGCTCCGCGTCTCGCTCTCACCGCGCCGCGAGGAAGCGTTCGCGCTCGCGCTTTCCTTTCCACCTACGGGAGCGCGCAGCCTCATCGAGCTGCTGGAGTTCCTGGACGAGGCGATTCGCGATCTCGCCGCGCTCGCCGCCGGAGCACCGGAAAGGACAGCGAACCCGGACGCCGCCGATCTGCTGGGACAGAGCGTTCGCGATGCCTCGGTCCACGCGGTGGATGCGGCTCGCTCGCTGGCTGTGGTGGAGCGGGCACGCGAGCTCGCCCGTGGCAACGTGAACCCGCAGCTTCTGGTCACCGGCCTCACCGAGGAGCTGCGACGCGCGCTGCTCGGGCAGCGTGCGGCTCGCACGGCACCGTGACGGATCGGCGAAGAGAGTCGGAGCGGGACGCCGGCGGCGAAGCTACCACCCGACTCACACACGTGGACGCGCGTGGAACTGCTCGCATGGTGGACGTCTCCGGAAAACCGATCACACACCGCCGCGCGGTCGCGGAAGGGCGAATTCGAATGGCTGCGGAGACAGCGCGTGCCGTCGCCACCGGCGACGCGCCCAAGGGTGACGTTCTTGGTACGGGTAGGCTCGCCGGCGTCATGGCCGGCAAGCGCACCTCCGAGCTGATCCCGCTCTGCCACCCGCTGCCGGGTGTGACGGTGTCCGTGGAGGTCGCAGTAGACGAAGCGCTCCCCGGGGTGATCGCACGGGCGGAAGCGGTGGTCGATGGGTCGACCGGTGTCGAGATGGAGGCGCTCACAGCGGTGAGCGTGGCCCTGCTCACCGTCTACGACATGGCCAAAGCGCTCGACCGAGGCATGGTGATCGAGGGAGTACGCCTACTGAGCAAGGAGGGCGGAAGCTCGGGCGTCTACCAGGCGGAGTAGAACGCGATGGCCGGGCACTCGGCCGACGCCCAGTCACGCAGGCAGGATCAGCTCGTCGATCGCTTCGAGCAGGCGGCGCGCACTCTCCGACCTGGCCCCCAACCCATCATGCCGATCCGTCACATCTTCCCCTGGGCCAGTCCGCGGCCAGGCGACGTCGACTCGTCGTCGTTCCTCGGCTGAACCGCACCGGGCCCCTACGCGCGGTGCACTCCCCTTCTTCAGCGACCTGCTAGAGGTGGTAGTTCGGTGCCTCGCGCGTGATGGCCACATCGTGCGGATGGGACTCGCGTAGGCCGCCCGGGGTCTGCCGCACGAAGTAGGTCTTCTCCCGGATCTCGGCGAGCGTGGCCGCGCCGCAGTACCCCATCCCACTCCGCACCCCGCCGACCAGCTGGAAGATCACGTCCGAGACCGGACCCTTGTAGGGCACCCGTGCCTCGATCCCCTCGGGCACCAGCTTGCGGGACTCTGTCTGGAAATAGCGATCGGCAGACCCCTCCTCCATCGCGGAAAGCGAGCCCATCCCGCGCACGGTCTTGAAGCGCCGTCCCTCCAGCAAGAAGCTCTCACCCGGCGACTCGTCGGTACCGGCAAACATCGACCCCATCATGACCGACTCGGCGCCCGCGGCCAGTGCCTTGGTGATATCACCCGAGAAGCGGATCCCTCCGTCTGCGATCACCGGAACTCGGCCCGCTGCACCCTCCACCGCGTCCATCACGGCCGTAACCTGAGGGAGCCCCACGCCTGTCACCACACGGGTGGTGCAGATCGATCCCGGCCCGACCCCTACCTTCACCGCATCCACCCCACGCTTGACCAAGGCGTCGGCACCTTCGGCAGTGCCGACGTTGCCGGCGACCAGCTGCACGTTCGGGAGAGCATCACGCACGCGCGCAACCGCGCGCAGTACGCCCTCCGAGTGCCCGTGGGCAGTGTCGACGCATAGTACGTCCACCCCCGCGGCGACGAGCGCGAGCGCACGCGCCAGGTCCTCCTCGGAGGCGCCGATCGCCGCGCCCACGCGCAATCGTCCGTGCTCGTCCTTGCAGGCATCCGGATACTTCCGGCGCTTGAAGATATCCTTGACCGTTATTAGCCCCTTAAGCCGCCCCTGATCGTCCACGACCGGGAGCTTCTCGATTCGGTGGCGGTGCAGCACTTTCTGAGCCTCGTCGAGCGTGGTTCCAACGGGCGCCGTGACCATTCGCTCGCTGGTCATCACGTCGCGGATCGGCCGGTCCAGATCAGTCTCGAACTGGAGGTCGCGATTGGTGATGATGCCGACCAGCCGACCGTCCTCCTCCACGATGGGGACGCCACTGATCGAGAAACGCGCCATCAACGTATGAGCCTGACGAAGCGACGCCGATACCCCGAGCGTGATCGGGTGCAGGATCATGCCGCTCTCGGAACGCTTGACCCGGTCCACCTCCTCGGCCTGCAGATCCACGGACATGTTCTTATGGATGAACCCGAGACCTCCTTCGCGCGCCATCTGGATGGCCATCCGCGACTCGGTGACGGTGTCCATCGCCGCAGAGAGCAGAGGAATGCGCAGCTCGACCCCTCGGGTTACGCGGGAGCGTACGTCCGTGTCCTTCGGGTGGACCAGCGAGTGCCCGGGAACCAACAGCACGTCATCGAAGGTGAGCGCTTCCTTGAGGACGCGCGCGGAGGCCGAGGGCCTCACGTCACGTTCAGGGTCCATGATCTGCACCGCCCTCGTCTGTGCCTTCGGCATTTCGCTCTCGCCCCGGGGTTCGTGGGCTACGTTCGGTATCTACGGCGTGCTGTCTTCCGCCGAGTGCCGGAATACGAAGCGCCCGCCCCTCCATAGTGCCCGTGAGCGGGCCGGGAAGGGTGGGCGCGGCGTGCCGGTCGGATGACCGCTGATTCCATGGGAAAGCTTATCTGGCGCTCGCGCGAGGTGTCAACTCCCAAGCCGCTCTCCGGGCGTCCCCTTTGCCGAGCTCGCACCCGCGGAGTCCGGGGGCCTCGTCGGGACTCCGTCATCTTCGGGAAGCTGCGCTCCCAACTCGGTGAGGATCTGCTTGCCGGCCGTAGACACGCTCGACAGCACGCGATCGGCGGCCGCGATAAGCTGGAACGCTTCCCGAATGGTGCTCGGACTCACCGCCTTCTGTCGGAGCTTGTCCTCCAGACCTTCGGCGAATTTCTGGAGTCCGCTCACATCCACTTGCAGGTCGCGAGCGTACTTGGACTCGAGGAACTCGATGAAGTCGAGAACCTGGTAGACCTGCGCGTCCGGGAGACTCTCGATGAGCCGGAGTAGGCGTTGGCGCAGTACCTCGTGCACGTTCAGCCCCCCTCGCTCTCGTAGCGCTCCTTGAGCTTCCGCACGACCTCAGGGTCGGCAAGCGTAGTGGTGTCGCCGATCGCGCGCCCCTCGGCGATGTCCTTGAGCAACCGACGCATGATCTTTCCGGACCGGGTCTTCGGCAGGTCGGCGGTAAAGAGGATCGCTTCGGGCCGCGCGATCGCGCCGATCTTCTCGACTACGTGGGCTTTCAGCTCGTCGGCCGTCATATCGCTCGGATCATGGCCTTCCTTGAGCGTGACAAACGCGGCGATCGCCTGACCCTTGAGCTCGTGCGCCTTACCCACGACGGCAGCCTCCGCTACGCGCGAGTCGTCCACGAGGGCACTCTCCACCTCCATCGTACCGATCCGGTGGCCGGCGACGTTGAGCACGTCGTCGACCCGTCCGAGGATCCAGAAGAAGTCGTCGGCGTCCAGCTTCGCGCCGTCGCCGGGGAAGTAGACGTCCGGCCATTTGGACCAGTACTGCTCGCGGAAGCGTTCCTCGTCGCGCCAAACCGTGCGCAGCATCGACGGCCAGGGCCTCCGGATCGCGAGGTAGCCGGCTCGCACGGGATCGCCCTCCTCGCTCAGGATCTCGGCCTGTATGCCCGGGAAAGGCCGCGTGGCGGTTCCCGGCTTGGTCTCGGTGATCCCCGGAAGCGGAGTGATCATGATCGCGCCCGTCTCCGTCTGCCACCAGGTGTCCACGATCGGGCAGCGCCCACCTCCGATCACCCGGTGATACCACATCCAGGCCTCCGGGTTGATCGGCTCCCCCACGGTCCCGAGCAGCCGGAGATGAGACAGGTCGTGGCCCCCCGGAAACTCCTCGCCCCAGCGCATGAACGCGCGCACTGCCGTTGGGGCGGTATAGAAGATCGTGACCCCATACGTTTCGCAGAGCCGCCAGATACGGCCTCGGTCCGGCCAGTCCGGGGCTCCTTCGTACATGAACACGGTCGCCCCGCAAGCAAGGGGGCCGTACACCACGTAACTGTGGCCGGTCACCCAACCCACGTCGGCCATGCACCAGTACCGATCTTCCTCTTTCAGGTCGAATACCCACTTCGTGGTCGCGTAGACCTGGGTGAGGTATCCGCCGGTCGAGTGCACGACGCCCTTCGGCTTTCCAGTTGTTCCCGACGTGTAGAGGATGTAGAGGATGTCCTCGGCATCCATCGGTTCGCAGGACGATTCACCCTTCACATCGTGCATCAGCTCGTGGTACCAGTGATCGCGCCCGGCGTGCATGCGGACGTCGAGCTCACGCGTGTTTTCGGTACCGCGCGCCACCACGATTACGTGCTCGATCGAGGGGGAGTTCTTGAGCGCCTTGTCGGCGTTGGCCTTGAGCTGAATGACCGAGCCACGACGGTGCCCGCCGTCGGCGGTGATCAGCACTTTGGCCTCGGCATCGTTGATCCTGTCCGCGAGCGCGTCCGGACTGAACCCACCGAAGACCACCGAGTGGATGGCGCCGATGCGGACACAAGCGAGCATGGCGATCGCCGCCTCCGGGATCATGGGAAGGTAGATTGCGACGCGGTCTCCCTTCCTCACGCCCAGATCCTTGAGCACCTTGCCGAAACGGGCCACGTGCCGGTGCAGTCCGTGATAGGTGAGGATTCGCACGTCCCCGGGCTCCCCCTCCCAAATGAGCGCGGCCTTGTTGCGCCGGGATCCCTTCAGATGACGATCTACGCAGTTGTGGCAGACGTTGAGCTTGCCGCCCACGAACCAGCGAGCATGAGGCGGTTCCCATTCCAGGACGCGATGCCAGGGTTTGAACCAGTCTAGCTCCTTGGCCCAGTCGGCCCAGTACATCTCTGTGTCCCGCTCGGCTCGCTCGTAGACGCCCGGGTCGGTGACGTGGGGTTTACCGCTCGTGAACTCGGCCGGAGGGGGAAAGCGGCGCTCCTCCTGGAGTAGAGCGTCGAGCTCGCCGGGCTCAGGGCTCACGGTCGTTCCTCTGTCGGGGTTCCGGGAAAAGAGGGTGGACAGTAGGCACCCGATCGGAGGCGCGGCAAGCCGGACCGGGGAGCACGAGAGGGTCCGAGTCGGCGGCGGACTTGCTCCGTTCCATCGGAAGTTGGAGCTTATCAATAACTATTCTTGATAAGGCTGGCCGTGAGCAACCCCCGAATAACCGTACGACAACGCCTCCTTTCCTGGCAGGTGGAAGCCGCGTCGACCGCCATGTGTGCGGCTGCGACCTTGGGGGGCTGGGCGGTGCACCGGTGGGCTGGGTTACCGGAGATCGCAGGCGCGCTCGCGGTGCTCGCGTACGCAGCCGGTGGGTGGGACGCGGCCCGACGCTCCACTCGGGCCCTCACCCACGCCCGCATGGACGTCGACCTGCTCATGCTGCTCGCTGCGACCGGAGCCGCCGTGGTCGGCGAATGGGTCGAGGGGGCTATCCTCCTCTTCCTGTTCTCGCTCGGCAACACCCTCGAAACGTACGCCTTCGGTCGCACACGCCGATCGATCGAGTCGCTGATGCGACTCCGTCCCGACACCGCATCGCACGTGAGCGAGGACGGGAGCGAGCGCATCGTCGCCGTCGCGACGCTGTCCCCCGGCATGCGGGTGCGTGTTCGCCCGGGTGAGCGGGTGGCGGTGGACGGGATCGTCCGCTCGGGCCGCTCCTCGGTCGACGAGTCTACGCTGACTGGCGAGCCGGACCCGATGCGCAAGGCCGTCGGGAGCGAGGTGTTCGCTGGCACGCTCAATGGCGAGGGCGCCCTGGAGGTCGAGGTGACCCGTGGCCCCTCGGAGACCACGCTTGCACGGGTGATCCGGCTGGTCGAGGACGTGCGCGAAGCACGCTCGGAGACCCAGGGATGGATCGAGCGCATCGAGGGTCGATACGCAGCCGCGGTGATCGTCGGAGCGGGGCTTGTGACGGTACTGCCTGTGCTCGCCCTCGGATGGTCGTGGTCGGACTCGTTCTACCGGGCCATGACACTGCTGGTGGTCGCCTCTCCCTGCGCCCTGGTCATTTCCATCCCGCTCACCGTGGTATCCGCAGTATCGAACGGCGCGCGACACGGGGTTCTCTTCAAGGGCGGGGCCGCGCTGGACGCGTTCGCCCGTATCCGTGTGCTCGCGTTGGACAAGACGGGCACCATCACCGTCGGTCGGCCCGAACTGGTGGGGGTGCTCCCCCTCGACGCACGCGTCGCGGTCGCGCACCACGCGAGTCCGATGGACCGCGAGCCGTCGGCACCGAACACCGGTCGAGTGGCCGAGGACGCGCTGCTCGGCTGCGTCGCCGCCGTCGAGTCGCTCTCCGAACACCACCTGGCCCGCGCGATGGTACAGGCGGCACTCGCACGAGGACTCCATCCGGCGCTGTGCACGGAGTTTACAGCCCTTCCCGGAAAAGGGGTGGAGGGCACCGTGGGACCGGACCGGGTGCGCGTTGGCGGTAGGGCGTGGATCGAGGAAACCGTCGGTTCAACGGTCCCGGAAGAGGCCCTCGCATGGCTGCGCGACGAGCACCCGATCGCCACACCCGTATTCGTCGCGGTGGATGACGATCATGCCGGTGTGCTCGCCCTCGCCGATCATCCACGACCGCAGGTGCTCGACACCCTCAATCGTCTTCGGAGCAGCGGGATCGAGAGGGTCGCCATGCTGACAGGAGACAGCGCCGACACCGCCCATGCGATCGCCTCACAGGTCGGCATCAACGACGTGATGGCGGAGCTGCTGCCCGAAGCGAAGGTGGCCGCCATCCGGGAGCTGCGCCGCAACGGCGGGAACGTCGCGATGGTGGGCGACGGTGTGAACGACGCTCCCGCCTTGGCTACCGCGGACGTCGGCGTGGCGGTGGGAGCGGTCGGCACGGACGTGGCGCTGGAGACGGCCGACGTCGTGTTGATGGGAGACGACCTCACTGCCCTCGTGCACGCGCGCGAGCTTTCGCTCCGGACCACGAAGGTCGTGCGCCAGAACCTGATCATCGCCAGCGCCGTGATCGCGGTTCTGGTGACGCTCGGCCTGCTGGGGAGGATCGGACTCACGGCCGGTGTGATCGGCCACGAGGGCAGCACCATCGTGGTCTCGCTGAATGGGCTACGACTGCTGGGGGGTGGGCGCCGCACCCGGTAAGCGGCGCGCTGTCACTTCCGGTCGAGCGCTCATTCGGGAGCCGTGTACCGACGGAGCTCAGCGTGCTCGAGCAGCCGCTCGAAGGCCCGCACCGAAACCGCCGCCAGCGCCGCCACTGCACCAGTCCCCGAGCGAATGGCGGCATCCGGAATCTGGACCTTGACCCGCAGCTCGACCGTCGCCGACTCCACCGCCGAACCCGAGTCGGCGAGGCGCAGCCGGAGCGCGATCGGCGTTCGATACCCTCGCGGCAACCGCTCGGCGGCGGCGGCGGCGGCGGCCGCGAGCGCGGCGCGGGCGTCGCCCAGGACCGCCAGCTCGGGTCCCTCCACCACCAGCGCGAGGTTGCCCTGGATGCCGCGGGACGTTTCGTCGAGCAGGACGTCCACGCTGACTCCATCGGGCAGCGAATCCTCGTGGAAGAAGAGATAGGCGCTGCGTGAGCTCTCCCCATTCCAGCGTCCTGCGTACTCGTGGCTCGTGGTCTTCTGCAGTCCGGACAGGACCCACCCGACTCCCTCGATGCCCTCGGTCACCGCATCGATGAGCGGCTCGAGGGTCTGGAGGGGCTCCCGAGCGGCGCTCACGGGCCGCGCGTCTCGGGGGCAAAAGTCGAATTTCCACGCCCGGATTCAGGTTGACTGTAGAACATGATCAGGGCTATTCTGTTGACATCTTCATGAGCTTCAGTTGCCGGAGTACCATGATGAAACTGGGAGAAATCAGCGGCTCTGACGACTCGGTCGAGCTCCAGCTCCGGCAGGCGCTCGAAGCGCGCGGACAACGGTACACTGCCCAGCGTGCGGCGGTGTACCGGTTCCTCCACGGGACAGACATACACCCGACGGCGGAGGAGGTCTTCCGCAGCGTGCGGAGTGGCCTCCCGGGCATCTCATTGGCCACCGTCTACAAGAGCCTCGAGACCCTGGTCGGATGCGGGCTGGCACAGCAGCTCACCTACGGTGACAGCTCGGCCCGATACGACGGCCGCACCGATCCCCATCCGCACGTGCGCTGCCTGGCCTGCGGTCGGATAGGGGACCTCCCCGTCCACATCCCGTCCGCCGAGCTCGCACGCTTGCGTGGACGCACCGGAGGTTTCCGGGTAACCGGATACCGGGTCGAGCTCACGGGCTACTGCCCCGCGTGCGATTCGGGTGAGGCCGCTCTCGCCTGAGCTGCGGGCGCCGCGCTTCAGCACCAGCCTGATCCGATCGAGTGAACTCCACCACGCTCCGCATGCTTCGGGAACTCCTGGGGGCTCGCCGAGACGTCACGTGAAGACCGACCGAAGCAGCTCCGCACGAGCACTGGGTCTGATCGGGTTGCTATTGTGCGCCGCTGCGACGCCGGTGCCGCTCAACGACGCCGCGCTGGACGAACGGATTCGCACCCTCCGCGAGGCACTGGACGGTGTGGTCGCCTCCAACGGACGGCGGAGCGCACGGTATAGCGTGCTCGCGCTGTCGCTCGAGACCGGTGACACGCTGTACGCGCACGACGCGCACGCGCCGCTCGCTCCGGCTTCGAACATGAAGATCCTGACGACGGCTGCGGCGCTCCACTACCTCGGACCCGACTTCAGGTACCGGACTTTCCTGCTCGCGACCGGTCCCATCGAGAACGGCCGCCTGCGAGGTGACCTCGTCCTCTACGGGACCGGCGACCCCGGGCTGGCCGATCGTCTCTCTGGAAGTGACTCTGGGGCCTTCGTCGCGCTCACCGACTCACTGCGCGCTGCTGGAGTGGAGGTGGTCGAGGGAGACGTGATTGGAGACGGCAGCTTCTTCACGGGACCGTTGCTCGCCGACGGCTGGGATCCGGACGACTTGAACGACTGGTTCGCCGCGCCGACGTCGGGTCTTTCGTTCAACGAGAACGTGGTGACACTCCGGGTGGTGCCGACCGGTACGGGAAGGCCACCGGAAGTTCTGACGCTCCCCGATGGAGCGGACATTCCGATGCATTTCGCTGCGGATTGGGGTCGGGGTCGCAACCGCGTGCAGATCGGTCGCACGCATCCGACGGAACCCCTCAACGTGCAGGGTTCGATCGCCCGTGGCGGACGTGAGGTGTGGCGTCAGATGACGGTGCCCGACCCACCGCGGTACGCAGCCAGCGTACTCCGTCAGGCTCTGACGATCGGAGGGGTTGAGATACTCGGGCGCGTCCGTACCGTATCCGACGGCGGTGCCTCCCCGGTCACCGCTCGTACCGTGTGGGCTCCCGCCGTGCGAGCCCAGCCAGATCGGCCTCGCGTCATCGCCTCGTACCAATCCCCGCCCCTGCTCGAGTATCTCGAGATCGTCAACAAGAAGAGCCACAATCTATTCGCGGAGCTCACCCTCAAGACCCTCGGTCGCGTCGTCGAGGGTGAGGGATCTTATGCGGGCGGCTCGCGCGCGCTGAGTCGTTTCCTTACCGAGCAGGTGGGTGTCGATACCGCAGGTCTCCGCATGGTCGACGGGTCGGGGCTTTCCGGACTGAATCGGGTGAGCGCGGCCACCTTCGTGGACGTGTTCCGTCACATGGCGCGCACTCCGCACTGGGAGTCCTACTGGAGGACACTCCCCGAAGCCGGTAATCCGCGTGAGCTGCGCCGCATGTATCGGACACCGGCGGCGGGAAACCTCCGCGGGAAGACGGGAACGATCGCCCGTGTCTCGGCTCTTTCGGGCGTCGTCAGCTCGGCGAACGGCGAGCGCATCCTCTTCAGCATCCTCGCGAACGACGTACGCTCGACCAGCGGCGCGAAGCGGATCGAGGATCGCATCGGCGCGCGGCTGGCGAGCTTCCAGCGGCCCTTCGACCCGGTCCGGGCGGAGCTGCGGGCCGCAGCCATCGACCCATTACCGCCCGCCGCGGCCGACCCCAGGGCCACCCCAGCGGCCACGGAGCGACCGGCGGCGGCACCTCCCGCGGGAGATCGCAGGAGTGCTGCCACTCCCCGCTCGCACTCGGTTGTGCTGGGGGAGAATCTGACGGTGATCGCCCGCCGCTACGGCATCACGCTGAACGAGCTCGTCGCGGCCAATCCCGGCCTCTCGCCGCGCCGGCTCATGCCGGGCGTGAGGCTCCGGGTGCCGGAGCCGTCTCCGAGCGACGACCCGACCCCACCGGCTCAGCGAACCGACGTGCGGACCCATCTGATCCGACCCGGCGAGAACTTCTGGTCGATCGCGCGGACCTACGGTGTCTCGCTGAACGACCTGATCGCGGCGAATCCCGAATCCGACCCGACTCGGATCCAGGTGGGCCAGACGATCCGGATCCCGGCCGCGCAGGATCGCTGACCGCTAGCCGGAGGCTGCATCGACCACGGACGCTCCGCGTCCGAGCGCCGACCGTAGGCGCCGCCTGAGCTCGACCTCCGACATCGTCGCCAACGTGCGCTGAGCCGTGCGTTCACTGTTCCAGCGCACGTCCACGAGTGCCACACCCTCCTGCCCGTTCTCCTGCTCGAGGAAGAGGTAGTATCGGCCCTTGTAGTCGGGGCCGGGCCTCTCCCGGACGGAGGCGACCCAGGTGGCACCGGAGCCGTCCACGAACTCCCTCATCGTTCCCTCCCGGCTGTCACGCCGCCAGTCCATCTATTCCAGATCCTTGATTGCCGATCGACCGAGCAGATCCAACAAGGCGGTTTGGTCCAGCTGGTCGAGCTCGCGCTCGGCCTCACCCCACGTCCCGGCCTGGAGCTGCGCTTGTCGGATCCGCCGGCCTGGCTCTGCCGGAACGAAGATAGCGAAGAAAGCACCCCAAGACTCGCGACCGGCCACCGCGTCCCAGAAATGCCCGGCCCGGTCCTCGAAACGTCGCATCTCAGGCGACCGCGCGTCCTACGGAGAGTGTCAACGGTGATGCACGGCCCGACACCGACCTCCACGGGACGAACGTGGACCTGGCCTAGCCAAGCGTCCCGCGGTGAAGTACCTCGGGGAACTCGTAGATTAGGACGCCCTCGTCGGTGATCTCGGAGCGCACGCGGAACCCGTCGTCCAACCCGATCAGCACGCGTTCGGCGGCAGGCAGTGAGAGATCCAAATCGGCCGCCACCTCGGTCACCGTGAGCGTCCCACGCCGACGACTCGCGAGCTGGAGCACCCGGCGCTCGAGCGCATGGGTCAGGGCGCGGCGCCGCTCCCGGAGGGCTTGCCAACCCCAGAAGAAGGCGCCGCCTCCGGCCGCACCGATCGCGCTTCCGACCACGATCACGACCGCATCCAGCCACACAGTGCCCAACGCCAGCACCACGGTGGCGATCAGCGCCAGAATGATCCCGAGCGCGCGCCGCTTGAGCCCGCCGGAGGGCAGGTTGGACTCGTGACGGAGAGGGTCGGCAGTCTCTCCCGGCGGTGGTCCCAGCGGATAGCGCCCTCCGGTCGTCCAGGAAAGACCACAGTTCGGACAAACCCGGTGACCCCGGCGCAGCAGCCAGTAGACCAGCCCGCCGGCGCCGTACGTGAAGATGCTGACCACGACGAGCAACGCGACGTGTCCCGGGCGGCTGAAGTAGCCGACCCCTTCCCCCGTGTACTGGCAACGTCGACAACGCCGAACCCCCGGAGGGGAGCGATCCAGCAGATGGGGTGCAGCTGCGCCACAGATGGAGCAGCGATCTTCGCTCGGCGCAAGCCGCTCACCGCAGGTGGAGCAGCGCATTCAAAGCCTGTGTGAGCCGTGTGTCCGTACCGCGGGTCTCCGGTCGGCCTTCTCCCACTACGCTACTGACAGCACGAGGGTTCAAGGCCCGAAGGGACAGCTGGTCGGGTCGGTCGCTAGCGGCGTGTGCGCGTGAACTCCAACAGGTCGAGGATCGGACTGCCGGTGAGCGCGGAGGCGGCGACCCGAACGCGCCCCAACACCGTAATCCGCTCCAGCGGCGTGAGCGTGAGCACTTGTGCGAGCCGCTCCGGGGGGAGAGCCACGTAGACATAGCTGCCGACCGCGTGCCGCATGAGCAGGAACGGCTCCCCTTCGAAGAAGCCCGTGCGTATCCGTTCGGCTCGCTCGACGGAGAGGAACTGCAGCTCCCAAGAAACCAGGCGCCCACGGTAGGCCGCCAGATCTCCGGCCAGCTCCGCGGGCGACACCAGACGGAGGGTATCGTCGGCCGCGAGGTCACCAGCCGGCAGCCAGGTCCAACCCTCCACTCGTACGCGGGCCCAGCTGCCCTCCCGCGCGACGACCAGTAGCTGCGCGCCCGCCCGGGTCTGGGCGAGCGTGTCCCCGTTGGGCGCGGCCAGGATCGCCGCTCCTGCCGCACCCGTACGCGCGGCGGACGCCGAGGACCGTTGGCCCACGGGCCCGGGCGCCAGGGCCTGAGCGGCGGCCCCGCTTTCGGCCACCTCCACGGACGGACCCCAGATCCATGCACGACGGCGGGCTCGGATCCACCCGGGCACGCGCTCGAGCTCCTCGAGCATAGCGCCCCGCTCGAGATGTCCCAGGATCTGGCCGGAGGGCCGGGTCCGGATGTTCTCGCCCTCGTCGGCCGACACCACGAGGTCGTATCCATCACGGTCCACGACCTGAAGCGACCTCGTCCAGACCCAGGCCTCGACCCCCACCTCCAGCCAGCGATCGCGCGAGCCCATCACCTGCAGTGGCGTCCCCGGCTCGAGCACCGCCACCAACTCACCGCCCGGGCTCGCACGAAGATTCTCGCGCGCTCGCACCTCGGCGGTCTGTGTGAGCGCAGAGGCGGGCAGGGCGAGCAGGACGACTGGGAAGAGGATCGCTTGGCGATCGCGTGGTCGCATGGCCACCAGGGGGCACGCTGAAACGAAACGACGGCGTAAGGGTTTGAAGACACGCCCGCGCGGAGCCGGACGCAACCTCAGTCAGAAATGTGATCGTGGCCGATGGGAGCGTCAACGCGCGGGGAGCACACCCAACGGTAGCTTCGAGCCCATGCGCGTGTACACGCTAGTTGTCGCAGTGATCGCCTTGATCGCTGCCCCGCGGACGCTGGCCAGTCAAACCATTCCGTCCCCGTACCGATTTATCGAGACCGACCGAGAGCTCGGGGCGTTGGCGGGCTGGATAGCCCCCAAAACTGGACGCTTCGGGTACGGTCCGAGCCCGGGCCCGCTCACCGGGATCCGGTTGGGGTTCGACTTCGGCGGCCCGATTTCGGTCGAGGGGATGGCGAACTGGGTCCCCACCACCCGAAACATCGTCGATCCCCGCCGAGCCGAAGGAGACCGGGTGATCGGGGAGACGGACGCCACTCTCCTGGCCCTTGACCTCCTGCTCAGGCTCAGCCTCACCGGCCCACGCACGTGGCACGGGCTCAGCCCGTTCGTCGCAGTCGGGGCGGGTCTTGCGTGGGACCTCTCGGCCAAGCACCCGCTAGAGGAGGGGCTCGACGCGCGGGACCGATTCAAGCTCGGGACCACATTCGTGGCTCCCTTGGGCGGGGGCCTGCGTTGGTTCCTGAGCGATCGGTACGTCGTACGCATGGACGCGATGCTCCATCTCTGGCGCCTCAAGGCCCCCGACGGGTTCCGGGATCCCGAGCGCGGCTTCGGCAACGTTGGAGAGTCGGAGTGGACGAGCGCATCCGCCTTCTCCCTCGGCGTCGGGTATCGCTTCTGATCCGGCCGGCCCGCGGACCATCCACGCCCACGCAGGAGCCGGTCTCGGCTCGGCCGTAGGCCGACCGGAGCCACCCGCCTTCTCCGCATGAGCCGGCCCGGGAAACCCGACGCAGACTGGCTCCCTTACGAAGAGGCGCGGGCTCGAGTGCTCGCCCTGTTCACACCCCTCCCCTCCGAAGCGGTGTCGCTCTCGGGGACCCTCGGGCGTGCCCTCGCCGAGGAGGTCGTTGCGCCGGCGACGCTCCCTCCATGGGACAACAGCGCGATGGACGGCTACGCGGTCCGTGGGGCGGACGTGGCAGGTACGACGCCGCAGGCTCCCCTCGAACTCAGGGTGATGGGGGAAGCGCGCGCGGGCGTCCGCTGGGAAGGCGTGCTCGGGCCCGACGAGGCCGTACGCATCATGACCGGAGGACCACTTCCCAGCGGGGCCGACTCCGTTGTGCGGGTGGAGGACACCGATGGAGAAGCTCGAACCGGATGGGTTGCGATCCGCTCGGACCGAGACCGGGGCCGCAACGTTCGGGCAGGTGGACAGGACATGCAGGTCGGGGACCGTCTCCTCGCGGCCGGCGAGCGCGTGACCGCCGGGGCGGTGGCGCTCGCTGCAGCCGCTGGGCGCGCGACCCTGTCCGTGCACCGCCAGCCACGGGTGGGAGTACTGACCAGCGGCGACGAGCTGCGCGGACCCGAAACCTTCGATGACGTGGGGAAGGGCCGCGGCATTCCCGACAGCAACGGCCCGCTGCTGCTGGCCGCCGCGGCCGAGGTCGGAGCCCACGGCATCGCGCTCGGCCCGGTCCGCGACCGGACGGACGAAATCCGCGCACGACTGGAGCAGGCGCGGGCGGACGACCTGGATCTGCTGGTGACCGTAGGCGGGGCGTCGATGGGGCGCACGGACCTCGTTCACGACGTCCTCGCCGCGATGGACTTCGACCTTGGTTTCTGGCGGGTGCGGATCCGGCCGGGCAGCCCCTTCTCCGCGGGCACGCTTCCGCGTCAGGACGGCTCGCGCCTACCGGTGCTGGGGCTTCCAGGCAACCCTGCTTCGGCGTTCGTCACGTTCCATCTCTTCGTTCAGCCCGCGCTGCTCACGCTGGCCGGGCACCGGTGCGTAGAGGCCCTAAGGCTGGCGGCGCGCGCGGGGGCGCAGATGCGAGGCGGCGCCGAGCTGACTCACTTCTTGCGAGTGGCCCTCCGAGAGGGCAGCGGCGAGCTGATCGCGACCCCGACCGGTCCGCAGGGATCAGGACTGGTGGGCGGCTTGGCGGCCGCCGACGGGCTCGCCGTCGTGCCGAGAGGAACAGAAATCGTGGAGGCGGGCGAGACGGTGTCCGTGATGCTGCTCCGGCTCCCGCTCGGCCACCCGGCTTCGGCGCGCTGATCCCGGATGAGGCCCCGCACGGCCCTCTTCACCGTGCTGCTCTCGCTTCTGCTCGTCGGTGGCTGCGCCATTCCGCGCTGGCCGGTGGCCGGACCGATGACGTCCCCGTTCGGGCTGCGCTGGAGGGGCATCCTGCCGGAGGTGCACCGCGGAGTCGACATCGCGGTGCCCACGGGCACCGAGGTGCGCGCCATGGCTCCCGGGCGAGTGCTCTTCGCGGGAACGGAGGGAGGCTACGGCAGCGTGGTCTGGGTCGAGCACGGAGGCGAGGTGCTCACGCTCTACGCGCACCTCTCGGAAATCCGCGTCCGGGCAGGGGATGGGATCGCAGCCCGGACCGTGGTGGGACTCAGTGGGTCCACCGGGGATGCTACCGCCCCCCACCTCCACTTCGAGCTTTGGCGCTGGGGGCAGGAGCGCGATCCGGTGCCTCTGCTGGGTGGTCGACCTTAGCAGCCGGCCAGGGCGATCAACTGCTCCGCATGGCGCGGATGCCCTCCGCGAGCCGCGGGACGACTTCGAAGAGGTCACCGACGATCCCGTAGTCGGCGACCTTGAAGATGGGCGCTTCGGGATCCTTGTTGACCGCCACGATCGTGCCGGACGTCCGCATGCCGGCGAGGTGCTGAACAGCGCCCGAGATACCGATGGCGAAGTAGAGCTTGGGCGACACCGTCTTCCCGGTCTGCCCCACCTGCTCCCCGTGGGGGCGCCAGCCAGCGTCCACCACCGCGCGCGATGCCCCCAGCGCACAGCCGGGGCCGATCGCGTCGCGCAGGTCGTCGAGCACGGCCCACTGTGCCGGGTCACGCATGCCACGTCCGCCCGACACCACGACGGTGGCTTCGCCCACGTCGACGCTCCCTCCCGCTGCGCGGAACTCGCGGAACCGTGTGTGCGCCTCACCGACCGTCGGTGAAAACGACTCGACCACCCCCTCGACGGGCCGCTCCCTCGGATGGAACGTGTTGGGGCGGATCGAGGCCAGCAGGGGAGTGACGCTGGAGCGAACGCGCGCAAAGGCCTTCCCAGCGTACACGGGCCGCACGACTACCGGAGCTCCATCCTCGACCGCGAGGGCGGTCGCCTCGGTCGCGAGCGGGAGGTCCAGCAGGGCAGCGACGTGAGGTGCGAGGTCCTTGCCCTGCGCAGTGGCGGCGAAGAGCACTGCCCCGTATCCGTGCTCCCGCACCGCACCGGCGATCACACCCGTGTGGAGCTCGGGGACGTAGCGGCCGAGCTCCTCGTGCTCGCCGACACGCACCCGCGTCGCACCGAATCTCGCCAGGTCGCCGACCGCTCCGGCCATTCCGGGTAGGCCGAGTACGATGGCGTGCACGTCGCCGGTCAGCGCGAGCGCCAGATCCGCCGCAGCAGTGACGACCTCGCGGGACACACCGCGCAATGCGCCGTCCTTCTGCTCGACCACTGCCAGCACGTGTGTCATGCCGCTACCTCGTCTACGACTTGCTAGAGGACCTTGGCTTCTTCACGCAGCAGCCGGACCAGCTCGGGCACCGCGTCCGGACCCGATCCGACGATTCGTCCCTCGGGCCGCTCGGGCGGCCTTTCCATCCGTGTCACCTCGAGCCGCACCGGAGGCATCGTGACAGGCTTCATATCGAGCGGCTTCTTCTTGGCTGCCATGATCCCCTTCAGCGAGGCGTAGCGCGGCTCGTACGGGCCCTTGGTGATCGTGAGCACGGCGGGGAGTGGTACGTCAACCAGCTCGACGCCTCCCTCCACCTCCCGGTGACAGACCACTCGCGCGCCCTCCACGTTGAACTCGGAAACGGCGGTTACGCACGGCCGATCGAGCAGGGTAGCGACCATGGGTCCGATCTGTTGCTGGTCGTCGTCCACCGCCTTCACCCCGAACAGGACGAGCCCAGCATCCGCCCCCGCCAGCTCCGCGCTCAGCGCGCGCGCGGTCGCCAATCCATCCGAGCCCGCCTCCCCCTCAAGCAACAGCGCGCGATCTGCCCCCATCGCGAGCACCGAGCGAAGCTGTTCGGCCGCAGCCGGGTCGCCGAGCGTGACCACGGCAACCTCGTCGGCGACCCCCGCCTCCTTCAGCCGTAGCCCGGCCTCCACTGCGAATTCGTCGTAGGGGCTGACGATGAACTTGACGCCGGTGGGGTCGATACTCGTGCCGGCTCCGGCCCCGTCGGCCGCAACACGGATGCGCGCCTCGGTGTCGGGCACGCGCTTTATGCAGACGATTACGTTCAACGTCGTGCACTCCTCTGCGAAGCTCGGGAGGGTTCCCGTAGCGAGCCGCGTACCCTCCCGATATGCAACTGGATCCCGGACCGTAAGGACGGGAACCCGGGTAACGACATCGGAGCCGAGCTGACGAGCGGCTCGGCGGCTACGTTGCGTGCGTCAGCCGCGCCCCGCACGCGTACGCTCTGTTACGAGGTCATGTATGAAGACATTGGGCATGAAGTTCTCCACGCTTACCCTGCTGGTACTGGTCACCGCCTGCGGAGCCGGAGAATCCCGCGAAGCCATGGTCACCTCGGACAGCGCCGGGATACGGATCGTGGAGAGTGCCTTCGACCAGCCGGCCTGGCGACGGACGGGAATATGGGAGCTCAGCGCGACGCCACGTCTGCAGCTCGGCAACCGGCTCGGGGACCCTGACCAGCAGCTCTTCCGGGTACGCCACGCCCGGCGGCTTCCCGACGGGCGGATCGTAGTCGCCAACACCGGGCTCGGAGACGTACGCATCTTCGACGACACCGGGATGCTGGTCACTACCCTGTCGATGCCCACGATCGACGACGACCCCATCGCTCCGATTCAGGTGCACGAGCTGCCGGGCGACTCTGTCCTGGTGATCGGGGGCGACCGCTCGCTCTCGGTGTTCGGTCCCGACGGTGGGCTCGCGCGCAGGTCCCAACTGGCCGATCCCGGTGACGGATTGGCGGGAGATCCGCGCCCGACGGGGCGGTTCGACGACGGCACGCTTCTCTTCCGGGCCAACCTCCCGGACGACCCCGAGGCCACCGGGACCGGGCGCCGGAGTATCCGGCTGTTCAGGTACGCCCGCGATGGTCAACTGCTCGAGCCGTACGGCGACTTCGAGGATCAGGCGCTGCTGTTCGCGGACCGGGGCGCCTGGATCTTCGGCCCGTCGGCCCAGCACGCGATCGCGGACTCGACCGTCTGGTACGGAACCGCGGAGCGCTTCGAGATCAGGGAGATGGGCCGCGAAGGCGGCACGATCCGCGTCTTCCGGCTCGACCGGCCCGCGGTCATGGTGACACAGAGCGACATCTCGACGTACACCTCGGCGGCAAGCCGCGAGATGAGCGGGCAGATGGCGGCGATCGACTCGACGCTGCAAGCTTCCGTTTTCGCCGATACGTTCCCGGCGTACGACCGGATCCTGGTGGATGATCAGGACAACGTCTGGGTGCGGAATTACCAATGGTTCGACATCGGTTCGGGCTACGCCTGGACCGTTTTCGATTCGACGGGTCGCTACCTTGGTCAAGTGCGGACCCCGTCCCTGCTCGAGATCTACCAGATCGGTCCGGACTTCGTGCTCGGGCGGATGGCCACCAACACCGGCCGCGAGGCTGTCTACGTCTACGGGCTGATCAAGCCCGAGTCGGGCGCCGAGGACAATCCGCCTGGTTCCTGAAGGGTCGATCAGTCGCGGGCCAGCGGAGCCACAACGATCCCCGTCCGGTCCCGCCACGGCCGCAACACCAGGAGCAGGATCATCCCGGGCACGGCGGCGGCAAGCGTGATCAGGAAGAACGTGGGCCACCCCGTCAGCTCGGCCACGCGACCCGCCGGAGCCACCATCACGTCACGGCTCACGGCGTAGAGGCTGGAAAGGAGTGCGTACTGCGTGGCCGAGAAGGCATGCGTGCACAGGCTCATCAGGAATGCCACGAACGCTGCGGTGCCGAGCCCCTGCGCCAGATTCTCGACGACGATCGCACCCACCATGAACGAGTAGCGATCCGGGACAAGGGCCAGCCCGTAGTAGGCCAGGTTGCTGACAGCCTGGATCAGCCCGAGCACCAACAGGGACCAGCCGATCCCGAGCCTCACCACCACAGCGCCGCCCATCAGCACGCCCACGATAGTGGCGCTCAGCCCCAGCCCACCCTGGACGGCTCCGATGTCGGTCGACGTGTACCCGATCTGGAGCAGGAACGGCGTGACCATGTTTTGGGCCAGCCCGTCGCCGTACCGGAACGTGATCACGAAGGCAAGGATCAGCACCGCACGCGCAGCGCCCGAGCGTGCGAAGAAGTCTCGGAACGGTAGACGGACCGCGTCTGCCAGCGACGCAGGAGGGGCGGCAGGATTGCGCGGCTCCGGCGCGAGCAGGGTGGTCCCCAGCCCGACCGCCATGAACAACGCCATCAAGAGATAGACGGTCGGCCAGGACATGTAATCGGCCATCACGAACGCAAGCGCGCCGGTCACCAGGAGAGCGATCCTGTAGCCGAAAACCCCCACCGCCGCGGCGAGACCGGTTTCCCCATCGGTGTCGCTCACGTCCACCTTGTAGGCGTCGAAAACCACGTCCTGAGTGGCGCTCAGCACGGCGATCAAGATCGCGTTTATCGCGAGCAGCTGGAGTCCGAGCCGGGGGTCGTGGAACGCCATGGCCGCGATCGAGATCAGCAAGCCGATCTGGGTCAGCAGCAGCCAGCCGCGACGCCGTCCCAAAAGAGGCGGGACGTATCGATCGACCAGGGGCGACCAGAACACTTTCAGCGAGTAAGGGAGCGCGACCAGGCTGAAGAGGCCAATCGCGGATAGGTCCACGCCCTCGACCGTCATCCACGCTTGCAGCGTGCGGCTGGTCAGGAAGAGGGGCATGCCCGAGGAGAATCCCAGCAACAGCAGCGCCAGCATCTTGGGCTGCCGCAACACGGTCCCTACGGAGATGCTGGTCATTCGAGCCCGTCCTCTGCCCTCCGCACGGCGCGCCACCCGTGGAAGACCGGTATGCCCAGAAGGATGATCCCGAATCCCAGCGCGGTCGAAGCGGGCTGCTCGATCAGGGCGTTCAGCAGTATCGCAAGCGAAGCCAGGAGAAAGACGATCGGAACCCAGGGATAGCCGGCGGTTCGGTACGGTCGCGGTAGATCGGGACGCTCCCTGCGTAGTTTGAATACCGCGCCGACCGCGAGTGCGTAAAACGGCCAGATCCCCAGGATGAACGAATCCGCCAGCTGCTCGAACGTCCGCACCGACAGGTACGCGATGCCGAGCGCGGCCGCCAGCGCGATCGCTGCCCATGGAGTGTGGTAGGTCCGATGTACCGCCGAGATCGGACGGAAGAACAGACCGTCGTCGGCCATCGCGAAGAAGATGCGCGGCCCGGTCATGGTTGCCCCGTTCAGGGCTCCGAAGGCCGACACCATCACCATTGCAGCGACCAGCGCGGCGCCGAGGTCGCCGAACACGCTGCGAGCCGCGTCGGCGGCCACCAGCGGGCGCTCGACCATGTCCGGCAGGTCGAGGACGTACAGATACGCGGCGTTCACGATCAGATAGATGACGACGATCGCTCCGGTTCCGCCCAGCAAAGCGCGAGGTAGGACACGCGCAGGATCGCGCACCTCGCCCCCCAGAAACGTGAGATCCGCCCAGCCGTCGTACGCCCACAGCACAGCCACCAGGGCGATCCCGAAGCCACTCCAGGAAGTCGGCGAAAGTCGGATCGGTTGCGCGAATGCGCCCTCCGCAGGATCCCCCAGCGCGAACGCCAGCAGCGCCAGGCCGACGAGCGCGACGACTTTGGCGGCGGTGGACGCGTTCTGGACGGCGGCTCCCCAGCTGAGCGAGCGGATGTTCGCGGTTGCCAGCACGACGATGGCCAAGGCCGCCACAACCCGGACCCCCCCATCTCCGATCGGTACGAACTCGGAAAAGTACTCGGCGAACAGCACCGCGATGGCGCCCAGCGCCGACGGCCGAATCACGAGCAACTCGGTCCAGCCGAAGAGGAACGCCGGGAGGGGACCGTACGCCTCCCGCAGGAATACGTAGATCCCCCCCGAGCGGGGGAACAAGACGGCCAGCTCGGCCAGGGTGAGCGCGCCGAACAGCGCGACCAGCGCGCCGACCACCCAAAGGAGAGCGAACGCGCCGACGGTCCCCACGTCGCCGGCGACCGCGCTTGGCACCCGAAAGATCCCGCTGCCGATGGTCGAACCCACCAGCACGGCGGCCGCACTCCACAAGCCCAGGCTGCGGGGCAGCCGCTCACCCGCCTGTGGGGGGCTGCTTCGCACGTTCGCTCCGTCTGCGGGTTGGGGTCGGCCTTGAGTCGCTGAGACTACCGGACCCACGCGGGTGCGGAAAGCGCGATCAGCGGGAGACCGCGGGATTGTCGCGCACGAAGAAGCGACGGGGCCAATCGGCGGCGGCGCGCACCCCGATGCGCCCGGAGACGCCCACACGGTCGTCCGGAACGGACAGGCCCGCTCTCACCTCGAGCGGCGGCCGGGCGAGATCGTGACCGTAGAGCTCGCCCGTGATGCCGAGCGCCTGACAGAGTCGTCCGGGGCCGGACGCGAGCCCCTCCGCGCGCCCCCGGCGTCGCTGCATCGCCTCCTGGCCGACCAGCGGATCGAGGGCGCGGAGGAGCACGGCCTGCGGATCCCCCTCCGCCCCAGTGACCACGTTCACACACCAGTGCATTCCGTAGATTCGGTACACATAGGCTCGCCCCGGTAGACCGAACATGGCCGCGTTGCGGGCGGTGCGGCCGGCCCGGGTCGCTGCATGCGAGGCCGGATCATCGGATCCGTGATACGCCTCCGTCTCGACGATCACGCCGGCAGTGAGCACACCCTCCACCGTCGAGACGAGGCGCGCTCCGAGGAGCTCACGCGCGACGACCTCGACCGGGCGCCCGAAGAAGGAGGGGGGGAGGGGGGCCTCTTCGGAACGACGCTCGGTCAGCGCCGTCGGCCTCGGCTGGTGCGGGTGTGCAGGCGCGAGCGCTCGAGGCCCTCGAGGTCGGTGATGAGCGCGTTTCCCGAACTGGGATCCTCGCGCCCCCCATCCCCAACCGACTCGGGAGGGTCGCTCGGCCGCTGTCCCGGCCCAACCGACTCGGGAGGTTCGCTCGGCTGCTGTCTCGGCTGCTCCGACTGTTGCGGCTGTTGCGGCTGTCCCTGCTGTTTCGGGAAGGGCACCGTCCGTTCGGCGGACCCCTTGGGTGGACTGGAAGCCTGCGTCGAGTCTACCACGGCTTCGGGGATGGCCGGACGTTGCTCGCGAACCTCCCCTCCCTTTCCGGCATCCATCAACCGGCCTTCCTCCCGCTTCTCCCGCGGCCCGCCGCGACCGCCGCGCGGGCGCCGATCGCGCGCTCCGTCCCTCTGCCGACCCTCCCTTCCCCGCCCGCGCTCCTCTCGTGCTCGACCCGTGCGGTCCCCGGATGCCTTCGGGTCGGGGTCCGCCCGGCGCGTTCCCTGCGCTACGGCGGGGTCGACCTCAATCCTCGACCGGCGCCGATCGAGGTCGACCTTCCATTGCTCGAGCACGTTTTCTGCGCGCGCCGACGGGATCAAGTTCTGCACGCGTTCCGGATCTTCCTGGAGGACAGTGAAGAGGTCCTCCCCCAGCCCCTCGACCAGCTTCTCAGCCGTCTTCTTCCCTACTCCCTTGTAGCTGTTCGTCAGGTACCGGACCTGCGCGTCGGAATCCGTGGGCAGACCGAGACTCGCCGGATCCACGGATGGAAGGGCGCGCTCCCTTTCGACCGGCACCGACCCCGGGGCCACGGGCGTGGACGGCGAGGGAGAGCGGGACGTGGAAGCCGCCGGCGGGGCAGGCTCGGGACGCTCCGGCGCGGGCACCGGCGCGAAGGGCGGGCTCACTGGAGGCGGACCTGCCGGCGACTGGGAGGGGCGTGGCGGTAGGAGTCCAAAGCGACGACCCAGCGCGGCAAGCGCCGACTCTTTCGGGTGCTGCGTGATCGTCGGCGACTGCAGTGCAACGTCTCTCGGCCGAAGCACCTCGTACTTCGCTGTAGCCTGCGGAACATGCTCCCTCGATCGCGCTGGGGGACCCTCGGGTTCCTCCGGACGTCCGGCCGGCCCACCTCGAGCGAGCGTCACCTCGTGGCTTCCGCCGTCGAGCTTATGGAGCTCGATCACCTGGTGATCGTGAGCCTGGCGGAGGAAACGGCTGAACTTGCTGAATCCGAGCCGGGACTCGTCGAAGTCCCGGTCCAGCTCGAGCATTTTCCGCTTTACGTCCGAGTCGCGTACGGCCTCCCGGCCATCGGCCAGCATGCGCTCTATCGCACGAGTGAGCAGATCGTAGGCGGCCCGGAGCGGCGGACCGTCGGCAACGGGTGTGTCGTCTCCCACCCGCTCCCGGCGCAGTCGAGCCTCGTTCCGACTCCCGGCCCCTCGTCCGCGTGAGCGTGGCGCGGCGGCGCGTTCGGAAGCTAGCTCGTTCGTGCGATCACCCCGCCCCCGCTCTTCGCGGGGAGGCCGCGGCTCCTCGACACGCTCACGAGCAGCGTCTCGTTTCTCCGAGGGCGCCACCTCGTGCTGACCGTTCTCCAGCTTGCGAATGTGGAGCAGGCCCTTCGACGAGGCCTCAGAAAGGAAGCGGCTGAACTTGCTGAATCCGTACTCGCCCTCGTCGAAGCCAGGGTCCAGCTCCACCATCACCTGCTTCAGCCGGTCGGAGCGCATCACGTCGTCCTTCGTCGCCATGTGCTCTACCGCCCGCTCGACCAACACCCATGGATCGATCGGCTGACGATCCGAGTCGGTCGTCTTCCGGAGCCCGGACAGGCTGGTGTAGCTGTAGTACTCGTCGCAGTTCTGAACGAGGATGTCCGAGCTCGACTCCTGGATTCCGACCCCGATCACGTACTTCCCATACTCCTTGAGTTTCAGCACGAGGCTCGAGAAGTCGCTGTCTCCGGTGAGCAGGATGAAGACACCGATCTCAGGTCGGATGAAGACGAGCTCGATTCCGTCGATCGCCATGCGGATGTCGGTCGCGTTCTTCTTGTTGCTCCCGTACGCGGGGGCAAAGATCAGATCGATCGAGGCCTCCGACAGGGGCACGATGTACTGCGGGTATCGGCGCCAGTCGGCGTACGCACGCTGGACCGTGACCTTGCCCTTGATGATGTCGGAGTTAAGGAGGTTCTTGAGCTCCTTCGAAAGATCACTCCGCATCCCCATCGTGACGTTGTCGAAGTCGATGAGGAGAGCGGCGTTGGGAGCCGCTGAAATGGGCTCCCTGGCGCCCTGGTGGGGCACCTTGGTGGGATAGATGCTCATGACTGTGTGTTCGCCTCGCAGCGTTATGAAATCGTGCCACGAGACCTCCCCACCCCGGGGCCACGGCCGGAACCGTGGCGGAGGTCGGGGAAGCCTCCCGACGACAGGGAGGCTCGCATTGCCTCCGAGTCAGGCCTCCGGAACCGTCCGGCGGCCTCCGCGAGGTTCACACTCCTCGCCGCGGTACCCCACCCTGGCCCCCGCTACACGCGAGTGTCGGAAGGGTCGGCCTGGCCGCGAGAGTGCGAACCGTCAGGCGCGTCGTGTGCGCTGCTCCACCTGGATCATGCGGGCGAGCTCGACACGCCGAATCTTTCCCGTGCCCGTCATCGGGAACCCGTCGAGGAAACGAACCAGGTCCGCGACCTTGTAGTCGGCCAGAGTCGCCCGGCACCAGTCCTTGATCTCCTGCCCGGTCACGATCGCCCCCTCGATGGGGACGATGCAGGCGCAGATGGCCTCTCCGAACACCGGATCGGAGACGCCCACCACCGCCGCTTCGCGAACTGCAGGATGGGCGCGAAGCCGATCCTCGAGTTCCCGCGGATACACGTTGAAGCCAGAGCGGACGATAACCTCCTTGCGGCGTCCTACCAAGTGGACATACCCCTCCTCGTCCACAATCCCCAGGTCGCCGGTCAGGAAGTATCCCTGATCATCGAAGCAGCCCGCGGTCTCGACCGGCTGCCGGTAGTACCCCTTCATCACACCCGGGCCGCGCACGGCGAGCTCACCCACGCTCTCCAAGGGAAGCTCGGTGCCGTCGGTCTCGAGCACGCGCACGAAGGTGCCCGTGAGAGGCCGACCCAGGGTGAAGCGTCGCTTTTCTCCCGGATCGCCGGCGCTGGTGATGGAAACGGTGGCCGACGTCTCGGTGAGCGAATAGGCAGCCAGCAGCTGCGGGCAGAGGCTTTGCTGTACGTCACGAACCAATTCGTGGCTCACGGGCGCTCCCGCGGCGACCCCTAGGCGGAGGCTCGAGAGGTCGCGCGGTCGCTTGGTCAACTCGTATAGCTCGGTCTCGAACAGCTGCGGAATGCCGAGCTGCACCGTGACCCGATGCCGCTCGATCAGGTCCAGCGTGACAGCGGCGTCGAACTCGTCCTGCAGGACGATGGCCGCGCTCGCGAGCAGCACCCCCAGCAGACCTGGACCGATTCCGAAGATGTGGAAAAGCGCGGTGACGCCGATCACGCGATCCTCGTTCCCGAGTCCGATCACCTTCACGGTGGCCGCCGCCGTGCTAACCACGTTCGTGTGGGTGAGCGCCACCCCCTTCGGTTTACCGGTGGTCCCCGAGGTGTACACGATCGCGGAAAGACCTTCGGCCGGGTTCAGCTCGGGTGCGGGGTAGTCGCGTCCCGTGCCCGCAGATATCAGGTCCTCGAACTGGAAGATGCGATCGTCGTACCAGAGCTCGGCTTCCCCGACGGTGACGAGATACTGTAGCTCCGGAAGCTGTACGAGCAGGTCTTCGAACAGCTCGAGGTAGTCGACGCCGTGGTGCTCCTCGATCGTTATCGCGCACGCGGCCCCGGAGTGCCGGAGCATGTACTGGAGCTCCGGCGTGGTCAGCCTGGGGTTCAGGGGAACGATGGTGGCGCCGAGCTTGGCCGCGCCGAACATCGCGATCACGAACTCGGGGCACGCCGGTAGGACCAGAGCAACGCGGTCGCCTGGCTCGATCCCTAGGTTGTGGAGAGCGGCCGCCAGCGCCTCGGCCTTGCGGTCCACTTCTCCGTACGTGATGGCTTGACCGCGGGACAGGAGAAAGGTCCCCTGCGGATCCGTAGTGGATCGGATCCCGAGCAGTGATGCGACGCTGAAGCCGTCTACGCGCTCGGTCAGAGGCATGGTTTCCTGCTTGCGGACCGCTGAGAAAAGTTTGGCAACATAGACGGCCTCGGGGTGAGGGTCAAACCCATCGAACTGTGTTCGTAACTGATTGTCACGCCTGTAATTACGGGTCGCTGCCACGCGCCGGCCCTCACCCCTCGTCGGACCAGTGACGGAGCACGTCACCCACGACCTCGTCGGGCACCTCGCGGCTCCAGGACTCCGCCCGCGCGACGCTGCCGAGCCCTTCCAGGAGCACGTAGCGCGCGCGTCCGCGCCGACCCTTCTTGTCGGAGCGAACGAAGGACCGCACGGCTTCGGCGTCGGCTGGACCCGGCGGCGAGATCGGAACGTCGAGCTGCGCCACGATCTCCACCAGCCGATTGGCGGTGCCCTCTGCGGTCACACCTATCGCTTCCCCCACGCGCGCCTCGAGCACCATCCCGGCAGCGACCGCGGTGCCGTGCGGAAGCCGATACGATGCGGCAGCCTCGAGCGCATGACCGAGTGTATGCCCGAAGTTGAGAATCTCGCGCAGCCCGGATTCGCGCTCGTCCTCGCTCACGACCTGCGCCTTGATCTCGACCGAACGAAGCACCGCGGTTGCGATGGGGCCTGGCTGTCCCTCCAGAAGAGCGGGCAGCTCCCTCGCGATCCGCTCCAGGTAGTCGGCGTCCATGATGGCACCGTGCTTGACGGCCTCGACCAGACCCTGCGCGCGTTCCAAACGGGCGAGTGTGCTCACGGTCGTGGTATCGGCCACCACCATTCGGGGCGGATGAAACGCGCCGACCAGGTTCTTGCCGGCTGATGTGTCCACCCCCGTCTTGCCCCCGACCGCGGAGTCCACCATCGCCACCAGACTTGTGGGCAGCTGCACGACCGGGATACCGCGCAGATAGGTGGCGGCGACGAACCCGGCCAGATCCCCCGTCACGCCACCGCCCAAGGCCAGCACCGCACCGTCGCGACCGATTTCTGCGCGCAGCATCGCGTCGGTCAGTTCCGACCAGGTCGCGCGGTTCTTGCTGACCTCCCCCGCGGGAAAGCTGAACAGGTCGCAGGCGAGCCCGGCCCGCACCAAGGCATCGTGCACCCGCCGTCCGTACAGGTCCGCAACGATCGTGTCCGCGATGAGCGCGTACCGATGCGCGGGCGCGTGCTCCACGAGCAGCCTGGGCAGATGGTCCAGCAGGTCCGGCCCGATCAGGACCGGATAGTCGAGACGCCCCTCACCCGCGCGCACCTGCACGGTGTCCGAACGCATGGTGGCCTCCGCTGGACGCGCCGTCACCGTTGACCTGCCGCGACCAGTCGCGCCGAGACCGCACCTGGATCACCCACCTCCAGGAGCGCGGCCGGGCGACCCTCGACCTCGCGCGCGAAAAGGCGAGCGGGCAGGGGAAATCTCCCAAGCGCGGGGCGAAGCATCTCGATGAATCGGTTGCGTGAGCCCGCGTCATCCCACACGGTCCACCACGCGAGGGCAGATCCGTCGGGCGTGTCGACCAGGACATATCGGTCTCCGCCCCAGCCGGCCGCCGAGCCCGGATTGGCCGCGCCGACCAGCTCTTCGATCAACACGGACGTCTCCATCGCCCCCAACGTGTTCGAGTAGCGGCCTGTGAGCTCGGTCTCGATCAAGAGCTCCAGCGGCACGTCACGCCCGCCCGGGTCCGGCGACCGAGTGCCCGCCACCTGCTCGGTCGACTGCGGGAGGAACTCGCCCAGCGGCGAGGGTCTGCCGTCCCTTTCGTGCCACAGTCTCTGCACGAAGGCGGTGCCCTCGAGATATGGAAACAGGAGTGTCTCCTGGATCACCCTTGGAGCCTCCGAGAGAGCGGGATACTGCGCGCGCATCCCCTCGAGCGCAGGCCGGATCTCCGCGGCGAAGTCCGGGATCTCGCTCAAGTCGACCGGGCCTCCCCGAAGCTCTGCTGTCAGATACTCGAGCATGACCAGGGTCGCGTGTCCTTCGATGGCGGCCTGCGCCGCGGTCTGCCGGTCGTTGCCGCGTTCGCGCGAGGTCAGACTGTCCAGGTCGACCGCCTGGTCCTGAACCGCGTGCACCAACTCGTGGATCAACACGGTCCGGACGGCCTCCTCGGGCTGATCGTCCATGACGAACAGGGCCGTGGAGTCCGGATCGTAGAATCCCGCGACCTGCTCACTGTAGACGGCGAGGAGCAGGCGCCTCAGGTCCAACCCGGCCGGAACGAGCCCGAGCAGCCGGTAGCTCTCGCTCATGGCGGTGGCTTCGGCCGGGGGCAATTCCTCGTCCAGCTTCGCCTCGAGATAACGCACCAGCTCCGGACGTGAGCGACGGGCCATCGTGATCGGCCCCTTCAGGACCAGCCCCGAGCGAGCCGCCAGGTCGGGAAGCAGCTCGGCGGCAAGCCGACGCAACTCGGGGTCGTCGCTCACGACCAGGGTATCGCTCACCTGCTGGGCACAGCCGAGCGAGAGCGCGGCAAGACCCGCAAACACGAGGCTCAACACGCGCCCTCCGGCCCGGAGTCGATGGCGTCAGGCCCGGCGATCCTGCGCGGACGACCTGCCTTCCGTTCCGCCCCGGCCGCCAACACGCTCACCGCGAGGCCGGTCTCGGGGTCGAGCCAGTCGGGCGCGATCTCCCCGAGCGGAGCCAGCACGAAACCTCGCATGCGCCAGCGGGGATGCGGCACGACCAGATCGGGCGCCCGCACCGTCCGACTGCCGTAGAGCAAGAGGTCGATGTCGAGCGTGCGGGGACCCTTCGGCAGAGAGCGTCGCCGGCCCGACGCCGCCTCGGCGGAAAGCACGAAACGGAGCAGCGCGCGCGGCGCCAGGAGAGTCGTGCCGACTACGGCCGCGTTCAGATACTCGGGCTGCTCGGGTCCGACCGGTTCCGTCGCGTATACCGAACTGACCGCTTCGACCTGAACCACACTGCGCAACGCGACGACACCGGCGCGCAAGTGCGCCGTGCGATCGCCGAGATTGGAGCCCAGGGCAAGGGCCACGGGGACCGGCCGCTCTGGGGCGACGTCTGCCTCGTCGCGCGTGGGGGCGACGAGGCTCACCGCGACGGCGCGCGGCCATCGCGGTGACCGCGCTTCCGCGCTGCGCGCGTCAACGCCACGAGCCGAGCGCCTGGCCGGCCGGGCAGGCCATCGACGGAGTGAGGTTGGGGTTCGAATCGACCTCACGCTGGACCATCGGGAAGGCAGTGTCGTCGCCGCCTCCGATCAGATCCTTGACCGGCGGAAAGAGGTCGATCCCTGGCTCGTCCATCCGGAAGCGACGAGAGGTGGTGAGCCGGTCTCCGGTCAGCCACAGCTCGCGCGCCCGCTCGCCGGCCACCGCCATCAGGTCGGTCGCGGCGTCTCCCGTCAACGTGAGCGGCATCAGTTGATCGCCAGCTCGCGGCAGCTCGACCCTGGAGAACAGCTGCATGCGAAGGCTGAAGTCGGACCGGAGGTCGTTGAGCAGCTCCTCCGCCAGCGCGGTCTGGCCGGTCCGCACCGCCGTCTCGGCGCGAATCAGCATCGCCTCGATGCCCGACGCCATCAAGATCTCGCTGTCCTGACGCTGGTACAACATCTGGAGCATGACCGGGATGGTCGGATTCTCGGCGACAAACCCGAAGGGACGTGGTACGATCAGGTTGAGAGCCACAAATCGGTCGAAGTGCTCCCAGCGCTCGTTGCCCCGGTTGAACGCCTCCCCGCTCCCCACCGTCCATCCAATCGCGTCGGCGTCCCCCCACGTGCTCGCGTAGACCTCGTTGTACTGCGCAGCCGAGTTGTGCGAATACTCTGAGACGTAGCGGAATGCCCGCGGCACTCCTTCCACTAGGGCCGCCGCCTCGTCGTACTCCCGGAGCCAGAGGTGGGCACGCGCCTGACCGACCAGCGCCGCCAGCCGCGCCAGCTGGAGCCCTGCCACCGTCGCCTGCAGCTCGGCCTCCCGCAGGATTCCAAGAGCCTGACGCATGCGGGCGTCGGGCAGCAGCGGAGCAGACTCCGGGTATACCCCGGTGAGGACGCTCCAGCAGTACAGCTCCGCAAGCCACACCCTGGAGTAGCCCCCGTAGAGCTTACTGAGGGCGATCCCACTTAATATGTTCGGGACCACGGACGCGTACGTCGGGTCCTGAAGGCGTTCACGGAGCACGAGCTCGGTCGTGTCCGCCAGATGGCGTGCCTGATGGAGCGGCGTGTACATCGCACCCGTGAGAATCGAGTTGCTCGGCTGGATCAGGCGCGCATCGACCTGCTGCCGCGAGCCGAACGAGCTGGCCGAAATCATCTCGTCGGTGATCAGCGACGCGTACCTCGCGACGTCGTCGGCCGCCTCATGGTAGTTCCCGATCACCCCGAAAATCATGGGGGTGACCGACGCGGCGCCTGCAGCGTCGAGATCATCCGGTGTGAGGATTCCTGAGGTGTCCACGTCGAGCAGACTATCGCACGCCGCCAGCACTGCCACGAGCAGCAGAGCCGAGTTGGAAACCAACCTGCGGTGGGTGTCTCCCTTCATCGAGTCCCGGTCAGAACGTGAGCGTGACACGGCTGAGCACACGCCGTGCCAGTGGAAGGGTGAGGAACTCGGCCCGTCGGCGCTGACCGCCCCCCACGTAGTTCACTTCCGGGTCCAGCCCGGAATAGCCGGTGAATAGCGCGAGGTTCTCGCCCACCACTGTGAAGCTGCCACGGTCGGCCCTCAAGATGCGCAGCACGCTGGCCGGGATCTCAATCCGCGCCGACAAACTCCGCAGGCGCGCGAAGTCGGCGTCCTCGATCCAGGGGGAAAACGCGAAGTCCCGCGCCGCCGCCGCCTTGATCCGGGCCTCGTTCGTACGCTGACCGTCGCCGTCCACCGCGTAGATCTCGGGGCAGATCCCTCCGTAGGTTCCGCCCCCCAGGAAACCGCACCGGAACTGTTCGGTTCCGTTGAACTGCTGATGGCCCGCTGCGAACCCAAGCACCGCGTTGAGCTGGAGCCAGTCGAAGAGCGAGAGGGTCGTGATCAGCGAGCCTGCCAGGCTAGGAGTGGGCTTACCCACGTAGACCGCGGAATCGGAAGCGACCACCTGGTCGTTTTGAATCGAGTACGTGTGGCTGAAATAGGACGCGATCGGGTGGCCCTGTTGATACCGCTGGCTGTTCCCCTGCAGGCCGAAAATGATCGGCTCGTCGAGTCGGGTGATCTCGCTATTCAAGCTGGCGAGATTGAGCCGCCAGTCCAGGCGCACACCGGGTGCATCCCATGCGACCGCATTCAGGGTGAACTCGAGTCCGCTGTTTCGGAGCTCCCCCAGGTTCTCGACCTGCCCGAGCGCATACCCGGTGGACGGAGAGATCGGTCGCTCGATCAACGCGTCCCGAGTCACCTGTCTGAACCACGTGAAATCCAGGCCCACCCTGCCATTCCAGGCCGTCGCATCGAACCCGAGCTCGATCTCCTCGCCTCGCTCGGGTTTGAGGTCGGCGTTCCCCGCGCCCACCAGAACGACGCCCGATACGTCGAGGCCATTGAACGTGACCGCCCGTGTGCCCAGCAACTGGAGCGCAGCGAACGGCGCCGGCTGTTTACCGGATTGACCCCAGGCGCCACGCAGACGCAGGGAGCTCAGCAGAGGAACCCCCGCGAACCAGCTCTCCTCGCTCACCACCCACGATCCCATCAGGCGGGGATAGGTCTCTCGCGTGCGATCGTCCCCGAACGTGCTGCTCTGATCGACCCTGATGGCAGGCGTGAGGAAGAGTCGGTCTTGATACGCGATCTGCTCCTGAACGTACAGTCCCATCGTCCGGCTTTCGAGGATCGATTCGAATCCCTCCGTGCGCACCGCGTTCGAAACTGTGTTGATGCCAGGGGGAAGTGAGCGGCCCAGCGACGACGTGGATTCGATCTTCTGGCCGAAGAGCTGCCCACCCACGGACGTGGTGGAGCGAACGCTCTCGGTCAGGTCCAGTGCGGCATTCGCGCCAACGTCAACGGTCACACCCCGCACGAGCGCACTCGAAGTGCTACGGAAGCCCTGCGACAGATCGTTGAACGGCAGAGTCGGATCCACCGGGACCAGTTGGCCCGTGTGGTCGGAAAACTGGTCATACCCGATTGTCCCTCGCGCTTGAAGAAACGAGAACGGCCGGTAGTCCACGCTCACACTGCCCGTGAACCGTTCTACTTTCTGATCGTTCTCAAGAGTAGCGACGTCGTCGAATGTCCGCCCCTCGAAGAACGGGTTCTCCGCGCACGCTCCTGCGAACTGACTCAGTGGGATCGGGGCACCCGCGCCGAGCGCCGCTCGCTGAAGCTCCAGGGCTTCTGGACAGGTCTCGGTCTCGGCGCCGCTCACAGGATCGGTCCGCTGCATCGGAGTGGCCCAAGGGAATCCAAGGAGCCCCACGCCGATGAAGCCGAAATTGCTGTTGTCGTTGTTGGGAAGGGACGCCCTACTGCTGGCAAACCCCGTGGCTACCTGCACGTTGACGTCCGCTCCCGGAGTCAGATTGACGTTCGCCCGGAGCGTGCGCTTCGTCACGTCGTTGTTGGAGAGATTGCCCAGGCGGTCGCTGAGCTCGCCTGAGAGGAAGTAGGTGACGTTCCCCGCTCCCCCACGGACCGAGACGCCGTGCGACCGCTCGAGACCTGTACGCCAGGGCGTCCCGAAAGTCGTTCCAGCACCACCCTCCAGCAGACTGAGGGTGTACAGCGTGTCCGGAACCTCCACGAAGACCTGCCCGGGCGGCACGCCTCCAACGACCGCGGCAATGTCAAGCACCTCGCCGAAGAACGAGCGCGGGTTCCAGACGCTCAGAGGCCAGTCGGTCGCATCCCAGTTGGCGCCCAACTCGGAATTGAGCGTCCACTCGCTCGTGCCGGTCCGTCCCTTCTTGGTGGTGATCCGGATGACCCCGGCAGCGGCCTCCGTTCCATAAAGCGTTGCGGCGGATGGGCCGTTCACGATCTCGATCGACTCTATATCGTCGAGATTGAGGTCGCTGAGCCGGCTCGTCGTCTGGCCGCCAACGTCCGGCCCCGACGCGAGATCGTTCGACACCCTCGTGCCGTCCACGTAGATGATGGGAGTGTCGTCGAGGAGTATCGAGCTGCTTCCCCGGATCGTGATCGAGGGCGTCGCGCCCACCGACCCGGAGCTCTGGAGCACCTGCACTCCCGACACGCGGCCCTGGAGCAGCCCGAGGATACCTTCCGGGATCCCCCTCCGGACCTCCTCCTCCACATCGATGGTGGTCGTGGCGTTCCCGATCTCGCGCCGGCGTTGCAGGCCGGTGACCGTGATGATCATCTCATCGAGCGACAGCACCGAAACCGAGAGCGCGAAATCGATCGAAACAGTCTGGCCCGCGGTGACCGTGACCGATTGGACAGAGGTCTCGTACCCCAACCGCTCGAGCCGCACCTCGACCGAGCCCTCCGGGACACCATCGAGGAGGAAGCCGCCCTGTGTATCGCTCAATGCACCGATCCCGCCCCCGACGATCGTCACCTGGACACCGCTCAGCGGTTCCAGGGTGGTGGCGTCCCGGACGGTGCCGGTCACGACACCCGCCTGCTGGGCCTGGATCGGGCTGACCATCACAAGGGTCAGAAGCGCGATCCACCACGCCGTCAACCGCAGTCGGGCCCGCAGACAAAGAGGCTGCGGGCTCACCTCATCCACCACAATGGCGAAGTCAGCGGGACGTCCCCCGGGTAGTGTTCAGGATTGTACAGAGCCTCCCCGGGGGGATAATACAGCCGCGCGGGGAACTCGTCGCCGAGGGTCGAATTCTCCGCGGGTTCGAGGTCCATCCAACCCACCCTGCGCATCTCGGCGAACGCCTCCGGGCCGCCGAGGTAGAGAGCGAACCACTTCTGCAGCCAAACGTCCTCCAGTCCCCCGTATGCGACGTCGGGCCGCGCCAGATACGCGTCGGCAGCGGCCTGGGATACCCCGAACTGCTCCATCGAAGCCCCGACACCGGCCTCGTACAGGGACCCGGGATCCGCCGCGATCCACCCGCGCTCGGCCGCCTCTGCCCCGAGGAAAAGCAGCTCGGCGTACGACATGAGCACGGAAGGAGTGGTCCGGTCGAGGAAGTACGCGCCGATCGTGGAGAAGTCTGCGGAGCCTCCGGTCCGCCCCTCGAACTGGTACGACGAGGGCTCGAGCCCGTTGCGGAGCCCGCGGAACTCCCCGTCCGCAGCCGGCTCCGCATAGACGGGCAGGCGCGGGTCGTCGAGTGCAAGCATGCGATCCACCAGCGACTCGCTCAGACGGAAGTCGCCCGAACGGCCGCCCAGAACGATCTCCTCATACAGGGGATTCTGAGCTGGCGGGATGCCCAGCCACTCGATGTCGGATCGGTCGTCCACTCCACCGAAGACGTCGGCTTCCCAGGCAGCACGAAAAGCCTGCGCTGCCTGATCGCTCTGGTCGGTCCCCGACATGCGCATCGCCAGGCGTAGCCGCAGCGAGTTGCCGAAGCGCTCCCATCCCGCCATGCCTCCGTGATAGACCGGATCGAACGCCCCGAAGCTCACACTGCCGGCGGACTCGATGCGCGCGGACGCAGCGGCCAGGCGCGCGATCAGGTCAGGATAGATCTCCGCCTGCGGGGTATAGCGTGGAAACGCGGCTCCGTCAGCGAGACCCAAGGCGTCCTCATACGGGATGTCCCCGAAGTAGTCGGTGAGCACCATGAATCCGTATGCGGTCATGATCTCGGCGACCGCCCAGAGGTTGTCGCTGCCGCTCTGGGTCGCGATTTCCTTCACGTAGTCGAGATCCGCGAGCGCGAAGTACATCTCGTCCCAGATCGCGGTCGGGATTCCCGTGCGCGGCGTGTACTTGTCCTCTTCGTTGAAGATCGGCTGGGCAACGTGCTGGACCCAATTCTCGGCGTGGTGCATCTGGGTCCAGTGTCCGTGCGAGCCCCGGCTGCCGCCGCTCGACAGGACATCCCAGATCCCGCTCAGCAACACGTTCTCGACCGGTACGACCTCGGGCTGATTGGGGTTCGCGTTCACCTCGGTCAGCCCACGCTCGCACGCGGTCGAGGCGAGGATCAGCGCCAAAGCATGGGCCACCCATACGATCGACGAAGATGTCATCGTACGTCCTCCCCTCAGGGCCTGATCGTGAGGGTGAGGCCAACGCTTCGCGCGCTCGGAATCTGCCCGTACTCGAACCCCTGTACGTTGCTCGACTCCGCCGACGTCTCCGGATCGATGTGCTTGGTCTTGGCCCAGAGGTGGAGGTTGCGCCCGATCAGGGAGAGCGTGGCTCCATCCACGCGGAATCGCCCGGTGACCGATTCCGGAAGGTCGTATGAGAGAGCGACCTCGCGCAGCTTCAGGTAGCTCGCGTCCTCGATGTGCGCCTCGGGCACGAGAAACGCGAAAGACCACAGGGTCTGGGCATCGACGACCGTCTCGTTGGGCACGTAGGTGGTGCCGCCATCGCCGGCCACGGCGTTCACACCGTCGAAGACGATCCCGGTTTCGCGCGTACAGACCGGATAGCCAGGCGGGGGCTCCCCACCTTGAGGCACGTTACCGGCCGGCGTGCAACGCCCCGCGAGCGTCTCCTCCAAGACGCCCGAGTTCCGCCCGAAGATGCTGGTGACCGAGAAGAGCTCACCTCCCTGCCGACCGTCGAGCAGGAACCGAAGCCGAAGCCTACCCATGGTGAACTCGTTCGAGAGGCTGGCACGCCAATCGGGGTTGGCGTTGCCGATCACCTGGGGAGTGTTCGTCCAAAGCGGGACGCCGAGGCCCGAGTGGACCACGATGTTGCCCTGGGGGTCCCGCCGATACGCGGCGCCGACAAGTTGACCGAGGGGCTCGCCTTTTCGTGCGAAGAGGGAGGTCCCCCAAACGTTGCGCAGGCTCAACTCGAGACCCTCGACCCCCTCGGCGAGCTCCACCACCTCGCTGTCGTTCTTGGACCAGTTGAGGGTCGCCTCCCAGCGGAAGCGGCTCGTCTGCACCGGGATCGCGCGCACCACCGCCTCCCAGCCCCGGTTCCGCACCGTTCCGGCGTTGACGATCCGGGCCCTGGTAGCCGGTCGCCCTCGAGAGCTGTACGGGCATGATCTGATCGCGCGTTTCCTCCCTATAGTAGGTCAGATCGAGACCCAGACGGTTCCCCAGCAGGGCGAGCTCGGTGCCGACCTCGAACGACTCGGTGATCTCGGGGCGCAGATCGGCGTTGGCGAGGTGGGAAGGAAGCGAGAAGCTCGGCAGACCGTCCCAGATCTCGTCCGCCACGAACGTGTTGCGAAGGGAGTACGGGTCGGTGTCGTTTCCGACGCGAGCCCAGCTGGCCCGCAGCTTCCCATACTCGAGCCCTGCAATGCGGAGCCCCGGCAACGCATCGGTGAAGATGTAGCTGCCGCTGACCGAAGGATAGAAATAGGATCGGCTCTCCTCAGGAAGCGTCGAGGACCAATCGTTCCGGCCTGTCACGGTCAGGAACAGGTAGTCGTTGTAGCCGAGCTCCCCCAGCCCGTACAGGCTGTTGACCCGACGCCGGCTGAGGATCGTGTTCCGTTCGGGAGTCGCGGCGGCGTTCGAGACATCGAACGTCCCCGGGGACGCGAGCTCTCCGACCCACGTGTAGTCCACGTCCCGCTCGACATCCCTTCGGTTGCCGCCGAAGGCGAAGCTTGCGGAAAGCGGAAGATCGAGCGCCGGGTTGGCGTTCAGCAGGAAGTCCGTGTTGGTCTCCTGGAAGCCGATCTCCCACTTCCCGAAACCGCCGTTGGCAGTGAGGTGCTCGAAGCCCGCCGTCAGCGGGTTCGTCGTGAAGTGCCCCGTGAAGTTGACTTGCGGGTTGCGCGCGTACCGCTTCATGCGATCGTCCTGATACCAGTCGGTAGCGGTACGGACCGTCGCGTTGAGCCAGGAGCCCAGCTGGTAGGTGGCGGATATTTGGCCGATGAGCCGGTCGCGCTTGTCCGTGTTCGTGTTGGCGAGCTGGAGGAAATACGGGTTCGGGTGGAAGGATGTGTTCCAGCTGTAGGGTAGCCCGGCCATCGGGTCTCCGTCCGGCCGCACCTGGTCATAGCGGCGACTCAGCTCGGTCATGTCGACCTGTCGACCGAACCATATGAACTGATACATCGGGTTGTCCTCACCGAAGCCGACGCCAGGACGGTTCTCCCCCTTCGACCTCACGTACTGGACGGAGCTGGCGATCCCCAGACGGTCGTTCGCGCGGACGCCACCGGCGAACGACAAGGTCGTCCGCTCCAGGCTCATCCCGGGCACCATCCCGTCGAGGTCGGTCCGGTTGAGCGCGCCCCGCCCATGCGCGCGGTCGCTGAAGCCCGCGACGGATACGTCGGTGGACGTGGTCGTTCCGACTTCGAAGAACTGATCGACGTTGTCCGGATGGGAGACCCAGGGGGTCGGCACGAAATCGCCGGTCGTCGGATCGAGCGGACCGTCCCACTGCGGGATCATCAGACCGACGTCGAGAGGCGGACCCCAGCTTTGATCCTGCCCATCGAATACGCCGTTGTCGTTTCCGTCGAAGTAGGAGAATTGACCCGAGAGGCCTTGACCGTACTTGTTCTGGTACCGTGGAAGGCGAAGCTCGTCCTCGAAGGTGACGGTCTGGCTGACGACGATCTCGCTCCCGCCCCTCGCATCGGTGCCCCGCTTGGTCTCGATGATGACGGCGCCATTGGATGCCCTCGATCCGTACAGCGCCGCCGCGTTGGGACCCTTCAGGACGGTGATCGACGCGATCCCGGCGGAGTGGATATCCTGGACGGCGTTGCCGAAGTCCAATCCACCGGAGTCGGTGAGCACGCCCACCCGGTAGCCGGCGCTGTTGTCGACTGGAATCCCGTCCACGACGAACAACGGCTGGTTGGCGCCGCTGATCGAGTTCTCCCCTCGCACCACGATGCGCGACGAGCCGCCCTGGGGACCGGTACCCGTGATGTGGACTCCGGCCGCCTTGCCGGAGAGCGCGTTGACCAGGTTCGTCTCGGAGCGGACGAGGTCGTCTCCCATGACGGTCTGCGTCGCCACGCCTACAGCGCGCGCCTGCCGCTGGATTCCCAGCGCAGTTACGACGATGCCCTCGAGCGCGAGTGGGTCCGCATCGAGGGTGAAGTCGAGGGCCAGGGGTGCGGCCTGGAGCCTGATCGTGCGCGACCGGGTGGCCCGACCGATCAGCGACGCCGTCACCTCGACCGCCTGGCCGATCAGGGCTGCGCCCCCTGGTACGACCAGCCTGTATCGACCCTGCTCGTCGGTGAGCGTGCCCAGGTCCATCGCGTGGATGAGCACCGTGGCCGAGATGAGGGGCTGGCCCGTCTCGTCGGTGACCGCTCCCGTGACGGTGACCGCTTCCTGTGCATGGGCACCCGATCGGCCCACGGCCGCCATGGCCAGCACGAGCAAGACGGTGAACCCACGCCGCATCAAGGCCTCCTCCAGAGCTCTTCGGGGGGCAGGCCGGCATCTCGAGGGACCCGCACGGACGAACGGGCCTCGAACCTCCTCCGGTTCAGCCCGGCACCTTGTGGCCGGCCGGAGGCGCCGGCCGCCCGAAAGGTATGCTAAACACGTACCGTCGTCTCCTCGGTTAGGTCAAGACGGAAGCGGGGACCATTCCCGGGACCCCGAACCGCCCGGTAGTGTAGATGCTGCAATACCTTTGGGCGTTTTCGTCCGACAGGCATTCCGTGACATTTGGAGCCGCTCCCGGCCATGGCCAGACGTCGTCCCAAAGTCGGGTCGCCCTCCCGGTTCCGGGCTCTAGCCGCGAGCCTCGGGGCAGGTTGGCATGCCTTTCCGCCGCAGTGGTTGCGCCCCTACTGGCACCCCCGCGTCAGCCTTCTGGCCGGCGTGTTCCTCCTCTGCCTCGGCGTCGGCACCGCATGGGGCTCGTGGCGGAACCTGTGCTCTACCTGTCCTTCGGTCGCCCAGATCCGAACCTGGGAGCCGCAGCAAACGTCGAAGCTCTACAGCCATGACGGACTGCTGATCGGTGAGCTCGGCATCGAGCGACGAACCCCTGTTTCGATCGCCGCTCTCCCTCCGCACGTAACCGAAGCGGTCATCGCGATCGAGGACAAGCGCTTCTACCGGCACGCGGGCTTCGATCCCATCGGCATCGGCCGCGCGCTGCTGGGAGTGCTGACCTTCCAGTACCGGGGCGGTGGGAGCACGATCACGCAGCAGCTCGCCCGCAACATGTTCATCGAACAGATCGGCTTCGAGCGCCGTTTGTTCGGCGGTGGACTCACTCGGAAGCTTCGGGAGCTTCAGGTGACGTTCGAGCTCGAGCGGTCCTATACCAAGGAACAGATCCTCGAAGCGTACCTCAACGTGGTCTATCTCGGACGAGCGTACGGGATCCAGTCCGGTGCCCGTGCCTTTCTAGGTAAGGACGCCGCAGAGATGAACCCGGCCGAGTCAGCACTCCTCGCCGCGGTACTGAACGTGCCGGGAACCTACGATCCCTTCCGGAGACCTGAGAACGCGCTGCCCAGGCGTGACCTGGTGCTGTCCCGGATGGCGGAGCAGGGCTACCTGACGTACGAGGAGGCCGAACGATGGAGGGCGGAGCCGCTCCCGACCGAGGAGCAGCTGGCCACGACCAACCGCGGCATCGCCCCGTACTTCGAGGAATGGGTGCGGCAGATCCTCGACTCCCGCTTTGGTCAGGAGGTGTACCGCGGGGGGCTCCGGGTCACCACCACCCTCGACGTCGCCATGCAGAAGGCCGCGCAGGAAGCGATGGAGCACGGCTGGAACCGGATCGAAGCGCTGCCGACGTTCGAGCATCCGAAGTACGCCGAGTTCGACACCGTCAAGACCTTCCCCGGAGAGACTCCCCATCTGCAGGGTTCGTTCGTCGCGCTCGACCCCAACACCGGGGCGGTACGAGCGCTGATCGGCGGTCGGAATTATCAGCAGTCGAAGTTCGATCGCGTCCGGCTCGCGCGACGGCAAGCAGGGTCCTCGTTCAAGCCCTTCGTCTTCACGGCGGCGATCCAGAGCGGGCTTCCCGCTTCCCACGTGGTGCTCGACGGCCCGGTGGTCTATCCGCAGGTGAGTGGCGAAGAGTGGCGCCCACAGAACTTCGACGAGACCTTCGAGGGACCGATGACCTTGCGTTACGCGCTGCGCCGATCGGTCAACATGGTCGCGATCAAGCTGGGATGGGAGGAGGTGGGTATCGAGACCGTGGCGCAGGTCGCTCGGCGAATGGGGATCGCCACCGAGGTCGAGCGCTTCCCCTCCACGACGATCGGTGCGGTCGAGGTGATTCCGCTGAACGTGGCGGAAGCTTACTCCGGCTTCGCCACGCTGGGGACGCGCGTGCGGCCGTTCCCGATCGTTCGGGTGGAGAGCGCGGAGGGCGAGCTGCTCTGGGAGCACCAGCCCGAGCGCACCCAGGTGCTCGACAGCCTGGTCGCACGGATGATGGTGGACCTGCTCCAGGACGCGGCGAACCGGGGCACCGGCGCGAACATGCATCGCCCGAGACCGAACGGGGGCGACCTTCCGTACGAGGTCCCCGCCGCGGGCAAGACCGGCACGACCAACGAATCCACCGACGTCTGGTTCACCGGTTTCACGCCGAACCTACTCGCGACGGTGTGGTTCGGCTTCGATCGCCCACAGACGATCACTCCGCGCGCGACCGGAGGCGGTTTCGCGGCGCCCACTTGGGGCCGCTTCATGCGCACTGTCTACTACGGGGACAGCATCAACATCCCCATCGGGTCGCTGGCGAGCTCGTTTCCTGCGGAGCCCACGGCAGACACGGTCCTCCTTGGGGAACCTGGCGTGGACTCGATCGCCCCCGGGACCGAGCTCGACTCGATACTCCTCGCGGCGGAAGCGGACTCGACGTTCCTGGCGGCGGGAGCCGACTCGATGTTCCTCGATATGGAAGGGGACTCGACCCTGTCTCCCTATCCCGGCGCCGCGCTCGACATCCCCGCGCCCTGGCCCTACTCACCCGGGCTCACCACGCGGCAGGTGGACTTCAGGAGCGGCAAGCTGTGGAGCGAGTGGTGCCGAGGGGAGGAGTACACCGAGCACTTCATCCCCGGCACCGAGCCTACCGAGGTCTGCGACGACACCGGCAGAGGGATCTTCCGTCTGCCCAGGTTAGGATTCCGCGGGGACGCTCCGGTTCGGGCACAGCGGCTCCCGTGACGGAAGCGGCCGAAGGGCTGCTCTTCACCTTCGAGACCACGCACCTGGCACTCTGGGCGGAAGACACCGCGCGCGAGCGCAGCATCCCGGTCGACGTGGTACCCGCACCACCCGAGGCGCGCGCCAAGTGTGGCATCGCGCTGCGTACACTCCCCGCGCGCGCCGAAGATCTGGCCAGCGCGTTGCATGAAGAGGGTATCGCGTTCGGGACGTTCACCATACCGGAGTAGCCTGCACTCCACTCGCTCGCCAGGGATCCCCTCAGAGCCGCTGCACGCCCCCGCTGCCCACGCGGTGCGAGACGAGAGGCCGCACGCGCGCCGGCCCGTCACCGATGGTCACGGCCTTCCGGAGGGCCGCGCATCCGCGTGCGGCTCCAGTGGGGTCGCCCGCGTGCACCTCTCCCAGCACCTGCCCCGCGGCGACCGGGTCACCCACCGCGACCCGCAGCACGAAACCGACCCGGGGATCCACGCGATCGCCCAAGGCGCGCCGCCCCCCGCCCAACTCGACCACCATCCACCCGAGAGGCCTCGGAGCTACGCCGGTAACCACGCCGGAGCGGTCGGCCGAGCACTCCACGATGACCGGCGCGCCGGGAAGCCGGTCGGGATCCTCCACGACCCCCGCGTCGCCCCCCTGGGCACTCACGAGCCGCGCGAACCGCGCCAGCGCGCCGTGGCCGTCGAGCGCGCGCAGGGCGGCATCGCGCGCTGTGGCCAGGTCGGGCACGACCTCGCCGAGCACCGCCATCTCGGCCGCCTGACTCACGGTGAGCTCACGCAGATCGGCCGGACCCCCGCCCCTGAGGCAGTCGAGCGCTTCGCGGGTCTCGAGCGCGTTGCCGATCGCGCGCCCCAGCGGTCGGTCCATGGCCGTGAGCAGGGCGACGGTGCGCACCCCCCGGGCCTCGCCGAGGGCCACCATCGTGCGGGCCAGCTCCAGCGCCCGCTCCTCTCCCGGCAGGAATGCCCCGTCCCCCACCTTGACGTCGAGGAGGAGCCCAGCGATCCCCTCCGCGAGCTTCTTGCTCATGATGCTGGACGCAATCAGCGGAAGGGAGGGAACCGTGCCGGTGGCGTTGCGCAGGTCGTAGAGGCGGCGGTCGAGCGGCGCGATCTCGGACGTTTGTCCGGTCACCGCGCAGCCCACTTCCTCCAGGACCTGGACCGTCCGCTCGAGCGAGAGGTTCGTGCGGAAACCGGGGATCGCCTCGAGCTTGTCGAGCGTACCTCCGGTGTGCCCCAACCCCCGCCCCGCCATCATGGGCACCACGAGGCCCAACTCCGCCGCCAGCGGAGCGAGCGCGAGCGAAACCTTGTCCCCGATCCCACCCGTCGAGTGCTTGTCGACCTTGGGACCGGGCAACGCCGAGAGATCCAGCGACGCGCCGGATCGGATCATCACGTCGAGCAGCGCATCGAGCTCGCCCGGCGTGAGCCCGCGGAAGTGGACCGCCATCAGGAAGGCGGACACCTGATAGTCCGTGACTTCCCCGCTCAGATAGGCCCGGAAAAAGCGATCGATCTCCTCCAGGTCGAGGACGCCCCCATCCCGCTTCCTCTCGATCAGACGGGCCGGGATCATGCTCCCCTCAGGCCCGCCACCTGCCGCCCCCGCGGCTCGGTTCAGGAGAAGCGCTTCCGCGTGCCCTTGACGGCCTGCCCGACCTTGTCTTTGACGTCGTCCGCGAGCTCGTCCCACCGCTCGCCCGCCTCGCCGCCCAGGTTGGTCGCCCTCTTCCGCAGCCGACGCCGCGTCCTGCGCCCAGCATCGGGGGCCATCAATAGTGCGAGGCCGGCACCGATGATCGCCCCCAGGACCAGACCGGAGACGAAGTTCAGCACGTGCCCGTCGTCATCGTATTCCATGGTATGGCTCCTGTCTCGTCGTCGCAGAAGAACCGGGTTCACCGGGGTCGGACCCGGCGAGGCTCCTCCCGCATGACGGCTTCGATTTCGTCTGGCCTCCGAGGCAACGCGGCCGTGAGAAGCTCGTGACCGGTCGCCGTCACGAGCACGTCGTCCTCGATCCGGATTCCCAACCCCTCATCGGTGAGATAGATGCCTGGCTCGACGGTGAGCACCATGCCCGGCTCGAATCTCGTTCGTGTATCGCCCACATCGTGCACGTCCATCCCGAGCCAGTGGGAGAGCCCGTGGTTGAAGTAGGTGGAGCAGCGCCGGCTGCCGCACAGGTCGCCGGAGTTCACGTCCAGGTATGCGACCGCCGCCCGATACGCATCCCTCATGGTGTTCCCGGGCCGAACGGCTGCCAGCCCCGCCTCCTGCGCGCCGAGAACGAGTTCGTATAGGGCACGCTGGCGGGGTGTGAAGGTCCCATTCACCGGCACGGTGCGTGTGACGTCGGCGGTGTAATAGCCGAACTCGGCACCTACGTCGATGAGCAGGAGGTCGCCGGCTTCCGTTCTACGCCGGTTCTTGTCGTAGTGCAGGGTCGTCGTGTTCGGCCCCGAGCCGACGATCGACGGAAAGCCCACCCGCTCCGCCCCCTCGACATGGAAGACGTACTCCAGTGCGGCCTCGATCTCGTACTCGTGCATCCCGGGCTCGGCGACGCGCCACGCCTCTCGCTGCGCCTCGACGGTGATCGCGATCGCACGACGGAGTCGGCGAAGCTCGTCCTCGTCCTTGATCAGGCGAAGACGTGCGAGCAGTGGACCCGCCGGTTGGACCGCGATCCCGGAGAGCCACCGGTCCACGGAGGACCGATCGCGCTGGTCGCCGAGCGACAGGACGGCCTGGTCGCCCAAGCTCAGCCATCCACGGAGGTCGTCGCCCAGCTCGGACACGTCGCGGACGTCCTCGATGCCGGAGAGGCGGCGAGCCTCGGGGCCCGGACCCAACCGCCGGCCGGTCCAGGTCTCGGTCGCCGGGTTGCGAGGCACCAGGTAGAGCGCCACGGCCCCCGGACGACCCGCATTCACCACGAGCCATCCCTGGGGCTCCTCCAGTCCAGTCAGGTAGAAGAAGTTCGCGTCCTGCCGGAAGTCGGAGTCCTGCGGATAGTCGCCTTCGACATCCTTGAGGCGATCGGCCCCGATCAGGGCCAGCTTCCCCTCCAGCGCATCGATCAGCCGGGCGCGTCGGGCGTCGAGCAGGCGGGGCGGCACCGGCCCGGCCGGCGAACCCTCCTGCGCCGCCGCGGGGCGAACCGCGCCCCAACTCACGAGGGTCGCCAGGAGAACGCAGGGTGCAAGGAGTGTGAAGCGCACGGAGGCTCCTCGGGGGCGGAGGGCAGCGTGGCTCGCCCCGTCACGCCCGTTATATTGGTGCGGCCGCCCCGGAAGGGCTCCGGGTGCGGCTCATCGTACGACGGTGACCGCTGGACGTTCCGGGGGGTGACCGTCCCCTCTTGGAGTGGGGATGGAGACAATGGACTCGGCCGAGCACGAGGGAGGTCGCAGCGAAGGGCATGCCGGGGACCGCGACGTCGCGATCCCCGTAATCGGCTTGTCCACGCTCCGACGGGAGCTCCAGCGCGAGGCAGGACCGCTGGCCGCGATCCACGCGCTGCACGCCGCCGGCTTCGAAGCCGGGAAAGCGCTCTGGGACGGCCTGCGCAAGGGACCGATCCGCGAGCTCGGGGGGATGGACGAGGAAGGCTTCTGGGAACGTCTGAGGGGCGTTCTGGGGCGGCGCGGCTGGGGAACGCTCTCCCATCAGGCCGCGCACCCGGGGGTCGGGCTGCTCGCCAGCCCGGACTGGGCCGAGGCGGTGGGGGGTCGGGGTGAGGAGCAGCCCTCCTGCACGTTCTCCTCGGGGATGCTGTCGGGACTCCTCAGCGGCGTGGCCGACGGACCGGTCGCGGTGCTCGAGGTGACCTGCCGTACCCGCGGCGACGACCGCTGCACGTTCGCGTTCGGATCCGCCGCGACCGTGCACGACCTGTACGGGCAGCTAGTGGACGGCCGCTCGCTCGAATCCGCTCTGGCGTCCCTCTGACGCGAGTCGAGGCGCTGGTGTCGGGCCGGATCATGGGCATCGACTTCGGCGAGCGCAGAACGGGAGTCGCCCTGAGCGATTCTACCGGCACGCTCGCCTCGCCCCTCGAGACCATCGAGCGCCGCCCCGGCCGTCGCCTCCCGCTGAAGGCGCTCGAGGAGGTCGCACGCGTCCACCAGGTGACCGGGTTGATCGTGGGCGTGCCGCTCGCCCTTGATGGGGAGGAGACCGAGTGGACGCGCCGTGTGAGGGCCGCGGGAGGAGAGCTGGCGCGACGCCTGGGCGTCCCGGTCGAGTTCGTGGACGAGCGCTTCTCGTCGGTACGAGCCGAACGAGCGGTGCGGGAATCGGGGCTTCCCAAGCGCAAGCGCGAGCGCAGAGATCGAGTCGACCGGGCAGCTGCGGCGCTCATCCTCCAGAGCTGGTTGGACCGGCGAACTGGCGGAGGGTCGGAGTGACCCGAGCCGCCGCCCTCATCTCGGCCGTGTTGCTCGTCGGATGCAGTGGCCCCGGGGGCGAGCCGGTTCAACTGACGGTGCCGCGGGGCGCTTCCCTGCGCGAAGTGACCGACACGCTCGTGGCCAGGGGCATCGTCGATCACCCCGGGCTCTTCCGCGCGTACGTCCGGGTTCGACGAGCGGATCGAGACATCAAGTCCGGACTCTACCGTCTCGCGCGCGGAGAGCGGTGGGCGGTCGTCGTCGACGCATTGAGCCAGGGACGCGTCATGTCGCTCCCGATGACGATCCCGGAGGGGTGGCGCCTCACGCAGATGATCCCGCGCATCGCTCGCGCGAGCGGCCTCACGGAAGAAACCGTGCAGGCGCGGCTGAGCGAAGACTCGCTCCACATCAGGTGGCGTGTGCCCGGCCCCGGCCTCGAGGGGTATCTGTTCCCGGACACGTATCGCTTCACGCCCGGCAGCGCGCTGGACGTGGTGGTGCGTACGATGACGGAGCGCTACCACGCCTATTGGACGGACGCGCGGCGCGCACGCCTCGAGGGAGTCGGACTGTCGGAGCAGGAAGCGGTGACGCTCGCCTCGATCGTCCAGGCCGAGGCTCGGCGGGTCGAGGAGATGCCGACCATCGCCGCCGTCTACCTGAACCGCCTACGACGACGGTATCCACTGCAGGCCGACCCTACCGTGCTGTACGCGCTCGGCGGTCCCCGCGAGCGGCTCCTGTTCGCCGCCATCGACTCGGTCGCAGATAATCCCTACAACACGTACGCGCACGCGGGTCTCCCACCCGGGCCGATCGGCGCGCCCGGCGAGGCGGCGCTCGATGCCGTGCTCACGCCGGCGGAGATCGACTTCCTTTACTTCGTGGCCCGTCCTGACGGCTCTCACGTCTTCACGCGCACGCTGGTCGAGCACAACCGGGCCAAGGCCCGCGCGCGCCGCGCGTGGGACTCGCTCGGAGCGGGGATGCTTCCGCGCCCCGCTCTGGACGCTCCGGCCCCGTCGCCGGCGCCCGGGGGCTGATCCGGTGGGCGCGCGGCGCGCCGCCCTCGCCGAACGCCTGCGGCTGATCGTGATCACCGATCGTGCCCTGGCCGCACCCCGGACCGTGGCGGACGTGGTGCGGGCCGCCCTGGACGCGGGCGCACCCACGATCCAACTGCGCGACAAGAAGGCGGGCGCCGCCGCGCTCCTGGACGAGGCTCGCGGGCTACGCCGTGTCACGGACGAGTTCGGTGCCCTCCTGATCGTGAACGATCGCCTCGACGTCGCCCTGGCCGCCGGCGCCGACGGGGTGCATCTGGGACCGGACGACCTGCCCGTCGGCGCCGTGCGGCCGGCCGTGCCGCCAGGGTTCATCGTCGGGTATTCGACGGACGATCCCGTCGACGCAACCCGGGCCGCCGCGGAAGGCGCCGACTATCTCGGCTGCGGAGCGGTGTATGCCACGGGATCCAAGGCCGACGCCGGCGATGTGATCGGCCTGGAGCGCCTGGACCGCGTGTCGGGTGCTGTGGCTGTGCCCGTTGTGGCGATCGGTGGAATCACGCCCGCTCGTGCCCGCGAGGTCGCGGACACCCGCGCCGCGGGCGTAGCGGTAATCAGCGCGGTGATGGGGGCCGCCGATCCGGGCGCCGCCGTCGCCGGGCTGCTGCGTCCGTTCCTGGATCGGGACGGGTCAGGGCAGCGACCGACAAGCTAGGGTCGCGGCGAGCGTAGGCGTCGCGCGGGTCTATCGGCCGGGTCTATCGGCCGGGTCTATCGGCCGGATCTATCCACGTATCTATCCGCCGATCCTACCCTTCTGACGGCGGGGCCTCGGAGCTGACCTCGATCCGAGCGCGCACGACCCGGTCGTTCTCCAGGATCGCGTCCACTACGTCCAGTCCCTCCACGACGCGGCCGAACGCCGTGTACGACCCGTCGAGATGGGGCTGGATCGACTGCGTGATGAAGAACTGAGCGTTCTCCGTATCCTTGTCCGTGCGCGCCATGCCGGCCGTGCCCCGCACGTAGCGGTGATGGGTGAGCTCGCTCGGAATCCTGAAGCCCGGCTGGCCCAGACCGTCACCCCGCACCACGTCCCCCCCCTGTGCCATGAAGTTGGGGAGCACCCGGTGGAACGGTACGCCGTCGTAACGGCCCTCGCGCGCGAGACGCGCGACCGTTTGTACCGTGAGCGGCGCCTCGTCCGGGAACAGCTCGAGCGTCACCGTGCCCCGCTCGGTCTCGAGCACCAGGCGCGGGCTCGGGCCCAGCCCGCGCAGGAAACCCCAATCAAGCTCCGCGAAGGGGGCAGGGGGAAGCCCGGCAAGAGCCCGAGCGTCCGCCAGCACGCTGTCGGAGCCCAGAGCCCGGAACGAGGACTCGGAGAGTAGGTTTGCCAGCACCGGGACCAGCGCTGGTTCACGCGCGCGCAGCGCCCGCACGAAGGCCTCGTAATAGAGCGGATGGAGCGCCGCTTCCACGTCCCGGGTCGCCCAGCGGAGCGCGAGCGCGCGTGCGGCCGCCCCCGCGATCGCCGGCGAGGTGGAGCGGCTCGCATCCGCGAGCACGCGGGTCACGACGTCGCCGGGGAGGAGCGCGGAGGCGTCGATACCCGCGCGCCATCCGACCGCCTCGTCCGGCGGGAGGGACCGGAGCCAGTCGACCACCAGCGAGCCCCGGCCACCCGATCCGAGCAAGCCCATGAGCGCCCCTCCCGTGTGGTGGTCCTCCGGGTGCGCCTGCACCCAACGAGCGACCCGGTCGAGCTCTGGAGGCTCCAGCCGGGATCCGGAAAGGGCAGTCGCGGAAGCGAGCCGTACGTGCGGCGAGGCGTCCTCCAGGGCCTCCAGCAGAGCGGCCCGGTCCGGGGGGGCGGGAGCGGCCCCCAAGGCCTCGGCAGCGGCCGCCCTGACCCTCCAGTCGGGCGACGCCGCGAGCCAGTCGCGGATCCGCTCCTTCCCCGCCGGATCGGCGATCCTGGCGAGGGCACGGAGCAGCTGGACGGCTGCCGGGTCGGCCCGCTCGTAGCCGTCCAGGGCCTCGTAGACGATCGCCCGCTTCCCCGCCCACATCGCCTCCCGCAACGCGTTCGCGAGGCCCCAGGCCGCAACCTCGCGGACCCGGGCGTCCGGGTCGACGAGTCGCGCCAGCAGCGCGTCCACAGCGCCGGCGGTCGCGGCCCCGCGCGCGAGCGTGCGAGCCAGCGCGAGGGTGCCCTCCACGCCAGCCGAATCGGAGGGCGGTAGTCGGGCCAGCCATTCCGAGGCAGGCGCGCGCCCGACCCTGCCCAGCGCCTCGACCAGCCGCGTCCGTGCGGTCGGGTCTGCTTCCGCCTCTACCGCCTCCAGTAGTGCGCTCTCGACCTGCTGCGAGAGCTGCGGGAGCTGGCCCAGGGCGAAGGCAGCCTCCGCGCGCACGGCGGCGACCCCATCCGAAAGACCCTCGATCAACGCGGCCGCCGCCGTTTGGTCGCGAACGCTCCCCAGCGCGAACGCAGCGCGCGCACGAACCGCCGGATCGTCCTCGCCCAGCAACCGAACGAGGGCGCGCCCTTCCCGGTCGACCTGCAGGGCCACCACCTCCTGGAGTGCCGGGTTCCCGGTGAGCTCGACCGAGGACGCCGGTGAGCCGCCGCCGCGGTCACAGCCCGCGAGGAAGCCGAACGCCAACGCGGTGACCGGCAGCAGGGCCGCCCCCGGAGACTCGTGGAGGCGGATGGCGCGGAGTGAGGCTTTCATGGCCGCGAAACTTGTCCCGACGCGGGTCGGGGATCAACGCCACACTCGCGCGACGACTTCACGAGTTGGAGCCCCTACTGACCACGCGCCGCACGGGTACGTGGCCGGAGTGTGAGTGCTCCAACCCCCGATACCTGGTCCAGGGCGACTAACGTAAAGGCGAGGTAATTTGGGCCCTGCAGACGCCCTACGGAGAGGGGGAGAGGAGCCCGATGCGGAAGACGAGATTCAGCGAGGAGCAGATTGCGATGGCGCTGCGCCAGGGGGAGGTCGGTACACCTGTGGCGGAGATCATCCGGAAGCTGGGGATCAGCGAGCAGACGTACTACCGGTGGAGGAAGAGGTACGGTGGTCTGGGTGCGTCGGAGCTCCGGGAACTCAAGGTGATCCGGGAGGAGAACCGGCGGCTGAAGACGCTGGTCGCGGATTTGTCATTGGACAAGACGATCCTGCAGGAAGCACTCAGAAAAAAATGGTGAGCCCGAGGCAACGAAGAGCGGGGGTCCGGTGGGCGCGGGAGGCCTACCGGCTCCCCGAGCGTCGGGCGTGCAGGGCGATGGGTGTCTCCCGCTCCACGGTGCGCTACGAGAGCGTGCGACCTTTGAGAGAGCCGCTGAGGGCTCGCCTGAAGGAACTAGCTGCGGTGCGCGTGAGCTACGGTTATCGACGACTGCACATCATGCTTCGCCGTGAGGGCTGGCCGGTGAACCGCAAGCTGGTCGAGCGGCTGTACCGCGACGAGGGCCTGACGCTGAAACGCAAGAAGCCGAAGCGACGCCGGAGTGCGGTGAGGAGGGAGCGACCTGCACGTGCCATGGCCATCAACGAGCTCTGGGCGATGGACTTCTGGTCGCCGGCGCCAAGCATAGGTACATTTGGACGCGCGAGGGCTGGCTTTACGTGGCCGCGGTGCTCGACCTTTTCTCGCGCCGCGTCGTGGGGTGGTCGATGCAGGCAACCATGACCACGGAGCTCGCGACGAATGCATTCGTGATGGCGGTGTGGCGGCGCGGTCCGGCGTCGACACTCCTACATCACTCAGACCAGGGCACGCAAGGTGGATTCAAGCGGTCGTCGCAACACCTCGAGAGGGAGGAGTTGCGATGGGGGCAAGCAGGCACCGAAGAGCGGATCGTGCACTACGTCCGCCGATGCGTTCACCCGGTCGTCCGCCGATGGGGCGCCGGGAGCACCGGCAGCGTTTCTGGGAGGGAATCGCTCGCGGATTGTCGAGCGAGGAGGCGGCAATTGCGGTCGGCCTGTCTCCCGCTGTCGGAACACGCTGGTTCCGCGAGTATGGTGGAATGCCATCCTTTACTCTGCGTCCCCTTTCTCGGCGCTATTTGTCGTTTGTCGAGCGCGAAGAGATCGCCCTCCTTCACGCTGGTGGTCGCGGAGTGCGCGAGATCGCCCGGCAGTTGAACCGGTCACCATCGACGATCTCGCGAGAACTGCGGCGGAACGCGGCAACCCGAAGCGGCTATCTGGAGTACCGAGCCACGACCGCCCAATGGCACGCTGATGGGCGAGCGAGGCGCCCGAAAGTCGCCAAGCTTGCTGCGAACGGCGAGCTGAGGCGGTATGTACAGGATCGTCTTGGAGGCGTGATCGCGGCCCCTGAGGGCGCGGCTGTGGCGGGCCCAGAAGTGCGTTGGATCGGACGGCGTCACGGTCGCCGGCAAGAGCGGCGGTGGGCGGCCTCGTGGAGTCCGGCACAGATCGCGAACCGGCTGCGTGTCGACTTCCCGGATGATGAGTCAATGCGAATATCGCACGAGGCCATTTACCAGGCGCTCTATGTTCAGGGACGCGGTGCGCTGCGTCGGGAACTTACGGCGTGCCTTCGGAGCGGGCGTGCGCTCCGTGTGCCGAGAGCTCGCACCCGCGGACGGGGCAAGAAGTTCGTTCGCCCGGAGATCCTGATCAGCGAACGTCCCGTGGAGGCAGATGACCGGGCCGTTCCCGGGCACTGGGAAGGCGACTTGATCCTCGGACTGGGAAGTTCCGCGATCGGAACGCTGGTCGAGCGGACCTCCCGGTTCACGATGCTGCTCCACCTCCCCCGCGCGAAACGCCACGGCGAACCCAGGACCAAGAACGGTCCAGCGCTGGCTGGGCACGGTGCCGAGGCCGTCCGGGACGCGATCGCTTCGTCGATCACGACCCTACCAGAGCAACTCCGCCGGTCTCTGACATGGGACCAGGGAGCGGAGATGGCTCAGCACGCGCAGCTCCGCATCGACACGGGCCTGGCCGTCTACTTCTGCGACCCGCATAGCCCGTGGCAGCGGGGCATGAACGAAAACACCAACGGCCTGCTGAGACAGTACTTCCCAAAAGGGACTGACCTCTCCAAACACACCACTGATGATCTCGCCGCCGTCGCGGCAGCCCTCAACAGCCGCCCCCGTAAGACCCTCGGTTGGCGAACCCCTGCGGAAACCCTGGAAGATCACCTACTATCATTTCAAAACGGTACTGTTGCAACGACCCCTTGAAACCACCCAATACAGCAGCGAGGACTTCCGGCGGCAGTTGAAGGCCTTGGGCGTCACATGCAGCATGAGTCGCTCTGGCGATGTCTGGGACAACTCGGTCATGGAGAGCTTCTTCTCGACGCTCAAGATCGAACGCGTGCATCGGAAGCGCTACGCGACGCGGGATGCCGCGCGCGCCGACGTGTTCGATTACATCGAGCACTTCTACAATCCGGTCCGACGGCACTCAACGCTCGGCAATCGCAGTCCCGTCGTGTTCGAGCAGGAAGCGGTAGTAGCTTAACGCACCGTCCACTGATCCCAGGACAGCTCACTCGGTGGACAACGGAACGGAGTTCACCTCTAGAGCTCTGGACCACTGGGCCTACTGGAATCGAGTGAAGCTCGACTTCAGCCGGCCTGGTAAGCCGACGGACAACCCGTTCATCGAGGCGTTCAACGGCAGTCTCAGACGTGAGTGTCTATCACAACACTGGTTCGTCGATCTGAACGACGCGCAGCGGACACTCCAGGGCTGGAAGGACGAGTACAACAACGTGAGACCACACAGCAGTTTGGACGACAAGGTCCCTGCCCACTTCGGAGCGGGTGGCCACTTCATCCCAGGTCCAAATCGGCTCGGCTTTTCACCCTTCTAGTGGACCAGAAACGGGGGGCGGAGCAGTGGCTCTGGGTCTAACATAGGAAGTGGTACCGCCGAGGTTGGGTCAATAGGTGTGTAAACGTATCAGGCGGCATTCTTCCGCTGTTGGGTTGAGACGGGCTTTCCGTCTTCGAACTTCCTTCCTTCAAACACGTCCTTGAGGAGGTGAGGAGCGTCGAGCCTTCGGAAGCGCTTCTCGGCCACCAAGAGCAACTTCCAGATCAGCGCCGTAGCGCTCTCGACCCGCTTGAATCGCTTCGCCGCCGTCGTCCTGAGCCGTACCGCAGCGAACGGGCTCTCGACCCTCCAGGCGGTCCGCCACCCCGATCGATTCTGCGCGCGCCAGTTCGGCGCGCAGACGCTCGAGGGTCTCGAGGAAGGCAGAACGATCTCCGCGGAAGTGCAGGAGTTGAGCCATCATGGCCAGAGCCGACACGCTCGGCTCGAGCTCGAGCGACTGAGCCAGTGCCTGCTCGATCCGTTCGTCCTCCATCGCGTGGTAGTACCGCGCAAGATGCATGAGCGCGATCTCGGGCGGCAGTTCGTCGACGACCTCGAAGAGCTGGACGACCGGATGGGGGTAGCCGGCCACCCGCGCGGGAACGTACGGCAGCGGAACGAGCCAGGGCGGCAGCGAAGCGTGTCGATCGGCGCGGATCTCTTCCATGAGTCGGTCAAGAAAGCCCCGAACCCCTTCTCCCTCCTCGCGACCCGCGACGGCGGCAGCCGAGAGTCGGAGCTGGTCGAGCCCGGAATCCCATCCGTACAGGGCGAGGTGCGTGACGCCGTTTCGGGCCAGCAGCGAGCGCGCCGCGGCCTGATCTGGTGCGCGATAGATCTCCGTGCTGGCGCGCAGGCCCTCGAGGTTCTCCCAGTACAGCGTACCTATGCCGCGGAAACCGCCGAACCAGATCATCTGGGTAGTCGGGGTGGGACCGGCCAGGATCACGCCGGGGTCGGCACCGAGACGCCTCCGTAGCCACAGGGAAGCGTCCCGGGCGACGACCGCATCGTTGGGCGGAACGAACCGTTCTCGCACGGCAACGACGGGAGCGAGCACGAGTATGGCGAATACCAGCGCGGCCAAGACGACGCGGTCCGCTCGGGCACGCAGGACCGAAGGGCCGGCCCTGAGCGCCACCATGGCGGTCACCACCATCGCACCCAACCAGAGCGCCCCCGCGATCCCCAGCCATCGCATCTGTAGGAGACACATCACCAGCAGCAGCAAAGCGGGCAGCGCGGCGATCCCGAAGGCCGACTGTAGGGGCGGGGCCAGGGGCTCCGTCCGGTTCGACAAGGGCAGCACGAACAAAAGCGCCGCCGCACCGGCGGCGCCGACCGCGCCCGCCGCTTGGTTCCCGCCCGCGAGGCTGAAAAAGAAGATGTATGCGTATGCGGTTCCCGATCCCACAGCCACCAGGAGCAAGGCCCGCCAACCAAGGCGCCATCCGGTCGTGAGTGCGCTTCGCCAGAGCAGCGCCGCAAGCGGCAGGACGACCAGCGGGACCAGGCTCATCTGGCCGACGATCTGCTCCGGGGTCCGCGTCATCATCCACCGGCCCAGGCTGAGGAACTCGACGATATACCGGCTGTGGAGAACCCAGAGGAAGCGGTCGGTGAGTCGAAAGCTGGATTCGCCGCTGACGAGGACGGCAGCCGGTAGCGCAAGAACCAGGACCAGATCGATCAGGAGCCAGCCGACGGCCGAAAGGGGCCGGGAGTCGCTACGGTCCACGGTGGCCGCGGAGCGGACGGGCGTGCCGGCCAGGAGGTGAGCGAGCCGGGCGATCAGGTCGCCCCCCCCCGAGGAAGGCCAGGGAGTACAATGGATGATTGACCTCGAGCCGCATGTCTAGCTGGCCAGGAAAGTACTCCAGGAGGTAGAGGCCGAAGCTGCCCGCGGCGCCGGCCACGCCCCAGGTCCGGAAGAGCCCCGGCTCCACGAGCCACTGAGACCGGCCCGGTCGCACCCGCGCTGCCACTCCGCAGCCGACCAGGACGCCCAGCCCGATGGCCACCAGGACGGGAACCGTGGTCGCGGTGCTGATCCACAGGCCCACCGCACCCGCAAGGCCCGAGGCCATGAACCATCGCCGGGCACTCTGTCGGGTCGGGAGCCACTCACGGAGCGCGCGCTGCTCGGGGCTGGACTTTCCCTGCTCGCCCTCTCCTTCTCCCGAACGGATCCAACCCGCTCCACCGGCAACGATGAACAGCACGGCAAGCAGACACGTGGTGGCGGCCGCGCCATGATGATCGAGGTAGCCGACCGCGTAGAAGTCGTAGAACGGGAAAACCGCGACGCTTCCCAGGGCCAGCAAGCCCGCAGGCACGGACCCGAACCGGGCAGCGACCAGGGGGGTGAGCGTCAGGAGAACGACCATGAGAAGGGTGGTGTTCGCCCACGGAGCCACCCGCTCGAGCGCCTGAGGACCGGTCATCTCGGGATGTCCGAGGCGGTAGAGACGGTTCAGCCCGAGGGTCCACCAGCGCATGAATCCCGCCCAGTGCACTTGACGACCTGACGGGGCGTTGTCGTACGCGGCCTCGTGGACCCGAAGCGCACCGGCCGCCATCGCTTGTTCGGTCTGCAGCAACCAGTGGTAGCTGTCGGTCTGGGTCATGACGAGCTTGTGCTGAGCCCAGCGATACCCGGACGACGACCTGGGATCGGGCTCGAGCCGGGCCCCCACCGGAGTGTTCGTAGCCGTTTCCAGGCCCCGCGCTCGTCGCGCGCTGTCCGCGGCGACAAAGGCGAACGCCAACGACACGGCACCGACCCAGATCAGCTTCGAGCGAGCGCTTGCGGTCACGGCACCTTCACGGCCGGCCTGGTCGCATCAGCCATCCTTATAGTCTGTTAGTCTGTCCAGCTCCGTCCCTGTCCAGCTCTGTCCCGCGCCGAGCACCGGGGACATAGGCTCGAAGAACGCAACGGCCGCTCGTCCCCGTACGCGGCACCGCTGCCCAGCATAAGAAGGCCCCCCGCACCGTGTGCGGGGGGCCTTCCAAAGAAAGGCTGGCGGCGACGTACTCTCCCACCGGATCTCCCCGGCAGTACCATCCGTGCTGAGAGGCTTAACGACCGTGTTCGGGATGGGAACGGGTGTGGCCCTCTCGCCGAACCACCAGCCAAGGTTCGGCCGCTGAAATCGGGCTCGGAGTTCGTCGGACTTCGCCCGGCTCCCTGCGACGTACCGTTTAAGTACGCCTCGGGTCGCCGTGCTCGTCCTCCTGCTCCAAGCACCGATTTGAGCGGCCTCAGTCGAGCTGTGGACCGCCTCATTTCAGCGACTGCAATTCAAGGGGTGAGGGTAGTGTGCTGGATCCCTGGATCAAGGGGTGTCCGTTCGTGCGTTCTTTCGTGTGGTCCTGCCCCACTCCTCGAAGCTGCTCCTGGTGGAGGAGAGGAGGGGCGCCAGTCAAGCCACACGGGCAATTAGTACGGCTCGGCTCACGGCTTACACCGCTTCCACCTGCCGCCTATCGACGTGGTAGTCTACCACGGCCCTTCAGGCTCCCGAAGGAGCGGGAGTGCTCATCTTGGGGTGGGCTTCCCACTTAGATGCTTTCAGCGGTTATCCCGTCCCGACGTCGCTACCCGGCGGTGCCCCTGGCGGGACAGCCGGTACACGAGTGGTCAGTCCATCCCGGTCCTCTCGTACTAGGGATGGCTCCCCTCAACACTCCGACGCCCGCGATGGATACAGACCGAACTGTCTCACGACGTTCTGAACCCAGCTCATGTACCACTTTAACGGGCGAACAGCCCGACCCTTGGGACCTTCTCCAGCCCCAGGATGTGATAAGCCGACATCGAGGTGCCAAACCGCCCCGTCGATGTGAACTCTCGGGGGCGATAAGCCTGTTATCCCCGGCGTACCTTTTATCCGTTGAGCGATGGCCCTTCCATCCGGAACCACCGGATCACTAAGGCCTGCTTTCGCACCTGCTCGACCTGTCGGTCTCGCAGTCAAGCTCCCTTCTGCCTTTACACTCTACGCGCGATTGCCGACCGCGCTGAGGGAACCTTTGCGCGCCTCCGTTACTCTTTGGGAGGCGACCGCCCCAGTCAAACTACCCGCCTGCCACGGTCCCCGGGGAGGATTGCTCCCCTGGGTTAGAGCCTCAACATCGTAAGGGTGGTATTTCACCATTGACTCCCCACGGCCTGGCGACCGTGGTTCATAGTCTCCCACCTATCCTACACATGCGGTGCCAAGACCCAATAGCAGGGTATAGTAAAGGTGCACGGGGTCTTTTTGTCCTATCGCGGGTACTCGGTATCCTCACCGAGACTCCAATTTCGCCGAGCTCACGGAGGAGACAGCGCCCAAGTCGTTACGCCATTCGTGCAGGTCGGAACTTACCCGACAAGGAATTTCGCTACCTTAGGACCGTTATAGTTACGGCCGCCGTTTACCGGGGCTTCAGTTCAGAGCTTCGGGTTGCCCCTAACCCCTCCCTTTAACCTTCCGGCACCGGGCAGGCGTCAGTGCCTATACGTCGTCTTAGCCGACTTCGCAGGCACCTGTGTTTTTGATAAACAGTCGCTTGGGCCGATTCTCTGCGGCCCGCTTCAGCTCCCCACGCAGTGTGGTTCACCTACCACGGGCTCCCCTTCTCCCGAAGTTACGGGGACAATTTGCCGAGTTCCTTCTCCGTGGATCACTCGAGCACCTTAGGCTTCTCGCCTCGCCTACGTGTGTCCGTTTACGGTACGGTCGCAGAAAGAACTGCCCCGCGAGGCTTTTCTCGGCGGTCGGCTCCACAGCCCTTGGCGGGGCCCGAGGGCCCCTTCGGCATCGGCGCTCGGCTGCTCCGGACGGATTTGCCTGCCCGGAAACGCCTACCACCTTGCATCGGGACGTCCATCACCCGACGGCTACTTCGCTCCCGCGTCCCCCCTCGGGGTCATAACGCGCTCCCTGCGGTACGGGAATATTGACCCGTTTCCCATCGCCTACGCCCTTCGGCCTCGGCTTAGGGGCCGACTAACCCGGAGCGGATGACCCTGGCTCCGGAACCCTTAGGCTTTCGGTGTGGGGGATCCTCCCCCCCATTATCGCGTACTCATTCCGGCATCCTCACTTCCCTGCGCTCCACCGGTGGCCTCGCGGCCCGGCTTCACGGCCCAGGGAACGCTCCCCTACCATGGTCGACTCCCGAAGAAGTCTCCCATCCGTAGCTTCGGCGCTGAGTTTGAGTCCCGACCATTATCGGCGCGGATCCACTTGACTGGTGAGCTATTACGCACTCTTTAAAGGTATGGCTGCTTCTAAGCCAACCTCCCAGTTGTCTGCGCAAATCCACATCCTTTCTCACTTAACTCAGACTTGGGGGCCTTAGCTGACGGTCTGGGTTCTTTCCCTCTCGCGGACGGACATTATCGCTCGCCCACTGACTCCCAGGGTCCATCTCACGGGCATTCGGAGTTTGCTTGGGATCGGTAACCGGGTAAGGCCCCTAACCCATGCAGTGCTCTACCTCCCAGAGACATCCCTCTGAGGCTATACCAAAATATATTTCGGGGAGAACCAGCTATCTCCGAGCTTGATTGGCCTTTCACCCCTAGCCACACCTCATCCGAAGAGTTTTCAACCTCCAACGGTTCGGGCCTCCACCAGGTGTTACCCCAGCTTCACCCTGGACATGGCTAGATCGCATCGGTTTCGGGTCTGCCCCCACGTACTTAGTTCGCCCTATTCAGACTCGCTTTCGCTTCGCCTCCAGACCTTAGGCCCTTAAGCTCGCACGTGAGGAGCAACTCGCCGGATCATAATGCAAAAGGCACGCAGTCACCCGCCGCGTGGTCCGAAGACCACGCCCGGGCTCCTACCGCTTGTATGCACACGGTTTCAGGTTCTCTTTCACTCGCCGTCAGGCGTTCTTTTCACCGTTCCCTCACGGTACTATGCGCTATCGGTCACGAACTCGTATTTAGCCTTGGAGGATGGTCCCCCCAGATTCGACCAGGGTTTCTCGTGCCCCGGCCTACTCGGGTACTCAGGTAACACCCTACTCGCGTTTCGCATACGGGACTCTCACCCCCTCCGGTCCGCCGTTCCAGGCGCGTTCCGCTACGCTTTCAAGTGCCGTCCCCTGAGCCCCGCAACCCCGCAGAGGTTTGACCCCCCACGGTTTGGGCTCTTCCCCGTTCGCTCGCCGCTACTCAGGGAATCTCATTTGATTTCTTTTCCTCCGGGTACTTAGATGTTTCAGTTCCCCGGGTTGGCTCTCCTTCGCAGGAGTGACGCGGTATTACCCGCGCCGGGTTTCCCCATTCGGACATCCCCGGATCGTAGCTGGCTTGCAGCTCCCCGAGGCTTTTCGCAGCTTGCCACGTCCTTCATCGCCGGTTCGTGCCAAGGCATCCACCGTGTGCACTTATCCGCTTGACTGAAGCGCCACCCACGTGGCCTTGCGACCCCGCAGGTTGCCCCTCCAGTCCACCAAAAAGTCGCTCGTAAACGGACACCCCGGGCCAAACGCGCCACAGTACCGCCGTGGCCACGCCCAAGGCATCCAACACACTTCCCTCACCCTGAAGCCGATCCGGTACCAGGGTCCACCCGGTCCCAACATCGGCCGATGTCAAGCAACGTCATGCGGGCCCGCCGAGAACGTTCCGGCGGAGCAAACAAGTTTAGCCCGGTGGTCTAGGTCGGGTCAACAGCGATTCGTGCCTACATGCCGCCTTCCTCGAGGAAGGCGGCCAGCTCGTCCGCGGTCACGTGGAAATCGCCCAGCTCGCTGCCCGCTTCGGGGGTGTGCCAGTCGGAGCCACCCGTGACCACGAGTCCGGCGGTCTGCGCGGTGCGCTCGAGCCGGCCGATCTGATCGGGGCCGGCGCGAGGACGGTACGCCTCAAGCCCGCGCAGCCCCGCTCCAACGAGCGGTGGGAGCAGGGCATCGATGAGATCAGCCGGGGGATGTGCCCAGACCGGGATCCCACCCGCGGCGCGCACCACCTCCACCGCCCCGGCCGGATCTACCAGGTCCGATGGGACGAACGCGGACCGTGCATCACCGATCCACCGGTCGAACGCGTCCGGAACGCTGTCCGCATAACCCGCCTCCACGAGCGCACGCGCGAGGTGCGGACGGCCCAGCGTCGTGCCATCCGGGCCCGCAGCGTTCAGCACCGCCCCCATCTCGACCTCGACCCCCTGCGCATGTAGCCGGCCGATCATCTCCTCCATGCGCCGCTTGCGGGCACCCACGGCGCGGGTCTCGTGCTCCCTGAGCGCGCGCGCGTCCGGGTCCACGAAATAGCCGAGGATGTGGACATCCCGCCCCCGGTGTGCGCTGGAAAGCTCGACCGCCGGAATCACCTGGAGGGGCATGCCGAGGGCAGCGGACCGGGCTCGCTCGACACCCGCGAGCGTATCGTGGTCGGCGAGCGCGATCACGTCCAACCGCCCGACCGCCGCCTGCACCACCGCGGAGGGGGTCCACGCCCCGTCGGAGGCGGTGCTGTGGATGTGCAGGTCCAGCCGCATCGGCATCGCGGGTACCCCCGGGAGCGGGAGAGACGAACGCTAAGGAAACGAGACACACGACCGGCAGGAACGCTACTCCGTCCGCCCCACGTGAAAAGGACGACCGAATTAGACCAGGGGGCTGCCCGCCGACGCGGAACCGAGACCCGCGTAGTCCTCGGGAAGGAAAAGCTTCTCGCGTGGGAAGTCCACCGGGGCCTCGCGGCCCGCGTACTCGGTCAGAACGACGACCTCGTTGCGCTCGACCTTGAGCACTCCACCCGCGACGTGGTACACCTCGGCGCCACCCCCTGGACGGTCGACCGAAAGCTCGCCCATTCCGAGGATCACGATCGCCGGAGCGTGTCCCGGGAGAATCCCCACCTGGCCGTCCCACGCGGGCGCGACCAGGGACGACGCCTCCCCCGAGTAGACCACCCGCTCGGGCGATACGACCCGCACACGGAGCGTAGCCACGGTGACGCTAGCCCTCCTTCTTCAGTCTTTCAGCGTGCTCGACCACCTCGTCGATGCCTCCCTTCATGTAGAAGGCCTGCTCAGAGAAGTGGTCGAACTCTCCCGCGGCGACGCGTTCGAACGACTCGATCGTATCCTCGAGCTTCACGTAGCGCCCCTCGATGCCAGTGAACTGTTCCGCCACGTGGAACGGCTGGGACAGGAAGCGCTCCAGACGCCGAGCACGGCTCACGATCACCTTGTCCTCCTCGGTCAACTCGTCCATGCCCAGAATCGCGATGATGTCCTGGAGATCCTTGTAGCGCTGGAGGATTTCCTGCACGCGCGCGGCGACGTCGTAATGCCGCTCACCGATGAACTGCGGATCCAGGATGCGCGAGCCGGAGTCGAGCGGGTCGACAGCCGGGTAGATCCCCTTCTCCGAGATCGAGCGCGACAGCACGGTGGTGGCGTCGAGATGCGCGAACGCCGTCGCCGGCGCCGGATCAGTCAGGTCGTCGGCGGGCACGTAGATCGCCTGCACCGACGTGATCGAGCCCTCGCGTGTCGAGGTGATCCGTTCCTGGAGCTCTCCCATCTCGGTGCCCAGCGTCGGCTGGTACCCCACCGCCGAGGGCATCCGTCCCAGAAGCGCCGACACCTCGGAGCCCGCCTGCGTGAAGCGGAAGATGTTGTCGATGAAGAGGAGAACGTCCTGCTTCTCGACGTCGCGGAAGTACTCTGCGATGGTGAGCCCGGAGAGTCCCACCCGCAGGCGCGCTCCCGGGGGCTCGTTCATCTGTCCGTACACGAGCGAGGTCGCCTTGATGACGCCTGACTCCTTCATCTCGAGCCAGAGGTCGTTGCCCTCACGAGTGCGCTCGCCCACCCCGCAGAACACCGACCGACCGCCGTGCTCCTGGGCGATGTTGTTGATCAGCTCCATGATCACGACCGTCTTTCCCACGCCGGCCCCGCCGAATAGCCCGGTCTTCCCGCCCTTCACGTACGGCGCGAGCAGATCGACGACCTTGATCCCGGTCTCGAAGATCTCCGTCTTGGGCTCGAGGTTCTGGAAGCGGGGCGCCTCACGGTGGATCGGCCAGCGCTCGACGGTCCCGCCGTTTCCGACCGGCCCCATCTCGTCCACGGGCTCGCCGAGCACGTTCAGGATGCGCCCGAGAGCCACTTCCCCCACAGGAACCGTGATGGCCTGACCGGTATCCTGGACGTCCATGCCACGGGTCACCCCATCGGTGGACGACATCGACACCGCGCGCACCTGACCCCGGCCGATATGCTGCTGGACCTCAGCCACGAGATCGATGGCCTGGCCCGACGGGGTCGTCGTGTCGACCCGCAGCGCATTGTAGATCTCGGGCATGTGCTCCGGATCGAATTCCACGTCCAGGACCGGACCGATGACCTGCACGACCTTGCCGACTGTCTTGTCCGCCATTGTCTCATCCATCTCCGATCGGGATGACTCCGGAGCCGGGGGACTCCCGCTACTCCAGCGCCGCCGCGCCGCCGACGATCTCGGCAATCTCCTGGGTGATCTGGGCCTGACGGGCCCGGTTGTAGCTACGGGTCAGGATCTCGAGCATCTCCCCTGCGTTGTCGGTTGCGTTCTTCATCGCCGCCCTGCGGGCGCCCTGCTCCGCCGCCTTGTTCTCGACCAGCGCCGTGAAGACCTGGTTGCGTACGTACGGGGGCAACAGCCGATCCAGGATCACCGGCCCCGATGGGGAAAGAATGAAGTTGTCCGCCGCGATCGCCTTCTCGGGCGCGGGCACCGGAAGGATCGTCCGGGTCCCCGGTGGGGCGGACATGGCCGACCTGAACTGCGCGCTCACCAGGTGAACCGCGTCCAGGCGACCCTCGACGAAGCCCTCCCGCAGCGGAGCGATGATCGACTCCGCGTCCTCGACCGTCGGGTTGTCTCCGATGTCCGTTCGCGTCGTCGCCATCACTTCACGCCGGAAGCGGAAGAACGTGATGCCCTTCTTCCCGACGACGTGCAACTCGGTCTCGATTCCCCGACCCCGCAGATCCTCGAGCAGCCTGCGGGCTTCCTTGATCAGGTTGGCATTGAATGCGCCGGCCAGACCGCGATTTGCGGTCAGCAACAGGACCGCGGCGCGGCGCGGCCGCTCGGGCTGCCTCAGCAGGGGGTAGTGCTCCGCTAGGTCAGGGGAGTACAGGCTGCGCACGATGTCCGCGAGCGCGTCGGCATACGGGCGGGCAGCACCCACGCGATCGGTCGCCCGCTTGAGCTTGGACGTGGCCACCAACTCCATCGTCCGAGTGATCTTGCGGGTGTTCTCGACCGACTTGATCCGCCGCTTGACGTCGCGCGCGCCTGCCATGTATCAGCCCGACCCCGTTCTCAGGCGCTGACGGGTGCGGCGGCCGGCGGCGCGCCGGTCGTGGATTGGACCTCGGCCGCGAACGTCGCGCCGAACTGCTGGATGGCAGCGACCAGTTTCGCCTCGAGCTCTTCCGTCAACGCCTTCTCGTCACGCAGCCCAGCGAGCACGTCGGGCGCCCTGCTTGCCAGGTAGTCCTGGAAGCCCCGCTCCCACGCGCGCACCCGCTCGATCGGCACCTGGTCGAGGTGCCCGTTGGTCACCGCGTAGATGATTGCGACCTGGTTCTCCACCGGCATGGGCTGATACTGCGGCTGCTTCAGCGCCTCGACGGTGCGCACACCGCGTGCCAGCTGGCGCTGGGTAGCCGCGTCCAGGTCGGACCCGAACTGGGCGAACGCCTCCAACTCGCGGAACTGCGCCAGGTCGAGGCGGAGCCGCCCGGCCACCTTCCGCATCGCCTTGATCTGGGCCGAGCCGCCCACGCGCGAAACGCTGATCCCGACGTTCACAGCCGGTCGCACGCCCGAGTAGAACAGATTAGGCTCGAGGTAGATCTGGCCGTCGGTGATGGAGATGACGTTGGTCGGGATGTAAGCCGAGACGTCTCCGCCCTGGGTCTCGATGATGGGCAGCGCGGTGAGCGAGCCACCACCCTGCGCGTCCGACAGCTTCGACGCGCGCTCGAGCAGGCGCGAGTGCAGGTAGAAGACGTCTCCCGGGTAGGCCTCGCGGCCCGGCGGGCGTCGCAGTACCAGCGACAGCTGCCGGTAGGCCTGCGCCTGCCTGGTCAGATCGTCGTAGATCACAAGGGTGTGCTTCCCCTGCCACATGAAGTGCTCGGCCAACGCGGTCGCCGAGTACGGGGCGATGTACTGCATGGGCGCCGGATCGGACGCGTTCGCCGCCACGACGATCGTGTAGCCCATGGCTCCATGCTCGCGGAATGTCTCCACCACGTTCGCTACCTTGCCGGCACGCTGTCCGATCGCGCAATAGATGCAAACGACGCCGGTGTCTTTCTGGTTGATGACGGCGTCCATCGCGATCGCGGACTTGCCAGTGCCGCGATCGCCGATGATCAGCTCACGCTGCCCGCGACCGATGGGGATCATCGAGTCGATGGCCTTGATGCCCGTCTGGAGAGGCTCCTTAACCGGCTGGCGCTTGACGATGCCGGGTGCCACCACGTCGATCTGGCGTGCACCCTCGGTCGCGATCGTGCCCAAACCATCGATCGGCTGACCCAGTGCGTCCACGACTCGGCCCAGGTACGCCTGGCCAACCGGGACCTCGAGCACGCGTCCGGTGCGGCGCACCTGGTCGCCCTCGTGCAGGTGGGTCCAGTCGCCCATGATCACCGCGCCGATGTTGTCCTCCTCCAGGTTCAGCGCGAGCGCGGTGACGCTATCGCCGGTCCCGGAGGACTCGATCTCGAGCATCTCGCTCGCCATCGCGCGGGTCAGCCCGTAGATGCGGGCGACCCCGTCCTTCACCTCCAGGACCTCGCCGGTTTCCTCGGCGTGGAGCTCTTCCTCGTACCGCTCGATCTGGGAGAGCAGGACGTCCTTGATCTCGCTCGCTCGCAGCTGGGATTCGTTCGCCATGTGTGATCCTGGGAGGTCTCGCGTAGTTCAGCTCGTGGCGCCAACCCCGGAACCCCGGAGCCGCGCGGTGAGCAGCTGTCGTCTCATCCCCTCCAGCCGACGCCGGAGGGAACCGTCGTAGATCGTGTCTCCTGCTCGCACCACGATGCCGCCGAGGATCTCGGGTTTCACGCGGACGTGCGGGATGGCGGTCCGGCCGAGCAGCTCAGACAAGCGGCCGGTCACCTCGTTGAGCGTTTGGTCGTCGAGCGGACGCGCAACCGTAACCTCGGCGTGCACCCGATTCAGATGGTCGTCCAGTAGGGCGTGATACTCGCGCGCGATCTCGCGCACCAGGCGCTGACGGCGCTTGTCGAGAACCACCAGCAGGAAGTTGAGCAGCGAACGCGGCAGCGCTTCGGCAAACGCCTTCTTCACGACCTGCTTCTTCTCGTCCAGCGCGATCCGGGGAGTCTCGAGGAACATGCGGAACTTCGGGCTCTCGTCCAGCACGCACGCGACCGTCTCGATTCCCTCCAGATAGTGCTCTACTCCCTCGTGTCGGGTGGCGAGCTCGAAGAGCGTCGCCGCGTAGCTCCGAGCCACCGTCTCGTCCCTCACGCGCGCGTACCTCCATTGCCTGCCTCTCGCGCGAGGTCGTCCAGATAACCGACCACCAACCGCCGATCCTTGTCGGGATCGAGCTTCTCGTTCATCAGACGGACGGCCGCGGCCAACGCGAGATCCACCGACTCCTTACGAATCTCGTCCAGGGCGGCATCCTTCTCGCGCTCGATCTCCACGCGAGCGCGCTCGATCAGCGATTGACCCTCCGCGCGGGCCTTCTGCTCGACGTCTTTGCGGACCCGCTCTCCCGCAATCTTCCCCTCGTTCACGATCTCCTGAGCCTGGCGCCGCGCATCGGCCAGCTGCGCCCGGTGCTGCTCGAGCAGGTCGCTTGCCTCGGCTTGACGGCTCGCCGCCTCGTCGAGCGCGTGCTGGATGCGCTGCTCTCGCTTGAGCGCTTGCTCCAGGATGCTCCCCCATGCGAAACGCTTAAGCACGAGCACCAGAAGCAGGAAGACGACGATCGTCCAGATCGTCAACGCCAGGTTCACGTCGAAGAGCGCAGCGCCGCCTTCCCCGGCTTCGCCCTGCGCCATCAACGGTAGGGGACCGGCGGCCATGGATGCTACGGCCAGCGCAATGCTCGGACTCCAGTACCTCATCGTGATTCTCCTTGGGACCGCGGCGCACGCCACGATCGAATCCGTCCGGAGCCGCAACCGGAAGGCTCCGAGCGCCCCCTCGGACGCCCGGTCCGACGTCGGCTAGAGCAGTTTGTAGAGAATCGTTATGACGAGGCCGAACAGCGCCGCGCCCTCGATCAGTGCAGCCAAGATGATGCCGGCGGTCTGGATGGCGGCGGCGGCTTCCGGCTGCCGCGCGATCCCCTCTGCCACCGACGCGCCGATCCGGCCGATGCCAAGACCAGCACCGAGCACCGTCAGGCCGATCCCCACTCCAGAGCCCAAGAGGCTCAGATTGTTCTTGGCCGACTCCGGATCCAGCGCGCCGGCGGCGTCCTGCAGAAGCGCGATCATTGAGTGCAGCATGGTCCGATCTTCTCGTGTTCGAGGTGGTCGATGAGCGGCTACTGCGAGTCCGTTACCATCTCAGCCCGGGGATCGCCGCCGGGCCGTGCAGCCGGCCGCCTCAATGCGCGTGCCGGATCAAGCCGACGAAGACTGCCGTCAGCATGGCAAAGATGAACGCCTGAAGGAACGCGACAAATACCTCCAGAATCATGACTGCCGTGGCCATCACCGTGCTCGCCACTGCGACACCCGCGGCCGCGGCCAACACGTTCATGAAGATGAAGATCATCCCGCCTAATGCGAACAGAAGCGTATGCCCGGCGGTCATGTTCGCGAACAACCGGACGGCGAGGGCGAACGGCTTGGTAAGCTTGCCCAGGAACTCCACGGGCGTCATCACCAGCAGCATCAGGAACTTTCCCAACCCCGTCATCCCGGGGGGCACGAAGAAGATGGTGTGCAGGTAGCCCTGGAAGCCTAGAGCCCGCATCCCCGACACCTCGACCAGAGCGAACGTACAGAGGGCGAGCGCGGCTGTTACGGAGAGGTTCCCGGTCGCCGATCCGCCCCACGGCACTAGGCCGAGGAGGTTCATGGACAGGATGAAGAAGAACAGGGTCAGGATGTAGGGCACGTAGGCGTCGGCCCCGTGGCCGACGTTGCGCCGCACGACCTCGTCTCGGAAGTAGAGGACCATCGCCTCCATCCCGTTCCCGAAGCCGGACGGTGCCTTGCCACCCTCACGCCGCCGCGCCGCGTGTGCGAGCGGAACGAAGACGAGCACGCAGAGCAGGGCCGCGAGCAACATCAGGACGACGTGCTTGGTAGGGGCCAGGTCGACCACGCCCAGGGGTCCGAGGCTCACGTTCCATCCCTGGGGTAGCTCCACGGTCCCCAGGAAGAACGGCAGCTCCATCTCGTGGGCGTCCGTCAGGTGGTGCATGATGAGCTCACCCAGGTCCAGCCGACCCTCCGACTCGGCGGCGTGCTCTGCGGCCGCCCCCGACTCGGTCCCCGGTCCCTGGATCAAGGCCAACAGGCTCATCAACTCCTTGGATCGACCCCTCGGTTCCCACCGAACCCCAGAAAGCGAGGCTCGAGCAGCAGCATCACGAAGAAGAAAGCGACCAAGCTCAGCAGGGTGGGGGCCGGGGGGAGATCCGGCAAGGCGATCAGTGCCCAGCCTGCAACCCCCACGACGACCATGCGCACCAGGGTCCCGCCCACCCAGCCGGCCAGAAACGCTGCGCCGCCCAGTTGGGCTCGAGCGAGCACGGCGAACGCGGTCACCTGGATCGGAAGCGCGACGACTCCCGCGGCCAGCACACCGACGAGCCCCGCGCGATCGAGCAGTGCCGCCGCGCCGAGGGCTCCCACAAGCACCACCCCCACACAAGCGCCGGCGTAGCGCAGGGTGCTCACCGCTCCGGGCGGGTCGCGCTCCGCCCCTTCACCAGGTGTCGGTAGAGGCTGTAGAACCCCGCCGCACCCCCACCCAGTGCCCCGCCGATGGTCAGGAGCGGTGTTGTCCCGAGCCTGCCGTCCGCCCACCAGCCCGCGGCCATGAACAGCCCCACCGAGGCCGCCAGTTGGAGCCCATAGCCCGAGTAACGACTCGCCGCGACCAGCGGCGGATAGGGGCCCTCGCGCTCCTGCTCACGACCGGGTTCCGCCATGGCCATCCGCGTCGCCGCACCGCCGTCGGGGTACCTGCCACACCAAGCTAGACGCTTGTGAAAAATTGCGCAAGCGGCCCACAGCGCTGCTTTTGCAAGCATTTTCGCGGCCGGCCCTCGGCTTCATGGGACGCTGCCACAGGACCCCGCGGACCCTTTCCTCCATCTTCCTCTGGACGGTCCGGGCACAGGCACGGCTCCAATCGCGGGTGGCAGGGCTCGATCCTGTCCCCGTGACCATCCCCGCGACCATCGCCGGGCCAGCACCGTCCAACCGACCCCTGCCCGGCTCTCTCGGCTGCTTGACCCGCGTCGCGAAAACGTTCTATGTTCGCGCCGTTCCGCCTCTTCCGCCGCCGCGGGGATGGCCGGGACCCTCGTGAACGGCCTGTCTGACGCTGCGGTCACCCGGCAGGCCTCCCGGATCCGTGGCCGGCCCGAGGAGGGTACCGTCCGGCTCCCCACCGGACCAAGCGCGATCCCGGGCGCTCGCCCGATCCGGACCGGAGCCCAGTGGCCACACGAGAAGAGGCTGCACCGCCGCGGCCAGAGCGGGACGTCACGCTGCTCGAGCGCGTCGCCGAGGTAGCGGCCACCCTGCGCGCCGAAGTCGAGAAGCGCATCATTGGACAGCACAAAGTGGTGGATGGATTGCTCACCGCTCTTCTCGCCAACGGTCACGTGCTCCTGGTCGGGGTGCCCGGCCTGGCGAAGACACTGCTCGTATCCACGGTGGCCGAGGCGCTCGACCTCGACTTCAGCCGCATCCAGTTCACTCCCGACCTGATGCCGACCGACATCACCGGCACCGAGGTGATCGAGGAGGACCGGACCACCGGGCACCGCGTCTTCCGTTTCGTCCGGGGCCCGATTTTCGCCAACGTGGTGCTCGCCGACGAGATCAACCGCACCCCCCCGAAGACCCAGGCGGCGCTCCTCCAGGCCATGCAGGAGCGGGCAGTCACCGCCGCAGGGGAGACCTACGATCTGTCGCCACCCTTCTTCGTCCTCGCTACCCAGAATCCGATCGAGCAGGAGGGCACCTATCCGCTGCCCGAGGCGCAGCTCGACAGATTCATGCTGGAGCTCGTGATCGGGTACCCGACCAGGCGTGAGGAAGAGGAGATCGCCATGCGCACCACCGGGGAGGAGTCGCCCACGGTACGCCACGTGGTCGCCGCGAGCGAGCTGATCGAGCTGCAGCGGCTCGTGCGTCGCGTGCCCGCTCCGCCCTCGCTGGTGGCCTTCGCGGTGCGTCTTGCGCGGTCCACTCGGCCCGGCGACGACGACGCTACGGCGGTCACACGCCGTTACGTCAGCTGGGGTGCTGGACCGCGGGCTTCGCAGTTTCTGGTCCTCGGCGCCAAGGCGCGCGCCGCGGCTCGTGGCTCGGCGCTCCCGACCCACGACGACGTACGCGCGGTAGCGCCCGCGGTCCTCGCACATCGGCTCGTGCTCGGTTTCGAGGCCGAGGCCGACGGACGAACCACGCGCGACGTGATCGGCGAGCTGCTGGACGAGAGCCTTAGGTGGACGTGAACCCAGCTCGTCGCCGAGACCGGGAGGGGGTGTGACCCTGATCCTGGCCACGGTCACCGTGATCCTCGTGCTTCTGGCCGGCATCGTCACCGCGGGCGGTACGGCGACCTTCTCGCTGGCGCGGTCCCGGGTCCGCACGTTGGTCGACGAGGGGTTCACCGGCGCGGCCGCGCTCGCGCGGCTCCAAGGGCGCGACCAGCTCCGCGTTTCGCTCGAGCTGCTCGGCATGGCGTTGAGGTTGGCCGCGGTCGGCACGGGTACGGCCGCAGCCGGCGTCGCCGCGGGCCCGCTCGGTGCGCTGCTCGCCCTCCCCGTCCTGATCGTGGTCCTCGTGCTGGTCGCGCGGTTGGTACCGCTCGGGCTGGCCGGGCGCTACCCGGTCCGGGTTGCGCTGGCCGCCGCTCCCCCTCTGATCGCGATCGAGGGCCCGCTGCGGATCGCGTTCGGCCCCTGGGTGCGGCTGGGCGATCGGGTCTCCGGACGGAACCGCGATGAGCCGAGGGAGCCGGACGAGCAGGTCGTGCGGGACATGACGCGACTGGGACGCGAAGAGGGCGTGGTGGACGTGGACGAGCACTTGCTCGTCGAGCGCGCGTTCCGCCTCGACGAGCTCACGGCCTGGGACGTCATGACGCCTCGGGTCGACGCATTCGCGTGGTCGGACGAGCTGACCCTCGCGGATGTCATCGACCAGCTTGCAACGGTACCCTACTCGCGGGTTCCCGTCTTCCGAGGATCGGTGGACGAGATCACCGGGATCCTGTACGTGCGCGAGGCATACGCCACCTACGTGTCGGGCCGCCCTGACCTGCCCCTCGGGCGCGTGGCGCGCGAACCGCTGTTCGTGCCGGGGTCGCTCTCCCTATCTCAGCTCCTGCGCGCGTTCCAGACACGACGCATCCATATCGGAGTCGTGGCCGACGAGTTCGGGGGCACCGACGGTATCGTGACGCTCGAGGACGTGCTCGAGGAGCTGGTAGGCGAGATCGAGGATGAGACCGACGTAGCTCATGAGCCGATCCTCAGGATATCGGGCAACGAGTTGATCGCGGATGCCAGCGTAGACTTGCGTGAGATCAACTACGCCTTCGGCACCACACTTCCCCAGTTGGAGCACCGGTCGTTGAACGGGCTCATCCTCGAGGAATTGGGCCGCGTGCCGGAGGCCGGTGAGGTGATCGAGCCCCTCGGCGTGCGCATCGAGATCCTGGAGGCGACCGACACACACGTGGTGCGTGCTCGGCTGCGAAAGCCGCCCACCACCGAGAGCAAAGAGACCGAGGATCAGCCCGCGGAGCGGAACGCTTGAGCGGCGCTCTGTTGTTGCCGTTCGGCGGAGTCTGGCCGGACGTCGCTGACGACGCGTTCCTCGCACCCGGCGCCGTCCTCGTGGGCAACGTGCTTGTGGGTTCGGAGGCGAGCGTCTGGTTCGGAGCCGTGCTCCGCGGGGACCATCCGGACAACCCGATCGTCATCGGCGCGCGCTCGAGCGTACAGGACGGATGTGTGATCCACGTGGGCGGATGGTGCGCGACGACCGTCGGTGCTGACTGTACGATCGGACACGGTGCTCGGTTCGAGAGCTGCACGATCGGCGACCGATGCACCGTGGGGATGAACGCGGTAATCCTCCAGGAGGTCACGGTCGGCGAGGGCTCCCTGGTCGCGGCAGGCGCAGTCGTGCTCCAGCGCACCGACATTCCCCCGGGGAGCCTTGTCGCAGGCGTGCCCGCGCGGGTTCGCAAGCAGCTGGACGGATCCGCCGCGCGCTGGGTGGAGCGCGGGAGCGCGCATTATGTCCAGCTCTCCCGCCGTTACCTCGCGGAAGGGCTCGGCCGCGTCACCGACGCCCGGCGCAGCGGGGGCAAACCCGCGTGAGCGCTGAGCCACGCCGTGGTCCAGGCGAGGGAGGACCTCCGCCGGGTGCGCCCCGAGAACCTCCCCCCCGCCGCTGCGACCTGTGCGGCGGCGCACTCATCGAGCTCCATTGCAAGCTCCTGTGCCTCAACTGCGGCTACCAGCGCGACTGCAGCGACCCCTGACCCGACGGCGCCAGCCCGTTCACCGTCACATCATCAGCACGCGGGTCCGATACCACTCGAGCAGGGTCTCTCCCCACCCGTACGAAAAGGCGGCGCCGACGGCCAGGAAGATGCCGAGCGGGATCAGCCGCTTCGTGAGTGCCGTGATCGGGCCAAAGACGAGCAGCGCGACGACCGACCCGAGAAAGAGCGTCGTGGCGACGCCCCACAAGCCGAGGAAGGCGCCCACCATACCCATCATCTTCACGTCGCCCCCGCCCAGCGCTCGGTCCACGCCGGCTTCCTCGAGACGGCCCGGCCGCAGCCGCCGAATGAGCCAGGTCCCACCGACCCCGACCAACCAGAGGGCGCCGAACCCCCCGGCGATCCCGGCTGCAGACGCCAGCGGTGTGACCCCACCTGGGAGGAAGGCGAGGCACAGCCCGAGAACCGTGCCGCCGACGGAAAACTGATCCGGGATGATGTAGAAGCGCGCGTCCGCCAGCGCGATGCCGAGCAGCACCGTGAGGAAGAGGCCGCCCCGCACGGCCTCCGGAACCGGTCCCTGGGCCCAGACCACGCCGGCCCAAACGAGGCCGGTGGCCAGCTCGACCAGGGGATATTGCGCGCTGATCGGCGTGTAGCAGGTTCGGCAGCGGCCACCGAGCGCGAGCCAGCTGACCACTGGAACGTTCTCGTGCCAACGGAGCTGAGTGCCGCAGCCCGGACACCGTGAGCGCGGGCGAACCACGGACTCGTCCACCGGCCAGCGCAGGCTGCACACGTTCAGGAAGGACCCGATCACGAGCCCGAAGACGCCTGCCAGCGCGGCGATCAGCCAGCGCTCAGCCACAAGCATCTTCGCGCGTGAGCGCGTACAACAGGATTGCGCCGGCGATGCCCGCGTTGAGCGATTCCACGCCTCCGCGCATCGGTACCGCCAGCGTTCGGGTGGCCGCCGCGCGCACCGCCGGGCGGGGCCCCGAGGCTTCGCTCCCTACCACCAACGCCCAGCTCCCCTCCGGCTTCAGGCCAGCGACGTCACTCCCTCCCATGTCCGCGACCAGGAGTGGACCGCGCCCGCGCAGCTGCGACTCGACTCGCTGCCAGGCGGTCCGCACGAGACATCCTCGGAACAGCGCGCCCGCCGCGGCCCTCACGGCCTTGGCGTTGAACGGGTCCGCCGTCCCGTCCAAAGCCACCGTACCGGCAAGACCGAACGCGGCCGCCGCCCGCACCAACGTACCCACGTTCCCCGGATCCTGGACCCCATCCAGCACCAGGAGCGGACCCGCCGGAAGCGGGTCGTCTTCGCTAGCCGGTTCCGAACACACGAGCAGAATTCCCTGGCTCGTCTCGGTGTCGGAAAGAGCCACCAGCTCGTCGCGAGCGACCTCTAGCGTCTCGATACCGGCGTCGGCGAGACCCACCCCCACGTCGGAACCCACCGTGGACTCTCCGAGGCGGTCGGACACGACCGCGAAACGCACCGGCGCTCCGGCTTCCAGCGCCTCGGCGGCCGAGCGGACCCCCTCCACCAGGAAGAGCCCTTCACGCTCCCGCGTGCGGCGGCTCCGCAACCGCCCGATCAGGCGCGTGCGCTCGCGGCTCAGCGACACGTGCAGTCCGGGGCCCTGTCCCACGTCCCGCCCGCAGCACCGCCGCTACGCCGTGCACGCGCGTGCGCACGCCCTATACCTTCCCCCCGTGCATCCCCATCTTCCCCCCGTGCATCCGCGATTTCTACCCGGCCATCATGTCTGACGCCCGCGGGAGCGGACCGAAGCGCCCGGTCGCCCTCACCGTCGCCGGTAGCGACAGCGGCGGCGGCGCGGGCATTCAGGCCGATCTCAAGACATTCCACGCGTTCGGAGTCTTCGGGACCAGCGCGATCACGGCCGTCACCGCCCAGAACACGACGGGCGTCTCCGCCGTTCACCCGATTCCGATCAAGATCGTCCGCTCCCAGATCGACGCCGTCGTGGAAGACCTGCACCCCGCTGCGCTCAAGACCGGGATGCTCGCCACGGCTTCTCTGGTCGAAGCGGTTGCACGCGCGATCGCCGATCACGGGCTGGATCGCTATGTGATGGATCCGGTGATGGTCGCCACGTCGGGCGACCGATTGCTGGAAGAGGACGCCGAGCGTGCGCTCGTCGCCGAGCTGCTCCCGCGGGCCCTGCTCGTCACCCCCAACCTCCGCGAAGCCAGCATCCTCACCGGGCACGAGATCGAGAGCGTCGCGGACGCGCGTGCGGCGACGAGGGCGCTCGTGGAGCTGGGTGCCAACGCCGTGCTCGTGAAGGGTGGCCACCTCCTCGGGGACGAGGCGGTCGACGTACTCTGGGACGGGCGGGAGGAGCGGATCTGGCGCCGGCCTCGGCTTCCTGCCCACGACACGCACGGCACCGGATGCACGCTCTCTGCGGCGGTGGCGGCCAACCTCGCGCTGGGAGCGCGTCTCGTGGTTGCGGTAGACCGGGCCATCGGGTTCGTGGCGCGCGCGATCGCAACCGCTCCGGGCCTCGGGCGAGGCCACGGGCCGGTGAATCACTTCGTCCCCATCGATCCGAACCCGGACGGCTGAGCCGGCTCGACTCATGGGACCGGGAGTCCGCAGACGATTGCCCGCAAGAGCCGCTCGAGGGTAACCGCCTGCGCTCGTCCGGTCTCGATCACCTCGTCGTGGTCGAGCGGGGCCCGAGCGATCCCGGCGGCCCGGTTCGTGACCAGCGAGAGTGCGAGTGTGCGGAGACCGGCTGCATGAGCCGCGGTCACCTCCGGCGCCGTGGACATTCCTACCAAGTCAGCTCCCATGCGATCGAGCAGTCGGATCTCGGCCGGAGTCTCGTAAGAAGGACCGCTGACGGCAGCGTACACGCCGCACTCGAGCGGAATGCCGACTTCGTGGGCACTGCGCCGCGCCAGCCGACCGAGCTCGGCATCGTAGGAGCCCGTTGCTGCACTCCGGCCGAATCCATCCATACCATGGCGGATTCCCTCCATCAGGTCGAGGTGGTTCTCCAGGACGACCACCGCGCCCGGACCGAACGCGCGTCGCACCCCACCCGCCGCGTTGGTCAGAACGAGGACGGGGGCTCCGAGGGCCGCCGCCAAACGCACCGGGGCGTGTACAACGTCGGTCGGTAGCCCCTCGTACGCATGGTAGCGCCCCTCCTGGACCAGAATGCGGCGCTCCTCCAGCCATCCGCCGACCCACCGCCCGGCGTGACCCGCCACGGCCGACCGAGGGAATCCCGGCACGATCTCGAACGGAACGACGACCGGGTCCTCGACCGCTTCCATGAACCCGCCCAAGCCCGAGCCGAGCACCAAGGCGGCCTCGAACGGCTCCGCACCGAAGCGTCCGCGCAGCCTTTCGGCACACACCGCGATGTCGAGGGGCATTAGCAGGTCGCTGAAAAAGGGGAGCGCACCGCGTTATGGGTGCCACGGCCCCTCATCCTAGGCAGCGCGACGAAGGCATAGTCCAAGCTACGTCGAGGAGCGCCAACGACCGAGAAGGGGCTGTCCCGCCCATGACCCTCGAACCGTACGCTCATGTCTAACTCGGTCGTGGGGTGCACTCGCCTTCTTCGGCGACTTGCTAGTACCAGCCCCCGTGTCGGATCTGCCCCTTCGGAAGTCGCACGTGCGCGCGCTTGGCCTCCACCAGCTCGCGGCGGTCAAACAGCTTGACCAACGCCACGCCCGCCAAGAAGCCACCCACGTGGGCCCAGAACGCCACCCCTCCGCCGCCGGCCTGCGCGGGCGTTGCCGCCGCGCTCAGCGCTTGGATGAGGAACCAGTAGCCCAGTATCACCCAGGCCGGGATCGGCACGACGCGGATGAAGACGAACACGATCGCGGTCAGAACGTGCGCGTGCGGATAGAGCACGAGGTATGCACCCATGATGCCGCTGATCGCACCCGAAGCGCCCACCACCGGTACGACCGAAGAGGGATCGGCAAGCAGGTGCGCCCCGGCCGCCGCCAGCCCCGTCAGTAGATAGAAGACGAGGAACCGGAGCCGCCCCATCGAGTCCTCGATGTTGTTCCCGAAAATCCAGAGGAACCACATGTTGCCGATCAGGTGCATCCAGCTCCCGTGCAGGAACATCGACGTGAGCAGGGCGCCCCAGGTCAGACCTCCGAGGCGGCATTCGCCTCCGGCCACGCCCCGGCCGGTGATCTCGGCGGGAATCGCGCCGAGCTCGCAAACCGATCCAACCAGCGCAGCCTCTGTCGTGCCCGCTCCCTGGACCAGCAGCCACACACCCGCGCACGCGGCGATGATCAGGATCGTGAAGAGGGGGAAGATCTCGGTAGGGTTGTCGTCCTTGATCGGGAACAAGCGGTCTCCCTTTTGCTGGGCTCACCAGCCCTGTCAATGCGGCGCGCATCCGTGGGGCCGTCGGTGTCCTCGGTGCCAGAATGGCACGAAAACAGCCCTCCCGCAGGGCATGGAGGTTGCACCCCGACCCCTTGCTAAGGGCGGGACCCCTCCCGCAGCCCGTCGCGCGGCCCGAGCTGAGCGCCGGCACCACCGAACGACTCAGGAGACGCGCATGGGTAAGGTCATCGGGATCGACCTCGGTACCACCAACTCGGTAGTGGCCGTCATGGAAGGGGGTGAGCCGGTCGTCATCCCCAACGCCGAGGGTGGCCGGACCACTCCGTCCGTGGTGGCGTTCACCAAGGACGGAGAGCGGCTGGTCGGGCAGGTGGCACGGCGCCAGGCCATCACCAATCCGCAGAACACGGTCTTCTCCATCAAGCGGTTCGTGGGCCGCCGGGGCGAGGAGGTCAAGTCGGAGGAGAAGCTCGTCCCATACGAGGTGCGTACGGATGCACAGGGCCGGGTGCAGATCGCCGTGCCGAACGTCGACAAGACGTTCAATCCGCCCGAGATCTCGGCCATGATCCTCCAAAAGATGAAGCAGACTGCCGAGGACTACCTCGGCCAACCGGTGATCGAAGCCGTCATCACCGTACCCGCGTACTTCAATGACAGCCAGCGTCAGGCCACCAAGGACGCCGGGAAGATCGCCGGACTCGAGGTCAAGCGCATCATCAACGAGCCGACCGCTGCTGCCCTCGCGTATGGCCTGGACAAGAAGGCGGACGAGAAAATCGCGGTCTTTGATCTGGGCGGCGGCACGTACGACATCTCGGTCCTCGAGTTGGGAGACGGCGTCTTCGAGGTGAAGGCCACCAACGGGGACACACATCTGGGCGGTGACGACTTCGACCAGCGGCTGATCGACTGGTTGGTCGGAGAGTTCAAGCGCGACCAGGGGATCGACCTTTCGAAAGATCCGATGGCCTTGCAGCGCCTGAAGGAGGCCGCAGAGAAGGCGAAGATGGAGCTCTCGACGACCATGCAGACGGACATCAACCTGCCGTTCATCACGGCCACGCAGGAGGGTCCCAAGCACCTCAACTATACGCTCACGCGGTCCAAGTTCGAGCAGCTCGTCGACGATCTGATCAAACGCACGATCCCACCCATGGAGAAGGCCCTGGGCGACGCCGGGCTGAAGCCGGGGGACATCGACGAGGTGATCCTGGTCGGCGGGTCGACCCGCATTCCGAAGATCCAGCAGGTCGTGAAGGACTTTTTCGGCAAGGAGCCGCACAAGGGCGTCAACGTGGACGAGGTGGTGGCGGTGGGGGCCGCCATCCAGGGGGGCGTGCTGGCGGGAGACGTCAAGGACGTGCTGTTGCTCGACGTCACTCCGCTCTCGCTCGGCATCGAGACCCTGGGAGGCGTGATGACCGCGCTGATCCCCCGGAACACGACCATCCCGACCAAGAAGTCGGAGGTGTTCTCGACCGCTGAAGACAACCAGACCACGGTGGAGATCCACGTGCTCCAGGGCGAGCGCAAGATGGCGCTGGACAACCGCACCATCGGCAAGTTTCAGCTCACAGGCATCCCGCCTGCGCCCAGGGGCATGCCCCAGGTCGAGGTCACCTTCGACATCGATGCCAATGGCATCCTTCACGTGTCCGCAAAGGACCGGACGACCGGCAAGGAGCAGAAGGTCCGGATCGAGGCCTCGGGCGGTCTGTCCGACAACGAGATCGACCGCATGGTGAAGGATGCCGAGTCACACGCGTCGGAGGACGAGGAGCGACGTCAGAAAGTGGAGGCTCGCAATCAACTCGACTCGCTGGTCTATCAGGTGGAGAAGGACTCGGCAGAGTGGGGAGAGAAGGTGTCCGAGGGGACGCGTGACCGCCTCCAGCAGGCGACCGAGGCGGCGAAGGAAGCCCTCAAGGGTGACGACGCAGCGGCCCTCAACTCGGCACGGGACGAGCTGATGCAGGCGTTCAGCGCGGCCGGACAGGAGATGTACCAGAGCCAGGCCGAAGCCGCCGACGGAGCCTCCGGAACGGGTCCGGACGCAGCCACCGCCACGGGGGAGGGCGCCCCACCCCCAGATCAGGAGGACGTGGTCGAGGCGGACTACGAGATCGTCGACGAAGAGAAGTAGCAGTCCCGGTGCCAGGGGAGGGCAGCCAGACAACCCGGCGCCCTCCCCTTAACATCCAAGCTGTGGGGAACGTCCTCCACACACGCGCTCGCGCTCGATGGTCCGCGCCCGATTCCCCCGGACCCCCGAGAGGACGGGTCGTGTAACAAGGATCGGCGCCCGAGCGGGCGGGCCCGATCGACGACAAGCAGAGATTCGCCGAGAGGAAGACATGTACGATCCACTGCGCGCCAAGGCCAAGGTCGCCCTCTACACCGGGGCCACGTTCATCGCCGGGCTGGGAATCGCCGCGGGTCTGGGTTGGACCCAGACTTCCGTAGCCATGCCCGTGATCGACGAGCGGCCGGCCTTGTCTCAGGAGGCGGTCGGCCCAGCAGCCGACCTGAGCGAAGCATTCGTCAACATCGCGGACGCGGTCACGCCCGCCGTGGTGCGGATCCAGTCGCGACGACCAGCGCGGGCCGCCCGCCGCAGCCCCAATCCTCTCCGCTTCTTCGGCCCGGATCCGGACGAGCTGCGCCCCCCCGCGCCCGAGCTCTCGGGGGGAAGCGGCTTCCTCATCTCGGCGGACGGATACATCCTCACCAACGACCACGTGGTATCGGGCTCGGACGAGGTGACCGTTTACCTGCGGGATCGCCGGTACTTCGAGGCGCGCATCGTGGGGAGTGATCCGTTCACCGATGTCGCCGTGATCAAGATCGACATAGACGAAGAGCTTCCCCATCTGTCCTTCGGTGACTCCGACGACATCAAGGTAGGGCAGTGGGTGCTGGCCGTGGGCAACCCCGGCTTCGGGACGGGCAATCGGCTCGATTACACGGTGACCGCCGGGATCGTGAGCGCCCGAGGACGCGCATTGGACATTCTGCGTCGCGAGCTCCTGCAGGACCCCGCCTCGCAGGACCTCTCGGGTTACGCGATCGAGGACTTCATCCAGACCGATGCCGTCATCAACCCCGGCAACTCCGGCGGCCCGATGGTGAGCCTGACCGGACAAGCGGTGGGCATCAACTCGGCGATCGCGAGCCAGACCGGCTATTACCAGGGCTACGGCTTCGCAATTCCGATCAACCTGGCCCGCCGGGTGATGGAAGACCTGATCGAGTACGGCCACGTGAAGCGACCGTTGATCGGGGTGCATATGCAGACCGTCACGCCGGAGGACGCCGAGTACTACGGGCTTCCCTCGGTAGCGGGTGCACTGGTACAGCGAACGACCGCGAGCGGGCCCGCGGCGGGTGCTGGAGTGCAGCCCGGAGACGTGATCGTGGCCGTGGACGGGAAGCCGGTCGGATACTCCGGACAGCTCCAGCAGCGCATCGCGGAGTATCGGCCCGGGGACCGGGTCACGCTGACCCTGTACCGGAGCCGCAGGCCCATGGACGTGGGCGTCCGCCTGGCAGAGGCGCCCATCAACGACCTCGCGCCGCGCACGGTCGAGCAAGCCAGTACCGCCGACGAGCGGCTGGGAATCCGGGTCGAGGTGTTGGGCGCGCAGACGGCTCGGGAGATCGGATTCGAAGAGCCCGGAGGGGTGGTGATCACCGACGTCGAGCAGGGGAGCGCCGCGGGCCGGAGGGGGATCTTCCCGGGCGCCCGGATCCTCCAGATCAACGGACGCGACGTGACCGACCCAGAAGACGTGCGCAGCTCGCTCGATGCGGTGCGCGCTGGGCAGATCGTCTCCTTCGTGCTCGAGACCCCGAACGGCGGCCGCCAGATCGTGAACGTGCGCATGCCGGAGCGCTGACCCGACCGCTCCCCGGCGGGGCGCAGGATGGGGGTGCGGGGGGCCGACCGGCCTCCCGCACCCCTTTCGTCGCGGGGAGGCGGCACGCCCGACCCCCTGGGGTCGTTGATCCCTCCCCGAACGCCCGGTTATCTTCACACGTTCCCTGAAATCGCGCGAAAGTGGCGGAATGGGAGACGCGCGAGACTTAGGATCTCGTGGCTTCGGCCGTGGGGGTTCGAATCCCCCCTTTCGCACTTCAACGGACGCGAGCACCCTTCCCTTTCGGCCCCTGCATGACGATCGCATCCACGCAGCTTCAGATCGACGTCCAGGAGCGTGAACGCTGGCGCCGCACGCTTTCGGTGACCGTCCCCGCGGACGTGGTTCGCCAGGAGCGTGATCGAACCGCCAAGCGGCTCGCGGGGAAGCTCAAGCTACCCGGCTTCCGTAAGGGCAAGGTTCCGACGTCCATGCTGGAGAAGCAGTACAGCTCCACTCTCCAGAAGGAGACCCTCGATCGCGTGATTGGTGAGGCCTACCGCACTGCGCTGACGGAGCGGGAGCTCCAGCCCATCAGCGAGGCAGAGGTCGAAACGGTCGACTACCAGCCCGAGGCCGACCTCACCTTCCGAATCTCGTTCGACATCCGGCCCGACATCGAGATCGAACGTCTCGGGGGATTCAAAGTCGAGCGCACACGCGCGCCGGTCACGGATCCCGACGTAGACCAGGTGATCGGGCGCCTCCGCGAGCAGAACGGCGTCTGGAAGCCCGCTGCTGACCCGGGGCCTGCGCTGGACGGGGATCTTGTGACGGTGAGCATCGCCCAGTTGGGCGCCGACGACGAGCCCGAGGGAGAAGCGCAGGGGTACCAGATGGTCGTCGGCGAGGGCGAAGCCATCCCCGACGTGGAAGCAGCCATTCAGACCCTCGATCCGGGCACCACCGGTGACTTCACGGTCCGATTCCCCGCAGACTCTCCGAGCGAGGCCCGCCGGGACGAAGAGCAGAGGCTGCGCATCACGGTGGTAGACCGGCGCACCAAGGAATTGCCGACCGCGGACGACGCGTTCGCCAAGTCGGTGGGCGACTTCGATTCCCTCGAGGCGCTACGCGCCCGCGTACGGGCGGACCTGGAGGAGGAGGCGGACGCGCGGGCCGACGCGGCCGCAACCGTGCAGCTCCTGGACATGATCATGGGCGCCAACCCGTTCGAAGTGCCGCGCTCCATGGTGGAGCGTTACCTGGAGTCGGTGCTGGGTGACACGGGCAAGGCCGAACCTGCCACGGTAGAGCAAGCGCGTGCCCAACTCCGGCCTGAGGCTGAAATGGGTGTCAAGCGGCTGATGGTGATCGAAACGGTTGCTGAGACGCACGGGCTGCGCGCAACCGCGGAAGAGGTGGCGGTGAAGGTCACGGAGCTCGCGGAGCGCGGTGGCATCACCCCGGCCCAGGCACGCGCCCAGCTGGACAAGGCAGGCCGATTCGCCAACCTCGAGCGCGAGTTGACCGACCGGAAAGTGTTTGCGTTCCTGCGCGAGCAGTCGATCATACGAGACGGAACGTGACCGGGCGTTATCCCGGTTGAAGCTGTGCGAGAAACCTCGAGAGGACACCTAGCGCCATGCCGATCTATCCTCCCTATGTGATCGAGCGGACCAGTCGCGGGGAGCGGAGCTACGACATCTTCAGCCGCCTGCTCATGGACAGAATCGTGTTCCTGGGCAGCGGTATCGACGACAACGTGGCGAACATCATTGTGGCCCAACTCCTCTTCCTCGACGCCGAGGATCCGGAACGGGACATCAATATGTATATCAACTCACCCGGGGGGAGCGTGTACGCGGGTCTGGCCATCTACGACACGATGCAGCACCTTCGAGCACCGGTGTCGACGTACTGCGTGGGCATGGCGGCCTCGATGGGTGCCGTCCTGCTCACCGCGGGAGCCAAATCCAAGCGAGCCGCGCTTCCCAACTCGCGAATCATGATTCACCAGCCCTCCACGGGCGCGCAGGGCACGGCCTCCGACATCGAAATCGCGGCCAGGGAAGTCCTGCACATCAGGGAGAAGCTCAACGAGATTCTGTCCCGCCACACCGGTCAGACGGTGGAGCGGATCGCCGAAGATGCCGACCGGGACCGGTTCATGAGCCCTTACGAAGCCGTGGAGTACGGGCTGATCGATCGAGTCCTCGAAGGGCCCGTTCAGAACGGGAAGAAGCCGACCGATTCGGCTACCCTCACCACGGACTAGGGCAAGCGGCCGCCTACCCAACGGGGATTCGTCATGTCGAGCGACAAGCACCTACGGTGCAGTTTCTGTGGAAAATCCAAGGACAGCGTTAAGAAGTTCATCAGCGGTCCTTCGGTCTACATCTGCAACGAATGCATTTCGCTATGTAATGAGATCCTCGCTGAGGAGGAAGAGCGCGAACAGGCCGACGCTGTCGTACCCAGCCCAACGCCGACCGAGATCAAAGAGGTGCTCGACCAGTACGTGATCGGTCAAGAGGATGCCAAGCGCGCGCTGTCGGTAGCCGTCTACAATCACTATAAGCGCGTCAACCACCAGGGCGTGCTCGACGAGGTGGAGATCGATAAGGCGAACATTCTCCTTATCGGCCCGACAGGAGTCGGCAAGACGCTGCTCGCTCAGACGCTCGCGCGCATCCTCCACGTTCCCTTCACCATCGCCGATGCCACGACCCTCACCGAGGCGGGCTACGTTGGCGAAGACGTGGAGAACATTCTCGTGCGGCTGCTGCAGGCGGCCGACTTCAACATCGCCGAGTGCGAGCGTGGCATCGTCTACATCGACGAGATCGACAAGATCGCGCGCAAATCGGAGAACCCCTCCATCACGCGGGATGTGTCCGGCGAAGGCGTCCAGCAGGCGCTACTGAAGATCCTGGAGGGAACGGTCGCGAGCGTGCCACCGCAGGGAGGCCGCAAGCATCCTCAGCAGGAGTACATCCAGGTCAATACCCGCAACATCCTGTTCATCTGCGGAGGGGCGTTCGACGGGTTGGAGAAGATCGTCGAGTCGCGGATCGGCAAGCGCCGGATCGGGTTTGCCGGTGAGACCACGGGAAGCGGGTCCGAAGACGAGCGGAAGGAGCTGCTCTCCCGGGTCGAGCCCGAGGACCTGCAGCGCTTCGGACTGATCCCGGAGCTGGTGGGTCGACTGCCGGTGAGCGTGGCCCTCACCGATCTGGACGAGGGGGCGCTCTGCCGGATCTTGGTCGAACCGAAGAACGCGCTGGTGAAGCAGTACTCGAAGATGTTCGAGCTGGAGGGGATCGGCCTGACCTTCGACAAGGAAGCGATCCGAGCCATCGCACAGAAGACTCTCGATCGTGGTACCGGAGCCCGTGGACTGCGCTCCGTGATCGAGGAGCTGATGCGTGACGTGATGTTCGATGTTCCCTCCCGCACGGACGTGCGCGAGATCGTGGTTACGACCGAGTGCGTCCAGCGTGGCACCCCGCCGCTGTTGGTGCTTCGACCCGAGCCCGAGCGGAAGGAAGCCTGACTAGCAGCCTCGTCCGCTCGGACGGAGCCATCGAGCTCCCCGGACAGCTCCCGCTGGTTGCGCTCCGGGACCTGGTGTTCTTCCCCTACATGGTCCTGCCCCTGCTGATCGGCCGGACCCGCTCCACCGCGGCCCTGCGCGAGGCTGAGGCCGCCCCGGACCGGCTGCTGCTGCTGATCGCACAGCGAGACCCGGATCGAGACGACGCTGGACCCGACGATGTCTTCCGGGTCGGAACGGTCGCCCGAGCCGTCCAGGTGACGCAACTCCCCGACGGCACTTGTCGGGTCGTGCTCGAGGGGCTCGGCCGGGCCCACGTGGAGCGCATTCTCGAGACCGCGGAAGGGGCGCTCGAGGCCGAAGTGGTTCCGTTCGCTCCCGAGACCGATCTGGGACCGGGGTCCCCTGAGCTGGAGGCCCTCGCCCGCGGTGTGGCCCGAATGTTCGAGGAATACGGGCGGCTGAACGAGCGCGTCCCGGACGAGCTCCCCCGTCTGATCTCCGAAACCCGTGACCGCGTACGGCTGGTCCACCTCGTGGCCGGGCATCTGCTTGTTCCGTCCCTCGACAAGCAGCCCGTGCTCGAGGCGCCCACGGTCGGCGCCGCGCTCGAGCAGCTGCAGACCCTCCTCACCCGCGAGCTCGAGATTCTGCGGATCGAAGAGAAGCTCGACCAGCAGATCCGCCTCCAGCTCGACGGTGAGCGAAAGCAGCTCTACTTGAACGAGCAGCTCAAGGCGATCCATCGCGAGCTGGGCGCGGGCGAGAGCGAGGATTGGGAGGAGCTCGAGGAGGCGCTTCGTACACGCGAGCTTCCGGCGCACGCGCGCGAGCGGGTGGAGCGCGAGCTCGAGCGGCTCCGCAAGCTCAACCCGGTCGCCCCGGAGGCGGCCGTGATCCGCACCTACGTGGACTGGATCCTTGGCCTCCCCTGGGCCGCAAGGAGCGAGGACAGCGCGGACGTAGCGAGGGCCGGGCACGTGCTCGAGGAGGCGCACTTCGGCCTCGACGAGGTGAAGGAGCGGGTCGTTGACCATATCGCCGTGCTCTCGCTCGTGGGGGAGCTGAAGGGCCCGATCTTGTGCCTCGCGGGGCCGCCGGGCGTCGGCAAGACGTCGCTGGGGCGCAGCATCGCGCGCGCCCTGTCCCGCCAGTTCGTGCGCGTGAGCCTCGGAGGCGTCCGTGATGAGGCGGAGATCCGTGGCCATCGCCGGACCTACGTGGGGGCCCTCCCCGGCCGCGTGCTCCAGGGGATGCGGCGGAGCGGCACGCGCAACCCCGTCTTCCTGCTCGATGAGGTGGACAAGCTGGCAAGGGACTTCCACGGGGACCCGAGCGCCGCATTGCTCGAGGTGCTGGATCCGGAGCAGAACCGCACGTTCACGGACCACTACCTGGAACTCGAATTCGATCTCTCAGACGTTCTCTTCGTCGCGACGGCCAATACCCTCCAGGGGATTCCGGAGCCGCTCCGGGATCGGATGGAGGTCATCCGCCTACCGGGATACCTGGACACCGAGAAGCGCGTCATCGCTCAGCGTTTCCTCTGGCCCCGGCAGGCCGAGCGTCACGGGATATCGCCCGACGCGGTAGGACTGGACGACGAAGCCCTCGCGGGGATCATCCACCGCTACACCCGGGAGGCAGGTGTGCGGGAACTCGAGCGGCGGATCGGGCGAATCGCACGCAAGGTGGCCCGTCAGGTGGCCAACGGGGAGGCGCCCCGAGCCGTGATCGGTGCGGACGACCTGCGGCCGCTGTTGGGCCCCCCTCCCTATCTCCCCGCCGACCACGAGGACGGCCTCGATCGCTCGGGCATCGCTCGCGGGCTCGCCTGGACCGCTGCCGGAGGCGAGGTGTTGGACGTCGAGGTCGCGGTCGTTCCGGGGAGCGGCGAGGTGCGCCTCACCGGCACGCTCGGTGAGGTGATGAAGGAGTCGGCAATGGCGGCGGTGACCTATGCTCGCTCGCGCGCTCGGTGGCTCGGCCTGGACCCCCATTTCCACCGCGATGTGGACATCCACATCCACATGCCCGAGGGAGCCACTCCCAAAGACGGACCTTCCGCCGGGATCACGATCGCCGTCGCTCTGATCTCGGCGCTCACCGGCACGCCGACCCGCGCGGACGTCGCGATGACCGGGGAGATCACGCTGCGAGGACGGGTGTTGGGTGTGGGCGGTGTGAAGGAGAAGGCCGTGGCCGCGCTCCGAACGGGGATCCGCCATGTGGTCCTGCCGACCGCAAACGTCCCCGAGCTCGAGCTCCTGCCCGAGGAGGTGCGACAGGGGATCGAGTTCGTGCCCGTCAAAGTGATGGACGACGTCCTCCTGGCCGCGCTGGCCAACGTACCCGGCCCCCGCCTGCCCGAAGGAACGCGCGACGTCCTGACGGGCGGCGCGGAGCTGGGCACGATCAGCTGACCCTGTCCTGGCGTGGACATCCGCACGGTCGAGTACGCTGGGACGGTCGCCCAGTCCACGCAGTCCGCACCGGGACAGCTCCCAGAGATCGCCTTCTCGGGGCGCTCGAACGTGGGGAAATCGTCCCTCATCAATGTCCTGCTCGGGCGAACGCGGAGGAAGGTCGCTCACGTTTCAGCGACGCCCGGGAAGACACGCGCGCTCAACTTCTACCGGGTAAACGAGCACTTCTTCCTGGTGGACCTGCCCGGCTTCGGCTACGCGCGGGTACCTCGGAGCATGAAGGACGAGTGGCGCGGACTGATCGAAGGGTATCTCTCCCGGAGCCGCCGCCTGAAGGGCGTCGTCCACCTGGTCGACGCGCGCCACCCGCCGACTGATCTCGATCATGGGATGATCGAGTATCTGGCCGGGTTGGGCGTGCCCGCGCTGGTCGTTGCCACGAAGATGGATAAGCTCAAGCAGAGCGAGCGAATCCGCCACGTGGAGCGAATCGCGGCCGATCTCCACCTCGAGGGGGAGCAGCTCGTGCCGTTCTCGGCGCACACGGGGGAAGGGCGCGAGGATCTACTGGTGGCAGTCGGGACGCTGCTGGAGGAGGGGGAGGAACCGTGAGGCCCCGAGCTTGCCTGGCTTGCGTGGTCGGACTCTCGGGCTGCATCGCCACGGCCGGACCGCTTCCCCAGGGAACGGATCCCAGGCCGGTCGGAACCTCCGCTGGCCGGGAGAGCGAACTGCTCGTTCCTCCGGGACACGGCGTGCTCCGTCAGGACGAGATCACGCTCACCCTGTTCGCAGAAGACCTCGAGTTGAAGGTGACGCCGCTGGAGGAGTGGGTGATCCGCCTGACCGCGCCCGACACCTGGGCCCGCCTCTCGTCACTGGCCACTGCACACCGAGAAGAGGTGGTCCGGCGTACCGGCGAGCCGGCAGCGCTCTTCCTCGTCTCGTTCTTCAGCCGTCTTCCGGGAACTCCCTTCCAGCCCAACGACGTGCAGTTGGTGAACCGCGGACGCCGCCGGCGTCCGGTTCTGATCCGTCCGGTGACGGCGGGATGGGGAGCGCAGCGGCTCGATCAGGAAGAGCCTCAACTCGCCGTATACGCCTACCCGGCGGACATCGACCTCGAGCAGCCCCTGGCCCTGGAGTATGGGTTCGAGACGGGGTCGGAATGGGAAGCGATCCTGCGCCGGCTCGAGTCCGAGCGCAGCCGCGCACGGGCGCGAGCCGGAGTGAGGGACTAGCCCGCGCGGACCCGGCCCCGGCCTAAACCTCCAGCCCGTACTGCTTGATCTTGCGGTAGAGCGTGCGCTCCCCGATCGCGAGCACCTCCGCCGCGCGCCTCCGGTTCCCTCCCTCCTCCTGAAGCGCGGCGAGGATCGCGGCCCGCTCCAGCTCGTCCATCGTCATGCCTGGTCGGTAGACCACCACCCCCGGTTCGGGCGCGGGCGGGGAGGCTGGCTCACCGTCGCCGGGCCGAGCGAAGGATTCTGAGGCAGGGATCACGATCTCTACGGGAGCCCCTGACGGAGTGGCCCCCTGCCCCAGGTCCTCGCGATAGGCCTCGAACTCGCGCCGCAGATCGTTCGTGTCCACGCGCAGCTCGACCAGCGTGCGAAAGATGAACTCGAGCTCCGGGCGCAGCGTGGCATCTCCGGATCGCGTCTCCGACACCGTACGCGGTACCGCGACAGGCACCAGGCTGAGTCCGCCAGCACGCACCTCGGGCGGGATGTCGGCCGGGGCAATCTCCCGTCCCGGCGAGAGCACGACCATGCTCTCGACGAGGTTGCGCAGTTCGCGCACGTTCCCTGGCCACTGGTACGACTTCAGAAGCTCCATCGCGGCGGGAGTGATCCCCGGGAACGTGCGCTCATTGCGCTCGCTCACTTCACGCACGAACTCGCGAACCAGCAGGGGAATGTCCTCCCGACGTTCGCGCAGCGGAGGGAGGTCGATGCTGAGCACGTTCAGCCGGTAGTACAGGTCCCTCCGGAATTCCCTGAGCGCGACGAGCTGCCGAACGTCCTGGTTCGTAGCCGTGATGATGCGCACGTCCACGCGGATCGAGTTCTCGCCTCCGACCCGTAGGAACTCGCGCTGCTCCAGCACGCGCAGGAGCTTGGTCTGGGTTGCGAGCGGCATCTCCCCGATCTCGTCGAGGAAGATGGTCCCGCCATGGGCGAGCTCGAACAGTCCCCGGCGGGAGTCGATGGCTCCCGTGAACGCGCCCTTCTCGTGCCCGAACAGTTCGCTCTCGAGGAGCGTGTCCGGCAGCGCCGCCACATTCACCGCGATGAAGCGCTTGTGGCGGCGCGGCGAGAGCAGGTGAAGGCCACGCGCGACGAGCTCCTTGCCCGTTCCGGACTCACCCGTGACGAGCACGGTGGACGCCACCGGTGCAATCTGCACCACGCGCTCGAGCACCTCGTGCATCGCCTCGGTCTCGCCGATGATGCCGGTCTCACGCTGAAGCCGCCGCCGCTCGACGATGCGGCGACCGACCAGCGCGACCTCGTCGGGCAGGGCTCTGGTTCCGAAAGCCTCGAGCACACCGCTGGTCGGCTGAAGGTTCGACGCCGCCTCGGGCTCGAGCTCCCGCTCCGGCGAGACCACCAGCGCAGGCAGGTCGAGCCCGACCGTCTGGCGTAGCAACGGCTCGGCCTCCGGTGCGCTCGCGGTCACAACGAGCAGCACCGGCTCACGGGTCTCGGACAGGTCCTCGGACGGGGTGACCAGATCCACACGGTAGCCGCTCGCCCGGAAGGCCTCGCGGAGTCGGCCCGCGGCCGGCAGGTGGTGAGTCGAGATCAACACGACGCTCATGCGCCGCCTCCGCCCGCTCCTCCGTCCATACTTCCCTTGGCCCCGTGCGCTGGGTTCTCCCCCCGCAAGAGACGGACAGCGTGGCCGACCAAGGGCTCCAGCACGGCAAGCCCGTCACGCACGCCACCGGGGCTGCCGGGCAGGTTGACGAACAGGGTCGCGCCACGGCTTCCCGCGACCCCGCGCGAGAGCGCCGCGTAGGGGGTGCTCTCGGCACCCCGTCGCCGGAGCAGCTCCGCCAACCCGGGCGCCTCGCGCTCCAGCACGGGGCGGGTGGCCTCGGGGGTCACGTCGCGTGGCCCGAATCCGGTGCCGCCGGTGGTCAGCAGTAGATCGACGTCACTGCCGTTGGACCAGGCGAGGAGCAGTGCCGTGATGCGATGCGCGTCGTCGGCAACCAATGCGCGTTCGACGAGCCGATGGCCGGCCTGCTCGCACCACTCGGCCACCACGTCCCCGCTCCGATCCGGACGGTCCCCCCGTGCGCCGGCGTCGCTGACCGTGAGCAGGGCCACGCGCAGCGGAGTGACCCCGACCCGCTCGGACACCTTCGTGACATCCGGCGGGGCGCTCATCGGCGGATCGACCCTCCCGTGTAGAATGGCGGGCGCACCACCCGAGCCCTCGCGGGCTTGCCACGGAGGCTGACGGTGACCTCCGTCTCCGGGGAGGCCAGGCGTACAGGAACCCAGGCCAGCGCGATCCCAACCCCCAGCGACGGGCTAACCGTGCCCGACGTGACTACGCCGACCGGTCGGTCGCCCTCGAGAACCTCGTACCCCGGCCGCGGGAAGCCTCGCTCGAGGAGGGACAGGCCGACCAAGCGCCGTTCCACGCCATGCTCGCGTTGGGTCGCGAGCACGGCGCGACCGATGAAGTCGCGCTTGCCAAGCTTGGTGATCCAACCGAGCCCGGCTTCGATCGGCGTATGATCCTCGTCCAGGTCGCTGCCGTAGAGAGCGTAGCCCATCTCCAGCCGTAGCGAGTCGCGCGCCCCGAGCCCGGCCGGGATCAGCCCATCTATGGCCCCTTCCTCGAGCAGGGCATCCCAGACCCCTACCGCGTCGTCCGTGTCCAGGTATAGCTCGAAGCCGTCTTCTCCCGTGTATCCGGTGCCCGCGATCATGGCCCGCCTTCCAGCCACGCGCCCTTCTGCGAAGCGGTAGTAGCCGATCGGCTCCACGTCCACGCTCGCGAGCCTGGCCAGGATCCCGCGAGCTCGCGGCCCCTGGAGCGCGAGCAACGCGATCCTTTCCGAGCGGTCCTCCAGGTCCACATCCATGCCGGCACTCTGCCGGACCATCCACTCCCAATCCTTCTCTCGATTGGATGCGTTGACCACCAGCATCCACTCATCGTCGAGGCGGTAGACCAACAGGTCATCGATGATGCCACCATCGGGTCGACACATCGCGCTGTATTGCGCCTGTCCGACCTCCAACCGGGACGCATCGTTCACCGCGACGCGTTGGATCAGCGCGAGCGCGCCCGAACCGCGCAGGGCAAACTGGCCCATGTGGGAAACATCGAAGAGACCGGCCGCGCCGCGGACCGCACGGTGCTCGGCGGTGATGCCCGTAGGGTACTGCACGGGCATCTCGAAACCGGCGAACGGGACCATCTTCCCGCCCAGCCGGACATGCTCGCCGTGGAGCGGGGTCCTGCGAAGCGTGTCCTGCATCAGCGAACGGCCGCTCCACCACCCATCAGCAGGGCCATCAGCGCTTTCTGCGCGTGCAACCGGTTCTCGGCCTCGACGAACACCCGCGATGCCGGACCGTCGATCACGTCTGCCGCCACTTCTTCTCCGCGGTGGGCCGGCAGGCAATGCAGTAAAATCGCGCCAGGAGTCGCTCGTTCCATGATCGCACGGTCGACTACGAACCCCGCGAACGCCCGCACCCTCTGCGCCGCTTCCTCCTCTTGACCCATCGACGACCAAACATCGGTGGTCACGACGTCCGCCCCGGTAGCGGCCTCCGCCGGATCGCGCATGACGCGCACGTCGGCCACCGCCTGCGCACGCCGCAGGATCTCGGGGTTCGGGTCGTATCCCTCTGGGCACGCTAGCCTCAGTTCCAAGCCGAGCCGAGCGGCCGCGTTGATCCACGAGTTGGCCATGTTGTTGCCGTCGCCTATCCACGCGACCCGGCGACCCTCGATCGTGGGCCCGTACTCCTCGCGGATCGTCTGGAGGTCGGCCACCACCTGACAGGGATGGAGCAGGTCGGAGAGACCGTTGATCACGGGCACGGTAGCGTGCCGGGCAAGCTCCACCGCCTCCTCATGGGCGAACGTTCGGATCACGATCCCATCCACGAAACCGGACAGCACACGCGCCGTGTCCGAGAGCGACTCGCCTCGTCCGATCTGGATATCCCGATCGGAGAGGAAGAGCGCGTGACCTCCCATCTGATACATCCCGACCTCGAAGGAGACCCGCGTCCGAGTGGAGCTCTTCCGGAAGATCATGGCGAGGGTCTTCCCCTCCAGCGGCCGGCCGCGCTCGAACCCGTCCTTCATGCGCTCGGCCTGGGTCAGCACCGCGACCAACTCGTCGCGGGACAGATCGGGGATCTCCAGGAAGTCGCGCTTGCCCGGCCCGGCGCCGGACGTAGGGGACACCGGCGCGGTCGCCGTCCGCCCCCCCGAGCCACTCACAGGATGTATCTCCGGAGGTCCTCGTCCTCGACAATCGCTTCCAGGTGCTGACGCACGAATGCGCGGTCGACACGGAGGGCCCGAGGACCGCCCTCGGGCAGGTCGAAGAGCGCCTCCTCCAACAGGGTGGTCATCACCGTCTGGAGGCGGCGGGCGCCGATGTTCTCCATCCGATCGTTGAGCACGGTCGCGATCCGCGCGATCTCGTCCACTCCGTCGTCCTCGAACTCGAGCGTGGCGCCCTCGGTGGCGACGAGCGCGGTGTACTGCTTGAGCAGGGCGTTCTCCGGCTCCTTTAGGATGCGAACGAAATCCTTTTCGCCGAGGCTCCCGAGCTCGACGCGGATCGGAAAGCGCCCCTGCATCTCGGGAATCAGATCGCTGGGTCGCGCGACGTGGAATGCTCCGGCAGCGATGAAGAGCACGTGGTCGGTGCGCACCAGACCGTACTTGGTGGTGACGGTCGAGCCTTCCACGATCGGAAGCAGGTCGCGCTGCACCCCTTCGCGGCTGACGTCGGGCCCCATCCCACCCCGCTCTCCGGCGATCTTGTCGATTTCGTCGAGGAACACCATGCCCATGTCCTCGGCGCGCTCGAGCGCCTCGTTCACGACCTCGTCCATGTCGACCAAGCGGTCCAGTTCGTCCTGAAACAGGATGCGGCGCGCCTCGGCCACGGTTACACGCCGCCGCTTGGTCTTCTTGGGCAGCATGTCCTGAAGCATCTCGGAAAAGTTGTGGTCCATCCCCTCGGACCCGCCCATCGGGATCATCATCCCCTCGAGGTTCGGGGCCTGGCTCACCTCGATCTCGAGCTCCCGATTCTCCAGCTTCTCGTCCCGGAGTAGCTTGCGGAGCTTCTCGCGCGTGCGCGCACGCCGGCCGGCCAGGTCGGTCACTTCCCCACCCTCCGGCGCAGGGCGGGTCTCCACTCCGGAAGGTCCCGCCACGAACAGAGCGCGACCCTGATCGGATTCTTCAGGCTCGCGTGTCTGCTTGCCATCTTCCTCGCCGTCCGCAGACGCAGGAAGCAGGAGATCGAGAAGGCGTTCCTCCACCCGGGCGTCGGCAACGTCGGCAACGTCGTCCTCGCGCTCCGCGCGTACCATGTTCACGGCCACGTCCACCAAGTCGCGGATCATCGACTCCACGTCGCGGCCCACGTATCCCACTTCCGTGAACTTGGACGCCTCCACCTTCACGAAGGGCGCGCCGGCAAGCCGCGCAAGTCGCCGCGCGATCTCGGTCTTCCCCACCCCGGTCGGACCGATCAGGATGAGGTTATTGGGCATGATTTCCTCGCGCAGACCCTCCGCGACACGTTGGCGGCGCCAACGATTGCGCAGCGCGATGGCAACCGCCTTCTTCGCATCGTCCTGCCCGACGATGTACTTGTCCAACTCGCGCACGATCTGACGTGGGGTGAGCTCTTCGAGCCAAGCCGGAGCGGTGCCTGCGTCGGGTTGGGGCTCCGGTACCGTCGACTCGACAGGGGCCGCTCCACTATTCATGAGCCTTCTTCCCCGAGCTCGAGCACCTTGATCTCCCGATTCGTATAGATGCAAATCTCGCCTGTGATCATGAGCGCCTCGCGCACGACTCCGGCCGCATCCAGGTCCGAGTACCTGTAGAGGGCACGGGCCGCGGCCAGCGCATAGGGGCCGCCCGAACCGATGGCGACGACGTCGTCGTCGGGTTGGATCACATCCCCGTCCCCACTGATCATGAAGACGTGCTCACGGTCCGCCACCACGAGCACCGCGTTGAGCCGCCGCAGGTAGCGATCCGTCCGCCAATCCTTGGCGAGCTCGACCAACGCGCGGGTCAGGTTTCCCGGATACCTCTCGAGCTTCTCCTCGAGCTTCTCGAACAGCGCGAAGGCGTCCGCCACCGCGCCGGCGAACCCCGCCAGGATCTTGCCGCTCCGGAGCTCACGCACCTTCATCGCCGTGGTCTTCACCACGGTGTCGCCCATGGTCACCTGGCCATCTCCGCCCAGGGCGGTCCGCCCGTCCTTGCGAACCGCGACCACGGTGGTCGACCGAATGCGGGGCTGCACGCCACCTCCGTTCTGGGGTTTGGGGCAACCTCGGGGGCGCCCGGAGGGGAAGCATAACAGCCCCGCTCCTGCGCCAAAATGGCACGCTCGTGCTCCAGGGCGGCGATCACGACGGGGTACCGCCGTGCGTGGGCCTCCCGCCGGGCGACTGCTAGGAGCGCGGGTGTGCGGCCCGGTAGACCTGCTTCAGTCGTTCACGGGAGGTGTGCGTGTAGATCCGGGTGGTCGAGAGCGAGACGTGACCCAGCAGCTCCTTCACCGCCATCATATCCGCCCCAGCGTCCAGCAGATGGGTGGCGAAGCTGTGCCGGAGCGAATGCGCGGAGAGTCCCGCAGCCAGCGCGGCGGCCTCGAGCCGGGCGTGCACCACCTTCTGGATGGCACGGCGGGAGAGGCGACGGCCGCGCGCCGAGAGAATGAGCGCCCGCCGGTCCGGTGTCGGGGTGTCCGCTCGGAGCGCTTCCGCGCGACGAGGCTCATAGCGGCGCACGGCCACGACCGCGGCCCGCGTCAGAGGGACGACCCGTTCCTTTCTTCCCTTCCCCCGTACCTTCATGACGTCGCTCACCAGGTCAAGGTCGGAAAGGTCCAGCCCGTGCAGCTCGGCGAGCCGGATTCCGCTTCCGTAGAGCAACTCCAGGATGACCAGGTCGCGGGTTCCGGTCAGCGTGTTGCCGGCTGCCGCCGTGTCGGCCTCACGGAAGAGCGACTCCACGTCGTCCCGGCCCAGGTGCCCGGGCAGCCGCTTCTCCGCCCGTGGCGCCCGCATCCCGCGGGTCGGATCCGCCGGCAGCTCGGCCTCGGCGTGCAAAAAGCGGAAAAAAGCGCGCACGGCGGAGAGCTTTCGGGCGGCGCTCCGCCGCCCGAGACCGCGCCGACCGCACCAGCCCAAGAACCCCCGTAGCGTCAGTCGGTCGACCTGACCCCACGTCCACTCGGGCGAGCCCACGTACTCGGTTAGGAAACGGGCGAGGTCGTCCAGGTCCCGGCGGTAGGCGGCGACCGTGTGCGGCGAGAGCTGGCGCTCGTCGGCAAGGTGGCGGAGGAAGCGCGCGGGCTCGCGGCGCTCTCCGACCGGTGAGCTGCCGGTCCGCCTCGCGTGCCCGACGGCTGGATCGTTGGTTGCGGCCCTGCCGGCGCGCTCCGCGCTCATGGAACCGCCGCCACCGGCGGGTGCGCGATCCCCTCGGCATGTACCCAAGCCACGAAATCGGCCTGGGCACGCTCGGCCAGGCGCTCGCGCCTGCGCCGCTTGTCCGTGGGGGGATCGGGGAGCGGGTCCACCAGCCCCCAGTTCGAGTTCATCGGCTGGAACCGGCCGGGTCCGCTCTCGCGTAGGTATCGCAGGAGGCTGCCGAGCATGGTCGTGGGCGGCGGGAGCGCAGGGTCCAACCCCGCGAGGACGCGGTCGAGATTGATCCCCGCGAGGGACCCCGACGCCGCGGACTCGGTGTACCCTTCCACTCCGGTGAGCTGCCCGGCAAAGATCAGGTCGGGACGGTCCGGAAGCGCCCCGTGCGCGGAGAGTCGACGGGGAAAATCGAGATAGCTGTTCCGATGAATGGAGCCCCACCGTAGGAACTCCGCGGCGGCCAGACCCGGGATCATGCGGAAGACGCGCGCCTGCTCGGGAATCCTCAGCCGGGTCTGGAACCCGACCAGGTTCCACATCTGGCCCGCGCGATCCTCGCGTCGAAGCTGGACCACCGCCCATGGACGGCGGCCCGTGCGAGGGTCGATGAGGCCGATCGGCTTCATCGGGCCGTAGCGCAGGGTCTCCTCACCGCGCGCCGCCATCACCTCGATCGGGAGACACCCCTCGAAGTAGGGCACCGCGTCCCAGTCGTGTCCCTCGTGCACGTCCGCGGCGCGCAACTCGGCCACGAACGCGTCGTACTCGACCTTGGACATCGGACAGTTCAGATAATCGCCCGCCTCGGTGAAGCGGCCGGCCACGAACACGACCGCCTCGTCGAGAGAGTCGCGGTGCACGATCGGCGCGATCGCATCGTAGAAGGAGAGACCCTGGTCACCCAGCTCTGCCCTGATCGACGCCGATAGCGAATCCGAGGTGAGCGGTCCGGTAGCGACGACGGCGGGGCCCGAGGGCAGCTCCTCCACCTCCTCGCGTGTCACCTCGATCGCTGTGCTCTCGGCCACCGCCGCACTCATCGCTTCGGCAAAGAGCGCGCGGTCGACGGCGAGCGCCGAACCCGCTGGCACGCGTGCCAGTCGAGCCGAACGGAGCAGAATGGACCCGAGCACGTCCATCTCGCGCTTGAGCTGCCCGTGAGCGTTGGCAGGGTCTTCGCTCTTGAAGGAGTTGGTGCAGACCAGCTCGCCGAGCCGATCGGTACGGTGTGCAGGGGTCGCCCGCACCGGCCGCATCTCGACCAGCCGCACCTGGTATCCTCGCGCGGCGAGCTGAAGGGCCGCCTCGCAGCCGGCGAGCCCTCCACCCACGACGGTGACGGCGGAGTCGTCCATCGACCTCACTGCTCGCCCTCACTCCCCCCACGTTCGGAGTCGACTTCTCGAGGAGCATCGGTGCCGGTCGCGGGTGACGTCCTGCGGCCCGCCTTTCGGACGCGCGCAGCGCCCGCTTTCTTCACTCCCGCTTTCTCGGCCCCGGCTTTCTTGGTTCCTCCCTTCTTGGCCCCGGCTTTCTTGGTTCCTCCCTTCTTGGCCCCAGCTTTCTTCGTGCCCGCCTTCTTGGTCCCCGCCCTTTTCGCACCGGCTTTGCGGGCGCCTCCGCACGCGGCCGGCCCTCCGCGGCGGCCACGACGCCCCCTGCCCTTCGCCGCGCGTTCCTTGAGCAGCTCGACCGCCTCGTCGATACCGACTTCGTCCGGATCCCGCGTCTTCGGGATCGTGGCGTTCACGTCTCCGTCGCTCACATAGGCTCCGTACCGGCCCGACAGCACCTGCACCGGCTTGGCGGAGTCGGGGTGGGGGCCCAGCTCCTTGAGCACGGCTTTCCCTCCCTCCTCCTTCTGCGCGATGCGGGCGAGCGCCTCCTGCAGCACGACTCCGAACAACTCCTCCTCAGACTTCAAGCTCGCGAAGGTCTTCCCGCGCCGGACATAGGGTCCGAAGCGCCCTAGACCCGCCACCACTTCCTCTCCGGTCGCCGAGTCGACTCCGAGCGAGCGCGGCAGCGAGAGGAGCCGGAGCGCGTAGGCCAGATCCACGTCGGCCGGCTTGCGCCCCTTGGGCAAGCTGGTTCGCTCCGGTTTCTTGCCTTCCTCCGCGAGCGGTCGCTCGACGTAGGGGCCGTAGGGGCCTTGCTTCAGGTAGACCGCCCTGCCGGTGTCCGGATCCGTGCCGAGCTGCTGCTCCTCAGATCGGCCGTCGATCGGGCGGGTGTTCTTGCATTCCGGATAACCCGAGCATCCGAGGAAGCTGCCGAACTTGTTGAAGCGTACCTGCATGGGGCGGCCACAGCGCTCGCAGATCTCGCCCTCCGCCGCGAGAATCTCGCGCACGATCTCGTCCGAGCGAACGGTACCCTCCGCCAAGCGCTCACGGAGCCGGGGATAGAAGCCTTCGAGCAGGCGGCGCCACTCCACCTTCCCCTCCTCGATCCGATCGAGCTGGCCCTCCATCTGGGAGGTGAAATCCACGTCGAAGATGTCCGGGAAGACTTTCACCAGGAGCTTGACCACCACCTCTCCGAGGCCCGTCGGCTTGAAGCGCCGCTCGTCCTGGTCCACGTAGCCGCGGTCCTGGATGGTCGAGATGATCTGCGCGTACGTCGACGGCCGCCCGATACCCTGCTGCTCGAGCGCCTTCACCAGGCTCGCTTCGCTGTATCGGGGGGGCGGCTGCGTGAAGTGCTGCTTCGGCTCGACGTCGCGGACGAGCCCGTCTGCCCCGCCGGCGGTTTCTTCCCAAGCGAACCGATGACCGCGGTCGAGTGCCGGCAGGGCCTCGAGATCGTCCAGCCGGCGGTGGTCACCACTTTCCGCCGCCTCGAGGTAGAGCCGGGTGAACCCCTCGAACTTGACCACCGATCCGGTCGCCCGGAACCGATAGACCTTGCCGCTCTCCTTTCCCTGCTCTTCGCTCCGTGACCGGCCGCGCACGTCGAAGTCCGCCGCAGTCGTATCGTAGAGCGCAGGTGCCATTTGGCTGGCAACGAATCGCAGCCAGATCAGCTCGTATAGCCTGGCCTGATCGTCGTCGAGCAGGCGATCGGCCTCCGACGGGTGGATTGTCACGTCGGTAGGACGGATCGCTTCGTGCGCCTCCTGCGCGCCCTTTTGTTGCTTCTCGGTCCAGTAACGGGGCGCGTCCGCCACGAAGTCCTTCCCGATCTCGGCGGAGAGCCACTCGCGCGCCTGGTCGACCGCCACCCCGGCCACGCGGGTCGAGTCGGTGCGCATGTACGTGATCAGACCCACGGCACCGCGGTCGCCCAGCTCCATCCCCTCGTATAGCCGTTGCGCGGTGGACATCGTGCGCTTCGCTGAGAAGCGGAGTCGCTTGGCCGCCTCCTGCTGCAGCGTCGACGTGGTGAATGGCGCTGCCGGATTCTTCCGCCTCTCGCGCCGCTTGACCTCCGCCACCGGGAACTCCACCCCGCGCACGTCGGCCAGCACCGCCGCGGCAGCAGACTCGTCGCCGAGATGGATCGACCTGTCATCTACCTGATGGAACTTGGCGTCGAAGTCCTGGCCGTCCTTGGACATCCGGGCGGTGATCGACCAGTACTCCTCGGCACGAAAGGCACGGATTTCTTCCTCGCGCTCCCATATGAGCCGAAGCGCGACCGTCTGGACCCGTCCGGCAGAAAGGCCGGGAAAGATCGGCTTCCACAGGAAAGGGCTCACCTGATAGCCGACCAGGCGGTCGAGGATGCGTCTCGCCTGCTGCGCCTCCACCTTGCGCATGTCCAGCCGACCGGAGTGCTCGAGCGCCGTACGCACCGCGTCGCGAGTGATCTCGTGGAACTGCACGCGTCGGAAGCGCTCGGCGTCGGCTGGATCTCCGAGCTGCTCTGCGACGTGGTACGCGATCGCTTCACCCTCACGATCTGGGTCGGTCGCGAGAAGAACCGCCTCGGCCCCCTTGGCTTTTTGCTTGAGCTCCTGAATGACCTTCGCCTTCCCGCGGATGGTCACGTACCTGGGCTCGAAGCCGGCGTCGACATCGACCCCCAGCTCCTTGGTGGGCAGGTCCCTTATGTGACCTACCGACGCCGCCACATCGTAGCCCGGGCCCAAGTACCGCTTGATGGTCCGGGCCTTGGCCGGTGACTCCACGATGACCAGTCGGCGCCCCTCCTGGTTGCTCATCGGCCGGGCTCCACGTGCTCTGCGATGGCCCGCGCCAGAGCTTCCGGCGACATGTGCTCGGAGTCGAGGTGGAGGAGAGCTCGCGCGTACATCGGCTTACGGGCGGCGAGGAGCGAGCGGGCGCGCGCGACTGGATCGGCAGCGCCCAGGAGGGGACGGACGCGGCCCTCCGCGGTCGCCCTGCGCACCGCTGTCTCGGCCGTCACGTCGAGCCATACGGTGAGGGTGCCGGGAGGAAGCTCGTCGAGCCGCCCGGGAGCGAGGAACCATCCGCCGCCTGGAGCGAGCACGGAACGGGAGTGGGCGAGTGCGGTCGACCCGGCCCTCGACTCGAGCTCGCGGAACGCCGCCTCACCGCGCTCCCGGAAGAGCTCCTCGACCGACCGACCGGACGTCGCCTCCACCTCGTCATCCAGGTCCACGAAGCCCCACCCCAGCCGAGCAGCGAGAACCCGGCCCACGGTCGTCTTGCCACTACCCATTAGGCCCACGAGCACGACGCGCGTCCACTCGGTAGCGGGGCCACCGGACACTCCGGTGAGCGGGTCCCCTCTGCGTGCCCGTACCTCGCGCGACAACTCAGCGCTCACCGAAGCCCCGACCGCCCAGATAATCGAGGTAGCTGTCCAGGTTCCGGCGTAGCTCACCCATGGAATCACCCCCGAACTTCTCGAGGACTGCGTCCGCGAGGACGAGCGCCACCATGGCCTCGCCGACCACGCCAGCGGCCGGCACCGCGCACACATCGCTCCGCTCCACGGCCGCATCCGCCGGGGAGCCGTCGCGCAGGTCCACCGAGGGCAGGCGTCGGCGCAGCGTCGAGATCGGCTTCATCGCGCCGCGAACGACCAACGGCTCGCCCGTGGTCACGCCACCCTCCAGTCCGCCCGCACGGTTCGAGACCCGGCCGATCGCGCCGGCTCGAGGCTTTTCGGGAGCGGTTTCGATCGGATCGTGCACCCGGCTTCCCGGCCGGCGCGCACCCTCGAAGCCGAGTCCGATCTCCACCCCCTTCACAGCTTGAATCGACATCACGGCACCCGCGAGCCGTCCGTCCAGCTTGGAATCCCAGGACACGTAACTCCCCAGCCCGACCGGGACACCGGTAGCGATCACTTCGAACACACCCCCCAGGGTGTCACCCTCCTCCTTCGCGCGGTCGATCGCAGCCATCATCCGCTGTGATGCTTCCCGATCGAGGCAACGGACCGGGTCGTCGTCCACGGCCGCGTTCACGTCCTCGGGAGGCACATCGGGTGCGCTCGCAGCCACGTCCCCGATGCTGACGATGTGGCTCCCCACGCGGACGCCCAGCTCGGCCAGGAAGCGCTTCACGACGGCACCGCACGCCACGCGTGCGGCGGTCTCGCGGGCACTCGCACGCTCGAGCACGTCCCGCGTGTCACGGCGGTCGTATTTGAGCACCCCGACCAAATCGGCATGACCCGGACGGGGCAGATACATCGCGCGGAGCGCCTTCGGGTTGACGTCACCCTCGGGAGGAAGCGGGCTCATTGCGGCCGCCCAGTTCTCCGCATCCCGATTCCAGACCACCATGGCGATCGGCGATCCCAGCGTCTCGCCGAGGCGCACCCCCGAGAGCAGGTCCGCGCGGTCGCTCTCGATCTTCATTCGGCGGCCCCTACCGTGTCCACCCTGCCGGCGTCGCAGCTCGGGATCGACGTCCCGCTCCATGACGAGCGACAGCCCCGCCGGAATCCCTTCGAGGATGGCTGTGAGGGCACGGCCGTGCGATTCCCCGGCCGTGCGGAACGAAATGCGTCGCATGTTCAGTTGGCTGCTTGGCGATTGCTGGGGGCCGCTCGGGCCCACCGGGAGGCCGGAAGCTCGCCCGAGCCGTTCGGTCGGTCAACGCAGCGGTCAAGAATGCGCACGAGGTCAGGCAAGATTTTCGCGCACCACATTGCGATGGTGTCGTTCATCACGCCTCGCTCGAGCTCCGGCCGGGACCGTCCCACGAGTCCCCGACGTGCCGCGGCCCCGAGGGCGAACGCCCTCGGGGCCGTGATCCGAAACCGGATGCGCTCCCGTGCGTGGTCAGCGCGACGGATGTTCCCTGAGGATGTCCGCCTTGCGCACGTCCACCACCACTACACCGCCCGTGTCGGTTACCCCGAACAGCTTGACCACGATGCAGGTGTCCTCGGTCGCGCCGTCGGGCGCGTAGGGCGTCTCAAAGTCGCCGTTCTCATAAATCTGGATCGCATCCCCGATGGTCGCCCCCACCTGGTCGGTAACCGACACGCTCACGCACTGGAGGCCGACGTTGTCTTCGGGGAACGGAAGCACCGCGCGCAGCGGGCCCTGGATGATGTCGCGAATGAAGATCCGCCCGACCGGCCGGAAACGCTGCGTGTCGACGATGTCGATCGTACGCTCGCCCGTGCCCACGAACGACAAGTGCGTGTCGGGGCGGTACTCACCGCCACTGAAGTTGCTGAGCGATTTCGCGTTCGCGTGCAGCGGGTGCAGAACCGCGCCGGCGCCGCCACCGGGGATGGTCGTCTTGCCCTGAAGGCGTAGGTCGGTGGTGAAGAAATACGCGTCGATCCCACGCGCCACGCCGAGCGTACCGTCGTAGTTGAGCCCGATCCCCTCCTCGCGCTGTCCGCGCACGCCCAGAAGTTAGCTCGGTCCTTCGAGTCATGTCAAGGGAAATTCTCCCGGTACCCGAGCAGGACAGAGGTCGTAAACATCTGAAAGAGCGATACAACGGCCCCGCCCCCGGGCTCCGGGAACGGGGCCGTTGTCCGGTTCGTCAATATGAGATCGCCGAGACGTCCACCCAGCTTCGTCGAGCTGCTGATCGTCTCAGTGCTGGGGGCCCTTCTGGTTGCAGCCGCCTATCAGGTGCTGATCGTCGTGTCGCGCCCCGTCACGCGCCCGGCAGACCCCTGCACCGTTCCCCAGGGGTCGCTGCGACTGACGAGGGGCGCGCGATTCGACGGCGCGAGCCCGTCGAGCTCGGCCACGCCGGAGAGCAAGGCAAGCTCTGGACCCAGAGCGATCGCATCGGTGCGCCAACGGAGCGGCGGCACGGCCCCCGCGGACAAGCGAGTCGGGACGCCTCCGAGGATCGGGAGCGTATCGTCGAGGTGCGGGGGCCTCGCCGCGGTACGCGCAGCAAGCCGACGCTGGATCAGTCGCGCCTCCAACAGGCTCGCTCGGCGCTCGGCTGCCGAGAGCACGAGCCCGGCGTGTGCCAGTCCCGTCAGTCCGACCAGAAGCAGGAGGACAGCGGCCAGGGCGAAGCCGGCGTCGGTGGGACGTACGGCGCTCACCAGACGCCCGCGAGCGGAAAGACGCGCTCCCAAGCCGGCCCCTTCCGGCCACCGCGACTGCCACGCGTCGCGACGGCAAGCACGAGTCTGCCCGGGGCGGAAGCCGAGAGGCCGCTGCGCGCGGGATCGAGCGCGGGTGGCGTGAGGGGCTGCCGCCCCCCTGATCCGATCCGGTAGCGCAGCGCCTCGTCCGAAACGTGATAGCTCCCGCGCTCGAACACCCGCAGCAGGACGATCTGGGAGGGCGATACCAAGACCGCTCCGACCGGCTCGTCGACCGTCCAGCGCTCCTCGACGCCGCCTACGCGCGACGGGCAGGCGCCGGGCGCCGCGGAGCGGCTCCGCAATCCCACGGCGACCCATCCCCCGGAGCGGGCCGCAGACCCGAGCAGCGCCAACGCGGAGTCCTTGGCTGGATTGGGTGCACGCATGCCCGACCAGCGCACAAATAGAGCGCTCGGAGGGACGAAGGCGCAGACGAGTGCCGTCCCGCGGAATGCACGCAGCGCGATCGTGTCTCCAGAAGGGATGCTTACGTCCTGTCCCGCCCTCGCACCTTCGAGTTCTTCCTGGATGATCCACGCGGTCGCGCGCGCTGCCGCCAGGCTCTCGCTTCGGTCTGCGAGCGCCGCCGCTCCGCGTGCCATCGCGGCCGTGATCGCCCAGCCAGCCTGCAGGATCAGCAGGAGGAGGAGAAGGGCGATCAGCACCTCGAGAAGGGAGAACCCGGAGCGTTGCGTACCAAGCATCCGCGGCGCGCCGGGCCCGTGTGATCCGCCGGTCAAGACCGGCCGGGGAACGGGATCCACCAGTCCAGGAGCACGGCGCCGGACGATTCCTCGGCGCGCACGAGAATCCCGTCCTTCGTGGGCGACCATCGTAGCGTTCCCCAGCGTGAACTCGCTTCTCCGGATCCGGGGACCCCCTCGGCCAGCAGGGAGTCCACGACGGCGGCCGCCGCCTGCGTGGCCACGTGCAGACGCTCGGCGGCGGCGAGGTGACGGTGGGCGAGTACCAACGTGCCGGCACACCCGAGTAGCCCGACCTCGAGAACGACGAGCGCGACCGGCACCTCGACGAGGCTGAAGCCCCTGGACCGGCGCAATGGGCAGAGCGGTCGACCCCTTGGCTGGTTCACCGGCGAACTCCCCGTCCGTATGCGGCGACCACCAGCCGGGACTCCGCCTTCCCGCGCCTCAGCACGACCGTCTGGCTCGCGCGCCGTCCGATCCCCAACGCATCGAAGACCAATTCAGCCTCGCCGCTCCGACCCACGTCGACGGTCACTCCGAACTCTCGCGTCAGGGATCGGGCATAGCTTGCCGAGTCCGAAGCCTGCACCCACACTCGGCCGTCCAGGGCACGCAGCCGGAGTACGGCGCCTCCGGCCAGCATCGCCTCGGTCCGCGTACGGGCGAGCAGTTCGGCCACGACCTCGCGAGCGGCGACGACGGCCAACCGGTCGGAGGCGGCGCGGGCTGCGGGAAGAAGGGCCGTCCCCGCGATCCCCATCAGGGCGAGGACGACGACCAGCTCGGGAACGGTGACGCCGGAGCGCATACGACACCGTCGCCGCAGCTAGCGGGCCGGAGCATGGCCGCGCGGGACCGCGTCGGAGGAGCCGCCCTACCTCAGGTTGTGGTCCTGGATCTGTTGGCGGACGGTCCCGGCTCTCCATGGCGGTACCCAACGCGCGCGAGGGGGCGCGTCGCGCATGCGACGCCGCCCCCTCCCTCCGGCCCCGGAAGCGGGGCCGCGCGAACCGCCCTCTACCGCGAGCCTACCGGATCACCTGGAGCCAGGGCCGGTCCGAGATCGGGGACACTAAGCTTTCCTCGAGCTCTGCGGGACAACTGTAGGTGATGTGCGTATTCCCGCTGACCTTATTCTCGACCGCCCAGTTCTCGCTGCCGGCCGGGTCGGCATTATCCCGGCAGATGAGCCGCCCTTCGATAACGAGCTCGCCACTCAGCTCGCACTGTGAGTTTGAATAGATCGTGCCCTGGAAATTCTCGGTGCCCGGGGTCGAATTCCCGTTCAGCTTCACATCGCCCAAGGCCAGGAACAGGATGCCATCCGGGTGGTCCGGGACCAAGAACGGATCCCCCGGCACCGAGATGGACTGCGTGGTGATGAAGCTCATCGGCCTCGGGGACGAGGACGTACCGAGGTTTTCGTTCACCTCGACGTCGTCGTCGAAACAAAGCGTGCCCGTGGCCGTCGGGTTGCCCGACTTGAGGATGTAGTGGCCCGACGAGAACTCCCACCCCCATTGCTCGCTCCCGTTGATAAACCTCTGTTCGCTCGTTGCTGTGTTCGTAATCACTCCACCCGCGAATATAAAGTTGGCCTCGTCGCAGTAGTCGCTCGGAAGCATTGCCGGGATCGGCTGTTGGGGCGCGTTCTCGTCGGGCTCGATGGGGTCCCCGTTAGGATCCTTGATCTTTTCCTCCCCGATTACGTTTCCGCTGCCGCTGACGTCCCCTTCCGTTATCCATGTCGCCGCCCACCTTGAGCAGGCTGCCGTTCACATGGACGTGTGAGCAGTCACCGCGCAGCGTCGTCTCACCGGAGAGCTCGAGGCTGCCGCCCACGGTGATCGCGTTGCCGACCTGCACGATGGGGCTCAGCACCAGCATGGCCACGGTGCGGATCCCACCGCGGCTCTGCCCGACCGTGGACACCTCGTAAAGCGCGCGCCCCGTAACGCCGTCGATCCTCCGGATCGTGGTGCGATACGAGCAATCGTTAGGCAGGTCGATCCAGGATCCCACGAGACTGTCACCGGTCTGGGTCAGGTTGGCATCCAGGTTCCCCTGATTCCAGTTGGCCAGCGAGGTCTCGAGGCCAGCCTCGGCGGCCCAGAAGGCTTGGCTCGAGGACACGAAGTTGTGGGCGCCCTGGCGCTCGACGTCGCTCGCCGCCACGGCGGCGAGGCCCAGGACCACGACCATCGCCATCAGCCCGAGCGTGGCCGGCACCGCGAAGCCTCTGTTTCCCAAGCGCATCGTGCTCATCGTCTGTCCCCTCCTATCGTTCGGCTCACCGAACGTTGTGCACAGTCACCTCGACGGTGATGGAATCCGAAATAACCCCGCTGCCTCCCGCTTGCGCGAGTGCGGAACTCCTTCTCGTGCTCTCCGCACGCATCGAGATCCCGATACGCCTCACCTGTGCTGGGTTGGTGGTCGCGTTACCGTTCGCATCCCAGTAGCTGAATGCGAGCCCCCCCTCGGCAGGTGGAGCGAGGGGCCCGGTGAGTAGCTCCCAGGTCGTTGCGCTCCCATATCTGCGTCCCAGCCACCAGCGGCTGTTTCTCGAGAAGATTCCGTACTCTGCTCGGCGGAAACGCCGCATCATCGACCCGGTGGTGACGGTGTTAGGATTGGTGGGCAGCCTGACCGCCACCTCTGGGCGCGGCTGCGACGTCGTGCTGTCGCCCCAGAAGCATCGATCCGCATAGGTGAGCGCCGCGGACCCCGTCCAGGACGCGTCCACGATGAACCGATTCCACCCGTTGCTGCCCGGGTCCCAGACCAACAGGCTGTCGCCCGCCACCGCTCCCTCCCAGTCACCGGAGGCTTGTCGGAGCCCCAGCACACGCTTGCCACTCTGCACCTGCCAAAAGCAGGCGACACCAGCGGCCATCGACGACCGTACGACGATCGACGTATCGCTCACGCTGTAAATATCGCTTCCGTCGTTCGACAGCTCCATCATCTCGGCGGTCAACAGATTGGCTGCGCCCCGCAGCGTCTCACGCACCTCCCCACCCGCGGCCTGCACGCTGAACAGCTGTATCTGCGAAAACATGATCTGATAGATCGCCACCAGGATGAAGCTCGACACGACGATGGCAACCAGCACCTCGACCAGGGTGAAGCCGCGCCGCCAGCTCGTTGAATACGGTCCTCTGCGAGACATCTTATCCTTCATGGTCCTCACCTGGTCAGCGGCGACGGATGGTCATAACCGTGTCTACACGGGCCAGAACCGATCCCTGGCGCGCACTCACCCAGACCCAAAACGTGTCTGGGCCACCGCCGGTACGGCTCCACACGACCGGATACCCATTTACGGTATCCGCGCCGGATGTAAGCGTGGCGGGATCGGCCAGCACGAGATCCTCCATAACCGCCTGCCCCGCTGCCCAACGGTCCACTTCCTCGTCGGCCACGCGCCGGACCTGAACCGCGGTCAGCGACATCGCAAGCGCGCCGCCCACGATGAGGCTGAGCAGCAACACCGCGACGACCGCCTCGACCAGAGAGAAGCCTGCCCGGTTCATCGAATTACCTTCCCGAGGACCGAGACCGTCAGGGTCTCGGCGGCGACGCCCCTATGAAAGAGGAGCGTCGCAGCGCTCGCCGAGCAGCCGGTGCCAGCCGATGTCGGCACGCCCCTCCCGTCGAAGCAGAAGGTCGTGCGTGATGCAGTGATCCCGACGCCATCGCCGGAAAGCTCGGCGATCGATCCAATCGTATCGCGGGCCCCCGTGATCAAGAATGTGGTGTCGACCTCGACCCAGAGCCGGCCCGCCGCAGTATCCACCTCGAGGCGGCTGGTTCGGCCAAACTGGATCGCGGTCGATCGAGCGAGCTCGTGACGCGAAACGAACTCATTGGCGGCGCCCTCGACTGCCCACTGGACCACGGTATCTCCGAAGGCTCTCACTGCGAACCCCGCGAGAACCATCATCAGGGTGACGACAATCAGCACCTCCAGGAGAGAGAAACCCAGGCGGGCACCATCTCGGTGCGTCGCACGGCGGCTGTCGCTGCTTGGCGACGACCGGTCGCGACCGACTCCTTCCGGGATGGGCATTCGCATATCTCCTCGGGATGCCACCATATTCACCGCGGATCCCTAGGCAGGCAACGTGCCCGTCTGGATGCGAGAGCATCGACCCCCTGCTGCCAGGCCTTAAACGACGCCTGCGTATGCCGTTAGGGCCTTGTGGGCGAATCGGCCGCGGTTTGCGGGGAAGTGGCCCGCGGCAAGTCTTGCCACGTTGCGGCAACCGTTGCCGTACGGCCGGGTGGCATCGGCAGGACCGAAAGAGACATTGGTGTGGCGTCGATCGAGTTTCGCACTGACGTCCACGGGCTCCTCGTGGATCATACAGGACACGTGTGACGGCCAATCAACACATTCCGTAACCCAACACTGCCGCAATGGCAGGAACACCGAAGTCGACCCCGGCCCTGCAAGAGTCACTTCAGCCCGTAATCCTGGATCTTGTAGCGGAGCGCGCGCGGTGAGAGCTGAAGCAGCTCGGCCGCGGCGGTACGGTTTCCATCCGTGCGCTCGAGCGCACGCTGGATCAGGAAGCGTTCCAGCTCAGCGGTCTGCCGCTTGACCGACAGGTCGTGGTCGCGGAAGCGTCCCGCGGCCCCCGCAGGGCTCGGCACGCGCACGGTCTCTGGCAGATCCGCAGAGGTCACGCGCGGTCCCTCCGCCAGAACGAGGGCACGCTCGAGAACGTTCTCCAGTTCCCTGACGTTACCCGGCCAGGAGTGCGCGAGCAGCACCTGCATCGCGTCCGAGTCGATCCCCTCGAGCGGCACTCCGAGCCTGCGAGCATGTCGCTGAAGCAGGTGGTGGGTGAGCTCCGGGATCTCCTCGGTGCGCTCAGCGAGTGAAGGGAGGTGAATGGGCACGACCGCGAGCCGATAGTACAGATCTTCGCGGAAATCGCCCTGTTCGACCGCCCGGTGCAGGTCGCGGTTCGTGGCTGCGATCACGCGCACGTCCACGGGCCGGGAGTCGGTTCCGCCCACGCGCCGCACCTCCCGTTCCTGCAACGCGCGTAGCAGCTTGACCTGAAGCTGCACGGGCAGCTCGGTGACCTCGTCCAGGAAGAGCGATCCGCCGTCCGCGGCCTCGAAGAGACCGGCACGGTCACGGTCGGCACCCGTGAATGCACCGCGCACGACGCCGAAGAACTCGGACCCGATCAGGGTCTCAGGTATGGCGCCGCAGTTCACCAGCACGAACGGAGCAGCGCTTCGGTCGCTCTCGCGGTGGATCAATCGCGCGACGAGTTCCTTCCCCGTGCCACTCGCTCCCGTGATCAGCACGGGCGAGCCGTGCTGCGCCACCTTGGACGCGACTTCGAGCGCCCGGACCATGGCGGGCGAGCGCGCCACGATCTCACCGAAACGGGCTTCGGCACGCACCTCCTCACGCAACCGACCCACTTCGCGACGGAGCTGCTCTCGCTCCTCCGCCTTACGCAGGGTCAGGAGCACCTCGTCGGCCCCGAACGGCTTGGGCAAGTAGTCGTACGCCCCGCGTTTCATCGCCTGGACCGCCAAGTCGATGCTTCCGTAGGCGGTCATCATCAGGACGAGCGAGTCGAGCCCTGCCTGACGGTGACGATCGAGGAACTCCAGCCCGTCCATGCGGGGCATGCGCACGTCGCACAGGATCAGACCGGGGCGCTCCTGCTGTGCAACGGCCAGACCCTCCTCGCCGTCGCTGGCGCTCACGACGTCGTAGCCCGCGTCGGAGAGAATCAGCGACACCGACTTCCGGAGCCGGTTGCGGAGGGCGTGACCCGGACGTGGTCCGGGCCACGCTTCCCCCACCACCAGCGTCATGCCAAGGCGCGGGGCCTTAGCTGGTGCAGGCCACCTCGCCAGGTGCGCTCGGGGAGGTCGGCGAGGCCGGAGCCGTTGCCGTCCCGTAGTAGATCGCGCAGCCCTCGGTCGCGCCGAGTGCGGAGTGCGTCGCGCTCGCGTCCCAGCCGGAGGTCGTCGCACCGATGCCGACGGTCACGCCCTCGGACGACACGAAGCCGAGGTCGGCCACGACGGCCGAGTACGCGTAGTTGTCGGCGTAATAGATCTCCTGCTGACTGGCCAGGTTCTTCAGGTCCGACTTCATCGCTGCGAAGTAGGCCTTCTCTCGGGTGGCCGAGAACTTCGGGATGGCGATCGCCGCCAGGATCCCGATGATCACAACCACGATCAGGAGCTCGATGAGCGTGAAGCCCTTGTTGTCCCGCATGAGTGAATCTCCTTGGTGATGGGGTGCTCTAAGGGGTCTCATTGACGGGTTGGGTAGGCATGGCCCGTTCCACAGCATCGTCACGATCTGATAAGATCATGTATAACAAGCATTTAGAGACTAGCAGCAATCTGGCGAGGCCCGGCACCGGGGGTCCCTCCTGTGGGATTATGCAAGGAACGGGGGATCCTACTAGGGTGCCAGCGGGGGATCGTACGGAGCGAAACTCGTGCCAATTTGGCGCACCTGGTTCTCGGCGGCCGCCCGAGCAAGCGCTGAATCCTGGGCCTGGAACGCCCCAGCGGAGTCTCCGACCGTGAGCCGTAGGCGCGCCAGGGTGAGCCACTGCTCCCAGCTTCCCCTTTCCCCGTTGGCGATCATGTGCTCGCGCCAGGGGATTGCTTCCCGGTAGCGGCCCTGCTCGGCGAGCGACCCCGCCAGCATGTGGGACATGAGCGACTGGTCCGAATCGGCCTCCAGACTGATGCGGGCGTGGCGCTCGGCCTCGCCCCACTCGGAGCTCTGGAAGTGGCTGATGGCCAGGTAACCCGGGGCTACTCCCCAGGTCGGCTCCTGGCGCCACGCGTAATGCAGAAGGAAGCGCGCCGCGTCGTGCTTGTCCGCGCCGATCAGCTTCTTCGCGATCTCGGTGACGAGCTGGTGATGACCTCCCAGGATCCCGATTGCGAGCCGGTACGAACGGAGGGCCTCGGGCACACGGCCACGCAAGTAATACAAATCCCCAAGCACCCACTGCGACCGACCGGACTGTGGATAGTCTCGAAGCAGCGTCTCAAACACCGTGGGGGTGCTCTCCCACGTCGGCGTACGGGTCCAGGTGCGCACCCCCATCAGCATGACCACGAGTCCGGTCAGTGCCACGCCAGCCCGAGGTCGCTCGGCGAAGAGACGCGCGAGCAGCCATCCAACGACCACTACCGCCCCGACCGAGGGCAGATAGAGCGTGCGCTCTGCGAGTAGCACGCCCGCTATGAAGAAGACGTTCGAGATCGGCGATATGACGATCAGGAACCAGAGCACACCGAATCCGATCACGCGGGCCGAGCGGGAGCCGGGAGCGAGGTCGTGGTCACGCCAAGTCGCCCAAGCGAGTGCGAGGAGCCCGAGTGCCAGGCCGACGCCGACCAGGTTGAGGGCATTCCAGCCGAGTGCGATCGGCAGGACGTCGGGGCTGTAGTCCGAGGAGAGGTCGAGCGGGAACACCATCAGGCGCACGTAGTGGGTCCAGATGCCCGCCACCGTCCAGATGCGGGGGACTCCCTCCTCCAGCAGGTCCGCACCCAACGGCCCCAGAGGGCGCGCGACGCTGCCCAGCACCTGGATCCGAACCGCCAACACCACCCCCGCGGCTCCGGCGAGCACGCCGAACAAGGCCGCGCGACGGCGTAGATACCGGCCGAGGTCACCGAGACCGATCCGCTCGCGCGCTGCGTCGAGGAGGAACAGCGCCCCGGGGAGCGTGACCGCGCTCTCCTTGGACATGAACGCGCCGAGGTACAGGGCCGTGACCGCTACGGCACGACCCGCGCCGTACCCCTTCGACGGGGACAGGGCCGGGGGGGCGCGGACGTGAAGCAGGCAGGCGGCGAGGAAGAACACCGCCGCCTGGATCTCCGCCAGGCCGACGATGTTGGACACCGCCTCCACGTGAACGGGATGCACCGCGAACACCAGCCCCGACAGGAGCGCGACCGGCACCGTGGCAAGCGCCGCCACCAGGAGAACGACCAACACGGTGGCCGTACCGTGCGCGAGCAAATTGATCAGATGGTACGGCAGGGCGCGATCCTGCCAGATGGCCCATTGGACCGCGAACGAGAGGGTGGTCGCCGGCCGCCACAGCCCCAGCTCCTCTCCCCAATCCCCGGGCCAGTACGGCTCGAGCAGCAGCCGGGGGAGATTCCGCACGTCCTGAATCGCCGTGTTCTCGGTCAGGATGTGGACGTCGTCGTAGGCGAACCGGTTGCCTAGAGCGTTGGCGTGGACCAAGACGCCCAGCACCGCGCAGAGCAGTGCCGCCCGCACCGGGCGCTCGGTCACCCAGCGGACCACGCCGGTCATCGGTGCGTCACGACGACGGCGCCGTTCCCGTGTCCCGCGGATCGGGGATCCGCGCTGCGCTCTGGCCCCCTCTCGCCCGCAGTCTCGCTTCCCAGGGCGACACGTCCGGCGCCTCATATGGGGGCGAGCGCCCGGACAGGATATTGAACCTGACGATCGACCAAAGCGCGGATACGCCGTCCTTCCAGCCGATCTTCTTGCCCTCTGCGTAGGAGCGGCCGTGGTAACTGATCGGCAGCTCGTAGATCCGTGCTCCTGTCTGTGCCAGGCGAGCGGTCAGCTCCGGCTCGATGCCGAAGCGGTCGGCGGAGAGGGGGAGCGACTGGAGCAGGTCCCGCCGGACCATCTTGTAGCACGTTTCCATGTCCGTCAGGTTCAAGTCGGTGAACATGTTGGACAGGAGGGTGAGCACGCGATTCCCCACCGAGTGCCAGAAGAAGAGCACACGGTGCGGCCCGCCGAGGAAGCGCGAGCCGTAGACCGCGTCCGCGCGACCGCGCATGATCGGCTCCATCAGGTGGGGCAGCTCGAGGGGATCGTACTCCATGTCGGCGTCCTGCACGACGACGATGTCGCCGGTGGCGCTTCGGAATCCGGTGCGGAGCGCCGCGCCCTTGCCCCGATTCACCTCATGGAGGACCAGCACGTCCACGAGGCCTTCCCCCGAGAGACGCTTCAGCAGCTCGCGGGTGCCGTCGCGGGAGCCGTCGTCCACGACGATCACCTCGAGCCCGAGCGGAACTTCACGCACCCGCTCGAGGAGTGACTCGACCGTCTTGACCTCGTTGTAGGCCGGGATGACGACCGAGAGCACCACGTGCTCCCACGGCAACGGCGCCTCTCGGGCGCGCAGCACCTCCCTCGGATCGCTCGTTGCTGTCGTCTCTGCGCTGGGCGGTGCGGTGGAGGACGAGATCGGCCGGCTGGAAGATGGGCTACGCATGGTCATTCCCCGGGCTCTCCGGGAGTCGCGATCCCGGTGGCATCCTGGCCGACCCCTACCCCTAGGTCGCGGACGCGCGCATCCACCGTGGCAACCGCCTCGGGCGACGGTGCCCTCACGCGGGCCGAGTCGAGCGCCGAGCGGGCGGCGGAAGTGTCGCCCACGGCCGCGTAGTCCCCTGCCAGCCAGTACCAGGGAGTCCAGGGTGCTCCCCCGCCGCGTTCAATGGCGGTCAGCCGGGACGGAATCGCATCGCCCGGACGCCCCTGCCCTGAGAGCAGCCCCGCCAGCACCCGGTGCATGTCCGGGTTCTCGGGCGCGAGCAGCACGGCGGCACGAGCAGGTGCCTCCCCCTTCCGGTATTGCTGGTGGTTCAGGTGATGGGCCGCCAGGAATCCCGGGGCGGTGTAGAGCTCCGGCCGCTCCCGCCAGGCTCGTTCCAGCAGGAACACGGCCGCGCGCGGCGAGTCCCGGTCCATCGTGCTCAGACGCGACCCTACCTGAGTTGCGATGATGTAATCGGAGTCCGTGAGCAGGAGAAGAATCCTGAACGCCCGTCGCGCTTCAGCGTGAAGCCCCTCCCGCCAGAGCCGGTCCCCGTGGAAGAACCACGCGCGGGCCGCCTCAGGGTGGCGCTGGATCAGGTCGATGAACAGCGAGCGCGTGTCGTTCCAGACCGGCGTACGCGTGACCGTCCCGAGGGACATCAACGTGACCACCGAAACTACTGCGAGTAGCCCCACCTGGCGCCGACGACGGAGCAGCTCCCAGAGCAGCCAACCGGCCGCCGCCGCCACACCGATGGAAGGCACGTACAGATTCCGCTCCGCCACCAACACCGGGGACAGGAACAGGATGTTGGCGGCGGGCAGAACGGCGATCCCGAACCACACGACCGCGAGCCCGAGCACGCGCCGGTTCTCCCCGGGCTCCTCGGCCTCAGCGCGCAGGGGAGCTCCCGACCGCCACGCCCACCACGCCAACGCGAGAAAGCCGAGTGCGAGCGCCACACCGGTCGAGTTCTGGAGCCCCCACCCATACAGCACGGGGATGATACCGCCGTAATCGGGACTCAGATCGGCTGGGAAGACCATCAGACGCACGTAGTGGGTCCAGATCGCCGGAACGGTCCACACCCTGCTTACGTCCATGAGGATCGACGCCCCCATGGGAGCCTGAGGGGGCGCGACCCCACCCAGCACCACCCGGCGCGCCAGAAGGAGCGCGGCGAACGCCACGACAAGCACAAGGTAGGGCCGCCAGCGCGCCGACAGGTAGCCCGGCAGCTCGCGCAGCCCGAGGTCGCGACGCGCAGCGTCCAGAAGGAAGAGGAGCGCGGGAAGCGTGTACGCGATCTCCTTTGAGAGGGCGCCCACCACGAACAGGGCGCCCACCGCTGCGCTGCGCCCCCAGCCGTAGGGCTCGCCATCCTCCCGACCGGATCGCAGATGCAGGATGCACGCGCCGAGAACGAAGATAGCCGCGATCACTTCCGCGTTTCCAATCACGTTCGCGACCGCCTCGACGTGCACGGGATGTAATGCGAACACGAGCCCCGCAAGCACTGCGGCCGCTACCGGGAGCAGCTCGCACAGCATGACTACAAGCAACCCGGCTGCCGCGGCGTGAAGCAGAACACCGACAAAATGGAAGAGCGCTGGCGTGTCGCCCCAGGCCAGCCACTGGAGCCCCCACCACGTGGACACCACGGGCCGCCACGCGCCGACCGCGGCGGCGTAGGTGCCCGGCCAGTACGGCTCGTCGAGCCCGTCCACGATCGCGTTCCAGGAGTGCAGCGCCTCGTTCGACTGGATGATCTCGACATCGTCCCACGCGAAACCGAGCGGGACCGCATTCAGATAGACCAGACCGGCCACCAGCGCGGCCATGAGCGCACCTCGCCGGCGGTCGGCGAGGAGCGCGAGAAAGCGGGAAGTCGGGTCCAGAACGCTCAAACTTCGATCCCGTAGCGGTTGAGCTTCCGATACAGCGTGGACGGATCGATCCCGAGCACCTCTGCGGCGCGCGTCTTGTTCCCGCCTTCGGCCTGGAGCACCCAGTGGATGTACGCCCGCTCGATCACCTCCATGGGCGGGTTCGGGGGCGGCGCGTCCGCGACCAGCTGCGGCGCGGGTGCGCTCCGAACCCGCTCCGGCAGCGCATCAGCCGGGATCACGTGCTGGGGGGACACGACGGTAGCCCGCTCGAGGGCGTTCTCCAGCTCGCGGACGTTGCCCGGCCAGTCGTACGCAACCAGCAACTCCATTGCCTCGTCCGAAATCTCTCGCCCCTCCCCCGCGTTGGGCCCGGTCTGCAGGAAATGGCGCGTGAGGATCGGGACGTCCTCGCGCCGATCCCGTAACGGCGGCACGTGGAGCGCGATTACGTTCAGACGGTAGTAGAGGTCACTCCGAAAGGTACCCCGTCTTATCTCGGCTTCGAGCTCCCGGTTCGTCGCGGCGATGATGCGCACGTCCACCGCCACGGGTTCGGTGGCACCGACCGGGATTACCTCGCGCTCCTGGAGCGCGCGAAGGATCTTCACCTGCGTTGCGGGAGTCATCTCACCGATCTCGTCGAGGAAGAACGTGCCGCCCCCGGCCGCGACCAAGAGGCCTTCCTTATCGCGCACCGCCCCCGTGAACGATCCCTTCACGTGCCCGAACAGCTCGCTTTCCAGCAAGCTCTCCGGAAGCGCACCGCAGTTGATCGAGTAGAACGAACGCTCTGCTCGCTCGGACAGCGTGTGGATATAGCGAGCGACGACCTCCTTCCCGGACCCGCTCTCGCCAGAGATGAGGATCGTCGAGTCGGTGGGCGCGACCGTCTTGGCCAGCTTGAGGACGTCAATGAAAGCTCGACTGCGACCGGCCGGACGATCTTCCGTGCTGCGCTCGCGCCGACGGATCTCCTTCTTGAGCGCCTGGTTCTCGCGGCGCAGCTGACGCGCCTCGACGGCGCGCCGGCAGATGGCCAGTAGCTCGTCGTTGGCAAAAGGCTTCTGCAGATAGTAGTAAGCGCCCTCGTTGACGGCGCGGACCGCTGACTGAAGCGACGCTTGGGCAGTCATCAGGATCACCGGCAGCTCCGGATCCACTTGGCGCGCGCGCGCGAGCACCTCCAGACCGGACGCGCCCGGCATGCGGATGTCGGTGACGACCAGATCGGGACGGTCCTTCTCGAGCGCGGTCATCGCCTCGCGGCCCGTATCCGCCACCCGCACGTCGAAGCCCTCCCCCCGGAACAGGATCTTGAGTGCTTCGAGGATCCCGCTCTCATCGTCCACCAGCAGCACTTTCGCTCCGTTCTCGATCACGGTGCAGCGCCTCCGTTCTCCGCTCTGCCTGGAAGGATGATGGAGAATTCGGCGCCGCCGGACGACGCCCTGTCCACGAACACGGCTCCCTCATGGGCAGACACGGCACGGTGCACCACGGCGAGCCCGAGCCCGGTACCTCCTGGCCTAGTGGTGAAGAAGGGATCGAAAATTCGGCTCATCACCTCGGGGTCGACGCCTGGTCCCGAGTCCCGCACGACCAGTCGAACCGGGTCGCGCTCCGCGAGATCCGACGGCGCCTCCGCGGGCGCCACCGACTCGAGTTGGACCCCGACCTCCCCCCCGCTCCCCGAGAACTGGACGGCGTTGAGGACAAGGTTGAAGACCGCACGATGCAGCAGGTCGCTGTCTCCGGGAACGACGCGCGGCTCATCGATGCCGGCGCAGGCCACGTCGACGCCGTCGGCCTGTTGGCGCACGAGCGCGACCGCGTCACGCACGACCGTGGCCAAGTCCACCTGCTCGGCCGGGCCGCGGCGGAGTGCGGAGAACTCGAGGAACTCGGAGAGCAGTCGGGACAGCCGATCGGACTCCGTGAGCACGAGCCGCTCAAGAAGGGCACGGTCGTCGCTGGCGAGAGCATCGGCTCCGGCGAGCTGCTCGACCGCGCTCCGGATGGACGCAAGCGGATTCTTGATCTCGTGTGCCAACGAAGCCGACAGCTCGGCTACGGCCTCGAGGCGTTCGGTACGGCGGTTGAGCGCCTCGACTCGTTCCAGATCGGTGATGTCCTGGAAAATGGCCGTGACCGAGGGCGTCCCGCCGTCGGCACGCTCGAGCACGGCCGTGGACACGCCCAGCACGACGCCGCGACCCACCCGGTGGGAGATGGTCTTGAGGCGCGTGATCGCGAACTGACCCTCGATGGAACGGCTGAGCATCCGTCCCATACCGGGAGCCGCCTCCTCGACCGCCGCGACCACCGGTGCCCCCATCCACTGGCGGGCATCCAGCCCGAGCAACCCTTCCCCGGCAGGGTTCAGGTAGGCGAGCCTGCCACCCCCGTCCACCGTCAGGACGCCGGTACCGATCGTCTTGAGGATGTCGCCGGTGTCGAGGCGTAGCTGGTGGAGCTCGGACGCCACCTCGCCGAGTGCCGCACCGGCCCGACGGAGGCGGTCGCCGACGAAGCCCGTGACGAGGGCCACGATCGTGAAGAGCAGGATCTGGAGCCCGACCGCGCCGGTGAACCGAGCCTCATGGAACCAGGTGATGTCGGCGAAATAGAAGATGCTCGCGAGCGCCCCCATCAGCACGCCGCCGAGGAGGGGGAGGAGGAGCGCCCCCTCCGTGATGACCAGAATGTAGAGGGGCGCGAACGAGCTCTCCTGCCCGCCCGTGATGTGGACGGTGGACGTCACGAGCAGCACGTCCAGGAGAACCTGACTGTAGAGGAAGGACTCACCGGGGGATCGCTTGGCGATGTGGGTCCGCCAGAACGACCCTGCCGTGAAGGCCAAGGCCACCGCGAACATCAGGGTCGCGACGAAGGTCTGCTCGGGCTGGGCCTGCCGCCACTCCAGGAGCGCACCCGCGAGGATCCCCGTGACCAGGCTGAGGCGACCGAGGAAGATCCAGCGCAGCAGCTCGTCCCTCCCGAAGTGGGCCAGCGGGTCGATCAGGTTGAGCTTCAGGGGAGCTCCGGGAGGTGGAAATGGGCGCAGGATACGGGCGCGCTATCACACACGGGGCTACCGGATGCTAACGAAGCCGCCTCGCAGGATGCAACGGCCGCATCTCGCAGATTGCGAGGCGTCAAGAGTCCCGAGCTGCGCGCGGCGGACGGAACGCACGGAGTCCCGCGACGAGGTCGCGGATCCGACGCAGCTGCACCTCGACTACCTCCAGCGCCCGTCTGAGCGCCGGATCCTCGGTGTCCAGTAGCGCGAGCTGGGTCTCGGCCATCGCAGAGGTCAGCGGGTTATTCAGATCGTGTCGGCCGCGCGCCACCCGAGTGAGAACGTGACGGAGCTCCAGCACGTCGGCGTCATCGGCCCCCACCACCCACCGCGCCAGCTCACCGGGATCGGCCGGCCAGCCTATGGACACCGGAATGGTGCGCAACTGATCCCCGTCGCGCGATCCGTCCGCCAGCACCGGTAGCCATTCGCTGTCGGGCGGCGACTCGGCGACAATCGCGAGCGCTGCCAGCACCTGCTCGCCGGGCACGAGCCCGATTGGCAGGAGCAACAGCCCAGGGGGCCGGTTGCGGAGATCGTCCACTTCGACGATCCGCTCGGGCTCCTTTCCCGGAACCAGTCCGCGGAGTCGGGGCTCCACCCCACCGGGCTCGAGCAGATAGAGAGGGCGCGGGTTCATGAGATCCGACCGGCCTCCTGGGCTCGCGGGCGTGTTGATGGGAGACATCCCACCCGTCGAGGGGTGAAACCCCGAAGGCGGACCGGCGACTCAGTTCGAGACAGGAAGGTCCAGAACCTGGCCTGGAAGGATGCGCGAAGACGCGAGCGCGTTCGTGCTCCGAATCTCCGCAACCGTGGTGCCGTGCTTGCGGGCGATGTTCCACAATGAGTCCCCCTCCCGCACGTGGTATCGGATCGGCGCAGACGCGACGCCGTCGCCGACCGAAATCTCGAGCACCTGACCCGAATAGATGCGTGAGGACGCGAGCGCATTCTGGCGCTGGATCCGGGCAATCGTCGTGCCGTACCTACGGGCGATGCTCCACAACGAGTCGCCGCTTCGCACTCGGTACCGCGTGGGAGAGGGCGGCCCGGCACCCTGCGTCCGAGCTTCGCCCGAGGTCGACGCGGTCCGCTGCGTCATGGACTGCCTGCTCTTTACGTAGCGGACGTACGAACGCGGGAAAACGGCGATATGGTAGTGGGCGGGGCGGCGCTCCCGGGTCGCCTCGATGACACGGGCGCGCTCGAGATCGACCAACACAGCCTCTAGCCACCTCCTGCACGCGCGATTGGTGGACAGGCGCAGATCCACCGCCATGCCGGTCGGATGCACCGACAGATCCGAAGCATTCCTGGGCTGCTCGGAGTCGGGCCGGGTGAGGCTCGTGACCACCAGTCGATCGCCGCACGCCCTCCGGTACTGCGCGGCCAGCCGCTCCACGAACAGCCGCACCTCCGGACGCGCGTACGGGTGCGAGACGTGGTGCAGCTCGAAGTCTGCGTTCGACACGAGCTTTACCAGGTATCCGGCCGTCACGAACCGCTGCACCTGTGACGCGGTTCGCAGGAAGCTGAAGTCGTGGTCCTGCGCGACCCGATTCTGGAGGTCGAGCGACCCCCGTGACCCGCGCAGGCCCTGCGCGGCCACCGGACTCGTCGATGCCATGACACCGCCGAGGAGCGCGCAGACCCAAATCGAGGCTGGGCGGAGGAACATGCGCCTAGGCCGGCTGCAGTTGACGGATATGGGGTCGCGCACGGCCTGTAGTCAGGCGCACGAACGCGGCACGCAATGTGTAAACAAATGGCGCAAACTACACAAGGATTTCTACATGGACCCCCGTCGGGGAGCGGCCGGAAGCCGCCCCCCCGGAGCCGTTCGCCTCACCCCTTCCGTGCCGCCTCATAGCGGCGGCCCACCTCGTTCCAGTTCACCACCTCCCAGAACGCCTTCAAGTACTCGGGGCGCCGATTCTGATACTTCAGGTAGTATGCGTGCTCCCATACGTCTACTCCGAGTACGGGGGTGAGCCCGTCCATCAGGGGGCTGTCCTGGTTCGCCGTGGAGAGGACTCGGAGGTCCCCCGTGGGCCCGACGCACAGCCACCCCCACCCCGACCCGAAGCGCTTGGCCGCCGAGTCGGTAAGCCCCGACTTGAAGCCGTCCAGAGAACCGAACCCGGCGTCCAGGGCCTTTGCGAGTTCGCCGGACGGCGCGGAGCTCCCCCCGGGCGCAATCACCTTCCAGAACAGATCGTGGTTGTTGAAGCCTCCCGCATGATTCCGAACCGCAGTACGGATCTCCTCCGGTACGGCCTCGATGTTCCTCAACAGCTCCTCGTCGCTCCGCTTCTGCAGCGCGGGGTGCTGCTCGAGGGCCGCGTTCAGGCCGTTCGTGTACGCCTGATGATGCTTGCTGTGGTGGATTTCCATGGTCCGCGCATCGATGTTTGGCTCGAGCGCAGCGTAGTCGTAGCCGAGCTCCGGGAGCTCGAACTTGTAGGCCATGCTCCTCTCCTTCGCCAAGCAGGCGTTGAGGGTGGGCGCCGTTCGTGAAGACGCGCGGCACCACGGCTCCCGAGGACGCCGTCGCACACGCGGTCGATCGTCGGCTGCTGACTGGCCGAACAAGGCGCCTCTGCTGCACCCCTCCGCACACGGCGGGTTCCTTGTGGCGAGAAAAAAGGTACTCGCGCACCGTAGCGCGAGTACCTTGTCCAGCGAGCTTCGCGCTCCGGATGGTCCTGCGCGGCGACCCCAGCGCGCATGAACCCCGGAGGACGTCTACCCCCTTCAGCGTGCGGGCTGACTCGCACTCTCGCGCCCGGCGAGCGGCGGCTCCCCCAAACAGAATGGATCGTCCGCCGCGGATCTTGCTCGTCGACTGCGACATGTTCTTCGTGCAGGTTGCGCGGCTCGCGGACCCCGAAGGGGCCGGGCTGGAGCGGCTCCTTCTCGTGGGCGGCTCACCCAGCGGCCGCGGCGTCGTAACTTCCGCTTCATACGAAGCGCGTGCATTCGGCGTCCGCTCCGGGATGCCCACGGCGCAGGCGCTACGTCTCTGTCCCGAAGCCGTGGTCGCGCCGGTGCCGCGCAGCGCTTGCGCTCGCAAGAGCCGGGCCATCGACGACACCCTGAAGCGTCTGGCACCGGTCGTGCAAGCCGCCTCGATCGACGAGTTCTACCTCGACCTCTCGGGTACCGAGCGACTATTTGCGGAGGGGCTGACCACCACGGCGCGGCGTATTCGCGAAGAGGTGCTCACAGCAACCGGAATCTCGGTCTCCGTGGGCGGCGGCACCGGCCGCACAGTGGCGAAGCTGGCTGTTCGTCGCGCCAAGCCCGGTGGCGTTCTGGTCATTCCTCCGGGGGAGGAAGCGGCGTTCGTGCGCACGCACCGGCTCGCCGATCTGCCCGGCGTGGGACCGGTGTTCGCCGAGTTACTCGCGCGGCGTGGTCTGGTCGAGGTGGAGAACGCCATTCGGGTCGAACGCGCTTGGCTGTGCAGCTGGCTGGGCGAAGGTCGCGGGAACTGGCTCTACCGTCGCATTCGTGGGATCGATGCGAGCCCTGTGTCCGACCGCGAGCCGCGGAAGTCGGTCAGCTCGGAGCGCACGTTCGGCAGCGATCTCGAGGATGATCGCAGCATCGAGCGTGAGCTCCTTCGCATCTGTGTGGACGTGACCTCGGCCCTGCGAGAGGGTGACCTGCAAACGCGTACGATCACCGTGAAACTACGCGATGCCGACTTCACGACCCGGCAGTCCGGCCATACCCTCCCGGACCCGGTCGAGACCGACCATGCCGTCTACGCAGTCGCGCTCCCTCTGCTGCGGGAGCTGCGCGCCCGACGACGACGAGGCGTTCGCCTGATCGGGGTGGGGCTGAGCAGTCTGGTCGAGCGCGAAGCCCCCCGCCAGCTCGGGCTGTTCACGAATGAAGACCCGCTCGAATCCGATCGCGACCGCACGCTCGCGCGGGTGGTGGACGATCTGCGAGACCGTTTCGGAAGCAGAGCCCTGCTGCCCGGGCGGGTGCTGGAATCCTGACCTCTTCAGGTGCGGGTCACGCGTGCCAGGTAGGCGCCGCCTCGCCCTCGCCAGACCACATCGGCAGCAAGGCCCCGACTGCCAGCGGCCGCAGCCAAGCGCTCAGGGTCGACGAACAGTTGGGGGAACGGCGGACCCCGCTGGCCCTCGTACTCGAGCATGTACTGGAGTTCGCCGACGTAGCGTCCGTCCGGACGCGGGCCACGCCGACCTCTTTCTCGCAGGTCGGTCGAGTCCACCAGGATTTGACCGCGCGGTGCAAGCGGCCGCGCAAGCGCAGCCAGCCAAGGACCCAGTCCGGCCAGAGTACCCGCGGCCGCTGCTCCGTTCATGAGTGCCAGCACCGTGTCGTAGGGCAGATCGGGCTGGAACGCGCGAACGTCGGCGACCTTGACGTCCCGGACTCCCCGCGCACGCATCACCTCGGCCGCCCCGGGAAGGAGGTCGATCGCAGAGATGTCGTGACCGGCGGCTTGGAGCCGGAGGGCCAACGCTCCGGCGCCCGCGCCGACGTCGAGGACCCGCCCGGCACAGAGCTGGAGGGCAGCGTCATCCACCGCGAGTTGGTCTCGTTCGGAGCGGAAGAAGAGCGCGGGCGCGAGCTCATGTTCCGTGTCGTCGTCGACGATCACGCGCACGGGCTTGCCAGAGACACCCTCATGGTGACGCCGGAGTGCGCGCTCGAGCGGCCGGAGCGCTTCGCGGAGATCGGGGCCCCCCGGGAACGAGCGGACGTCCCCCAACCCTTCGGAATCCACCATCAACCCTCTCGGTGTTGTTTCCAGCTCGACCTCTTCATATCTTGATATCCGTATACATGGATACTACCATCCTCGACCGGCTCTCCGCGCTGGGTGACGCTACGCGGAGTCGACTGCTCGCCCTGCTCGAGGGGCGTGAGCTCACCGTCTCGGAGCTCTGCCGGGTGACGCGGCTGCCGCAATCCACCGTGAGCCGACACCTGGGCATCCTGGCGAGCGACGGATGGGTCACCGCTCGTGCCGACGGGCCGCACCGACCATACAGGCTGGCGGACGAGCTGGCGCCCGAAGCGGCCGCACTGTGGGCGCTGGTGCGCGACGAACTGGCCCAGCAGGACCCCTGGCCTGAGGACAAAGAACGGGTGGCCGCGGTGCTGGCCGAAAGCCCGGACAGGTCGCGCGCCTTCTTCTCCGCGTCGGCCGGTCGTTGGGACACGCTGCGAGCGGACCTATACGGACAGCGCACGGACCTTCTCCCGCTGCTCGGCCTGCTCGACGCGGCGTGGGTCGTTGGAGACCTCGGAGGCGGAACGGGACATACTACGCTCGCGCTCGCCCCTTTCGTGCAGCGGGTCGTGCTGGTGGATCGTTCGCCCGAGATGCTGCGCGCTGCTCGCCGGCGCCTGTCGGGGTTGTCCAACGCCGAGTTGAGAACGGGCGAGCTGACCCGTCTCCCGGTGTCCGACGGGGAGCTCGACATCGCCGTGTTCTCACTGGTGCTGCACTACTTAGCCGATCCCGCCGCTGCACTGTCGGAAGCAAGCCGTGCAGTCCGGCCCGGTGGGCGAGTCGTCGTGGTTGACCTGCGGCCGCACGGCCGCACCCACTATCGCGAGGAGATGGGACACGTCTGGCCTGGGTTCGAGCCGGACCGACTGAAAACATGGTTGGAGCAGGCCGGGTTCCGCGAAGCGGTCGTACGGCCGCTCCCCGCGGATCCAGATGCGCAGGGACCGCTCCTCCTGATGGCGACGGCCAGAAAGCCAGGCCGCCGAGGCAACGCCCGTATGCACACCGCGAGTAATCATCCGCCAGAAGAGGATCAGACACGATGAAGACAGCGACAATCGCACGACACACCGAGGCGGACGCCGACCGCCCACCCTTTGCAGTGAAGGACCTCGCGTTGGCTGAGTGGGGGCGGAAGGAGATCCGACTCGCAGAGCAAGAAATGCCCGGTCTGATGGCGCTTAGAGAGCGCCACGGAAAGGAGCGCCCCCTCGAAGGCGCGCGCGTGATGGGATCGCTGCACATGACCGTTCAGACCGCGGTCCTGATCGAGACCCTCACGCACCTCGGCGCGGACGTGCGTTGGGTGTCCTGCAACATCTTCTCCACTCAGGACCACGCGGCCGCGGCTGCGGTGGTGGGGCCCGACGGCACCCCCGACGCTCCCAAGGGCGTTCCCGTGTTCGCATGGAAGGGCGAGACCCTCGAGGAATACTGGTGGGCGACCGCCCAAGCGCTCGCGTGGCCCGATGGGCGGGGGCCCGACCTGATCGTTGATGACGGCGGCGATACGACGCTGCTGGTCCATAAGGGAGTCGAGTTCGAGCATGCCGGAAGGGTCCCGGACTTCGACGCGACGAGCGAGCCCGAGGAATGGGGAGTGATTTTGGATTTACTCCGTCGCACGCTGCCGACCGATCCCGAGCTCTGGCACCGGACTGCTGCCGCGATCCGCGGCGTGTCTGAGGAGACCACGACCGGCGTGCACCGACTGTACGAGATGGAGCGCGAGGGCAAGCTACTCTTCCCTGCCATCAACGTGAACGATTCGGTGACCAAGTCGAAATTCGACAACATCTATGGGTGCCGACACTCGGTCGTGGACGGTCTCAACCGGGCTACCGACGTGATGATGGGCGGGAAGGTCGCGGTCGTGTGCGGCTATGGCGAGGTGGGCAAGGGCTGCGCGCAGGCCTTACGCGGGCAGGGAGCCAGGGTCGTGGTCACCGAGATCGATCCGATCTGTGCGCTGCAGGCGGCCATGGAGGGGTTTCAGGTCGTGACGCTCGAGAACGTCGTGGCGACAGCCGACATCTTCATTACGGCAACCGGAAACAAGGACGTGATCACCGCAGCTCACATGGCACGCATGAAGGACAAGGCGATCATCGGAAACATCGGCCACTTCGACAACGAGATCGATATGGCCGGGCTCAAGGCTGCGCCGGGAGTCCGCCGCGTGAACATCAAGCCCCAGTACGACGAATGGATCTTCTCCGATGACCACTCGGTGCTCGTGCTGGCGGAAGGACGGCTCCTCAACCTCGGGTGTGCGACGGGCCACCCGAGCTTCGTAATGAGTGCGAGCTTCACCAACCAGGTGCTGGCTCAAATCGAACTGTGGAAGAACCAGGAGCGGTACGAGCGGCGTGTCTACGTTCTTCCCAAGCACCTGGACGAGGAGGTCGCCCGCCTCCACCTGGACAAGTTGGGGGTGAATCTGACGCGCTTGACCGAGAGCCAGGCCGCCTACCTAGGCATGCCGGCCGATGGGCCGTACAAACCGGACCACTATCGGTACTGATGGATAGAGCAGTCCCCTGACGCACGACCGGCGGGAGCCGCCTTTCGGGCTCCCGCCGGTCTGTGCCGCAGACTTTCCCCGACTCAGCCGAACAAGCCACCGCCCATCGACGGCGGGCGCGGCACCGCGCGCTCGCTCGGTGCTGGCGCGGGTGTGGGCGTGGGCGGGCGTGGCGCAGGTGGAGTAGGCTTCGTCGGCTCGGCCTGAGGCTTCGGAGCCAGGGGCTTCGGAGCCGGGGGCTTCGGAGCCGGGGGCTTCGGAGCCGGGGGCTTCGGGGCCGGAACGGCCGCCGCCTTGCGTGCGCGGGCTTTCGAGGCGCCACCCTTGCGGGATCGGGCCTTGGTCGCCTTGCGGGCTCCGGCCTTTCCTACGCGGCTCTTCTTGGTGCTCTTCTTGGCGCCCCGCTTGGTGCTCTTCTTGGCGCCCCGCTTGGTGCTCTTCTTGGCGCCCCGCTTGGCGCTCTTCTTGGCGCCCCGCTTGGTGCTCTTCTTGGCGCCCCGCTTGGCGCTCTTCTTGGCGCCCCGCTTGGCGCTCTTCTCGGCGCCCCGTTTGGCGTTCTTCTCGGCGCCCCGCTTGGTGCTCTTCTCGGCGCCCCGCTTGGCGCTCTTCTTGGCGCCCCGCTTGGCGCTCTTCTTGGCGCCCCGCTTGGCGCTCTTCTTGGCGCCCCGCTTGGCGCTCTTCTTGGCGCCCCGCTTGGCGCCCCGTTTGGCGCTCTTCTTGGCGCCCCGCTTGGCGCTCTTCTTGGCGCCCCGTTTGGCGCTCTTCTTGGCGCCCCGCTTGGCGCTCTTCTTGGCGCCCCGTTTGGCGCTCTTCTTGGCGCCCCGCTTGGCGCTCTTCTTGGCGCCCCGTTTGGCGCTCTTCTTGGCGCCCCGTTTGGCGCTTTTCCCTGCCCCTCCCTTCCGGGCCCTCGCCTTGCGGGCGCCTGTCTTGCGGCCGGCCTTCGTTCCGCGCTTGCTGGCGCCCTTCCGCGCGGTCGATTTCTTCGAGGCCTTCCTTCTGCCCTTCTTCGTGGACTTCTTGCCGCCCTTTCTACCGGCGCGCTTCATGGCCATGGAGTCCCTCGAGGTGGAGTGAGAGTGACGGACAGCAAGTTAAGGAGCCGGAGTCCCCTCGTGCCACAGTCTTCTTTCGCTAGGGAAGCTCTGAGCAAGGCCCTTCTGGGGGCGGTGCGAGACGGAGGGAGCCGGTTTCAGCGGTCTTGGGGGCGATGACGGGCTGAAAACGCGCCCAACCGGCATGTTCTGGCCGATGATCCCCTCGTTGCGCCCCGCGTGGGCGGATGTTTCCCGCGCCGGCCGCTCACGCCGTCGAATAGCGGCCCGCCACAAGCAGGTTCGCGAAGCCCAGGAGCAGCGCGATCCGTTCCATGTTCTTGGCCAGCCCGCGGTAGCGAACCTTCCGGTAACCGAAGCGGCGCTTCACATACAGGAACGGGTGCTCCACCTTTGCCCGCACCGAGGCCTTGTCCCGCTCGCGCAGCCACCGCGCCCCGCCCTGCTCCAGGAGCCGCCGCCGCCCCGGTCTCATCGCCACATGCCACTGCACCGGACGGCCTCCCGTGTCCACCCACTTCTCGATCCCCCGGTAGCCCGCGTCCGCCCACACCTCCTCCTCGCCGCCGTGAAGCAACGCCCCCGCCTCCCGAAGATCGTGCGTGTTCGCCGGCGTCGCCCGCACGCCATGCACCAGTCCCGTCTCCGCGTCCACCCCGATGTGCGCCTTCATCCCGAAGTGCCACTCGTTGCCCTTCCTCGTCTGATGCATCTCCGGATCCCCGCGCCCCCTCCCGGTTCTTCGTCGATGACGGCGCCGCGATGATGCTCGCGTCCACGATCGTCCCCGCCCGCACCCGGTAGCCCCGCTCCGCCAGGTGCGCGTTGATCTCCTCGAACAAACCACGCCCCAGCCTGTGCCGCTCCAGCAGGTGCCAAAAGTTCAGAATCGTCGTCTCGTCCGGCAGCGGACCCGTCAAACGCAGCCCCGCGAACCGCCGCACCGACTCGATCTCGTACAGCATGTCCTCCATCCCCGGGTCGCTCAGGTTGTAGAACAGCTGCACGCAGTGAATCCTCAGCATCGCCGCCAACGGGTACGGCTGCCGCCCCCGCCCCGCCTTCGGATACAACGGCCGAATCCGCGCCTCCAGACGCTCCCACGGAATCAGCGCCTCCATCCGCTCCAGAAACAGCTCCCGCCGCGTCCGCCGCTTCTTCCCCTCGTACTCCACATCCGCGAACGTCACCTGCTCCATCGTCCGCCTCCCCGATCGTCCCGCTCAGCCCTTGAACTCCCGCCCCCGTAAATCTAATGTCCCAGGGACCGACTTATTCAGAGTATTCCTAGACGATAAAGGACGGGAATCATGGCAGGGACCCGTAACGAGAAAGTCGGGGCTCATCCAGAAGGACGAGCCCCGACTTGAGCCACTCGGACCGCCTGCCAGCGCTACTGCACGGCGTTGATCATATCGAAGATCGGGAGATACATGGCGACGATCATACCGCCGACGACCACGCCCAGGACTACGATCATGATGGGCTCCATCGCGGAGAGCAGGGTCTCCACCGCCGCGTCCTACTTCCTCGTCGTAGAAGTCGGCGATCTTCGTGAGCATCTCGTCCAGACCGCCGGTCTGCTCGCCCACGTTGATCATCTGAACCACCATGGGCGGAAACACGCCCGACTCCTTGAGCGGCCCCGAGATCGTCTCCCCTCCCGCGATCGAGGCGCGCGAGCCCATCACCGCGTCGTGGATCACTCGATTGCCCGCCGTCTTCGCCGTGATCTCGAGCCCTTCAAGGATAGGTACGCCCGAGGACACCAGCGTTCCCAGCGTACGCGTGAAGCGGGCGACCGCGGCTTTCCGCTGGAGATCGCCCAAGATGGAAAGCCGAGAATGATCCGGTCGATGGCGAGCCGCCCGCCGGACGTCTGATACGTGGCCCGGATCGCGAACACGGCGCCGATGATGCCAGCGATCACCGCCCACCAGAAGGCCTGGAGGAAGGCGGACATCCCGATCACGATGCGGGTGGGCAGCGGAAGCGGAATGCCAGCGGACGCAAACATCTGCTGGAAGGTCGGGATCACGAAAATGAGCAGGATGCATACTGCAGAACCGGCTACGCCGAAAATCACGCCGGGATACACAATCGCGCCCTTGATCTTGCGGACCAGGGCATCGTTCTTCTCAAGGAACGTGGCCAAGCGGAGCAGGATGGTATCAAGGATACGGCCGGCTTCACCGGCCGCTACCATGTTCGTGAACAGCTCAGTATACACCTTGGGGTGCTTGGCCATGGCGTCGGCGAGGGTATGTCCCGACTCGACGTCGTAGAGCACCTCCTGGATCACCTTCCGCAGAGAGACGTTCTCGGTTTGCTGCGCCAGGATGTCGAGGGACTGCACCAGAGGCAGCCCCGAGTTGATCATCGTGGCGAACTGCCGTGTGAAGATGACGATGTCTTTTGTCGTGACACCGGTGCCGATCTGGAAGGTGAACTGCTTGGTTTTTTCCCGGACAGAGACCGGGATCATCTTCTGCTTGTGCAGGAATGCGAGGACGTCGTCCTTGGTGGAGAGGTCGATCTCTCCCGACTGAATGTCCCCACCGGCCGCGGGACGGGCGCTGTACGCGAAGGTCGGCATGTTGAGATCTTCCGGCCGTCTGAAGCCACCCGCCCGCTCGCGTGCTTCGACGATGGCGCGGGCGGTAGCGGGGCCGACACATGGGAGACGGTCGATCTCCACGTCCGAGGCGCGGTTCGGATCGATGAGCTCTCCGGGACTGAGCGGGCGGCCTCTGCGGTCATTCTCTTCTTCGAGGCGACGGCTCGCGTCGAGCAGGGCGGGCAGGTCGTCACGAATCTCGGCGACGACGGGTGCACCACGGCGCAGCTCCCACCCGAATCGGGCGACGCTCACGACCAACAGCACGACCGCCGTGCGAGCGAGAACGCGGGTTTCGGAGTCGGTCATCGGAACCGCGGGGCGCCGGGAGTAGTCCCTCACGATCACCGGAACGGCCGGGCCAACGGATGGCCGGTCGGGAACCCACCTCGGAGACGCTCGACCGGTCTCTCACTGGCGAGTGGGCGGCGTCATCCTGCCTTGCAGAGCCCGTGAACCGGAGATGACTACTCGCTCGCTCGAAGCACAGAGGCTCGCAGTCGCGGTCACGCGCGACGCCCCAGGAGGTCGCCCCCTTCGTGCTGCCCTCGGGCACGAAGCTCCGGAAAGTGAGCCCCCTGGCGAACTGGACCACTGAGGGGGTGACGACCTACGCCACTGTCCACGAGATTTCGCTGCTGCCCCTTCACTCAAAGCGGAAGACGCGTGGGAAGCTCTCCTGTCTCGAACATGAATTGACCGAAGAGTCCAAGCTGAAACTGGGTTGAGCCGCTGCGCTGGCCGACGAAGGACTGACGGTTCACATACCCGGCATTCACACCGACGTCCATGCCAGCCAGACGCGTGTCCAAGGACAAGCTAAGGCTCCGGTTCAGCTGGTCCACGAACGCCACGCAGCCCTCCCTGCCGACGACGTCCCGGCAATCGAGCTCGCTGACGTACGCCCACACGAGGGCGAGCCTAAGCGGTCGATCGAGAGCCAGGGGCAGCCAGGGCGGTCCGACCAGCGAGGACGTGAAGCTGACTCGATGGGTTGATCGATCGCGCTCGGTGTCCCCCGTCGGGTCCCTTCCCAGGCCGGCGCGAAACGCGCCGCGATAGCTGAGTGCGGCGTCGCGTGCCCACGTCAGCACCAGGTCCACCGGCACCTGGATGTCCTCGTCGGTGCGGGTTTGCGTGCCACCGGAGCCGAAGCTCGTCTCCCGCAGGCTCCGCTGTACCCCGGAGCCCACCGTCATACGGGCTCCCCAACGCGTCGCCAGGTCACGAAGTGACACGCGCAGATCGGGCCAGCCGTCGATGCGGACGGCCCGGTCGCTTCTCGTGTCCAGCGTGTTCACCCGCGTGCGCGACCAGGTAAGATCGGCGCTGAGCGGCCCCGCCAACAGCCCCGACCCAAGCGTCCACACGGTCCGGTCCGCGAGAAACGCCGCGGTATCGCCATCCACGAAACGGAAGTCGCGCTCGTCACTCCAACCCAGCTGGAAGGCCGCCCCCGGATCGACAGGGTCGCGGTGGAAGCGCGCACTGATCCCGTCCTGCCAGACCAGCGACACCGGCCGCAGACGTCGAAACACTAGAGCGAGCGGATCGCGCGCTTCCTCTCCGAGAACCGCGTTCGAGAGCCCCCCCAGGTCGAGCGCGACCGCCGCGCGAACATCTCGCTGCCCGTCTGCCGTTCGGGTAAGCGTCAACGACGTGTCGGCCCCTTCCTCTCGTCGCTGCAGGAAGCTCGCGTTCCGGTCGGAGTGGTAGCGCGTCGTCCAGGTTACGTCGTGGCGAAGAAACGAGAGAATCTGAGGTCGAAAGAAGATCCGGGTGCGCAGATCCCGGCGCGTCTCCCACCCGAGATCAAGCCCCGGAAGGCCGCTTCGCTCGGCCGCCAGCAGCTCCCGAAGGGCCGGGTCGGTCACAGCATCCTGCGGATCGAGCAGGTCTCGCCCCGTGAGCAGGGTCACGTCCGCGCTCAGCGAGGGAAGCGGCCGGAGGCGAAGCTCGGCAGCCGTCTCCATCACCTCCCGCGGGGTGGAAGTGGGCTCGAAGAGACTGTCCAGGGGGACCGCGATGATCCGGTCGAAGCGGGCGACGGCGCCTTGCTGACGGGTCCAGGCGGTACCGAACGAGAACCGCTCGGGAGACCAGCGCAGCCGGGCGTCGGTGAGGTCCTCGAGCGCTCCCGGAAGAAGCGCCCGGAGAGCCGGGCGGAGAAATGCCGGCACGAGGGGGAAGTCGCGCACGCCGAGCCTACGCGCATAGCCGAGCCTCGCGTCGACCCCCTTCGTGCTGACATCACTGGTGATGGTGCCTGCGGACGCCCGGTACCAGCCCAGGCGGACGTCGAGGCCATCGAGAAGCACACTCGCGATCGGATTGCCCGAAGGCGTGCGCTTGCGGAAACCAAGGCTCACGCGAGTCTGTGCGGACCCGGTTCGGCGCAGCCCGCGGATCCGGTCGGCCCGAACGTCGCTATCCGGCAGGTAGAACGGATCCAGGGACGCGCGGTTGTAGGACACCGAAAGCGGAAGCTCCACTCCCCAGGTCGCGGGGGCGAACCGGTCCAACCGGATCGACGACGACAGCGTGAGCAACTGATCCGTCTGATAGCTGGGCCGCTCCTCCAGCTGCCGGAAGTGCGCGCCCCGGCTACGCAGGGTAACGCGCAGATCGGCTACGTCGGCCGCTGCGAGATCGAAGTCGAGGTGGGCCGCCGCACCCGAAGTCTTCACGCCACCGCCGAGGCGAAGTTCGTCGACCCACACCCCGCCACTGAACGGCGTGCTCTCGTTCCACACGCCGACCGCCAGCTCGCGCACGTTCGCCAGATCGGGTCCCCGTCCGCGGTCGCGAACCACCACGGCATAGGTGCTGTCTACGTTCCACACGACGACGGGCGGATCGCCCGGCCGACGCAGGGTGAGGTTCAGTTGCTCCTCAGCTCGGCGCCGGAGGTCCAGCCACTGCCCGAAATCCACCACGACCTCGGGCAGCCAGTCCGCCTCGCTAACCTCGACAGGATTGGCGGCCAGGCCGAGCCGGGTCCGGTAGAGATAGAAGTTCTCGGGGTCGGTCCCGACCTTGAGGTAGAACCAGCGGTCGCGATCGGGGCCCCAGTCGCCGGAGCGCGGCACCACCCACAGCCGAGCCTCGGTGTAGGAGAGAAAGTCGCGGGGTTGTTGCGGAAAACGTTGGTAGACCTCCGCGCGCTCGCCTTCACCAAGGTCGTCGAACCGGAGCCCGAGGCTCTTCTCGTTGAACTCGACTCCCTGGCCCCCGAACGCCAGCGTGGGATCGATCAGCGCTTCTCGCACGCCGGGAGGGGAGTTGTACGCCTGCCCCTCCGTAACTTGCGAGACCGAAGCCACCTCCAGCCGACCGCCCCCCCCTGCCAGCGTGTCTCCGATCAGCCCGCGGAGCACTCCTTCCCCCGCCCTTTTGATCCAGCGCGAGCCGATCAGCCCCATCCGGGCGAGCGTCACCGAGCCCGGCCGAGTGCCGGCCATCGTCAGGCGCAGGTGTTTGACCGAGCGCAGGTCGGCCTCGGTCAGCGTGCCGCCCACGTGGATGGCAGCCGGCCCCCGCAACGGCACCCGATAGAGGCGGAAATCGGTCCCGGTTTCTCCCCTGGACCGAGCGAGGTAGCGTGATGCGGGCCCCAGCTCGACCACGTAGCGCAGGTGTCGCTCGGTCAGCTCAAGGTTGCCGTTTCCATCCAAATCCTCGCTATCCCTTCGACCGTTCGCACGCGTGCAGTCGGCGCGAGCGTTACCGATCGGGTAGAGAGCCTGCGGCATGGTGCGGCAATCCTCACCCCAGACGCCCAGACGATCCGTGACATCGCTCCAGATCTCACCGCGCGCCGGGTCGGCCTCCTGATCGAGCAGCCCGAGCCCCCACGGAACCCCGGAGAGCTTGATTCCCTGGGTGCTCCCCGCGAGGTCGACGAAGAATGCGTCCTCGCTCACTCGACCCAGGTCGAGGACGAGGGTAAGTCCGTTGCCACCCGAAGCGTAGAACTCGAGATACTCCGTCTTGGTCAAGTCGAGGCCGGTGCTGCTGAGCGGGGTCGTGATCGAACGCCAGCGCGGCGGTCCCCCAACGGCACCGCTGCCCCCGTCGAACGTGATCAGTAGCCCAGCCTCGCGGATCTGGCTCCCCGCGACCCTGATCTGACGGTCGATCTCGTGCTGCGGCACGAACCCTTCGTGGACCCCGCTACTGTCCCCGTTGACGGTCTGGATGATCCAGGAGTGCTGCCAAACCAGCGGCGCGGCGTTCGCTGGTGCGGGCGCGCCGGGCAGGAGCGCCTCGGCGCCCACGCTGCTCTCGGGCGCGCTCCCGAGCTTCCAGTCGTGGGCGAGCAGCGAAAGCGGTAGGGTCGACGTCGCGTCGAAGTCGTCAAGGAAGACGTCCCCGCGCGTGTTCGGATTGGGAAGCGATACGGCGACCTCTCCGCCGAGAGACATCACCGATCCGCCCTCGCTTCGCAGCCCCGGAACGCGCTCGATCCACCGGTCCAACCACTGAACATCCGCCCGATAGCGGCCGTTCAACCCGCCCAGCCCGATCGCTCCCGGCTCGACACCAAGCTGCGGGCGATTGACGAGCGTCTGTTCGCTCCTGTAGAGGCCGACCACGTCGAGCGAGCCTCGATCACCGAAGGAGTAGGTCGCGCGCGCCCCGGCTACGGAGGTAGGAGCGGTACGGAAGATCTGCTTCTGCTCCCAGGTGGCTCGGATCGCTCCCTCGGGATCGGCCCCGAAGAGGGTCTCCGCGTCCCTGAGCGTCACCTGGCCCACGTCGTAGTCGATGTCGTAATCGGTTCCGCGCAAAAGCAGTCGATCGCCGAGCGAGATGCGCTCGCTTCCGTCCCGGATCCCAAACGCACCAAGGGAGAACGACGAGATCAATCCCTCACTACGGACGCGGTAAGGAATGGTGAGACGAAAGACCCCTCGGTTGTCACGTTCGAACGGGTCGGGGGCCTCGTAGATCCGTCCGTTGGCGTCGGCGCCGAGGATCTGGGCGGTTTCAGCATCGGACAAGCGGAGCGACGGCAGCGGAGGTGGCTCACGGAAAGGACGGAGCGTCGGGAAAACGATGAAGGTTCCGGTGACCGGCGGCTGTTCATCGAAGAGGTCCCGGGCAGGACGGTATACGTGTGCCGGATCGATGCGGTCGAGCGGTGACTCCTCGTCCAACCCAAACAACCGGAGAAACGATATGTCCCCCCCCCCGAGAGCCCGGGCAAAAGTGCGTCCCGCGCTGCGCTCCCCCAGCGAAATGGTGAGGTCCACCGTGCCCGGCTCCACGTCCGCAGAGCCGGATACCCGGTAGATGTTGTGCATCTCGAGTTCCCAGGTGGGGCGACCGGGCTGGTGGTGGGCGGTGGAGGCCTTGAGCAGCTGAAGGCGAGGCCGTCCGCCGCTCACGTGAACACGCTCCGGGTTGTAGGTGCCGACCGTGTCGCCCGCCGCGGTGACGTAGGTCACGGCGAGCATCTCGTCGGGGGCAAGCGGATTGCGGAGCGCTACCCACAACCCACTCGGGTGGACGAAGTAGTCGAGCCCGGATTGGAGGTAGCGGAACCACCCGGACTCGAGCACCGTGTCGGCTCCGAGTCCGGCCACTGCGTCGGCCTGGATGAACCCCTCCACCTGGTTGCGCAGCACGGGGTCGTTCTCGAAGCGGTAGAGCTGGATCGGCTCGGGTCCGGGGGCCATGAACGGACTCGCAATCGACGGATCGAGTGCCAGAACGTCCACATGCGGATACTCCGCCAGTTCTCGGGGATCGAACAGGAAGAAGAACTGCCGCCGCACGTAATCCGCATCGTCGAGCACCAGCGTGTCCTCCTGGACGAAGCCGCGCTCCGATCCGACGCCGGTAAGACGGAACTCGCGCGAGGAGAGATCTCCCTTCTGCTCGGCCCAAACCGCCAGGAAGTCGAGCGGGCCCATCTGGCCTTCGGCCTGGAAGCCGAAGTTCCCGGCCGGCAGCCCCTGTGTGAGAAAGCGCGACGCTGGCAACTCGAAATTGACGTCGCCCACGTCCAGGCGACGGATGATCGCGTCCTCGCCGCCGAGATAGCGGACGTTGATGGTGTTGGCGGCCTCGAATTCCCGCATCTGGTCGTAGTCGACTTCGACATGGATCCGCTCCGAGATCGTACCGCCGAGCCGGACGCTGAAGCGCAACTCGGGCTCGAGGCGCGGCACCAGGGTGGGGCTGCAGCTCTGGCGCAACCGCTGCTCGCACGGCCGAAAACGGCTCCAGTCCCCACCCAGCTCCGTGCGGCCGACCACCCGCATTCCCAACCCCGTCGTGCCGGGCAGCCGGTCGGCGAGTTCGACCCCCGAGCCGGTCTCATCGACTGCAAGACCCTCGGCCGTCGACCCCTCGTCCCCCGACGGGGGCCCCGGACCCCGGAGCGCAAACGGGCGTGGGTCGGCGCCTAGGGACTCGAGCCGCGCCTCGGCCAGCCGGGCGAAGCCGCCCGGGGTCCAGCCAGGGGTCGAGAGAGCCGGATATAGGGAAGTTCGGAATCGGCCAGGGGAGCGGAAGCCGGGCCAGCCCGATCCGCACCGTGGGCGCGGTGTCGGTCTGGAAGGCGACAGAACGCAGGATCGTGTCGGCCACTGCGGGTGCCGACACCCATGGGCCGTGGCCCCACCCCACCGCCCGGTGACCGACCGGAGAGAGGGTCGGGCTCAGGGCGGCCGGGAGCGTTCCGGCGAGCATCAGCAGCGCGAACCGCACTTGGCAGATCCCTCGGGGGGCGTCGGGCGCAGGGGGACGGAGGCGCGCGGCCGGGACCGGGGGCGGAGGCTCGGGTGTACCGACCGCGACGCGCGTTCACACGAGGAAACACGCGTTCCTCTAAGGTGGCACTCCGGGCCAGACACGAAAACCCTTCCCCCCTTCTCGCACCGCAGCGCGTCGGGGGAGGATCGCGATGGGAATCCTCACACGCTATCTGATCCGGGCTCACATCGGCCCGTTCCTATTTTCCCTGACCGCGATCACGGGACTTCTCTTCCTCAATGCGGTCGCGCAGCGGCTCGAGGACTTGACCGGCAAGGGCCTCGGGTGGCGCACCATCGTCGAGTTCATGGTGCTGTCGCTGCCCCACACGGTCGCTCTGACCCTGCCGATGGCGACCCTGGTGTCCGTGCTGTACGCATTCAGCGAGTTGGCCGTGCACAACGAGTTCACTGCTATCAGGGCAGGGGGCGTCAGCCCGCAACGGCTGATCGTTCCCCTGCTCGGGGTCGGGATCGTGCTCGCCCAGCTGATGTTTGTCTTCAACGACCGGGTGCTGCCGGAGGCCAACCACCAACTCAAGAACCTGCTCGTCGATCTGGGCCGGAAGAGTCCCACGTTCGAACTCCGCGAGCAGGTCGTAAACGAGATCGCTTCAGCCGACGGGTTGGACCCCGTGTTTCTGACCGCGGACCGCATCGATAGCGGGAGCAATGAGCTGCAGGAGGTCGTCATCTACGACGCCGAGGACAACGGCGGCCATCGCACGACGTACGCCAAACACGGCACGATGGCGTTCAACGCCGCTCGGACGGACCTCTTCCTGACCCTCCGGGACGGCGTCGTGCTGGAGACGGACCCCGACCGCCCGGGGTCCTTCCGACAGCTCTACTTCACGAAGCAGATCGTTCCGCTCCGTGGCATCGGCAACGAACTGGACAGGCGCTTGGGCGGGAGCGGACGGGGCGAGCGCGAGATGAGCACTGCGATGCTGCAGGAGCAGGTGGACCAGCGCCGCGACGAGCTCGACGACGTGTTGAGGCGAAGCCGCGACGAGGCACGGGCGCTCGTGCTGGAAGCGCTCGGACGAGAACGCGGCGACGGGGGGACGGCCGCGGAAAGCGTCGGACTGGGTGCGTCCGCTTTCGCGCCCCAGAGACTCGTCCCGGGCGACGTTACGCGGACGGATCCGCTCACAGAGCGGGCCATGCTGAGCGCCCGTGGGGTCGCAAGCCGTCTCGAGGCGGTCCAGGGGACGATCCGGCGCCACCAAGTCGAGATCCACAAGAAGTACGCGCTCTCGTTCGCTTGCGTCGTATTCGTTCTGCTGGGCGCTCCGCTCGCGGTACGCTACCCGCGCGGCGGTCTCGGTCTGGTGATTGCGGCGTCCTCGGCGATCTTCGCGATCTCGTGGACAGGCCTGATCGGCGGCGAGAACCTCGCGGACCGCGGGCTCGCGCCGCCGTGGCTCGCGATGTGGACTCCCAACCTGATCTTCTTTGTGCTTGGACTCTACTTCGTGGGGCGGATGGGCCGGGAAGCCGCGACGATGCGTGGTGGCGGTTGGGAGGATCTGCTCTGGTCGGTCCGCTCCAAGCTCGATCGCCTGCTGCGCAGGGCGCACGTCGCCTGATGCGCATTCTCGACCGGCTGGTATTCGGGACGTTCGTGCGGCTCTTCCTGGTCTCGCTGCTCGCCACGCCGCCGCTCTTCATCCTTGGTGACGTGACGGAGAACCTCGATCGCTATTTGGACAGGGGGCTCGACAGCACACAGGTCGCTCTGGCCTACGTCTGGATGCTCCCTCTCTACGTTCAATGGTCGTTCCCGATCGCGGCGCTGATCGCCGCGGTGTTCACGGTCCACAACATGACCCTGCACCACGAAGTGGTGGCGGCCAAGGCGGGGCGGAATCAGCTTCCATCGCCTGATCCGACCGGTGCTGGCCGGCGGCGCGTTGCTGATGGTGGTGGCGCTGGGCCTGTCCGAGGCTGCACCCCATGCCTGGCGGCACGCCAACGACATCCTGCAGAACGAACCGGCCCGAGTCTGGCGCACCGACTTCGTTTACCAGACCGAGAGCGGACTCGCGATCTCCGCCCGACGCCTCACGGTGGACGAACGGCGCATGAGAGGCGTCGTGCTGGTCCGCCGTGACGAAAGCGGGCTGCCCACCCTCCACGTGGAAGCCGCTGACGCCGGCTGGCGCGACGGAGAAGGGTGGACGTTCTTCACCGGACATCTGCGCTTCGTTGAGGGACGCGATACGGTACGATCGTACGAGTTCGGGAAGCTCCGACTCGCCGGCCTGGACGAACGGCCCGTCGATCTACTGGAGGAGCCGCGCGAACACGAGGAGATGACCTATGCCGAGCTCGATCGACTCGCGGCGATCATTCAGCGCTCTGGAGGCCAGCCCCACAAACTACTGGTCAAGAAGGAGCAGAAGCTCTCGATTCCCGTGGCGACGCTGATCATCATCCTCTTCGGCATTCCACTCGCCACCAGCTCGCGACGCGGGGGCACTGCCTACGGAATCGGCATCTCACTGGGCTCCACCCTCCTCTACCTTGTTCTGCTCAAAGTCGCGGGCGGCTTCGGGGCGAGCGGTGCGCTGCCGCCGCTTTGGGCGGCCTGGCTGCCCAATCTGCTTTTCCTCACCGTCGGGATGGCACTGCTCGTCCGGGTGCGCACGTAGGGGTCCAAGTCGGACGTTCGCCCTCACCCGGAGGGCGCCGATGGTTCACAGCAACGGCCTGGCAACGGTGCGCCGGCAGGCTTCCGAGTCGAGACGACGAGATCGATCAACGACCGGAGAGCGTCCGCACGAACCCCTCCGCGAGCTTCCCCGTCCCCACCTCCTGCACGGGCCCGCGCAGCACCACGTCGAGGTCCGGGCCCACACGCACCTGGACGCTGCCCCCCTCCATGCGTACCTCGATGGCACCAGGGGCCAGACGCCCCTGGGAGACCGCGGCGACAGCCGTCGCGCACGCGCTCGTGCCGGACGCTGTGGTGGGACCCACGCCCCGCTCCCAGATCAGGATGTCGAGGGTCGCCGGCTGCGTCGCTCGCACGAGCTGAACGTTCGTTCCATGGTCGAACGCCGGGTATGTCGCCAGAGCCGGCCCGATCCTATCGATTGTCGCGCGCGCGAAGGGACGCGCGAGCGTATCCGCGAAGACAACCGCGTGCGGGTTGCCCACCGAGACCGGAACCACGGGGACCCGTCCTTGCTCCGCGAGCGCAACGCACCCGTCGGAATCGAGCGCGTCGGCCCTGAGTCCGGCCTCTTGCGGGCCCACACCGGCCCTGCCCATCTCCACCTCCACGTCGTAGCGCCCCGTGGGGTCGCAGCCGTGGACCCTCATCCGGATCCTGTCACCTCCCGACTCGACCTCGAAGGATCCGTCTCGTGCGCGGCCGCGACGGTGGAGGTACGCGGCGAGCACGCGCAATCCGTTACCGCTGCGCTCGAACTCCGAACCGTCGGGGTTGAACATCCGGAGCGGCACCGCTGTCGCGCCCTTGCTCCGCGAAACCGCCACGATTCCGTCTCCGCCAACCCCCTCATGGCGACTGCAGACACGTGCGATGGCCTCGGGCTCCGCCGGCCATTCCTCTCCCTGCTCGAAGACCAGGTAGTCGTTCCCCAGGCCGTGGGCTTTGTACCATTCGCGCGCCAGCGTTGGGCGCACGCCGAATTCGGGCGCCATCGGTCTCCAGGTCGTGTCAAGGTCGGTCGAGCAGCTCGCACAAGCCTAGGGCTGGTGCGTCACAACCTCCAGCCCCTGAATCCTCCACTCCCACTTGGATTTCCAAAGCCCCTTTCCTACCTTTGCGGGGATAATTCGGTGATCCGGGGCGATTTGCGGCGTATTGCGGCCCCGCGGCGGGACTCCATCTGGTCGGCCAGGTTCGGCGCTGGTCGGCCGAACGACGGCGATCCCGGGCGCGAACCTGCTAAAAGGCCACCGCCCCGGGGCTTTGCTACCGGGGCCTTTTCATTGGCGGTGCCCATCGTGACAGCTCGTACCGCGACCGGAGACCCTTCGGCCCAACCCGTCTGGCGGGAACTCCCGGCCGAAGCGCGCATCCGGCGGCTCCGGGAGGAACTGGACCGGCGCGTCCTCGTGCTGGATGGCGCGATGGGGACGATGGTCCAGTCCTACCGGCTGACCGAGGACGACTACCGCGGCGAACGATTCCGCGACCACCCCCACTCGCTCATGGGTGCGGGTGACCTACTCGCGCTCAGCCAACCGAAGGTGCTCGAGGAGATCCACCGCGCCTACCTCGACGCCGGTGCCGACATCATCGAAACCAACACCTTCGTCGCGACCCGGATCGCCCTTGCCGACTACGGTCTCCCGGAGCTCGCTCACGAAATCAATCGAACTGCAGCAAGCATCGCCCGTGCCGCCGCGGATGCGGTCGCGCATGTGACGGGCCAGCCCCGCTGGGTCGCAGGCTCGATCGGGCCGACCAACAAGTCCGCGTCCATCTCGCCCGACGTCAATGACCCGGGCGGGCGTAACATCACGTGGGAGGAGCTGGTCGCGGCGTACCGGGAGCAGGCGGAGGGACTCCTCGAGGGCGGGGCCGACCTCCTCTTCATCGAGACCATCTTCGACACGCTCAACGCCAAGGCCGCGCTCTATGCGATCGGTGGCTTGCTCGCCGAGCTCGGGCTCAAGACCCCGGTGATGGTGAGTGGCACGATCACGGATCTGTCCGGCCGAACCCTGACCGGCCAAACGGCCGAGGCGTGGTGGTACTCGATGCGGCACGGCGTGGCAGCCGCCTTCCCCGACGGCCGCACTCCCTGGCGGGTTCACGAGTCGTCGACCACCGGCGTTTTCTCGGTCGGGCTCAACTGCGCGCTCGGTGCCCAGCAGCTGCGGCAGCACGTCGTCGAGATCGCCGAGGTCGCCGACGTGTGGGTGACCTGCCACCCCAACGCCGGCCTCCCGAACGAGCTGGGCGGATACGACGAGACCCCTGCCGACATGGCCGCCGCGGCCCGCGAGTTCGCCGAGGCTGGGCTGGTCAACGTGATCGGGGGCTGTTGCGGCACGACGCCCGCCCACATCGCAACCATGGCCGAGGTGGTCGCGGGAGTCCCGCCCCGCCGAGTTCCCGAGCTGCCCATCCGGACCCGCCTGTCCGGTCTCGAGCCTCTGGTGATCGGTCCGGACTCGCTGTTCGTCAACGTTGGCGAACGCACCAACGTCACTGGCTCAGCGCGCTTCCGGAAGCTGATTCATGAGGGCGACCTGGCCACCGCAGTCGAGGTCGCGCGCCATCAGGTGGAGAGTGGGGCACAGGTCATCGACGTGAACATGGACGAAGGCCTGCTCGACTCGGTCGACGCGATGCGCACGTTCTTGAACCTGGTCGCCGCCGAGCCCGACGTGAGCCGCGTCCCGGTAATGGTCGACTCCTCTCGGTGGGAGGTAATCCGAGCGGGACTCCGCTGCGTGCAGGGCAAGGGGGTCGTGAACTCGATCTCCCTCAAAGAGGGCGAGGACGAGTACCGCCAGATCGCGCGTGACGTCCGCGCGCACGGCGCGGCGGTCGTCGTGATGGCGTTCGACGAGCACGGACAGGCGGATACGATCGAGCGCCGAGTGACCGTGCTCGAGCGTGCTCACCGGATCCTCGTGGACGAACTGGGCTTCCCGGCAGAGGACGTGATCTTCGATCCCAACATTTTCGCAGTCGCCACCGGCATCGAAGAGCACGAGCGCTACGCCCTGGATTTTCTCGAGGCCGCCAGCCGTCTCCGCTCTGGCTTCCCGCACGCGCTTATCAGCGGAGGGCTAAGCAACCTTTCGTTTTCGTTCAGGGGGAGTCCGGCCGTACGGGAGGCGATGCACGCCGCGTTCTTGTACCACGCCATCAAGGCCGGGATGAGCATGGCGATCGTGAACGCGGGCGCCCTCCCGATCTACGACGAGATCCCGCCCGAGTTGCTGGAGGCGGTCGAAGACGTGCTGTTCGCTCGTAGACCCGACGCGACCGAACGGCTGACCCGGATCGCCGAGGGCCATCGCGGCAAGGAGACCCGGAGGGAGGAGGACCTGGCGTGGCGGCAGACGCCGGTCCGCGAGCGGATCGTACACGCGCTGGTTCAGGGCATCGACGAGTTCGTCGAGCAGGACGCGGAGGAGGCACGGCGCGCATCGGCACAGGCACTCAACGTGATCGAGGGACCTCTGATGGACGGCATGAACGTGGTCGGGGACCTGTTCGGATCCGGACGCATGTTCCTGCCCCAGGTGGTAAAGAGCGCGCGCGTGATGAAGAAGGCCGTCGCCTGGCTCACTCCGTATCTCGAGAAGGAGAAGGCCGACATGGGCGCCCATTCGGCTGGACGGATCCTGATGGCGACGGTAAAAGGCGATGTACACGACATCGGCAAGAACATTGTGGGCGTCGTACTCCAGTGTAACGGCTACGAAATCGTGGACCTCGGGGTGATGGTTCCAGTCGAGCGCATCCTTGACGAGGCGAGCTCGAACGCGGTGCACGCCATCGGTCTGTCGGGATTGATTACACCCTCGCTCGACCAGATGGTCAACGTGGCTCGCGAGATGGAGCGGCGCGGCGTTCGCCTCCCGCTGCTGATCGGCGGTGCCACGACCTCCAAGACCCACACCGCGGTACGCATCGAGCCCGAGTACACCGGAGCGGTCGTTCATGTGCTGGACGCCTCACGCAGCGTCGGGGTCGTGGGCAGCCTGCTCGATCCCAAGCGGCGCGAAGCGTTCATGGAGACCACGCGCACCGAGTACAGGGCAGTTCGCGAACGACACGCTGCACGTCGGGAGAAAACGCTGCTCCTGCCCTACGAGGAGGCGGTGCGCCGCCGCCTGCACGTGGATTGGGAAGCGTACCGCCCGCCCCGACCTGCCCGGCCCGGAATCCACGTTTTCGATGAAGTGGACCTGCGCGAGCTGGTCGCCTACATCGACTGGACGCCGTTCTTCCAGACCTGGGAGGTGGCTGGCAAATACCCCGAAATCCTGGAGGATGCGGTCGTAGGAGCGCAGGCGCGCGCGCTGCTCGCCGACGCGCAGACACTCCTCGAGCGCATGATCGATGAGCGCCGCCTCACCGCGCGCGCCGTCGTGGGGCTCTTCCCGGCCAACGCCGTGGGACCGGACGAGGTCGCGGTGTGGACGGGCGAGAACCGCTCACAGCGCGTCGCCACGTTCCACTTTCTCCGGCAGCAGTTCGACAAGCCGGAGCGGCCCGACGTTTCGCTCGCTGACTTCGTCGCTCCGGCGGAGACCGGGGCGGAAGACTGGATCGGCGGCTTCGCCGTGACCGCGGGCGAGGGCCTCGACGTCTTCGTCGAAGAACTGGACGCCGCCCATGACGACTACAACGCCATCATGGCGCGCTCGCTCGCCGATCGGTTGGCCGAGGCACTAGCCGAGCGCATGCACGAGAAGGTGCGGTCCGAGCTGTGGGGCTACGCACCCGAGGAGCGGCTCGACAAGGGCGCGCTGATCGCCGAGCGCTACCGGGGTATCCGGCCCGCCCCGGGCTACCCAGCGTGCCCGGACCACACCGAGAAGCGCACGCTCTTCGCGCTGCTCGAGGCCGAACGCCGCGTCGGGATCCACCTGACCGAAAGCTGTGCCATGCTCCCGGGCGCATCGGTCTCGGGCTTCTATCTGGCCAACCCAGCGTCGCTCTACTTCGGGGTCGGACGGATCGGCGAGGATCAGGTGGAGGACTACGCCCGCCGCAAGGGCATGAGCATCGACGAGGTGGAGACGTGGCTGGCACCGGTACTCGCGTACGAGCGAACGCGGGAACCGGAGCAGTCTCCGCCTGAGCGCGCGTCGGCTTGAGCACCGAGGTTTCGGCGCCCACCCCGACGGTGCGCGAGCTCATCGAGGACGGCCGCGTCCACCTTCTGGACGGAGCCATGGGCACCCTGCTCTACAGCCGCGGGGTGTTCGTGAACGTTTGCTACGACGAGCTCTCGGTCGCGCAACCCGAACTGGTCGCCACCGTGCACCAGGAGTACATGCAAGCAGGCGCCGAGATCCTCGAGACCAACACCTTCGGCGCCAACCCGGTCAAGCTGTCCAGCTGGGGACTCGAGGACCGCACCGAGGAACTGAACCGCGAGGCCGCTCGGCTCGCGCGCAGGGCGGCCGCCGACCGCGCTCTGATCGCCGGAGCGATCGGCCCCCTGGGTATCCGGATCGAACCGTGGGGGCCTACTTCGGTCGAGCAGGCCGAGGCGCTGTTCGGACGCCAGGCTGAAGGGCTCCGCCAGGGGCGCGTGGACGCGTTCGTACTGGAGACGTTTTCCGATCCCGCGGAGCTGGCCGCAGCGTTCCGAGCCGTGCGCGCCGTATCAGACCTGCCCGTAATCGCGCAGATGACCGTGGGCGAGGACGGAAGATCCAGTTTGGGCACCGACGTCGAGCATCTGGCGGCCGAGTTGGATGGGCTCGGCGCCGACGTGATCGGGCTCAACTGTTCGGTGGGCCCCGCATCGATGCTCGACGCGCTGGATCGAATGGCCCGCGTGACCCGGAAGCCGCTGTCGGCGCAGCCCAACGCAGGCATCCCGCGCACGGTCCGCGACCGTCAGATCTACCTCGCGAGCCCCGACTACATGGCCGCGTACGCGCGCCGGCTGATCGACGCCGGCGCCCGCTTCGTCGGCGGCTGTTGCGGGACCACTCCCGACCACGTCCGTCGCATCCGGGACGTGGTGATGAGCTTTCAACCCGGACGCGCACTCACCCGGTCGGCGGCGGTCCCGGAGGCGACCGCCGAGACCGTGCCTGCGGCGGCGATCCCGCTCGCCGAGCGCTCGGAGCTGGGGGCTCGGCTCGCCGGGCGCGAGTTCGTCACGAGCGTGGAGTTGCTTCCCCCGCACGGCTGGGACCCCAGCGCCCTCGTTTCCTCCGCGCGCCGCCTGCGGGCCGCGGGCGTTGACGCCGTGAATGTCCTGGACAGCACCCCGCCGGGGAGCCGGATGGCATCGGTGCCCGCGGGGATCATCCTCGCGCGGGAAGCGCACGTGGAGCCGGTGGTCCACTACGGCTGCCGCGACCGCAACCTGTCGCGAATGCTCTCCGATCTACTGGGTGCGGCTGCCGCAGGGATCCGGAACCTGCTCGTGCTTTCGGGGGACCCGCCCACCCAGGGGCCCTATCCCGATCAGACGGTGATGCTCGACGTCGACTCGATCGGCCTGATCAACGTCCTCACGGGGCTGAGCCGTGGGCTCGATCCGGGAGGGGCGCGCATCGGCGAACCGACCCCGTTCGTGGTCGGGGTGCTGGCCAACCCGAACGCACTCGACATGGAGCGTGAGGTCGAGCGCTTCATGTACAAGGTGGAGGCCGGCGCCGATTTCGCGGTCACCCAGCCAGTGTTCGACGTCGCCGTGTTGGAGCGCTTCCTCGAGCTTACCGCTCGTTGGCCCGTGCCTTTGCTGGCATCGGTGTGGCCACTCACGTCCCTGCGGAGCGCCGAGTTCTTCGCGAACGAGGTGCCGGGTACGGTGGTTCCGGAGGCGATCGTGGAGCGGATGCGACGGGCCGACGAGGACGGGCCGGCCGCGGCGCGTGCGCAAGGAATCACGATTGCACGAGAGGTGGCTGACGCGCTCCGTGAGCTCGGCGACCGTCCGGGGCACTCTGTGCGAGGTATACACGTCGCCACCCCGGGAGAGGACGTGGACGCGGCGCTGGCGGTGCTGGAAGCCAGGCCCCCGGCATAGCCGGAACCGACTTGGCCCTTCTGGCGGCGGAGCGCTCCGTGTCCCCGGACCTCATGCGGCTCGGTTTCACGAATCAAGGGGGGTAGGCCCTACACCCGCTCCAGGATACGCTCCAGCCGAACCGCGGCCCCCCTCCAGCCGAGGTTGCTCACGTAGACCTTGTCCGCCCCGGCCGCGCGTAGTGCCCGGATGCTCCGCGCGCACACCTCCTCCGCCGTGGCTCCCGATTCGAAGTCTCGGGTGAGGGCCTCGGCGGGCACGGGGAAGAACTCGCCCAATCTGGCGAGCGTCCCCGGGTTCGCGCTCCGATAGAAGAAGACGCCGAACAAGCCGGGCACCTCGATTCTGCGCCGCTCGCGCTCCCGAAGAAGCGCTTCCACCCGATCGACCGAGTGGTGCGACACCACCTGGGTCAGGAAGAACTCGGCGTGGAAGTCGTCCGCCCCGAGGAACGCCACGTGCTCGACCGCATCCCGGTGGGGATTGGCCCACCCGCCCAGCACCAACCCGGGCACGCGCTCCCGAATCAGCGCACGCAACTCGTGCGCGTGAGAAAGACACCGGGGCGGACCGACCGAGCGGTCACCACCCAGAACGGTCAGCGCCTCGACCCCGGCCGAGGCGGCTCGCGTGGCGTACATGAGGCAGTATTCGAGCGTGTGCTTGGTCGTCAGGAACGGAACCACACGGCGAAGATCCACTTCCCCACCCAGGTTGGCAGCGAGATGGGCGAGGTTCTCCTCCTCCTGCGCTCCCACCGCATTGTCGGTGACGAACACGAACCGGTCGTCGCGCAGCAGGCGTCGCACCGATTGGTGGAGGTCGATCCAAACGTCCAACGTCTGGGCGTTGTCGAGCCCGCTGCGAGGCGGACGCATCTCGACGGTCACGAGCGGTAGAGGGTCGCGCAGCCGGTCGAGCAGGACTCCAGCCGCGCCTTGGCGTGCATGGTGTGGGCGCGCCGGTGGTCCGCTCACCGCGACCATCCCACGAGCTCGGCGATGCGGTCTGCGTCAGTGGGCAGCGCCACCGTGAGGTTCTCGCACCCGTCCTGCGTGATCAGAACATCGTCCTCGACCCTGACGCCGACGCCCGCGTAGCGTGTGGCCACCTCATCCCCGGCGGCCTGGAAGTAGAGCCCCGGCTCGACCGTGAACACCATTCCGGGCTCCAGCACGCGTGACTGACCGGCTCGGGCGTAGTCGCCCGGGTCGTGCACGTCGAGCCCCAGCCAATGCGAGGTCTGATGGGGATAGAAAGGCTTGTGCCGGCCCTCGGCTGCGAGTTCGACCGGGTCCCCATCGAGCACGCCGAGCTCGACAAGTCCAGCCGTAATCGTGCCGACCGCAGCCTCGTGGATCGCCGCGACCGTCGCTCCCGGCCGGGCAACGGCGATCGCCGCCGCCCGGGCGGCATCAACGATGTCGTACACGGCACGCTGCTTGCCCGTGAAGCGGCCTGACACCGGAAAGGTTCGCGTCACGTCGGCGTGGTAGAGCCGGAAGGCAGCGCCGGCATCCACGAGGACCAACTCGTCGGCGACTAGCGTGCGCGCGTTTTCGACATAGTGGAGCACGCACGCGCGGGCGCCACCGCCCACGATGGAGTCGTACCCGGCCCCGTCGGCGCCGGCCCTCCGAAATGCTCCGTCCACGAGGGCCTCCAGCTCCCACTCACCCACGCCTGGCGCGGTCGCCGCCAACGCGGCTCTGAAGCCCTCCACCGTGATGGCGACCGCTCTTCGTATGCGAGCCAGCTCCTCGGGATCCTTGATCAGGCGCTGGTCGTCCAGAAGTTCACCCGGGTCCAACAGCGCGCGCGGTCCGGCGCCTTTCCGCCCGGCGGCGACCCGCCCACGCACAAGCGCCTCCAGCACGAGCCGATCCGTGCGCGCCTCCGCACCCATACGGTAATAGACCGTGCGGGGGCCAACGATGAGGGCAGGCAGGCGAGCTTCGAGCTCGCTGATCGGGTAGACCTTGTCGGCCCCCGTGAGCTCGCGCACCTGTTCTGGGCCCAGACGCGGGCCGCTCCACAGCTCGGCTTCGGGACTCCTCTCGCGCACGAACAGCACGAAGCCGTCGTCGCCCGAACGGAGGACGGCAACGATCCCCGGCTCGGTCAGCCCGGTCAGGTAGAACAGCTCGCTGTCGGGCCGGTACCGGTACTCGGTATCGCGCGAACGGAATCGGATCGGGTGGGCCGGGAGCAAGAGCACCGCGTCATCCAGGCCCGCCAGCGCGCGTTCGCGGCGGAGGCGAAAGACGTCGGACGGGAACCCTCCCAGCGGCTCAGGCACGTGACTCCTCGGGTAGTTCGGGACTTGAGGGTCCCCGAAGCTAGAGGCGGTGTCGAAGTGCGTCCACGGATTGGCGTGCCGACGCCGCCCCTCGGGGTAATGCATGGGCTCGGAGTTTGTATGTTCGGCAACGGATCACGTTATGCTTCGACCCGTCCCCGACGCGGAGGCCAGATGGCTCGCCACCCTCGCCCCCCCTTTCGCTTTCCATGGAGCTCGGTCTTGCTCCTTACCGCGCTTGCGGTCCTTCCCGGAGCGGCGGAGAGCCAGGAGACGCAGGAAGTGCGCGGAAACGTGCTCGAGGGCGACACTGGCGCCCCGATCGAGGGGGCGATGGTGTTGCTGTTCGACCAGGCAGGTCGCAGGGTGAACGGCGTCCTGTCGGGCGCGAGTGGGTTCTTCCGCGTGTACGTCCCCACACCGGGCCGGTATCGCCTCCGGGTGGAGCGGATCGGCTACGCCGATACGGATACCGAACCGTTTGACGTCGCGGCGGGTGCGATCGTTCAGCAGCGGGTCACGACCGTCGTGCAACCCATCAAGCTGGCGCAGCTCGACATCACGGGCAGCAATCGCTGCGAGATTCGTCCCGAAGGAGTCGCTACGGCTGCTGTTTGGGAGGAGGTGCGTAAGGCGCTTGCCGCAGCGACGTGGACCGCGGAGCGAGGGATGTACCGCTTCGCATGGGTGCGCTTCGAAAGGAGGATGGCCGCGAACGGACAACGCGTGCTGAGCGAGCAGCGTAGCGCCAACCGCAAGTTCGCTTTCCAGCCTTTCGTCGCCGAGAACCCCGAGCGGCTCGCAGAGCACGGCTTCATCGAGGCGCGTTCTGACGGTACCTGGCAGTACTGGGCCCCCGACGCCACCGTGCTGCTCTCGGATCCGTTCCTCGACACCCACTGCTTCCGCCTAGAGAGCCCGCAGGAGGAAGGCGGGGAAGAGCTGATGGGGCTGGCGTTCGAGCCGGTCCAGGGACGTGATCGGTCCGACGTGCGGGGCGTGCTTTGGCTCGAAGCGGAGACGGCGAGACTTCGCTCGCTCGGGTACCGCTACGTGAACCACCCGCTCGGCCTCCCCGACAACGATGCGGGCGGGGACCTCACGTTCGCCGAACTCCCCAACGGAACCTGGATCGTGAAGGAGTGGCGCATCCGGATGCCCAACATCCTGGAGGAGAGGGACGGCCAGGGCCGCTTCCGGCGGTACGTCATCACCGGATACCGGCACACCGGCGGGATCGTGCAACGCGCGGCTACGGTATCGGGAGCGGTCGTCCTGGACGATACCCAAGGCGGCGTCACCGGGGTCGCGACCGACAGCGTCGGGCAGCCGCTCTCCGGGCTACGTATCTGGATCGCCGGCACGGAACTCGCCGACACCACGGACAGCGGTGGGACCTTCAGCATCGCAGGGATCGGGGCGGGCACGTGGGCCATCGCGGCAGCCACCCCACAGCTGGAAATGATCGGACGGGTCGCCGAGCTCGACGTCGAGGTAGACAAGATCGGCATGCGGACCGTGCACCTGGAGCTCCCGTCGGTGCAGGAGGTGGCGCGAGCCCTGTGCCCTACTCCACCCGACGGGCGTCGGGCCGTGCTGTTGGGGCGGGTTGTCGCCGCAACCGGCGTGCCGGCCTCGGGCGCCCTGGTTCAGGTAACCTGGACCACCGTGGGGACCGTAGGGAGCCTACGCGCCCAACACGGGACGTTCGGTCTGATCGCAGACGAGAGAGGAAGCTTCCTCCAGTGCGATGTGCCGCCCAGCATGCTGCAGATTCAGGGCTCGAGCGATGGTCGTGAGTCGAGCCCGGTCGAGGTCGAGGTCAAGGTCGGAAGCGGAAGCGAGGTGGTCACGGCACACGTGGTGCTGCCCTGAGCCTTGCCGGCTTGTCGACGCGACACCGACGGAGAGAAACGGACGACGCTACGGCTCCGGCAGCGGCCGCTCCGCGATCACGAACTCCGTGACCGGACGTCCCCCCATCACGTGCTCTCGGAGGATCCGCTCGAGCACCGGGGGGTCGCAGCCCCTGTACCAGACGCCGTCGGGGTAGACGACGGCGATGGGCCCCCCGGTGCAGACGCGCAGGCAGTTGGCCTTGGTGCGGTAGACGCCCTCGTCGGCCAGATCGAGCTCGTCGAGACGCCGCTTGAGATAATCCCACGCCTCGAGCGAACGCCTCCACTCACAGCACTTGGGCGTGGTTTGGTCGCAGCAGAGGAAGATGTGACGGCGTAGCCGTGGGATTCCGAGCGCCTGGACCTTGTCCGCGAGCGCCTCGGGATCATGCTCGTGTTCGTCCTTGCTCAGGATACCTCCACTTCGTTCACCGGTTCGGAACAGCGCATCAGGATGGCTCCGGCGCTCTCCCTCGTCTATACTCGCCGCCCATGCGCCTTCCCTGGTCGATCCCCGTTCTCGGCCTCGCCGCCCTCGCGGTCGCACAGCCGGCCACCGCGCAGGAAGGGCTACGGCTCGGACTCTCGTTCGGCGGCACGGGCTTTGTCGGCGTTGTGAGCGAATGGCGGTGGAGCGACCGGAGTGCCGAGTTGCAGATCTCGACCTTCACGTTCCGCGACGTGAGCGTTTCGATCGTTGGCAAGCAGTACTTCGGCGCCTCCGGGCTCCAGCCAGTGGTGGGCGCGGGGCTGTGGCTGCTGGTCGCGGGCTCGCCCGATGGTACCGGAGGTGCCGTAGTGGCACGCTTTCCCTTCGGCGGGGACTGGCACGTTGGTGGCGGTCACTACACCACGTTCGAAATGAGCGTGAACCGCGGCCTGTGGGTGAAACGTCCGGACCCGACGAACGACATACCCATCACGAGGCGCCTCATCCCACTGCCGTCGGTATCGTATCGCTTCGCCCCCGACTGAGTCGCTCGCTTCTCAGGGGCACGCCACGCGCTCTGCGCAACCGACCGCGACGAACCCATTCCTGGCATCTATACGGGCGCGCCTATTCCCAGCCCTCCTCCTCCCAGAACCTCCGCTCCTCCTCATCGATCACCGCCGGATCGAGCTCGTCGTCCAGCTCGACCCGCCCAACGGTCTCGATCGCCCGGATCGCGGTGTCGTCCAGCAACTCCGGTCGGCCGAGCGGCTCGCGCAGCCTCGTGCGCATCCGCAGGGCGGCTCCGATCACTAGAAGCGCCAGCAGCCCCCAGAAGAGGCTGACCACGAGGGTCACCGGGGAACGCTGCTCGGGATCCGGGACATCGGCTAGATTCCGGTCAAATTGAGCGACGGGCAACCCGCGCGAGGCACCTCGCATCCAAGTCGTGGGGAGGTACCGGTGGGGTGGGTCGCCGGGCTGCCAACCTAGCAGGTCGCTGAAAAAGGGGAGTGCACGGCGCGCAAGGGACCGGCGCAGTTCAGCCGAGGAACGACAACGAGTCGTACGGGTGGGTACGGCGAGGAGAAGAGACGATGGATCAACTGCGCCGCTCCCTTGCGCCCACGACGAAGTTAGACATGAGCGTACGGTTCGAGGGTTATGGGTGGCACGGCCCCTTCTCCGTCGTTAGCGCTCCTCAACGTAGCTTGGGCTATGCCTTCGTCGCGCTGCCTAGGATGAGGAGCCGTGGCACCCCTAACGCGGTGCGCTCCCCTTTCTCAGCGACCTGCTAGGGGAAGCATCGCGTGGACATTACGGAGTGGTGATGAGCGAAGCACGGCTGATCGAGCGCGCCTGCGGGGGCGACGGCGACTCCGTCCGCACCCTGTATGAGCGCTACGCGCCGCGCGTCTACGCTGTAGTCCGCCGGATCGCAGGCGACGACGAGCTGGCTCGAGACTACGCCCAGGAGGCGTGGATCCGCGCCATCCGCGCGCTTCCGACGTTCCGCGGGGACGCTCGCTTCTCCACCTGGCTGCACCGGATCGCGGTCAACTCGGCGCTCCAGGCGGCGCGCAAAGCGGAGACCCGGCGCCGGTACCACGGCCCCGCCGGAGGCGATGTCGCGATCGCGCCTGCGGGTGGAGACGTCCTGCTGCAACAGCGTCTCGAGGCCGCGCTCGACCGCCTACCCGAAGGCATGCGGCAGGTGCTCGTTCTCCACGATGTGGAGGGTTACACCCACGAGGAGATCGGTGAGGCGCTCGGCATCGCCGCGGGCACCTCCAAATCACAGCTCTTCAAGGCCCGGGCGAAGATGCGGGAATTGCTTCGCCCGGTGACCGAAAGCCGGGAGGAGGGAGCACGCACATGGAGCATCTGAGCCTCGAGATGTTGGGCGAGCTGGTGAACTCGACACCCACAGACGAGGAGCGTCAGCATCTGGATCGGTGTCCGGGCTGCGCCTCTGAGCTGGATGCGCTCCGTCATCAGACGGCCGCACTCGGTCAGCTCCCCGACCTACGCCCACCGGGTGGTGACTGGGCCGACCTGGAGGCCGCGCTCACCGGCGAGGGGCTCGTGGAGCCGGCCGGAGGTCGTCGCGTCGGCCTGGGCCGTGCTCGGAGTGAATGGCCAGGCGCGATGAGGCGCGCCGGGGCCGTCGTGCTCTTCCTCGGTGGCGCGGGAGTGGGCGCGGTTGTCGGCGGCGCGATGGCGCGCCCCACGGCGTCGCCCGCCGTACCCGGGGACCCAGCCGTCGCGACCTCGCCGGTGGCGGCGACCGATCCCGCGCTCGCGCTGGCGCGGATGCAGGAAGCCGAACGGGTCTACATCGACGCCCTGGTGCACTACCGGCAACTGACCGCCGCACACGGAGCCGACGAAACCGCAGGTGACCCCGAGACGCGGTACGCCGCGCTCGAGCAGCTCGTGCGCGCGGGCCAGGTCGCGCTCCGGCAGGCGCCCGCGGATCCGTTCTTCAACGGACTGCTTGCCAGCGCGCTGGCCGAGCAGCAGGCCGTGTACCGGCGCCTCTCCGGCGACGGTATCCAGGATGGCAGTCAGGACGGATGGTTCTGAGGAGGGAACGACCGATGCGAGGTGCGCTTCTGGTTGCGCTGGCCGTGGCGGCTGCCGCAACCGAGAGCCAGGCGCAGGCGCCCTCCCCCCCGACCCGAGCCGGGTGGATCGGAGTGGAGGCCAGCCTGATCATGACGACAGGCGAACGGCCCGTGGTGGTGGTGCGGGACGTCTGGCTCGGCAGTCCTGCCGCACAGGTGGGACTCGCCCCGGGGGATACGCTGATCGCTGTGGACGGGATGCCGCCCACGCTGGTCCGATTCAGGGCGCTGCGAACCGAGCTGCGGGCGGGCGACCCGGTAGAGCTGACCGTGCGCCGGGGGCGCACGGAGCGCACCGTGACCGTCCGTGCTGCGCCCCGTCCGACCGGTCCCGATCCCATGGTCGTGGCCGATGCGGGACGCGAATCACCACCGTTGATTCCCAGGGCGCCCGTGGTGGTCACCGGCCAAGCTCCGGGGTGGACGGTCGCGCTCCCGGCCTCGGCCTTTTCGGACCCGCGCACCGACTCGCTTCTGGTCCGCCTTCGAGAGCGGGAGCGGCAGCTGGTCCAGGTACAGCGCGCCGAGGTTGAGCGGCTGCGGGTCCTCGCTCCGCGACTCGAGGCCGAGCGGCTGAGCCCCCCGGACGATCGCGAGTTGAGGGACCAGCGTTCTCGTCGCGAGCGCCTCACCTCGGAGATCTTCGAGTTGCGGGTGGCGATCGAGCGTTGGGCGGAAGCGATGGCGGCCGAGGTCGAGCGCACAGCGTCGGCTGCCTGGATCACCCCTTACCTTGCCGGGCAAGACCGGGTGGCCGGGGCCCGCATCATCCGCCTGAATCCAGCTCTAGCCGAGTACTTCGGCACGGCGCGCGGCCTGTTGGTCGTCGAGGTCGTCCCGGGCACACCGGCAGCCGGCGGCGGACTCCGGCCCGGTGACGTGCTGCTGCGCGTCGGAGAGACCCCGGTGGACAATCTCTCGTCGCTACGGCTCGCGGTCGCCTCTGCGGCACCCCAACGGGCGCTGCAGGTGACGTTGGTCCGCCGCGGCAGCGAACTCAGACTCGAGCTGCCGCGCTGACGGAACTCGCGCCTCGGGGTCCTGAGCCTTCACTCGTAGCGTAGCGCCACGATCGGGTCGAGCCGCGCAGCACGCTGTGCAGGCCAGATCCCGAAGAAAAGCCCGATCGCGGCAGAGAAGCCCAGCGCCGTCGCGACGGCCTCACCCGAGATGGCGGTCTGCCACCCGGCCACGCTGCTCATCACCCGCGCCGCGCCCACGCCCGCCCCCACCCCGAGCAGTCCACCTATCACGCAAAGCACGAGGGCCTCGACCAGGAATTGGAAGAGGATCGCGCGCCGGGTCGCGCCCAGCGCCTTTCGCACGCCGATCTCGCGGGTCCGCTCGGTCACGCTGACCAGCATGATATTCATGATTCCGATGCCGCCCACCAGCAGGCTAACCGCAGCGATCCCCGCGAGCAGCAGGGCAAATGTACGGTTGGTCTCGTTGAACGTGCTCAGCAGATCGGCAGCGTTCCGGATGCTGTAGTCCGCTTCATCGCCGGGCTGGATCCTGTGCTCACGGCGCAGGATCCGGTCGATCTCGGCAAACGCCTGGTCGAGCTGGTCGGCGGTGGCGGTGGCGGCGTAGATCGAAGACAGCCGCTCACGCCCACCGAAGAGCCGATACTGTGCGGTCGAGATCGGGATGAAGATCTGCTCGTCCGGCCGCAGAAAAGCGGCCTCCCCCTTTTCGGCCAGCACACCGATCACCTCGTACGGCTGGCCCCGCAGCTGGATGGTCTTGCCGATCAGCAGGGTGGGCGGGGTCTCACCCAGGCCTTCGTTCACCTTATTGCCGAGCACCGCGACCCGCCGGCGCCCCTGTACCTCGCCCTGGTCGAAGTACCGGCCCGCGATGAGGGCGTGGTCATAGATCTCGAAATACTCGGGCCAGGTGCCCACCACCTGGTTGTTCGAGTTCCAGCGCAGGTAGGAGACCTGCGTGCGCGAGCTCACCTCGGGCGCCACCGTCAGCAGACCGTCGGACTCGGCGCCCAACGCCTCAGCGTCGTCGACGCTGAGCCGTCGGCCCCCCTCCTGCGCGATCCCACCGAACATCGCTTGGCCCGGCCGGATGGTGAGGACGTTGGTCCCCATTCGAGAGATCTGCTCCTCGACCCTGCGCCGGGCACCCTCCCCGAGCGCGACCATCGTGATCACGGCCGCGACCCCGATCACGATCCCCAGCGTGGTCAGCGCCGAGCGCATCACGTTCGCGCGGATCGCGTTCAGCGCCACGAGCACGATCTCGAGGATCAGCACGGCTCGCCTCCCTCCACGTAGTCGATGCGCGCGCGCTCGGTCGACCTCATCGCCGAATGATCACCCGACCACCGCCGCCGCCGAACATGCCGCCGCCACGCTGTCGTATCCGGTCGAGGAACTCCTGCTGCTGAGCTTGGAGCTGCGCCGCGCCGAGTGTGGCCACCCGATCCCCCTCCTCCAGGCCCGACACCACCTCGGTCCGGTCGTAATCGTTCAACCCGATCTGGACGGCGCGCGGCTCCGCGATGTCCTCGTCGTCGATCACGAAGACCACGGCTCGACGAAGAATGCGTGCCTCGGCACCCCTTGGCCCTGTGGAGCCACCCAACATGGCCCCGCCGGGCTCAAGGCGGCCCGCGCCTCCGGTTCCGGGACGCGCCCCGCGCATGAGCATGCGGACCGAGTCCTGGCTGATCTCACCCCGCTGCACACGCGCCCGCAGGGAGTCCATGCCGGTAGGCGCCGCCGCGAGCACGCGCTCCCGCTCGCCCGACCTCTCCGCGACGTCGCCGGCGCCCCGGTCACCTATAGCGGCTTCGCCTGCTGCACCAGACCCCTCGCGGACCGCGGACGCTCGGCTGGCGCGTCCCCCTGGACCCCGAGCCCCGAGAGCGGCCAGATCCAGATGCTCGGGATCCAACCCGAGAACGAGCGCCGCGGCGCCCACGTCCTGCGGGAGCACGATCGCGTTGTTCGGCACCAGCAGGATGTCGGTCGCTTCGTCCACGAGGATTTCGACTTCGGCGTTCATTCCGGGACGCAGCATACCCTCGCGGTTGTCGAGCCGGACGATCACCGGAAACATGGTCACGCTCTGCTGGACCACAGCCTGCGGCTCGACCTTCTCCACGTAGCCCTGGAACCCCCGATCGGGGAACGCCTCTACCTGAACCGCCGCCGTCATCCCGGCACGGATCTGACCCATGTCGGTCTCGTCCACGAGAGTGCGTACCTGCATCTCGAGCAGGTTGGCCATCACAAACAGGGTCGTGCCGCCCGACACGTTTTGGGAGGCGGACTGGATGACCTGGCCCTCCTCGACGCTCTTCTGGATGATGGTGCCCGCCAGCGGCGCAGTGATGGTGACGTCGCCGAGCCTCGCCTCGGCCAGCTCCAGGTTGGTCTGGGCTTTGATTCGAGCGGCCTGCGCGTTCGCCAGGTCGAGGCGGGAGTTCTCGTATTCCTGGGTGGTGATGACGCCCCCGTCGAGCAACTCCTTGGACCGGCTCGATTGGGCCTCGCTGATCTCGAGCCGCGCCCTCGCGACCTCGAGATCCGCCTGCGCCTGATCGTAGGCGTTGCGCACGTCGCGCGGATCGATGCGCACCAGCAGCGCACCGGTAGAGACCTCATCCCCCACGTCCACGGCGAGCGTGAGAATCTCCCCGGACGCCTTGCTCTTCACCTCCACACTGCGGATGGGCTCCACCGTACCGGTGGCCTCGGCGGTGATGCGGAGAGCGCCGCGGACCACGTCGGTCGCCTGCCGTGTGGGGGCCGGCCCCGCGTCGTTCGAACGGCAGCCGGCCACCCCCAAGAACAAGAGGACCCAACACCATCGATGCGCCTTCAAGCAAGTCCTCACCGTGATACCCCCACTGCTTCGGTCAGGAAGTCGGATTCGATCATGCCGTCACGCAGGTGCACCTGGCGACGAGCGTACGTGGCAATGTCTCGCTCATGCGTGACCAGCACGACGGTCTGACCGCCCCCGTTCAGCTCAGTGAGGGCCGCCATGATCTCCTCACTCGTCTGCGAGTCGAGGTTGCCGGTCGGCTCGTCCGCCAGCAACAGCGCTGGCTCGTTGACGAGCGCACGGGCGATCGCCACTCGCTGGCGCTGGCCACCGGAGAGCTCCGGAGGACGGTGCCGCATGCGGTCTCCGAGCCCCACCAGCTCGAGCTTCTCCTCCGCGCGCCGACGGCGCTCCTTACTCGACACGCCCGCGTAAACGAGCGGCAGCTCCACGTTGTGCAGCGATGTGGCACGTGGCAGCAGGTTGAAGGTCTGGAAGACGAAGCCGATCTCGCGGTTACGCACGCGCGCCAGCTCGTCATCAGAGAGCTCGCTGACGAGCTTCTCGTTGAGCCAATAGCGACCTTCGGTGGGAGTGTCGAGGCAACCAATGAGGTTCATCAATGTGCTCTTGCCCGACCCGGACGGCCCCATCACCGCGACGAACTCGCCCTTGCGGATCACCAGGTCGACGCTGCGGACTGCGCGGACCACCTCGGCTCCGAGTATGTAGTCCTTGCACAGCCCTTGGGTGCGGATGATCTCGCTCACCGGAGGCTCCCGAACATGCGGCTCATAGCTCCCTCCCCAGGATCGCTTCCAGCTCTGCCTTCGCCATCACGTAGTCGTAGCGCGAGTCCACGAGATTCACGCGCGCCTGGTCGAGCGCGATCTGGCTGGTGAGGACGTCCAGCACCGTCGCCACCCCCACCCGGTAGCGCTCCCGCACCACGCGCAGGTCCTCCTCGGCAACCGCCACGGCTTCCACCGCGATCTCGATGGCCGTCGAAGCCGTGGCAAGCGCGTACAGCGCGCCGTCAGCCTCCTGGCGCGCGGCCAGACGCGCGTCCTCCTCCTGGAGGCGCGCCACGTTCCGACTTTCCTCCGCGCGAGCGATGTTCGACTCCCGCTGAAAGCCGTTGAAGATCGGATAGCTCGCCGAGAGAGAGAGACTCCAGCTGGTGCTACCGCCGTCGAAGGACGCGGCCTCGTTGGCCCAGCTGTATCCGGACGAGATCCGCAGGGTGGGCAGATAGGCGGTGCGCGCTGCCGAGAACGCGGCCGAGGCAGCTCCAGCGCCGGCCTGGGCAGCCTGCACGCCGGGCGAGCTCGTCTCGGCGGCCTCGAGCACTTCGGCCTCGGTGAGCGGCAGGGGTGCGGGCTCGAGGTCCACCGGAGGGGCGGGCTCGACCGGCTGCTTCTCCCCGATCTGACGTGCGAGCGCGAACCGCGCCGCCCGCGTTCCGGTCTCGGCCTGGAGCACGGCTTGACGCGCGTTCACCATCTCCAAGCGAGCGCGGAGCGTGTCCGACGTCGTGGCGAGCCCGACCAGGGCCTGCCGTCGGGTCATTCCCATGCTCTCCTCGGCCTGACGCAGCCTCGCGTTCGCCACTTCGAGCTGCTCGCCTTGGCGGAGCGCGGCGAAGAAGATCTGCTTGGTCCGCAGGATCACCTGGAAGCGCTGATCTTCGTGCCGCGCCTCGGCCGCCCGGAGCTCGGCGCCGCTACGATCGAGCTCGGCCATCCGGCGCCCTCCGGTGAACAGGTCGTACCCGGCCGAGATCCCGGCGTTGTAGGAGTCCGAACTCCCCGACACGATCCGGTCGGTGGCCGCATCGAACCGCTCCGAGCTCCGGAGTGACGCACCCGAACTCGCTGAAAGCGACGGAAGGAACGCGCCGTACGCGGTCCGCCGACCGCTCGCAGCATTCTCCACCTGCTGGTTCGCCTGCGCCATCACTGGGCTCCGCTCGAGCGCGCGGGACAATGCCTCCTCGAGCGTGATCGGGACGACCGTGGGTTCGATCTGCTGGGCGGCAGCCGGACGCCCCACCGACACGGTCACCCCGACCGCGATGACCTGAAACGACCGCGGCCAAGTAAGAACGGATGTCATTCAGGTATTCCCGATTCGTCAGCCGCCACCGTCGCGCCGCCTGCGGTCGTTTTCGGCGAGGATGGAGTCGTAGTCGGTCGCCTGTGCGGGCGTCATGAGTTGCCTGATCGCGGCCCGCGAGCTGTCGATGAGAGCGCGGAAGCGCGGGTCGTACACCTCCTCGAAGACATCTTCGGCCGCCTTCATGTCGTCGTAGAGCGAGTCGATCAGAGGCTCGCTGAACAGCGCCCGCGCGGCTTCACGTCGACGGGCGGTGATCGCCTCGGCTTCGGCCAGCTGATCCGCGTCGAGGGCCGGCTCCACCCGATGGAACAGCCCCCTGCGTCGTCGCCCGCGGTCCTCGGCCCCGGCCCGCGCCGCGTCGGTCGCTGTTTCCACCGCCGGGGCCGTGGCAAGGCGCCGATCCCACGCCACCCCGAGCAGGAAGCCCGCAACCAGAACGAGCCCCAGGATCGCCCCGGTGACCAAACGCGCGCGCTGAAAGCCCTCGATCGACATCGCTCGCCCCTACCTGTCGAAGGCCTCGTTGACCAGCACGATCCCGCCGTCCGGGCCCGTGGTCTCGAACGACGGCATCTCCGGAGCCTCCACGCCCGCCGCCAGCGTCTCGGCCATGTCCACGTACGCGACGGGCGGGGGGCTCACGCGCTCGCGCAGCAGCATCATGCCCGCCAGCACAGCGGTCGCCACGGCGGCGGGTACCAGCGCCCGCCACCAGGAGACCATCACGTCGCTGATGGTCACGCTGGCGGCGCGGCGGCGCCGAGCCAGCTCAGGGCCGGCCGAGTTGACAACCCAGCGATGAAAGCGGTGCCAGTAGCCGGGATCCGCTCCCTCCGGATCGAGCGTCGACAACAGCTCGCGGGTCCGGACATCGACCTGGTCGTTCATCGGATCACCTATCCGGCCCTTTCGCCCGGGTCGAGTGGTAGGAGCGCCGTCAGTGCGCTCCGCAGCGCCTTGCGCGCGAAGTGGAGATGGGAGCGAACGGTCCCCGAGGGGAGCTCCAGTCGGTCCGCGATATCCTTGTGCTTCCAACCCTCCAGATCGTGCATCAGGACGATCTGACGCTGAATCTCGGTGAGCTCACCGAGCGCCTCAACGAGGTCCCGCTCAAGCTCGGCTGCCTCCATGTCGAGGTCGGGGGTCGGGGTCCGGGACCGAGCCATTTCGGGGACGGGGTCGGTGCCCCTCAACACCTCCCTCCGCACCAAGTTACGGGCCCGATTACGGACGATCGTCATCAGCCAACCGGCGAAGCGATCCGGGTCGCGGCACTCCTCGATCCGCTGGAGCGACACCAGGAACGATTCCTGAGCCGCGTCCTCCGCATCCTCATGGCGCCGCGTAACCGACAAGGCGACTACGTACACCGACCTCATATACCGCTCGACGAGGGCCCCGAACGCATCCGCGTCCCCTCCTCGGGTGCGCTCGACCAGCACGCGATCAGGCAGATCGCGCAGCGTCGCCAAAGTCAGGACACGGGCCTGAGGGGGTGTGTTGAACCGCCTCCCCGAAGGCTGGTCGGATCGGCCATCCCGCTGCGGGCGCCCTATCAGCGAACGGGACCTGAGCGCCTCATGCCCCCTCCGCGGCGTGCGCCCGCCCGAACTCCGTCCCGCCAGCCCTGCAGGTACGCCTGGGCCATGGAGGCGGGGCCGAAGCCACCCCCGAATCGATCCCGACCGATCCCGGCGCCGCGACGGCCGGCGGGACCTCGGGGTCCGTCGCGGAACCTTTGCGGGCCAGGCCCAGCGCGCTGGCCCCGCAGTCGACGTCGAATCAGAGGAGCAAGCCGATCACGCTGGTCCCGCGTCAGGACCTGCTCGTAACGCTCGCGCTGGGCCTCGCGCGCTTCACGACCGCTTTCCATGAGCTCCCGCATCCGTTCCCTGATCTGGAGCTCCCGCATCCGTTCCCTGATCTGCTCCCGGTCATCACCCGCTTCTTCGCGCAGCAGCTCTGCCTGCTCCCGGAGGTCCGCCTCGCTCCGGTCGATCTCCGAACGTAATTCCTCGAGCTCACGGATCTGATCGGTCGAGAGCTCGAGCGTATCGCGTCGCTCCAACGCGAGCGCGATCACCCGCTCCAGTCGCGGACCCATCCCCCGTCCGCCCAGTGATGAGCCCGGTCCAAGGCCCGCACCCGGCCGGGCCGGACCGGGACGCTGTGCTGAAAGGGGTGCCGCCATCGCCAGCGCAGTCATCGTCAACAATGCGATCGTATGTGTCTTCTTCATGGTAGCAGTCCCTCGTGGTTGATCGGGCGCGGCCACCCGATCGGTGCCGTGTAACGCCCGGCACGTTCTCAGGAGTCTCGTCGCATCATGTCGACGAATGGACTCTCATGGCCGCCCAATCGTTAAAGGGCGCCATCCGCGGAATTCGTCGCCCGCGGCGCTTCAGATCCCCTTGCCGCCCTTCTTGCGTGTGTCCGGAAAGACCTCGCGGCGCCCCTCGCGATCCCGGTATGGGCGGGCTCTCGCGAACAGGCCCGCAAGCTCGTCGTCCGTCAAATCGTCAATCGTGTGCCCGCATGCAAGCAGCTCACGGGCTGGCCGCTCCGGATCGGCGGCGCGAATGAAGACCAGGTGGAGCAGCGGAGCTCGAGCGTCCCCGCCCGTGCCCGACGACGTGCGACCGCTCTCTCGAACGATCCACCGCTCACCGCCGAACTCGAGGGCGCGGCTACGAACCTCGACGAGCGGGACCGGACCGCGTGCACATGACGCCTCCTGGGGCCGGGCCGGCGTCGGGCGCGGGGACTCCCGGCTACGACCCCCGTCGCCCCTACCGGTCGACGGCGAAGGCACGGACCCGCCTGGTCGGTCAGGCGGGGCTCCGGGAGGTGCCGAGGGCGGCTCCGACGCGCCGGGGAGCCTCGCGGGAACCGGCCGGGTCGGTGCCGGATCCGACGGGGGCTGCACGCTCGGGGAGCTGGGCGGCCCCTCGTCGAGCGTGCCTCGCGGAGGTTCAGCGTGTGGGGTGATCATGAGCGAGCACTGGAATCATACACGATCGCATAGACCAGGCGAGCGCCCGCGCTGATCGCGCTCACCCTTCCCAGACTGCAGCGGGCCCTGCGCTCTCCGCCACTCGCACGCGTACCAGCCGTGCGGGTGGTGGGATCCGGTCCTCCATCTGGACCCAGAGCCAGCGGGCCAGGGCCTCGGTCGAGGGCTGTACGCGACCATCGGTGAACACCTGCCGATTCAGGTCCCCTTGGTCCAGCGGATCCACAACCCCCGCCAGCGCAGCATCCAGCGCGTCCAGATCCACGACGAAGCCGTAGGCATCCATCTCGCCCCGCACTGAGACCGTCACGGCGTAATCGTGCACGTGAGGGTCCGCCACCGGACCGAACGCCTGGCGGTTGCGCTCCGCAGACCACTCGGACCGCCGGTAGCGGTGCGAAGCGCTGAAGCGCACGGTCCGTTCGAGCACGACCTCGGACACCGCCTTACCCTCGCAAAGTGCGGGTTGGACTGATCGAACCTCCGCCCACCGTTCCCGTGTAAGGTAATCACACAGCGTGCCGGCCCGCGGGGTGGACACCACGATCACGCTGGTGGGAGATAGCGAGCCAGGACCCTCGATGGGACGATACGACGACATCACGCCGGATCAGCTCCGAGCCGAACTGCTCAGGTTCGCCGAATCGATCCACCGGATGGACCAGGAAGATCTGCTGTTGCGGGCTTCCCCGCGCATCCTGAAACTCCTGGGGGAGCTGCGGCAGATGCTGTTCGCCTTCGAGATCCGGGCCGCCCGACATCTAGGCGGCAGGGACCTTCCGGGGACCACGCGACGGACCGTCGGGGAGGGCGTCGTACCCTTCGACCAGGAATCCCTCCGCATCGTGCGCGAGGCCCTCGAACGGGAAAAGGAGTTGCAGGACGAGCTGGAACGTCGTTTCTTGGATCCCGAGGAGGGAAAGGACTGACCGCGCGGCGGCCGGCTCCACCGGCTGCCTCTCCTCCGCCGGCATACGCCGGAGCGGCCTCACCCGGAACGGTCGGCCCGTCACTATGGCTTCTCCCAAGCCCACGCCGGCTAAGCAAGCGAACCGGGAGTATGCTCAACTCCTGCGGATGCACGACCGGCTCGTGGTGCAGTTGCAGCGTGTCCGCGATGAGTTGGTGGCGCCGCTGACCGCCGGTCTCATGCGTGAGATCCGAAACCGAACGGGCGACTCCCCGCAGGAGGCCATGGGCGAGGTCGTGAAGCAGGTGGAGGAAGCGATTCGGACACTCAAGATGTTCGAGTCGCACTTACAGGCCGGTGCAGCCGCCGGCGGCAGTGACGAGTTTGCCGTCGACGGGATCTCGAACCTGCCTGCCCCGCTGGCCCGCTTCCTCTCCGAGCGCAGCCAGTACCCAGGCTTCAAGTACGACGTGATCCAGGACGAGGTACGCGGCTGGGTGATCCGCTGGAAAGAATACACCCACCGCGGCACGGTCCGGGGATACGGCCAGTTCTATGAGCGGCCATACGCCTGGCTGGACGAGTGAGGGCGCTGAAATCCGGCTGATACGGTGTCAGGCTTGCGCGCGGCTCTCTGCGCCGTACTGCCAAGTACGCCCCACTCGCCGTGCTCGCCTTCCTGGTATCAGTCGGATTTGAGGCGCCCTCCTACGCACCGCCGCTTTCAGCGCGCCTTGCCCCGCAGGATGTCCACGGTGTCCCTCCCATAGAACATCCCGATCCACCTCGCCTGGATCGGTGTGACCCGCCGCACCGCCCAGACGAGGTGCACGTAGTTGGGCTCGCCGGGACTTGTGAGCAGCGCCATCCCGGCCTCCGCCGGCAAACGATTCCCCTTCCGGTTGTTGCAGGGCGAGCAGGACGTGACGACGTTCGCCCACTTGTTCTCGCCGCCGCGCGAGATGGGCAGCACGTGATCGCGAGTCAGAAACTGACGCCCCCGAAGCTCACCCTTGTGCCGTCCACAGTACTGGCACGAGTAGTCGTCCCGCGCGAAGAGGAACGTGTTGGTGACCTGGCGGCGGAAACGGCGCGGCACCCGGACGTAGCGTACCAGCCGAATTACCGAGGGACAGGGTAGCTGAGTGGAGGCGGAGCGGAAGACACGCCGCCCGTCTACCTCAAGGATCTCCGCCTTGTGGTCCAGCACGAGACGGACGGCCCTGCGGGTGGGTACGATCGTGAGCGGCTCGAACGAAGCGTTCAGTGCGAGACAGCTCATACTCCCCATCGCGGCGATCCACGGAATCGGCCGGTGCTCGTCACCGACCCGCTCGTGAGAGCAAGATACCCAGCGCCGAAAGGGATGGTCAACGGGACACTGCGGACCGTTCTACAGCAGCGCGACCGGGTCGCGATCGAGCGCAAGCCTCACGTCCGCCCCCGGTGGGCTGAATCCCTCGACCAGGACCCGACAGACCCTTGTGAGAGCACGGGCGGATCGAGTGCGCAGCAGGAAGTGCCAGCGCCACCGTCCGTGCAGCCGCTCGATCGGCGCAGGCGCAGGACCGACCAGCTCGACTGCCTCCTCGGGCTCCGCACCTGGACCGGAACGCCGCGCTCGTGGCGTCGCGCCCCCCACGGTCAGGCGGCTCGCGAGCCATTCAGCGCAGCGCTGTGCCGTGGTCGCGGCAACATCCCGGTCCGGGCTGCTTACGAGGACGTTCGTCAACCTCACCCAGGGTGGATACGCGGGCCGTCTCCGCTCCTCCAGCTCGCGCTCCGCGAACCCAGCGTAGTCGTGTGTGAGTGCAGCCTGGATGGCGTAGTGGTCGGGTAGCGAGGTCTGCACGATCACCTCGCCCGCAAGCACGCTCCTACCAGCCCGCCCCGCCACCTGCGAAAGGAGCTGGAAGGTGCGCTCGCTCGCACGGAAGTCGGGCAGGTGGATGCCGACGTCCGCGTTTACGACCCCGACAAGAGTGACCCGTGGGAAGTCGAGCCCCTTCGCGATCATCTGCGTACCCATCAGAACGTCCACCTCACCGCGTTCGACTCGGCCGAGAATCTCGTGGTGGGCCCAGCGTCCCGATGTCGTGTCCACATCCATGCGTGCCAGACGCGCAGCAGGGAAGGTCTCGGCAACGACCCGCTCCACCTGCTCGGTGCCGAGGCCCTTGAACGAAAGGTCATATGATCCGCAGCGCGCGCAGCGCTCTGGCGTTGGCTCCTCGTAGCGGCAGTGATGGCAAAGGAGCCGCCCGCTCAACCGATGGAAAGTGAGCGAGACCGAGCACTGGACGCAGCGCCGTACGTCGCCGCACTCGCGGCACTGAACGAAGCTCGAGTATCCGCGGCGGTTTAGGAGCAGGATGACCTGCTCACTCCTCCGAAGTCTCTCACGGACCGCATCTACGAGAGAATCCGAGAGGATCGACTTATCGGACGCTCGAGCGTCCCCTCGCTCGGACGTCGCTGGAGTACGTCCCCTTCCCTCCGGCTCGACTCTTCGGCGCAGTTCCCGCAGATCCACCACCCGCACGGCAGGAAGTCGCCCACCCCCTACGCGCTCGGTCAGGGTCGTGAGCGCGAACTTCCCCCGCCCGGCGTTGGACCAACTCTCGAGCGAGGGCGTAGCGCTCCCGAGCACACATACGGCGCCCGCCATCGCGGAGCGCACCACCGCCAGATCGCGAGCGTGGTAGCGGGGAGCGTCGGACTGCTTGTAACTCCCGTCGTGCTCTTCGTCGACCACGATCGCGCCAAGATCGGGCAGGGGCGCGAACAGCGCGGAGCGCGCGCCCACGGCGATTCGTTTGTTTCCTGCTCTAAGCTGGCGCCACTCGTCATAGCGCTCGCCTTCGGAGAGCGCGGAGTGCAGAACTGCGACCTGGTCGCCGAAGCGTCCGCGAAAGCGCGTCACGGTCTGGGGGGTGAGAGAGATCTCCGGAACCAGAACGATCGCGGTACGGCCGCGCGCCAGCACGCGCTGCAGCAGCTCGACGTAGACGAGCGTCTTTCCCGATCCCGTAACGCCGTGCAGCAGAACGGGGCGGGGGGACGGTTCGCCCGACTCCGCGAGGATGGTCTCGAGCGCGCGGGTCTGTGCGGTGGTGGGCCGCTGCTCGGGGGCCGGAGCAGCGTTGCTGTCGGGCCCCCGGTTCCGGCCTCGATCCCGAAAGGGGTCCCGCAGCACCTCCTCGTCGCCGATGGAAACGATCCCCTTTCGCTCGAGCTCGGTGATCACGCTGCGGCTGCAACCTGTCTGCTCGAGCAGCGCCGCCAGCTCGGCCGAGCCTCCGGTGGCCTCCAGCCACTCATAGGCGTCTTTCTGGCGACGTGCCCTCAGGAAGGTCGCGTCGCGTTCGGCCAGGTCGTCGAGCCACCTCACCACCCGCACGACGCGGTGGGTCAGCACCCGTGGAGCCTCGGGGGGCACAGCCTCGTGACGCAGCAGACCGCGCGCGACCAGGCTCCGCACCTCAGGCCAGATCGAGCCTATGCCGAGGCTGCGGCGCAGCGCACGCACGTTGCGTGGGCCGGCGGCCGCATCAAGCGCTTCCACCAACCGACGCTCGCGCGGCCTCAGGTCCGCGTCGGCGAGGCGCGCGCCCCGGTCGGACCCCGTCACGAGAGAGAGGTAGTCCCTAGACACGTCGGAAAGGACGGCCGGAAGCGCGGCACGGAGGGCCAGTCCGAGCGGGGTCATGTAGTACTCCGCCATCCATCGGCACAGCCGCAGGATGTCCGGTGACACCATTGGCTCGGCGTCGAGCACGTCGAGCAGCATCCGGAGCCCTCGCGGCGGTACTCCCCGAGCAGCATCCACCACCCAGCCGATGCGCTCCTCGCGCTTGAAAGGCACCAGGACTCTGGTGCCGATCGGCGGGGGCGGCACCCGAGCAGCGTAGGTGAAGGTCCTGTGGATGGGGAGCGGGAGCGCAACCTCGACCAGCGCAGTCGCCACGGCTCCGCGTACGGTCACTCGGCCATCACGCGGCTGCCCCGCACGCACCCGGCCTGGGCGGTCTCGAGGCCACAGGGCCGACCCCACACCGAGCGGATAGGCGACGGCTCACCCGATCGGAATCAGCAGCACCTCGTGCTGCGGTGAACGCGGCGTGACTTCCGGTCCCTCCGCGCCCCAGTGCACGTTGATCTCGCTCCGGATCCCGAAGCGACCCGGTAGATAGACTCCGGGCTCGATCGAGAAGCCCACGCCAGCCAACAGAATGCGGTCGTCCCTGCTCTCCAGGTTGTCCAAGTTGGGCCCGCTACCGTGGAGCCGAGTGTCGATCGAGTGGCCCGTGCGATGGAGGAAGTGGTCAGCGTAACCGCGCTCGCGGATGACCCCTCGCGCGACGTCGTTGACGTCGAGTCCGCGAACCCTTCCGCCCTCGTAATGACGGCGGCGAAGGAAGTCGACCGAGGCGTCGCGCGCATCACGGACCGCATCCCAGACCTCCGCGATCTCCGTGGGGAGTGAGTTGCCCAAGAACCCCATCCAGGTCTGGTCCGCGTGCACCGCGGCAGTTGACGTGCGACCCCACAGGTCGACCAACAGCACCTGTCCGGCCTCGATGGGCGCTCCCTCACCGGCGGGCGCATAGTGCGGGTCGGCAGAGCCCGGACCCACCGCCACGTGCGTGTCCGCCTCGACAGCGACCCCACCTGCGCGTAGTCGGGCCAGAACCCAGCGCGACAGCTCGCCCTCTGTCATGGGCTCGCCGCGCGCGACGGTAGTGCCCGCCTCCCCGAGCGCCGCCCGACCGACCTCGGCCACCACTTCGGCCGTCCGTCGGTGGTCCTCGAGCTGCCCGGGAGACCAGACCGAATGGAAGATGGTGATCAGATCCGCCGAGCTCACCGGTTCGACGCCGAGTGTGCGGACCAGTTCGATCGCGCCGGCGGGTACGGTGTCCACGGTTGGTACGGCGGATCCTGGGGAGAGCTCGAGTGCGAGACGTTCGCGCCCGCCCACCATCCGGGCGAGCTGCTCCTCCATCTCGCGCCAACCTGCGTAGCGTAGCGTCGCGAACGGCCAGTGGCGCCACGCTGACCCCTCGATCTGGTGCACCAGAGCGCACGGCGTGCCTTCGCGGGGAAAGAGCACCCAGGCGCGTCGCGTCGTGTGCTCGACACCCAAGAGCGCAGCCGAGATCCAATTCTGGCTCCGAAACTCGTACAACAGCCAGCCATCCAGATCTCGCTCCGCGAGAGCGGACCGGACGCGCGCTACCTGCTCCTGGGTGAGGAGGCCGGTGGCGTGCTCGATCGAGCCGTTGACCTGGGACATCAGGTTAGAAGGGTATCTCTTCCTCGGCCTCGAGCTCGCGGAGCGCTTCGTCCAGGCGGCGCCGCTCCTCATCGGACACCTCCTCGGGGAGCCCTCCCTGGGGCGGCCGACGGCTCCTGCGCAACACGACGACGACGGTCGCGATCCCGAGCACGACGGCGAGGGGGGGGACGATCCAGGCGATCAGGCTTCTCCCACGCGCTTCGGGAAGGGCGCGAAGAGTGTCCCCGTAGCGGGATAGCGTCCACTCGACGAGCGAATCGACCGGCATGCCCTCGCGCGCGAGCAGGTCCAGCGTGTCGCGGAGTGCGGCCGCGTCGGGAGAAGGGCAGACCTCCAGCATGAAGCCCGGACAGAACGGTGACTTGAGGCGGTCGATGGCCCCCAGCGCATCTGGGTGGGGCTGGTGAGGTCCCTCGCCCTGGGGCGGCCGCTCGTGCTGTGCCTGGGCGGCCAGGGGCGCGGCCGCCGCCAGACTGATCGGCCCCACGGCTGCGAGCAGGACGGTCAACGCGCAAAGCGTAGCTGAGCGTCGCGATGTCATGATGTAGTTTCGCCCAAGGGATCGAGCCCGGCCAGGGCACGCACCACCGACACCGCCGCGCGCGCGGTCCGTTGTGGGTGATAGCCCCCCTCGAGCACGGCGACGATCCGCCCGCCGCACGCTTCGCCGGCCCGCTCGGCGAGCGAGCGCGCCATCGCGTGAAGGTCGTCGGGCTCCAGGAGGAGATCCCCCAGCGGATCGCCGGCGAGGCAGTCGAAGCCGGCCGAGACCAACACGAAGTCCGGACGGAACTCGAACACCTGGTCGAGGGCCCTCTCGTAGAGGTCGTGGTAGTCCGCCCGCGACGTACGCGGAGGGACCGGCACGTTCAGGGTCGTACCCGACCCCCGCCCGGCGCCGCGCTCGTCTGCTCGCCCCGTTCCCGGCCAGTGCGGGAATTGGTGGAGCGAGAGGAAGAAGACCGATGGGTCCTCGAAGAAAGCGTCCTGGGTTCCGTTCCCGTGGTGTACGTCCCAGTCCACGACCGCGACCCGATCGGCCCGTTTGCGCTCTTGGAGCCAGCGCGCGGTGACCGCAACCGTGTTGAAGAGGCAGAAGCCCATCGCCCGGTCCGGGGTGGCGTGATGTCCCGGTGGCCGCGTGGCCACGAAGGCGTTCGCCCAGCGGCCTTCTTCGACGCCCAGGGACGCGGTAATCGCGCCACCCACGCTGCCCAGCGCCGCCTGCCAAGAAGCCGACGAGACGCGCGTGTCCGGGTCTAGCTCCACGAGGCTGCTCGTCCGACGCGCATGTGCTACCGCCGCGCGCACGATCTCCACGTGCTCGCGTGTGTGTACGCGGAGCAGCTCTTCCTCGTCGATCTCCTCTGCCTCCACCGCCTCGACCCGCCCGTGCAAGGCTGGCAGGTCGCTGCCCAGCGCCGACGCGAGCGCTCGAAGTCGTCCCTGATGCTCCAGATGTCCCCAGCCGGTGTCGTGCAGCGACGACGCAGGGTGCATCAGGAACGCGGTCGGGGTAGCCGGCCCCGCCGGGGTCACTGCATCCGCGCCGCGGCCTCCATCGCGCGGACCGTCCGCTCGAGCTCCACTAACGGCACGACCCGGCCGTGGACGGGCGCGATCCGGTCCACCCTGAGCCCCAACGCGCGAACCTGCTGCAACAGGTTCGCCGCGAACGGCGACGCGCGCGCGCCCGGCGTGAACGCGTCGGCTTCGACCAGAATCCTCTCAAGGGGCAAATAGACCATCAGCATGCCATCGGCGTGGGTGTCATCCCTTAGACGGTGGATGAAGATCGTCCGGTCCCCTTCGGTCAGCTCCAACGGACCGTCGCCGGCCACGGTCTCGATCTGGAGGGGCTGGGGGTTCTCGGCGAGATGATCTCTCATCACCGTGTGGGGTCGCGCGACCAACCTCTCGAAGTAAGCGCGATGACTCTCGTGCGTGATCAGCGTAAGTCCCTCGGCGACCGCCGCCCTCACACCGCCGGAATGATCCGTGTGGAAGTGTGTGTTTATGACATAGCGGAGTGGTTTGTCAGGAACGATCTCTCGTGCTTTCGCGATCACAGCAAGCGCGCGCGCATCGTTCTGAGCGGCCTCGATGATCGCCGTGTAGGTCGGAAACTCGATCAACAGACTGTTGTAGCCCGGGCCGAGGTACCAGACGCCGGCCGCCAACCGCTCCGAGGTGATCTCGAGCGGTGGAGGCACGGGGTCGGTCTCCGCCGCGACCTCGGCAGGCGCCGCCAGGTCCTGCGTGGGCGCGTTCACCTCGTTGCTGACCGAGAAGTCCCCATTCCTGTAGGGGCCCAGGGTCTGCGAGATGGTACGCGGCAACACGAGCTCGCCGGACCGCTCCCAATCGCTGAAGGACGTGGCGATCACGACGTCCCCGTAGTTCGAGTTGTAACCGGTGGACTCGATGCGTGTCGGCAATCCGCTCTCGCCGTCGACGTGGAGCGTGAGTCGGGGACCCCCCGCCGGAGTGATGTCGACCGCGTAACCGCCCTCTTCCTCCCGCAGCTCGCCGAGCGTCGCGGCGCCCTCCTGCAGCGCAGCCTTCAGGAGCGGCAACGGATGGTGGTAGAAGTCCGCTTGGCGATCGATCGCCGTCTGCGCGGCCAGGCGCCTCGTGCTCCCGTCGGGACGGACGTCGTATGCAACCTCCCCGTCCACGGCCTGGCTCAACGGTTGACGATCCACCGGGTTCCCGGTGAGAAAGTGACCGGTACGCACCTGGTCGACCCGCCAGCGGTGGTTCTGGAGGTCTACCTCTTTGCGGTACTCGTGGAGCTCGTATTCCGGAAGGTCGGCCACGGGCGAAGGGGCCTGGCCCAGCCGGTAGGTTGTTCCGGTGCCCTCCAACACGAGGGTGTTCGCGGCCGCGATGGCCTCAGCGCCCCCCAGGGCGTCCGCGGCGTCTCCGATCACGCCCTCTGACGTCGGGGCGCAGCCCTGGAGTAGGACGGCCGAGATCACGGCGAGGCTCCGGCGGTGATTCATGGCCAAGCTCCTCTGTGGTGGAACCGGGAGTAGCGGATCTTCCAGCGAAAGCTGACGCTACCGGCCACCAGAGGGGCCGGCAAGGAGCCGCAGGAAGGGGCTGCTCAGGTACCGATCGGCAAGACCGCTTGACGCGCCCGGGCGACCCGCTCCTGGAGACTCTTCACCTGATGTGTGCGCGTACGCAGAGCGATCAGCGCGTCACAGGCCGCGCTGGTGGCAGAGATGGTGGTGAGGTAGGGCACCTTGTAGGTGATGGCCGCCCGGCGCATGGCATAATCGTCGTACTGCGACCTCTTGCCCAGCGGCGTGTTGATCAGCAACTGGACGTCCCCGCTCATGATCTTGTCGACGAGGTCGGGGCGACCCTCTCCCACCTTGAAGACGCGCTCGCACTCGATCCCGAGCCGGGTCAGGTAGGCGTGGGTTCCGCCGGTGGCCAGGACTACGAATCCGAGATCCTGGAAGCGGCGCACGATCGGCGTAACGGTTCGCTTGTCGCGCTCATTGACGGTCACCACCAGGTTGCCACCCCCTTCTGGCAGGTCGTTGTAGGCGGACGCCTGTGCCTTCGCAAACGCCATTCCGAAGGAATCGTCGAAGCCCATCACTTCCCCGGTCGAGCGCATCTCCGGCCCGAGGATCACGTCCACCTCGAAGCGGTTGAACGGAAAGGCGGCTTCCTTCACGGCCACGCCAGCCACAGGAGGGTCCTCCGGTACGTTCAGATCGGCCAGCCGTTCGCCCACCATCACGCGCGCGGCCAGGCGTGCAAGCGGCACTCCGGTGGCCTTGCTCACGAACGGGACGGTCCGGCTGGCGCGCGGGTTGACCTCGAGCACGTACACGACCCCGTCTCGGATGGCGTACTGCACGTTCAACAGCCCGACCACTCCGAGTTCAACCGCAAACCTCCGCGTCAGCCCGCGGATCTGGTCGAGCACCTCGCCAGAGAGCAGGTAGGGCGGAAGAACGCACGCGGAGTCACCCGAGTGGACCCCCGCGTCCTCGATGTGCTGCATGATGCCGCCAACGATTACGTCGACGCCGTCGGACAGCGCGTCCACGTCGGCCTCGAAGGCGTCTTCGATGAATCGATCGATGAGCACCGGGTGGTTGGGCGAGGCCCGCACTGCGGTCTCGAAGTACTCCCTGAGACCGGACTCGTCATACACGATCCGCATCGCACGTCCGCCCAGGACGTAGCTCGGTCGGACCAGCACTGGGTAGCCCACCCGGGCGGCCACGCTCACCGCCTGCGCCTCGCTCGTAGCGACGCCGTTGTCGGGCACTGTCGCGCCGACCCTAGCACACACCTCGGCGAACCGCTCGCGGTCCTCCGCACGGTCGATAGCATCCACGCTGGTGCCGAGAATGGGCGCACCCAAGGCTTCCAAGCCCTCGGCGAGTTTGAGCGGGGTCTGACCGCCGAGCTGAACGATGACGCCACGCGGCTGCTCGCGATGGATGATCTCGAACGTGTCTTCCAGGGTCAGCGGCTCGAAGTACAACCTGTCCGAAACGTCGAAGTCGGTGGAGACCGTCTCAGGGTTCGAGTTCACCATGATCGTCGTGAACCCCGCCTCGCGTAGCGCGAGCACGGCTTGCACGCAGCAGTAGTCGAACTCGATCCCCTGTCCGATCCGGTTGGGCCCGCTCCCCAGGATCACGATCTTGTCGCCGGCCGCAGGGATCACCTCGTCCTCGTCCTCATAAGACGAGTAGTAGTACGGCGTCTCAGCAGGGAATTCTCCCGCACATGTGTCCACGACGTTGTAGGTGGGGCGGATCCCCCAGCTCCACCGCCGCTCGCGCACGTCCTCCTCCCGTTCGCCGCGCAGGAGAGCCAGCTGGCAATCGCTGAACCCCTGTCGCTTCATGCGCCTGAGCAGCTCGGGCGTGACTTCGGCCGCGGCGGCGTATGCGCGTTCGAGTTCGACGATTTCGATCAGCTGATCGATGAACCAGGGATCGATCCGTGTGGCCTCGTGGATCGCGGCGAGCGGGACGCCGGCCTCGATCGCCCGCTTGACCTGGAAGACGCGTTCCGCAGTGGGACGGCGGAGCGCGGCCAGAAGCGTCTCCGAATCATCAGCGTCGAGCCCGTCGTCCGTGAGTCGCTCGGCGGTCACCCAGCCTGCCCGATCGATCTCCAGACCACGGAGTCCCTTCTGCCAGGCGGCGCGAAAGGTGCGTCCGATCGCCATGGTCTCGCCCACCGACTTCATCTGCACACCGAGCACCGGGTCCACCTCCGGAAACTTCTCGAAGGTGAAGCGGGGGAACTTGACCACAACGTAGTCGAGCACCGGCTCGAAAGACGCAGGCGTCGTCTTCGTGATGTCGTTGGGCAGCTCTGGCAGGAGGTATCCCACCGCCAGCTTGGCACCGACCCGTGCGATCGGGAAACCCGTGGCCTTGGACGCAAGCGCGCTGGAGCGGGAAACGCGGGGGTTCATCTCCACCACCAGCATCTCGCCGTCTGCCGGATTCACTGCGAACTGGATGTTGCAGCCCCCGGCCTCTACCCCGATCTCTCGAATGATCGATATCGAGGCGTCCCGCATTCGCTGGTACTCGACGTCAGTGAGTGTCTGAGCCGGCGCGACCGTGATCGAGTCACCCGTGTGAACACCCATTGGGTCGAAGTTTTCGATCGAGCAGACGATGATCACGTTGTCCGCACGGTCGCGGACCACCTCCAGCTCGAACTCCTTCCAGCCGATCACGGATCGGTCGATCAGGACCCCCTTGATCGGGGAGGCGTCCAGGCCCTTGCGCACCTGGGCCTCCAGCTCCTCACGGTTGTAGGCGATCCCGCCGCCGGTGCCGCCGAGGGTGAAGCTGGGACGCACGATCGCCGGGTATCCGGTCTCTTCGACGATTGTGAACGCGTCGTCGATCGAGCGAGCGAACCCACCATGTGGGACGACCAAACCGATGCGTTGCATGGCCTCAGTGAACCGCTCGCGATCCTCCGCCATCTCGATGGAGCGAGCGTTCGCCCCGATCAGCTCCACCCCGAAGCGCTCCAGCACACCCCGCGTGTGCAGGTCCATGGCCAGATTGAGCGCGGTCTGCCCGCCCATGGTAGGAAGCAGCGCGGACGGTCGCTCCCTCTCGATCACGCGCTCGACCCACTCAGCGGTGAGGGGCTCGATATAGGTCCGATCCGCGAGATCCGGATCGGTCATGATGGTGGCGGGATTCGAGTTCACCAGGATGACGCGGTAGCCCTCGTCCTTGAGGGCACGTACCGCCTGCGTCCCGGAATAATCGAACTCGCAGGCTTGTCCGATGATGATCGGGCCGGAGCCGAGAATCAGAATGCTTTCGAGGTCGTCGCGTCTAGGCACGCGCGGACGGCCCGAGGAGGCTCAAGGGTGCTCCCTGCAGGGGTGGAAGGACGGCGAAAAGTGTTCAATACGGGCACACGCAGCAAGCGCTCGGAAGCGTCGTCGCCCGCCACCGCGTGCGCCCGGCACGCGCCGGAGCGTGCACGCCGCTGGGTGAGCCGGGTTCGCTTGGGCTAGCGTGCGATACGTATCGAGAAGCCCGCGAGCGATTCGATCGGAAGGTTGGCCACGTCGACCGCAGACACCACTGCAGCCCTCGGAGCGAGTCCCCCGACGTCTTCCACGAGCACCCGAAAGCGCAAGGCTCCCGAAGGGCTCACCACGATCACGCGGTGACTGCTCGTGAGGGGATCCGCCGTGGTCGGAAGGGTTCGGACGCCGCCCACCCCCTCGAACCCGGTGACCCCGGTTCCGGTGAGCTCGACAACCACCGCCCCGGTCGCAACAGGAGCCTGTACCCTCGCGGTGAGAGCGCCCGGTCCGCTCGGCTCGCAGGCGCCCAGCAACACGAGCCCGAGCGCGAGCAGGCACGCGCGGCTGCGGTTCGGGGAGAAGGGCAATGCGGCGCGTATCACCGGGACACCGCAGGACGGAAGTCCACGAACGGGACGAACCGAAGGCGTGACGGGGCGGCCGGGCTCGCGTCGGGCACGTCCGGGTGGGCGAGCAGGTAGGCGCGGAGATCGCCAAGATCGTACGACCCGTTGCCGTTCCCCGCGCGGTCCAGATAGCGCTCCTGGCTGGCGGTGAGCGACCCGGGCTGGAACAGGAAGGGTGCCGCCAGCACCGTCGTTCCGATGAGCGGCGCCGTGACGGCCAGGGTCACCGTGCCGTTCGCCTCCAGACCAAGCGCATCCCGGACGTGGAGCTCGATCGGGAACACGCCCGCCTCGACGGCCTCCCCGGTAACGGTGCCGTCCTGACCCAGCAGAATCCCCTCGGGAAGCACCCCGGACCGGCGCGTAAACGTGACCGGAGAATTCGCGTTCAGAGCCTGGAGAGAGAAGTGTTGCGCCGCGGCGGCCGAAAACTCGACCCGCGCCGCAGGGTCGAGACCGAACACCATCTCGAAAACCGCGGTGACGTCTTTCGGTTGGTCCATGGTCACCAGGGCCGGATTCGGCTGGCCCGCGAGATCACCCCCCCTGGAACGGAACTCGAAGCCCCCGGTGGGCACGGCCTGGACGGCAACCTGCCTGCCCTCGTCGAACCAGAGGTCGGGGTTGTCCGGCACCGTGACGAGCCGCCCGGGCGCGACGTCGAAGCGGCCCCCTTCGAGGGCCAGGTCGAAGCGCAGCTCCCTCGGCCCGCCGTACAGGGCTACCAAGTCCGCGTCACTGAGCCCGGTGACCCAGCTACGGACCCGCCCCGCACCGGGTTCGTCCTCCCAGCCCGAGAAGCCGCGCCGGACCCCCTCCCCGAGCGGTGCGCCGGGAGCAGCTTCGACGATGTGGTGCTGATACGGCGCGGATCGGATGACGGGCTCCGCCGTGGTCAGGGCGGCGCCGTCCACGGTGAATAGGCCGCCCGCTCCCGTGCCCACGGCGCTCCGCACGCGCACCGTCTGATAGCGGGCGAGTGCGCGAACGGTGATCCGTTCGCCGGATGGTGTAATCTCGGTCAGCGTAACGCCGGCCGAGCTGGACTCGGGCAATCCCCGCGTGAGCTGCTCGAACGTGGAACGGGTATGGGTGAACGCGCTCGGATTCGAGCCCGCGTGGAACTCTTTGTTCCCGGACGAGCCCGGAAACGAGTCACCGGAGTCTCCGCGATTACCTCCGGATGAGGAGTTCAACCCCAACTGTTCGAGGCCGTCCGCCTGTCGCAGCCAAACGCCCATGCGGGAGGGGTTGTCGTTGACTTCGTTGATCGCCAAGCGGTTGTTGATCTGCCACGGATCGACATGCCAGATCAGGAGTCCGGGCTCGGGAAGGCTGCGGTCGAACCCGATGCGCTGCCGGTTCTCGAGCAGGAAGTACTCGCCGGAGTCGTCCCCCGTCGGGATCGCCACGACCCGAGCGATGCGCTCGACCGGGTCGAGCGTCACGGTAGTCATGTCGGACCCGAATGGAAGTGTCTGCACGCCCACCCATCCGAGCATCGCTTTGCTCCAGGCGCCCATGTGGCAGGGTTGCTCCGGTTCGAACGTGGCCGAGCACCCCCACGAACCCGTAGCCATCAGATCCCAGCGCCCGGCGCCCGCGTGCGAACTCGCGTACAGATCCGGGAGCCCGAATCCGTGCCCGAGCTCGTGAGCGAACACCCCGATCTCATTGATGTGGGACGCACTGCAATCGTATACGGGCTGGACGGTGTAGTCGCTGATTCGGATGGGAGAGCCGTTGGGCGAGCGGCTGGCGGTGACGTACGCCTGACCCGCCGTCTCCCGTAGCGTCCACTTGTGCGACCAGATGCGGTCGGCCTTTCCTGTACCACCGCATTCGGCACCCGACGTCGGGTGCATCACCGCCAGGACGTCGACGTAGCCGTCGTCATCGCCAGAGTTGGGTCGGCCGTCGGGGCCATCATTGTCGTATCGTCCCCAGTCGATGGTGCCCGGCAGCTGCGCCAGCAGCTCCAAGATGAACACGCCGACCCTCCCGGGATTCGAGAGCCCGCTGACTCCCCCCGCCACGGCCTGCTGCGCAAGGGTCGAGCGCTTCCAATCTGTCACCTCGCCGATCAGCGTCACCGTGCCACCCGACATCTCGCGGTAGTAGTCACGGATAGTGCCGGTCGGGTTCGGCCCGTCGAAGAAGTGTGCCTGTACCTTGCCGGTCGCGAACGGCGGGGGCGGTGAGTCCGCGAAGAGTCCCAGGATTACTGGAAAGCGGAAAGCGCCGCGCACGGGGCGCGTGCCCAGAGCCGGCAGAGAAGGGTCACCCCACGCAGGTAGCGCGCCTCCCCCCTGCCCGCCACTCCCGAACCTCCCGCGGCCAACAACCATCCCCCGCTCCATCTGGAACGCGCCCGGGTCGCGCGCTCTTCGCTCGAAGTACGCGTCGGGCGGACGGGTTCCGTAGATCTGACCGAGCAGCTCCACATCGCGGTCCTGCACCGAGATCGGCCCCGGTGAGAACCCGGAGCCGAGCCCGGGCACGAGGGCAGTACAGAGCGTGATCAACCCGAGGGTCGGGGCGACGCGTCTTCTCAAGGGGAGGTGCTCCGAGGGGTGTGGCGGCTTCGGGTCATAACCACCCGGGAAGGCGGGAGTTCCTGATCAGGCGCCCCCATCCGGGTCGCTCCCCCGGATGCCGAGCTCGGCGGCGCACGCGCGCATGCCGTCGATCACGTTCTGGATGTGCTGGCTCCGCTCGAGTCCGATCAGTTCGACACCCTTCTCCACGTCCTCCCGGCTCACTCCCGCAGCAAACGCCCGGTCCTTGAGCTTCTTCGTGACGGACTTGGGCGTGAGGTCGTCGATTCCCGTCGGACGGACCAAGCACGTGGCGTGCACCAGCCCTGCCAGCTCGTCACACGCGAACAATACGCGATCGAGCTCGGTCTCGGGCTGGACGCCCGTGAAGTCCGCGCGATGGGCGAGGATGGCGTGCAGCACTTCCTCGGAATAGCCGCGCGCGCGCAACACGCCGACGGCCTTGAGCGGATGCTCGTCCGGGTGTGTCTCCCAGTCGAGGTCGTGAAGCAGTCCGGCGAGACCCCATGTTTCCTCGTCCCGTCCACGCATTCGCGCGTAATGCCGGACCGCTGCCTCCACGGCAAGCATGTGCTTCCGCAGGTTCTCGCTGGCGACCCATTCGTGCAGCAGAGCCAGCGCGTCGGTCCGGTGAGGCATGGTCGCCCTCCCACGAGTGGTTCTAGACTCGCCCGCGAAGCTCACCGGGGACGGGACGGGCGTCAACCGATCATATGCGCGCCGATGGACAGAGCCTCGCCACAACGCACTCGGCACATCGGGGACGGCGCGCCTCGCAGACCCTTCGGCCGTGCCAGATCAGCAGGTGGGCGAGCATGCTCCACTGATCCCGTGGGAACAGCTCCATCAGCTCCCGCTCGATCTTGACCGGCTCGTCGTACTTGGTGAGCCCGAGCCGAGACGCCAGGCGCTTCACATGGGTGTCGACGACGACGCCCTCGTTCGTCTCGAAGGCGTTGCCGAGGATCACGTTGGCCGTCTTGCGCCCTACTCCCGGCAGAGCCGAGAGCTCCCCCAGAGTGCGCGGGACCTCGCCGTCGTGTTCGCCCATGACGGCGCGCGCGAAACCAATGATGTTCTTCGCCTTGTTCCGGAAGAAGCCGGTCGAGCGGATGATCTCCTCTACGTCGCCCTGTCGGGCCCCTGCGAGCGCGGCCATGTCGGGGTAACGCCGGAAGAGCGCTGGAGTGACCTGATTCACGCGCTGATCGGTGGTCTGCGCCGAAAGAATAGTCGCCACCGCCAGCTGGTACGCGTCCTCGTGGTCGAGCTCACAATGCGCGTCCGGGTACTCCGCCTCCAGCAGTCCGTAGATGGTGGCCGCGCGCGCAGCGCGGTGGCGCTTCGACTCGCGTGGCATCAGGCATCGTCGCCGGATCGAGAGGAGCGGCCGGAGCCGGAGCTCCCTCCGACCCCTCGGTACCGGAGCCGGCTCGGTCGGGGCGCTCCGACCTCGGCGTGGTCGGACGAAGCGCGCATCGCGTCGACCTTTGTCGAGGCCTCCAGCCGCCGGAGCACGCGGGCCGTCAACTTGAGCGCCTCCCCCGAGGAGCGCAGCTCGTAGAGTCCCTCGAGTTTTGCGCCCGGCAGCGACGACGTGAAGTCGTCCCCGTCCTCGCGCATGTCCATGCGCATCCATCCCGCGGCCTCGGCCAAGGGCAGATCCGGGAACGGAACCACGGAGAACCCCGGGCGATTGGCCCGCATCCCCAGCGCGAGCAGCAGACTGAACCGCTCGGCTCCACTTCGTGCCCAGAAGAACCCGTCGAGCGATTCAGGTGGCGCGTCGGGCCCCGAGCTCACCCATACGAGGTGCTGGGGCAGCTGCGCATAACCGGCCGCGGGCTGGAGCGCCGGGGTCCAGTCTCCCGCGGGCTCGGTGTCGAGCAACCGCCGCAGCTCAGACACCCGCACCAGGTAGAGAGGCTCTCCCAGGTCGTGGAAGTGGAACGAGTGATAGAGAAGCAACCCGTGTTGTCGAATGAGACCCGGGTCGTCCTCGGTACCGCGTACCTCCCGCAATGCCTGCCCGGTGGCGCCGAGCATCACGAACGTAGTCGGGTCGCGGAGGTCTGCACCGCGAGCATCGGCTTCCAGGCGGATCGCCTGGAAGTGCTCGCGGGCGGACTCCGGATCTGGAAAGGAAAGCTCGTACGGGGTCAGGCGGGCGAAGGCGTCGTGGGCGGACATCGGCCTCGGGAACCTACCGGCTCGCCCGGCGCCGTGAAAAGATCGCCGGGGCGGCGCTCAGCCCGGAATCGCCCGCCGCTCGGTGGCTACGGCCTCGGATTCCAGCACCTCTAGTTCCGAGGCTCGCAACGCGCGCCTGAACTCGCCCCACCAGGTGTGACGCCGCACGAGCACCACCTCCAGCGTCTCTGGAGGGTGGGTGACCCCGCTCACGCAAACGAAGTGGACGTCTCCAAGGCGCTCCGGCCGTGGGACGGTCCAACGCCGTTCATCCCACTCGAACGGGATCTCGTCGACCGCTTCGAACTCGCCGCCCTCCCACAGCTGCTCGAGGAAGACCTCGTCCTCGACCCGATATGCGCCTTCGCCTTCACGGTCACCGTGTTGGAAGTACCACGGGTCGAAGACCGACCCCTCCCGGCGCTTGAAGCCTTCGTCCGCGGCGTAGTCCACATCCTCGAGTTGGTCTTCCGCGGCGAGCGACTCCAGGTGGTGACGCAGCTCGTGGGTGAGCGTCTCCCAAATCTCCCCCTCCCAGTCGAACGAGGGGTCGCTCTCCGACAGATTGCGGAAGGATCCCCAGTAGAGGACGACCGAGGAGCGCGTGGTGTCCGGTCCCTGCCAGTCGGACGGCCAACTCTCGGTGAAGCACTCTCCCAGCGTGTATACGTCGGCGAGCTCCGGGTGCTTGACGGCCTCGCGCGACACCTCCAATCCGTCGATCCCGACCTTGTAGCGCTCGGGGATTTCCGCGTACGCTCGCTCGGCCGCCTCGCGGAAAGAAGTGAACCTCACGACCCTCGCGGAGGGCAGCGCCTACGGTCGAGACCGCTCAGGCCGCCACTACCTCGGAGGTGCACTGCGGGCAAAAAGTGACCGCGAGCGGAACGTGACTCACGCAGAACCGGCACTTGCCGCCATCTCGACGACGTTGCCTCGCACCGCGAATTCATAAGACTCCCTCGGGAAGCCAGCCATCGTTCCTACCATGTCAGAGGCGCTCCCGTACCCACTCCAGCACTCCTTCCTCCGCCACGCGTATCTGCTCGAGCGAGTCCCGGTCGCGAATCGTGACGGAACCGTCCTCCGCGGTCTGTCCGTCCACGGTCACGCACCAGGGAGTGCCCGCCTCATCCTGGCGACGGTAGCGCCGCCCGATCGAGCCGGCTTCGTCGTAGAACGAGGGAACGGCCGCCCTACGCAGAGCGGCGTGCAGCGCATGGGCGCGCTCGGGGAGCCCGTCCTTCTTGACCAGTGGGAAGACCGCGACCTTGATCGGCGCGAGCTTCGGGTGGAGTCCCAGCACCACCCGCCCTTCTCCCTCGACCATCTCCTCGCGGTACCCATCGATGAGAGCCACCAGCATCGTGCGATCCACGCCGACCGCGGTCTCAACCACATAGGGCACGAAGCGCTCGTTGGTCGCCGGATCGATGTACTCGAGCCGCTTGCCCGAGTACTCCTGATGCCGTGACAGGTCGAAGTCGGTGCGGTTGTGGATCCCCTCGAATTCTTTCCATCCGAAGGGATACTCGTACTCGATATCGAACGCCTTCTTCGCGTAGTGGGCGAGCTCGTCCGGTCCGTGCTCATGAAAGCGCAGCTTGTCTTTCCGGATTCCGTTCGTCACGTGCCAATCCATGCGGGCAGCCTTCCACTGCTCGAACCACTCGTCGTCCGATCCCGGCTTCACGAAGAACTGGAGCTCCATCTGCTCGAACTCCCGGGTCCGGAAGATGAAATTCCCGGGCGTGATCTCGTTTCGGAATGCCTTTCCGATCTGAGCGATCCCGAAAGGGACTCTCTGCCTGGCGGCCTGCTGGATATTGAGGAAGTTCACGTAGGACCCTTGCGCCGTCTCCGGGCGCAGGTAGATCACTGCAGCCGCGTCCTCGACCGGCCCCATGAACGTCTTGAACATGAGGTTGAACTGCCGAGCCTCCCCGAACGCGTCCCGGGTACCGCAGACGGGGCACTGCCGGTCCTGCACCTCGGGTAGGTCGGCGCGGAAGCGGCGCTTGCAGCTCCCGCACTCGATCAGCGGGTCGGAGAAGCCCGCGACGTGCCCGGACGCCTCCCAGACGCGCGGGTGCATGAGGATGGCCGCGTCTAGGCCCTCGATGTCGTCGCGCTGGTGGACCATGGCGCTCCACCAGGCTTCCTTGACGTTCCGCTTGAGCTCGACGCCGAGCGGACCGTAGTCCCAGACCGAACCGGTGCCGCCGTAGATCTCAGACGACTGAAAGATGTAGCCGCGCCGCTTGCACAGGGATACGAGCTTGTCCATCAAGTCGGCGGCTTCGGGCATGGTAGGGCATTCGATGCGCACGAGGAGCGTCGGCCGGGCGCACAAACGCGCACCGGCGGAACCGGGAGCGCCCGAAGGTAGACGGGGCTGCGGAGGAGGGTCAACGGACCGGGGCCAGCCGACGAGGGTATTCTGACCGTATGCCTGGTTTGCGGGCACTCAGGAGCCCGGGCTCCACCCGGCCGCCGACTCGGGAGAGACGATGCTGACGTTCACCGACCGCGCCCGCGAGATGGTGCGGACGTTCATGGGTCAGGGTGAGGGCGAGCTGGAAGCGTTGCGCATCGGTGTGGAGGGTAGCCCCCTGGCACCCCACTTCGAGCTCACCCTGGTCAGCCGTTCAGACCGGCGCGACGACGAGCGTGAGGTCGACCTGGGCGACTTCGCCATCCTGGTGGCGGAGGGATCCGCGGACAGCCTGGACGGCGCCACGGTCGACTTTATCGAGAGGGTCAACGAAAGCGGTTTCGAAGTGCGGCCGAGCGGCCGCAGCCGTGACGCAGGGGGAGATGCCGGCGCGTCCACCGGCCCCAGCGGACCGCTCGCCGAACGTGTGCGCGAGGTGCTCGACGGCCAGGTCAACCCATCGATCGCCGCCCACGGCGGGCAGATCAATCTGGTCGACGTGCGAAGCTCCGAGATCTACCTCGAGATGACCGGCGGATGCCAGGGCTGCGCGATGTCCCGCAGGACGCTCCGTCAGGGAGTGGAGCGCATGCTCCGCGAGGCCGTCCCGGAGATCAGCGCCGTGCACGACATCACCGACCACGCCAGTGGTGAAAACCCGTACTTCGAGGGAGAGGCCTGAAGGCCTGTCGACCTACTAGGAATACTCTGAATAAGTCGGTCCCTGGGACATTAGATTTACGGGGCGGGAGTTCAAGGGCTGAGCGGGACGATCGGGGAGGCGGACGATGGAGCAGGTGACGTTCGCGGATGTGGAGTACGAGGGGAAGAAGCGGCGGACGCGGCGGGAGCTGTTTCTGGAGCGGATGGAGGCGCTGATTCCGTGGGAGCGTCTGGAGGCGCGGATTCGGCCGTTGTATCCGAAGGCGGGGCGGGGGCGGCAGCCGTACCCGTTGGCGGCGATGCTGAGGATTCACTGCGTGCAGCTGTTCTACAACCTGAGCGACCCGGGGATGGAGGACATGCTGTACGAGATCGAGTCGGTGCGGCGGTTCGCGGGGCTGCGTTTGACGGGTCCGCTGCCGGACGAGACGACGATTCTGAACTTTCGGCACCTGCTGGAGCGGCACAGGCTGGGGCGTGGTTTGTTCGAGGAGATCAACGCGCACCTGGCGGAGCGGGGCTACCGGGTGCGGGCGGGGACGATCGTGGACGCGAGCATCATCGCGGCGCCGTCATCGACGAAGAACCGGGAGGGGGCGCGGGATCCGGAGATGCATCAGACGAGGAAGGGCAACGAGTGGCACTTCGGGATGAAGGCGCACATCGGGGTGGACGCGGAGACGGGACTGGTGCATGGCGTGCGGGCGACGCCGGCGAACACGCACGATCTTCGGGAGGCGGGGGCGTTGCTTCACGGCGGCGAGGAGGAGGTGTGGGCGGACGCGGGCTACCGGGGGATCGAGAAGTGGGTGGACACGGGAGGCCGTCCGGTGCAGTGGCATGTGGCGATGAGACCGGGGCGGCGGCGGCTCCTGGAGCAGGGCGGGGCGCGGTGGCTGCGCGAGCGGGACAAGGCCTCGGTGCGGGCAAAGGTGGAGCACCCGTTCCTGTATGTGAAGCGCCGCTTCGGTTACCGGAAGGTTCGCTACCGCGGGCTGGCCAAGAACATGGAACGGATCGCGCTGCTCCTGGGCTTCGCGAACCTGCTTGTGGCGGGCCGCTATTCGACGGCGTGAGCGGCCGGCGCGGGAAACATCCGCCCACGCGGGGCGCAACGAGGGGATCATCGGCCAGAACATGCCGGTTGGGCGCGTTTTCAGCCCGTCATCGCCCCCAAGACCGCTGAAACCGGCTCCCTCCGTCTCGCACCGCCCCCAGAAGGGCCTTGCTCAGAGCTTCCCTAGGGGTCACTCCTCGAACCAGGAGGGCGCATGGGTCTTCGTCCCGTGGCCGCCGCCCTGCTCGCGGCCAGCCTGCTCTCCGCCGTGTCCGTCCGAGCACAGGACGACGGCGATCTCGTTGACGGGGAGCTGATCTTTCCAGCACCCCGCCCGACCTGTCCCTGCGTCGGCCCCACACGCGGAAGTCTGTTGATCGCTGGCGGCGGGCAGCTGCCACCCGACATCTATCGGACTTTCGTGCGGCTGGCCGGCAACCGCGACGCGCGCATCGTAGTCATTCCCACCGCGTCCGAGGGCGATGACCCACATACCGGCGATACCGAGGCATTCCTCGCCGCGGGCGCCGGATCGGTCGAGGTGCTCCACACGCGCGACCGGGTGATCGCCGACAGCGAGCCCTTCACCGCACCCCTCCGCAACGCGACCGCGGTCTGGCTCTCCGGAGGCCGTCAGTGGCGGCTGGTCGAGGCCTATCTGGGCACGCAGGTGCACCGGGAGCTTCTCGACGTGCTCGCCCGCGGTGGGGTGGTCGGGGGCACCTCCGCGGGTGCGTCGGCGCTCGCCTCCTACCTGGTCAGGGGAACGCCCGACGGTAGCACCCGGGTCGCCGAACCCGGCTACGACACCGGCTTCAGCCTGCTACGCGGCGTGGCTGTGGAGCAGCACCTACAGGCTCGCGATCGGGAGGACGACCTCCAGCGAATCGTGGAGCTTTATCCGCAACTCCTGGGCATCGGTCTGGACGAGGGTACCGCGCTGGTCATCAAGGGCGACCTCGCGTGGGTCGAGGGTGTCGGCCAGGTCGCGATCTACGATCGGCGCGGATGGCGCGTCCCGGTCACCTTCCGCTTCCTTGACCGGGGCGACTCGTACGACCTCGGCCAGTGGCGCTGGATCCGGGGCGGGTTGGAGGACGTCGAGGGTTCGGGCTCGTAGCCGGAAACGGCACGCGCACTGGCGAGCAGCGCCTGACACGCTTACATGAACCCGGATTCTCGTTCGGGCCGAAGAGGGCTCGGCACGTCCAACGTCATCACGGGGGCTCGGGACATGCGGCGTTCAGACTTGCTGTTCGTTGCCGGAACTCTTTTCGTGGCCGGGTCGAGCGGGGCCGGCGCACAGGCCACACCTGCGACGACCGCCCCGACGCCACCGGAATGGGCGTATCCGGTGAACCCGGGCGGGGGCGGCCGCGGGGCGGTCGCCGCCGACACTCGGTTCGGCCTTCCGGGGACCGACCGCAGATTCACCCGCGCCGAACTCCAGAACGGCTTCGGGCCCGCCGACTGGCGCCCCGAGACCCACCCCCGCATGCCGGAAGTGGTCGCCCGGGGGCGCGAGCCCGGCGTCCGGGCCTGCGCCCTCTGCCACTACCCCAACGGACAGGGGCGTCCCGAGAACGGCCCGGTGTCGGGGCAGCCCTCGGCCTATATCGTCCAGCAGCTCGTCGACTTCCAGGACGGCACGCGCCGGAGCTCCGAGCCGCGCATGGGCCCGCCGGCGGCGATGGTACGACTCGCACAGGCGATGACCGCCGAAGAGATGACAATCGCGGCGGACTACTTCGCCTCGTTCCCGTTCCGGAAGTGGATCCGCGTGGTCGAATCGGCCACCGTGCCCAGGCTACGCTTCGCCGGTGGAATGTTCATGCCTTCCGACGGAACCGAGCCTATCGGCGATCGAATCGTCGAGGTGCCGGAGGACACCGCGCGCACGCTCTTGCGCGACCCCATCTCCGGATTCGTGGCCTATGTTCCGCCAGGAAGCCTCGCGCGCGGCGAAACGCTCGTGAAGACCGGGGGTGCAGGCCGAACGATCGCGTGCGCCGCCTGCCACGGGGACGACCTGCGCGGCCTCGGTCCGGTCCCCGCGATCGCGGGGCGCTCGGCCAGCTACCTGATGCGGCAGTTGTTCGACTTCAAGCACGGTGCGCGGGCAGGCGCTTGGTCGCCTCTGATGCAAGGGGTCGTAGCCGACCTGAGTGAAGCCGATATGCTCGCGATCGCGGCGTACGCGGCGGCTCAAGAGCCCTGACGGCGTCGGGCGGGACTTAGCGGATCGGACGATCTTCGGCGGGGATCAGCTCGTTGATCCGCTCGCGTACCTGATCTGCATCGCCATCGAAGCGGTATGCGCGCACGAGCGGTCGGTCGCCGTCGTGCTCCACGCGGAACAGCAGGACCGAATGGTTGCCGTCCGCGCCATGGTACTCGAGGTAGGCGTAGGACCGTCCGGGCTCTGCCCCCGCGCTCGTCTCGAATTGGGTCCCGCTCTTCGAGGTCTCGAGAAGATCCCGCAGCCAGTCCTTGATCGTGGCGGCCCCGTGGTCGGTCATCAGCGGATTCCGATCTCCTGCACCTTGCCCGCGACCAAGCCCATCAGCCGCTCGGTGGTGACCTTCTCGAGTGCGCCAAGACGGTCCAGGGCAGTGGTGATCTCGTCCACTCGATCCCACATCTCATCGCCGAGCGCAGGCGTCTCCGGAACCGCCTCGAGCACCGGGTCACGGGTGGCCTCCGGTCGATAGTCGATCAGGTCCTCGTTCTCGAGAAGGAACTCGTGCAATCCGGCGGCCGCATCGATCACCGCCCGCAGCTGCCGGTAGACGACTCTCCGGTCGGGTCGAGCCGCCTGGAACCCTGCTCCCGCACGCTCCGTCAGCACCTCTGCGTCCGGGTCGACGGCCCCCGTCGAGTCGACCAACCCTTCCCCATAGAAGGCGAGGAACATCTCCTGCTCTCGGCTCTCTATGGCGGTAAGCTGGCCGTCCAGCGCACTCCAGTAGTTCCCGACGCTCGCGAACCGGCTCGCGTCGGCCATGTACTGGCTGCCTAGCCAAGCTCCATCGGGCTCCGCCGGGACGCCGAGCTGAAGGGGAAGCGTGTCACGGATTGCCGCACCCCAATCCGCCAGAGCGAGCGCGGCCACCTCGTGCATGCGGGGCTCGAGCTCCGCCGGAAGCTCGGGGATGGCGACGGGCGGATCCACCTCCTCCTCCACGACGGCCTCCGGCTCGCCGCGAACCGCGTTCCAGCCGAACCAACCGACGCCCAGCAGCACGATCGCGACGCCCGCGGCCAACAGCGCAGGCGCCTTTGAGGACCGAGTCGCGACGGGAGCTGCGGGGCGAGCTCGGGGCGGGCGCTCCCCCCCCTCTCCACCCGCGGCACCGGAGCGGGTCGGACGCTCGGGCGATGGTTCGCGTTCACCCACCTCCGGAGCGGGTTCTTCGCGGAGCGCCCATTCCGAGGTCTGATCGTGGTCGAGCTCGGCCAGGGATGCCTCGGTTTCGATCCGCTCCTCCGAAACCGCACCGGCGCCGGAGCCCTCAAACCCGTACGAGGCGGCCAGCACGCCCTCGATCTCGAGCCCGCCCTCTGCGGCGGGGGGCCTCGCGGCTGGCTCCGCAGCTTCGCCCTCCTCCTCCTCCTCCTCCTCCTCCCCCTCCTCCTCCTCCTCCCCTTCCTCGTCCTCCAGCAGGGCACCCCCGAAGCCCTCGAAATCGGAGCCCTGTGACGCGCCCTTTTCAGACGCCTGCGCCTCGGTCGTTGGCTCGACCTCGACCAGGTCCACATCATCGGCTTCGGAAGAGGAAGCCTCCTCCGCGGGGACGACCTCGCTATCGTCCAGCGTCAGACCGAAGTCCAAGCCGCCGAAGACGTCGTGACTCCCACCCGAGGAAGCGGGCTCGGGGGTGGCTTCGGGTGCAGGAGCCTCCTCGCCGCCCGGTCCCTCAATCGCCTCGAACGGGTCGGGTGCACGCGTCTTTTCCGACTCGGCCACCTTTGGTGGGGCGGAAGCCTCCGGAGCGGAAGCCTCCGGGGCGGGAGCCTCCGGGGCAGAAGCCTCCGGGGCGGAAGCCTCCGGGGCGGAAGCCTCCGGGGCGGAAGCCTCCGGGGCGGGAGCCTCCGGGGCGGCGGGACCCGGTGGCGGGGGCGGTGCCACGCGTGGGACCGGAGGGGGGGCCAACGGCGGGGGCGGGGGCGCCACGTAGCCCGAACTCTTCTCCTCGGCCTCGCGCTGGAGCGAGCGAAAAACTTCGTGCTCTCCAGCGGGTGCCCAGCGATCTGCGGCCGAGTCGTAAAACTGCGTAGTCTCCGTGATCGCACCGAGCTCGACACGCAGCGCGAGCGCGTCGACGCTGGGAATCGGGACTTCTTTCCCCTGCGAATCGATGTAGAGGAAGCGCATCGCCGAGGGGGCCTCGCGGGAACGGTCTGACGAGAATACTGAGGCGGCTCAGGCCCGCCCCAGTGTCAAGCTACACCGCGCTCATGCGCGCGTCCAACACACCCCGGGCTGCGTTGTCCGCGGCCCTTCAGCCCAAACTGCTCTGGGCTCAGGGGTTTCCCGGGACCACGACGGCCGCGCCCTGGACCCGGCCCGAGCGTAGGGCATCGAGCGCCGCACCCACTTCTGTGAGTGGGAACTGCTCGACTTCAGTCCTGACCTGCGCCTTCGGCGCGAGCGAGAGGAACTCCTCGCCATCCCTACGCGTGAGGTTCGCGACCGACCTGACGGAGCGCTCTCCCCAAAGAAGAGCATATGGGAAGGAAGGTATGTCGCTCATGTGGATTCCCGCGCACACCACCACCCCACCCTTCCGGACAGCGCCCAGTGCGGCCGGAACCAACCCACCCACCGGGGCGAATACCAGCGCCGCGTCGAGTTCCCGCGGGCCCGGCACATCCGAGGGTCCGGCCCAGACCGCGCCCATCGCCATCGCGAAGCGCATCCCTCGCTCATCGCCGGGCCGGGTGAAGGCGTAGACCTGGCGCCCCTGGTACCTCGCCACCTGCACCAGGATATGCGCGGCAGCACCGAACCCGTAGAAGCCGATGCGCTCCGCGTCACCGGCCATACGGAGCGCCCGGTACCCGATCAGCCCCGCGCAAAGCAACGGGGCCGCCTGCTCGTCCGGATAACCCACCGGGACAGGGAAACAGAAGCGGGCGTCCGCCAGGAGGTGATCCGCGAACCCGCCGTCTCGGTGGTAACCGGTGAAGCGGGCGCCGTCGCACAGGTTCTCGTGACCCTCGCGGCAGAAGCGGCAGGCGCTGCAGGTCCAACCCAGCCATCCGACACCGAGGCGGTCGCCGGACGAGACTCCATCTACGCCGGGCCCGACTTCGTCCACCGCGCCGACCACCTGGTGGCCTGGTACGATCGGGAGCTCCGCTTCGGTCAACTCGCCGTCGACGATGTGCAAGTCGGTGCGGCAGACTGCGCACGCGCGCACCGCCAACCGCACCTGGCCCGGACCCGGCTCGGGAGGCTCACGCAGTTCCAGGCGCAGGGCGGCACCTGGACGATCGAGCACGAGGGCGCGCGAGCCTCCCGCGACCGCGGCGTGGGGGGGGGCCACGGCCTTCCGTCGCCTAGGGGTCACGGAGCGTCGGCCCAGCCGCCGGACCGACCTCGATCACCTCGGCCAGCTCCGCGGTATCGTAGGCATCCGAAACCTGGCGCTGTGCGCGGTAGCGACCGACCGCGATCACCACCTCGCGCGGCCGCTCAGGACTCCCCAGCAGCTCGAGCGCAGCGTCCGCGTCATCGAAGCAGAACCACGTCCTCGAGTCGGGACCTGTGAACGGGTCCGCGGGGAAATGGGGAACGCGCGTGATCGAAGCGGGCTGCACCACGTGCAGACACGGGAGCGTCACCACGGGCCAGTCCGGGTGCGGTTGGTAGATGCCGTGCAGCACCAGATCCCCCTCGAAGACGACGCTCCCCACCCACATCGAGTCGTCGAGCACCCGACCAACTTCCACCGATGCCACGGTCAGGCCGAGCACCGTGTCCCCCGTCTGGAGCGTACCCGGATCAAAAGTCGCGGCGGCGGCGGCGGCGAGCGACTCCGCGGCGGTCGCAGTTCCTTCCACGACTCCGGCGCTCGCTCCCGCCGCACGGCCCTCCGGATCCCGACTTCCCTCCACGCAGGCGGCGAGCAGCAGGGAGGGAAACAGGCCGAAGAAACCGACAGCGTGCTTCATGAAGTGACTCACGCTGCTAGGCTGAGGCGGCCGGCGGTACCTTCCGACGGATCGCGACGTCAGCGGCTCTGCGGATCCGTCGGGAGCACGAGTCGGCTGCCGCTGGCCCCCGCGGGGTTGGCTCGCGTGTACAGGGTCAGCGCGAACCTCCCTTCCATGAGCGCCCGGCGATCCGCGAAGCCGAGCCGGATCGTACCGGTCGCCTCCAGCTGGCCCGAGCGCACGAGGCGATGCGCGACTCCACCGTCCCGCCCGTCCGCCATCATGTCGAGCGTGACCGCGTACACGGCGTCCACCGGTGCTCCGGCGACCGAGACCGAGTAACCGAGGGTACTCGCGGTCACGTCGAAGACGAAAAGCGCCTCCGCGCTCTCTCCCTCGGAGCCCACCGCACGTGCGACGAGCGAAACGGGCTCGGGTGCTCGCCCCTCCTCGAGAGGCGGCGTGGACGAGGGCGGCCGTCGGGGCGAGGTCGCCAGCTCGTATGTGTAGGCCAGGCCGACCAGCTGCTCGTCGGAGTAGGCGCGGCCCAGCAGCTCAAGCCCGATCGGCAGTCCATCCCCAGTCAGACCCGCCGGCATCGTGATCGCCGGAAACCCGGACGCAGCGCTGAGCTGGCACGAGGACCCACGCTGGCCCTCGCCGATGACGGCCGCCTTCCGTCGTATGGTCGGGTACGCGATCGCGTCCAGGTCGTTGGCGGCGAAGACAATCGACAGGACCTCGCGCACACTCGCCTGCTTGGCCAGAACGGCGCGACGCCCTTCGGTGTCCCGCGAGCTGACCGTGTCGCGCGCGCGGAAGGCCTCTTCCATGGAATGCATGTAGAGGCCCCGTTCAAGGATCTCGCTGAACGAGCGGATGGGTGCCGTCGGCCGCTCCTTGAGGAAATCGTTCAGGTCCCACTTCAGCTCCCACGATATCACGCCGGCGCCGGACAGCAGGTCGTCGAGATTCGGAATTTCAACTTCAACCACTTCGGCTCCGCGCGCCCCGATCGAGTCGAGCGCGGCCCGCACGATGCTCGCAGCCTCCGCTTCGTCGCCGCTACCGAAGTAGTTGGTCAGAATCCCGATGCGCGTGCCGACGAGCTTCGACGCACCAAGCGCCGCCTGGAATCGGGGCGCGCGCGCCTCACCCGTGACGGGATTCGTAATTGCGCTCTCTGGACCGACCGTGGCGTCGAGGCCGATGGCGAGGTCCATGGCGGACCGCGCGAGCGGGCCAGGAACGTCCTGCGAATGGGCATGGGGAACGATCCCCTCGGTGCTGAACATGCCGAAGGTCGACGAAGCCCGAACATGTTCTGGTGTGCCGCAGGGATCCGGATCGAGCCGCATGTGTCGCTGCCCCATCCGATCGCGGCGAAGCTGGACGCGATCGCGGCGCCCGTTCCGCCGCTCGAGCCGCCAGGATTGCGCCTGGGATCGTAGGGGTTCCGAGTCTGTCCGCCGATCGACGCGATGGTTGTGATGCCGTGGGCGAGCTCGTGCATGTTGGTCATGCCGAGAATTACCGCGCCAGCCGCCCGGAGACGCCGGACGACGGCGGCGTCCTGATCGGGAATCCAGCCCGCAAGCGCCACGGTCCCCGCCGAGGTCGTAAGGCCGGACACCTCGTAGTTGTCCTTCACGAGAACTGGAATCCCGTGCAGCGGTCCGCGTGCCCCCCGTTCGCCGCGCTCCCGGTCCAGGGCCGTCGCGTCGGACCGGGCGTTCGGATTCAGGCGGATGACCGCGTTGAGGACGGGACCGGCGTGGTCATAGGCACGGATGCGGGCCAGGTAGGCGTCCACGAGCTCGACCGAGCTGGTCCGCCCGGTCGTCAGGGCATCGGCGAGCTCCGAGATCGTCGCCTCGTACACCTCGAAACCGCCGGCCCCGTCGGAGGCCTGGGCCCACGCGGGCGTGGCCGTGATCGCCAGCACCGCCGCCAGGGCGCTCCCACGAATGGTGCGTCGACAATGAAACATCGGAGGCCTCATCGCGAAGCAGGATCTCGCGCGACTACCGTCCCTGCTCTGCTTCCATCTCGGCCGCTCGCGCCGCAGCGGCGTCGGCCGTACCGAGCGCCTTCCCCACCGCACGGGACTGGGGTAGCGGCATTCTCGCGAGGATGCTGTCCTTCTGGCGTCGCGTCAGGGTGTCCCGATCCACCGTCGCGGTGGTCTCGGACTCGTTCGCGGTCTGCCCAGAGCAGGCGGCCAGGGCGAGCAGGCAGAGCGCGGTACAGGCAGTACGGCGCATGATCGACTCCGGAACGGGTGTGGGTTCGTCTCGGGAGAGTAGCGCCGGGGCCCGCGGAGAGGGAAGGTGCACGTCAGGTCGGGCCCGCGCGGGCCCTGAAGACGGATAGCACCGATTCGCCGATGGCGTGTTCTTCGCCTCCCCCCGGCAAGGCGCGACCGAGAGCGTGCTCGATCACGAGCACGCGGGCGAACGGCACCTCCAGCCAGCGCCGCGCGACTCTGCTGGCCAGCGCGCTTGCGTACGGAGGGTCGGCGAACGCGAGATCGTACGCGTCCGCCTCGAGTTGCTCCATGAACACCACCGCGTCGTGTTTGAAGATGCGCGTGCGATCGCGTGCTCGCACCGCGGCGACATTGGCTTTGAGCGCGTGCAACGCCGAGGGATGGCTCTCCACGAAGTCCGCGGCGGCCGCGCCACGAGAGAGGGCCTCGAGTCCGAGCGCTCCCGAGCCCGCGAACAGATCGAGCACACGCGCATTTTGCAGCGGCTCACGAACCAGCTCCAGAGCCTCGACGCGAACGGCCTCTCCGGTCGGGCGCACACGCCCGGAAGGCGAAGCGAGTGGCCTTCCCGCCCAACGACCGGCAATGATTCTCACGAGGGCAAGCTCTGCGGAGGCTAGATCCAGCGAAAGGGACGGAACTCCTTCGGGCGACGAGCCTATCAGCGCCCGCCCCCGACACCCGTCCCTCGATCCGATCGGTTCCGTGAACGACCGCTTTCTCCGGGCCATGCGCCGCGAGTCCGTGGACCGAACTCCGATCTGGCTTATGCGGCAGGCCGGCCGCTCGCTGCCACGCTACCGCGAGCTACGCGACAAGCGGCCGTTCTTCGAGGTCTTGAAAGATCCCGAGGCATCCGCAGAAATCACCGCACTTCCTCTCGATTACTATCCGTTGGACGCGGCCGTGTTGTACAACGACTTGGCGACGCCTTTCCTGGCCGCCGGATTCAAGCTGGAGCTCCGGAAGGGCGTCGGACCCGTCGTAGACCGCCCGATCCGAACGGCGGCAGACGTTCGAGCCCTGCAGCCTTTCGAGCCGCGCGATGCGTTGGCGTTCAACCTCGAGGCGATCCGACTCGTCGTCGAGCGGATCGACGTTCCCGTGCTCGGCTTCGTCGGCGCGCCCTACACTCTGTGCTCGTACCTCGTCGACGGCCCGCGCTCACCGGATCTCAGCGAGCTCAAGCGGTTCATTTGGGAGCAGCCGGGAGCATGGGCAAGCCTTGCAGCCTACTGGGCCGATCACCTTGCAGAATTCTGCATCGCGCAGCACGAGGCCGGCGCGGCGGCAGTACAGGTGTTCGATTCCTGGGCAGGAAGCCTCGCAGTGGAAGACTACCGCGAGCACGCGCTCCCATGGAGCCGGCGCCTGATCGAGCGCGTGCGCGCGGCCGGGGTGCCCGTCATCCACTACTTCGGCGGCAACCCGGCCCTGCTCTCGTCGGTCGCCGAAGCGGGCGGAGACGGGATCTCGGTCGACTGGCGGATGCCGCTCGACCTGGCGTGGCGCCAGATCGGCCACGACCGCGCCATCCAGGGGAACCTCGATCCGCTGGCGCTTCTGGCCGGCTCGGAGGTCGCCGTCACCAAGGCACGTGAGGTGCTGGTGCGCGCGGAGGGCCGTCCGGGACACGTGTTCAACCTGGGACACGGACTGCACCCCGACACCGACCACCGCGTGGTGGCGGCCGTAGTCGACGCCGTGCAGGCCTTCGACCTGGATGAAGCGCGCGGCCTTGCCTCGCACGCAGGAGCGCGCATGTGAGGGTCTCGGTGCTCGTGCTTGGCTTCGGTGAGCCGGAGACCACCACGCTCGAAGAAGTCACTCCCTTTTTGGAGCGAATCTTCCAGGCGAACGCCCCGCTCGAGGGGACCACGCTGGAACGGTCGCGAGGCGCGCGCAGCCGCGAGCTCGCGGCGGCGCGGGCGCCTGCGTTGCTGGAGACCTACCGTGAGATCGGAGGGTCACCGCTCAACGCGCAGTCGCGCGAACAAGCCGCAGCACTCGATGCCGAGCTGGGACGACGGGGACTCGAAGCCGACTGCCACGTCGCCTTTCAGTTCACCCCTCCCTCTCCAATCGACGCGGTGCGCGCAGCGGTCGCGGGAGATCCCGATGCGCTGGTCGCCCTCCCCGTCTATCCGTTGTGCGGGCCGTCGACCACGGTCGCTGCGCTGGGGGCGGTCGAGCAGGCCGCCGGCGAGGCCGGCTGGACTCGTGGCGTGCTCGAGGTCGGAGGATGGCATCTGCACCCGGACTACCTCCCCATGCACACGGACCACGTGCGCTCGTTCAGCAGCAAGGAAGGCGTCGACCCGTGCGACCCACGCACCGCGCTCCTCTTCTCGGTCCATGGGACGCCCGTGCGATACCTCGAGGGCGGAAGCCGGTACGATCGCTACGTGGAGGAGGCGTGCGCTGGGATCGCACGCGGGCTCGGGGTGACACGGTACCACGTGGGCTATCAGAACCACACCAATCGCCCCATCGAATGGACCAAGCCGGACGTAGAGGACGTGGTGCGCGGGCTTGACGCCGACCGGGCAATCGTAGTCGCTCCCAGCTTCATGCATGAGCAATCCGAGACGCTGGCCGAGCTCGATCACGACCTGCGCGCGGTGGCGGAGGCGCAGGCCCTCGCCTTCCACCGGGTTCCCGTGCCCCACCTCCATCCGCGCTTCATCGGCGTGCTCGCCGACCTGGTCCAGGCGCGCCTGGCGCACGACCACACGTGCGGCGACATGCGACTCCGTCGCTGTGTCTGCAGGCCGGGTGGGGCGGCCCGCTGCACGAATGGCCTACGCGGAGAGGGCGAGGTCCTGCTCGCCTGAGCGCGGGAGCCGGTCCGGTCGACGGCATCGTCATCGCGGCTCACTCCCAATCCACCGTCGCAACCAGGAAGAGGAGCCCCGTAGCCATGGCAGCGGAGCCCCCCACTGCCCACTCGCTTCTCACCCCCAGGAGCAGGGACAGCGAGTTCAGCCTACCACCTGGATCGTGCGCGCCGTCCAGGTTCGAGAAGGGCGCCGTCTGCGCACCGTGAGGCCGGTCAGCGCCCCGGTCGACCCCGGCCCGAGCCGGTCAGCGCCCCGGTCGACCCCGGCCCGAGCCGGGCAGCGCCTGGGGTGCCCGGCTCCAGGCGACCATGGCCAGCTGCCCACTCATGCGGGCGAGCCGTCACATCCCGCCCCCACGGGTCGTTCCCCCTTCTGGAAGCATGTGTCGCGTCAGGAAGAACTATACTTTTCCGGCGTGGAATTCGACGCGCTCTACGACGAGGTCTTTCCTCCTCTCTTCCGGTACTGCCACCGCCTGACGGGCGATGCGGACGTGGCGGAGGACGTCGCGCAGGAGGCTTTCGTTCGGCTGCTCGATCGCGGCGTGAGTGGAGAGAGGCCGGCGCTGCGCGTGTGGCTATTCAAGGTGGCGACCCATCTGATCCGTGACCGTTGGCGGGTCGGTGAGAACCGGCGCCGTCTGCTCCAGATCAACCCGGTCGCTCCGGGAAGCGCGCCGGACCCCGAACGCGATCTCGAACAGGGAGAGGACGTGGCGAACGTTCGTTCCGTGCTCGCACGACTGGATGCTCGGGACCGGGAGCTGTTGCTCATGCGTGAGGAGGGGTTCAGCTACAGGGACATGGCCGAAGCGGTTGGCGTGCAGGCCACCTCGGTGGGAACTCTCCTCGCGCGTGCCCAGAAGCGCTTCACGGATACCTGGACCGCCACCATGGCCGGGACGACGAAGCGGGGTCGCAGTACGACACGTGGAGGTAGCTCTGGACGGGGTCCGGAAGGGGCCCGAGGAGAGGGATGAAACATCCTGAAGCGGGGCAGCTGCGCGCGCTCCTGGACGATGAGCTCTCCGACATGGAGGCGCGGGAGCTGCGCAGCCACGTGGCCGCCTGCGGCGCCTGCGATGCCATGGTGAGGGGCGTCGAGGAGGCCCAGGTGCTCACGACGGCCCTGCTGGACGCGCTCGACGTCGAGCCGCCCGTCGATCGCGTTCGAGCCCGAATCACGGAGCACCGCAGGACGCCGATCGGAGGAGCGCGACGTGCACCCCGACGGTTCTGGCTCGGACGCGCGGAACTGGCGCGAGCGGCGCTGCTCCTGCTCGGCTTCGCCGGTGCTGTTGCTGCCGCCGTGCATCCCGCTTCCCCGGTTCGACGCTGGATCGCGAGCGAGGAGCCGGTCGTGACCCCTCCTCCGTCCGCTCCCGAAGCAGCGATCGCGCCCTCGCCCGTGCGGGAGGTGGGGGTGCGTGTCGCAGTCGGCGACGCCGGAGTGCACGTCACGGTGGCCGGCGCATCGAGCGGCGCCGCTCTGGAGCTTACATGGCTCGCGGAGGGACCGGCGGCCGTCTACGCGCCCGAAGGCACGAGCTTCAACACATCGGAGGCTCAAGGCCGGATCGAGGCGCTGATGACCTCGGCCGGACCGGTGCGGGTGGAGTTGCCCCGCGGAGCCGTCCGGGCCTCTCTGGTGGTGGATGGTGTACGCTACCTGGAGAAGACGGGCGAGCGCATCGTCTTCCCCGGCCCTCCCGCGCTGGTAGAGGGTGAGCGCGTGCGCTTCCGCGTCCCGTGACCGAGCCCAGCGAGGATGCCTCGTGGATACCCACGCGAGCCACTACCCCCGCCTCTCCTCCCTTTTCCCGCTTGCACTCGTTCTCGGGCTGGCGCTCGCGCCGGGCGTCTCCGGGGCCCAGTCCGCATCCCCGCGACAGGCGCCGGACCGGGCGCGTGATCGGGCGCCGGACCAAGCGCCGGGAGAAGTCCGTGGCGTCGTTCGTGCGAGCGATGGCATGCAGACCACTCCGCTTCCGTACGCGATGGTGGAGCTGTGGGACGGCGCTGTCCGGCGCGCCGTGCTCGCAGACGGGGAGGGCCGCTACGTCCTGCTCGATGTCCCGCCCGGGCTTCGGCGGGTGCGCGCGCTGCACGTCGGCCACGTCGCGGGTCAGATCGAGGTTCTAGTGCCTTCGGGTGGCACAGTCTCGGTCGATCTCGAGCTCGGACGCGAGCCGGTCCGGGTCCCGGCGCTCACCGTCATGGCGAATCCGATCGAGTTGCCCGACGTCGACGCCCGGAAGCTGCGCGTGCAGGCACCCGCATGGGACGCGAGCGAGGTGACGCTCCGAACTCTCGCCGAGGGAACCGGCATGGCCGAGGCGGGCATCGTGCCCGGACGCGAGGGTGGCGGCAGCCCACCTTCCGATCCGCGCGACGTGCTGCTCATGCGCGGCTCCACCACCGACCTCAAGCTCGTGCTGCTCGACGGAGCTCCCGTCTACACGCCGTTCCATTTGGGGGGGCTGCTCGAGAGCTTCGACGCCACCACGATGGGCGGAGCCGCGCTGCACGTTGGAGGTGCACCCGCACGCTACGACGGGGGCCTCTCGTACATCCTCGATCTACGCACGCGCTCGCCCCGTCGGGACCGCCTGCGTGGGGGTGGATCACTCGACCTGATCAGCGGCCAGGCTAGTCTGGAGGGTCCGCTGGGCGAGCGCGCGAGCGTGCTGGTCGCGGGTCGCGCCCTGCACGACGGCGCCGCAGCCGTCTGGTCCGGCGGCGGATCACCGTATGGATATTGGGATGGGCTCCTCCGGCTCGAGATGGAGCCGGCCGCAGGACATCGCCTCGGCCTCACCGGGTTCGTGAACCGCGAGTCGGTTTTCTTGGAGCTCGCCTCGGCGCTCGGCTTGGCCGGCCCGGACGCGGCGCGTTGGGGCAACGAGGCGATGTCGTTGGCATACGAAGGCGGTGCCGGCGCCACGCTGGTCGACGTCACGGCCGCAGCGAGCCGCTACGGAGCTGAGCTGCCCGTCCGTCCCACCTTGGAGGAGCGCGCAGGGGGCCGGACTCAGCCCACCCTCGCGCGCGGCGAGACGGATCGGTTGCGGCTCGCCCTGGACGCGAGCCGGCCATCCGCGAACGGGCGTACCGCGCTCCGCTTCGGCGGTTCGGTCGATCGGATGGGGGTCGAGTACGGCGCGCGCCGGCTCCACGATCCGGTGCCCGGCTCCGCGGACCTCTCCACGTCCGCAACCGTCGCTGGCGGCTACGTGGACTGGACGCGACGGGCGGCGAGCGCTCTGGACGTGCGCCTGGGACTCCGTGCGGACCGCTTCTCCTCGGACGGGGGTCTGCGCTGGGCCCCCCGCTTCGCGCTCTACTGGAGCCTGTCCGACGCGGCGCTGCTGACCGTGGCGGCGGGGCGCTATCACCAGTACACCCGCGCGAGCGACGCGCAGGTCGAGTCGGCGGTCGCCGACGTCGCGAGTGGCATCCAGACCGTGTCGCCCGTGGGCGCCGGCCCGACTCCCTCGCTGCTTCCGGTGGCCACTGCCGACCACCTCGTGCTCTCGCTGGACCAGCGACTGGAATCGGAGGTAGGATCAAAAGGTGTGTAAAAAGAGAGGCGACGTACCTTTCCGCTGAGATTTAAACCAGCGAGCCCGGGTGACAGCCCGGGGAAAGGAACGTCGCCTCATGAGAGAGGATATCGCGGGACCCCAGGGTGCGTCCAGCAGGCCGATGTGGGAGACGCTCGAGGGGATGGTTAGGGAGAAGGCGCAGGAGTTCATCCAACAGATCATGGAGGAGGAAGTCACGGAGTTGTTAGGCCGGGAGAAGTCAGAGCGCAGGAGTACGGTGGACTCGGCCGAGGGCTACCGCAACGGATATGGCAAGCCGAGGCGGTTGGCGATGAGCTCGGGCACGATCATGCTCCGACGCCCTCGGGTTCGGGGCGTCGAGGAGCGGTTCGAGAGTCGGGTGTTGCCGTTGTTCGCACGACGGACGAAGGAGCTGGGTGCTCTGCTTCCGGAGCTGTATCTGCACGGGCTGGCGGAGGGAGACTTCGAGCTGGCGATGCGGGGCCTGCTGGGCGAGGGGGCCCCGTTGTCGAAGTCTTCGATTCGGCTGCTGCGGGCGGGATGGACGGCGGAATTCGAGGAATGGTCGAAGCGCTCGCTGGCCGACCGTGAGGTCGTCTACGTCTGGGCGGACGGGATCTACGTGAAGGCGGGGCTCGAGCGGGACAAGGCAGCACTGCTGGTGGTTCTGGGCGCGATGCGAGACGGGACGAAGGAAGTGTTGGCCCTGAGATCGGGCTACCGAGAGTCGGTCGAGTCCTGGTCGGAGGTGTTGCGGGATCTGAAGGCACGCGGCATCGAGGCGCCCCGGCTTCTGATGGCGGACGGTAACGCGGCGATCTGGGGCGCAGTACGGCAGGTATGGCCTGAGGCGGGCGAGCAACGGTGCTGGAACCACAAGATGAGGAACGTGCTGGACCGGCTGCCGCAGCGGGAGCAGAGCGAGGCGAAGGATCTTCTCAGGGCCGTGGTCTACGCACCGAGCCGGTCCGAGGCTGTGAAGGCCCGCGAAGTGTTCGCCAGGCGCTACAGGCCGTGGTATCCGAAGGCGGTGGACGTACTCGAGGACGACTGGGAGCGGATGGTGGCGTTCCACGACTTCCCCGAGGATCACTGGAAGCATCTACGCACGACGAACGTGGTCGAGAGCCCGTTCGCTGCGGTACGGCTCAGGACGACGGCGGCGAAGCGATTCAAGCGGGTCGAGAGCGCTACGGCGCTGATCTGGAAGTTGCTCTTGGTGGCCGAGAAGCGCTTCCGAAGGCTCGACGCTCCTCACCTCCTCAAGGACGTGTTTGAAGGAAGGAAGTTCGAAGACGGAAAGCCCGTCTCAACCCAACAGCGGAAGAATGCCGCCTGATACGTTTACACACCTATTGACCCAACCTCCTGGAATCCGGAGTGCGCTTGGGCATCCAGGGCTTCCTCAAGGGGTTCTCCGGCGTGCCCGGCCCTGGAGCGGGGCGGCTGACGTCGTCCGGACTCGACCTGCGCGTGCTACGCGAGGGCCCGAACGTCACCGCGTGGCTCGGCTACTCACTCGCTTGGTTCTGGTACGGGAACACGCAGGTAGGTTCTTCCACCGGCGAGTTCACAGGTCGGCACCTGCTCACGGCGGGGCTGACGGGGGGGGTCGCAGGCCCGATCGGAGTTGACCTGCGGGTCTCCTTCAGCGACGGGCTCCCGTACACCAGCGTCGACTTCGCTTCGGATGCGGCACTCGAAGCGCCTGGGCGCGGCACTTCCCTCTCCAACAGCGGCGAGGCCACGTCGGGAGGTCCGGCGCTGGCGGGCGGCCCCGCTGACGGCTTCCTGAGGCTGGACGCGGAGATCCATGCAGACCTGGTCCCCGTCTGGGGCGGACGTTCCTTTGCGCTGCGACCCTACCTGAAAGTGTTGAACGCGCTCGCCCGGCGTGACGCCTTGTTCTGGTATTTCGCGCCCTGGCGCGACCCTGAGGTGCAGCCGCTCGCAGATCTGTCGCTGGTGCCCGTAGTGGGGTTGGAGTGGCGCTTCTGATCCGAGCCGGGAGCCGTCACGGGAAGGACTCCTCGATCGTTCTTCCGTGGCGAGTGGGATCCACCCCGGCAGGAGACGCCACATGTCAGGTCGACGTTCGCTTCTTCCGACTCTCACGTTGTGCCTGTTCGCTCTGGTGGCCCCGCTGGGAGCGCCTGCTCAGACCATCGGGCTCCGCACCGTCCCAGTAGCAACCGGCGATCAGTTCCTCGTCCACGCCTCGCGCACCCTCGGCATGGGAAGCGTCTCGATCGCGATCGACGACCCTTGGCTCGATCCCTTTCTGAATCCGGCGCTCGGATCACGGCTGGAGGAGTCGGCGTTTCTCGCGGCGCCCACCTTCTACGGGATCGAGGGTGGCAACGGAGCCGGTCGGACCGTTCCGCTCACCGGGCTGTTCGCGGGTAGCGCCTGGTTCGGGGGCACCTCCGTGGCGCTCCAGCAAATCATCGACGAGAACGGTGGCCCCGAGTGGGTGTTCCTTCCTGGTACCTGGATCGATCCGGCCTGGCCGCGTCGGCTGGACGCGAGTGACGCGACCAATACGTACGCGAGCTTCTTCTTGGGACGCCGACTCGGCCGCGGTTGGTCCTTCGGCACGGGGGCATCCATCGCCAAGCTCAATGCCGTCGACGGCGTGGATCTGCTGTACGCGGGAAGCCAGCTGATCGAGCAGAACGGCGGATCCTGGGATATCCGTGCCGGCCTGACCGGCGACTTGGGTGGCGGACGGAGGCTCGAGGCCGCGCTCGTGCACGCACGATTCTCGATGGACCACGACGTCACCTACCTCGAGTGGCGCTTCGATCCCAACACCTATCTGGTCGAGGTGATCGAGCGCGTCGAGGAAAACTCCGACCGGACGCGGACGACCGGTCTGCACGCTGCCTTCACGGCGCCGGTCGGCGAGGGTTGGCGCGCCGGCTCGCTGTTCACCGTCAACAGGAAGAAACACCCGGCGATTCCCAATTACGACCTGGCCAACATCCCGCGCGATCCGGGTGATTCCTGGGCGTACAACCTGGGCGTGGGCTTGGGGCACCAGCGCGGTCCGCTGCGCTTCGGCGTGGACGTGGTCTACGAACCCGTGTGGAGCGAAACGTGGGCGGAGGCCGGAGACACGATCCGCACCGCGGGTGGGACGCTGCTCGAGCCGGGTGATCATACCGTCGAGAACGACTTCTTCCTGTCCAACCTGCACCTGCGGTTGGGAATCGGCCGAGAGACGGAACGCTGGGGTTTCCAGCTCGGGCTCCAGGCATCGTCCCACGACACCGAACTGGAGCAGTGGAACGTGGTTTCGGCGATCCGGCGCAAGGAGGACGAGTCCTGGATGGAATGGACCCCGTCGCTCGGCGCGGTCGTCAGGTTCCCCGACCTGGAGGTACGTTACGCCGGCTGGATCACGACCGGGACCGGCCGACCCTCGGTGGATTTCGTCCCTCGGGGCGGGCGCGCCGAAGCACTCGACAGCGCGGCAGACTTCCTGGTCGCACCTTCGGGACCGCTCGTGCTCCAGGAGGCGCGCGTCTTGTCGCACCAGTTGACCGTCCGACTGCCGCTTCGCTGAGCGAAGAGCGGCGTTCCGTCCGGGCGCGCCGCCAGCTCAGCGCTCCCGGCTCGCCTCGATTCCCTGGAGTAGCATCTCGGTGAAGTTGTCGCGGTTGGCACCGAGGTCACCGCCAAGGTATTCGAGGGATGCGAAGATACGCTCGAGCAGCACCCACATCCGATCGCGCAGCAGCGTGTCCTGCGGGAGCGCCTCGACCACGGGATCGCGGCTCAGGCGGGCATCGAGCGCGGGCTCATAAGAGATATCGGGCTCGCGCTCGACCAGCAGATCGTGAAGCGTCAACGACGCTGCCGTCAGCTCCTGCATGTGTAGGTACATCGATGCGCGGGTCGGCTGGGTCACCTCGAACTCGCGCATCGATTGACTGAGGCGTAGAGACAGAACGGTGCCGTCTACGCCCTGGCTGCGAAGCTCTTTCACCAATCCTGCTCGGAACAGAGCCCTGTCACTCGCCTGCACGGCATCGAGGAAATCTTGATATCGTAGCCAATAGTCCTTCACGTCCGGGAATCGAGTCGCGTCGGCGAGATAGCTCCCCTCGAGCCATGCCGCGGGAACCTCGACGACGTCGTACTCTCGGCGAAGCGAGTCCATGCCCGCGACCATGTGCCGGAATCCGGAAGCCTCTGCGAGGGAGAGCCTCTCCACGAGGCCGCTCACGTCAGGACTCGCCAGTGCAGCGGAGGGGCGGGCCGCAGAAGCCGTGGGGTCACCGCTCCGCACCGCAGTCGCCAGCACGACGAGAAGCCCCAGCAAACCGGCCGTGACCAGAGCCGCCGGGGCGTGGCGATGCCCCGCGAGCCGCCGGATCGCCTCTGCCGCTCCGGCGGCCCAGCCACGCACGTGCTCGATGGGAAGCATCGTGCCGGGCGGAGACGCGGACTCCGGCCGCCGGTCCGAGTCCGCCATGCGGGCCGGGGGGGACGAACGCGGCTCCCGCGGACGGGAAGGCTTGGCACGCGGGGTCGTCTGGTCCGGCGCAGACGCCGCGGCCGCCGATCCCGCTCTACCCGGCGGTCCCCAACGCGCTGGATCGGTCCGCAGGTCCGAACGGCGAGGGAGCTCATCTTCCGCGTCGCGCTCGCGCTCCTTCAATAGCTCGCGAACCGCCCGATCCGTGTCCGGTGCCGATGGCACCTGGCTCGTCACGGTGAGGCCGAGATCGGGAAGCGCCTTCTCGGCACCCGTTCCGCCAGCAGGCGGTGCCTCTCCCGAGGAAGCGCCCGGCTGCTCCTTGACTGGAATTCGCGCGTCGTCGCAGAGGAGGCGGTAGACCGCATGGGCCCGGGCAGGCGCCCACTGCTGTGTCAGAACGTCGAACAGGGGGGTCATCTCCCCCACCGTACCTTGCTCGATCAGCACGCGCAGGTCGTCGAGCGACCCGACCTCGGTCTCGCCGCTGGTCGGACTCAGGTACAGGAACCGGAACTGCATGGTCGAGCACCTCCGCCGCTCCATGCCCGATCGGAAACGCTGTGGGGTCCGGGCCAGGGCACGGACGACACGCGCCGCGACCCCACGCGTTAGGCGGGGCCGACGCAATCCTTTTTCAGGGAGCGACAAGGGTGACGCCGGCTAGGAAGAAGCTCTCCCCTACGCAGCCACCGGTCGGTTGACCGGGCGAGCCGGCGGGCCGTCGGAGCGGCCCTGCGGGTGCCCGCCTGGAGGCTGACCCCGCTTGATTCAAAGGTAGAAGCACGCGTTCCGGAGGCACACGTTGAGTGCCACAGCGCGCCGGCGGCGGCGAAACCCCAGCCGGCCGCGCCCGGGGCTGGAGCTCCAGCGCCTGGCGTAGTACATTACCGAATAAACCCCGAATAACATGCCCCTACCCCTTCCCGTCCACCGGCCCATCCACGGGCGCGGCGCCTCGTACAACCCGCCGAACCGATTCGAAGCACTGCACGTCGAGCGCGCCGACTGGACCGATCCGGAGGACCCCGCCCCACGTACACAGATATTCCGGGATGCGACCCGGGAGGTGTTGTCGACCAACAACAGCCCGGACGTGCCGTTCGAGCACGGCATCAACCCGTACCGCGGATGCGAGCACGGCTGTTGTTATTGCTTCGCGCGGCCCTACCACGAGTATCTCGGCTTCAGCGCGGGACTCGACTTCGAGACCCGGATCCTGGTGAAGGAGGACGCGCCGGCGCTGCTGAGGAAACGGCTTTCGTCGCCCAGGTGGAGGCCACGGACGTTGATGATGTCGGGAGCGACCGACCCCTATCAGCCGCTCGAGCGGCGGCTTCGCATCACTCGGGGGTTGGTGGAGGTGCTCGCCGAATTCGTGAACCCGATCGCAATCATCACGAAGAACCAGCTGGTCACACGGGACGTGGATCTCTTGGTCCGACTCGCCCGGCACGATGCGGTCGCCGCGGTACTCTCGGTGACCACGCTCCGGAACGATCTGCAACTCGTGATGGAGCCACGCACATCGGTACCCGCGAGGAGACTCGACACCGTTCGTACGCTGGCACGGGCGGGCATACCGGTCGGGGTCAACATCGCACCGGTCGTCCCCGGTCTCACCGACCACGAGATCCCCGCGATCCTTGATGCGGCGGCGGAGGCGGGCGCAAGCTTTGCGAGCTACGTCCTGCTCCGTCTGCCCTACGCAGTCGCACCGATCTTCGAGACCTGGCTGGCGCAGCACTTCCCCGACCGGAAGAAGAAGGTGCTCAATCGGCTGCGAGACCTTCACGATGGAAGGCTCTACGACTCCACGTTCGGCCACCGTGGCCGCGGCGGGGGCACATACGCTGAACAGATCCGACAAGTCTTCGGAGTCGCTCGCCGCAAGGCTGGCCTGGAACGGCACGCCGAGCGGAAGAGCCTATCGACCGCAGGTTTCCGTGTGCCGACTTCGTGGGGCCAGATCGACCTGTTCTGAGTGCTCCTCGGATCACCACGGTCGGGCGCGGCTGCCGGGGGTCGTACGCTTCGCAGAACCGTATTCGCGGGATCGATCGTCAAGAACGCACCGGGGTCCGACTGGAATCTAGCTGTCACCGCCACGTGGGGAGTGCAGCCCGGCCGGCTCGGGTGGGGCCGGCTCCGCGTCGGGATCCGGACCGTCGTCCACCCGCTCTTCCGCGAGATGGTCCTCGACTGGCTCTGCCCGCGGAAAGAAGATCTGGAACGTGGCACCACGGCCGGGGGAGCTCTCCACCTTGATCGCACCACCGCTCTGACGGACGAACCCGTGCACGGTCGGGAGCCCGAGCCCGGCGCCGGTGCCGAACGGCTTGGTGGTGAAGAAGGGCTCGAAGATCTTCGCGAGCAACGTTTCGTTCATCCCCCTTCCGGTGTCCTGCACCATGAGAAGCACGTTTCGTCCCCGCTGTGCTTCCGGAATGTCGGCGGCTGTAACTTCATCCACCTCGACTCCATCCACGATCACCGCGAGCCGTCCGCCTCCCGGCATCGCCTCACGCGCGTTCACGGCGAGGTTGAGGAGCGCCATCTCCAGCTGCCCCTGGTCCGCAACGATCAAAGGAGCCTCGTCGAGGACCTGCACTGAGAGTCGTACCTCCTCGGAAATGGCGTTGCTGAGCAGCGGCTCCATCTCACGCACAACCCTGCCGAGGTCGAGAACTTGGGGTCGCAGGATTTGGCGGCGGCCGAACGCGAGAAGCTGGCGCGTGACGCCCTCCCCTCGACGCGTCGCATCACGGATCGCCTCCAGATCCTCGCGCAGCGGCTCGACCTCCTCGTGCTCGATCAGGAGGAGCTCCGTCCGCCCGCGGATCACCGTCAGCAGGTTGTTGAAGTCGTGCGCTACCCCGCCGGCCAGCCGACCGAGGGCCTCCATGCGACCCGTCCGGTCGGCCCGCTCCGTCATGAGTTCACGGTCGTGCTCGAGGCGCCGATTCTCACGCATGAGAATGCGCTGATACGCCAGGAGCAGAAGCGCGGACGATCCGAGGAATCCGAGCACGAGAAGCTCGCGCCGTTCTTGCCCTTCCTCGGGTAGGACGTTGAGCGCCTGGAACATGAAGTGGAGGAGCGGAACTGCGAACGCGTAGGCCACCAACGGCGCGAGCTGTCCGCCCTGGGGAAGGACGTGGCCGTCGCCGGCGTGACCCTCACGTACGCCAGCACCGTGGGCACGTTCAAGTTTACGCTGCGGGTGCGGAGCGGGGATGACCAGGCGGCGGTGCGGGAACTGAACATCACGGTCATTTTCGACGGACCCGCGCTGACGGTCCGGACCAGGCTTCTCCCTCCAGGGGTCGTGGGTCTGCCCTACGGCCCGGTGATCGAGGCGAACGGCGGAAGCGGTGCGCCGGTCACATGGGTCCTCACGTCCGGCACCCTTCCACCCGGAGTTAGACTCGAAGCTGAGGGCAGCTTTTCGGGACAACCCACGGTGCCCGGAACCTTCACCTTCTCGGTTCTGGCCTATGGAGGTGGAGTGGCCAACGTCACGTTCACCGTCAGCATTGTCGCGATGGACGGGAGCCGCTTCGATATCACGCGCCTCGACGTTACACCCGTCCCCGGGGGCGTCGAACCGCACGTGCTTGCCGCGATCGCCAGGTGGGAATCGGTCATCGTAGGGGACCTCAGTGAGGATTCCGTTCCGCGCGGCCTGTTTGGTTCGGGTGACTGCTCGGGCTTCGCCGCGGACCTCAACGGTGCCTCGATCGAAGACCTTCTGATCCTGGTGAATGTAGATTCCATCGACGGTCCCGGCGGCACGCTGGGCCAGGCCGGCCCCTGTGGGCGACGCGACGACAACATTCCTGCCATCGGAGCGCTCACACTGGACAAGGATGACCTGGATCCCTACGTCGGCACGCAGACGCTGACCGACATCGTGTTTCACGAGATCGGGCATATTCTCGGCTTCGGCACGATATGGGACGGACACGGCTGCACCCCGGGCACTTCGGGGTGCTACGACTACCTCCAGGACGATGCGGGCTCCGATCCGACCTTCACCGGGCCCAACGCAGTGCTGGAGTGGCGCTCGCTGGGAGGCGTGGGGGACGTACCGGTCGAAGCGACCGGCGGACCAGGGACAGCGCTGGCGCACTGGCGCGAGTCCACCTTCGACGCCGAGATGATGACCGGGTTCGTCGAGCGCACTGGAGTGACCAACCCACTCAGCCGGGTCACGATCGCGTCCCTCGACGACCTCAGGTACCGGGTGAGCCTCGCATCCGCGGACGACTTCGCGCTGCCGCCGGCATCGTCGCCCGGAGCCGCCATCCGCGCCCTGGTCGGCTGGGAGGAGCCTCTGCTCGGTCCGGTCCGGACCCTTCCGCGGCGTTGAGGCGAATAGGTTGAGCGGCTTCCTGACTCCCGTCCACGCTGCCGTTCCCAAGGTCGTACTCCTCGCGGCGATGGCGTCGCTCGTCGCCGCGTGCGCGGGAGCGCTCGTGAAGGCTCGGCCGATCGTACCTGCGGTCGGCTGCTACCAGTTCGAGTGGGGTCGGGGGGCCAGCCGTCTCGGACTCCCCTGGGGGCTCGTGCTGGAGGACAGGCCCCTGGAGGCGGGCTGGCCTCCCCTGGCCGGTCGCGAAGGCGTCCGCCGTGCCCTGACCGCCACCTCGCCGACCGAACGAGAGGATCACCCGTTCGGCTACTGGCTTCCGTCCGGAGCCGACTCGATCGAGGTCGGCTATCCCGGCGGTGGCGGCGTCGTCCTCGCGCTCGAACGCAGAGGTCAGAACCTGTTCGGCCAGGGTGGGCCGGTGGGCGACGCGGTCCGTCCCGGCGAGTCGCCGGCCCTGCGCGCTCCCGTGCCGGTGGTCGCTCGTCGCGTCCTGTGCGGCGCGTCCTGACGGTGGCGCAGGTCAACCGGAGACACGATCGATGACGGACTCCGCGCCTTTCGGGCTCTCATGCATCCGACAGGTCGCCCTGGTTGTGCGTGATCTCCCAGCTGCGGTGACGTTCTATCGTGACCGGCTCGGCATGCGCTTCCTCTTCGAGATACCCGACCGGATCGCGTTCTTCGACTGCGAGGGAGTCTGGTTGATGCTCTCCCTCCCCGTGAGGGACTTCGACCGTCCCGGCTCCGTGATCTACTTCGAGGTGGACGACATCGATGTGGCCCACCGAACCCTTGTGGGCCGCGGCGTCGAGTTCATCGAGACGCCGCACTCTATCGCGGACATGGGCACGTACGACCTGTGGATGGCTTTCTTCCGTGATCCCGATGGTAACCCCCTGGCCCTGCGCTGCGAGCGGAAGAAGTGAACCCCCTGGCAGGTCGCTGAAAAAGGGGAGCGCACTGCGTTATGGGTGCCACGGCCCCTCATCCTAGGCAGCGCGACGAAGGCATAGCCCAAGCTACGTCGAGGAGCGCTAACAACGGAGAAGGGGCCGTGCCACCCCATAACCCTCGAACCGTAAGCTCATGTCTAACTTGGTCGTGGGCGCTCCCCTTCTTCAGCGGATCGTGTCGGTAACCAGCGAGGGGGCCCGACGACTCCGCGTCGCCTGTTCCAGGTCGTACGCATAGCCAAGCAGGTCGCTGTCCGTCCACAGGTCGCCGATGAAGGCCAGCACGAAAGGCATTCCGTCGGCGTAGCGACCGAACGGGACCGTGACCACGGGCAGGCCGACGTCATCGACGATGTTGCTGGGCAGCTCGGGGTGGTTGTTCGGACTGAACTCGGGGCGTGCCGGGTCCTCGACGAGCGGCCGAATCGGGCCGCCAGCCTGAGGGAAGAAGAGCCCGTCCAGATCGTGGTCGGCGAGCACCCTTCGAAAGAGCGCTCGCATGTCTTGCTGCCACCTGCCGAACTTGTCCGCTCGGTCACGCGCGTTCGAAGCAGCTTCCCTGTTCCGGAACCGCCGCCCCGTGAGCTCCTCCCACTCCTCTATGCTGTGGAAGGCCGCGCCCGGCCCCAAACCCTCCAAGTACGCGCGCACGTCGCGGGCGCCCACCCCGGGTGCGTTCCGGCGCTCTGCGTAGAGCTTGCGCCACCCCGTGTCCTGGAACGGACCCTCGACCACTTCAGCGCCCTGCGCGCGGAGCGAGGCCACCGCCTGGGCGTAGAGCTGCTCCGTTTCGGCCTCCAAGGGCAGAAACTGCTCGCGCCAACCCGTGCCGATCAGTCCGAACCGCCGCCCCCGGAGCGCATCCGTGCGCAGCGCGTCGGTATAGGCGCCCGGGCTCTGACCTGCGATCACCTGGAGCGTCACGGCCGCGTCCCACACGGTCCGCGCGATGGGTCCCACCACATCACGGTACGTCGCGTCGATCGGGAAGACGCCCTCCAGTGGCACCAACCCGAAGGTCGGCTTCACGCCGACCAATCCCTGAGCTGCGGCGGGATTCTGGATCGAACCACCCGTCTCGGTTCCCAGTCCGAGGACCGCGAAGCTCGCGTTGACCGCGGTGGCCGTGCCCCCACTCGAGCCGCCGGGCGCACGGTCGATATCCCAGGCGTTCCGCGTGGTGCCTGCCACCGTGCTTCTCGTACGGGTACCATCGACCGCGAAGTCCGGCAGGTTGGTCTTGCCCAGCACGATCGCACCGGCCTCGCGGAGGCGGGCCACCGCGGTCGCGTCGCGCTCGGGAAGTAGATCGACTCCGCCGGTGGCGCTGCTGAACCCCTCGTATCCCACCGTGGTCACCAGCCCGGCATGGTCGAGGTTGTCCTTGATCACCACGGGCACGCCATGGAGCGGACCGCGTGGACCCGAACGCGCATATTCCGCGTCGAGCTCCGCGGCGAGAACGAGCGCGGACGGGTTCATCGAGACGAATGCGTTGTAGAGCGGCTCGTACCGCGCGATGCGTTCGAGGTAAACCTGCACCAGATCCACGGCCGCGTACCGACCCTCGGCGTAATCCTGCAGGATCCGCTCGACGGTCAGCTCCACCACGTCGGGACCATCGCCGAGTTCCGATCGGGTCCAGGGCGTCGGGGAGCGGACAACGATCGCGACGCCCGCCGAGCCGCTTCCATCGGGTCTATCAGGCGCACAGGATGCGATCCACCCAAACGCGCACGAGGCAGCGACGGCCGCGAGTGCACGATGCCTTGGACGCATCGCGCTTCAGCCCCGTGCGGCGTCGACCACTACTTGACCCCGGCCAGGGTCGCGGCGATCAGCAGGGCCCACTGCGGACCCTTGAACGAGTCGGCAGTCTCCTCGTACCACTCGTCGACCGCATGGGCGCCTCCGCCGCGCCCGCCTCCGTCGATGGTGATCGCAGGGATGCCAAGACTGATAGGAAGGTTAGCATCCGTGCTCGAGGCCACCTGCCCCGACGTGACACCGAGCGCACTCGCGGCGGCGAGCGCCGCATCTACGATCACCGCCGGATCCGGCTGTCTGCCTCCCGGCCGAATCCCGATCGTGTCGATCGCCAGCGAAAGCGGGACGGTGGAGCGGGGCCAGCGCGTCTTCTCGGCCACCAGAGCGGCCTCCAGCGCGCCCCGCACCCGTTGGTCCAGATGAGCAAGCTGGCCGGGGTCCTCGGACCTCATGTCGATCTCCATCACCGCCTCCATCGGGATCGAGTTCACCGACGTGCCTCCGCTGGCCACGCTCACGCTGAACGTCGTCCTCGGAGCGGCTGGCACCTCCATGTCGGCCATCGCCGCGATCGCCCGACCCAGCGCGTGCATCGGGTTGGGCATCCCGAACGACGCATAGCTGTGGCCCCCGGGACCGTGATAGGAAACTCGGTAGCGGATGCTGCCGACCGCGGCCGTAGTGATCCCGAAGCCGGTGCCATCCACGGAGATGAAGAAGTCGACCCGGTCCCGCATCTCCTCTCCGAACAGGTGACGGACCCCCCGCAGGTCGCCCTGGCCCTCCTCGCCGACCGTGCCGACGAAAACGACCGTGCCGCCCGTCTGAAGCTCGACCGCTCGAAGGGCACGGGCCACGGTGAGGACGACCGCGAGGCCGCGACCGTCGTCCGCGATTCCAGGCGCGGAAAGGCGGTTTCCTACACGATTCACCCGAACGTCCGTCCCTTCGGGAAAGACCGTGTCCAGATGACCGGAGATCACGATCACGGGACCACCGGGCTCGCCGGAGCGCTCGGCGATCACGTTCCCCTCGGCGTCGATCCGAGCGTCCTGGTACCCCAGGGCGACCAACCGCCGCCGGAACTCTTCCGCCCGCCTTGCCTCCTTGAAGGGCGGGGCCTCGATCTCGGTGAGCTCGATCTGCTGCCGGAGCGTCCACGCCTGCCACGCGCGGATGGAGTCGAGCGCCTGGCGCACACGCGGATGCTGGAGCGGGACCGTCGGCGCTTGGGCCGTGGCCGCCGACGCCCAGAGCGTGGCGGCGGCGAGAGCGACGGTTAGACGGGCGTGGAACGCGGACATAACGGGAATCTCGCACGACGATGAGCCGGGATGAAGGCGCCTGCCCGCGCCGTGCCCCGGTACCTCGGACTCCGATCCGAGCCTAGGAGCGGACCGGGTCGGGGGCAAGCGAGGGATCCCAGAGCGTCCTGGCCAAGGTCGCAGTCAGGATGACCCCCCCCCCGATCAGCGCCCAGCCGCCTGGACGCTCTCCGTGCATGAGCCACGCCCACAGTGGAGTGAGTGCCGGCTCGGCCAGAAGGATGATCGAAGCCTCCAGGGCGGGCACGTGGCGCACCGCGCTCAAGAGGAACAGGTAGGCTACGCCGATCTGAAAGACACCGAGGTAGACGATCACGGTCCAGTCGCCCATGGTGGCCGTTTCGACGGGGAGCGCCAACGGAAGACAGACCGCGCACGCCATCAGATTCCCGACTAGCACGGTCGCATGCGCTCCCCCGCCCGAGGACGAACTGCTCGCCAGCCAGCGCACGCCCATCACCGTGCACGCCCAGCTCACGCCGCACGCCATCGCCACCAGGTTGCCGCGCAGCGGGTCGGGTGCGGTGGCGCTCGCAGCCTCCGTGCCGAGCAGGAAGGGAAGGAGGCCCACGCCGACGACAGCCATCAAGAGGACATCGCGCCCACGCACTCGCTCACGAAGCAGCCAGGGACTGGCGAGCAGGATATAGAACGGTGCGGTGGATTGAAGGAAGATCGAGTTGGCGGCGGTGGTGAGCTTGTTGGCGACTACGAAGCCGATCATGGTGGCTGCAAACGCGAGGCCGACCATCGCCACGCGGGCGTTCCATCCTCGGCGCGCCACGGGAACGATCGCCGCGATCGTGAGAGCCGCCACCCCCGACCGAAAGCCGGCCACTTGCCAACTGTCGAGGGTGGCCGCCTTGATTGCCGCACCGCCCGTGCTGAACAGGAGGGCCGCGGCAAGCAGCTTCAGTCGAGCGACGACGCGCTCGTCCAAGCCCGCGTTTGCCTGATGTTTGAGGAAGGAAACGCCGGTCCGGGGTGCAATCTCCGTAGCGAGCCCGGCGGCGGCCCTACCCGGGACGTCGCGGGGTTCAGAGCGCCGCGCCGGAGGCCGAGCCCGGTGCCGTCATACGTGCACTGATACCCGGCCGATCGACCTCCACACCCCTCAGATGGACCGACACGATCCGACGCGTGTTGGTGATGTCCCCTATCGGGTTCGCTTCGAGCACGACGAAGTCCGCTCTCATGTTTGCGGCGATCGTCCCGGCGTCGCTCAAGCGCAGCAGTTCAGCTGAATTGCTTGTGGCGGCTACGATCGCCTGGGCGGGTGTCATACCGGCCGCCACCATGTCCTCGAGCTCAGTATGCGCCCGCCACGGCACTGATCCGTCCGTTCCGAATGCAATGCGCACACCCGCTTCGCTCAAGCGCGCCAGGTTGCGCGCCTGGATTCCGAACGTCGCCTGGGCGGCCGGCCGGTCGGTCGCACCGGACTGGAGCTCGGTCAGCCGGTCCGCGGGGACCGTCGCGGCCACCCAGCTCAGGTCGGTCGCCACGCCCCGGTCCGGCAGGTTCGGGACCAGGAACGACCGGCTCCGCTCCTGGAAAAGCGCCACGAATTCGTCGTCGACGTCCCGGTCGCGGACGCTGTGTGCGAACGCGTCTACCCCTGCTCGGAGCAGACCCTTCGCATCGTCCAGCGAAAAGATGTGGGCGGTGACACGCAGTTCCCGGCGATGCGCTTCGTCGATAATCGCACCGTACAGCTCCGGGGTCAGCTTTTCGTACTGACCGTTCCGGTCATCAACCCAGATCTTCACCAGATCCACCCGCCTGGCGGCGAGCTCCTCGACGGCAGCACGCGCTTCGGCTTCGGTGCTCACCCAGTAGGGCACCTCCGATCGACCCGGCTCGGGGCGCGTAATACCGCTGCCAGCAGTCAGAAAGCGCGCAGCATTGGGAACGACCTCGTCGCGGACCTCGAATGACGTCGTGCTCGAGTCCGTGCCCAGGCTGACTACGGTGCCCACCCCCCAGTATGCATTATGCTCGAGGAACGACACGAGCGCCTCGCGGCCCACAGGCGCATGCATGTGCGTGTTTATCAGCGCCGGGATCACGGTTCTTCCCGTCAGATCCACGCGGGCCGCACCGTCGGGGACTTCGATCTGCCCGCGCCGTCCAATCGCCAAGAAGCGATCACCCTGCACGACGATCGCGCCGTCTTCGATCGGCGTGCTACCGTCACCCACGATCACGCGAGCGCCCTCGTAGACGGTTACGGGTCCGAGCTCGGGCGTAGCGTCGCTCGCCGTGCAGCCCGCCAGGAACAGAGTGACCAGCACGAGACCAGTCGAACCGCCTAGCAACCGGAGATGGATCAGTGCTCTCAGCATGGGGCCTCGCAGGAAAGGGTGGAGGCTTCAAGAGCCCGGACGAAAGCCCTCGAAAGGATGGGATCGAACACATGTGATGCCGTGAAGCGCTCGGATTGGCCACTGTACTACCCCAGCGCCCGCGCGAGCAGGCGCGCTTCGCGCTCGCCCAGATCGAGCTCAGCTGCCGCCGCCCGGCCGGGTGCGCTCATCTTGCGCCACGTCTTGCGGAGAATCTCGACCAGCTTGTCGTCGTCGTGCTCGGCGGCGAACCCACCCAGATAGTACCGCAGAAAGACCAGGCAGGCAACGTCTTCGAGCGTCTGAACCTCGGGATCACGCTTGAGCCCCTCCTTCCGCAGTAGCTGGCCCACTCGGGTCACCTCGTGCTCGTCGTAGCCGGCCTCGCTCAGAACGTCGGCGGCCAGATGAGCGTGATAGGTCATCAGCTCGGTCCGCCACTTTCGGTAGCCGGCACGCCCATCGGGATAACGGGAGCGCAGGATTCTCCACCGTGCGATGTGCTGGGCGCGCACCGCGAGTTGGAGCTCCTCGGAAGCATCCGGTGCGAAGTTCGCCAGAGTCTCGGACATACGCCGCGCGTACAGCAGCTCCCTGGGCTCGGATCGGCCGTCGATCTCCTCCGAGCGCGGGTCCTCCGCGTTGATGCGGTCGAGCTCGCGGATAGCGCGCACGAGGCGGTCGGAGGAGTCTGCCATGCGCCGGTCGACCGCTCACCCCTCCGACGCGACTGGCGGTAGCGACCGCAGATAGGTCCAGAGCGCTTCGAGTTCGACGTCAGTCATCCTCTGGGCGTAGGGCGCTATCATCGTCATCGGCACTCGGAGACTGTTCCCGTCCGGACGCCGGGCCTCCCGCATGGCCGTCACGAACTGCTCGTAGGTCCAACCCGCAAGGCCAGTGGGGTGCGGCGTGAGGTTCCGCGCCGGCGGCCAACTGGGGTCGCCGCCGACGATGGGCCCACCAACGAGATCCGCGCCGTGGCAGCCGGTGCAGGTGGCGGCCAGGTGACCGCCGAACTCAACCGATGGTTCGGCCACGGGCGGCAGTAGCGGGTGAGGGAGGTCGTGCTCTCCGATCTCATCCGCCGAAAGCGTGAGCTGTCCGGTGGCCATGAGCACCTTCCCCATCGGCCCCAGGGTCGAGGGCGCCACCTCGTTATCCACGGCTGGCAGCGAGCGGATATAGACGACGATGTCGGACAGCTCCTGGTCCGACATGCGCTGGAAGTCCTCGGCTGGCATGGTGGCCGGCCTGCCATCCGGTAGAACGCCATGGCGCACGATCCGGTCCCAATCGGCCGCGGCGAACTCTGCCACCCTGCTCCCGCGCCCTCCTGTGAGGTTGGGTCCGAACAGGCGTCCGATCACGGGCGCGTCGATCATGACCCCGCCGCTCAGGTCTTCCCCGTGGCACTCTCCGCATCCATAGCGCGCAGCTACCAGGTGGCTACCCCGCTCGCGCGCCCGGTCGAGCGCGAGCCTCACCGCCGCTTCCTCGCTCGCCTCCACCTCCGCGACTTCAACGGAGTCGAACGGGAACGGGATGGGAAAACCCACCGTATGGGTGCCGATCGTGCGGGCGAGGGACCGGCCACTGGCGATGCTGGCCCATGCGTAGAAGCCACCGACGGACAGCACGACCAGCAGGAGGAACGCGCCGACGACCTTCAGGACGATTCGCATCGGACGTAGTGCGGATGGAAGTTTCGAGCGGGAGGCGGCAACGGTAAGGGCGGGCCGTCGCCGTGTCCAGCCCCCGCAGCTCCTGCAATATGCGGGGCGAAACCCCCACCCAGAGGAAGCTACCGACCGCCAATCGCGGCCTCGACTCCCTCCTCGCGAAGGCGCCGGAGCGCCTCCGCCTGCCGCTCCTGCCTGAGAGCGCGCTCCTGAAACACCGGTCCCACCCGACGGAGCTCGCACCCCTCAGCCGGAATCGGGCAGCGCTCACAGGTGAGCCCGACCTGCGTCCGCTTGAGGGAAGGGTCGTCCCAGAACTTGGCGACCCGCTTGAAGCTCTCGTCGATCAAGAAGCCGAGCGTGATGGAAGAAGTCTTGTTGGGCTCGCGCAGGGGCAGAGCCACCGTGATCACGAAGAACTCCGCGCCCTCCTGTACGAACTGGACACGTTCGGCTCTAACCAGGGGGGCAACGTCCCGGAAGTGGCTCCTCCCCTCACCAGCCTCCAGCCGCTCGTCGAGCTCCTTGAGCGCGCGCGTCGTCACCCAGCGCCGGCAATAGTGCTCGGTGAGCCCTACGCCCCTGGGTACCGCCATGCCGGTCAGGTTCAGCATCTTGTTCATCTCGTATTGATCCGTGCCCACAAGATGATGGAACCGCATGAAGTAGAGCTTGTCGAGTCCGAGCCGTCCCGGCAGAACCTGACTCACCCGATACGCGAACAGCTCGGGCGTCGCGCCGAAGTCCCTCATCAGCTTCGTGTACGCCTCCGAATCCCATGTCTCATGGCTCAAAAACTCGGCAAGGGCGTTTGCGAGCACGTCACCGTCGACCATTAGCGCTCCGGAGAAGTACGACGCCTTGAAGTCGCTCAGCACCTGTTCAAATGACTCCACGCGCAACCAGGTGGGTGTTCTCTCGCGTTGATCGAGCTGCAGCTCGCGAAATCCGATTTCCCGTCCGTAGATGAACGCGCGCTGCGAGGGCGCGAGCTGAGGGTTTACGAGAAGGCGGGGCGGATCTCCCGGCAAGAAGACGGAGCGGAGGTTCGCGAGCTCCGGCAGGCTGGGCAGCACGTCGTCAACGATGACGTAGCCGAGATCATCCTCTAGCCACTCGCGCAGACCCTCCGCCTGCGTGCCCCCAGACGACCAACCCCTCGCCAACCGGAACTCGCGAGCCGCTTCTTCGAGCTCCGGGAAGTAGTTCGCGTGCAGCCGCTGATAAGTACGGAGTGAAGCGAGCAGAAATTGCTCCACCTGCATGTCGTAGGACCGGCCGATCTCGAGAAACGTCTGCACGAACGCCGCGGCCTTCGCCGGATCATGTTTGACGAGGCCGAGCAGATCTCCCGCTTGGAGCCCGAAAAGGCCGAACGGGAACTCCGTTACGAACTCGGACCGGAAGAACACCGCGAGAGGGTCGAGCTCGCCGCTGAGCTGCGGGGAAACCAGCTCTTCGTAGCCGATCTCGAACGTGTCGGCGAGCTGGATCAGCTTTTCGGGTGTCGGAAACTTCCGCCCGTTCTCGATCTCGCTCAGATACGACACCGAGAGCCCAGACTGCGCGGCGAGCTCGGTGAGGGACACGCCTCGACGCTGCCGCAGGGCCTTCACCTTGAGGCCGAGGATGTAGCGCAGGTTCTCGGGAGTGAGAGTCATCGTCGTCCCTGGCGGGAACGGTAGGTTCTCGGTGCCGGGCGGCGCTGAACTCTGGAAGATCGCACGGCCCCTCCGAGGGATCAATTCCCGAGAGCGTAGATTTCAGAATCAGCGAAGTTTCGCCACCTCACCAGCGCGTCGGAGGTCGCCCCGGGACCAGAACAGAAGGCCCCCCGCTCCTGCCGAGCGAGGGGCCTTCGAACCCGTGAATGGCCAGAGTCGGCCGCTCAGCGCCTCATTTGCGCTTCAACCCCATGCTTCCTCCTCATGCAAGTGACGCAGTCGGGCAACTCAACGGTAAGAGGCGGTCCCGAACGCCAAGCACTCAAGTTGGGGAAAGCGGCGATGCCGTGCCAGTGCTGACCCCACCGGGCAACAGGGTTGCAGCGGTTCGGGAGATGCGCGAAGCTCCCAGCCCGTGAAAACGACCACCGTCTCGCTCGCCCTGTTCTGGCTCTTGGGAACGACCGGTCCCGCGTGTGCCCAGGGTGTCGGAACCATTGAGGGAACGATCGAGCTGTCCGACACCCCCACCAGGAAGTGGGCGTCGCGCTATCCGGGGTCGGGTGCGTCCACGGCGCGGCTTCAGACGGTTCCCGCGGTCGTCTGGCTGGTCGGCGACCTGCTCGCCACCGCAGACCACCAGACCGTCACGATCGGGCAGTCGGGGAAGCTCTTCGAGCCCGCCGCGCTGGCGGTGCGGACCGGCACGGTGGTCCGGTTCCCGAACAACGACCCGTTCTACCACAACGTCTACTCGTACTCGGGGCCCCGTTTCGACCTTGGCCGGTACGCGCCGGGCGATTCCCGAGAGGTCACGCTCGACCGCGCCGGGGTGGTGGAGGTCTACTGCGAGATCCACGAGTTCATGCGCGCCGTCATCGTGGTGACCGACCATGGCTTCGCTGCGGTCGCGTCCGATGTAGGAGCGTTCCGGATCATAGGGGTACCGCCGGGGCGCTACACGCTGATGACATACCACCCCGACCACGGAACCGTTGAGCTGCCCGTCTCGGTCACGGGAGGTGGCACGGTACGGGTCGCGCCGACGCTGGGACGTTGAGGACATGACGCGCGCTCCGAGCGCCCGCAGGAGCCTGATCAGGCTCGCCTGCCTGGCCGCCGTGGCGGCCCTGCCCGGCCCGGCTTCCGGCCAGTCCGGGGAATGGCCCACCCTGTCCCGGGCAGCGATCGAGTATCTGTCCCGATCGGGCGCGGTGCAGGTGACGCTCTCGGGGCAGCTGGACGTCGAGGGCATCCACACGACCAACGGGTGGTCCGGCCTGGTGAGCCTCGAGGGTGGTGCCGATGTCCTCTCATCGTCGCCCGAAGACTGCTCGGAATGCCACGGCGACGAGCCCCTGACGAGCACGAGTGGAGCGCTCGTGGCGCATCGGTTACGCCTCTTCGCGGACATCTTCCTGGGAGACCACGTCTACTCGTTGGTCGAGCTGCGAGCCGACCGGGGCGAGTCCCCTACAGACGGCAAGGGGCGGGCGCGGGTCGAACAGGCGTTCGTGCGCGTCGGAAACCGGGACGGTACCCGGTGGGTGCAGGCGGGCGTGTTCGCGTCGCCATTCGGATCGTATCCGTTGCGACACCTCAGCGTGGTGGACCCGTTCGTGAGGCCGCCCCTTGGCTACGACTACCGCACCGTGATCAGCCGGGTCGTCGCCCCCGGGGACGAGGCCGTCCTGCTCGACTGGAAGGATGACGCGGAGAATTTCCGCCGTACTGGCGTACCGCCGGTGTGGGACGTGCCGTACCAGTGGGGTGGGATGGCATTCACGCAGCTGGCGGGCATCGACCTCCGGGTCGCGGCCATGAACAGCGCGCCGTCGAGCGCGCCCGACGCGTGGCTCAAGTTGGACCGCTTGGACAATCCTACCTGGATCGTCGCCGCGCGCACCCGTCCCACCATCGACCTCGAGCTCGGCGCGTCGTGGAGCAAAGGTCCCTGGATGGAGGAGTTCACGGTGCCCGAAGCGTCACCCGAGGGCTTCCGCGCGTTCGATCAGGAGATCGTCGCCGCGGACGTCGCCTTCGCCCGAGGCGCGACGATGCTGCGAGCTGAAGTCATGCTCGATCGGTGGGCGGTACCCAACATCGCCGAGAAGCCCACGGAACGCGTCTACCACCTCGAGATCCAGCGTGACATCGTAGCTGGCGTGTTCGCGGCCGGTCGGCTGGGCCACATCGACTTCCGCCCGCTCGCGCGCGCCGGTGAGCCGGAAAGCCAGGCAGAGGACTGGGACCGTGACGTCACGCGTATCGAGGTCTCCCTCGGATATCGCCTGGTGCGCAACGCGGGTCTCCTGCTGTCGGCGTATCAGCAGTTCCAGCGGGACGCGTCCGACGGGGACGGGCGCGTGATAGGGACCCGACTGTGGTGGGCGTTCTAAGACATCACGAGGTTGACCTCGGCTGTGTCAGCCGCGCAGGTTCACCGTCGGTCGAGCAATGAGCCAACCTGAACAGCGAGGAGGATCGAATGGCGGAGAACGTATACAAGGTCATCGAGCTGGTCGGGACCAGCACGGAGTCCTGGGAGAAGGCGGCGGCCGCGGCCATCACGCGCGCAGCGAGGTCCCTGCGCGATCTACGGGTGGCGGAAATCTCGCAACTCGATGTTCAGCTCAAGAACGGCAAGATCGAGCACTATCGGGCGAAGGTGAAGGTCTCGTTCAAGTACGAAGGCAAGTAGTCGGCGGCCAGATACGGGACGCCGATCGGTTCACCGCCTGGGGGCATGAGACCCCAGACATTTTTCTACTGGAGTAGCTTGGTGAGCAGAAAGGCTGCCGCACGTTTCCTCTTCCAGGTCAGGTCGGACTCCGAGCTCCGGGCCAGGCTGGAGCCGAACCCGACCCCCGACAGCTATGTGGAGGAGGGAGCTCGAGCAGGTCTCGAATTCACGATCGAGGAGCTCAGAGGAGTCGTTGGGGCCGAGCAGTTTTATCAGAAGACGATCGACGATCCAGCGCTGTACGCCCGTCTGTCGGCGGCCCCCCACGAAGAGGCCGTCGTCGAGATGGCGAGAAGGATGGGCTTCGAGTGTCGGTTGGAGGACCTTCAAGCGGTACTGCTGTCTTCCGGCGGCGAGGAGCTGACTGACTCCGATATGGATTCCGTCGCGGGGGGTGCCGGGTTCTCGTTCCCGGACGTCTGCAAGACCCCATCACCGCTGGCCTCCCCCGTTCCGATTCCGTATCCCAGGGGGTGGTGAGTCGAGCACCTACGCCTGACGAGGACGGCCACATGAGCGTCGAAGGCATCATCGGGTTCCTGAAGGCACTGCGGGATGACAGCGTCCTCCGGGGTGCCGTGGAAGCCGCTTCACGGGGTAAGGAAAGGGAGGAGGCCGCAGAAGCGATGGCCGAGATCGGAGCGCGGAAGGGCTATGTGTTCACGGCCGAGGAAGCGCTCATTGCGCGCGCCGCCCTCCTCTCGACGCGAGGGAGGGAGCTGAACGAGGGGGACCTCGCGTCGGTCGCGGGTGGCGGCTCGTGGGACCAGAAGCTCAAGCAATACGCCGACATCGCGTCTGAGCTCAGCGGTTACATGGGGGAGCTGGGCAGTGCCACAAAGAATCTCTTCTCCGCCTGGTAGCCCGCCGCCTTCGAGAGTGCGCGGCGATCGGCGTCGAACACGCCCTCAGCGAGGACCGAATCTCGCCAGCGCGGCGACGGCAACCTTCCGACGGTTCAGAGCGTCCGGGCATTACCACGGCCCGAAGACCGGGGCCAGGCGCAGCCCCCCACCGCGTACAAAACCGTCCCCGACAGCCCCCAGAGGCCGGTCAACGCCGGCTACCATCCAGGGGCCGAAAACCGTTCTCCCGCATGACGTGGAACGGCTCTTGCTATCCTCCTGACCGAAACTCATCACCTACGTCGGGAGCACTACCATGATCGTCATGACTTCTTCGAAGGCGCGCAGGGCACTCGTGGGTTTCTCCACCTTGTCCCTTGTGCTTATCGCAGGCTGCGCCCACGTGAAGCACGATGAACTGAGTACGGAGCTGGCGAGGCTGCGCGAGGAGATCAAGAGCGAATATCAGGAGGGAGACCGGATGGTCGCGAGCGACCTTGGCACGCGAGTCGACGGCCTGGACGCCCGCCTGGGAACGCTCGCTGAGCAGCTCGATCTGCTGAGCGAGACCTTCGACGTCACCGTCCAGAGGATGGAAACGGCAATTCGTTTCAACGTCCCGGTGTTCTTCGACTTCGACGATGCATCCGTCCGGCCGAACGACCGTGCGGTGCTCGATCGGTTCGCGACCATCGTCAAGGGCTATTACCCCGACGTGTTGATCACCGCAGAGGGATTCACTGATCCGGCCGGCAGCGCGGAATACAACCGCAGACTCGGCATGAGCCGGGCCGAGGCCGTGCTGGACCATCTCACCGAGCAGGGTGGCCTGCACAGGGAACAACTGCGCGCTGTGAGCTACGGAGAGGATACCGCTCGGCTCATGAACGTAGAGCGGGGTCCAGGTGAGTCCGGCGTCAAGAATCGGCGGGTGGTTCTGGTCATCGAGGGGAAGGGAACGGCCGCGCCCGGCAGCACCGTGACGACCCCCTCATAGCGAGAGGTTTTGCTTCGCGGATCCGTTCTCGACGCACGCCGATACGGACGCCAGATACAGACGGTAGGGGCCAGGTACCTGGCCCAGATGCCGCACAGTTACCTGTCGATTTTGTGGGCCAGGTACGGCCTAGTTACGAGCAAGCCAGGGCGTGAACCAGTCCACGTACTGTTCCAGAAGCCTCGGGAACAGAAACTCGCGCCGGACTTTTTCGCGGCCGCGCCGGCCTAGCCGGCGAGCGTTATCCCTGTTCTCGAGCAAATGTGTCACACGATCGGCGCACTTCGCGACGCTATCCACCAGGAAGCCGTTCCAACCGTCCCGGACCTGATACCGGATACCGCCCACGTCCCCGGCAACGACCGCTCTACGCTTCCACAAGGCCTCGGCCACGGTCAACCCGAAGCCCTCCCGCAGCGACTTCTGCAGAACGACATGGGCACCTCGTTGAAACGCGTTGACCTCGTGGGCATTCGCGTTCACTTCCTTAAGCGGCACGTTGAGCGCAAGCAGATGCGCGTCGGGATCGTTACCTGCGGCTCGGTGCACGCGCCTGTAAACGACAGCTCCCTCAGGATCATCGTTCGCCATCGACGCCATATACACCAGCTGGATTCCCGGTATGCGTGCTTTGACGCGCCGATAGGCTTCCAACACCCCCAGGGGATCTTTCCAAGGATCGAACCTGGAAACCTGAAGCATGTACGGTCTTTGGGTGTCGACTCCGTACTTCCTTAGGACGGTGGAAACGGCCCCAGCCTGTAGCGTTGCGTTCTTGGGTCGGAACGGATCTATGCACGGAAGAGCCGTTGCCGTTCTCGTCGTCAGACCACTCGGCACATACTCTCTGGTAGAGAACACCGCGAGGTCATAGTCATCCAGGTACGGAGCGAGCGCATTCCATGTCCGCGCGTGCGGCTCCGTAAGGTCGATATGACAGCGCCACATCCATCGTGCCGAACCGTTGAAGTGTGAGCGTACCGCGAGCGGCTGAGGGTCGTGCACGACAACGACGTCATAGCGATCGATGTGCCGGGCCAGGCCACGCGCTATGTCGCTGTTGGTCGCGTCATAAACCTCCATGAACCGGGGTGACCATCGGACCTTCTTTCCCTGGAGCGCATTGTGGAAGGTCTTCGTGACGTCGTAGAACGAGTTGTCCAACCGTGGGACGTACCAATCGGCTTTGATCCCCACATCTCGCATCAAGGGAATCAGGCTCAGAAGCATCTCGGCGACACCGCCGCCGACCGCCGTCGCGCTCAGATGCAGCACCCGCGCGCCGCGCAGAGAAGCGGATCTGTCGCGGATCCGGTCGACCGTGTCGGCGCCTACCAGCGGTAAATAGTCATCGAGCCTGGCATTGGAGTATGGGGCTCGGGTCACGAACCTGGTGCTCCTCCCCGCAGCGGAGTGTCCCCTCGTTCCGCGAACCGGCGTGTTTTCGTGGAAGCGACGCGAGTTTGGTTGCCAGGGCCGTGCCGGCGCGGAGAACCCAACCCCCGGCACCACAACTGCGGCCCAGTAAATGGCTTAGCGAGTCGGTGGCGGAACACGGGTGGCCCACGACGGCTGTAGGTGATGGATTGTTGCAACGGTGTCGGGCACACTGAGGGGATGGTGCAACGGGGGCGCTGATCCGAAGCGGGCCGCCCGGGCGTGCACCCGGACGGCCCCTCTCGGGTCGGCTAAAGCCTGGCCACGTTCTCGGCGGCAGGACCCTTCTGACCCTGCACTATGTCGAACTCGACTCGGGCGCCTTCATCCAGGCTCTTGAAGCCTTCACCTTGGATGGACGAGTGATGGACGAAACAGTCCTTGCTTCCGTCCTCGGGCGTGATGAAGCCGAAGCCCTTGCTGTCGTTGAACCACTTTACGGTCCCGGTGGTACGCATGATAACGTCCCCTTCTTGCTGTACTGGTGCTCTCGGGGTCCGGTATCTCCGTACCTTTCGATTCACCATTTGCTGGCGGGCAAGAAAAAGACCCGGGCGAAGCGCCCAGGTCCATTTTCGTCACCGGTCTCCGGCCGAGGCGGAGCTTTTTCGCCGTGCAAAGCGTAGCGGCTGGAAGCAAGATCCGCAACTCCCCTCCTCTCGGAAGGGGGTCTGTTGCTATAAACCAGCGACGAGTCGGACCGCCCGAACCGTCCAGGTGACCCCGGCCCCGGCCCGAGAAACCCGCTGTTCCTGGGGAGTCATCTCGTAGCGCTCGATCGAAGGATCGCTACCGAAGCGTTCTATGGAGCTCAGGATCCGGGAGGTCGCGGCGGCGCTCCCCGTATATCCCTGGATCTCCTCTCGCAAAGCCGGATCGGTAATCACGGCACAGCGGTATCGGGCAAGCGAGAACGACTGAGTCATGACTCGAGCTCCAGACAGGGTGCCGGAAAGACGCCCAAGGCGACGAAAGAAAGCTAGCGGGAGTCGGGCAGGATCCCTAATGAGCGCTGGAGCCGCTTCCGTTCAGTTCAGCGGACCACGCCAAGAGCCATGCCGTCATGACCCTTGGCTCCGACCGTCTGGAGCACGATCGCAGAAACTCGCTTCTCAGCCGCCAACGTTTCGTTGAAGCGCCTCACGCCTGTCACCATGTCGTCCGTGTTGGCCGGATTCAGGACCTCGCCCTCGCGTATTACGTTGTCTGCCACGATCACTGTGCCCCGTCGAGATAGGCGAAGTGCCCAGTCGAAGTACTCGGTGTACGGAGGCTTGTCTGCGTCGATGAAGATCAGGTCGAAAGGGCCAGCACCTTCGTCCTCAAGCTGTGGGAGCACGTCCAGGCCTCGCCCGACGCGTACCGTCACACGATCACCCACCCCCGCACGTTCCAAGTTGCTACGTGCAACTCTCGCGTAATCCGGATCTGCCTCGATGGAGATCAACGCACCCGTGGCTGGAAGGGCACGAGCCATCCAGATCGTGCTGTATGCGCCCAGAGTTCCGATCTCCAGGATACGGGTCGCCTTACAAAGCAGCACCAACACATGCAGCAGCTTGCCCTCGGTTGGAGTGACGCTGATTTGTGGCATGCCCGCTTCGATCAGTGCCTTCTCCACCCCAGCGAGCGCTCCATCCTCCGGAGCGAACAGGGCCCCGATGTATCGGTCCACGTCTACGAATATGTGATCCAGGCTCATGCTAACCCTCGATGGAAGGCTGGTCTCAGGGCGGGGACAGCGAGAGACCGGCCAGAATGCCAGAAGCAGTCCGCTGATCTCCTACACACCAACATGCAGGCCGCTGCGCAGCATGGCCATCCGTCGAGCCAGCTCGGGCCCGCGCAAACCCCGAGCGTGGAGCGGTGCCAAGAGGTCCGTGACGCTTTTCGGCATCAGCGGGGTATCATCCAGCAGATGTCATGATCCTGCAGCCAATCTTCGGGGAGGCACACATTGGCTAAACGACCAAACTACGGATTCCAGAAGCATCAGAAAGAGTTGAAGAAGCAAAAGAAGCGTGAGCAAAAGGAAGAGAAGAAGCGCTTGAAGGCCCAGGTCGCCGAGGACGTTAGTCCACCCCAGGCCGATGCCCCGGAAAACGAGCGCACCTGACACGCGTTAGATCTCGCCCACGGCGCGAGCCGCGCTCGATCCTGTGCCGTTGGCCCTTGTCGAGAAGCTTTGCGAACAGGGGTGGAACTGCTGGGGCGCTTCGATCGGGAGGTGCACCAACACCGTTTCCACCCCCTCGTCGCTGGTGATTACATGGTCGTGCTGGTTCGCTGGCGCCTCTTGGCAACCTGGACTCAGGTTCACAAAGGAAACGACGATGCTGGAGCCCACAATCTTGGCCGGGGCTATGTCGTACAACATGAGCATGACCACAACCAACAGACTGCCGCCGCCCACTGACGTGCCACCAATGACAACTCCGCATAGCGCTCCCGCCACGATGCCGCCGTATCCTCGGCCGGATTTTGGCTCACTATTGGTGAGAGCGCTCTCTCGCCTCCTAGCAAACTGCGTCGCAAGAACGCTTCCGACGAGTATCAAGCAGATAACGAGCTTCAACCAATCATTGAAGGCATCACCGAGGCGCTCTAGCAGGAACGAGATCAAGAAGATGCCGACCACGGTACCGGGTAGGCTGCCTATGAGCAGATCTAGGGTGGTGCCCCAATGAACCGTGCCCTGCCAGGACATGCTGCGGCGAACCGTAGTATCTCTTCCACGAACATGTAAAGCGTCCCCGTTAGGGCGGTCCGATCTCATAGCTGCCACGGTTTCGCGCTTGGCCGACACGAGAGCGCTCGCCAAGAACGTGGTGCAACCGATTGTCGGGCTGGAAAGCAAGGTAGGATTCGGCCGGCGGGTCACCAGGGTGCTCCGACGTGGCCCCAGCGTTGTTCCAGCAGTCGTGGAGACCCGAGGTCGACTTGCCTATTGACCCCGAGCCTCCCCCACTACGTCTGCACGTTTGCGACCTCTGCCGGGCACGAGGCCAAGGCAGCGCCGTGGCCAAGAGTTCACCAGCCTAGACCTAGACCGTCCCGCCGCCCAACGAGACCGCGGGTTGGGCCACCCCCCGCGCTCTAACGCTGGAGGGAATAACCCAAGTTCCGACCGACGAGCTTGCTCGGATCCGCGTTGGGCTTCGGTACGTACTTGTCCACGTGCCCGGTGTCGAAGTTTACGACGTACACGTTGCCGTCTTGGTCCACATCCATTTGGTGGGGTCGCGACATGCCACCGGGTGCTCGGTTCGATGCGTTTTCCCACCTCTCCGGATCTCCCGGCGATCCGAACCCGCGCGACGTGAACCCGTACGTGCCCCAGCCGTACTGATACTCGCCGTTCGTGCTGTACTTCATGATCCGGTTCAGCACCGCCGACGTGACCCACACCGCATTGTTCTCGTCGACGCTCACGTCGACCGGGAAGTAGATGTCGGGCCATTCCTCGACGAACTCACCCTCCGGAGTGAACACCTGGACGCGGCTGTTGCCGCGGTCGGCAACGTAGACCCGGCCGTCCCGGTCCACGTCGACGCCGTGCACGAGATCGAATTGCCCGGGGCCGGTACCGAGCTCGCCCCACTCCATCATATACTCACCGTCTGCATTGTACTTGACGATGCGCGAGTTCCAGTATCCGTCGGCCAGGAGAAAGCTCCCGTCCGGGAGGAAGGCCAGCGAAGCGTTTTGACCGAAGTCGAGCGGGCCCGGGTTCTTGTTCGCCCGCACGTCGTCCCGGGTCCCGACCGGGTTCGGATCCCTGAGCTGCATCACCAACTCGCTTCCGTCGTTGCTGAATTTCAGGATCTGCTCGTGGACCCCGTTGCCCCCACGCTCGACGACCCAGACGTGACGCTCCGAATCGTAGGGACTGATGTAGAGCGCATGTGGCCGGTTGAAGAGCGAATCCCACTGCGACCATCGTTCGATGATGTTCCCGTCCCCGTCGACTACGACGACGTAGTTCGTGGCGCCGGGCCGCTCCTGGGGTCGTATGTCCTGTGGAATTCGTTCGCCGCTCACGCCGACCATCGACGTGCGCTCCATGTCTCCCCACAACCCGACGATGATCCGGTCCGGGGTGTCGGCCGCGATAGCCCCCCCCTGTCCCCAGGTCCAGGTCTCGTCGTGGTCCGGCGCTGGCTTCCACCAGTCCGCCACAGCGGTGTACTCTCCAGTCCTCTCGTCCCCACCCTTTTCGGTCACCCGCTGCGCATTCGCAGCGTCATTCTGCCCAGCGCAGCTGGACAGCGTCACCACGCCAACGGTGGCCAAGACGGTCGCGACAACGGCCTTCACTGTCATGATGCCTCTCTTTCGCTATCCAGGGCGCCTCCGCGGACGACCCACGTGTCAGTGCGGGTTCAGTCTCACCCGGCGGTAGGCCCGGCCAAGCTCACGTGTTACGCTCTCGACCACTAGTTGTCAAGGACGTAGTCGGGTTGAGGGAGCCCGCCGGGCGGCGGACAACGCCGTAGGGCGCCCGAACTCCGTGACGAGCCACTTAATATCGGGAGGATGAGGGAGCCGCAGGTCCGAGAAATTCAGATCGAACGGGGTCACCGCCCGTCGTTCGGACCCGACCTCGTCGATACGTGGATGGCTCCGCTTGCCGACAAGGGAACGGACGTGGAAGAAGGACCGCGTTCAATCCGGATGCTCTTCACAGCAACCGCAGGAATAGTGCTCAGCACTTCGAGGACTCCGCCGCTCATGCGGACACCATCCAAGAAGACCGTGGGTTCGCTGCCGAGGGTGAGCGAGGTGGCCCCCCGGAGAAAGATCGGACTGTCGCCCGCTCCCCGGTTACCCTGGTTGGCATTGAAGCCTGGGATCTCCCGCTCCAGCAGGTCCGCAGCGGTCTCGGCGTTGCCTTGGCGACGAGCCCTTGCCACGACCGAGAGCTCCTCGAGCATTGCTTGCACTGTGGGAAGAACGACATACACGACGTGCGCCGCATCCGGGACTACCTCGACGTCCTCGACGATAACCGGATACCCAGGAGCCTCCACGCGGACGGAGATCAGACCTGAGGGCACGGACGAAAACTCGAAGGTCCCGTCAGCAGTAGTCCGGGTTTCGACCCGCACATCGACGCCCGCAGCCTCGACTGTCACCTGGGCCGATCCGATGGGCGCGCCGGTCTCCTCGTCGGACACTGCGCCACGGAGACGCGCATGGCCCTGAGCTGCAACCGCAGGTACGAAAGAGGAAAGTCCTAAGAGAGCCAGCGCGAAGAGCCCTCCAGGGGCTACGCTGTTGGCTGTAAACCGCTTTCCTAGATTTGACATAGGATCCACCGGGAATTTGCCGTGGGCACGTCCGTCCAGACTCGAGGGGAGCCTCGAATTCACCTACACCAACTTGAGCAACGGCGTTCCAGCCACCCGTAACAACCTTGCCCGGCATGGCCCTCGGTGGGGCCATGCCGGGCAGGCTTCAACCGACCGCGTGATTCAGTTGTGACTCTTGAAGTCCTCCCTTCTCACGATCAACTGATGTTCGGGTTATTGAACCGCTCGATATCCGGAAGCGGAAAACACCTCGAGTCCAAGTACGCACCACCTTTCACGGTGATCTGATACGGCGTCCCGACTGGCGGATTCAGCGGGAGGTTGTTACGCCAGTCGTCCCAAGCAGCAAACCCCTCCAAAAAAAGCTCGCGACGCCGCTCTCTCATAACCTCGTTAAAGATCTCGCTCTCGTCGCTGCTGGAGAACTGGGGCAACTCAGGGTACGGCGCGCGAAGCGCGTTGATAATATCCACGGCCGTCTGGCCACCTTGGACCTCTGCAATGATCAGCTGGGCTTCTTCCCAGCGCGCTATGGGCAACGGCTGAGAACGCGACGTATACTTCGCCTGGTACCAGATCGCCAGGCCACCCGTCGCAATGTTTCCGGAGTCGAAATTACGCGTACGTGGATCCTCGACTCCTCCGGTCAAGAGGTTCCACATCTCCTCTTGGATCCCGTACGACTCACCTCGGTTGGTCATCTCGTACACCCGGTTATACGCTCGGCTATTCCCGGACGAAGTGCTGACAGTCTCGAAGCGGAATCCTTGAGGCACGTCCATCGCATCCGCCACGGCACCACTGCCATCACCCCGCCCCAGCCGAACCCGGGCACGTCCCACTTTCGCGGCATTCTCGAGGTCCGACAACCCAGCGGTACTAGCAAGCTGGATGGCCTCCGTGAGCTTTTGCTCCGCACTGGCCAGGAGATCGGTCGAGCTCACTTCCGAACCGCCGTCGATCGCGGCGGAGCACATCGACATGCCCAACATCGCGTAGCTGAAGCCGCTGTAAAGAGCAGCCTGCGCTTTCATTGTCGACTTATTCGAAACATCGGACCATTCATCCGAATCCAGCAGCATATCAATATTGTCGGCCCCCCAACGAGCTCGTGAAATCGGCAGGTAAAGAGACGGCCGACTCGTACAATCCACTTCACCGTAGACATCACTCGACACGATGTCACGACGATCGATGAACCAGGTATCCCCGCTGAATCCCCGATCCCCTAACTCCTCGCTCAACGCCCCCATCGACACGATGAACGCGCCGTATGCACACTCGAAATCTCCGATCACACCGTTCATGAGGGTCTGCGCGTTCGCGGCAGACTGGGCATCACCGGCCGACATCGCCCCCGGGTCGGTCACGTCCAGAAACGATCCCGGATCACAGCCCGCGAACACGAGGACACCGAACAAAGCCACGGCTCTGGACCCACGCGATCGGAGACTGCTCTTTTTTTCGTTCTCTGAGCGCATGATCAGCTCCTTTCGTATGCTAGCCATGTCACAGTCCCACCCGGAACGTGGTCTCGAAGGTCTGAGGTGTCGGAAGATGATGCTGCTCCTGCCACTGACGGCGTGGATTGGACTGATTGTCCCCCGACTCCGGATCCAAGCCAGTCCAGTTGGTGACCGTGAAGAGGTTCCTGGCCGCAACCGTGATCGAGGCCCTGCTCAACCCCCAGCCCGCGACCAGGTCGTCCGGAAGGACGTAGTTAAGGCTCAGTTCCCGTAGCCTGCCGAAGCTCGCGTCCGCTCTCGTATACGTCTGGACTCGGTCGCCTGTGAGGTATTGAGCGTTCAAGAGGGCATCCTCTGGCACGGGATCGTGGGTCTCGCGGCACATGGTGAACAGGTAGCAACGGATTCGCGTCGTATTGTCGTAGCGATTGAAATCCAGCTGCATATGCACCAAGGCGTTCAACCGAAGCGAGCTCCCGATCCTCACTTCCGTGCTGATGCCGATATCCTGGGGCGCGATCGCTCGGCCGTTGTAGAGGCGTGGAGCCTGGACGCCGCCGTCCGCATTGTAGCACGCCATCGTCCCGCCTCGACCATCCTCGCACATGAGGTTGATCCCGCGCTTGTTCGCCGCGTCCCAATCGGCGCTGACCGCAACGGGGCCGAAGTACGAGTGAGGCGGGTAGCCTACCCGATGCTCCAGGGAATTCTGGAAGCCCCACACGATCGCCGTATCCCCCACTTCGCCGGAGAGGCGCTTGATCTCCGCGTCGTTCCACGAGTAATTGATGCCTACGTTCCAACCGAATCGTGGACCACTGAAGACGTCAGCGTTCAGCTCGACCTCGAGCCCCGAGTTGGTGATCAACCCGGCGTTGACGTAACGATCTCCGGGGAAGCCCAACGACGGAGCATTCGGACGGAGCAGGATCGCGTCCTTCGTGTTCTTGCGATACCACGTGAACACTAGCCCAAGTCGCTGGTCCAACATCTCCGCATCGAAGCCCATCTCGATCTCGTCGCCGATCTCCGGCTTAAGATCGGGATTGCCGAGGGTCGAAGGGCTCACGCCCGACTTGCCGGCCGGGCCCGGGACGAAACTGAAGGTCTTGAGCGCGACAAAGGACGGAGGCTGCACTCCCGACTGGCCCCACGCGCCCCGCAGCCGGAGCGCATTCAGCCAGGATGGAGCGCCGTCTTGGAACCACTCCTCCTCATGGAGCACATAGGACACGCTCGCCTTCGGGTACGTCACCCACTTGATCTCGTCCCCGAATGCGCTGTTGTTGTCGACGCGAACCGCTCCGGTGAAGAAGAGTCGATCCCGCCAGGACAGCACTTCCTGCGCGTAGAACCCCAGCGTGGCGTTCTCTTCGAAGGTGTCGAATGAGACCGTCTGGACACCGGTCGCCTCGATCGTGACCAGCCCCGGCCCCGGAAAGTCTTCGCCGCGCGCACGGATGGTCTCGGTGTTCTTCGCGTAATACTGGACGCCGAGCGAGGTGCTCGAGCCGATTCCCTCGGTCAACCCGATTTCCAGCGTGGTCGCGGCATCTACGGTGGTATTGAAGCGCCGCACACGGACCTGATCCCGGAATCCATCAAAGCTGTTACCGCGGAAGAAGGCAAGCGTGTCGTTCGACAGATACGGTAGGAGCTTTACGTTCTGCTCATCCGTGAGGTCATAGCCCACGTTGATCCGGTTGTTGAGCCAGCTCACCGGCGTATACGCGAGCGTGACGGTCCCGATGGACCGGAGAGCGTGCTGCTCGTTTGTTTCGGCCTCCCGGGGTTCCGGGGGTCCCCCCCAAGAGGCCCATCCTTCATAATAGCCGCACGCAGGCCGGGCCTGAGTGAGGCACCGGTTCTCCTCCAGGGTCCCCGCGTGAGCGTGAACCACCGACCGGGCCGCGCCGTGCCGCAGGGAAAGTCCCACATCGTTCTTGGCGAAGCTAAGCCCAGCCGAGAGCGAAACGTTTTCCAGGGGCCGCACGTCGAGGTTTATGCGCGTATTCCACTTTTCGTTCCAGTTGTTCTCGAGCACGCCCTCGTCGTTGGCATAGCTACCCAACATATAGTATGTCAGCTGTTCGCTGCCACCGGACACGGACGCAGTGTACGTCTGGAGACTGCCGTCACGGAAGAGAGTCTGCCCTTCCGGCTCCTCCATAATGTTCCAGGGAATCACCCGGCCGTCCGGATGGGTCCAATAGTTCGTGGGGAATGTGTTCTCCGGCCGCACGAAGGTTTGGATTCCCTGGCGAACGCTCACGTTCACTCGCGGTGCGCCGGCAACCCCTCGCTTCGTGATGATGTTGACCACGCCCTGCGAGGCTTCGGTCCCATAGAGCGTCGCGGCCGAAGGTCCGCGAAGCACTTCGATGCTTTGGATCTCCTCGGGGCTCAAGTCGTTCAAGCGAGAGATGATCTGAGCAGTGGAAGACTCAGGTCCGGTCGTTTCGGCGTTTTCAACCCTGACGCCGTCGACATAGATGAGCGGATTCGGGGAAAGACTGAGCGTCGATTCTCCCCGCACGCGGATCATCGACCCGGTTCCTACCTGCCCGTCCACGGACGTCATGTTCACGCCCGCCGTGCGCCCGGTCAGTAAGCTCTGTACCAACGGGATAGCAGCCGTCTCGGCGATCGACGACGCATCCACAGTGGTGACAACATTCCCAACTGCCCTTCGGCGGTTGCCGCCCGGCACTCCCGTGACCACGAGCTCGTCCATGGCCAGGGCTTGCTCGCGGAGTTGGAAATCCATCACCGCCGTCTCGCCGGCGCCGATGGTGACTTGCTGCGTCACGGAGACGTAGCCAATGCGCTCAGCCGTGAGCTGGAGCGTGCCGGCAGGCACGTTCAGCAGGAGATACCGTCCATTCTGCTGACTGAGAGCGCCGATTCCTGATCCGGCGATGAACACCTGGACCGCGGCGAGCGGCTGACCGCTTTGGCCATCGGTCACGCGTCCAGTGATCTGCTGTGCGCTTGCGCGCGGCACCACCAGCACGAAGGCAATGGCGACCGCGCTTTTAAGACTTGGTCTCAATCGCATGCTACCTCCAAGGGTCTGAATTCTCCCGCTCATACTGCCGGGTCGCCCGCAAGGGCAGTGACAAGACTCACAACGGAAGATCCGGCCAGGTCCCGATGATGTGGGTCATCCGATCAACCTTGCTCGGTCGCATCTCCCTCCTTCGGAGGGATGAAAAGCAGCAAGGGTGGAGGTCCGCGAACCTCTCAGAGCAAACCGAACTGCCATTTTCGCAGAATCTCCGCGACTGTGCCACGGGCTACCATAGGGAGGGTATCCCCTACATGTCAAGGAGGGCGTCCCCCTAACATGTCAAGCAAGGGTCGAGCAACTCGGACAAGTCGCCCGCGGCCCTATCCGGGTTCCCGCCACATTCGCACCCAGCGGTCCAGCTAGTCCTCGACGCCGAGGTGCCTACCGATAAGCTTGGTAGGATCGGCCCCCGGCCGTGGAGTCAGCTTGTTCACCCATGGACCGGCATAACTGGCCACGTACACGTTGCCTTCCTGGTCCACGTCAATCTGGTGCGGTTGCGCCACCCCGCCCGGCCCAAAGCCGCCCGCCGTCTTTCCGAACGTGCCCCAATGGTACTGGAACTCACCGTTCATGTTGTACTTGAGAAAGCGGTTCAGGGTCGCCGAAACGACCCAGACCGCGTCGTTCTCGTCGATATGGATATCGACAGGAAAAAAGACCTCGGGCCATTCCTCGATATACTCACCTTCGGAAGTGAAGACCTGGATGCGGCTGTTGCCGCGGTCGGCGACATAGACGCGGCCATTCCGGTCCACGTCTACTCCGTGGACGAGGTTGAACTGGCCGGGGCCGGTCCCGAGCTCACCCCACTCCATCACGTACTCGCCATCCGCGTCGTACTTGATGATGCGACTGTTCGTGTACCCGTCGCTGACGAGGAAGCTACCGTCCGGGAGGAAGGCCATATCCGACGCCTGCCCGAAGTCCAGCGGTCCTGGGTTCTCTTTCGCGCGGACCTCTTCCCGGGTCTGGACAGGGTTAGGGTCCAAGAGCCGCATCACCAACTCACTTCCGTCGTTGGTGAACTTGAGGATCTGCTCGTGGATCCCTTTGTCGCGGTTGCCCCGCTCGACGACCCAGACGTGGCGCTCCGGATCGTAGGGACTGATGTAGACATGGTGGGGAAAGGCCAACATCGTGTCCCACTGGGTCCAGCGCTCGATGATGTCCCCGTTTCCATCGACGACCACGATATAGTTCGAGCTGTTCGGCCTTGGCTCGAGGGCGGCGTTTCGGTCGCCTCTGACACCGACGATAATGCGGTCCGGGTTGTCCGCCGCCACACCAGCGATCTGAGCCCAGGTCCACTCGTCGGTGTGGTCGGGCGCCGGCTTCCACCAGTTGGCAACGCCCGCGTACTCCCCAGTCCTCTCGTCGCCGCCCTTTTGCACGGTTCCTGACGCGGGTGCGGCTCGGTTCTCGCCGACGCAGCTCGGGAGCGCCGCAAGCCCGGCAAGGGCAAGTGCCAAACCTATGCGCTCCAATCTCATAGCGACTCCCTCCCCGTGTTGGGTTTCCGGAGAAACCGGTCGAAGCCCTAGCTCTTAACGCCCGATAGAATAACCCAAGCTCTGCCCGACCAGCTTGCTCGGATCGGCATCAGGCTTCGGTAGGTACTTGTCCACGTGCCCGCTGTCCCAGTTGACCACGTACACGTTGCCGTCCGAGTCCACGTCCATCTGGTGCGGTCGCGACATGCCACCGGGAGATCGCGTCGACGCGGGCAGTCCACGCACATCGCGCCACCTCTCCGGGGCCTCAGACGGACCGAACCCCCTCGCCGTGAAGCCGTACGTACCCCATGTGTACAGCAACTCGCCTTCCGTGCTGTACTGCATGATCCGGTTCAGCACTGCCGACACCACCCACACCCTGTCGTTCTCGTCGATGCTGACGTCGACGGGGAAGAAAATGTTGGGCCACTCCTCGATGTACTCGCCGTCCGGCGTGAACACCTGGATGCGGCCGTTGGCCCGGTCCGCAACATAGACGCGACCGTTCCGGTCCACGTCGACGCCGTGCACGAGGTCGAACTGCCCCGGGCCGGTCCCGAGCTCACCCCACTCCATCAGGTACTCGCCCTCCGCGTTGTACCTGACGATGCGCGAGTTCCAGTATCCATCAGCGAGGAGGAAGCTGCCGTCCGGAAGGAAAGCCAGCGACGCGTTCTGACCGAAGTCGAGCGGTCCCGGATTCTTGTTCGCGCGCGCCTCCTCCCGGGTCCCCCGCGGGTTCGGGTCTCTGAGCTGCATCACCAACTCGCTTCCGTCGTTGGTGAACTTCAGGATCTGCTCGTGGACCCCGTTGCCGCCGCGCTCGACCACCCAGACGTGACGCTCCGGATCGTACGGACTGATGTAGAGGTGATGGGGCGTGTTCAGGATCGAGTCCCACTGCGACCACCGCTCGATGATGTTCCCGTCCCCGTCGACGACGACGATGTAGTTCGTACCCCCCGGCCTCTCGTCGCTCTGCGACGAGCCGCCCGGGAACCTCTTGTCGCCCCACATGCCGATGATGATCCGGTCCGGGGTGTCCGCAGCGACACCTCCCGCCTCCCCCCAGGTCCAATCATCGTCGTGGTCCGGCGCGGGCTTCCACCAGTCCAACTCGGCATTGTACTCCCCCGTCCTCGCGTCCCCACCTTTCTCGGGCATCCGCTGCGCCGTCGCTGCCCCGTTCTCCCCGACGCAACTGGACAGCACCGCCACTCCAGCGGCGAGACACAGGGCAACGAGTCTGGGTCGCATGCTTGCCTCTCGGAGTTTGAGTATCATGCAGTCAGTACCACCTGCCGAGCAGAGAATCTCCGGTCCCAATTCCATCTCGGATGTAGCTCTCTTGCTTCGAGGGATGCAACCAGAGGCAGGATCGCCGTCGAGGAAATCTTCCCAGGTCACGATATGAGGCCTCATCGTCGGCTGTCAACGGCGTCCCCCCCGCGCTGGGTTTTCCGCGAGAGGGGTTTAGCTGCGAGCCGCCAGCTCTGGGGCGTTCAGGCATGGTACTATATCCTGTGCTGATCCTTGCCTGATCCTGGCCCTGATCCCTGCTCGAACAGAGGGACGTGGCCGATGGGCTCGAGCAAAGGTTGGTGGTTGAAGCACCAGACCCACCGTAGCGTGGCGAATTAGGTGGCGGGACGGTCAAGTCAACGAGGAGGACCTGTACGGGCGATGAATACCGACCGGCCGCTGCCCTCACCCGACCCCCACAGCCCCTCATCTTCGATCCTGCTGTTCCTCTCGCTGCTCGTTGTCGGGAGCGGTGTCAGCGCGCTTGTCTACGAGGTTGTCTGGTTCCAGCTGCTCGAGTTGGTGATCGGCTCCTCGGCGATCTCGCTCGGTGTGCTGCTCGCCACGTTCATGGGCGGGATGTGTATCGGCAGTCTTTCGTTCCCGAGGTTTGTCCGGCGCGGCCGGCACCCGCTGCGGGTGTACGCACTCCTCGAGCTGAGCATCGGCATCATCGGAGTGATAGAGCTGTCTGCGATTCCCCTGTTGGGCCAATTGTATTCGTCATTCGTGGGCCACGGTGCTGTGGCGCTGACGTTACGCGCGGTCTTGGCAGGACTCTGCTTGTTGCCACCTGCGATTCTCATGGGCGCAACGCTCCCCGCAATTGCCCGCTGGGTGGAATCATCACCGCGCGGGATATCGTGGCTGGGTTTTTTCTACGGTGGCAACATCGCGGGCGGAGTGATCGGGAGCGTGCTGGCGGGCTTCTACCTGCTGCGCGTACACGACCAATCGATCGCGACCTATGTTGCAGCGCTGCTCAACGGTGCCGTGGCAGCCATCGCCTGGGCGTTTTCCGTGCGAACACCGGCATATTCGAAGGGCACGGAACCACTCGTGCCCGACTCACCGGTAACCACGAGCGCAATCCGTCCGCACGACGCTTCCATCTACCTCGCGATCGGGTTGTCGGGTGCCTGTGCGCTTGGCGCGCAGGTGGTGTGGACGCGACTGCTGTCGCTCACCTTTGGTGCCTCAGTCTACACCTTCTCGATCATTCTTGCCGTGTTCCTTACAGGGCTCGGCGTCGGGAGCGCTGCCGGGGCAGCCCTCGTGCCCGTCGTGGTCAGTCCCCGTCGTGCCCTGGCCTGGTGCCAGTTCGTGATCGCGGCTGCCATCGCCTGGGCAGCCGCAATCGTCTATCTGGCGCTTCCCAACTGGCCCATCGACCCCGCTCTCGCGCCCAGCCCATGGTTTGTGCTGCAGCTCGACCTCGTTCGCTGCGCGCTCGTCGTGCTGCCCGCAGCAGCCCTATGGGGGGCGAGCTTTCCCTTCGCACTCGCTGCGCTCGCGAGGACGGGTGAAGACACCGCGCAACTCCTTGGGCGTGTCTATGCGGCGAACACGGCCGGCGCGATTGCCGGCGCGCTCGCCTGTAGCTTGCTCCTGATACCTTTTCTTGGTACACGCGGCGCACAGCGCGTCTTGATCGCCGGCGCTGCTATGGCCTCGATGCTGGCGCTGCCTGTGTCGAACCTGATTGCCCACGGCGGTATTGCAGCGTCCACGCGGGCCAGGGACGTTCCACCAGGCGGCCGGCGTAGCGTGGTACTACTGGCGACAGCGTTAACAGGAGCACTGCTGATCGCCACCGTTCCCGCACTACCTGGCATCCTCGTCGCACACGGTCGCAATGCGGTCACCTGGATCGGTAGAGCCGAAGTCCTCTACGTCGGCGAAGGGATGAACAGCTCAGTTGCCGTAACACGTGTCGAAAGCAGCGGATCGACGCATTTCCATGTAAGTGGCAAGGTGGAGGCCTCCAACCTGCCACAGGACATGCGGCTGCAGAAGATGCTCGCGCACCTGCCAGCACTGGTCCATCCGAACCCCCAGTCGGTGCTCGTGGTAGGTTTCGGTTCTGGCGTGACCGCCGGGTCGTTCCTGCCATATCCTACGGTCACCCGTCTCGTGGTTTGCGAAATCGAGCCGCTGATCCCGAGCGTGGTATCGACTTGGTTCGCCGCGGAGAACAACAGCGTGGTCACCGACCCACGCACGCAGATCATCTATGATGATGCGCGCAGCTTCGTGTTGACGACTGATGAGCAATTCGACGTCATCACGTCCGATCCTGTCAATCCGTGGGTCAAGGGTGCAGCGTCGCTCTACACACGCGAGTACTTCGAATCGGTGAAGCGCCATCTTAAGCCCGGGGGGGTCGTGACTCAGTGGGTGCCGCTCTATGAAAGCACGATTGAGGCGGTGCGAAGTGAGCTGGCCACGTTCTTTCAAGTCTTTCCTGAAGGAACGATTTGGGCAAACACGCTAAATGGCCGTGGCTACGATCTGGTGCTACTCGGTCCTGGTACGACGCAAGTCGACATCGCCGCGCTAGAGCAGCGCTTCCGACAATCTGGTTACGAAGACGTCGGCAGGTCTCTCACGGAATCGGAGTTCGAATCGCCGATTGCGCTCTTTTCGACTTATGCCGGCAACCGCAGCGACCTGTCGGAATGGCTTCGCGGGGCAGAGATCAACACCGACCGGAACCTGCGCCTGCAGTACCTCGCGGGCGTCGGACTCAACAACTATGCCGCTGCGAGCATTTTTCAGGAGATCAGCGAGTACCGACGCTTTCCCGAGGCGCTGTTCATCGCCAATGAACAGTGGAAAGAGATGCTGAGCGAAGCCATGCGCCTTCCACGGGGCCGATAGGCAAGCGGCTCGGGACAGATCGACAAGGAGGGCTTCGCCTCGTTCAGGTCATCACCCCGTGTAGCAGCTACATATGTCGGTGGCGTACGGTGAAGCTTCTTTGTCGTAAGGTCGTCTAGCAGTCCGTCTTGCGAGTCAATATTCTTCCGGTACCCGTGATGCGCACAGTGGTCTCTCCTCCCGATCGACGTCAGGCGGGTGCCGAAACCCCATGAGCCAAACAAATTGAAAGTCACTTTTCGCGGAGTGCTGCGCGAGCCCACGACACATTTCGTCCTTCTCGCTCTCGCGCTCTTTCTGGCGGCGGATGTGATCGGATCTCGGAACGACGTGATTGACGTCGATCCTGCGGAGATCCAGCGCCGGATCGAACAAATCGAGAGGGAGCGGGGTGGGTCCTTGACCCCCGAACAGAGAGCGCAGGTGGAGGAGGACTTCATCGATGAATTGGTTTTAGCGCGCGAGGCTCGACAACTCGTCCTCAAGGACGATCCGAGGATCCATGACCTCCTGGTGCAGACGATGCTGCTCTTCTTGCGCAGCGATGTCGTCCAGCCACCGACCGAGTCTGAACTTGACGCCTACTACGAAGCCAACCGAGCGCGTTATACGCCGGCCGTGGCCCTCACGGTCGACGAGTTCCTCCTGGAGCCGAGCGGCCTCGAGTCGAGGGAGCTACCTGCATTCCTCCGCGCTGACGTGGAGCCCAATCAGATCGCCTCAGATGCCCTGATCCGTCACCGCCAGCTGGCGCGGCTGGGCCCTGCAGACCTAACGCGTCTTTTTGACGCTGCGACTGCCCAGGCTGTTCTCGACGCGGAGCTCACGGAGTGGGTCGGTCCGTACCGGAGCGACCGCGGCGACCACTGGCTCCGGATTCGAGAAAAGCAAGGGGGCGGCGAGGTGCTGGCGCTCGACTCCGTTAGAAACGCCGTCCGTCAGGATTGGATCACGGAACAAGAGCAGACGCGTTTCCAAGGGCTCGTGGCAGAACTCCTGGAAAAGTACACGATCCGCTTTACGGATGCGGGTGAGCGCGGATCGACCGGCCCTGGGGACCTCGAAGGAGGCAGCGGGGAGCGATGAGAAGCGAACGGTCTACGTTGGTGGGTCCAGCGTATGCGCTACTGACTCTTCTTCTTCTCCCGGCGTCGGCCAGTGCCCACGACGTCGAGATCACATCTGTCGCCCGGGTCTTCTTGGACGAGATCGGGGAGCGTCGCTATGTCCTTTCCATCGTCGACACTCAGGTTCCTCCGGTGCGGGACCTCGGGAGCGTGCTTCCGGCGGGGTGCGCCCGGCTTCCCGAGGCCGAAGCCGATGCCTACGGTCGGGGAGGCTTCGCCTTCGAGTGCGAGGAGGAGCTGACCATCGACGACACCATCACGCTTCCCTGGTCGCTGGAGGGGGTGGTGGTGCTTGCCCGCTGGCGGGACCGAAGCGAGGTGTCGGCGTACTTCCGGGGTGATGGCGAGAAGGTGGAGGTGCACTTGGGAGGCCTTCGCGCGAGCGCCGGCCCCTGGACCCGCCTCTCATCGAGCTACTTCGTCCTCGGCGTGAAGCACATCCTCCTCGGAATCGACCACTTGCTCTTCGTACTCGGCCTCCTCCTCCTGGTCCGGGGGTTCGGGCCGCTGGTGAAGACGATCACAGCGTTCACGGTGGCCCACAGCATCACCCTCGGCGCCGCGGTTCTCGGATACGTCTCGGTCGACAGCGGACCCGTGGAGGCAGCGATCGCCCTCTCCATCGTGCTCCTGGCCCGTGAGATCGTCATGGGCACCGGCCACGACTATTTGATTCACCGCCAGCCGTGGCTCGTCGCATTCGTTTTCGGGCTCCTCCACGGGCTGGGCTTCGCGGGCGCACTCGGCGAGATCGGCCTTCGGAGCGCTGACGTCCCGGTTGCCCTCCTCTTCTTCAATGTGGGTGTGGAGGCCGGCCAGCTACTTTTCATCGCCGTTCTCGTCGCCCTCAACCAGCTGCTCCGCGGCACGGTCCGGGATCGGATACCGCAGCTTCAGCCGGCCCTCGGCTACACGCTGGGAGGGCTGTCCATGCTGTGGTTCCTGGAGCGCTTACCTGCGGTGTGGGGCGCGTGACGGGACTGCTTCTGTCGGAGACTCGTCGTCGAACATGCTAGGCTTTGACCGAATTCATCGGGTTAAGCGAGGCGGGTTCGTAGTCCAGCCCGAACGCCTCAGCAACGCCCTCGTGCGTGAGCTTTCCCATCGCGACGTTCACGCCCAGAGCGAGCGCCCTGTTCTTCGTGCACGCGCGTTGCCAACCCTGCTCTGCCAAGGCAAGTGTGTACGGCAACGTAGCGTTCGTGAGCGCAAGCGTGCTGGTGCGAGGCACTGCGCCCGGCATGTTCGCCACGCCGTAGTGGATCACGCCATCCACCACATAGATTGGATCCTCGTGAGTAGTGGGCTCGATGGTCTCGATACAGCCTCCCTGGTCCACCGCGACGTCCACGATCACTGAGCCCGCCTGCATACGCGATAGGTCCTCGCGTCTCACCAGCCTTGGCGCCTTCTTGCCCGGGAACAGCACCGCCCCGACCAACAAGTCCGCGCCCTCCAACTGTTCCCGAATGTTGTAGTGGTTCGAGAAGAGCAGGTTCACGTTCGCCGGCATCACCTCCGAGAGGAACCTGAGGCGCTCCAGCGAGACGTCGAGGATCGTCACCTGCGCGCCGAGACCTGCGGCCATTCTCGCCGCATTCGTACCTACCACTCCTCCGCCCAGGATCACGACCTTGGCCGGTAGCACACCCGGCACGCCGCCCAGAAGCACGCCACGGCCCCCGTGCAACCGCTCCAAGTACTTCGCGCCCTCCTGTACCGCCATACGCCCCGCCACCTCGCTCATCGGCCTCAAGAGCGGAAGGTCGCCTGATTCCAGTTGTACTGTCTCGTAAGCAACCGCCACGCCTCCGGAATCGAGCACGGCGCGGGTCAGCTCCTCAGAAGCCGCGAAATGAAAAAAGGTGAAGAGAACCTGCCCCTCCCGGATCAGCCGCCACTCCGATGCTATCGGCTCCTTCACCTTGAGGATCAGCTCGGCGCGCCCCCACACGTCCTCAGCGGACCCTGCGATTTCTGCACCGGCATCCGCATACAATCTGTCGGAGAATCCGCTCCCTTCTCCCGCACCCGGTTCCACCAGCACCACATGGCCGTCCTGGCGTAGTGCTTCCGCGCCGCCCGGTACCAGCGCCACCCGATACTCGTTCGTCTTGATTTCCCTCGGGACTCCGATGATCATGGCTTCGTCTCACCGATCCTCGTGGCAGCACGCCGCTAGCGCCAGCGCTTCCTCTACAAGACAGATCATTTCAACGAACGTCCCTTGTCACTCGTCCTCGTGGCCTCTCTCCCGTTTCGTCTCCGCTTCCGCGCCCTCGCCAGCGGCTCTGCTCGGGACTTCCCGGCAGCGTGTTTGTGGTCACTCCGTCATGAGTCCCGCTCGATCGTTCGACGGTGTCCCAGCCGCTCCAGACCGTCGCTCATGGAATCGGACTGTCTCGGAAGTGCCGGGCCACGACCGACTCCGTGACTCCCGAGAAGACGGTCTCTCCTCCGACGATGGTTTGAAGAACCTTGATGTCCTTGATCTTCATCGGATCGAGGTGCCCAACAGAGAGCGGATCGTCCGACAGGATTACGAAGTCCGCCAGTTTCCCGGGTTCGATGGTGCCTTTGAGATCTTCGTGATGGTACTGCCAAGCGGCTTCGCTTGTGATCGCTTTCACCGCTTCCAACGGGGTGACCCGCTGATCCGCCCCGATCACATAGCCCCCGGACGATACCCGGTTCACGGAAGACCAGATCATCTGGATTCCGTCGATCGGCGTAACGGGTGTATCGGTGTGCGTGGTCGAACGAACGCCGCGGTCTATGGCGCCCCTCATCGGGCTCATGTGCTCGGCACGGTGCTTGCCAAAAAAAATGTTCTTATGGCGATCGCCCCAGTAGAACGTGTGTCCGATGAAGAAGCACGCGGACACGCCCAGCGCCGCCATCTGGTCCAGTTGATCCGGCCGCGTGAACTGCGCGTGTTGGATCGTGTGTCGAGCGTCCTCGCGAGGATAGGCCTCCTGAGCTGCCGCGATGGCATCGAGAGCATCCTGGATTCCCTGGTCCCCGTTCGCATGAATGGTCACCTGCCAGCCATCTCGGTGCAGTGACTTGACGAAAGACCTGAACGCCTCGAGATCGTCCCAGTACGGGAACCCCTTGTAGTTGCCGTCGTCCTGCGGGCGCTGGGTTGTGTAGGGTTGGCTGAAGTGGGCGGTATAGCCCTGGGGCGATCCGTCGATCTGGAGCTTCAGCGGCCCTTGCGTGATCATGTGCCGACCACCGCTCAGATCGGTCCCGGATCTGATGGCCGGGAACTCTATGGCTTCCTTCATCATGGTCGTTCTCGGCCAAATTTCCAGCCGCACGAACAGGTCGCCACTCTCGAGCCCGGCCCGGTACACCTCATCGATCCGGCTGGCGTCTCTGATTTGGTCCGTTGCGGTCGTGAAACCGGCGGCTGTCCACATCTCCGAGGCCCTGCGAAGACCGGCGAGGGATTCCTCCATCGATGGTTCGGGGATGAGTCCGTTCAGGATGGCTCGCGCGTTGCCCTCCATGACGCCGGTAGGCTCACCCGTATTGGGGTCTTTCACGATGCGCCCCCCGTCAGGATCGGGACTGTCTGCGGTCACCCCCGCCACCTCGAGAGCCTTGGAGTTTCCGACAGCGAGATGACCGGAGATATGAGTGATCACCACTGGACGTGTGGTGCTGACCTGATCGAGGTCGTTCTTGGTAGGGTGACGCATCTCCTCGAGGAGAGTGTCGTCGTATCCCGAACCCTGGATGTGGCCTGCTTCCGGATCCGCGTCGGCTCTCTCTCTCAGCGCCGCGATGAGCTCGTCCATGTTGGTCATCGTGCCCATGGGAGGGGGCCTGAGGTCTACCGACAAACTCTCTCTCGTTCCTGCGCCCACCATATGGCCGTGGGTGTCGATGAAGCCCGGTAGCATCGTCCCACCCCCCAGATCGATCATTGCGGTCGCGACATCGGCGAGCTGCCGTATCTCCTCGAGGGAACCGACCCCGATGATTCGATCGCCCCTGACCGCCACTGCTTCGGCGAAGAGGTCGTCCTCGACCATCGTCAGGATGTTCCCGAAGAAAATCTTGTCAGGAGCTTGCGCGTGTGCGGACGCGGATCCTGAAAAGAGAAGTACGGCTGCAACGCAGGCGGCCTGAGCAAACAGTGCCAGACGATCGAGCATCGTTAGTCTCCTTGGCTTTCGCATCTTGTTGGTCTCTTCCACCATATGAGGTTGTATCTCCAAGCCCGGCGTATTCCCAAGTGAGCGCCCAGATCCTGAGCCCCCGCGGGCACGCCGCGAGACTCCACCGACTCCGAGGCGTACCGTCGCCTTCACCGGGGGGCGGGCGGCTCCTGGTAGTAGGGCTCGACGTGGCTGCCAGAGAACACTTCCTCGCCGTCGATGATCGTGAGCTCAACCGGAATGTCCCGGATGTGGTCGGGATCGATGGTCAGGATGTCCTCGCCCAGGACGACCAGGTCCGCCGCCTTGCCCACCTCGATGGAGCCGAGCCTGTCCTCGTCGAACGTCATGTAGGCCGTTCCTTGCGTGTAGAAGCGAATCGCCTCCTCCACGCTCACCCCCTCCTCGGCTCCGTACACCTTCCCGTCATAGCCCCTGCGCGTGACGGCCGCCCAGATCCCGAGCAGCGGCCCATGGGGTAGCCCGTCGGAGCCGTACGACACCCGAATCCCCCGCTCGATCAGGCTGCGCTGGGGATTCTGCGACTGGAGCCGCTGGCCGCTCACTCCCGCCAACATGAAGCGAGTATTGAAGTACGTGAAGTTCGGCTGCGAGGCCGCAATGAGGTCGTTCTCCGCCATCTTCCGCAACGTCTCTTCCGGCGGCAGGAGCGTGATGTGGTGGACGAAGTGACGGTGGTCTGCTCGTGGACTCTCTTTCAGGATCCGATCGAGCACGTTCACCGTCATTTCGACCGCCGCGTCGCCGATGGCGTGGATCCCCAGCTGCCAGCCCAGCTCGTGGGCCCGCTTGCTGACCGGATAGAGGGCACTCTCCGGAATGCGTATCACGCCGTGAAAGTCGGGATCCTCGAACGGCCCGTGCTCATCGAACCGGACCGCGCCGTCGTATGGATCGATGGACCAGAAGTCCGGCGCCGCGATCCCTCCGTCGATGCTCATCTTCACCGCACCGTACTTCAACCGGTCGTCCCCGAAGCCCGTCTTGAAGCCCAGCGCCTCCAGCTCCTCGATGGACACCTTCACCGCTTCGTCGAGGTCATCAAAGGCGTCGTAGCCCGGCGAGAGTCGAAGCTGCATCGTCATCCGCGGAAGCTCCTCGCCGTGCTTCTCGTAGACGTCCTGCACGAACCGGAAGGTATTGGGACGCATCCCCGTAACGTTGACACTGGTCACGCCCATGGCGGGAAACTTCTCCAGGCCCCGTCGAAGGTTCTGGCGGGCGGTCTCGTCGTCGAGGTGCTCCTCTTCGCTTGGTATGACCCGGGTTATGAGACGCTGCGCAGGGGTCTCGAAGAGCACCCCCGACGCCTCGCCGTTCTCCTCCCGCACGATCCAGCCGCCGTCTGCGGGGTTGGGCGTGTCGTTGGTGATCCCAGCCCGCTCAAGGGCCAAGGAATTCACGCTCATCTTATGACCCGAGCTGAGCGACACCGGGTGATTCGGCGCAATCTCGTCGAGCTCCCAGCGGCTTGGCATCTTCATGTGGAAGTAGGGTCGCTTCAGTCCTCCGACGATCCACTCCCCCTCGGGCACCTGCGCAATCCTCTGCTCCAGTACCGCCCGCAAGTCCTCCGGGGTTGGAACCTCCAGATCGCCCCCACCCGATCGTCCTCCGATTCCCACGTGAACGTGGTTGTCGTAGAAGCCGGGCAGCATCGTCCTGCCGCCGAGATCCACCTGGCGGGTCGCGCTCGCTGCCAAACTCCTCACCTCATCGTCTGAGCCCACCGCCAAGATCCGGCCGTCCCGGATCGCCACCGCCTCGGCGATACCGAAGCCGTCGTCCACCGTAACGATCTTGGCGTTGTAATAGACGACGTCGGGAACGCCGACGTCCTGTGCAGCCGCGGGCGAAGCGAGAACGAAGGCCGCAGCGAACAGGCGGGCCAGAAGTTGCCGTGCCGGGAATTCTGGGGCTCTACACATGCGCAAGAGACCGTACGGACCGGAATCTGTAGTACTGATCTTGAACATGGGAAAGCTCCTGATCAGGTACCTACGGTGAACTAGGCTCTCCGCTTTCCGAGCAAGTCGCCATCTTTCACGACCCCTTCTCCCGGCGGCCGAGCGTTACGTAGTGGTCGAAGTGCACGACAGTATCATGAAGTCAGCCAGCTTGCCAGTCTCGATCGAGCGCTTCACGCCTCCTCGGAAATCGTGCCGCAGAGCTTCGAGCATCCAACGCCCGCGGCCCGATTTCCGAATCTTCCCTGTCCGAGCCCAGCACCGATCGGCCGATCTTCACAAGATTGGAGATTGGTTCACAAGCAGCTCGGAAGATCTGCCAGACGTCAATAGCGCCCCAGTCGCTTTCGATAGGAGAGCACTTCTGTCTTCAACATGGGAGCAAGCAGGTACAACCCAAGAAGGTTGGGAATCGCCACGACCAAGATTATGGCATCCGACAGATCGATCAGGGCGCCGAGTTGGACGCTGCTGCCTAGGACGACGAAGCCGCAGAAGACCAGCTTGAACCCCGCCTCAACGAGCCGATGCTCCCCGGTGAGGTAGGTGAGCGACTTGAGGCCGTAATAGCTCCAAGAAAGCATGGTAGAGAAGGCGAACAGCACAGCCGCGATGGAAAGCGGTACGGGTGACCACGACAGCGTGCTTTCGAACGCTCTCGTGGTCAAGTCGATCCCATTGATACCTGAATCTGCCAACGCCGGATCGTACACGGTTGTCACGATTACCAAGGCCGTCATGGTGCAGATGACCACTGTATCGATGAACGGCTCCAGCAAGCTGACGAACCCCTCTGTGGCCGGCTCGTCTGTCTGGACCGCAGAGTGGGCGATCGCTGCGGAACCGAGGCCGGCCTCGTTCGAGAACACCGCTCTACGAAAGCCGATGATCATGACCCCGATAAAGCCTCCACCGACGCTGTCCGCGCTGAAGGCACCCTGCCAAATCTGGACGACGGCGTTTGGCAGTCTTTCTATGTTCATCACCAGAATCAACAGGGCGGAGAGCACATACAACACCGCCATGAAGGGGACGAGCTTGGACGTGACCCTGGCGATGCTCTTGATCCCGCCTACGATTACCAATGCCACCGTGATGGCCATGATGAGACCCAGCAGCCAAGCTCTGTCATCAAAGAAGCTGGAGCTACCACCGGTTACGTCGATCAAGATCGCTGCGGCCTGATTGGACTGGAACATATTGCCGATGCCAAGGCAGCCCAGCACCATGCTCGCAGCGTAGAACATCCCGAGCCCCCGCCCCACCCGGGGTAGTTTTCGCAGAGCCAGTCCGTGCAGCAGGTAGTACATCGGACCACCGCTGACCGAACCGTCGTCATGTGTATGCCGGAACTTCACCGACATCGTGCATTCAGCGAACTTCGTGCTCATGCCGAGCAGACCGGCGATGATCATCCACATCGTGGCGCCCGGCCCGCCCAGGGAAATGGCCACGGCCACACCGGCGATGTTCCCGATCCCGACCGTTCCCGACACTGCGGTGGCCAGGGCCTGAAATGGGGTCACCTCACCAGGCTGCGAGGGATCCGTATAACGCCCCGCAACGAGGTGCAACGCGTGTTTGAACCCACGCAGATTGATGAAGCCCAGATAGAGGGTGAAGAACACGCCCCCCGCAATGAGCCACGCGACGATCAGGGGCACTCTCGTCCCAGCCACCGGGACCGAGTAAAACACGAATTGGGAAACCAGATCGGCGAGAGGCCGCATCGCGCGGTCGATCAGTTGGTCAATGCTCATGTCGGACATCCATGAGTGGAGTAGGCGCGGACGCGACAGCACAAGCCATCTTCATTTTTTCTACCACCAGATCTGGACGTAGAGCTCCGTTCAGAAAGCCAAGAGCCGGGTTACTTTGACCGCGATGCTCCGCTCGGGATCCACGTCTCCGTCGACGGCTCGCCGCTCTGAATACACGAGGTAGAGATCACTGAGCGGGGCGTGGATAAAGCGTACACGTAGGTTCGAAACGACCTCGTCCGTAAGGCCGTTGTATTGGACGAACCCATTCATCTGCAGAGTGGTAGTGGGATTCAGGCTCACCTTCAGCCCCGCGAGGTCAGCGACGAAATCTCCATCTGGAAGGGAAATTTCGCTCCGGGTGAGGGTTGTCTCCAGAGCGAGGTGAGGAATCGGATGCCAGACTCCACCCCCTCCGTAGGACGTCTGGGTCCCGTCGAAGTAGCCGCCGTGGGATACTGAGACGTTCGCTGACAAGATCCGGGCCGGACTCGTCCTGTGCGAGAAGGCGACTGCCTGCGTCTGGTAGTCGCCCACGCCGATGCTGAGCTCGGAACGACTCACTCCGAAGGGCTCGAAGAGCCGCTCGAAGAGGTGCTCATACTTCAACGTCGATCGCGATCCGTCGTCAAAAGTGAAGCCGAGCCCTCCGCCGACGCTCCGGGTCTCGAGCACCGACTCCAGATTGGTGAAGTAGTCGATCGTGACGTAGGGGTTGATCTCCTGAAGGGCAAGGCCCTCTACAGGAGGATGCACCCCGAAGGTGGCGTAGTAGTGGTTGATCCCCCGCCGGCGCACGAACCCGAGGCCCGGATCGAACCCCGGACCCAACCGCCGGTACAGGACGGACGTGTCCCAGAACGAATCGCGCCAGCCGGCCGAAAGCCTGAGAGCCAGTCGGTTCTTCAGGTCGCCCTCCAGTTCGGAACCCTCGGCGGCCGCGACATACGACGTCAGGAGCAAGTGGTCGGCGAGCGTGAAGTTCGCGTCTATGCCGAACGCCCGGTTGTCGACCGGTTGGCCTTCTTCTCCGACAAGGTCCCGGTGCGTCACCATAAAACCGACGTTGGAGGCTCCCAACACACGACGGCGCAGGCGGAAGACCGCGAAGTTCTCCGACGCCCGGCCGGACGCCTCATCGGTACGCATCGCGAGAGCTCCGACCTCGAACTGGCCCACGCTTCCCGTCAGGCGGGCCCCACCCGCGATCGGGATGAGCTCCCCCCCGGAAGACAGACCTACGCGCCGCGTGTGGAAGAGGGTGAAGTCCCTTCCCGAGACGCTCAGCCGGAACTCCCTCGGCGTTCCGTCACCGAACTCGAACATGCCGGAGTTCTCAATGAAGAAATTCCGACGCTCGGGAAAGAAGAGGGGGAATCGCGTCAGATTGACCTGCAACTCGTCCACCTCGACATGGGAAAAATCAGTTCGGTACGTAGCGTCCAACGTGAGGCTGGACGTGACGCCGTACTTGAGGTCCAGGCCGGCGTCCACCTCGTCTCCGCCGGCGACGCCTTCAGAACCCAGGGCCACGGAGCCCCGGACGTAGGGCTCCAGCCATAGGTTCCGTCCCTGCTCGAGCCCTACGAATCCGGTCAAGGTTCCCGCGCGGGAGACCTTGGGCTGGAACTCCCGTCGCTCCAGTGGGGACCACGTCGAGGACTCGTTGATCCTTCTGATGCGCCTCTGGACGTTGGAGCCCCAGTCCTGGCTGCCTTCAGCCCCCTCGAAGCGGAGAGTAGACCACGGAATCGCGATTTCCATGGTCCATCCGAAGTCGGTGAGCTGCGTCTCGACCTGTACCACGCCGTCCCACGCGTTGTTCAGGATGCGCATGTCGTCGAACGCCTGGGCGTCGCCGACCGCGCCGTAAGGATTGATTAAGAAGAGAAATGAATTCCGTCGATCCAGATTCGTGTCCAGCACGAAGGAGAGGACGTCCGAGTCGAGGGGTGGGAAATCCCTCTCCAGGCTCGTTACCGTGATGTTGCCGGGCTCATCGTAGAGGATTCCGGAGAGATAGAAGGCCTCGTCGTCGTAAAGGACCCGAACGATTGTATGTTGGGTGGCGGGGTAGCCCATATCCGGTCTCGACTGGATGAACCGGGTAATCGGCGGTGCTTCCTCCCAAACGGCTTCGTCCGGCCGGCCATCGATGACGATCGGTCCGGAGGCTCGCGTGGCGGGATGGGTGGGCCTCGGGTAGCTGGTCGGATCGATGGGCCACTCGGGCTCTCCGGACACTCTAGCCTGCTCCTGACCGAATACCGCCCCTACCGCGAGGACCGCCGCCAGGACGGCAGATCCGCAGGCCCGAACCATCACCGGAAAAGTCCTCGAGACAATCATGACATTCGCCCCTTTTGCGGGCTCAGACGCTGAAGCGGAACCGAGGGCAAGCGGGGCGACGACAACGACGCCTCGTGCCTTGACCGAGCCCGGACGGGGCGGAAAACAGAACGGACGATTCATCGCGATCTCCCTTCTCCGACGCAACTCAGCCCTCAACCGCGCTGCACCCGTGCTCTATGCCCACCTTTACTGCAGCGACGATCTCGTCGACGTCCGCCGTCGTGACGATCAGAGGCGGTGCGATGTTGATGGTGTTGTTCAGGCCGGGGATGCTCCTGGTGGTCTTGCCGACCAGCACGCCCTCCTCGGTGATCTTCCGCATGACCGAGTTCATCACGTCCTCGCCAACGGGCCTCTTCGAGGACTTGTCCGCCACGAGCTCCACGCCGACGAACAGTCCCCTGCCCCGGACATCTCCGACACACTCGTGGTCGGCCAACTCCCGCAGATGGTCATAGAGGTAATCCCCCACGACGCGGGCGTTTTCGATCAGTTGTTCGTCTTCGAGGATGCGCAGGTTTTCGAGGGCCGCGGCGAAGCCTCCCGTGCAGCCGCCGTAGGTACTGATGTCCCGGAAGTAGTCGTACGTGTCGCTGGGGTCGTGCAAGAACTTGTCGAAGACCTCGCTGCGAACGGCCGTGGCCGAGATCGGCGCATAGGCGCTGGCCATGCCCTTGGCCATGGTCACGATATCCGGCGCCACATCGTAGTGCTCGAAGCCGAACATCTTCCCGGTACGCCCGAACCCGCAGACGACCTCGTCGATGATCAGAATGACGCCGTATTTCGCGCAGATCTCCTGAAGGATGGGATAGTATTCGTCGACCGGAGGAATGACACCACCGCCAGCCGTGATCGGCTCTACGATCACGGCGCCCACCGTCTCGGGTCCCTCCTCCTGGATGACGTCCTCCAGGACCCGGGCACACTCGATGTTGCAATCGGGATACGCGAGGTCAAACGGGCAGCGATAGCACAGCGCGTGAGGAAATCCAGCGAATCCCTCGGGGAAGGGGCCGTACTCCTCCTTCCGCTCCGGTTGTCCTGTGGCGGCCAAACAGGCGATGGTCGTTCCGTGGTAGTCCCGGTCCCGATACAGGACCTTCGACTTCGCGTCCCCATTCAGGTGTGCGATCTGCCGCACCATCTTGAAGGCCTTCTCGTTGGCCTCGGATCCGCTGTTCGAGAAGTAGATCCGGTCCAGACCGGGGAGAAGCCCAGCCAGCCTATCAGCAAACTGAGCCGCCGGAACCGTCCCTGCTACTCCCGCATAGTACGGAAGCCGAACCAGCTGGTCGTACACAACCCGTGCCATGCTCTCGCGACCGTACCCCACGTTGACGCACCACACTCCCCCAGATGCGCCATCCAGGTACTCGTTACCGTGGATGTCCCGGACGCGGGCTCCCTCACCTTCCACGAAGATCTTTGGATCTTGCGACGCGAAAACCTTGTGCTGGATCAGATGATGCCAGAGATGATCCTTATCCTTCTGGATGATCTCGTGTGCGTCGTGGTCGGACAGCAACGGCTCGCTTTCGAACATCTTATCTACTCTTCAACCCTGCGGGCCTTGGCGGGAACGACCATGTTCCCGCTATGAGAGGTAGGATCAAAAGGTGTGTAAAAAGAGAGGCGACGTACCTTTCCGCTGAGATTTAAACCAGCGAGCCCGGGTGACAGCCCGGGGAAAGGAACGTCGCCTCATGAGAGAGGATATCGCGGGACCCCAGGGTGCGTCCAGCAGGCCGATGTGGGAGACGCTCGAGGGGATGGTTAGGGAGAAGGCGCAGGAGTTCATCCAACAGATCATGGAGGAGGAAGTCACGGAGTTGTTAGGCCGGGAGAAGTCAGAGCGCAGGAGTACGGTGGACTCGGCCGAGGGCTACCGCAACGGATATGGCAAGCCGAGGCGGTTGGCGATGAGCTCGGGCACGATCATGCTCCGACGCCCTCGGGTTCGGGGCGTCGAGGAGCGGTTCGAGAGTCGGGTGTTGCCGTTGTTCGCACGACGGACGAAGGAGCTGGGTGCTCTGCTTCCGGAGCTGTATCTGCACGGGCTGGCGGAGGGAGACTTCGAGCTGGCGATGCGGGGCCTGCTGGGCGAGGGGGCCCCGTTGTCGAAGTCTTCGATTCGGCGGCTGCGGGCGGGATGGACGGCGGAATTCGAGGAATGGTCGAAGCGCTCGCTGGCCGACCGTGAGGTCGTCTACGTCTGGGCGGACGGGATCTACGTGAAGGCGGGGCTCGAGCGGGACAAGGCAGCACTGCTGGTGGTTCTGGGCGCGATGCGAGACGGGACGAAGGAAGTGTTGGCCCTGAGATCGGGCTACCGAGAGTCGGTCGAGTCCTGGTCGGAGGTGTTGCGGGATCTGAAGGCACGCGGCATCGAGGCGCCCCGGCTTCTGATGGCGGACGGTAACGCGGCGATCTGGGGCGCAGTACGGCAGGTATGGCCTGAGGCGGGCGAGCAACGGTGCTGGAACCACAAGATGAGGAACGTGCTGGACCGGCTGCCGCAGCGGGAGCAGAGCGAGGCGAAGGATCTTCTCAGGGCCGTGGTCTACGCACCGAGCCGGTCCGAGGCTGTGAAGGCCCGCGAAGTGTTCGCCAGGCGCTACAGGCCGTGGTATCCGAAGGCGGTGGACGTACTCGAGGACGACTGGGAGCGGATGGTGGCGTTCTACGACTTCCCCGAGGATCACTGGAAGCATCTACGCACGACGAACGTGGTCGAGAGCCCGTTCGCTGCGGTACGGCTCAGGACGACGGCGGCGAAGCGATTCAAGCGGGTCGAGAGCGCTACGGCACTGATCTGGAAGTTGCTCTTGGTGGCCGAGAAGCGCTTCCGAAGGCTCGACGCTCCTCACCTCCTCAAGGACGTGTTTGAAGGAAGGAAGCTCGAAGACGGAAAGCCCGTCTCAACCCAACAGCGGAAGAATGCCGCCTGATACGTTTACACACCTATTGACCCAACCTCCGCTATGAGGTCAGAGACGCGCCACCTTCACGCTGGCGTCCGCGACTGTCGCATTCAGCGGGACGATGCACAGGCGCCTGAGCGTCACCTCCCCTCCACCACTGGCACGCCGTCGCGGCGAATTACGTCGTTGACGCGAATTCTGCTCTGGGGCCCCTGGGGAGTTGGAGCCAGAGCCAGTGTAGCGTCACAGAATAGCACGCAACAGAACTCGTAGTTGATTGGGGTCCGTGGGACTTCCAATTCGTGACTACCCGACCGTGGCGCGGAGACCGTGCGAGGCTCGAGAGCCTCTTCCGCCGGCGCACGGCACTAGGAGAACAGGCTTCAAGCAGCAACGGAAGGGTAGTGGCGGCTGAGAATCACCCGGGGCTACGGAGAACCGGGCGATAATATCCAAGGCGGCTTGCCCAATACGAGTCGGAAGGGGTGGCGATGGGCTGCGGAGCAAACCTGGCAGGGCGGACCGTGGGCCGAATATCTTTCCCTAGCAGGGGTGAAGGTGCTACCGGTTGGAGTTGCCCAGATTCTCACTCATCAGCCAACGGAGTTTGAGCGCCTCGCCGGTTCACGCAGAGAACGGCCGCTGTCGTTTCCAGCAGTGAGGCGATCGATTCGCCCATCATCCACAGGGAGCAGGAGCATGATCACACTGGATCATCAGGAAAGGCGACAAGGACGCCGGGTGACAAGGATCCGAGCACGTGTGACGCTCACGAGCATGATCCTGACGATCGCGACGAGCACGCACATGGGGGTGTCCGCTCAACAGCAGATCCCGGGTTTCACCCCGGTGAGCTCCAGCGCACAAGCCCGGTACGAGGAGCGGTTCCTCGGGACTGTGGAACCTGGCAGGATTATCGATCACCATGAGTTCATGGCGAGAGGCCCTGCGGAGGACGCGACACCGGGTGGACTGCGGCGCGTCCGGTACATCCAGTCGGAGCTAGGGAAGCTCTGAGCAAGGCCCTTCTGGGGGCGGTGCGAGACGGAGGGAGCCGGTTTCAGCGGTCTTGGGGGCGATGACGGGCTGAAAACGCGCCCAACCGGCATGTTCTGGCCGATGATCCCCTCGTTGCGCCCCGCGTGGGCGGATGTTTCCCGCGCCGGCCGCTCACGCCGTCGAATAGCGGCCCGCCACAAGCAGGTTCGCGAAGCCCAGGAGCAGCGCGATCCGTTCCATGTTCTTGGCCAGCCCGCGGTAGCGAACCTTCCGGTAACCGAAGCGGCGCTTCACATACAGGAACGGGTGCTCCACCTTTGCCCGCACCGAGGCCTTGTCCCGCTCGCGCAGCCACCGCGCCCCGCCCTGCTCCAGGAGCCGCCGCCGCCCCGGTCTCATCGCCACATGCCACTGCACCGGACGGCCTCCCGTGTCCACCCACTTCTCGATCCCCCGGTAGCCCGCGTCCGCCCACACCTCCTCCTCGCCGCCGTGAAGCAACGCCCCCGCCTCCCGAAGATCGTGCGTGTTCGCCGGCGTCGCCCGCACGCCATGCACCAGTCCCGTCTCCGCGTCCACCCCGATGTGCGCCTTCATCCCGAAGTGCCACTCGTTGCCCTTCCTCGTCTGATGCATCTCCGGATCCCGCGCCCCCTCCCGGTTCTTCGTCGATGACGGCGCCGCGATGATGCTCGCGTCCACAATCGTCCCCGCCCGCACCCGGTAGCCCCGCTCCGCCAGGTGCGCGTTGATCTCCTCGAACAAACCACGCCCCAGCCTGTGCCGCTCCAGCAGGTGCCGAAAGTTCAGAATCGTCGTCTCGTCCGGCAGCGGACCCGTCAAACGCAGCCCCGCGAACCGCCGCACCGACTCGATCTCGTACAGCATGTCCTCCATCCCCGGGTCGCTCAGGTTGTAGAACAGCTGCACGCAGTGAATCCTCAGCATCGCCGCCAACGGGTACGGCTGCCGCCCCCGCCCCGCCTTCGGATACAACGGCCGAATCCGCGCCTCCAGACGCTCCCACGGAATCAGCGCCTCCATCCGCTCCAGAAACAGCTCCCGCCGCGTCCGCCGCTTCTTCCCCTCGTACTCCACATCCGCGAACGTCACCTGCTCCATCGTCCGCCTCCCCGATCGTCCCGCTCAGCCCTTGAACTCCCGCCCCGTAAATCTAATGTCCCAGGGACCGACTTATTCAGAGTATTCCTAGAGTCGTACGGCTTCGATCCCGAGATCGTGACGCTCTACCCATACATGGCCGACTCGCGCGCGGTGCGCGTGTCCGTGGAGATGGTCACCCCGAGCAGGCTGTCGCTGCCGGTGAAGGAGGATCCCCAACCCTGGCAGGAACGCTTCGACGAGGTATCGGTCGGATTCAACGAGGGAACTCCACCCGCCGATATCACCGCGGAGGTCGTGTACGCGAACTACGGCCTCGCAGAGGACTACCAAGTCCTGAAGGAGCGCGGCATCAGTGTCGAGGGCAAGATCGTGCTCGTGCGGTCGGGTGGGGGTCAACGCAGTGAGAAACCCTATCAGGCCCACGTTCACGGTGCGGCGGGCTTGATCATGTACAACGACCCGGCCAATGACGGCTACGTGCGGGGCGTGGTGTACCCGGACGGCCCGTGGCGGGCGCCACAGTGCATCGAGAGGGGCACGCTCTACCGCTGGTCACTCTATGCCGGGGATCCCCTCACGCCTGGCTGGCCAGCGACGAAGCATGCACCCCGGATTCCAGTGGAGGAATCCAATGAGGGCAAGATTCCTCCAACGACGACCATCGGTTATGGAGCCGCTCAACAGATCTTCGAGAAGCTGACCGGCCCGGCTGCTCCCGATGAATGGCAGGGTGGGTTTCCCTTCACCTACCGCCTCGGCGGCCTTGGATCACCCACGGTTCACCTCCAGATCGACATTGAGTACGCGCCACGTCCGTCTGAGACCGTAGTGGTACGGATCCCCGGCAGCGAACGTCCCGACGAGATGGTCACTATCGGCTCACACTGGGACACCTGGGCGTACGGGACCACTGACAATACGGCAGGCGCGACCATGCTACTCGAGGTGGCGCGCGGCCTCGGAACACTTGTCGATCGTGGATGGCGGCCGAAACGGACCCTGCTCGTGGCGTTCTTTGGATCGGAAGACAGGGGGATAACGGGCTCGACGGAGTTCGCTGAGCAGTTGGGAGCAGGTGTGGACAGGATAGTGGCGTTTATCAACCCGGCCCACTTGGTGGGCCCGACATTCCGCGCGTCGACCCTGCCCGCCCTGGACGAATTTCTCTTCGATGCAGCCCGCCGCGTCGAATGGGGTGAAACGGGCCACACGATCTATCAGAGTTGGTCCGGAGGCGCCGGAGAACCCAGCGTGGGGCGGCGGTACGGAAGCGATACGATGGCCTTTCTGTATCATTTCGGTGCTCCGGTGATGTCCATTGGCGCATCGAGCGAGGGGACCAGGTATCATTCCGCCTGTGACGACTTCCGCAGCCAGAGAATCTTCGATGATCCGGATCTCCTCTATCAAGCTTCCATGGCAAGATTGAATGGTCTCTTGGCCATGCGACTCGCCGGTTCCGATCTCCTTCCGTTCCGTTACAGTCGCTACGCTGAGCAGGTGGCCGAATATCTCCGTGAGCTCGAGGGGGTCCAGAGGACTGAGCTGGGTCGAGTGGCCATAAGCTTGGATCGCCACATCGAACAGGCTGCAGAATGGGCGGAGGCCGCCCGTGGGTTCGAGGCCGAGGCAAACAGACTTCTGGCAAGCAGCGGGGGGTCCTCGAGCTTGAGCCGGCTGAACCGTGCGCTCATGAAGGTGGAGCGCTCCCTCCTCATCCGTCGTGGGCTCCCGGGTCGCTTCTGGTACGCGCATCAGATCTACGCCCCCGAGCTGCATAACGGGTTTGCCGTCGAGACGCTGCCTGGGATTCGTGATGCGCTGTTCTTGGATGAGAACTTCGATGAGGCCGCTCGATATGCGTCGGATCTCCTCGATAGCCTTCATGAAGCGACAACAATCTTCCGAGAGGCCATACGGCCGGTCGCCACACCCTTGCCATGAGCCGGAGACCTTGCTCTGTACCCGTTTCGTGAGAGGGGGCCGGACCCGGAGCTGTACGCGCCCTGGACCCAACCTCCCGTCGTACCCTTGGACCGGCGCCTCCAAGCGGTCCCATTTCCCGTGACCCTGCTGCCGACAACTCGTCGACAGGGTCACGCGGTCACTAGGACGCCGTCTGTCAGCGGACGCCCTCCTCGAAGATCCGGGTCGCCTCGAGGAGACTCTCGAAGAGCTCGGACTCGTACGTCGCAGCATCGTCCGCATCCTCGTGAACGAAAAGCGCGTCATGGAGGCCGGGGAGTATCTCCACGGCGAAGCCGTTGTGGAATTGCGGGGCGTAGATCTGGTGCAAGAACCAGGAGCGACCCGGAAGCCCGCGACGGCTGAGAAGGGCTCGCTCTACACTCATCAGCGCCCGGTTCAGCGGGGCGAAGCTCGCCGCATCCTCGCCGCTCGCCAGGCGCCCAGTCGCCATCCCCTCGAACCTCCGGGCGGCGTCAGCCCACGCGCTGGCCTGCTCAATGTCGCGGCTCACGTCGACGACGACCCGGCCGAGCTCGGTCCGCTGGACCCCTTCGAAGTCGCGCAGGTTTTCGGCAACCTCTTCGGCGTAGCGACTGTAGCGCAACGGGAGGAGGTCGGCGCCCGCGAGACGGATGGCGAGGAGGCCGCTGATCTGCGACACGGCGGTCTGATACCGCATCCCTGGATCGGTAAACTTTTCCATGGCCTGGAAATCGTCACAGATGGAGTGATACCGACCTCCGTCGCTCCTTGCTCCGATCGAGATGACGGGAGTACCGAAGCGATCCAGGAACGACATGTGGTCGGTGCCGCCTCCGAGGCGGCCGACCCGCGGCTCTCCGCTCTCGGAGCTCCCGGACAAGTTCTCGTAGATCGTGGTACCGGTTCCGCCCCATTCGACTCGTCGGGCGGCGTCCAAGAGGAACTCGTCGAGAGCCGGCACGGCAGACGCCCGGAAGCTCGAGCCCACGACATGCGCCGGGTTGATGAAGGCCACCACTTTGTCCATCCCGGCCCCCAGTAGCTCGGTGAACTCTGTCGAGCCAATGATCCCCCGGTCTTCCGATCCGAAGAACGCCACGAGTAGCGTCCGCTTCGGGCGCCATCCAGCATCGAGGAGGGCGCCCAGGCCGCGGGCCATCTCCAACTGCGTGGTCACCCCGCCCGTGTTATCGCGCGTTCCGTAGGCCCAGGTGTCGTAATGGGTCCCGATCACGACCATCTCGTCGGGGCGCTCGCTGCCGTGGATCCGTGCGATGACGTTCCACGCGGCGCGCGGCTCGTACTGAGCGTCGATCTGGAGACGGACGGTCGTCGAACCCGGACCGCCGAGGCGATATGTGAACGGGAGCCCGCCCTGCCATCCCTCGGGAACGACGGGACCCTTGAGGTTCTCCAGAAGTGGTCGCGCGGCGCCGTACCCGATGGATGTCGTTGGAGGGATCTGGCTGATGTTCGACTCCTCGACCGGGATGCGGGGCGCATGCTTCGTGGCCGCCCAGCCGGGCGTCAGTGGGTCCCCCGCGTACTGGGTCCAACGATTGACCGTGCCCCGCTCGATGCAATCCGGAGCCCGCCAGGGACCCTCGGGGTAGACCGTCCCCCGCACGTTGCCGTCGTCGGCCGGATCAGAATACATGATCACGCCCGCGGCGCCGTGGATGTAGGCCTGATAGGGCTTCTCACCGCGTTGCACGCCACCGTGGCGCACGAGGACGACCCTGCCTTCGACGCTCACGCCACGCTCTTCCAACACCTCGTAGTCCTCCGCCCTGCCGTAGTTCGCGTAGACTGCCTCGGCGGTGACGTCGCCCGACGGGGTGCCCTCGCTGAATCCGACCGAGATCTCGTCGAAACGCTCCCACCACGGCCGGGGATTCTCTTTGACCGCCAGCGAAAGCCTGCTTGGGGCCACCATATCCACGGCCACGCGCACCTCGCTGGGGTCGACCATGTACCCATAGAAGGTCTCGACGTCCACTTCGAGGCCGTACGATTCGAGCTCCGCCACGATGTATTGAACGCGACGCCACGCACCCGGAGTCCCGTCCTCCGCGGGACTCCTCGCCAGATATTCGTGGTAATCCAGAATCCTCCCCGGGTCCGTCGAGCCGAGGAATTGGTCCTCGTACCGTGCTTCCGTCCTGGACCTCTCTGGAGTAAACCCTGGTATCTGCTGCTGTACGGCGCCCCGGATCGGCGTGCTCGCCCCGAGCGCGAGGATGACAGCCGCGATGCTGAGGGTGATCCTGCTTCCCGCCGCTCCTCGACTGCTTCGCCGTTCCTGTTCATCCAAAGTGATCATCAACCTTTCTCCCCTTTCCGAGGGTGCTGGACGAGGTGGCGCCCAGGGCGTATCTAATCCTCTAAGACCAAGTGCCTCCCGATGAGCTTGTTCGGATCCGCCCCAGGCTTGGGAACGTACTTGTCCGCATGGCCACTGTCCCAGTTGACGACATACACGTTGCCTTCCTGGTCCACGTCGATTTGGTGCGGGCGCGACATCCCACCTGGCCCAAAGCCGCTTGCCGTCCCCCCGTACGTGCCCCAGAAGTACTGGAGCTCCCCTTCGGTGTCGTACTTGAGAATCCGGTTCAGTACTGCCGAGGTTACCCAGACCGCGTTGTTCTCGTCGATGTGGATATCGACGGGGAAGAAGATGTTAGGCCACTCCTTGATAAACTCACCGTTCTCCGTAAAAACCTGAATGCGACTGTTGCCACGGTCGGCGACGTAGACGCGACCATCCCGGTCTACTTCCACGCCGTGGACGAGGTCGAACTGTCCGGGGCCGGTTCCGAGCTCTCCCCACTCCATCAGGTATTCGCCGGCCGCGTTGTACTTGATAATGCGCGAGTTCAAGTACCCATCGCTGAGGAGGAAGCTGCCGTCCGGGAGGAAGGCGAGCGTGGACGGCCAGCCGAAGTCGAGCGGTCCCGGGTCCTGATTCACCCATTCCTGTTCCTGAGGGTTGGGATCTCTCAGCCGCATCACCAACCTGCTCCCGTCATTGGTAAACTTGAGTATTTGCTCATGGACCCCATTTCCGCCGAGCTCGACGACCCAAACGTGGCGCTCGGGATCGTAGGGACTGATGTAGAGGTGATGGGGGTTGTTCACGATCGAGTCCTACTGCGTCCACCTCTCTGTGAGGTTCCCGTCTCCATCGACGACGACGATGTAGTTGGTGCTGCCAGGCCTCTCCCTCCCGCCTACGTCCGACGAGCCGCCCGGAGCCTCGCGGTCCCCCCAGGCGCTCACGATGATCCGGTCGGGGTTGTCCACGGCGACCCCCCCCAGCTCCCCCCACGCCCAGGTGTCATCGTGGTCCGGCGCCGGCTTCCACCAGTTCGCTACGGCGTCGTACTCGCCGGTCCTCGCGTCCCCACCATCCTCGGTCGCCCGCGGAAGGGGCACGGCCTGGTCTCCTCCGACGCAGCCGGACAGTGCCGCCAGTCCAGCAGCAAGCCAAAGTGCCGCACCAATGGACTCCATTCTCATGATGCTTCTCCTCTTACTCGAGGCCCCCACGGGTGCAGGCTGAAGTGCCTTGTGGCAATCCCGATCCTTCATCACGCGCTGGACGTCGTGCAGTTCTTCTTTTTCCGGCCCCGATGTTAGCCACCGTGCCGTTCCGTTGCAACGAAAACGCCCGCATGTTCCTCGGCGATCGATGACCCTCTCCGTCGTACGAGGAGATGGGCCGGCTACGTCGCACGGTGGAAAGCCAAGCAATACCGATTCTAAGGCTCGTCGAATTGGCGCTCCGTCAGCGGGAAGGCTTATCCGTAAGATCCTGTCAGGGCTCCCACCGTCAGAACTGAAAGACTCACGCACAGAGCGGCCGCCAGTGTCATCCAGATACCAGCCTTGGCCATGTCTCGAATAGAAAAGTACCCCGAGGCATAAGGTATGACGGTCGTCGGGCCCTCCGTGACCAGAATGAACGCCAGCGACGAGGAAAAGGCAGCGGGTCCGATAACAACCCAGGGATCCATGTTGAGATCATGAGCCAAGGCAATGAGGATCGGAATGATGATGGTTCCCGTTACCGTGTTGCTTGAGAACATCAGGTGCAGAAGGGCAACCATGACCACAATCACGAAAGGCCGGATGGCAAAATGGATCGAACCCAGATAGCCCATTAGAAGCCAAGCCAGCCATCGGGCCGCGCCGGTCTCATAGATCGTCAGGCCCAGAGAAAGGCCGGCCACGATCAACAGGATCCCCCCCCAGTTGATCCCCTCTTCCGCCTCCTTCCATGAAAGAACACCCATCTTCGGAAGGAACAAAGAAAGGCCTCCGAAGAGAGCCACAGCTTCAATCGACAGACGCACAGCGCCATCCGTCAGATTCCTGACGAGGGGGGCCACCAGCCAGAGAGATATGGTCAAGAAGAACACGACCAGAGTCTTCACCTCGCCTGGGTCGAGAGGCCTCCCATTCTTCCGACCCTCGTCCATGTCACCGCTTTCAAGAGACAGCGTCTCGATTTCCAGCGGAAACGTCTTGACCAAGATCAGCCACCCGAGTGGAATCATCATGAGGGTTGCAGGCAAGCCAAGTGACATCCACGTCAGGAACGAGATATCCACCTGGGCCAACTCATCCAGATAGCGGATGGCAACGGGATTCGCCCCGGTCCCTGCGGGGGTCGATATGCCTCCGATCAAGGGCCCGAAGGCACAGGAGATCATCAGAGCCCTGCCAAAGTTGCTCTGCAGTGGCCGCAATCCTGCTTCCTTAAGCAGCCCTACCCCCAATGGAAACATGATGGCCGCGACTGCCATGTCGGTGATCCACATCGACATCATCGCGCCCGCGAAAAGAAATCCAAATAGCACCCTGTCAGTCCGGCTCCCCGCCTTCTGCACAATGAAGTAGGCCAGACGAGTTCCCAAGCCACATCGAGTGAAAGCGGTTGAAAGGAGTAGCACACCAATAAAGAACACGATGATCGGATCACCGAATCCGGTTCTGACCACAACTCGAAAGTCCTCGATTCCGAAAACGGGAATCAAAAGAATCACAGAAAGGGCAGTCACTGGAAAAGGGATGGTCTCCGTGACCCAGAGCGTGACGGCAAACGCCAGGATTGCAAGGCACGTCTTGCCCGCTGCGGTCAGGTCGATCAGCTGACCGCCCCGCTCCAGAGGTCCTGGGACCGGAAGAAGATCGATGGCCAGCATCAAAACCACGGCACCCACGAACGTCCAGACATCTCGGCCAGAATTGCGTTCTCTCTGCACGTGGAATGTCACGCTGTCCTCCGCAGTAGGTCCGACGAATTCGGTGAACCACTCCCAGACGAAGATCGGTCTTGCTGAAACGCTCTGTGCAACTCGGCTTGCCAGAGCAGCGATTCGGAGCGTACGGCTGGGGCTGAAGACGGAAGTGCGGCAGCAGCTTAACTCCCCTCGGCCTCACTGCTTGTGTCCCCCGCTCCGGCTTCTTTGATCGGTTTCGCTTGACCTTCCGGTGCTTGGAACAACCTCTTCAGTCTGAGCCGTTGAAGCTTACCAGAAGGACCCCGCGGCAAAACATCGACCGCTCGAATGATGGCAGGCGACTTGTAGCGGCCAAGGTCCTGACCACAGAATTCGTGGATCTCAAGAGCGACGGGACACGACTTCTCCGCATCCTTGAAGGGGCACGAGGGGAAACGAGAGTGGGGATCCAGACCGCGCTCGATACAGCATGCTCCCGACTTGAGTATGATGCAGGCGGCAATATCCTCACCATAGTGCTCGTCGAAAATTCCTACCGCTCCCGCCTCCAGCACCGCAGGATGTCTGCACAGTACTTCATCGATTTCCCGGGGGGCGATGTTCTCACCACCTTTGATGATGAGTTCCCCGAGTCTGCCTGTGATGAAAAAGAACCCATCTGAGTCCCGGTAGGCCAGGTCGCCGGTGTGCAGCCAACCATCCGGCTCCAAGCGCTCTCGGGTAATCTCCGGGGCCTGGTAGTAACACTTCATCACATTCGACCCTCGAACCAACACTTCACCGACGTTGCCAGCCGATACCTCGTCTCCTTTAGGACCCACAACCTTCACGTCATTGCCGTAGGGGAGACCGGGCGAGCCCACCTTTCGTTCGTCGGGGGGCATGGGATTGGCGAGGATCTGGGCAGCGGTCTCCGTCAGCCCCATCGTCTCAATCATAGGCAGGTTGAATTTGTCTTCAAAAGCTTTGTGATGAACAGCTGCCAGCGGCGCGGAAGCCGACCGGGTGAACCGCAACCGTCCGGCGTCCTTGGGTTCTGGCCTGTCCAAGAGATAGGAAACGATAGTCGGCACCACGCTGAGCCATGTGCAGTTGTGATTCACCGCCAGATCCCAAAAGCGGGAAACGCTGAAGCGGTGGGGCAAAACCACACTACCTCCACTGACGAGCGGTGCTATCAGCGTCACCATCTGGGCATTTATGTGATACAGAGGAAGTACGCACAGGGCCCGATCGGCCTCGGTCAATTGGTGCGCCCCCGCGGTGTTCCTACCGCCAGCTACGAGATTCTTATGGGTCAACACCACACCCTTAGGGAGACCTGTGGTCCCCGATGTGTAGATCAGCTGGCCTTCATCATTCTCTTCCAGGGCAGGCAACTCCAATCCTTGATGAGTCGAGGGGGCAAGAGGATTTTCGGGTGAGTCCACATCAATCTCCAAGAGGGAAACGGCCTCTGCCAGCCCCGCAATGCACGGCTCCAGCCGCTCCCGGTGGTTCGGGGACACGAGGATCAACCGCGTGCCGGATTGCCTCACGACATAGGTTAGATGCGACGCCTGGGCCTGCGCGTTCAGAGGGGTGACCACGAAGCCCCCGTACAGCGCTCCGAGAAAAATCTCGGCCGTCTGAAAACCGTTGTCGAGCATGTAGGCGAGGCGATCACCCTTCTTCAGGCCGATGGCCAGCAAGGAGCCAGCCAGCGCTATGCAATCCTCTTGCAGTTGGGCAAACGTCAGTTGCAGACCCGGCTCGGGCGCCACCAGATAGACGTCGTCAGGTCTTTCTTGGGCCAACCGATCGACGATACTCCTCAGTGTCTCCATGCTCCAAAGTTCCTCCGTCCATACCACTGGGCCAGACATCGATCGGCTGCGTACCCCTGCCTACGACTTCCTATCTCCCGTACTTTATCTTCCGTACTTCGCGTGATAAGCACCAAGCAGTTCTTCCTCACTCGGTTCAATACGCGGAATGACACGGGCAATCCGGGTGACGTTGAGATAGTGCCTGTAGTTAAGATTCTCGTGTGTGCTATCTCCCCCCCAGGTGCCGCACCCCATAGACAGTGAAAACGGCAGTCCGTTGTCGAAGTTTCCTCCGTTGGCGAAGCAGTGGGCTTGGTTTACGATGACCCGGCAAACTGGGACTTCCAGTCCAAGCCTCAAGATGTGTTGGTCATCTCGCGTGTGAATGCCACAGGAGTGTCCTAGTCCCTGATAGGCGAGGATCTTCTCCACCAGCTCAACTGCCGCATCGAAATCAGAAACACGATAAAGGGCTAGCACTGGAGACAGCTTCTCTCCCGAGAAGGGATAGCTCTTTCCGACACCTGCCTCCTCCACCATGAGAAACCCGGCGGTCACGACCTCCTTTCGTTTCAGTTGAGCCGTCTTACAGATTTCTGCCACCGGTCTAGCCACCATGCCACGGTTGAGCTGTCCTTTGCTCCAGAGTGCGCTCTCGAGCTGTGCCTTCTCTTCCTGCGTCAACAGCAGGCCCCCCTCCTTCTCGAGCTCGCGGACCATTTCTTCGTAGATGCCTTCTAATAGGATCACGCTGTTCTCGGAGGAGCAGCTTGTGGCGTGATCGAACGTCTTCGAGCTAGCGATCTTGGAGGCCGCATCAGGCAAATCGGCACTGCTGTCGACAATGACCGGAGCATTTCCTTTGCCCACTCCGACCGCCGGTGTTCCGCTCCTGTAAGCAGCTCGGACATTGCTCTCCGAGCCGGTCGCTGCCACCAGATCGACACGTAGCATCAACTCGCGGGTGACTTCTTTGTTGATCGGCTCACGGAGGAGTTGAATCAGATCGGGAGGTGCTTTCACCCGGCGCAGCGCCTCCCGAAAGAGTCCTGCCAGCTTGACGGCCGTCCGGTAGCCCTTGGGTGAAGGGGACAAGACGACGGCGTTGCGCCCCTTCAGGGCGTTCATGACGATGTTGGTCGGGGTCGCAACCGGGTTGGTGGAAGGGGTGATCGCACCCACTACTCCCACCGGACGTGCGATTTCAACGATACCCTTGTCAGGATGCTCGGCCATCACGCCCACACTTTTCGCCGCTCGCAAGTCACACAGGAGCCCCAGGGTCTTGCGCCGATTCTTGGCAATCTTGTCCTCCACACGACCCAGTCCTGTGTCCTTGACCGCCATTTCCGAGAGCAACCGGTTGCGTTCAGGTTTGATCACTACCCAGGCGATCGCGCTGACAACCTCGTCCACCGCCTTCTGGTCAAATCGCTCGTATTCTCGCTGCGCTTGCCGGGCCAGCCCGACCAGCTCTTCGATACTGCTACTGGTTCTCTGGCCCTCGTCACGTTCGTTCACAACTTGACTCCGCTGTTTGGCCTGAAGCCAGGCGGCCAGCGATCAACGCCTTGACGGGCACGATCATGCCACCTCAGTATCGTCCGATGGAGGTACGGATCTTCCCGAACTTGGACAGGCCTGGTGTCGGCCTCAGGCCCAAACGTGAAAGCCAGCGGCCCTTCCTGCCGCAGCACTCGCGTCACTGCCCCGTGCTCGAGGCTGGCAGCGGGCTGGGCTATCTCGTCTATCCCCCGCTCGCGAAGAACGAGGCGTACCACGTCGAGTTCGAGGGGGAGGGTCGCTACCGCTTCACCTACTTCATGAGCGGCCCCGGCGGGAAGTGGGAGCCGATCTTCAACGCCGTGTTCACGGCACCCATGGGGGGGGTCGGCTTGATGAAGGAGGAGGTGCCCTTCCTGGCCACGGACGTGACTTTCTTGGCGAAAGACGTTGCCATCACGCAGCAGTGGGCGCTCACGATGGTGCGCGCCTTCGTCGTTACAGACTTCTTCGGGACACCAGCGGGCGCCGTCACGCTGCGCGGAGCAACCAACTTCTCGACCCCCGAGGGGTGGGACACCGTCTACACGCCGATCTTCAACATAATGGAGCGGCCCATCGCGCCGATGCTGGTCGTGCGTGTGGAGACGGACTGGTTCCCTCACGAGACTGAGTTCCGATACGTTCTCCAGCCCGGTGAGGGGATCCCGGGCTCACACAGACTCCCCATCGGTCAGGTCTTCTTTGTCCCGCGTGAGGAGAACACGTTGCGCGACTGCACCGAAGAGGAGGTGGAAGAACTACGCCGCGCCAGAGAGGCGTTCTTCAGGGAGAAGGCCGAGCACAAGACGACGACCCGCTACGGTCTCGAGTACAGCCCGCACTACATCCGGCAGAGGCGTTCACGCGATTCCTGACCGGTTCCTGGCGGGATTCGCCACGAACCTCCCGATTCTTGGTCTCAGGCGAGACCTCTCAGAAGTTTTCGGCCCTATAGTCTGTGGCCCCGGCGGCCACCGCCGCAGGGCAGACGTAACCGGTCCCTCCAAAGTGGAGATCCGGGCACTCCACGCCGACCCCATAGCTCGCCAACAGCTTCAACGTTTCCGGGTACTCGCGAGACATGTAGTACGAGCGGTACCCCCCGGCCGCCATGTCCGCTACGGTCTGGCCCAGACGGGTCTTGGCAGTTACGTCCGCACCCTTCGACACCAGGTACTCGATGATGTCGTTCTGCGCCCAACCCGCAGCGTAGTGGAGGGGCGTGTACCCCCAGGCGTCCTTGGCATTCACATCGACGTTGAACTCCTCGACAAGGTACTGGACCGAGGGAAGCGCGCCGTTGGGCGCCCACCGGAAAGTGAAATTCGCAAAACCGATCTGGCCACCACCCGCCGCCATATGGAGCGGCCAACTGTCCGGTGTACCCTCAGGCAGCGTGGGCATCCCAGAGTCGTCATCGGTCCGGGAGTCCTGCTTCCGGCCAAGTCTCATTCCCAGCACGGGCATGACCGTCGGGATGTTCGGATCCGCTCCAAACGAGCCGAGCAGGCGAAGCAGTTGAACGTCTCTAGCCAAGGCCGCTCGCCACATCGGCGTTGCGCCCGCCAGTTCCATTCCAGAGATGTTGTTGTGATCGAAGAACCAAAGATTCGTCTTGAGGGGGGTGTTGGGGTCCGCGCCAGCTTCCAAAAGTGCCTCGATCAGCGTCAGGTACTCCACCTGCTGATAGTCCTGAGCCCGCTGTTGTGGCTGCTCCGACTTCATCCCCCAATAAGTGTTGATGACCCCGAAGAGCGGCGCCAATCCATCGTTCTCCGCAACCAGGTTCGGATCAGCTCCCCGCTCTAACAGCTGGAGCGCAAGGTCGAACTGCCCATTGATGGAAGCCAAGAGGAGGGGGCTGTCGCCAGTCCCACCGCTCACTTGATTGATGTCGGCGCCCCCGTCCAGCAGGGCCATGGCAGCTTCCATCTGGCCCTCACGGGCCGCATGGAGAAGCGCGGTCATGCCACCCCAGCTGTCGACCAAGACCTCGCGGATCGACAGATACTGCCCGTAGCGGGCGCGCACGTTGTCGTGGTCCCGGCGAGTGGGCCGCCCCCATGCTTCTTGCGGCTGGAGCGGAGCTTCCAGTCCTTCGCGCACTTCCAGGACCGCCAATTGCGTCTGGCGAACGCTGGGATCAAGACCACACCCGCGGATGAAGTCCAAGATCTGCCTCAACTCGCCGTGACCCCGGCGATCCTGGGACACGCGCGTCGCGACGTCCACCACGGTGGTCTGAATTGCGGGATCGGCACCGGCTTCGAGCAGCACCTGGACGGAAGCGATCCGATTCTTGGCCACCGAAAACATGAGAGGGGTTTGGCCCGCTGATGCTTCGCGCGCGTCGACGTCTGCGCCACGCTCGAGCAACGCCGCCGCCACCGTCTCACCGCCGAACGCTCCGGCCGCAAGATGGAGCGGTGCGGAGCCACTGTAGGTCGTCCGCACATTCACGTCGGCGCCGGCCCCCAAGAGCTCCTTGACGACCTCGAGCTGAGCACGCCTGCTGGCCACGTGTAAAGGCGTGTACGCTCCGATCCGGGTTGTCGAGCTCAACCTGGCCCCTTCCGAGATCAGGAGCTTCGCCATATCCTGGTCGCCCCGCTCGGCAGCCCAATGCAAGGCGGTCATGCCGTCGCCCTGGGCGCCGTTCACATCCGCGCCCTCCGCGAGCAAAGCCCGGACCGACTCCAGATCGCCACGCTGCGCCGCGTCCGCGACCGGGGCCTCAGCAAACGATACTTGCGCCCACACCGACATCGGGCCAGCTAGGCACATAGCCTCTGTGACCGGAATCGCCGCAACAGCAGGCTCGAGGCTCACCGCTGCCAGCAGAATGGCCGCGGCCCCGCTCGTCGGCGTCTTCGACACCAAGCCGAATCTCATCGCTCTGATCTCCCTCGGCTGATGGACCTGCGATCAATTGGAGTCTCACAACGTGGCTCGTGGCCCTCCACCCCTCCTCGCGAGATCATGTCGTCGCCGACAAGGAGGAATTCAGGCGCAGCTTCCACGTGCTGTCGCCAAAGGCGTCCATGTCCTCATGACCGATGCCGTTCAACAGGCTGAGCATGGCGTTGGCCATCGGCGTACCATCCGGCGTCTTGGCGTGAAAATTACCCTCGAGCGCACCATTGCCGTGACCGAGGAATATCAGCGGGGCTCGGCGGTGCGCGTGCACGTTCGGGTCGCCCATCGACGAGCCATAAACCACCACGGTCTTCTCCAGCAGGTTGGTGTCGCCCTCGACCGTATTCTTCAGCTTGTCGAGCAGGTACGGCAGCACGCTGAGCTTGTAGGTGTTAACGGCGTTGTACATGAGCAACGACTCGGGCTTGTTGCCGTGATGGCTCGCCGCGTGATGCGACTGATTGATCCCGCTCTCCGGGAACACCCGATTCGACAGATCCTTACCAGTCTTGAAGGAGATCACGCGCGTGAGATCGCCCTCAAACGCCAATACCTGAAGGTCGAACATGATTTCCACGTGGTCCGCCCAGCGGTCCGGCACGCTCGCCGGAGCGTCGGGTAGCTCGCGCTCTTCTCCACTGGTATTGCGCGCTTCGACCAGAGCAAGACGCCGCTCGATCTCACGGATGTTCTCCATGTACCGATCCATGGCCGAGCGGTCCGTGGGGTCCAACGCACGCCGGATCCGGGCGATCTCCTCCGCCATCCAGTCCAGCATGCTCCTTCTACTCCGCTGCCGGGCGATCCGCTCCTCCAGCGTGGCGCCCGCGCCGAACAGTCGCTCGAAGGCCACGCGCGGCTCCCGAATGGCTGGCAGTGGAGCTCTGGGCGAGGCCCAGCTGATCGCATCCCGGTACGCGCAGTGATATCCCCTCCCACATCCGCCACCCGCATCCACGGTCTCCGTACACAGCTCAAGGGACGGAAGCACCGTACCTTGGCCATAACGCTGCGCATGGATCTGGTCCATGGACGTGCCCAAGAAGACGTCAGAGCTCTCCACCTGCTTCGGATGTGCCTGCGTCAGGAAAACGCAGCTCGAGCGCTCATGATCGCCTCCGATCTCCGAATAGGCGTATGACTCGGCCTGGCGAAGATCGGTATTGCTGACGATGGTAAGGTGCTCCTGGAACGGCTCCAGAGGCTTGAGCATGTTCTGTAGTCCAAGCTCGAAGTCCTTCCCGAGCTTCGCGGGAGCATAGAGGTGTTGCTCCACGCCCAACTCATTGCTCCCAGCACAGCCCATCGCCTCTTCCATACAAATCAACCGGGTGTCTCCAGCATCGGCCATCACGGCCTTGGTCCGGCGACCGGCGGGAACCATAGCATCCAGGAAGGGCAGTGCCATCGATGCGCCCATTCCGCGAATGACGGTACGTCGCGACAGGTGCTTTCCGGTCAGAAACGCCATAGTAGGAACTCCTTTTCTGTGTATGTCCTAGCAACGCTTTCTTCTGCCGCTATTGCTCACCCGCCGAAGCGTCCGCCGTGGCGTCGATTACTCTCTTCATGCGGAAGGCGTCGCTCTTGACCACCCCAAGGATGAACGAGGACATCCGATAGCCGTTCGCTTCGGCTTGGCGTTCGATGGATCGAACCGTAGGCGCGTCCACATACGTGATGGACCGGCCCGTCGCATATCCGAGGAGATTCTTAGTAAACGTTCTAACGAGGGGAATCGGCCTCTTTAGGATGGTTTCTTGGAGGTCCGCCGGCGACGCGACAGGCGTACCATCGTAAAAGTTGCCGCGCGTATCCAGCGGGTTTCCGTTCTCTCGAATCCTCCACTTACCGGTGACATCGAAGTTGTCGAGCGCTAACCCGATCGGATCCATAAATTGGTGGCATGCATTGCAGGTCGGGCTCGCCCGGTGCATCTCCATGCGCTCCCGGGTCGTCAAAACTCTCCCTCCATCCTCAACGGCCGTTTCCTCGAGGGCAGGCACCCCGGGCGGCGGCGGCGGCGGCGGAGACCCAAGCAGCACTTCCATCACCCACTTGCCCCGCAACACCGGTGACGTCCGGTTGGCTAGCGACGTAAGGGCGAGTATGCTTCCGTGCCCGAGAATTCCCCGGCGGCTGTCGTCAGTGTGCTGCACGCGCCGGAACTCGGTCCCGCCGCTAAACGGGATGTCGTAGTGTTCTGCCAGATAGCGGTTCACGAACGTGTAATCCGCCGTGTACAGCTCGAGGAAGCTGCGATCCTCGCGCACCAAGTGATCGAAGAACAGCTCGGTCTCTCGGCGCATGGCCTGCGCGAGCTGCAGTGAGTAGCCCGGAAAGGAGTACGGGTCCGGCTTCAGCTGTTCCAAGTCCTGGAGCCGAAGCCACTGCGCGGCAAAGCGGGTAGCCAACGATTCCGAACGAGCATCCTCCAGCATCCTACGTACCTGCTGCTCGAGCACTTGCTCCTCGGAAAGGCGCCCGTCTTGAGCCAGCCTCAACAGCTCGTCGTCGGGAACCGTATTCCAAAGGAACATGGCCAGGCGAGAAGCCAAGGCCAGGTCGTCGAGTGGATAATCATCTCCAGGAGCTGCGTCCTCGGGTGCGAATTCGTAGCGGAACATGAAGAACGGGTTGGACAGGATGCCCTCCAGACCCCGGCGCACGCCCTCCTCGAGCCCCAGCTCTGCGAAGCCCTCGTCATAGAACGCCATGAGACCGGTCATGTCCTCCGGCGTTACGGGCCGCCTATATGCCTTCGTTGCCAGACGCGACAGAATGGACTCGGCACAGGCACGCTGTGCTCCGGGATCGGCTGGGCTGCAGGTAAAGATCCGCTTGCGGCTTTCCGTGGCGGTAAGGCCCGTCGGATTCCTGGGACCCGAAATCGCGAGCTTGGCGAGGTGCGGGAGAACCGTTAGGCCGTACGAGGCGGTCTCCTTTCCGGACGCGGTATAGGATTGGTCATGGGGGCTCAGGCGATCCTCATAGGGCCCATCCGTCCTGGCCGCAAAGGAAAATGCCACCTCGTGTTGACCCGCCGGAACGAAGATCGGACCCGTCGCGATCGGCAAGTTGTTGTAGCTGAGCGTGCCGGTGTTGATGCTAGCACTGTGCTCCAGAGGGAGGACCGCCACGATGTCACCGGCCACTGCGACGACCAGGTCCTCACCTCGAGAGTTCGCTCCAAACTTCGTTCCTGCCGAGAAGACGTAATCCCCGTCAGCGGGAAACGTGTGCCTCACCACCCTTCCCCCTCTGGTTCCATAGGGGGTGCCCGCGACATGATCCCACGCGTGTTGAGTGACGTCCTTCGGGACTTCGTAGGTGAGGGTCATGCTCGCGGGCGCAGCCGTGCCGACGGCGATCCGGCTGATCTCACCAGCGGCTCGCATGTACGCCTCCAGCGACGTGACCGAAAGAGTCTGAACGGCCGCTCCGTTGTCGAAGCTGCCGAGGTACGTGTCCGGCGGCAGCCAGTCCTCCGCCTCCACGTACAGGCCCACTAGGTCCAAGATCACGCTCTCGTATTCCGAGCGATTCAGCCGTTGAAATCTGCGCGAACCTGGATTCGGGTTCTCGCGCGCCACGCGGTCGAGCTCATTTTCGAGGGTTTCGACCAAGAGCTGGAGGGTGTCCCCTCCCGGGCGCGGCATGCCCGGCGGTGGCATCATTCCCACGCGGAGCTTGACGATCATCTTTTCGGCCACCTCGGCCTGAGAAGTCGTCGTCGCCACATCGAACGTCTGGAGAGTGAGATCTCCGGTCCGCATCCCATCATTATGACAAACCACGCAGTAGCGCTGAACCACCTGGGTGAGATCCTCAGGCGCGAGAGCTGGCCCGTGGAGGGCCCCGACGGGCGCCGTGCCGACAGCGAGGGCGACCGTTGGAGACATCGGACTGGACGCCTCGCGGCTGTCCGTGGCGGGTCCGGCCAAAACGATGAGGGTACCCGAGATGAATACGGCAGCGACAACCGTCTTCATAGCCACTCCACGTCTGACGTGGGAGAAACCAGAAAAAAAGCTCCGATTACTGATAGCATACTACTGTAGCATACTACTATGGTATGGCGGGGTGTACCCGTCAAGCAAAGTTGCTCATAAGGAGGCCTTCGGCGACGATAGATTTGACGCTTCCCGGCTACCCGGAGACGACGTCGTGCCCAGGGCTGAAAACGCCCCGGGCACCGACACCGTCCTCCCTCTCCACCGCCCCCAGGGCGAGGGGGCTCGCTTCAGAACTCAGCCGAGGTCCGGGAGCGGCGCCACCGCGGCATCGCAGCCGGTGGCCCGATCGATTAGCTCCAGATTGGTGTTGAGAACGTATTCATTCGTGGGCATGATGAAACGGACCCCACCACCGATCGTATTCGCAGCCCACCGGGTCGTACCCTGGCCTCTGGGGAACCAAAGAAACTCCGCGTTGCGGAGCTTCATGGGATAGTACCGTCCCTCGAGGAACATGGCCCTGCGCCGTTCCTCGATGAGCATATAAAGGATTTCTCCCGCGTCGCCCGGATCGGCGTACGTGACCAGCGGAAGGTTGTCTGCTTCCCGTAGCTCGTTGACCAGGTCGATCGCCCGCTGACCACCCTCGAGCTCGGCGCGGATGAGCCACATCTCCTTCCAGTTCACCACAGGGACGTCGTCGTCACCGCTGCCATACCTGGCGTTTACGTAGGCCGGGCCCACACCCTGGACGTCCCCCAGAATGGTCCGCACCCGGGTATCCGGGACGGCGGCGTCCTCCTCCGCCATCCGATGGTCACCCTCCGTCCGAATTGGGAGCCCGTCGTCGCGGACCGCCCGGCCATCCGGAAGGATCCCCAGGTTGTTGTATCCCGTGAAGGGGATGGGGTTAGGCCAGTCCTGGCCGGTCGCGGGGTTCGGCAAACCCGACCACCAGTCGTTGACTCCGAACACCCCATGAGACTGCACATTGGTGCCGTCCCACCAAGCCCTGTTCCTCCGGGCCGGCGTACCCTCCCGGGTCACCCAAGCCATGAATCCCTGCGGCACCCGCTGGGCGTCGGCCAAGGCCCCTGAGACGTCTCCCGACATCCAGCGCATCTGCGCCCTCAGGCCGTAGGCCATGGTCTCCGCGCTGGACGCGACACCGAGAGGCATCGCGAAATCGCCTGCACTGGCGATCTCACTGATCGCCGTGCCGTACAGACTCTCCGCCATCTCGTAGGCCTGCGCCGGCGTCATCTTCTCGCCACCGTCGACCGCCATCTCACACATGGTCTGGCCCGCAAATCCGATAACAGCAGCTTCATAGAGCTTGCTGATGGCCATGTACTGGGCACGATCCGGCACCTGCTCGGTGGTCCAGTCGTTCTCCAGCCTTCCATGGAACTCTTCCGCGAAGCTCCGCGCTATCATGAGCTGTGTGAACCAGTCGTAGGGGTCGACTCCTGCGTCAGATGGGGCAGAGAAGTATTGAAAGAAATCGGCCCCTGCGACGTTGCTAAAGATCTCACCGCCGTCCTCGTGGCCGAAGAGATCCCAAACCATGAGCTGGTAGCCGCCCTCGAAGTGGGTGATAATGCTGTTGAGCTGGGTGTCGGCCCCGGCCGGGTCCTCCAATGCCGACGTCCCGAGCTGGGCCGGCAGGTCTACCTCCAGCAGGCTGTCACAGGCGCTCAAAGCGCCAAGCGACAGGCCGAGCGTCACCACCACGCACGCCCGCGTTCGCCAACTCCTGGGTTGCACACGTCCTGTCGAGATATTCATGTCGATCTCATCCTCCGACGACTTGAGTCGTATAGTGTCATGAGCGAGGAGAGTCGGTGGGCCGGCGGCGGGGAGGCTCTTCTGGAGCACACGCCCCACCGCCGGCATCCACAAACTCTGCTGCCTCGTCTGCTTCGATTCCTGGACAGCGCTTTGCCTCCGATTCAGAAGGTTACGCGCATCGTCGCCGACAAACTCGACGTGGGCGGAGCTGTCCACCAGGCAACCTCACCCCGCACCGGTCTCCCGAACTCGGGATCTTGAGCGTTGGTTTCGCCCAGGAGCGTGTCTTGCGCCCGCCAGATGATCCCGAGCTCACGTCCGGACACGGACAGGGACGCGCGCTCCGCCCCGATACGGACGACCAGGGACTCGGGAAGGTTGTAGCGGACCCCGATCTCCCGGAGCTTCCAGAAGTCGGCGTCGAACAGCGTTAGCTGCGCCCACTCGAGTCGAGCCTTGGCGATGAATAGCGGATCTTCCTGGGTCCGATTGGGCCTGCAGTTCAGCCAGAAACACCCCCACCCGGATTGCCCGTCCAGCTCGGTTCTACCGTATTGAGCGTCGGCGAGCACGTGGATCGATAGGGTGTTGTTGAACAGACTGATCTGCGGATTCACCGAAAACGTATACTTAGCGAATGCGCCCCCCGCCAAGATTCTCTGGCCCGAAGCCTCGCCGCAGGGTACGAGCGGCCCTCCGCGCACGATGCCATACTGGGACCCCTCACCCAACGGGATGCCCTTGTCACACATGGCGGCGATCCGCTCCCCCCAACGGTTCACGATCGAGCCGTTGGGATCGAACTGTGCGGCCTCGGGAAAGAATCTCAGATTATGATTCGGGTATGGAAGCCCGATCCTGATCGAAGAGCTGCAGCAGCCGCCATCCGTACCCGGAAAGTCACCAAGCGTCTTGATCTCGTTGTCCAGGTGGGACGCGGTGAGATCGAGCCGGAAGGAAAAGTCCCGGCTCTCGTAGAGCCTGCTCGAGAGGGTCGCCTCCCAGCCCCAGTTGTCGATCTGCCCCAGGTTTCGTTGGACCGCACCCGGGAATCCCACGGTCGGTGGCAGCCCAATGCCCAGCAGGGCGTCCTCGTTCTTCTCGTTGAACCAGGTGAACTCGCCCGCGACACGGTCATCCAGCAGCGCGATATCGAACCCGAGCTCGATCTCCGTGCTCGTCTCCGGGCCAATTTCCGGATTGCCGGGACTGATGGGCGCGAGCGCCGTGCCCCCGCCCGCTCCGGAAATGACGCCGAACTGGGACGCGCCGGCGAAGGCGTCCGGCTGTCGGCCCGCCCTGCCCCACGCTCCCCGCAGGCGGAACGAGTTGACCAGGTCGAGGTTCCAGAAGCCCTCCTCGGAGACCATCCACGTGGCCGCGAGCTTCGGATAGGTCACTGCTTCGAAGTCAGCTCCGAACGCCGAGTTGTCGTCGAAGCGGATCGCGCCCGTCAAGAAGAACCGGTCGTTCCAGCTCAGCACCTCCTGAACGTAGAAGCCCAATGACTTGTTCTCGACGAACGTGTAATTGATCGTGGCGTTGGAGGCGGGAGTCTGATTGACGGTGCGCGACGCAGGGTGGGCGAACCCGACACCCTTCAGCCCGAAGTCCGTCGCCTCCTTGACATAGTACTGGGCGCCCACCGAGGTCGCCGTGCCCCAGCTGTCCGTCAAGTCGACGCGGACGGTACTGGACAAGTCCACGCTGACGTTGGTGGTTATCGGCCGCCCCAGCGTGATCTCCCCCACCGCCGTCTCTTCATAGACAGGGGACGTTTCCGTCTCCAGGGGCCAGAGCTCGGTATTCTCGTCCTGCCCCCGGTCTATGCCGAAGATGGCTCGTGACGAGAGCCAGTTACCGACCGTGAAGTTCAGCGTCCCGCTTCCCGTGAAGCGATTGTAGGCGCGCCGGATGTCGAGCTTGGCCACGTCCGAAGGGAGATGCTCCTGGAAGCCCATCAGCCGCGGGCAGGCGTTCATGCCGTTGTTGCGGGGTACGCAGTACCCGTTGCTCCACACCATGTCCGTCCAGGTGCCGCCGTCGGCCTTACCCCCCGACATGAACCTCGACTCGCCGTTGATGTAGCCCGTGGAGATGTCGAGCGAGACGTTTTCCGTGAAGACGAGGCTGAGGTTGGCCCGCATGCGGAAGGCCTTATCCCAGTTGTAGGTTACTATGCCCTGCTCGTCGTCATAGTTGGTCGAGACGAAGTAGCGGATCGCGTCGGTTCCACCCCGCACGTCCAGATTGTAGCTCTGGTTTGGCCCGTTTCGGTACAAATTCTTTGTGGGCCAGGGGAAGAGGCCTTGTTGGATCATTAGGTTCGCCTCTTCGTACATATTGTACGAGACGAGATTCCCCGAGGCCTCCCTGCAAACGTCGTTTTGACCGGTGGCGCAGTAGAAAAACGGGCCAATTCTTGACGCCGGGTCGCGCATGTAGTTGGCCCCTCCGGTCACCGACAAGTCGAACTGGGGGGCACCCTCCGCACCCCGCTTGGTGATGATCTGGATCACCCCCGCCGAGGCCTCGGTCCCGTACAGCGTGGCGGCCGCCGGTCCCTTGATGATCTCGATGCTCTCGATGTCTCGGGGGTTGAGATCGTTGAGGGGGTTGACCTCCGAATATCGGCTGCCGAGCGCCGGCCCGGACTGGGCGTTGTTGTTGACCCGGACGCCATCCACGTAGATGAGCGGGTCCGAGCGCAGCATGAAGCTCCCGACACCTCGGATGTCTATGCCCGACCCCGTTCCCACGTTTCCGCTGACCCTGGTGAACTGAACGCCGGGACTCCGTCCTTGCAGCAGGTCCTGCGCACCGGATATCGCCACGTTCCGAGTGACCTCGGCCGCCGACACCGATGTAACGGCGTTCCCGATGGCACGGCGCTGCGTGCCTCCGGGTGTCCCGGTGACGATGATCTCGTCGAGACCGAGTGCTTCCTCGGTCAGCGCGAAGTCCTGCACGAGGGTTGCACCGGCGCTTACCGAGACCTCTTGCGTTAGGCCGCGGTAGCCGATCCGTTCGGCCGAGAGCGTGTGTACGCCGGCTGGTACGTTGAGCAGTAGATAGCGCCCATTCGCCTGCGTGAGCGCGCCGATGCCGGATCCGGCGATGAACACCTGGACGGCCGCCAGGGGCTCACCAGTCGACTGGTTTGTGACTCTTCCGGTCACCTGCTGGGCGCCGACATTCGGCGCGACCATCAGAAGAGCCGCGAAGAGGACGCTGGCAAGACGCTGCCTCGGTAGCATACTTCCTCCCTTTTTTAAGACCACAACAAACTCCCGTCGGCCGGCAAGGCCATGAGAGGAGCGCCCACACTTCAACATCTTTGAACTTGCATCTGCATCTATCTTATCAATACGCGGAAGTCGGTAGCCGATGCGTTCGCGTAATCAATGGCACCGTTTGCGACGGCACTGGGGCAAACGGCCCCCGTGCCCCCGAAATGTGAGTCCACGCATTCCACCTTGACCCCCAGGCTCTCGAGCAGTTCCACCGTTTCGGGATACTCTTGGGCCTTGAAGAATGCTCTATAACCCCCGACGGCCATGTCGGCGGTAGTCTGCCCCAGCCGGGTTCTCCCCATCACGTCCGCGCCCTTCGAGACCAAGTAGCGGATGACGTCGGTTTTCCCCCACGCGGCCGCGTAGTGGACCGGCGTGTACCCCCACGCGTCCGCCATGTTCACGTCGACGTCGAACTCCTCGACGAGGAACTGAACCGAGGGAAGCGTGCCGTTAGGAGCGTGGCGCGCGGCGGAGCCGCCGAAGCCGAGGTGGCCACCACCAGCAGCCATGTGAATCGGAAACGTGTTTGGTGTACCGGCAGGCAGCGGGGGAAGGCCGGAGTCGTCATCGGTTCGCGAGTCCGACTTTCGGCCCAGCCTCATCCCCAGCTCGGGTAGGTACGTCGGGATGTTCGAATCCGCTCCATGGGAGGCGAGCAAGCGCAGCAGCTCGACGTCCTGAGCGAACGAGGCGCGCCACATCGGTGTTGCGCCGGTAAGCTCCATGCCCATGATGTGGGTACCGTGGTCGAAGTACCACAGGTTCGTCTTCAGTCGCGCGTTGGGGTCCGCCCCGGCGTCCAGGAGTGCCTCGACCACTGTCATGTAGTCGGTCTGCTGATTGTCCTGGGCGCGGGGTTGCGGGTACTCGGACTTGATCGCCCACTGCGTGTTGATGACTGCGAATAGCGGAGCGACCCCGTCATTGCTCGTAGCGAGGTTCGGGTCCGCACCCCTCTCCAGAAGCCGTTTCGCTAGATCAAAATGACCGTTTATCGCGGCGGTCACCAGCGGACTACTCGCAATTCCGCCGCTCACCTGATTGACGCCGGCGCCCCCATCCAAGAGGGCCATGGCCGCCTCTATCTGACCCTTGCGAGCTGCGTGGAGGAGCGCCGTCATGCCACCCCACTTCTCGACTAGGACCTCTCGGATCGAGAGATACGGGCCAAAGCGCTCGGATATGTTATCGTGATCACGCAGTACCGGAGGGCCCCAACGCTCAAATGGCTGAAGCTCCTTGTCGAGTCCCGCGCGCACCAGGCGGACGGCCTCCTGTGACTGCGCCAAAGTAGGCTCCAGTCCGCACCCCTCGATGAACTCCAGAATCCGCTCCAGTTCCCGGTGTCCTCTGCGATCCTGGGCGACGCGGGTGGGAACGTCCATCACCACCGTTTGCAGCGCGGGATCCGCACCGTGCGCGAGCAACTCCTCGACCGACACCGCGCGATTGCTGGCCGCCGCAAACATCAAGGGCGTCTGTCCGGCGGACGCCTCGCGTGCGTTCGCGTCCGCGCCACCGTCCAGTAGAGCGGCCACAACCGGCGCCCCGTTGAAAGCGGCCGCCGCGAGATGTAGAGCCGTCGAGCCGCTGTTGGTGGTGCGCGCGTTCACGTCAGCTTCCGCTTCGAGGAGCATCTCCACCACGGCCAGGTGAGCGCCCTTGCTGGCGACGTGGAGGGGTGTGTAGTCGCCGATCCGAGTTCGAGCCTCGACATCGGCCCCCGCGGACAGCACCAGCTCGGCGATCTCGACGTCGCTGCGCTCCGCCGCCCAGTGAAGCGCGGTCATCCCGTCCCCCTGCGCACCGTTCACGTCGGCCCCCTGCGCGAGCAAGGACCTAACGGCTGCCACATCGCCGCGCATGGCAGCATCCGCGACCGGCGCGTCGGCAGGCGAGGCTGCTCCCGACAGCAGGATCGCCATGCACACCAAGCCCGGTACATTCGATCGCAGGCCGGCTCTCATACTCTCATCTCCCCTTTCGTCTCAACCTCGGGTAGTCATCACGAGTCGCGCAACTCTCAGCATCTGCTCAATGGACTCGGCCACGGTCGTCAGCCTTCCTATCGCATCGCGGTCGTGCGGTAGGCGGCGGAATTCAGTGGCATTTTCAAGGTGCTGTCGCCGAACGCGTCCATCTCCTCATGCCCGATCGCATTCAAGAGACTAACCATCGCGTTGGCCATGGGCGTACCTTCCGGCGCCTTCAGATGGACATTGCCCTCCAGCGCGCCGTTGGCACCACCGAGTAGGATGAGCGGGGCTCGCCGATGGGCATGGAAGTTCGCGTCTCCCATCGACGAACCACACACGATCACCGTCTTATCGAGTAGGTTGGTGTCGCCCTCGACGGTGTTCTGCAGCTTGTCGAGGAGGTACGGGAGGACGCTGACGCGGTACTGGTTGATGGCGCTCAACCCGAGTATAGACTCAGGCTTATTGCCGTGATGCGTCGCCGCGTGGTGGGACTGGTTGACCCCACTCTCCGGGAAGGCGCGGTTCGAGAGATCCCGCCCGATCTTGAAAGAGATTACACGGGTCAGGTGCGACTCGAATGCCAGCAACTGGAGGTCGAACATGATCTCCATGTGCTCCATCCAACGGTCCGGCACGCTTGCAGGCGCATCGGGCAATTCCCGAGCCTCGCCGCTGGCGTTACGCGCTTCCACGAGCGCGAGCCGCCGCTCGAGCTCACGGATGTTCTCCATGTACCGATCCATCGTCCGGCGGTCTGCCGCGCCCAACCCTCTCATGAGTCGCGCAACCTCCTCTGCCATCCAGTCCATCATGCTCCGCTGGGAGCGCCGCCGGACCGCTCGCTCCTCGGCCGTGCGGCCGACCCCGAAAAGCTGCTCGAAGGCCGCGCGGGGCTCACGGATCGCCGGCAGCGGCCGGGAGGGTGAGGCCCAGCTGATCGAGTCCCTGTACGCACAGTGATAACCCCTCCCGCACCCACCACCCGCGTCCACGGACTCGATGCAGTGCTGCACCGACGGAAGCACCGTATCCTGCCCGTATCGCTGCGCATGCAGCTGGTCCAGCGAGGTGCCGAGATATACGTCGGAGCCTTCACCCTGCTTCGGATGCGCCTGCGTCAGGAAAACCGAACTCGAACGTCTGTGGTCCCCGCCGATCTCCGGCGGTGCGTACGGCTCCGCCATACGGACATCAGTGTTGCTGATGATTGTCAGATAGTCCTGGAAGGGCTCGAGAGGCTTGAGTGCGTTTCTTACATTGAGCTCGAAGTTCTTCCCCAGTTTCTCAGGCGCATATAGGTACTGAGTGGCACCCCACTCGTTGCTTCCGGCCACGCCCATCGCCTCCTCGATACAGAGCAGCCGAGTATCGCCCGGCTCGGCCAATATCCTACTAGGCGAACGGCCGGCGGGGACCATGGCGTCGAGGAACGGAAGCGCCATCGATGCGCCCATGCCGCGAACGAACGTGCGGCGGGGAAGGTGCTTTCCGGTGAGGAACGGCATGACATCTACTCCTTTAGCTTGGATTACAGCGGTGCGCTGCGACTCTTCGCTTGGTTCTATCGTCCACTATTCTGCTCGCGGTCATCCTCCAGTGGCGTCCGACACGACCTCAGCTCTCTTCATCCGGAAGGCGTCACTCTTCACGACACCGAGGATGAACGACGACATACGGTAATCGCTCTCTTCAGCCTGCCGTGCGATCGCCCGAATCGCCGGGGCATCGACGTACGTGATCGACCGGCCCGTCGCATATGCCAGCATGCTCTGTGTGAACGTCCTCACCAGGGGAATCGGTCGCTTGAGCAGCGCGTCACGGAGCTCGGCAAGCGAGGCGATCGGAGTGCCGTCGTAGAAGGTCCCACGCGTGTCCAGCGGAGCCCCACTCTCGCGGATCCTCCATGCCCCCGTCACGTCAAAGTTGTCCAAGGCCAGACCAATCGGGTCGATAAATCTATGACAGGCGTTGCAAACCGGGTTCGCCCGGTGAAGCTGCATTCGCTCCCCGGTCGTGAGGATCCTGTTTCCCTGTTCCGCGGCGGTCTCGTCGAGGGTGGGCACGTTCGGAGGCGGCGGGGGCGGGGGCGAGCCCATGAGCACCTCCATGACCCACTTCCCTCGTAGGACCGGAGAGGTCCGGTTGGCCAGCGAAGTCAGGGTCAGAACACTGGCGTGGCCGAGGATGCCCCTGCGATCGGCATCGGAGTATCGCACACGCTGGAACCCTACGTCCCCGTTGAACGGGATCCCGTAGTGCTTCGCCAGGTATTCATCGACGAATGTGTAGTCCGCCGTGAACAGCTCGAGGAAGCTGCGGTCCTCACGCACCAAGTGGTCGACAAACAGCTCGGTCTCCCGCCGCATGGAGCGCGCGAGCTGCCGCGAGTAATCCGGGAAGAAGTACGGCTCCGGCTTCATCTGCTCCAGATCCTGCACTCGAAGCCACTGGGCCGCGAACCGCGTGGCCAAGGCCTCCGAGCGGGGATCTGCCAGCATGCGCCGCACCTGCTCCTCCAGCACCCGCTCATCCGACAGCAGACCCTCCCGGGCTATGCCCAACAGCTCCCCATCGGGGATCGTATTCCAGAGGAAGAACGCCAACCGTGAAGCCAAAGCTAGATCGTCCAGGCGGAAGTTCTCACCTGGACCCACGCTCTCCGGCTCGAATTCGTACCGGAACACGAACGAAGGGCTGGATAGAATGGCCTGCAGCGCAAGCCGGACTCCCTCTTCGAAGCCACCCTCGGCCGATCCGGCCTCGTAGAACGACATCAGCCCTGCCATGTCCTCCGCAGTCGCGGGTCTTCGGTACGCCCGGGTCGCGAGTCGTGAGAGGATCGACTCGGCACAGGCTGGTTGCTCACCAGAATCGGAGGGAGAGCAGGTGAAGATTCTTTTGCGACTCTCAGTCTCGGAGAGCCCGACCGGATTCACGGGGCCTACGATCGAGAACTCGTCCAAGTGAGGTAGAACGGTGAGGCCGTAGTCGGCGTCTCCACCGGATTCCACAAAGGACAGATCGTGCGAATCCAGGAGGTCCTCGTAGGGCCCATCCATCTTCCGTACGAACGAAACGGCGACCTTGTGCTGTCCGGCGCGCACGAAGACCGGGTCGGTGCGAATCGGAAGAAGACGCATCGGTGAGGGATTGTCCCCGCCGCCCCCGAACCTCGTATCGTGTTGGAGTGGGATTGCGGCCAGAGGCTCACCTGCGACCGAGATGTCGATGTCCTCCCCCCTGACGCTGACTCCAAAGTTGATGTTGACCGAGAAGATGTATTGGCCGTCGGCAGGGAAGTCATGAGTCGCGACCATTCCACCTCGACTTCCGTATGGGGCGCCTTCGACGCGATCCCAGGCGTGCTGCGACACACCCTGCGGGACCATGTAGCGGGTGAGGTCGGCGGCGGGAGCTGCGGTGCCGACGGCCATCCGGCTGATCTCACTGGCGGCCCGCATATACGCTTCAAGCGACGTGCTGGAAAGCTCCTGTACGGCGGCCGCGTTGTCGAAACTGCCCAGGTAGCTGTCGGGTGCCAGCCAGTTTTCGGCCTCGATCTCGAGCCCGAGCAGGTCCTGAATCACGTGCTCGTACTCTGAGCGGTTCATGCGCTGGGACCTGCGTGTACCGGGATTCGGGTTCTCCCGCGCAAACCGGTCGAGCTCGTCTTCGAGCGTCTCCACCAGCGTAAGCAAGGTGTCGCCTCCCGGCCGGGGAGCACCCGGCGGCGGCATCATCCCCACCCGGAGCTTGACGACAATCCTCTCGGCGACCTCCGACCGCTCCGGTGCAGCGGCCACATCGAAGGTCTGAAGCGTGAGACCTCCGCTCAGCAGCCGATCGTTGTGACACACCACGCAGTAGCGCTGAACCACCTGGGTCAGATCCTCAGGTGCCAGAGCCGGCTCACGGAGTGGGCCTCCGAGGGGCGACGATCCTACAGCAAGAAGAGGCGACGGGGAAACAGCAGGAATGGCCGTCGGGTAGGTGGGAGCTATCCGGTCGCCTGACCAGGCATCCCCCAATACAAAGAGAATCCCCGAGACCAACATCGCGGCGACAACTGTCTTCATAGCTGGACCCCACGTTCCAACGTCGGTGGCCTGCTGGGGCTAGTGGCACGGTACGCCTGGGCGCCGCAATCTGTCAAGAAAGGCGGGCCCAACGGCTCGGCCCAGAGCACGCCTGGTAGCCGCAAGCACGCAGACACGGGGGGGGGTCGACCAGGCAGGGCCGGCCACGCCTACTCCCAACCGTCCCTGGATGACGTCCATCTGCGCGCCCGCAAGCGCGTCTCGTGGATTCCTTCTTCGTCTGGCCAGGAGCCATCGGAGGCCCGAGGCCAATCAGAGCCGGAGTAGATAGTTGACCTTGACGGTCAGCCCCCGGTTCGAAAGCTCCGAAAAGTGGTTGACGACTTCGGTGTTGCGGGATTCAGTGTAGACGATGAAGAACTCGCTCCCGGGCCGGTACTCCCAGCGCAGCCGGAGGTTGGTGCTGAAGCTGTCGTTGCCCGAGTTGTACTGCACGAGCCCGCCGAAGAACATGCGCGACGAGAAGGCGTAGTTGACGCGCATAACGGCAAGATCGGTGCGGAACGATCCTTGGGGTAAATCGACCCAGTTGAAGGACAGGGTGGGCTCTAGGGAAAGTCGTTTGCTCAGGTTCACACGGCCCCTGCGGAACCCCACCGTCGTCTTATCACCGTCGTAGAAGCTTCCCCGCTGCAGCGTCACCGTCCCGGAGAACGAGCGTTGGAGGCCAAGGCCGAAGTTTACCCCCACGTCTTGGAACGCGTACCTCCCGGGTGAGACGACAACGTCGGAGCCGATGCGGAGTTCTTCCTCGAGGGTCGGGGCATCTTCCAGTTCGCTGCCTCTCAGTTCACGTACCCGTCAAGTCGAACGACGGCCGCGCCGACGCCGGACTGGACGTAAAATACGGTGTGACCGAGAACCTAACGGCAGGCGGCCCTGTCCGTCTCCAGACCCGAGATCGCGTACGGCTTGACCTCCAGATTCCTACTCGCCTCCGGTGCCTCAAGGCCAACGAACGTCCCCGCTGCGGAGACGCGTAAGATCGCGGAGCCGCCGGTGCCTCGACTGACCGCGGACTGCGGAATCTGAGTCAGGTGAGCCCACTCGTTCCTCCGGCGGACCGTCCGTCTCAGCTGTACCCCCCAGAGCTGTGACCTGCCGGGACGATATCGAAGCGATTTGAACGGAATCTGCATCTCTACCGTCCAGCCGCCTTCGAACCGCCTGCTCCGGACGTCCCAGATCGGGTTCCAATCCTGGTTCGGGTTCCCCTCGTTCGTGACCTGGATATCGGCCCGGGCCTCGTGAGGATTTGTGTAGAAGAGGAAGGCGTTGCGTCGGTCGTAGTACGTGTCGAGCAAGACGGAGAAATGGTCGTTGTTGCGAAGTTGCTGGGTATCGCGGCGCATCTCGTTGGCGACCCAATCGTTTTCGGGCGCCGAATCCCACAACCGCGCCGATACGTACACGTTCTCTGCGTCGAACGTAATCCACGCCTCGGTCTTCTCCGTCGCCGGCTCGGCCTCGTCGGGTATGGTCTGGAGAAAGCCGGTGATCGGCAGAGTGGTTTCGTACACCGCCTCGTCGAGCTGGCCATCGAGGAGGATCGGCTCGCTCAAGCGTATGGCGCGGACGGTAGCATTGCCTCGGTCATCCCGGCTGACTACAGCCGGCGGGACTGGGGCAGGAGGGCCGTCGATGCGGAGCTCTGAAGGGGCGGTTCCTAGCCCATCGCGCTGGATCTGCGCCGCTAGGTCACACGGCACGAAGAGCGTGAGCAACAGCGCGAGACCGGCGTCGAGTCCAATAACCTTCATGATGATTCCGAACAGCTCCCGGCCTTCATCGCCCACAGCTCGTCAAAGAGCTCTGAGGCACGATGAACGTCCCGCGCGGACTCCGTCAAGACTTGATGTCGAGCGCCTCTCCACCGAGAGCTGACGCGCGGACTCGAACCGGGGACCCGCTGTTTTCAAGGAGTGTCCCTCGGCTGATCCGGTCCGGCGAGTTTTCGAAGCCCTAGGAGAAAGCGAGAGAGGCGTCTGGAGGGGCCAGGCCGCTATGACAGCATTCGTGGCCCTGTGGCCTGCTCGGAGTCGAAGTCTGCACCATGCAACATGGCTACGGTGCGATAGACGAGGTGAGCAAACTTGGAATATGGGAAGTAGACGAGCAGAAAGAAGATGAAGAGCAGATGAACGAAATAGCTTGGATATGCGAGCTCCCGTATGCCGGTCAATCGCAGGCCTTCCGTCATGAATCCCGTGAACGTCGTCCAAATCAAAATGTGTAGAAAGAGCCAATCGGAATATGTGCTCTTCCCTGCCTTCTTCTTGTCTACTATGCGCCGGTAGGCGAGAACTACAACGGCGGCAATTACGGCCGCTCCGCTCACGTTTCCAAGAATCTTTACCGGGTGCCAGAGCGGCCACGGCGTCAGGTACCCGAAGGCATAGATACCGATACCCACGGCGGTGGTCGTTACCACGAGACCCAGAAAACCATAAAAGACCAGGAGATGGCTTCGGTGGAGATGCTCTTTGTGCGTTTCCCGAGCTGTCGCAGGCTCACCTTCGCAGTCTTTGAACTTCCGATGCTTGAGGATGGTCAGCAACGTACGGATGAGAGGAGCGCGGCGGCGGCCATTCTGCTTCGCGTCTGAGTTCATTGCGCGCCAGTATCGGCTCCCTCCGAGCGCCGCCCCGACAACGGACAGCGTCAAGGCGGCGATGAAGATCCCCTCGATGTAGATGATCGGCATGAACTTGGAATACACGACCTCCCCGGCGGGAAGAGCAGTCAGATTCCCCAGCCACGCGAGGATTGCCGTGAAGATCACCGCCGGGATGGCAAAGAGGATGGGCAGGTACTTGGGTTCGGTTAGCGCGCGTCCCATGAAACGCGGGACCGCGTAGTGCGTGATGCTGTAATCCCTGAGCGCCGCCATTACATCGGCCGGCTTCGCATTCCTGGGGCAATAGGTCGTACATGCGCCGCACTGGTGACACAACCAAATCGACGAGTTCGACAGGGCCAGCTCTTTCAGACCCCACTGAACCCAGACCATCTCTTTGCGCGGAAAAGGGTTGTCAGGAGTCGAAATCGGACAAACGGTCGAGCACGTGCCACACTGGTAACAGGCAGTCAGGTCGTGAGCGCCGAGCCCGAGAATCTGTCGCTTGAACTCTAGATCAGGCTCTACCGATAACGTGTCGGGCACGGCGGTCTCCTACGAAGCCTCATGAGGATGTGGGGCGATGCTGCGCCCCACCTGGAACAGGTTCACCCGAGCCAACTCGAAGCTCGGTATTCTCCTGCAGGTGCCACTGCTAGAACCCCTTCATCGGATTCGGACCGATCTTCTCGATCGTCTGGACGACCTCGTCGAGCAAGGCCGGAATCTTGTGCGAGTCGGAAATGGCAACCTCCATGACCTGCACACGCTCGGCCTCGAGGGCGAGCCGGTCGAGGGTCTCCCTAACGTTCTCCATACGAGTTTGGAGAAGCTCGCTGCCACGAATGTAGTGGCACTGGTAGTCTTCTCCGGCCTTACACCCCATCAAGACCACCGCGTCGAACCCGCGAGACATGGCGTCGGCAATCAAGATGCTGTTCACCGACCCGAGGCAGCGCACGGGAATGACCCGGATGGATTGCGCGTACTGCAATCGAGCGATCCCAGCCATGTCTAGAGCCGGATACGCATCATTCTCGCAGGCGAGCACGAGGATGCGCGGCTTGTCGTCTTCGTCTTCGGGAATTTCCACGGCTTTGATCATGGCCGACAGCATGTCGACCGAATAGTCGCTGAACGAGATGACCTGCACGGGGCAGGCTCCCATGCAGATGCCGCAGCGTCGGCATCGATTTGGATCGAGAACCGGACGGCCCTTCTCGCCCACCTCCAGCGCTCCAAACGGGCACTCCTGCATACACCTGCCGCACGAGGTGCACTTCTGCTCAAAGACGTCGGGGAAGGAGAGATCGCCGACTCGCGGGTGTACCGCAGCCCCCGCAGACGATTGCTCGATACACTGGATGGCCTTGAGCGCCGCGGCCGACCCGTCCTGGGCACTGGCGGCCAAATCCATCGACTGTCGAACGGTACCCGCAGAGTAGATTCCAGTCCGCCGCGTCTCGTACGGGAAGCAGATAAAGTGCGAATCCGCGAACCCGAACTTCGTCGTCGGCAAGTCTTTCCCCTGAAGATAGCTCAGGTTCAACGCACCTGACTCCGGTGCATCCAGAGTGGCCGGGACCATGTCCGCCGAGAGGACCAGCAGATCGACGGTCACGCGGACGGGGCGTCCCACGACGGTGTCTTCGACCTCCAGAACGACGTTATGGCTGTTGTCCTCCGTGACGCTCCGTATCTCCCCACGTGAGAAGAGAATCCCCTCGTCTTCCTGAACACGCTTGTAGAAATATTCGTACTGACCAGGCGTCTGCATGTCCCCATAAAGGATGTAGACGATCGAATCCGGGTACTGCTCTCGGACGTAAAGCGCCTGCTTTAGGGCCACCAGACTCGACACGTTTCCACCGTACGGCAGGTGACGATCGTCTCCCGGCCCATCGCAAACGACGACGGCCACACGGGCAACTGACGTTCCGTCCGAAGGGCGGACGATGGACCCCTGGGTCGCCATCGCTTCCAGTTCCATGCTGGTCACGACATTGGCATAACGGCCTCGGCCATAGGCATCGAACGCCTCAGCCTCCGCCGGAACCCATCCAGTGGCCATCACAACGGCGCCAACGGTGACCTGCTCCCTGGCACCGTCTTGGCGAATCGTGACGCTGAAGCGGCCGGGCTGGCCGGAGGTGTTTACGACTTCGCCGTTAAGGATCGTTCGGACATTCGGCAAAGTCTCAACTTCTCGAATTATGCTCGCGATATCGACAGGCTTTAGATCGCGGTACGGCGGATACTTGGGAAACTCCCTATGTAGCCTTGCACCGTAGCCCCCCAGGCTCGTGCTCTTCTCGACCAAGACGACGTCAAAACCGGTCTGGGCTGCGTCAATGGTGGCAGCGAGCCCGGCCGCTCCGCCGCCAACCACGAGTACGGTTCTCTCGTGCGCTTCCGTGTACGGTGTCGGAACGGTCGCTTTCTGCGCCCGCACGATACCCATGCGCAGGTTGTCGTTCGCAAGATTCTGCGTCTCGGGTTGGTTGGGCGGATGGCTCCACACGACTTGCTCGCGGATATTGACCCGCTCGACGATGGCGCCGCTGAACCCGAAGACTTCGGTATTGACACGCGGCGAGCACGCCGCAATGACGACGCTGTCAACCGAGCCGCCCTCGATGTCCTCGCGAATGAGCCGCGCGTCTTCGAGGCAAAAGGCGGGTGAGGTACGGACGACCTCCGCCCGACCCTCGTTGGATCCGATTTCCGTGAGCTCCTGGGTGTTTACGCACTCGCCGATGCCACACCCGCTGCACACGTAGACGCCGACCTTCTCGCTCATTCGTTACATCACGCTCGGTGGATGGTTCGCATCGCCTTCATCGCCGCAGCCGTGGCGTCCTGGGTTGCCGTTGCCACGTCCACAGGCCCCCCGCGCGCAGCCGGCGGCGAAGATGCCGGGTGCGGATTCGTCCGATAGAAGGAAGGCATCTTGATCGTAGCTGAGCCCCCCCTCGGGCCTGCCCTCCACCATGCTCGCGAGCATGCCCGTCGCGAGAACCACCAGATCAGCCTGCACGCTGACTTTCTCAGCCGAAAGGATGTGCTCGGCCTCAACCATGAGCGTTCGAGTCATCGGGTCCTCGACGATCTTGGCTACCTTTCCCTTGATGACCTCAACGTTCGGGTCGCTCTGCACCTTCTTTGAGAAGAACGCGTACGTGCCCGGCGCCCGTAAATCGATGTAGAAGATAAAGATCTTGGCATCGGCATTCTGCTCTCGGACGTAGGTCGCCTGCTTCAGCGAGCCGAGGCAACAAATGCCCGAGCAGTACCCGAGATAATTCGTGTCCCGCTGCCCAGCGCACTGGACGAACACGACAGTGTTGGCGGGCTGTCCATCAGACGGCCGAACGATCTTCCCCTGTGTCGGTCCGTTCGGAGCTGCCAGCCGCTCCATCATCACGTTCGTGATTACATCGGCGCACCGTCCGAAGCCCAGGTTGTCGATCTTTGCCGCATCGTAGGGCTTCCAGCCGGTGGCCATGATGATCGCGCCGACCTTCAGGCCGAAAGCCGTTGGCTGCATCGTCAGGTCGATGGCGTCGTAGGGGCATACCTCCGCACACTTCCCGCATTCCGTAGGTTGGCAGGCGGAATCGTCGATGACATATTTCCTGGGAAACGCCATCGCGTGGGGCAGATAGATGGCCTTCGTCGTGTCCATGTCGAAGTTGAACGCATTGGGCCGATCCACGGGGCAGACTTCCACGCATTTGTTGCACGCCGTACAACGATCATTCACGTAGCGTGGATGCTGCTTGACCGTAACATCGAAGTTCCCAGGCCCACCGGATATGCGCTCGACCTCGGCGAGGGTGTACACGTGAATACGACGGTTCCGTCGGAGCCGCTGGAAGTTGATCTCAAGACCGCAGTAGGGTGGGCAGAGCTTCGGAAAATACTTGTTGAGCTGCGCCACTCGACCGCCCAGGGAAGGTTCCTTCTCGACGAGAAACACCTCGTAGCCGGCCTCCGCAGCTTCCACCGCAGACGTGATTCCGGCGATGCCGCCACCCACGACGAGAATGCTCCCGTGGGTCGACGAACCGGATTCCCTGATGTCGACCTCCACGCCTATCCAATCCCTTTGCAGAACGCTCGTCGCGTCACGGCACCACCTGTATGTACGGCTTCTTGCTCATCGTCCACTCGTCTTTCGCTGCGTCATACTGAGAATTGGCGAAGCACTTCCAATTCTCTTCGTCGAGCTTTGGATAGTCGCCGCGGTAGTAGTACCCGGGCCAACGTGTCTCCTGTCGGTGGAGGAGATGCCGCATGTGCGTCTGGGCGCACCAGAAGCGATCCCAGACCTCCCAGCACCGTAACAGGTCGTGGAGGTTCGTGGCCGCCATCTTGTGAAGGTCCTGCCTGAACAGCTCCATCAGCTCCAAGCCCCTGAGAAGCGTCTTCTCGTTCGTAATGAAGAAGGCGCCCTGCCCGGCGGCGTACTCGTCCATGATCTTCTGCAGCCGGTGTAGTGCCTGTTTGGGGAACACATAGTTCGGATTGATGTCGGTCGCCGTTGAAGACCCTTTCGCCTCTTCGAGAACCGCGAACGGACGCCACAGATCCCGCTTGATAGTTTCAACTCGATCCGAGTCGATATTGGGATTGTCCGGGTTGTCGTACACGTAGGCCACCGCAGCCTTACCCGCAGAGCGACCCTCGGTATAGGAACCAGAAGAGAACTTGTGTGCCGAACCGCTAACGCCGTCGCCGGCCGCGAACAATCCTCGAACGGTCGTCATCCGGTTGTAGCCCCAGAAGTATTCCTTGGGCGCGATATCCTCGGGGCCGCTCACCCACGCCCCCGTCGCCGAGGCGTGGGAACCCATCAGATACGGTTCGGTCAGCACGATCTCGGACGGCGTCTTGGCAGGGTCGATGTTTTCAGACGCCCATATAAGTGCCTGCGACATGGTCATGTCGAGGAAGTCTTCCCAGCCATCACTCTCGATCTCCCGCATTAGTTTCTTATCGTACTTCACGTCGGCGAACATCTTTTGAAGCGCCTCGTCCGTTCTCAGATAATGAGGCCCCTTACCGTCCTTGATATCAGTGAGCAACTGGTGGTTTCTGAGAGGCGTGGGAATCGGCTTGCTGGATCCGTAGGGCTCCCAATCCTTCAGGAGATCGGCCCACTTCGTTTCCACCACTTCGCCGTACGCGTTCTTCAACACCGCTTTGAAGAGGAGAAACCACATCCCGACCGGACCATAGCCATCCTTGAAGCGGGCGACCACGAGGCGATGCTCGAACTGGCTCATCTCGGCGCCCGCCTGGATCATGAGGTTGTATGCTGAACCAGTGTTCCAAGGGGCGTACCAGATGCGTCCGAGTCCTTCACCGATCGCATGCGGTCGAAACACTCCAGTCGCGCCGCCTGCCGCCGAGATCACGGCCTTCGCCTTGAAGACATAGATCTTCGGCTCTCGCACGCTGAACCCGATGGCACCCGCGATCCGTCCCGGATCCTTTGCGTCCTTCAGAAGGTGCGACACGAAGATCCGTTCATAGATATTTTCCTCACCGACCGCCTTCTTTGTCGCCTCGGCAACGATCGGTTTGTACGATTCGCCATGGATCATGACCTGCCAGCGGCCCTCGCGTTTGTAACGACCGTCAGGCTCCTTAAAAAACGGCAGCCCCCACTCCTCGAACATGTGGACGCTCGAGTCCACATTCCGGGCAATGTCGTATACCAGGTCCTCACGGCTCAGGCCCATGAGATCCTGCCGTACGTAGCGGACGAAATCCTCCGGTTGGTTTTCGCCCCACTTCATCCCCATGTAACAGTTGATCGCTGAAAGTCCCATCGCCACGGCGCCGCTCCGTTCTATGGCGCCCTTCTCTACGAGCACGACCCGGAGATTCTTGGGCCCGGCCCAGTACGCCGCCTCGTACCCCGCGCCACAACCGGCCATGCCCCCGCCCAGGATCAGTACGTCGGATTCGACAACTTCAACTTCAGGCTCAATCATCGGTCGTCCTCCACGCCAGACGTCGTCAGGGTTTCGTTCAGGCTTTCGGAATGGTGGGAAGATCAGGGACTCCGAGGAACTCTCGCTCGCCGCAGAGGCCGCCAGATTTGAGTTGGGCGGGATCCGCTTCGGCGAACCCACCGAACGGATCGATCGATCCCCAGGGGGTGGTGCGAATGGGATACTTGAATCGCTTCATCTGGCCGTCGCGATACTTCACCGTCCACATGATCGAGTCTGTCGCGCGCAGTGGTGTCAAACTCGCCCCCATTGGCACTACATCTCCGTACCCTCGCATCGCAATCGCCGACTGCGGGCACGTCTTCACGCAGGCGTAACATTCCCAACATTGGTCTGGCTCGATGTTGAAAGCCTTCCCGATCGACTTGTCCAGGTGCATGATGTCGGACGGGCAAATGTAATGACATGCAGGCCTGTCCAAGGCCTTGCAACCGTCACACTTGTCTGGATTCACGTATGTGGGCATGCGTTCTCCTTCGGCCGCAGCCGTTGCTATCCTCGAGCGTACTTGTGAAGAGTGACCTCGACCTGATCGTCGAGCGTCGCGTAATGAGCCTGCAAGGTGGCGAGCACCTCGGGCCGACTAAAGTGCGCGGGGACTTCGCCACCCTCGGCGAGCGTCTTCCGCAGCATGGTTCCGCTCACGATCAACCGATCTTCTGCACCGTGAGGACACGTCCGCATGGACGCCATCCCATCGCAGCGATGGCAATAGAACGTCCAGTCGATCTTTAGTGGCTTGAGCTCGAGCGCGCCGCTCGGGATCTCGTCGAAAATGGTCTGCGAGTCGAACGGCCCATAGTACTCACCCACTCCAGCATGGTCCCGCCCTACGATCAGATGACTGCACCCGTAGTTCTGCCGGAACACGGCGTGCAGTAACGCCTCGCGCGGCCCAGCATAGCGCATCTCCATCGGGTACCCCGCCTGAATGCAGGTGCCCTTGACGAAGTACCGCTCCACCAGCTCGTTAACCGCTCTCACCCTGACCTCGGCGGGAATGTCTCCCGGCTTGAGCTTCCCCAATAACTGGTGGATCAGAACGCCGTCGCACACCTCGATCGCGATCTTGGCCAGGTACTCGTGAGACCGATGCATGGGATTGCGAAGCTGCATCGCTGCAACGGTGTTCCACCCTTTCTCCGCGAAGATCCGCCGCGTCTCCGCCGGACGGAGATAGACCTGACCGTACTTCTGCGGAAAACCGCCCTCGCTGAAGACCCGCACCGGGCCAGCCAAGTTGACCTCGCCCTGCGCCATCACCTTGGCGACCCCTGGATGCTCGGCATCGGTGGTTCTGAACACCTGGGCGCACTCGAAAGCCTTGTCGACTGTGTATTTCTCCTCGACGGTCAAGGTCCCCATGACCTCGGCCGTGTCGGCATCCGTCAGGGCAACTTCTTGTCCCTCCTTCAGGCGATTGGCGACTTCGGTCGTGGTAGAGAGCGTGATGGGAATCGGCCAAAAGACCCCATCGCTCGTCACGCACCTGTCGCAGACGCCCCTCCAGTCCGCTTGCCCCATGAAACCGGCGAGCGGGGTAAAGGCCCCGATTCCGAGCATGATGAGGTCGGAAGTCTCCCGAGACGTCATTCTCATTGCAGGTAGTGTCGAAGCTCGGGCCAACTCCTCTTGGAGCTCGCCGCCGGCAAGAAGCAAGGGCCGCAGGGCCTTCGCCTTTCCGTGGGGGTTTACCAGAGCCATCAGCCCATCCTGATCTGATCGTGCCGACAATGGAGCGACATGACGTGCGCGACGTTTGACCTCTGCCAATCAGACGATGTTGCGATCATTAGACACCCGCCCTGCCGCGGACTGGAAAGCCTGCGGTTCGTCCAACCTTGCAAGCGATACGTGGATTCACAGCCAGACTTGCCGGAGGATTCGGCCTAACGTGCATCTAACGCGCCATCGAGCCTGGCGGGCAGAAGCACACCCCCGTCACCGGCTAACGGGAAATCTCTTCCAGCAACCTGCCTTTGGTTTCCGTCCCAAGGATCGCCACGGCCAGCACCCCGATGATCCCCAGGGCACCGACGAAGGTGTACGCCGCCACGACACCGCCGCTCAAGAGCAGGAACGGAAAGTACGCCGGCGCTAGCACGCCCGCTATGAGCCTCCCCACGGCCTCCGCGGTCCCTACACCGGTGCTACGCACGCGGGTGGGATAGTTCTCCGCGACATAGACTTTGACGGCAGGGTTTGCTCCGATGCCGAAGAAGGACATAACGATGCCGACAGCCAGGACGGACCCTGCAGTCTCCAAGAAACCGAAGAGGAACGCACACACACATGCGATGAGGGTGAAGCTGATGATCACCGGCTTACGCCCCCACGTCTCAACGAGCCAAGCTTCCAGGAACTTGCCCGGTATGGATGCCCCGACGATGATTGCCGTGATGACGAAGGCCGACGTGAGTGAGAAGCCCATCTGGACCACGACCGTGGGCATGAAAACCTGGATCGCATAGAACATGAAGAACGTGCATCCGAGGGCGAGCCAGCACATGATCGTGCGCTTGCGGTACTCGGACTGCCAGAGCGTGCTGACGGGGACGCGCTCCTTGCTGACGGTCACCGGAATGATCTCGCCCACTGGCGGCAAGGGTTGGCCGGATTGACGTTCCACCTCGAGTTCGATGTCGCGCATGACGCGCTCGGCCTCCTCGTCGCGACCCTTCGCCTCCAACCAGCGGGGCGATTCGGGCAAGTAGCGGGCGAGGACGAACACGTACACAATCGGTATACCGCCCAGCACGAACAGCGTGCGCCATCCTACGTCGGGCGCCATGTTGGGGATGATGAGTGCGCCGAGTAGAGGCGAAATGAAGTAGCCCGCGGGACAGGAGGGAGTCCATGACACCGGTGGCCCTCCCCCGCCATTTCGAAGAGACCAGCTCGCTCATCATGGAATAGGGCAGCGGAAACATCGCGCCCATCCCAACTCCCGCGAGGAAGCGTAGTGTAACGAGCCAACCGATGCTGGGCGCAAAAGCGCACGCCAAGGTTAGAAGCGTGGAGAACGACATACCCGCCAACAGGACCCGTTTGCGACCGACCCGGTCGGCCATGATACCGGAAGGGATCACACCGATGATGATCCCGATCGTCGAAGCCACGGCCAGCTGGCTCACCTGACCAGGGCTTAGCTCCCAGAGCGCCCTGACGGTAGGCAGAATGACGCCCACCAGCCCGATGTCGAACGCCTCGACGAGCCAGGCCAGACTGCAGAGCGTGAGCATCTTGTATGCCCACCACGTCCGCGGCAGCCGCTCCAGCCCGTTCCCCGATCCCCAGAGGTTCAGAGCCAACAGCTTGTTCGTCGAGGCGAGCCACGTTACCTCCTGAGGAATCGAGTCAGGCGTGCCACTCAGCCATCGCCAACCGTCAAGCTTCCACTGCTTTCGGCGGCTTCCCTCAGCCGGGCGAAGGCACCGAGCGATCCGGCTAGTTCGATCTTGAAGGGGTCCCACTCAGGCCGGTCCACACCCGCGGCTTCGATCCAGGCCGACATCTCGTCGCCGCTGGGCTCGTAGATCTCGACCCCCCTTTCCCGCAACCGATCTGCCGCGTACGCACGACATCCAGGAAGAGCGATGAAGCTCGCCCTCATGGACCTCTCGCTCGCCTCCTCGAGGGCAGTGCGTAGCGCGGGCGCGAGGTTCTGGAACCAAGTCAGGTTGCAGACATAGACCTGCGCGTCGGGCACCGATGAAATCAGGGAGATGGAGCCGAGCACGTCGAGGAAACCAGCCGTATAGAGCGTCGTGCCGGCCGGATCGAGGGCATCGGCTTCTCCCCCCCTCAGAGCCTCGAGAGTGCGACCCCAGGGGATCGTTACGGGCTCGGCGCCGACCAAACGACAGAACTGAGCCAGGACGGACGAGCCCGGAACTCGAATCCTCAGTCCCGCGAGCGTCGTTCGGCGTGCGCACCGTGCCGCCCGCGCCACGGCGAGTCGCGATGGTGCGCGGGTCCTCCGTGTAGTAGAACAAGACCTTCAGATCACGCGAAGCGAGCGGCGGGTTGATCGCATTCGCCCACGCCTGTGATGTCACCAGATTGGCGTAGCGCTGATTGTCGCCGCACCAGTACGGGATGTTGACCAGGTCGATTGCCGGCACGTGTGAAGCCAGGTTGGCCAGCGATACCTGGACCGCGTGCACGGAACCGGCGAGGAGCTTCTCCACGAGTGCACCACCGACACCGAGCTCCCCTCCGGGGTGCAGGTCTACCTCGAGCTCTCCCTCGCTGAGCTCTTCGATGTTTCGCTTGAACGCGGTCTGTACGACCGGGACGCTCACCTCCTGCTCGACGGTGTATTCCGTTGCTAGAATCATGGTCTCCGCCGGCTGACGTCCGCGTGTACTCTTTCCGGCGCCCGTGCGCGGAGCGCTCGCACGGGCGCCGACCTGCCGGGGTACGACTCCGCTCAAGGCCACGGCGCCCCCGAATCTTGAAACCAGATCCAAGAACTGACGCCGATCGGGGGCTGGCTCGTCACGCATGAGATGGGACTTTGGCCTCACGACGCGCGGGGGCAGCCGGGGTCTTGGAACCGGTCAGCCCTGGTACTTCTTCAGGAACCGCACCGGCTGCCGGAAGGCGTCGCGGCGGAACGGCTCAGCAAGCTCGCGTGTCACACGGACGTCCAGCACCGTGGGCTTACCCGATTTCATCGCCGCTCGCAGGGCGTCACCGACCTCGTCGCGGTGGCTGACGACGGCGGCCTCAGCCCCCATCGCCCGCGCTACGTCGGCGAAGTTGGGATTGGTCAGGTTGGTACCCACAAAGCGCTGGTTGAAGTAGTCGATCTGATTCTTCTTCTCGGCACCCCACTGCTGGTTGTTGAACACGACCGCGATGACCGGAATGTTCTCGCGCACGCACGTCATGGTCTCGGCCATGCTCATCCCCCAGGCGCCGTCTCCCACATACGCGATGCACGGTCTCTCGGGAGCTGCAACCTTGGCGCCCATCGCAGCGGGGTAGGCGTATCCGCAATTTCCCCAGCTCATGGCGGCGAGGAAGGTCAGAGGCTCTTCGAACTCCAGATAGCTATTCGCCACCGAGCATACGTTACCGATGTCGGTCGAAACGACGGCATTCTTCGGCCGAGCCTTCGCAAGCTCAGCGAGCGCCTGCCTGGGAGCCATGCGGCCCTCTTCTGAGGGGGCGTTGGCGGTCCATTCCGACAGCTCTTCCTCCCAAGCCTTCTTGGCCGCGGTGATCTCGCTCAAAAGATCCGGATGCCGCTGCGCGGGCCCCATTTCACGCAGTCGCTCCAGAATCGCCGCCGCGGCCTCGCGCGCGTCGCCGCAGATGCCGAGAGTGATGTTCTTCGTGAGCCCCAGCACACGGCTATCTGCGTCAACCTGGACAATCCGTGCTTCTGCCGGCCAGTAATCGAGGCCGTGCTGGGGAAGAGTCCCGAAAGGACCAAGGCGCGTGCCCAATGCCAAGACGACATCGGCCTTGGCAATCAACCGCATCGCCGCCTTCGATCCCTGATAGCCCGAGCGGACCGCAACACAGCTGATGGCTAGCAGGGAACGAATCGTTGTGCAGGTAGCTGTTGGCTACAGCGCAACCGAGGTACTCGGCCAGCGCCTTCGCTTGCTCCACGCCACCCGCCATCGCGACGCCTCCGCCCGCCAAGATGACTGGGAACTTCGCCTCCGCGAGAATTGCCGCCGCCTCCTGTAGTGCGGCGGGATCCCCTGCTCCACGACCGATGGTCTGAGGGGCCGCGATTTCCGCTTCGATGTCACCGTAGAAATAGTCGCGCGGTATGTTGATCTGGACAGGCCCGCGCTCGCGGAGCGCGATCCGCAGGGCACGATCCGTCAGCTCGGCCATCCGCTGCGGGCTATTAACGTGCACCTGATACTTCGTGATCTTGGAGAAGATGGGCATCTGATCGGTCTCTTGGAATCCGCCGAGACCCGCGCCCAAGCTGCCCGCTTCGGGTGTGATCGCCACCACCGGCGAATGCGCCCAGTAGGCGGCAGCGATCGCGGTCACGAAGTTTGTGATTCCCGGACCATTCTGTCCCACGCAGACACCGTGGCGGTTGGTCACACGGGCATAGCCGTCCGCCATGTGGGCCGCGTTCTGCTCGTGCGCCACCGAAACGAAGCGGATACCGGCGGACGGAAATAGATCCAGGGCATCCATGAAGGCCGAACCGACGATGCCGAATGTGTCCTTGATTCCGTGCGCGACCAGGGTTTCTACGAAGGCTTCGCTCGGGGTCATCCGAATTTTCTTAGTCATCGGCGGACCCTTCCCAGGGTGGTGAATAATACAAGCGACACGAAACTGGGTGGCTCCGGAGGGGTGACAAAAAGCCGTGCGCGCGTCGGGCCAGGTCTTGGCTCAAGAGGCAGCAGAGGGACCCCTGTATGCTAGAGTGCGCGCGCCCCAAACCTCCTGCGTGCGCGATCTGTTTACGGTCGGTAAGGCTGATCAGGTCGGTCATGGTACGGCAGTTCAGCAACGTCCGTCAAGCTGACCGTAGAAGGCCGGAATCGGACCTAGGGCCCATAAGCGGCCGTCCTGTCTTCAGGACGGCACAGCCGCGCCGTCGGAGCTCAGCTCGGTCGAGCGTGATCCCGAAGGATGGCGCGAGGTGGCCGGATACCAGGAACGTGCGGTAGGGCCAGCCCGTTTCCAGGCGTCTCGAGGGTTCCGCGGAAAAGGCTAGTGGCCGATTCGACGCTCGACTGGCACATTTCTTAGCGATCTGGAGCGCCTAGCCACGAGCCAGGCCTCGTGGGCTAGTCGGATCAAGTCCAGGGGTCACCTCACACCACCCTTTAGATCTTTGCCGAATCGTGTCAGGACACATGTGCGCCAGGACCCGGAGCTAGACTGCGTCGTGTCATTCCGCTCAAAACTCCGGTCTCGAGCTCGGGACAGGCCTCGGACGGTGGCGTTCCCCGAGGCAACCGACCCACGCATAGCGGAGGCCGTGGCGCAGATCCTCGAGGATCGATTCGTCCGTCCGATGCTGGTCGGCCACCCGGAGGAAGTACGCGCCGCGCTGTCCGCTGCAGGTGGAGATCCCGAGAGCGCCACGATAGTCCATCCGGCCGTGGACGCCGACGTTTACGCAGCCCACCTCTTTGACCTCCGCAGGACCCGCGGATTGGCCGAGGACGAGGCGCTGGCGATCGCACTGAGGCCCCTCTTCCGCGCCGCGATGATGGTACGAAGAGGAGAAGCGGACGGTGCCGTGGCGGGCGCTGTATACCCAACGGCCGACGTCTTGCGCGCGGCTCTCTGGTGCGTAGGGCCCGCGGCCGGCGTGGCAACCGTCTCCTCATCATTCTATATGGTCGTGCGCGACTTCCGCGGGCGTGGCGCGGAGGTGCTTACCTTCACCGATGCGGGTGTCGTACCTGAGCCTAGTCCGCAGCAGCTCGCCGACATCGCGCTCGCCGCCGTGCGTGCTCGCCCCCACGTCGTAGGTGATCCTCCCCGAGTCGCGTTCCTTTCCTACTCAACCCACGGCAGCGCCGACGGCGTATCCGTAGGCCGGGTATGCGAGGCAGTCGAGCTGTTCCGGGATAGAGCTCCGGACGTGCCGTGCGACGGTGAGCTCCAGGCAGATGCTGCATTGATTCCTTCGGTCGCAGCGCGTAAGACGCCAGGATCAGAAGTCGCCGGAACGGCGAATGTCCTCGTCTTTCCCAACCTGGACTCGGGTAACATCGCGTACAAGCTGGTCGAGCGGCTGGCGGGTGCCACTGCCGTGGGGCCTATCCTTCAGGGCCTCTCTCGGCCTATCAATGATCTCTCCCGAGGAGCCTCCCCAAGCGACATCATCGACGTCGCATGCGTCACTTCTCTCATGGCCGATTGAAGCCCTCCCAAGGCATTCTTGGCGAGCTTACGGCCTATCGCCGCCGAGCCCCGAGGGGAGGTCGGCGAAGGCCGCGATACGGCCATCAACGACGCTGCTGAACGCGGTCTGCAGGAGCGCGCATGAACTACGTGGCGATCAATCCAACGACGGGTGAGGAGCTCAGAAGCTATCCCACGCTGACTCCCGCCGAGCTCAAACGCACACTGCAGCGCTCGGAAGAGGCGTTCGGGGCCTGGAGGAATTCACCTTTCGTGGAGAGGTCCTCGATCCTGCGAGCGGTCGCGCGCCGATTACGCGCCGACGCATCCGAGCACGGCATACTCATGGCCGAAGAAATGGGAAAGCCCGTGACGGCCGGGAAGTCCGAGGCAGAGAAGTGCGCCTGGGTGTGCGAGTACTACGCCGACAATGCGGAGCGTTTCCTGGCCGACGAGGAGGCTCTGTCCGACGCTCGGCGCAGCTACGTCGCGTACCGACCGCTGGCGTGCCCGACGACGCTACTGCCTATCAAGGGCGTAGCGCCAAGTACATCTTGAACGTGCATGGTCGTTGGAGCGATGCGAAGAAGGACGACAGCTGCATCAAGTGGTGTAGAGATCTGTGGAACGCGGTCGAGGAGTATGCCACCGGAGAGGCCTATGTGAACTTCATGACCGATGAAGAAGCAGAGAGGGTGCCGTCCGCGTACGGCTCGAGCTATGAGCGTCTTGTCGAACTCAAGAACCGCTACGATCCCGGAAACCTCTTCCGCATGAACCAGAACGTCCGGCCGACGGCGAGCCGCTGAACCTGCCACCACACCATCCGGTGGGCCCGACCTTCCTGCATCGTCCGTGGTCGCGGCCCGGGGCGGAAGTCCCGGGGATTCGGTAGAAGGGAGGGGCGGGTCAGCGGAGGCCGGTCCTCGCGCTCCAGCCCGGTCTGATACGGCGTCCCGGCCGGAAAAAGGCTGGCTCCTCGGCGACATCAAACATATGTTTACCGGCGTCCTGCCCCTTCGTCCCGTCTCAGAGGTCGGAACGATGAAGAGTGCATCGGAGCGTCGAGGTCCCTCCCTACCGTGGAACGAGTCTGCGGAGCTGCTCCTCGAGACCGTGCCCGGCGTGGTTTCCGCCACCATCGAGGGCTCGCGACACTCGGTTTCCGAAGTGCGGGTGTGGTACGAGCCCACGTGGCCAGTCGGCCAGGTCATGGACGCCGTCTACGAGTGCCTCACCAATGAAGCCAAGGCACACCTCGCCGCTGCCAGATTCCACGCGGTCGTCACACAACCCGATCGACGGACCACGCGCAGAGCGCGTCCCGAGCGCGCCCCCACGACCTCGGACGGAAGGGAGAGCTCGCACGACACACCGCTCACGTTGGTGGGTCACAGAGTCGACGAGGTCCAGCACGGAGTCGTCGGCGTGCAGGTCTGGCTCGAGTGGCAGGGGAGGACCTTCAGCGGAGCGGCAGTCGGCCCCACCGTCCCACCAGGTAGCCTCCGCACGCCGGCGCTGGCGACACTCCGGGCGCTACACTCGTGCCTTCAGGTCCTGTATGAGGGGCCCATGCAGCCGGGACTGGTGCTCGAAAGCGCCGTCCGAATCACGGTCGAGAACTCGCCGGTCGTGGTCGTTGCGCTCACGGCGGCGGAAAACGCCCGCCCGCGCTCTCTGACATCGGCGTGGGCTGACGAAGGTGTTCCGGGCCTCGCCGTGATCATGGCTACGCTCCACGCGACCTCCCGCACGGTCACCCGGTGGCTGAACCAGAAGCAGCAATCCGAGAGTGCCCGATCCGCCGCCACCACCGGGTCGGGAGGCACACGAAGCAGCACCGCGGCTGAGCGGCGCCTAGCACTCGTCGACTTCGAGGTGGATCGCAGCCCGTCCGGAGACCTCGATGTCGGTGTGCGGCTCGCCGGCTTCGGCGAATCCGTGGATCGGCGCAGAAACGGGAGCGAAAATGAAGCCGCGCAGCTGCAGTTGGGCGCCTCTGCCACACTCGACGCTGTGCACGAGCTGCTACGGCTCGCGGGATGGAGCGAGTATCACGACGGAGATCTGCGACACGCCGGCGCCTGCCGCCTGAGGACGGGGGAGCACGACATCGTCGTCGTCCTCGCCGAGGCGTTGATGAACGGCCACCGGGTTCCGTTGGCCGGGGCCACGTCGGCGGACGACGGCGTTGAGCGCGCGTCGATCACGGGCTACGCTACAGGCGACGAACCCGCTCGTCGCCGATCGCGCCGCCATCTCGACCTGACGGAGCAACTCAGGCCTGTCTTCCGGACAGTCTACGCGACCCGAAGGCACCCGACTTAAGGATGGTCATCGCCGACGGCGCGCGCGCCTTTGGCGGCGCTGGATCACTCGTGGCAGTCGGCCATCAGGTTACGGCCGCAGGAGATAGCTCATTTTGACGGTTAGGCCACGGTTCTCGAGCTCCGAGAACCGATCGAGCACGTCCGTATCCCGACTCTCCGTATAGACGACGAACAGCTCGCTTCCCGGCCGATACTCCCAGCGGACCCGGAAGTTCGTGCTCAGGCTGTGGGTCCCGGAGTTGTACTGCACGAGGCCACCGAGAAACATCCGCGGCGACAACGCATAGTATACGCGCGTGAGCGCAACATTGGTCTGGAACGACCCCTGCGGAAGGTCCACCCAGTTCAGGGACACGCTTGGCTCAAGCGCCAGCTGCTCGCTAACATTCAGACGTCCCCCACTGAACGCCATCGTCGTGCGATCACCGTCGTAGAAGCTGCCGCGCCGCACCGCGATATTACCTGCGAATCGCCTGTGCAGTCCGAGGCTGAGGGAGGCTTCGATGTCGCGGAACGAATAGCCTCCGGCGGGGATCGTCACGCCCTCGTTGATGCTGAAGCCTTCCTCTAGGAGCTCATAGTTGTCCGTGAAGGACAACCCGAAGACGTCGCTGCTCTCGAATTCTATCTGGAAACGAGCGTCCGCCGTTCTACTACCGAGGACCCGCCGCTCCAATAGCTTCAAGTAAGAAAGGTTTCCTTCGAGCGAGAACCGCCGGATCGCCTCAATCGACGCCGGTCGGGGGCTATATCGAGCAGAGGTAGTCGTCTCGCGGAATCCGCGCTGGCGCACGAACCCGATCTCCGGGGTGAAGTTATGTCCAACATTCAGATGCTCCAGCGCCACACCCCACAGGTCGGGGCTGTAGCTCACTCTCCCAAGGTAGCTCTGGTCATCCCCCGAGAGACCCGACGTTCGGGTCTCTACGTAGTACGCGGCCAGGTAGAGGTCCTGAAAGAAGGAGAAGGTACCGTCCACGCCAAAGGTGTGATTGCTGCCCTCCGCCACCGTAGATGCGGACCGTGAAGCGAACAGAGCTCCCACGCTACTCCGCCGCAGCAGATCTTGCCTCACCCTCAGGACCGTGAAGTTCGTGGACTCCACATCGGCCGCCCGCTTTTCCCCGGTCTGAATGCTCAACGCGCCCAGGCTTACGGGGCCCACCTTTCCCGTCAGGCGTGCACCCGCGAGGATCGGAACGAGCTCCCCGTCTTCCAGGCCGATCCGGCGGCTGAAGAAGAGCGTCGGCGTGTTTCGGCTGCTCGCGCCCGCAGTGAACGTAGCCGCCGCGAAGTCGTACACCCCCCGCCCCTCCAGAAAGAAGTCGCGCTTCTCGGGAAAAAACAGCTGAAAACGCGTGAGATTCACCTGCTGCTCGTCGACCTCCACCTGCGCGAAGTCCGTATTGAAGGTGATGTCGGCACTCAGGTTCTCCGTCACTCCATACTTGATGTCGAGACCCACATCCGCGAATCCGTCACTGGTGACGGGGGGCACGCTCGCCCGGTCTGTCCTGATCCCCGATATGCCATACGGCTTGACCTCGATGTTCCGGCTAGCTTCCGGCGCCTCCAGGCCAACCAGGGTGCCGTGTCGGGAGACACGGATGATTGCGGAGGCACCGCTACTGCCGCGCACCGCTGATTGTGGGACCAGCGTGAGGTGTGCCCACTCGTTCTTGCGTCGAATGGAACGCCGCAGCTGAACACCCCAGATCTGCCGCGCGCCGCGCCGGTACCGAAGCGACTTGAACGGGATTTGCATCTCCACGCTCCAGCCCCCGTCGAAGCGCCCGGTCCGAACGTCCCAGATCGGATTCCAGTCGACATTCGCGCTCCCTTCGTTCATGTGTTGCACATCCGCGCGTGCGCCGAGCGGATTCGTGAAGAAGTTATTGCCGTTGCGCCTATCGTAGTACGTGTCAAACGAAGCCCCGAATGTGTCGTTGTTCCGAATTTGCGAGGCATCGCGGCGCATCTCGTTAGCGACCCACTCGCTCGGCGGCGCGGATTCCCAGAGGCGAGCCGACACGTAGATGTTATCGTCGTCGAACGTGATCCAGGCCTCCGTCCTCTCCGTGACGGGACTTCCTTCCACCGGGAGGGTCTGAATGAACCCAGTGATGGCCGGCACATCACGATAAACCGGTTCGTCGAGCTGACCGTCCAGGCTCAGCGGAGCAGTCAGGCGGATGGCCCGGACGGTGGCATTCCCCCGGTCGTCCCGGGTGATTACCGCCGGCGCGATCGGAGCAGGCGGACCGTCGATGACCCCACGATTCGGGTCCGCCGTAACGGACCGCCGGTCGGTCTCTATCTGGGCTGACGACGAGGGGGGTATTGCCAGGGCACAAGCCAGGGTGGCCAGACCAAGTCTGACGATCAGAGTCCGCATGTCGGGCATCCGGATGACATGTGAGAAGCACACCGGGCGCGTGTATCCCTAACCATTCCGCGAACCGTGCGAGCAAACTAGCAAGAGCAGCACCACGATGACCAGACTGGCTGCTGATTGCTCGTGGATACTTTTGGAGAAGCCCCTCGCCAATGACCGGCTGAGGGATACACGTAACAAGCTTTCCTTCCATAACTTACGTAAGTGGAGCCAGACGGGATCGAACCGGTGATCCAGACGTAGAGCTCATACTGGTTGAACGAGATCTGCGCAGGCGGAGTGGACCCCTTCTCGATCATCGGACCCTGGAACTCATGGCCGAAGAGGTGCGGCCTCTCGGTGGTGGCATTGGCTGCGACCACCTACTCAGCGGCGGCCAACCCGGGATCCGTGGGTTGAACTTCTCTCAACGGAAAGGTATGTCGCCTCTCCTCTTACACACCTTCTGAACCTCACCTACCTCCCGCGCACAGATAGACAGGCTACATCGCCGAGGCACGAACGGCCGTACTACCCGGGGGCTCGAGACCAAGCGTCAGCCTGCGTCCGATAGGCCCCCCCCCATTTGCTGCGATTTTCGCAGTGTCACTTGACAGTCTTGGGCGAGGCTTCCCATGCTGATGGCTGTCAAAGCTCATGGAAGGTGAGGCGAGGGGCCGAACCAACATTTTGCTTGGAGGCAAGAATGCCATCGCTCGTCGGCACCAAACTGTGGAGGACGATCGTTCTCCTCGCTGTCTTGACTGTCTTGCTCGGCATTCCTCGCCCAGTGCTGGCCCAAGCCCAGGCAGAGCGGCCTATCCTCAATGTACTGCTCGCCGGGAACAGCCAGTTGTGGGCCAACAATATCGGCGACATCCTCGCCGGAATTGCGGCGGCCGACCCGACGGGTCCGATTATCGTTCCGACGATGTCGCTTGGGGGGACTCTCCAGAATCACTGGGAGGGTGAGGGTAGGAGGTTGCTCGAAAGCGATCGGGAATGGGATTACGTCATCTTACAGGAGCTCGCTCTCTTTCCCGGGAACGTCGAACCCGAGCACGTGAACATCTGGCCGTTGCCGGAGCGCGAGTTCGAGATCGGCAGCACGGAACAGTTCCACGACCACGTGCGGAAGTTCGCCGAGGCGGCCGAGAGAAAGGGGGCCAGGATCATCCTGTTCCCGAGCCCACCCCGTCAATTGGCGCGGTTCGATACCGACCAGGTTCCGGTCTGGAAGGAGATCATGGACGCCCACATCGCGATCGCTCGCGAGGTGGGTGCCGACGTGGCGCCGATCCAGGAAGCTTTCGAGGAGGCGCGCCAGCGACTTATCGGCCTCAACACGTACATGTACGATATGTCCCACACGTCGCCAGCGGGCGCGTATCTCGAGGGCCTGGTGCTATACGCCATGATCACGGACCGCGACCCGACCGGAGCACCCGCGCTCATCTACGGTCGGCCGATCCGGTACCTACCGGGTCCAAATGAGATAAACAACGATCTTCGGGTTCCTCTCGTCGAGATGCAACCGGCGACCGCGCTCGAGTTACAGCGGATCGCATGGTATGTAACGTCGCGGCGTGTGAGGACGGCGGAGCGGTAGAACAACGCATCAGCAGCGGATGCCCCTATTCACCGCCTCAGCCTTCGTTCGTCACGAAGGCTGAGGGCACTTCTGTTCGGAGGTGAGAATGCCATCACTCGTCGGCGCCAAACTGTGGAGGACGGTCGTTCTCCTCGGTGTCTCGGCTATCTTGCTCGGCATTCCTCGCCCAGTGCTGGCCCAAGCCCAGGCAGAGCGGCCTATCCTCAATGTACTGCTCGCCGGAAACAGCCAGTTATGGGCCAACAATATCGGCGACATCCTCGCCGGAATTGCGGCGGCCGACCCGACGGGTCCGATCATCGTTCCGACGATGGCGCTTGGGGGGACTCTCCAGAATCATTGGGAGGGTGACGCTAGAAGGTTGCTCGAAAGCGATCGGGAATGGGATTACGTGATCTTACAGGAGCTCGCTCTCTTTCCGGGGAACGTCGAACCCCGGCACGTGAACATCTGGCCGTTGCCGGAACGCGAGTTCGAGATCGGCAGCACGGAACAGTTCCACGACCACGTGCGGAAGTTCGCAGAGGCAGCCGAGAGACACGGGGCCAGGATCATCCTGTTCCCGAGTCCGCCCCGCCAATTGGCGCGGTTCGATACCGACCAGGTTCCGGTCTGGAAGGAGATCATGGACGCCCACATCACGATCGCTCGAGAGGTGGGTGCCGACGTGGCGCCGATCCAGGAAGCTTTCGAGGAGACGCGCCAGCGACTCATCGGCCTCAACACGTACATGTACGACGGGTCCCACACGTCGCCGGCGGGCGCGTACCTCGAGGGGCTGGTGCTCTACGCCATGATCGCGGACCGCGACCCGACCGGGGCACCCCCGCTCATCTATGGTCGGCCGATCCGGTACCCACCGGGTCCATACACGAATAATGAAATCAACAACGATCTTCGGGTTCCTCTCGTCGAGATGCAACCGGCGACCGCGCTCGAGCTGCACCGGATTGCAAGGTATGTCACGTCGCGGCGTGTGAGGACAGCGGAGCGGTAGAACAAACGCATCCGCGGAAGCATCGGATGCCCCCTATGCACCGTGGGTCGTCCTATCGGCCCTCAGCTTTCGTTCAGTACGAAGGGTCTCTCATGCTCGTGGCTGTCTAAGGGTCCCGATAACGCGACTCAAGCGGCCAACTCAACATTCAGCTCGGAGGTGAAAATGCTCTCCCTTGGCGGCGCCAAACTGTGGAAGACGGTCGTTCGTCTCGCTGTCTTGGCTGTTTTGCTCGGTATTCCTCACCCCGAGCCGGCCCAGGCACAGGCGGAGCGGCCGATTCTCAACGTGTTGCTCATCGGAAACAGCCAGTTGCGGGGCAACAACATCGCCGACATCCTCGGCGGGATCGCGGCGGCCGACCCGACCGGTCCGATTATCGTGCCCACGTTGACCAACGAGGGGGCTTCCGCGGAGCACTTTGGTGGAGGCCAGAGGTGGGACTACGTGATCTATCAGGCGCTCGCGCTCTTTCCCGGAAACGTCGAACCCCGGCACCTGAACATCTGGCCGCTGCCGGAGCGCGAGTTCGAGATCGGCAGCGTCGAGGAGTTCCACGAGCGCGCGCGGAGGTTCGACGGGGAAGCCAAGAGACACGGGGCCAGGACCATCCTCTTCCCGAGCCCACCCCGCCGGTTGGCGCGGTTCGATACCGACCAGGTTCCGGTCTGGAAGGAGGTCATGGACGCCCATATCGCGATCGCTCGCGAGCTGGGTGCCGACGTGGCGCCGATCCAGGAAGCCTTCGAGGAGACGCGCCAGCGACTCATCGGCCTCGACACGTACATGTACGACGGGTCCCACACGTCGCCGGCAGGCGCGTACCTCGAGGGGCTCGTGCTCTACGCCATGATCACGGATCGTGACCCGACCGGGGCACCCCCGCTCATCTATGGTCGGCCGATCCGATATCTACCGGGTCCGAATGAGGTGAACCACGATCTTCTGGTTCCTCTCGTCGAGCTGCTACCAGCGACTGCGTTCGAGCTGCAGCGGATCGCGTGGTATGTCACGTCGCGTCGGGTCCGAACCGCAGCGCGGTAAACAGCAAGAAGAACGGGCGCAGGAGCACAGATGCCCCTGCGCCAGGGTCGTCCAGTCAGCCACCTTCTTTCGTTCGACAGGAGGCTGAGGGTGGCTCCGGCGCGGGGCATCGTGCTTCATGAAGCCCCGTAACGATAGGAAACCCGCCCACTTCCGCGCTTCACACAGAGTTCCTTGACATTCTTGGATGCGGTCTCCCATGCTCGCGGCTGTCTAGGGCTCCCGAGAACAGCGACGCAAGCGGCCAACTCAACATTCTGCTCGGAGGTGAAAATGCTCACGCTCGTCGGCGCGAAACTGTGGAAGACGGTCGTTCACCTCGCTGTCTTAGCTATCTTGCTCGGCATTCCTCACCCCGCCCCGGCCCAGGAACAGGGGGAGCGGCCGATTCTCAACGTGTTGCTCATCGGGAACAGCCAGTTCTGGGCCAACAACATCGCCGACATCCTCGGCGGGATCGCGGCGGCCGACCCGACCGGTCCGATTATCGTGCCCACGTTGACCAACGAGAGGGGCTGCGCGGAGCACTTTGGTCGAGGCCAGAGGTGGGACTACGTGATCTATCAGGTGCTCGCGCTCTTTCCTGGACCTCGCGAATATGTCGAGCCCTCGCACGTGAACATCTGGCCGCTGCCGGAACGCGAGTTCAAGATCGGGAGCGTTGAACAATTCCATGTCCTCGCCAGGAAATTTGACGCAGAAGCCAAGACGCACGGAGCCAAGACCATCCTCTTCCCGAGCCCACCCCGCCGGCTTGCGCGGTTTGACACCGACCAGCTTCCGATCTGGAAGGAGATCATGGACGCCCACATCACGATCGCCCGCGAGCTGGGGGCCGACGTGGCGCCGATCCAGGAAGCCTTCGAGGAGACGCGCCAGCGACTCATTGGCCTCGACACGTACATGTACGACGGGTCCCACACCTCGCCGGCAGGCGCGTACCTCGAGGGGCTGGTGCTCTATTCCATGATCGCAGACCGCGACCCGACCGGGGCACCCACGCTCATCTACGGTCGGCCGATCCGATATCTACCGGGTCCGAACGAGGTGAACCACGATCTTCGGGTTCCTCTCGTCGAGCTACTACCAGCGACTGCGCTCGAGCTGCAGCGGATTGCGTGGTATGTCACGTCGCGTCGGGTCCGAACCGCGGCGCGGTAAACAGCAAGAAGAGCGGGCGCAGGGGTATCGCGCTTATTCCTTACCCGAACAACCGGGTAGCCAAGGCGCGGGGCGCAGATCGAGCTAGAGAGGGCTCGGTCGCCATAGCCGCAGCCGGTAATTGAGCTTGATCGTAAGGTCGTTTGGGTCTTAACCCGTTGAAAGCTCGGGGCGTGAAGCGTCACCGACGGGAGCGTATCTCGAGGCCTCTCGTGCCCTACGCAATCATCACGGATCGTGACCCGACCTGACCGGCTTCTCGAGCCCATCGCGCATGTTCCCCCGATGGAGCGAGAATACTATCGTAGCCTGAGCGCTCCGGTCGAGCCGGAACCCCAATAGCCAACGTCTCGGGAGAACCCGGGCGATTCACCAAGGACCCGATCATGGTTTTCCCGTGCCATGTCCTAAGAGTCCATCAACCCGCATCACGGATGGGGATGTGGTTCGCGGGCACGGCAGTAGCATTTCTCCTTCGCTTTTCGGTTGCCGCTGCTCAAGAGCATCCTGATCCCGAAAGAAGTCCTCCCTCGGAGCGTTCGAGACGGGCTGTATCCGTTCCGCACGAAGAAGCTCCAACGGCAAGGGCGGTCCATATTGCCGAAACTATCAGCGTGGACGGGCGCTTGGACGAACCCGTTTGGATGACCGCCCCAGCAGTGGCCGAGTTCTGGCAGATGAGTCCGGACGAGGGTGCGCCAGCGACGCGGCCGACGGAGGTCCGATTGCTTTACGACGATGAGGCTCTTTACATCGGCGCCTGGTTATGGGACGACCGCGGACGAGATGTGCCCACCCGCTTGTACCGGCGAGATGTGCCCTTCATGGAGAGTGATGTCCTTTCGGTGCACTTCGACACTTACCATGACCATCGGACTTCGTACCGAGTCGTCATGAATCCCTCCGGAGCCAAGCGGGACGTGATCCTGATCGCGGGCCAAGGAGGAGGTTTGGCTGGTCTAGCTGGAGGAGACGTTTCGTGGAACCCGGTGTGGGAAGGCAAGACGACCGTCTCGAACGAGGGTTGGTTCGCCGAGATCCGTATCCCGTTCAGCCAGCTGCGCTTCGGCCGAGCAGAGGAACAGGTCTGGGGTCTGCAGATTGAGCGCAAGGACCGTGCGGGGCAATCGGACGCCCAGTGGGTCTATACGCCGTCCACTGAAGTGGGGTCGGTGCCCCGCTTCGGCCACCTAGTCGGAATCCGTGGAGTTCGCTCGGGACACCGGCTCGAGCTGCTTCCTTATCTCGGTGGGCGGGCGGAGTACGTCGCAGCACCGCAAAGCGACGAGGTCTCGTTCGCTAATCCCTTCCCGAGTGACGCGGACTACTTTGGCTATGGAGGAATCGACCTTAAATATCTCGTTACGCAAAATCTTGTCGTGGACGCCACGGTCAATCCGGACTTCGGGCAGGTGGAGGTCGATCCCGCGGTCATCAACCTCACGGCTTACGAGACCCGCTTATCTGAGCGCCGTCCCTTCTTCGTGGAGGGCGCGGACAATTTCCGTTTTGGGGAAGAGGAGAGCACGCAGATCCTGTATACGCGAAGGATCGGTCGCTCCCCGCAGGGTTCGCTGCCCCGGGACGCGATCTATCACTCGTCCCCTCCGGCAACGACAATCATTGGCGCGGCCAAGCTGACTGGGAAGACTGCCAAGGGCTGGTCGCTGGGAGTCCTGAACGCGGTCACCGCTGGCGAAGGGGCATCGTGGGTTGGTGCGGACCAGACTGTGCACCGACAAGATGTCGAGCCGCTGACCAACTACTTCGCGGGCCGAGCCCGCCGTGAGCTGCGAGGCGGCGAGACCATGTACGGAGCGCTTTTCACTGCGGTCCACCGCGATGACGTCGTACCTCTGGACCAGACCCTGCACTCTGCAGCGTATAGCGGCGGGGTGGATTTCCGCCACGAGTGGTCGGGCCGAAGGTGGCTCCTGGCTGGGTACTTCTCCTCCAGTTTGGTTTCCGGAACCAGCGCAGCTCTGATCGGGACGCAGCGCAGGTCGTCGCGCTACTTCCAGAGGCCGGATGCAGACTATCTGGAGGTTGATTCAGCGGCGACCTCGCTCTTTGGGTATTCCACACGTCTTGCATTCGAGAAGCAGACTGGCCAGGTGCGCTTCGATGCGGTCGCGTCCGCCGTCAGCCCCGGGTACGAGGTCAACGACATCGGATTTCAGACGATTGCCGATCGGATCGGAGCCGCGTTCACCTTGGAATACGTGGAGTTTCAGCGCGGCCGGCACTTCCAGAACTGGAGCGTGCGGACCAGTCAGGATTGGGCGTGGAACTACGGCGGCGACCTGGTAGGTGCGGAGATCGGCCTCGTCGGCGAGGCCCAGCTGCTGGATTTTTCGAGACTCCAGGCAAGCTTCTCCTACCTACCACCGATGATTAATACAGCCCTGACCCGCGGTGGACCGGGAACGCAGGATCCCGCCGGCTATTCGGGATTGATGAGTTATCGAACCGATCGCCGTAAGAAACTTTTCGGTAACGTAGCCTTGAGGCTAACAGGTGACCGGTCCGGGGCGTGGGAGCGTGAGATTGAGGCGGGCGTCGGTCTCGGGGTAAGTGAGACCCTCGACGTAAGCGTCGGGCCGACATTCACGAATAGCCGCGTGACAGCGCAGTACGTTACGTCCATTGCCGCTCCCCTCGAACAAGAGACGTTCGGACGGCGCTTCGTGTTTGCAGATCTCCGCCAGCGGACGCTTGCATTCGACGTGCGCGTCAACGTCGTGCTAAGCCCCGAGGTTAGTTTTGAGCTGTTCGCTCAGCCGCTTATCTCGACCGGTGACTACGAGGGGCTCAAGGAGCTTGCCACGCCCCGGAGCTTCCGGTTCAGCCGCTATGGGACCGATGTCGGAACCCTGACGCGCACGGACGATCAGAAGGGTTATCGCATCGACCCCGACGGTACGGGACCGGCCCTGCCATTCACCATCGACGATCGTGATTTTAGCCATCGATCTTTCCGGGCGAACGCGGTCTTTCGCTGGGAGTGGCGGCCCGGTTCGACGTTGTTTCTCGTATGGCAACAGCGGCGCCTGAACGAACTCGAGGCGTTCCGAGTCGAACGAGGTACCGATGCGGGACAGTTCCGGTTTGGACGCGATGCCCGAGACATCTTTCGGCAGCGCCCGGATAACGTGTTCTTGATCAAGGCGAGCTTCTGGATGAGTCCTTGAGTGAGGACTCGGCGCACCCTCGCTTGCAAGTGAGCTCCGGGCGGCCCGCCACAAGCCACTACCTACCGGACTGAGCGCCGCTTAGATATTATGCTAGGGAAAGCGCAACGAGCCCCTCTCAGGAGCTGGAACGATGAGAGGCAGAAACTGTGAGTTTTACATACTGATAGGCGCAGCAGTTGGAACCCTCTTCCTCGTTCCAACCAACAGTTTGGCGCAGCAGGACGTTTTTCGGCAGGACCCGTGCACCATGAACGTCGTCTACACGACAGCGCTAGGGGCCCTGACCGCTTGTGCCGAGAACGGATCCGCTCCCAAACAGTACACCCTGGGATTGCTGTACTCCAATGGTATCGGTGTGGCGGAGAACGATACCGCAGCGGTCCGGTGGTTTCGGATGGCCGCCAACCAAGGACATCCTGCTGCCCAGCACGACCTCGGACTGATGTACGCCGGGGGTGACGGTGTTCCTGAGGACCATGTTGAGGCCGTGCGTTGGTATCGGCTGGCCGCCAAGCAAGGATATGTCCCGGCCCAGGGGAACCTTGGTGTCATGTACGACCATGGCAACGGCGTCCCCGAGGACGACGCGGAAGCCGTACGCTTGTATCGGCTAGCCGCCGAGCAGCGGTTCGCTCCCGCCCAGTACAACCTTGGTGTGATGTACGAGCACGGTGAGGGTGTCCCTGAAGACGATAGGGAGGCCGTAGTTTGGTATCGGCTTTCCGCCGAACAGGGATTTGCCGCCGCTCAGTACAACCTCGGCGTGATGTACGGCGACGGCAGCGGCGTCCCTGAAGACGATGGGGAGGCCGTAGGCTGGTATCGGCTCTCCGCCGAGCAGCGGTTTGCTGCCGCTCAGTACCACCTCGGCGTGATGTACGACGACGGCAGCGGCGTCCCTGAAGACGATGGGGAGGCCGCAGGCTGGTATCGGCTTGCTGCCGAGCAAGGGTATGCCATCGCCCAGTTCACCCTTGGAACGATGTATAGCCGCGGTGAAGGCGTCCCCCAGGACAAAGCGGAAGCCGCTCGCTGGTATCGATTAGCGGCCGAGCAGGGGGATACTCTAGCCCAGACCAACCTCGGGGTGATTCACGCCCAACGCTGGTATCGGTATCACGTAGGGGCTGAGCTAGGCGATGCTCTGGCCGAGGCTGACCTCGCATTGGCCCAGCAGGACTTGGTCCTCGCCTTCATGTGGTTCACGCTCTCCGCAGCGCAGGGAAACGAAACTGCGCAGACGAACAAGGCCCTGATCGAGCAGTGGCTGACTCCCGAACAGCTCGCCGAGGCCCAAAGGCTATCCCGCGAGTGGGTGGAGACACATCCCAAGCCAGGGGGCGAGCCGTCGGAGACATTTCGACCTCCGCGTCGCTGACGTTGGCGGCATCGGCGTTCCTCCCATGAGTTCGGCAGACGGCGTGACCCACATCCACTCGGAGTCGGGTCCGCCCATATGTTGAGCGGCGTGGAGGGTGCCGCCGGCGGGTGGAGGTCGAGTCTAGGAAAGCGAGAGGCGAGCCGGATCCGGAGCTCAATCCCCCAGGCCCGGGCCGCCTCGGTCAGCAAGACAGAGAGCTGTTGTCTAAAACGACGGCGCTCCTCCTTCTGCGTCCACTGTCGTAAACGGGTCCACGCCATCAACAGGACAGTAGTCCCCCGTCCCACGGAACATGGTATGCAAGCACCGCAGCGGCGAGCCCAGATCTTGTAGCAACTTCACCGTCTCCGGGTAGGCGGTGCGATCGAAGTATCCGGCTCGTCCGCCGCGCGCCATGTCGACCGTCGACTGACCGAGCCTGCTGATCGCCTGCACATTCGCGCCCTGCGCCACCAGGTACTCGATGACTTCGTTGTCGCCTCGGACGGACGCATAATGGAGCGGGGTGTACCCCCACACGTCGGGGACGTTGACGTCGGCTCCATGCTCCTCGACCAAGTACTTCACGGCATTGAGGAAGTTATTCGGCACCTGGTCCATGTGAAAGGCACCGAGGCCCATGTATCCGACTCCAGCTGCAGCATGGATGGGGTACGCGTCCGGTGTGCCTGCCGGAAGGAGCGGCAAGCCGGAATCATCCTGCTGACGCCCGTCGATCGTCCGCCGCCTGTACTCAATGCCAGGATCCGGCAACATCGTGGGAACATGCGGGTCAGCGCCGTGGGCCACCAGCGCCTCCATCGCTTCGATATCGAGCGCCATGGCCGCACGCCACAAGGGCGTGGCTCCGGACATGTCGAGGCCCAGCCTGTTGGACGTGTACTCGTTGGAGTACAAGTTCGTTCGCAGCCGGACGTCTGGATCCGCCCCCGCCTCGAGCAGTGCGTTCAGCACCTCCAGATGCTCGGCCTTCTGGAGCTCGTGGGCTCGGGGCTGCGGATGGGGAGTGAACCTCAGGGACCACTGCGTCTGCAGCAGAGCGAAGAGGGGTGAGACGCCGTCGTCCTGTGTGGCCAGCTTCGGATCCGCGCCGCGCTCGATGAGCCGCATCGCGAGATCGAAGTGGCCATTAAGGAGAGCCGTCAGAAGCGGGCTCGCACGATCGCCGCTCACCTGATCAATGTCGGCCCCGCCGTCCAAGAGCGCTTCTGCCGCTTCGATCTGACCCTCACGGGCCGCATGGAGAAGCGCGGTCATGCCCCCCATCTTTCCAACCAGCGTCTCATACTCGGGACGGAGAAGGACCCTCACATCGCTCTCAAGACCCCCCTGGGTAACCCATAAGGGCACAAGCATCGCCATGTCGTCTGGACTGTAGTCCCTGAGAAACGCCTCGATCTCCTGATCGGACTTTAGGAACTCGCGCTGCATGGCGATCGCCGCCTGCACCTCGGACGGATTCAAGAGACGATCCGTCCCGTCCGGAGACTTCCTGCGGATCTCCGTGATCGCCTGTTGAAGGCGATCATGCGCCTCCCAGTCGATCGCCACGCTCTGGACCGCGTCGACGACCTCCGTGCGGATCGACGGGTCGGCGCCGTGCTCGAGAAGCTCGCGGATTGCCGCATCGCGGCCGTAGGACGCTGCGAAGATAAGGGGAGTTTGCCCGGCCGCGCTCTCCCGCGTGTCGACCGGGGCGCCGTGCTCCAGCAATACCCGAACTGCCTCCTCGCCGTTCGGAGCCTTTGCCGCGAGGTGAAGTGGTGACACCCCGGTGGTCGTTGCCACCGCCGCCGGCTCCGCGCCCGCCTCCAGTAGCACACGGACCACTTCGGCATGTCCAAACCGGCTTGCGAGGTGAAGCGGCTCGTACTCGCCGATGTTCGTCTTCGCTGTGACGTTCGCCCCCGCGTCGAGCAGAAGCTCCACGACCTCCACAAAGCCCTGTTCGGCAGCCACGTGCAACGCCGTCAACCCATCGCCCGCCGCCAGATTCGGATCCGCACCGTCCCGAAGCAGCGACCGCACCGCCTCGACGTCACCACGCCTCGCCGCTTCGAGCAGCGGGCTCTCGTCGAGGCGAGTGGCCCCAAACAGGAGGGCGATCGCAAATGCGACAGCCGCGTACCTGCGGCCTCCCCCACGAATCATACTCCCGCCTCAGACGCGGCGGCGACCGATCTCCCTGGGAAGGCCAGCGGGAGTTCACCCGTGCTGTCGCCGAACCGATGGAAATCGTCGTGGCCGAGGCCCTGCATCAAGCTCACGAAGGCGTTCGCCATCGGAGTCCCGTCCGGAGCCCTCAGGTGCATGTTGCCCTCGAGCGCCCCGTTCGCATGTCCCATCAGTAGGAGCGGGCACTGCCGGTGGTTATGCAGGTTCGAATCCCCCATCGCCGAGCCCCAGACGATCGCCGTCTTGTCCAGCAGCGAGGAACCCCCTTCCATGGTGTTCTTCATCCTCTCGAGCAGGTAGGCTACCTGGCTCAGGCGATACGAGTTGATCGTGTTGTATGCCAGAATGTTGGCCGGCATGTTGCCGTGGTGAGACGACGTGTGCCACGGCGTCCTGATACCGCTCGCGGGGAACGCGGTATTGCTCTGCGTTCCATACACGAACGTGATCACACGCGTCAGGTCCGCCTGAAGCGCGAGCACCTGGAGATCGAACATCAGCTCCACGTGCTCTTCCCATGAATCGGGGATGCCCGACGGCGCTTCAGGCATCGCACGCTCCTCGCCGCCCCGATTCTGCTCCTCGATCAATCCGATCCGGCGCTCCAGCTCCCGGATATCCGTGATGTAGCTATCGAGCGCGTGCCGATCCGACGGACCCAGCGTCCTCTTGAGATCGGCCATCTCGGTCACGATCCAATCGAGCAGGCTGCGGTCCGTGCGCAGGCGAGCGGCACGATCCCTCGCCGAGTCACCGGCCCCGAACAGTTGCTCGAACACCACGCCAGGCTCACGAAGCGCAGGAAGTGGCTGCGTAGCCGACGACCAGGCGACTGTCGTCCTGTACGCGCAGTGATAGTAGTAGCCGCAGCCCCCACCGACCGGTTCCATCGTCAGCTCGAGGGACGGCAGCACCGTATCCTGTCCGAAGCGGTCCGCATGGATCTGATCCAACGACTTCCCGAGGAAGATGTCCGCCTGTGTCTGCTTCGGATGCGATTGGGTCAGGAACACGGCCGTCGTCCGATCGTGATCGCCCCCGATCTCGTCGGCGTTGTACGGCTCCGCCATCCGGCAGTCCGTGTTGCTGACGATCGTCAGATACTCCTGGTACGGCTCCAGCGGCTTGAGCTGGTTCTGGGCGCCTAGCTCCAACCCGCGCCCGATCTTCGCGGGGCCGAAGAGGTACTGTTTGTCACCCCATTCGTTGCCGCCCGAATGGCCCAGGTCCTCCTCCAGACAGACCAGGCGCGTGAACTGCTCGGCAGGATCACGCCAGGCACGGCCGGCAGGAACCATCGCGTCCATGAAGGGAAGCGCGACCGATGCTCCCGTGCCGCGGAGGAAGGTGCGACGCGAGAGGTGTTTCCCGGTGAGGAAATGCATGCTCGTCCCTCCTCAGTTGCTCACGGCGGTCTGCGCCCGACCCATCTGGAATGGAGCGCTCTTGACAATCTCGAAAACCAGAGCCGTTACCTTATACCCGTCCGCCTCCGTAGCCTCCGTAATCCTGCGAACCGTGGGCTGGTCCTCGTACGTCACCGGCCGCCCGATCGCGAACGAGAGCAGGCGCTCCGTGAAGTTCCGAACCAGCGGCACGGGCCGCTTCAGCAGGACGTCCGCCAACTCACTCGGCGTGCTGATCGGCGTCCCATCGTAAAACATTCCGCGCGTGTCGAGGGGCGCCTTGTTCTCGCGGACACGCCAACGCCCGACCGCGTCGAAATTGTCCAGCGCCAAGCCGATCGGATCGATGAAGCTGTGGCAGGAGTTACACACCGGGTTATTGCGATGCGCTTCCATCCGCTCCCGCGTCGTCAACCGCCGTCCCGCGCCAACAGCCGGACTCGCCTCGAAGGCCGGCACGTTCGGTGGCGGCGGCGGCGGCGGCGTGCCCATCAGCACCTGCATGACCCATTTCCCGCGTAACACGGGAGACGTACGCTCCGACATCGAGGTCAACTGCAGCACGCTCCCGTGACTAAGAATGCCTCGCCGACGGCCGTCCGGGTACTGCACCCGCCGGAACTCTTCGCCCGCTACGCCGTCAATACCGTAGTGCCTCGCCAAGCGTTCGTTCAGGAACGTGTAGTCGGCGTCGAACAGCTCTAGGACGCTCCGGTCCTCACGGATCAGGTACTGGAAGAGCGACTCAGATTCCCGCACCATCGCATCGGCGACCTGCCGCGAAAAGCCCGGGAAGAGATATCGCTCAGGCCAAACGCTGCCCACATCCTGTAGCCGCAGCCACTGGTGGAAGAACCGCGTGGCAAGGGCATCCGCACGAGGATCGGACAGCATTCGCCGCATTTGCTGCTCCAGAACGGCCGGACTCGATAGCCGGTCGCTCGCGGCGAGCTCGATGAGCTCCAGATCCGGCCCGGCCTCCCAGAGGAAGAACGAGAGGCGCGTCGCAAGGTCCATGTCGCTCAGCCGGTACGTCTCGCCCGCCTGCACGTCAGCGGGCTGGTGCTCCAGCCGGAACAGGAACTCGGGCGAGACGAGAATCGCCTGCAGTCCGGTCCGCACTCCGACCTCGAACCCGCTCTCCGCGGCCCCCTCGTCATAGAACGCCATCAACTCCGACACGTCCTGCTCTGTCACCGGCCGCCGATACGCTTGGCTCGCCAATCGACCCAGAATCGCCTCCGCGCACGGGCGTTCCTCCCGAGACGTCGGACGGCAGCTGAAGATCATTCGCCGGGTTTCCGTCTCCGACACACCCGCCACATTGGCGGGCCCGCTGATCATGAACTCCGTCAGGTGCGCGAGCCCCGTGGTCCCGTACTCCGGAGCCGCACTCCCCGCCGCCGACCAATCCGGTGGACTGTAGCGGTCCTCATAGGGCCCCTCGATCAGGTTCACGAACGCCGCCGAAACTTCGTGCTGTCCCGCCCGGATGAAGATCGGCTCGGTCTGGATGACGCGGAGAACCCTGCCCGGTGGATCGATCAAGACGGCCAGACTCTTCAGACGCTGCGCGTTATGCGGGAGCTTCAGGAGAGCGATCTGCTCACCGTCGATCGAGATGACGACGTCTTCGGATGCGATCGATCGCGCGTTCCCGCTCCCGAAGCGCGTCTCAACTTGGAAGGCGTATTCCCCATCCGCCGGAAAATCGTGCGTCACCACTATCCCGCCCCGCGTCCCGTAGGGAGCCCCAGGAAGCCTCTCCCAGGGGTGCTGCGACAGCTCCTCCTGAGTCGCGTACTTCGTCGTGGACGACAACGCCTCCGGGTTTCCCACAGCCATACGACTGATCTCGGCCGCGGCTCGCAAGAACGCAGACATCACCGTGGTCGACGATGCCTGCGTTGCCGCCATGTTGTCGAAACTCTCCATGATAAGATCAGGCGGTAGCCACCTCTTCGCTTCAATCTCCAAAGCGAGCAGGTCGCGAATCACACGCTCATACTCCGCCCGAGTAAGACGCTGGAACTGCCGCTCCATCAGGGAAGGAGCACCCGCGGCCGCTCTGTCGATCGTCGATTCCAGCGTCTCGACGAGCACGAGCAGGGTGTCGCCTCCCGGTCGGGGCAGCCCGGGCGGCGGCATCATCCCCGCCCGCAGCTTCCGAATCATTTTCTCAGCCGTTTCCGCGTGCTCCGCCGCTCCCTCCACCGAGAACTGCTGCAGCGACAGCCGGCCCGTCAGCAACTGATCGTTGTGGCAGGTCACGCAGTATCGTTGAACTACGTCCGTCAAAGGGGCTGCAGGGGTAGTCTCGGGCTGGTCTGAGGCACCCTGGACTACGTTCGTCGACGCTTCGGAAGGGGGCTGCCGTTCCACCCACACTCGTCCGGCCCCAACGGTGAGCCAAACGCTCGTCAGTACGGCGGAAGTAACAAGGACCTTCATGCCTCGACCCTCACGGTTAGAGAGGTCAATACTTGCAGGATGAACCGTCCTAGAGTCCCCATCGGCCTTACAGCAGATCATATATGGTGGGAGCCCAACGCGAGTGTCAAGCGCGGCTAATGCGGGTCGAATTAGTCTCACAAGTCATTCGGAGGCTTCGGGTCCTTTTCGGGTAGCGACAGCTCGTGGCCCCTCACAGCAGCGCCCATCCCGAACCAAGGCACAAGACGAGCGCGACGAAGGGGTTTGACACAGCTGGGTGGCCGGGTTACCTAGGGTGAGCTGTAGGCTGGTAGAAAAGACTTAAAGTTATCTTTCCCAAAAGAGGTTCAGGCGGACGCGCTCGCGCGTGGTCCACCTGTGGAACGTCGCACTTAGCTCGGGAGGAACCATGCGTAACATGGGTACGAGGAATGTGATCTCCCTAACGTTGTCCGTGGCGTTGTTGTGGTTCGTGGGGGACGTCAGTGCCCAGCAGCTCACCGGTCGCGTGGTCGCGACGACCGGCCAGCCTCTGGCCGCGGTACAGGTGTTCATCGCGGGCTCCGGGATCGGGGCGCTGACGCAACAGAACGGTCGGTACCTTCTGCTCAACGTGCCCGCCGGTACCCACACGGTCACGGCTGAACGCATCGGTTTCCAGACGATGACCAGTCAGGTCACGGTCACGGCCGGCGAGACGGCCGTCCTGGACTTTACCCTGTCCGAGCAAGCGTTGGGGCTCGACGAGATCGTCGTCACCGGAGTGCCCGGCGGCACGCGCAGAAGGGCGATCGGCAATGCAGTGACCACGATGAATGTAGCGGCCCGACTCGAAACCCAGCCGGTCCGAAACGTCGACGACCTCCTCACGGGGAGGACTCCCGGGGTCACCGTCATGGGAATGGGGAGCGTCGGAATGGGCGGCAATATTCGAATCCGAGGACAGTCCACGTTCTCACTTTCTCCAAATCCGCTCGTCTACATTGACGGCGTGCGGGTCAGCAACGCCGAGGACATGGGACTCTTTGACGACGCCGGAGGCGGGCGCTCCATGTTGGGCACCATCGATCCGAGCGAGATCGAGAGCATCGAGGTCCTCAAGGGTCCCTCAGCGGCGACGCTCTATGGCACCGAAGCGTCCCGGGGCGTGATCCAAATCATCACGAAAAAAGGCCAACAGGGCGGCCGGACGGTCAGCATGATGATCCGGCAGGGTACGAACTTCGTGGGGCCGAATGCGCTCGACATTATCGGTGGGGTGAGATACGGGAAAAATGCGGTGACCGGCGCCATTGAGGAGGCTAACATCTTGAAGCATTGGCAAGACCAGGAGAAGGACCCCTTCGGGTACGGCCACGCACAGGAGTACAATCTCTCGGTGAGTGGCGGCACGCCGGATGTACGATATTTCATGTCAAGCTCGTTCCTAGATGAAGAGGGATACCTCAGCACGAACTGGGTGAAAAGGTTCAACCTTCGCGGGAATATCGAGGGGAATCTTGGCGAGGATTTACGTGTCCAGCTGAGTACCGGCTACACGCAGACGAGCGACCGGCGCCCGCGCGAGGGCGCCGGTAACGTGACTGGGGCCTTCGTGTTCGGAGGTCCGCGCTTTCTCCCGGAAAACTTCTGCCTGACCAGACCGAGCGACGTGTGCAGCAACACGGACGGCTTGGGCACATATGGGCTGGTCGGCATCACTCCCACACAAGACGAGTCCGTCCTCAACACACAGGCTCTCAACCGCTTCGTTGGGAGTGCGACCACGAGCTGGGACGCTTCGGACTGGCTTTCGACTCGGCTGATCCTGGGTGTCGACTATACGGGCGAAGCCGCCAACCAGACGGTCGAATTTCAGACAGACCCGGCGTCCCGGGCCGCCCATCGTACGAGGGCCGACGGGTGGCGCGAGATCCTACGGATTCAGCGCGTCGTCACGACGATGGATCTCTCGGCGACGGCCGAGTTTGGTCTGACGCAGAACCTTTTATCCACCACCGCTGCGGGTGCCCAGTATTACGCTGGAAGCACCAGATCCATGTTCGCAAGGGGGGATGGATTCCCCGCCCCCGGCCTGAAGGTCATCGACGCCGCGCGAGCTACTTCGCTCAGAAGGTCCACCGACAACGGAAATTCAAGACTTTCTGACAATCTCATTGAGAACCGTACGTTGGGCACGTACCTGCAACAGACCCTGGCTTGGAAGGATCGGCTCTTCCTGACCGGCGCTGTGCGTGTGGACAACAACAGCGCCTTCGGGAGTGAAGTCCAATTCGTGACGTATCCGAAAGCTTCTCTTTCATGGGTCGTCAACGACGAGGATTGGTTTAATGTCTCGTGGCTCGACGCGCTCCGGTTGCGGATAGCATACGGGCAGTCCGGAGAGCAGCCCCCGGCCTTCTCGGCTCTCCGCACCTATACGCCAGTGCCGAGTCCAGTCGGCGGGGGTGTTACAACGTTCACGTTGGGCAACCCCGATCTGCGTCCCGAGGTTGGGGAGGAGATCGAGACCGGTTTCGACGCCGGGCTCTTCGGCGGCCGCTTGGGCCTGGAGCTCACGTACTACAATACGCGCACGAAGGACGCGATCCTGGATCGTCCCACTCCGCCGTCTTCGGGCTTTAGCGAGGCCCGGTTCATCAACGCGGGACAGGTCACAAGTCAAGGTGTCGAGTTCGGCATTGACGCGCAGGTCGTCGCTAAGGCCGGCTTCCGTTGGAATCTGGGGGCACACGTCGCGAAGAATTCGGCAAGCATCGATCGGATCAGCGACGACCCGGCGGACACCGTCATCATCTACGGCATTTGGAACCTGAGGGAGCACCGGGTGGGCCGGGAGCCACACGCGTGGTTCGGGCCCAAGCTGGTGAGTGCGGAGTGGGATCCGGTCGCGGGCAGCATCGTGAACGAGATGTGCAAGAATGGCTCGGGAGGGACCATGCCGTGCTACGACGCACAATCAGTGATGGTCGCGCCCCGGCTCTATCTCGGCCGCACGATCGCTCCGTGGGAGATCGGGGCGTCGAGCGAATTCGCCTTCGGGGAACAGCTGCGTCTCAATGTGCAAGTCGTCTCTAATCTTGGGCACGAGCGGTTCGACAACAACATGCGGCAGCGGTACGGGGGCTTCGCGAACACTCGTGCGAACCACTTTCCGGAGGAGGCGAGCCCGAATGAGTTGTTACGCCTGGCGGCGGCGAAGAGCGGGGATGCGATCATGAGCCCGTTTGTCAACGATGTCAGCTTCACTCGACTACAGGAGGTGTCCCTGTCGTGGACGCTCCCGCGGGAACGCGTCGAGGGCTTCGGGATCAGCGGCGCCACTCTGGCGGTCGCGGGGCGCAATCTGTGGACGTGGACAAGCTGGGAGGACATCGATCCGACGGTCAGCCGGCCGAAGGGAGACGATCGCCAGTTCTTCTCCCAGCATATGCTGCCTACCCCCACGACGGTAGAAACGGTATTGCGCGTCACCTTCTAGGGGACATGCCCTCACAGAAAGGAAGCTGAGTCAACATGATCACACAGCCAACAGGGAGCGATTTGGCCATGTCGTCGCGACGCGTGATAGGGTTCGTGCGGTCCGTGGGAGCAGCCGTGCTTCTCGGCGGCGCCGCTGCCGGCTGCGATCTCGGCGACCTGCTCGACGTGGAGGATCCGAGTCGGATCTCTTCGGAGGCGGCGGAGTCACCGGAGCTCGCTGCCGCTCTCGTGAATGGGGTAGAGGGAAATTTCGTCTGCGGGTATGGGCTGTACATGTCGATGGTAGCGGACGTTAGTGAGCTCGACAAAATTGGGGTTCTCATAGGCGAGCCTCTGACCATCAACCGGCGACGGCCCACCGAGTTCGATGTCTGGCAGAATGGCGGTTGCACTGGTCGGGGCGGCACGAGTGGTTCCTATGTCCCGTTGGCGAAGGCTCGCGCGACGGCGGACGATCTGGTGGATCTATTGGGAGGCTGGACCGACGCGGAGGTGCAGGACAGGGAGGCACGCATGGCCAGGGCGCTTTTGTTGTCGGGATTCAGCCTTTCCGCGCTCGGCATGGCCTTTTGTTCGGCGGCACTGGACCAGGGTCCAGAGATCAGCTCCCTCGAGGTCTTCGCAGAAGCGGAAGAGCGGTTCGATCGGGCCATCGCAACGGGAGACAGGCTCGGGCTGTCCGCGATCGTGACTGCAGCGACTCTGGGTCGGGCCCGCATGCGGCTGTTTCAAGGAAATATGGCCGGGGCGTCGAGCGACGCGAGGGCGATTCCGGAGGGGTTCGAGTTCACTGTCCCAACGTCCAGCGCGACGCCTGAGGTATCGAACCGGGTTTGGTGGAGCACCTGGGGCGGCCTCTACCTACAGGTTCCGGAGTGGACCCGAACCCTGACGGTAGATGGAGTGCCGGATCCACGCGTGGCCGCCATTAGTCCGGCGGGTGTGTTTGGCGGAGATGGCCGTGCGTATTGGGGTCACCCGACGAAACATAGGAATGAGGACGACCCGTTACCGCTAGCCCGCTGGGCCGAGGCGCAGCTCATCATCGCCGAGGTCGACGGCGGACAGTCCGCAGTGAATATCATCAACAATCTGCGGCTTGGTTACGGCCTTCCGCCTTTTGCGAGCACGAGCGAAGCCGAGATCCAGGACCAGGTCCTGGAGGAGCGCCGGCGTGAGCTCTTCATCGAAGGGTTCCGTGCGTACGATACCCGTCGTGCGAACCTTACCTTGTTCCCTCCGGTTGACAGCCCTTACGCGCTGGGGCAGCTCAAGTTTGGGACCTATGGATCCGCGACCTGCGTGCCGCTGCCGGCCATAGAAACCTTAAACAACCCTAGCATAAGAGGATGAGGTTGCACATCGTAGGTTGCACATTGTAGTGTTCGGTCCGAATCCGTTCTGACGAAGGGCGAGCCCCGCCAGGTGCTGGGGGCTCGCCCTTCGTCGTGGGCCTAAGTTGGTCGGCCTGCCTGCCCCAGGGAGGTCGAGTCCAGTTGCAGACGGGAAGCAGATCGGAGCATCGGCTCTGGCTTGGGGGGGCGGATTGCGACGCCCACCATGACGCGATGGAAACTCCGCCCTTCGGTTCCCGCCCTTCGCACTGACGAGACGTTCGCGGAGGCACAAGCAGGGTATCTACTACTACTACTTCATCGTCGCGAAGACGCTGAAGACCTTCCGCATGCCGACCATCCGCACAGCCGCGGGCGAGAACAAGGACTGGGTGCGCGAGCTGTCGCGCAAGCTGGTGAAGCTGCAGCTACCGGACGGCGAATGGGTGAACGAGAACGCCAGCTGGTGGGAAAACGAGCCCGTGCTCGTGACCACGTACGCGATGTGGACGCTCGCGCACTGCCGCGACATGCGGGCTGCGCCGACGCTGCGTTGAGGGGCGACTCGGTCACGCGGAGACGCGCTTGAGCACGTCCACACGGCTGCGGCTGGCGAGGTGGCTCCCACTCGGCCTCACTGCCTCCTTGTTCGCGCTCGCGCTCGTGCCGCGTATACAGGAGAGCGCGCCACTTGCGCGCTCGTTCCTCGGCGCGGGTGGCGCGTTGCTGGCGATGTACGTGATGCTGGTCGTGCGCGCGGCGCGCGGCGGGCCATGGCTGGAGCTCGACGTCCGCATCGTCAAGGCCCACTGGGTGCAGGGCCTGTTGCAGGTCATTATCTACGCGTATTGGGGCTGGTACTGGCGCGAGGTGTACGACCACTTCTCTCTGATCCTCGCGCAGATCGTGTTCGCGTACGCCTTCGACGCCTTGCTCGCGTGGTGGCGCAGAGGGCACTGGTTCCTAGGCTTCGGTCAGTTCCCGATCGTGCTCAGCACGAACCTCTTCCTGTTCTTCCGGGACGAGCACTTCGCGTTGCAGTTCCTAATGATCGCGATCGGCGCAGCAGGCAAGGAGCTCGTGCACTGGACGCGCGACGGCCGCAGGCGCCACATCTTCAACCCGTCAGCGCTCTCCCTCAGCCTCTTCTCGATCTTCCTGCTCTCGACCGGCGCGACCGATCTGACATGGGGCCAGGAGATCGCGCAGACGCTAACGCGCACGCCGCACATGTATGTGGTGATTTTCGGCGTGGGACTCGTCGTGCAGGGTCTGTTCCACGTCACGCTGACGACACTGGGCGCGGCCAGCGCCTTGCTTTTGTGCAACCTCGTCTACACGGGTACGACGAGCGTCTACTGGTTCGTCGACTCGAATATCCCGCTGGCCGTGTTCATCGGCATGCACTTGCTCGTCACCGATCCGGCGACGTCGCCACGCTCGACCGTGGGGCGAGCGCTCTTCGGTGCCGCGTACGGCGCGGCGGTGTTCGCCCTGTACGGCGTCCTCGAAGCAGCCAGTCTCCCGCTCTTCTACGACAAGCTCCTCTGCATTCCGCTGCTCAACCTGGCCGTGCCGTTCTTCGACCGCTACGCGAAGCTGCGGCCCCTGGCGTGGATTCGCTTCGGCTCGCTCGAGAACAAGCCGAAGATGCTCAACGCCGCGCACATGGCGCTGTGGACCACGCTCTTCGTCGGCATGTACGCGACACACTTCGTCGGCAGCCAGCACGAGGGCGCTTCGGTGCGTTTCTGGCAGCAGGCGGCGGCGGAGGGACGCCACCGGGCCACCGATAAGCTCGTGCGCGTGGTGACGATCCTCTGCTCCGAGGGCTCCGCACCCGCGTGCAACGAGCTGGGCAACATGCACGTCGGCGGCGAGATCCCGGGCTCGGTGACCGCGGACGCGACGCCGTTCTTCGCGCGCGCGTGCATGCTCGGGCGCGCGCCGGCCTGCGCGAACCTCGCCATCTTGCACGTCTTCCGCGGCGGAGCCGAGGGCGTGGACGACGCGCTCGCGCAGGCGTTCACGACGCTCGACGCCGGCTGCGGCAGTGGCGATGCGCTGAGCTGCTACTTGCTGGGGTCGGCGATGGCGCGAGGCGCTGGATTGCCGCAGGACGACCAGGGTGCACTCGAGATGTACCTGCTCGCCTGCGAGCTGGGCTCGGGCGACGCGTGCTGGCAGCTCGCGATCGCGGGACAACAGAGCGGCCAGCCCGGCGACGACATGCGCTCGCTGGCGGCGGCGACGAAGGCGTGCGAGCTCGGCAACGCCGCTGCGTGCGCATGGCTCGCGCGCCGCGCCGCGAGCGACGGCGAGTAGACGCGGACGTCCGCTCCACGGCTCCACGAGCGCGACGCAATCAACCTCGAACAGCGCACTCTTCGGCAGCGCGCGCGCCGCGACGCATGCCCGCGCGGGCGGTTCGGGACCGGAGAACGTCTGCTCGTAGATGGCGGTGACGACGGCGAAGTCTGCCATGTCCGCGAGGAACACGTTACACTTGACGGCGCGCGCGGGAGACGAGCCGGCGGCCGCCAGCACGGCGCACAGGTTCGCGAGCGCGCGCTCGGCCTGTGCCTCGACCCCGCCTTCGACGAGCTCGCCGGTCGCCGGGGCAGGCGGAGGTACTGTTCTCGGCGGCGTCGTATCGGGCCAGCCCCGGTCACCACCAGTACAGCGTGACGCCGGACGACCAACGCTTCGTCACGATCCGGCCTGTAGGCGCGGACGAGGGTGCTGAACTGATCGTGGTCGTGAACTGGTTCGAGGAGCTTCGCGAGCGCGTGGGCAGCAACTAGGGGCCGATCCCGTCACGCGCCTGAACGCGGACTTGGAAGACCGCTGGTAGGTGGACTACCTGGACGGGAGTTATCTGATTTCTCGCGGGCGCGTTGCGTTCTGGCTTGGTGGGTCGGAAGCTGTGAGGACGTGACTGGAGAAAGCTTGGGGGGTCTGCGATGTCCTGCCGAGCCGACGGCGTGCCGTCCCTTGCCTCTATCGAGGAGAGGCTCTCATGACCATGCATGCCTCCATGGCCGGAGTCAGGCTCATCTCTTGCCTCCGGTTCTAGTGAGTTGTTCCGTGTCATGGTGCTCCTCCCATGTAGTCGGCGCGCGCTGTTCGGGCGGTCCGGCCTTACTCGGAGGGAACGACTCTGTCACGTCTCGCCCTCAATGCGATAGATCGTCTCGCGTGAGTTCGCGATCAGGGCGGCGATCGCACGGCGCTCAGCGATTGCCTCTCGTGTGTACCAGCCGTGGCGGAAGCGCGGGCTCTCCAGACAGGCGAACGACCGGCCGCCGGCCCGGGCGCACGACAACCAGCAGACCGAGTACATGGACGTGCTGAAATGCGCTGCTGGAGGCCGGCGCCGATCCGAACGTGCGGCTCAAGACGCACTTGTACTCCTGGGAGTTCACATCCTTGTCGCATGCGACATAATCGGAGTACTTTCCGCACGATTGGAGATCCTCGGGGTTGCGGGAGGACACGCACCCTCGTCGCGAGTAGGCGGCGTTTGCTGGTCTTCAAAATTCCACACGAGAGGTGGTCTGATGATGGAGCGCATCGGTTGCACAGTTGGAGGCAGGAGAGCTCTGATAGGCGCCCTCCTTCTGGGGGGCATGGCGGTCCCCCGACCGGCGATGGCTCAAGCTTCGTATGAGCGTGAGGTCCTCCACGTCCTGTTCGCTGGAAACAGCCAGCTTTTCTCCAACAACCTGGGCGACATCGTCGCGGGCATCGCGGCCGCGGATCCGCTCGGGCCCATCATCGTTCCGACGATGGCGGGTACAGGAACTCTAAAGGGTCATCTGGAGGGCCAAGCTCGGAAGCTGATCGAAGGCGATACCGAATGGAATTACGTGATCCTGCAGGAGGTCGCCCTCCTCCCCGGGGGCATTGAGTCGCCGACCCTCCCCATCTGGCCGGAGCCGGAGAGGGAGTTCGTCATCGGCGATGTTGCGGAGTTCCACAACTCCGTCCGCGCGTTGGTCGATCTGATCCGTGCGAAGGGGGCTGAGACCATCCTGTTCCCGAGCCCGCCTCGCCGGCTTGCACGGTTCGACGCGGAGCGCCTACCGGTATGGAAGCAGATCGGGGATGCTCATATTTCGATCGCGCGCGAGCTCGGCATCGAGGTCGCTCCGATCGCGGACGCGTTCGAGGAGACGCGACAGCGCCTAATATCCCTCAATACGTACATGTACGACGGATCACACCCCTCTGAGGTGGGCTCCTACCTCGAAGGTCTGGTCGTATACTCGATGATCACGGGACGCGATCCTGCCGGTGCACCCACGCTCATCTATGGCCGGCCAATCGGCCGCATACCGGCACCGACTTGGTCAGCCCGGATGCGCGTGAATAACAACCTCCGCGTGCCGCTGGTTGATATGCCCGTCGCCTCAGCCATGGAGCTGCAGAGAATCGCGTGGGCGGTCGTGTCGCAGAGGGAGAGAACTACCTCGAGGTAAACTGCAGGAGTCATGGCGGAGGCCGCTCGAATGCCCCTGAATCTGGCCTCTCGTCGAGCTCTGAGGCAGCTGGTCCTGTTGGTTCCAGCCGCCTACGCTGGAGCGCGCGAGGGGTCCCAGTTCGGGGGCTTTTCGTGCTCTGGGGTCTGACGAACCACTTCGCTGGGACTCGTTCAAGGACTCTCCGACGCTATCGACGTGCCGCTGTGGCTTCTCGGAGTAGAGGGGGAGCCCGAATCGAACAGCGGGAGCAAGTCATTCTAGTTCTGCACGACCTCCACACGAGCGAACACGCCCACGTGGTCGGAGGGTTTCAGTCCGGTTACGGTCTCGTTGGCTTCCAGATCTCCCGTGATCGCGAAGTTTGACCACGTTCACGTCTCGGTTTCGTGTCCCACGGACCATCACGTAGTCGATCCGCTCGAACAACCCGCCGACCCGTAGGTCGGGGTCGAAGCAGCAGGTGTAGCCAGGCAGGGAGCCCCGCGCCATCGCGCTCGTTGGCGCGTCCTCGAAGTCGGCGTTGAGCAGAATCGGATACGTCGCGGTGCTGGCGGCGTCCGGCAGCGCGTTCAGGTCACCCATGAGGATCGTGGGGACCGTGACTCCCGAGAGCATGCCGATCAGCTCGGCAGCCTGGGCCTCCTGGATCGTGGGGCCGGTCTCGTCGGTCTCGAGGTGGGTGTTGACGAGATGGAACGGCTGATCGTCGATCGTCACGTCAATGCGGTTCCAGCCGCGTCGGATCGTGATCGGCATCGCGCCGCCGACCGGAATGGAGACGTTGAGGGCAAAGTTGTTCGAGGTTTCTCCGGTTATCTGGATCCCGTCCCGCACGAGGATCACGTCGTGGTCGGTCCAGCGTACGTCGATCAGCCCAGTGTTCGTGACCGCAGGAAGCTCGATATCAGCGTTTTGGACCATCGAAGCGATCTTGTAGTCGAGACCCCGTGCCTGGAGGGCATCCAGGAGCAGCATCAGATAGTCGTACTCGACCGCTGTCGCTGCCTGGGGATTTCCGGCCAGGAAGTCGCCCGGGCTCTGGATCCTGAACTTCGCCACTTCCTGAAGCCCGACCACGTCCGGCCGCGTGCTTTGGATTTCTCTGGCGATGGCGTCGGCCCGGGCGGGAAAGTCGTTCAGCACGATCCTGTTCCATGCTTCACCCACTGCCCCGGGAATCTGCTCCGGCGAAGCGGCGCCCATGACCGGGGTGAGGTCTGCGCCGAGATAGAGGTTACGGGTCATCACCGTGATGGCCCGGGTCGGCGGAGAAAGGGAAGGTGCGGGTTCTTCCTCCGCCAGAAGGCTGTCGTCCTCGACATCGACCGGGTTGCGATCGCAGGCGGTTGCGGCAAGGGCCAAAGAAGCGATGGCTGCGATGGTGGGTAGCGACCTCATGGTGTCCTCCTAGCTCGTTGTTGACGGCGGACTGTTCCGCTCTCAACGAGGATGCCATGGGTCGTGATCCGGATGTATACCCCAGGCTCAAGGGGTCGTCGCAACAGCACCGTGTTGAAGGGGGTTTTTGCGCCCCCGATTCCACTGGACAATAGATTGGCGAGGGCGACGGGGTCCAGACAGAGGGGGTTCTTGATCTCTCCAATTCCGAGGGAGTCAGAAGCGACCGAAGGTCGTGGAAGGCAGGAGATACCGGAGCTGTTGAGAACTCAGCGCAAGGTGGAGGTCCGGTTCAGCGATGTAAGAGATCTTCCAGGGTTTCCGCCGGGGTTTTCCAACCGAGGGTCTTGCGGGGGCGGCTGTTAAGAGCGGCCGCGACGGCGGCGAGATCGTCAGCGGTATGTTTGCTGAGGTCAGTGCCTTTGGGGAAGTACTGTCTCAACAAGCCGTTGGTGTTTTCGTTCGTGCCGCGCTGCCACGGGCTCTGTGGGTCGCAGAAGTAGACGGCCAGCCCAGTGTCGATGCGAAGCTGTGCGTGCTGATCCATCTCTGCTCCCTGGTCCCACGTCAGAGACCGGCGGAGTTGCTCGGGCAGGGTCGTGATCGACGAAGCGATCGCGTCCCGGACGGCTTCGGCGCCGTGCCCAGCCAACGCTGGCCCGTTCTTGGTCCTGGGCTCGTCGTGTCTGTGGAGGCGAGGGAGGTGGAGGAGCATGGTGAACCGGGAGGTTCGCTCGACCAGCGTTCCGATCGCCGAGCTGCTTAACCCCAGGATTAGGTCGCCTTCCCAGTGCCCAGGAACGGCGCGGTCGTCCGCCTCGGCCGGTCGCTCGCTGATCATGATCTCGGGGCGAACGAACGTCTTACCCCGTCTGCGGGCGCGAGCTCGAGGCACCCGTAGCGCGCGTCCCGTCCGAAGGCACGCCGTCAGCTCCCGACGCAGCGCACCGCGTCCCTGAACGTAGAGCGCCTGGTAAATGGCTTCGTGCGATATCCGCCTGTTGGCGATCTGCTCAGGACTCCACGAGGCCGCCCACCGCCGGTCTTGTCGGCGACCACGGCGACGCCCGACCCAGCGTACATTTGGGCCCGGCACGGCCGCCCCGTCTGGAGCCGCGATCAGGCCTCCGAGGCGATCCTGCACATACTGCCTCAGTTCGCCGTTCGCAGCGAGTTTGGCAACTTTCGGACGCTTCGCTCGCCGATCGGCATGCCATTGGGCGGTCGTGGCTCGATACTCGAGGTTTCCACTTCGCGTTGCTGCGTTCCGCCGCAGTTCTCGCGAGATCGTCGACGATGAGCGGCGCAACTGCCGGGCGATCTCACGTACGCCACAACCGCGGGCTTGAAGAACCGCAATCTCTTCTCGCTCGACGAACGATAGGTAGCGCCCCGACAGAGGACGAAGACTGAAAGGTGGCATGCCACCACATTGGCGAAACCAGCGCGCCCCAACAGCGGGAGACACGCCGGCTGCCACCGCCGACTCCTCGCTCGACAGCCCTCGAGCAACTTCTTCCCAAAACCTCTGCCGATGCTCCCGGCGCCCCAACGGGGGACGACCGGGTGAACCCATCGGCGGACGCAAAGCTCGATCCGACCGTCGGCGCTTGCTTGCCGCCATCGCAACTCCTCCTCTTTCCTGAGGTGTTGCGACGACCTCTTGAATTCACCCAATACCTCTCTATACGGTATACGGAGCGGCTGGCTGACGCGGGCATCGAGCCGTCCGTGGGAAGCAAAGGAGATTCCTACGACAACGCGTTGGCCGAATCGATCATCGGCCTGTTCAAGACGGAGATGATCCGACGGAACGGGCCCTGGCGTAACCTGGAAGACGTCGAGTTCGCCACGCTCGAGTGGGTCTGGTGGTTCAATCACCACCGTCTGCTCGAACCCATTGGGTACGTTCCCCCAGTGGAGAGGGAGCAGGAGTATTACCGGAACCTGAGCGCCCCGGCCGAGCTGGTGGCACTCAACTAAACAAGTCTCCGGAGAAGCCGGGGTGATTCAGACCCCCCTTTCTTTCGAGGGGGAGGGTCATCTGATTCTCGCGGGCGCGTGCTACGTTCTCGGTCGGTAGGTCGGGGCGGCGGCAGTCACCGGAGCTTGGCGTGGGCCTGCTAATCGAATAAGAGGGGTCCGAGGAGCACGACCGACCCGCCGAACATGACGACGCCCAGCAGGAACAAGAAGATAGTAAGAAGGTCCAATGGTGGACCAATATCATTGGATACAATGTGCTCGTCTTCGCCGGGTATTTCTTGGATACTTTGAAATAGTGAGCGCCAGCTTCGTGAGGGTGGGATGGCTATGGTCTACGTGGCCGACGACCTGAAGCACGAGCACAGCGTGCTCTGTGGCATTGGGCAGCCTTATGTCGCGTCCGCGCTACGGTTCCTGTCTGTAGAAACGAGGTAGATCCAGGGTTGGTTTGCCTAGGGAAGCTCTGAGCAAGGCCCTTCTGGGGGCGGTGCGAGACGGAGGGAGCCGGTTTCAGCGGTCTTGGGGGCGATGACGGGCTGAAAACGCGCCCAACCGGCATGTTCTGGCCGATGATCCCCTCGTTGCGCCCCGCGTGGGCGGATGTTTCCCGCGCCGGCCGCTCACGCCGTCGAATAGCGGCCCGCCACAAGCAGGTTCGCGAAGCCCAGGAGCAGCGCGATCCGTTCCATGTTCTTGGCCAGCCCGCGGTAGCGAACCTTCCGGTAACCGAAGCGGCGCTTCACATACAGGAACGGGTGCTCCACCTTTGCCCGCACCGAGGCCTTGTCCCGCTCGCGCAGCCACCGCGCCCCGCCCTGCTCCAGGAGCCGCCGCCGCCCCGGTCTCATCGCCACATGCCACTGCACCGGACGGCCTCCCGTGTCCACCCACTTCTCGATCCCCCGGTAGCCCGCGTCCGCCCACACCTCCTCCTCGCCGCCGTGAAGCAACGCCCCCGCCTCCCGAAGATCGTGCGTGTTCGCCGGCGTCGCCCGCACGCCATGCACCAGTCCCGTCTCCGCGTCCACCCCGATGTGCGCCTTCATCCCGAAGTGCCACTCGTTGCCCTTCCTCGTCTGATGCATCTCCGGATCCCGCGCCCCCTCCCGGTTCTTCGTCGATGACGGCGCCGCGATGATGCTCGCGTCCACGATCGTCCCCGCCCGCACCCGGTAGCCCCGCTCCGCCAGGTGCGCGTTGATCTCCTCGAACAAACCACGCCCCAGCCTGTGCCGCTCCAGCAGGTGCCGAAAGTTCAGAATCGTCGTCTCGTCCGGCAGCGGACCCGTCAAACGCAGCCCCGCGAACCGCCGCACCGACTCGATCTCGTACAGCATGTCCTCCATCCCCGGGTCGCTCAGGTTGTAGAACAGCTGCACGCAGTGAATCCTCAGCATCGCCGCCAACGGGTACGGCTGCCGCCCCCGCCCCGCCTTCGGATACAACGGCCGAATCCGCGCCTCCAGACGCTCCCACGGAATCAGCGCCTCCATCCGCTCCAGAAACAGCTCCCGCCGCGTCCGCCGCTTCTTCCCCTCGTACTCCACATCCGCGAACGTCACCTGCTCCATCGTCCGCCTCCCCGATCGTCCCGCTCAGCCCTTGAACTCCCGCCCCGTAAATCTAATGTCCCAGGGACCGACTTATTCAGAGTATTCCTAGATCTCGAATCGCCGCGACGTTCATGTAGCCGGCAGCCTCTCCCCCCCGGCTGTCGGCTTTCCCGCCCTGGAGTTGCCACTACTACTCCAGGTTCCACCGCAAAGGAGCCCAGTCATGAACCACCGCCTGAGCCTCGTTCTGATTTCGACCGCCCTGCTCCAGGGCTGTGCTCCCACGTCGGAGAGCGTGGTCGCAGACGCTGCCGCCGCCCTGGGGGGCGCCGATGCCATCGCGGCCGCGAACACCCTCGTGTTGGAGGGCACCGGTCAGACGTACCGACTAAACCAGCAACCGAACCCTGACGCGGACCTCGCGGTCTACGAGCTCCACGAGTACCGGAGGGAGGTGGACCTCCAGAACAACCGCTGGCGCGTGGACCAAGTGCGCACGGGTCACTTCATCACCTCAAACCCGGTGAATCGTCAGCCGTCGAGCCAGGCCGTTGACGGGGACGTTGCGTACGACGTCCGAGCGGACGGGAGCACGAGACGCCTGGCAGCGCAGACGGCCAGGGATCGCCACGCAGAGTTCTATCACCACCCGCTGCCGCTCCTCAAGGCGGCGCTGGAAGGTGGCGCGACACTCGGTGAATTGCGCGAGGAAGTGGGTGGCCACGCCGTGGATATCACGCCGGTCGGTGGTCCGCGTCTGACGCTCCACATCGACGAGGCCGGAATACCGACCCGCATCGAGTCGACGGGATACAACTCCATGTTGGGGGACGTCGTGATTGCAACGTCCTTCAGTGACTGGGAGGAGACTGGCGAGCTTAACCTGCCGCGCACGATGTCTGAGGCGGTACTTCGGTGCGGAGCATCCTCCGGAGCGCCGCAACCTGGAATTCCTCATCGGGCTACGGAACAAGATCGAACACCGGAACCTCCCTGAGTTTGATCCGGGCCTCTATGGAGAATGTCAGGCTTCCGTGCTGAATCTTGAGCACGTGCTTGTGTCCGAGTTCGGTCAGTCGTACGCCCTCGCCGAGCAACTGGCGGTGTCGCTCCAGTTCTCTGGGGTCGTGCCGGCCGCGAAACGACGTGCTGCATTGTGATTATATATACCTCTCGCAGAATCCGTATAACTATGCATTGTCCGCTCAACAATATGCAGTCCGGTATGTAGGCTGTTCCGGGCTGTATAATCATGCGTAAAGGTTAGAGCCTCAGTCTGGGGTGATCGTCTCACCGTTCCAGTTCTCTGGGAATGGCCGGTAGGTGTCGTGCGGGTAGGTTTGTAGTACGGGGGCATCGTCGAGTATCATCTGGGCGGTGGCGGTCCTCCCGGCTTCCAGGATGTCGATGTAATCCCATACCGCATCGATGTGGATGCCGAAGTTCAGGGCCTTGCCGTTGGCAATGGTTGCATGGTTAACGGCGACGAGCCAGCCGTCGTGGTCGAACACCGGGCTCCCGCTTGTGCCCCCGAGGTATCGAAGTTGTACTGGATCTCCACATGCGGGCCCTCCCCCGAGTCAATCAGCCTGAGGGCGCTGACGACGCCGTTCTTGAAGGTGGGGGTCGTCATCCTGCCCGCCCCTCCTGTGGCATTCAGTTCTCCTGGGAATCCCAACGTACCTATGGGCTGGCCGACGCTGAGATTGTCGGTGAACCGCCTGGGCAGAAGGTCCAGAAGGGTGGGCAAAACCCCATCGATGTCCAGCAGTCCAACGTCCTCGGAGCGGGCCGTGTTGTCGTAGTCGGGATGCTTCCAATACTGGTCCAGATCGATGGCGTAGGTTTGGTCGCCGCCGATGGGGGTTTCGGCCCGAACGATGAAGAAGTGCGGGTCGGCGCCCCGCAGTTCCCGGGCGCGCTCGAGGGCGGCGTCAACGCAGTGCGCGTTCGTCCAGACCACGCTTGTGTAGTAGGCGGCGAAGCCGGTGCAGAACATGTAGTAATATCTTTTCCCGTCACGGTGTGTGTACGAGTACAGAAGGACATACGTAGCCTCGTTGACGCGGTGCTCTTCCAGCACGTCTGCCCAGTTGAGCGGCTCGCCAGCAGGGCCTGCGGGTCCCGGCCGGCCGTCTTGCCCGTCCCGACCGTCCAGCCCAGCGGTTCCTCGGGAACCTTGGGGACCGGTGGGTCCGGTCTCGCCTACGCAAGCGACGATCAGCAGAGCAACGAGTACAACGGATAGGTGGCGGCGCATCGGGCGAGTCCCTTCGTGGTGGGGTTCGCCCCGGCTTTCTTTGATCGCCGAGACAGTCGCCAAACACCCGGTCCGTCTATGTAGGGTCCCGCCTATTTCCCAAGGCGAGGGTGTTGTATTCAGCGGGTGACCCGACGTCAAAGACGACGGACCTGGCGTTTGGCGTGAAGGCATCATACGATGCACCCAGCCGCCCCGGAAAGACGAACAGCCCCCGAACTCACTCGCTTTCCTTCTCGATGTAGTCGAGCAACCACTGATCGAAATCGGGGTAGTCCGGCTCCTTCTTGGGCTTCATCCCATGTGTCGAACTGGTGCTTCCGGATTTTGTAAAGCGCCTCAGCCATCTTGATTGGGGCAGGACCACGGGTCCGGGGGCGTACCGTAAGGGAAGGCCAATTCCATACAACGATTGCTGTTAGCAACGCAACGCTGCCGATCGCGAACAGGCGCTCGCGACTTGAATCGGAAGGCCGGCGAGCACGGAGTGGCGAAGGTGTGGCAGGATGCGAAAGTGTCGTTGGACTACAGTGTCCGGACATACTATACGAAATCCGGCATTACCTACCTGCACCGGACGATCACCCTGCCCGACGACGTGCGTGTCCGCGGGTCGCATTCCGTTACAATTGACGAACCCGGGAAGATACGGATCACTTTCTATCCTGCGGCTGTCGACCTTTGTCATGAGCGTTTCGAGAAGCTGAAGGATGCAATTCCGTTCGAAGCTGAGAAGCCGCCGAACGCACCTGCGACGCGTCGCGCTCCGAATCAGTGGTATTGCCGCCTTAACGAGGGATCGTGGCACGACGGCAGAGCGCGTCTAATTGACTTTGTACGGGACGTGGAGGATGCTTGGCGCAAGCACGATGACCCGGTGTCCGACGAGCCCGAAGGGCCTTAGCTACCTCGCGTTCGTCGAACGGCGTGGAGCGCGATCAGGCCCCATGCCTCGGCACCATGAACAGCCTGCCCTTCGACTGGGCCGCGTACCTGGCCGACGAGAGCCGAGACCCGGAAGCCGGATCGGTCCGTTGATACGCCGCTCACAGCGGCGCTGGACGGCCTTCCCGCCAAGGGATCCATGGACTGGGAGCGACCCCCGGAGGGCGGGGGCCAGCGTGTGAAAACACGCCTGGCCCCGCGCCCGTAGCAGGCCCTCGGCCTGGGGGGTCGCTCCCGACTTCCGCCCCGAATACCTGGCGTTGGGCTCAGCCCGAGCGCTGGTCCGCTGCCCGGTACTCGCTCTCACCGCGACCGCCACGCCCGCGGTCCGCGCCGAGATCGCGCGGGTGCTCGCACTCGACGATCCCGTCACCGTGGTGGGGAGCTTCGATCGGCCCAACCTGTCCTGGCACGTGCTTGAGGCGAAGGGTGCTGCAGCCAAGTACGCGGCGCTCGGCCGGCTCTTCCGGGAGCAGAGGGAGCCTGGCGGCTCGCTCGTGTACGCGGGTACGCGTCGCGCCGCGGAAGCCGTACGGGACCGGCTGGCGGGGCTCGGCCTGTGCGCCGAAGCCTACCACGCAGGGCTCGAGGCGACCGAGCGGGCACGTGTGCAGGATGCATTTATGGCTGGACGGGCGCCTCTGGTCGTGGCCACCAACGCGTTCGGCATGGGCGTGGACCGGGCCGACGTTCGTCTCGTCGTGCATTGGCAGCTGCCGGGGAGTCTGGAGGGTTACTACCAGGAGGCCGGGCGCGCGGGCCGCGACGGAGACCCCGCGCGCTGCGTGGCGCTGCACGATCCTGAAGACGCCGCCCTCCACCGCGGTTTCGTCGACCGGAGCCATCCGCACGGGGCGGTGCTCAGGCGGGTCCTCCGCGCGCTCGTGCATGCGGCTCGCCCTGGACGGGTCGCGCGGATCACGCTCACCGACCTGGAGGTGCGCTGTGGGGGGATCCCAGCTGAGGCGTTGGCCGCCGCGCTTCGGGTCCTCGCGGAGTGCGAGCTGGTCCGGCCCCTCGTGCCGCTGCCCGATCCCTCCGATCCCGAAAGCTCCGGGACGCTGGCGTCGCGGACGCGCTCCCCTCCGCATCGGGACTTCGAGGAGGCCCTGCCCGAAGTGGTCGTCCACCTGCCCTCCCGGCGAGCCGACCTGGCCCACGCGGAGAGGCTGCGGGCGGGTGCCCTGGCCCGCATCGCCGCGGTGGCGGCTTACGCGACCGCGCCCGGATGCCGGAGGCGTCATCTGCTGGGCCACTTTGGCGAAGTGCATGGGGGCCGGGGCGAGGGCCCTGCTCCCGGCGAAGTGTGCTGCGACCGCTGCCTAGCGATGGCCGAAGCACTCCCGCGGAGCTTGGGAGGTCGCTTCTCCCTCCGGCAGGTGGTGCGTAGCTTCAGGACGTGACGGCCAGCCCCTACATCACGGACGAACATCGGAACTTCCAGGGCCGCGTCCGAGCGCTCGCATCGGCGCGGATCGCCCCGGCGGCGAAGGAGCTCGACGAGACCGGCACGTTCCCGTGGGAAACGGTCCGGGCGCTGGCCGACGAGGGGCTGCTGGGCGTTCCCGTCCCACGCGAGCTGGGCGGGCTCGGCCTCGACTACCTGAGCTACATCCTCGCCGTGGAAGAGCTGGCGAAGCACGACGCCAGCCACGCCATCACCGTTTCCGCTCACACGACGCTCGGCACATCCCCGATCCTCGGTTTCGGGACCCGGGAGCAGCGGGAGCGTTGGGTCCCCATTCTTGCGGCCGGTCGCGTCCTGGGTGGCTTCGGGCTGACCGAGCCGGGAGCCGGGTCCGATGCGGTCGGGACCCGCACCCGGGCGGTGCGGGTCGAAGGTGGCTACCGGCTCTCGGGAGCCAAGATCTTCATTACCCATGCGGGGGTGGGGGAGGTCTTCACGGTTACAGCTGTAACCGATCCTTCCGGGGGAGCCGGGGGTATATCTGCGTTCGTAGTTACAAAACCTACCTCCGAACCGGAGGCGGCGGCGCGGGCCGGCTTCGGCGCACGCGGGGAGTTGCGCTATCTGGAAGGGGTGCGAGCGGGGAAGAAGGAAGACAAGATGGGCTGGCGGGCCTCCGACACGCGCGAGCTTCTCATGGAGGATGCGTTCGTCCCGGAGGAGAACCGGCTCGGGGCGGAAGGCGAGGGGTTCGTGAACTTCATGCGCACCCTCGACGCAGGCCGGATCGGGATCGCCGCGCTATCCCTGGGCTTGGCTCAGGGCGCCTTAGACGTTGCTCTTCGGTATACGGGCGGGAGGGTGCAGTTCGGTCGCAAGCTCCATGATTTGCAGCCGGTCCTGTTCCGGCTCTCGGACATGGCCACCGACATCGAGGCAGGGCGACACCTGACGTATTACGCCGCCTGGTTGAAGGATCGCGGCGAGCCGTTCACGAAGGAGGCGGCCATGGCGAAGCTCTTTTGTAGCGAGCTGGCCATGCGTGCGACCTTTCAGGCGATTCAGCTCTTGGGAGGAGTAGGGTACACCAGTGACTACCCGGTCGAGCGGATGGCGCGTGACGCCAAAGTTTGTGAGATCGGAGAGGGCACGAACGAAATCCAGCGCATCGTGATCGGACGGCACCTCCTGAAGGAGGCGTTCGGCAACTGATGCGCCCGTCCCACCCACGAGGGGTGGGCGGAACGAGCGAGTCGGGCTCCGGACCCCTGTTCGGATCGCCCGGGCGCGGACAGCCTCGTCCAACCGGCACCGGCCGGAGAACGGGTCTGGGGCGGCCCCGGCGGCGACGGACCGAAGCCGGCGTTGAAGAGCGAACTACATCTTGAAGCGCGAAATCCTGATCACGGCGACCCCCCACGAATCGTGGGTGGCGCTGCTCGAGGACGACAGCCTGGTCGAGCTCATGTTCGACCGCCCCGACGAGGTTCGAATCGTCGGTGACATCTACCTCGGCAAGGTCGATGCGGTGTTGCCCGGGATCCAGGCGGCCTTCGTCGATATCGGGGCCGAGAAGGCCGGCTTCCTCCACGCGTCCGACCTCGCGGTCGACGAGGACGATGAGGAGGGTGGGAACGGTGACGCGGGCGGCAACGGCCGCAGGGCGCGCAAGCTCCTGTCCATCCAGGATCAGGTGAAGAAGGGCGACACCATCCTGGTCCAGGTCACCAAGGAGGCGATCGGGACCAAGGGTCCGCGGATCACCGCCCAGGTTTCCATGCCCGGCCGGTTCCTCGTCTATATGCCCGGCTCTTCGCACGTCGGGGTCAGCCGCAAGATCGAGGGACGCGAGGAGCGGGCACGCCTGCGCGGCATGGCCAAGGAAATCCTCCCCTCCAACGCCGGCGCCGGGATGATCGTGCGCACGGTCGGGGAAGAGGTGACGCAGAAGACGCTCGAACGCGAGTTCAAACGGCTCCACGAGCAGTGGAAGAAGATCCAGCGGCGTGCGCAGTCACAAAGGGCCCCGGCGCAGGTGCATCGCGAGGCGAAGCTGATCAGCGGGATCATCCGTGATCTCTTCAGCGACAAGTTCGACCGGCTGGTGGTGGACTCGAAGGAGATCCACCACGAGATCACCCAGTACGTTCGGAACGTCGATCCCGATCTTCTGGAACGGGTGCAGCTCTACCAGGATCCGGTACCGCTCTTCGACAGGCACAAGGTCGAGGACGAGATTCAGACCGCGTTCCAGCGGCGGGTGAATCTCCCATCGGGTGGCTACGTGATTATCGAGCCTACCGAGGCGCTCGTCTCGATCGACGTCAACACGGGTCGCTACACCGGCAGGAAGGATCCCGAGCACACGATCCTGCGCACCAACCTGGACGCCGCGCGTGAGATCGCGAAGCAGCTCCGCCTCCGCGACGTGGGCGGCATCATCGTGGTGGACTTCATCGACATGGAGTCTCAGGGCAACCGGGACCGGGTGCTGCAAGAGCTGAAGAGCCACCTGGGTCGGGACCGGGCACGCACCAAGGCGTTCGAGGTGTCCGAGCTCGGGCTGATAGAGATGACCCGTCAGCGTGTGCGGCCCTCGCTCTTCCAGTCCCTGACCGAGGCGTGCGAGCACTGCGGTGGTTCGGGGCGGGTGTACACGCCCGCGACCGTGATTCGGCGCATCGAGCGCAGCCTGAAGCGGGCGGCGGCCTCGAAGGAGGAGCGGAGCCTAGTGGTGCGGCTACACCCGGAGGTGGCGCTGCAGGTGCTCGAGGACGAGCCGGATTTCCTGCGGCGCTTGGGGAAGAAGACCCAACTCGCCCTCGACCTCCGGGACGACCCCCTCCTGCGTCAGGACGAGTTCCGCCTGTTGTCCGGGCCCGCGGAGACCGACGTCACGGCTAAATACGCGACTCGCTAGTGCGCGTGGCTGAACCATCGCCCGGGGGGGTGGGGTCAGCTTGACCACGTCGCGCGATCTCGCGAAGTTTCTCGGCTCGCACGCTGTTGATTCCCGGACAAGCTCCCCGACCCAGACCCGATCATGTACGCCGTATTCCAGACGGGTGGAAAGCAGTTCCGGGCGGAGCCCGGCGACCGGCTCCGCGTGCCCTGCCTCCCGGCCGATCCCGGTGACACGGTCACCTTCGAGCGGGTCCTGTTGGCTTCGAACGGCTCCGACGTCTCCGTGGGTGCCCCTCTTGTGGACGGGGCCAGCGTGACCGCCGAGGTCCTCGGGCACGGCCGGGACAAGAAGGTCGTGATCTTCAAGCGTAAGCGACGCAAGGGCTACCGGGTCAAGAAGGGACACCGCCAGGGGTTCACCGAGGTTCGCGTGAGCCAGGTCGTGCTCTGAGCGGCCGGTAAGGGAGACTCAACGTGGCTCACAAGAAGGCCGGCGGCTCGAGCCGGAACGGCCGGGACAGCAACCCCCAGCATCTGGGCGTCAAGCGCTACGGCGGCCAGCACGTCACCTCCGGTTCGATCCTGGTCCGCCAGAAGGGGACCAAGTTCCACCCCGGACGGAACGTGAAAATCGGCCGGGACGACACGCTGTTTGCGGTGGCCGACGGCGTCGTGCGGTTCGAGACCTTCCGCGGCCGAAAGGCCATCTCGGTCTACCCGCCGGCCTGACCTCCCGCCAGGTGCCGGTCCCACAACCGACACTTCTAGCGAACAGAACCCGAAGGTCCGCCACCTCCCGGCGGACCTTTCTCCGTTCCGGGACGTAAGACCTCCTGGGTCAAACACCCTCCCGGTCCCCGGACTTACCCCGTATCTTGGGGCTGGAGCCGGGTCCACCGCCACCGGCAGTACCTGGAGCCCCGGCCGCGGTCTCGCTCCTTTCTCCCCATTCCGATGTCCCCGGGTAGGCGTGTGCTTCCGGGGTGGGGAGCGAGCGGTAAGCGGGGGATCAGGTCAAGGAGGTGCGGCGATGAGCGAAAAACCATCCGGGCGCGCGAGCGGACCCGCTCCGTTGCCGATCGGGCGCGCAGTCGAAGCGCCCCTGGGTGGGCATGGCCGAATCGGCCGGGCCCGCCTCGTGCGTGATGCGGGTAGTCTCATGGTCGTGGCCGTCGGGGTCGCCTGTCTCGTCGCGTACCAGACCTGGGAGCCCGAGCTCGAGGTCTCCGATGCCGTGGACGTACCGGCACCTGTGCCTCCGGTCGAGCTGCCCATCGAGGTGAACGCCCGCGTCGTAAAGTGGATGCGGAGGTACGTGACGGACGAGAAAGAGACGTTCCAGACCTTCCTTGCCCGGGAAGGACGGTTCGCCGGCCTGATCCGAGCGAAGCTGCGCGCGCGCGGCATGCCCGAGGACCTCCTCTACCTGGCCATGATCGAGTCCGGCTTCTCGCCGAAGGCGACCTCAACGGTTGCGGCGGCCGGCGTATGGCAGTTCATGCGCCCGACCGCTAGGCAGTTCGGCCTGCGCTTGGATCATTGGGTGGACGAGCGGCGCGACCCGGTCCGGGCGACCGACGCGGCCCTGGATTACCTGGAGTGGCTTCACCGCCGCTACGGCTCCTGGTACCTGGCCGCGGCCGCGTACAATGCGGGGCCCTCACGGGTCGATCGGGCTCTCAGGCGCCACGGTGGCGAGCAGAGCGGGGATGCGGACCTCTACTGGGACATCCTCGAGTACCTTCCGCGCGAGACGCGCGAGTACGTTCCGAGGATCCTGGCGGCTACGGCGCTTGCGCGATACGCCGAGCAATACGGCTTCCACGTGAAGCGGGCGGCTCCGTACGAGTACGATCGGGTGTGGGTACCGGGCGGGACCGCTCTCGCTGCGGTCGCCAAGATACTGAGGTTGGAGCGGTCGGTCATGCGGGAGTTGAATCCCCATCTGGTCCGGGGAATCACTCCGCCCGGTGCGGTCTACGGTCTGCGTGTGCCCCCGGGCACGACCAGCCTCGTGGTGGCGGCGCTCGGGAACCGGCCCCGCCCGATCATGGCCGACTGAACACGGGAGCGGGCTAGTCGCGGTCCTCGCCGGTGGTCGGCCCCCAATGGGTCATGCCCTCCTGCTCGTAGCGCGATGATGCGCCAGATCACGTCGCGCACCAACTCCTCGTCCTCGCCCGCCTCACGAGCGAGCGCGGCGGCACGCCGAACGACGGCCGCCTCACGGTTCGGGTCGAGCACGGGCATTCCCAGCTCCGATTTCAGGCGTCCAACCTCGAGTACGAGAGCGCGCCGCTCGCCGACGAGGCGCACCAACTCGGCATCGAGCGCTTTGATCGCGGAGCGCAGCTCCGCCAGCCGCTTGCGACTCACCGGACCCCGGACTGCCGTGCGGCCATGGTCACCTCCCGAGCGGGGACTCTCTCGACCGACCGAGCGCGCACGCGGTGAAATCAGGGCGTGGGTCGGCGGGCGGTCTCGCTCGTCTACTACCGTGTCACCTGCGCGTTCCGGGGCGAAGCCCAGAAGGCGTGGGAATTGCCTTTCCACGACCTGCATGTCATCATTGCAGATGACAGCTAACTCTTTGGGAGTGATCCACTTGCGGTTCTCCCCGAGGCGTCTTCTCAAGGCACTGGCCTGGCTCCTGACGGCGGCGGTCCCGTCTGCGTGCCAGGATGCCGGCGGCGATCCGACCGCTCTGCTGGTCGGGCTCGACGCCCATCCCGCGGTCATGCTCGCTTCGGATCTTCCGTCGCTCCCGGGGCTGACGGCGCAGTATCGACTGGAATCGAAGCTTTCGTCCCCGGCCGAGCTCTGGCTCGGCTCGTGGGCCGTGACCCCGGAGCGGGGGGAGGAGCTGCGGGTCGAGGCGTACGCGGGGGCCGCGACGACGCTCGCGCTGGAGCTCGGTCCCGAGGGAGTCGGGGAGGCGCTCTCCCGTCTCGAGGTCGCGTTGGCGAGCGTGGGGCGGCTGGATCCGACTCAGCTACCCGACGCGGTCGCGCTTCGTCTTGCGGCTTCCCGCGAGGCGGCTGCGGCTGCGCGGCGCGCGCTCGAAGTCGGAGAGCTGCCCGAGGCTGTGCGGGCCACCCTCCACGGCGCAGACATCTTGCGTGCGGTGGGGCCCGAAGGGGTCGCGCGCGCGCTGATCGCGCGCGCAGAGAAGATTCTCCCGGGAGTCGCGGAAGGGGTTGATGCCACCGCGCGCGAGCGTGCGGAGCGCCTCCTCTACGGTGCGCGGGAAGCAGCCGCGAATCGCGACTTCTCGATCGCGATCCAGCGTGCGTACTACGCGTGTCAGCTACTCGAGGCCTGTCAGCTGCCCGGGGCCGCTCTGGAGTAGCCTGCGCGGCCGGGTCCGTCGCTACGTCCCTTTGCTACATTCCGCCCCTACATCTCGTCATCGCTACATCTCCCCGTCGCCACATCTCGCCGTCGCTACATCTCGCCGCGGGCCATCCGACGAAGGACGGTGTGCAGAATGCCGCCGTTCCGGTAGTACTCGACGTCGACCTCCGAGTCGAGCCGTGCCGTCGCGCGGAAGCGGACGTCCGTTCCGTCGTCTCGGCGAGCGATCACGTCCAGGACCGCAGAAGGCTCGAGACCGTTCTCGATCCCGCTGATCGTGTAGCTCTCCCGCCCGGTCAGCCCGAGCAACGCCGCGCTCTCGCCCGCCAGATACTGAAGCGGGAGCACCCCCATCCCAACCAGGTTCGAGCGGTGGATGCGCTCGTAGCTCTCCGCGATCACCGCCTTCACCCCCAGCAGCATGGTGCCTTTGGCTGCCCAATCGCGTGACGAGCCCGTGCCGTACTCCTTCCCGGTCAGGATCACCAGAGGCGTACCCTCGGATTGGTAGCGCATGGACGCCTCGTAGATCGTGAGCTGCTCGCCGGTGGGGAAGTGAATCGTGTACCCACCCTCCTTGTCGGTCAGCAGCAGATTACGAATGCGCACGTTGCCGAACGTCCCGCGCATCATCACCTCGTGGTTCCCGCGCCGTGACCCGAACGTGTTGAAGTCCGCCGGCTCGACGCCGCGCTCGATCAGCCAGCGGCCGGCGGGCTCCTTCCTGGGGATGGCTCCCGCCGGAGAGATGTGGTCGGTGGTGACCGAGTCTCCCAGGACCGCGAGTACCCGCGCCCCGCGAACGTCGGAAAGCGGCGGTACGTCGGTCGTCATCCCGTCGAAGAAGGTGGGTTTGGCGATGTAGGTCGAGTCGGAATCCCAATCGTACGTCTTCCCCTGCACGGGAAGGGGCAGGGAGCGCCACAGGTCGTCGCCTTCGAACACCTCCGAGTAACGCTCCCGGTACATCTCCGGCTTCAGTGAGCGGGTGACCGTCTCGCGGACCTCTTCCTGCGACGGCCACACGTCCGCCAGGAAAACCGGCTTGCCGTCCGTGCCGTGGCCGAGGGGTTCGTTGTAGAGGTCGATGTCCACCCTGCCGGCCAGCGCGAACGCCACGACCAGAACCGGCGACGCCAGGTAGTTCGCACGCACCTGAGGGTGGATACGGGCCTCGAAGTTGCGGTTTCCGGAGAGCACGGCGGCGACCACCAGCCCGTTCTCCTGAACCGGCGTGGCGATCGATTCGGGGAGCGGACCGCTGTTTCCGATGCAGGTCGTGCAGCCGTAGCCGACCACGTCGAATCCCAGCTTCTCTAGGGGATCCATGAGGCCCGAAGCCTCCAGGTAGTCGGTTACCACCTTCGAGCCGGGCGCCATGGACGTCTTCACCCAGGGCTTCACCGAGAGGCCGCGTTCGACGGCCTTACGTGCTAGCAGCCCCGCACCGAGCATCACGGACGGGTTCGAGGTGTTGGTGCAAGATGTGATCGCCGCGATCACCAGCGTGCCATCCCCGATCTCGGCTTCGGCCCCGTCGTCCAGCGTGGAGGTCACGTAGCGACCGGGGCTACGCTCAGTCGAACTCGCCACTGCCGCTGCCCGCGGCGTGGAGCTAGCACCGGCCTCGTGGGCTGAGGTGACGCCCGCCGTAGAGGGCTCGGGTTCGTTCCCGCCCTCGCCCGCCCATTGCTCGCCGGTGCGCTGCTCACCGTGGATCGCGAGGTCATGGTTGGCTTCCCGCTTCGCCGAGAAGCCCGTCGGCACCAGCTTGGGCAGACTCGTCTCGAACGAGCGACGCAGGTCGGCGAGCCGCACTCGATCCTGAGGGCGGCGAGGACCGGCCAAACTGGGCTCAACCGTGCTCATGTCGAGCTCGACCCGCGTAGTGAACTCGGGGTCGGGTGTTTCGTCGGTTCGGAAGAGCGCCAGCTCCTTGCTGACGCGCTCTACCCGGTCGACCTGCTCGGGTGAACGACCGCTCCCTTCCAGGTAGCGGAGCGCCTCCTGATCGACCGGAAAGAACCCGATGGTCGCACCGTACTCGGGCGACATGTTGGCCAGCGTTGCCTTGTCGGGGAGTGACAAGTTGCTCAGCCCCGCTCCGTAGTACTCGACGAACTTGTCGACCACGCCGTGTTTGCGGAGCAGCTCGGTCACGCACAGCACGAGGTCGGTCGCGGTCGCTCCTTCAGGGAGCGACCCGGTCAGCTTCACACCGACCACCTCAGGGAGAAGCATATAGTAGGGCTGACCGAGCAGCACCGCCTCGGCCTCGATGCCCCCCACGCCCCAGCCCACCACGCCCAGACCGTTGATCATCGTGGTGTGGGAGTCGGTGCCCACGAGCGTGTCCGGGTAAGCGACCCACCGCCCATCGCGCTCACGGCGATGAACCACCGCGGCCAGGTATTCGAGATTGACTTGGTGCACGATCCCGGTTCCGGGTGGCACCACAGAGAAGTCTTCAAAAGCCGTCTGTGCCCAACGCAACAGCGCATAACGCTCGCGGTTCCTCTTGAACTCGAGCTCGACGTTCTTGCGGTATGCGTCGTGGGTCCCGAAGTAGTCGACCTGAACGGAGTGGTCGATCACGAGGTCGGCGGGCACTACGGGATTGATGCGGCCGGGATCGCCGCCCATCTGCGCGAGCCCGTCGCGCATGACTGCGAGGTCCACCACCGCGGGCACCCCCGTGAAGTCCTGCAGGACGACACGCGAAGGCATGAACGGAAAGTCCGCTCCGGCTTTGGTCGGGCTCCAATCCGTTACCGCCCGCATGTGCTCATCGGTTACGTAGCCACGTCCTGTTTGGCGCAGTGCGTTCTCCAGCAGGACGCGGATGGAGAACGGGAGCCGGTCCAGCTCTGCGACGCCCGCCTTCTCCAACGCCGGCAGGGAGTAGAACCACGTCTTTCCCTCGGCCAGATCGAGGGAATTGAGGGCACCGAAGGGGTTGTCTCTGCTCGCGGCCACGTGGCTGCCTTTGGTCGAATTGGTGTCGCGTTTGTCGGGGGTTGCGCTGGGAGCTCCGCGCGGCCCTGTGAACCCCATTGGGGAGTGAGGGTTTCGTCGGTAAGTTCAAGCGTTGGCCGGGGTGGCGGAACTGGCAGACGCAGGGGACTCAAAATCCCCCGGGCTTAGGCCCTTGCGGGTTCGACTCCCGCCCTCGGCATTCTCCTATAAAACAAGCACTTACAAGAAAGACTGCGGGTCATCTAACTGGCCCGCAGTCTTTCATTTTGTCCTGTTATTGTACCGTAACGCGAGAAAAAAAAAGAAGATGACCCGCTATCTGCGCACTTCGTGAATCGGGACGACCTTCCGAGGCTCGGTCTGCTCGCTCGCGTGGAGCCGCGCGTACTTCCGCATACCCTCCCGCTGCGCCGCGCTGTCGGTGATCGCGTACCTGGAGTAGACGGAGTCCGTCCGGTGCCCGGTGAAGCTTTGTGCGACGCTGCGCGAGACGCCAGCGCGCTCGAGGTTTCGTACTGCCGTGCGTCGCAGATCGTGGAAAAGCCAGCCGCCGAGTCCTGCCCGCTTGCAGGCGGAGCGCCAAGCGCCGTCCATAGATCGGATCGGCAGCCCTCCCCGGTGATGGAACACGCTTGAGATGATCCGGTCCGTGCGCCTCTCCTCCTCCCGCGTGTGCTTGCGCTGCTCCTCGACGAGCGACTTCAGCTCCGGCAGCTCGCTGAACGGGGTCTGCCGCGGCTTTCGGTTTTTTGTTTGTGATGCGGGCAACGTTATTGTACCGGCTTGGAGGTCAATGGCTGACCACTGGAGCCCGAGGATCTCCGTTTTGCGCCAGCCGGTGAGATAGCCGAACCGTACGACGGGCCGAAGGTGCGGTGGTAGTTCAGCAATCACCTTCTCGATTGCCACCGCTGTGAAAAACCCGGTGCGGGCGTTCGCATCGCCGACAGTAACCCCGGAAATGTCGGGGACATTGGAGAGCTTCCCCGCCTTGTTCGCCAGCCTAAGCGCGCGCTTGAGTGCAGCGACTTCCTTCTGAATTGAGGAAGCCGACGCTCCGGCGCTGCTACGCGCGACTTTGTACGCGGTCACCCGATCATCCGTGATGTCGAGCGCACGGCTCAGGCCAAAGAAGTCGGACAGATGGCGCAGCGACAGCTCGAGGCGGCGAGCCGAGGCGAAGCCCTGCGCCTGATAGTCGTTGCGAATCATCTCAGCCAGATCTTCGAATCCCAGCTTCTCCTCCGCCGGCCCGATTAACCTTCCGCGCCCTATTTCACCGATCCGGCGTTTCAAGAGCTTTCGAGCTTCGGAAATTCTTGGGGATCCGCTTGACTCCCGGATGTCATCACCACGGAATCCGTATTGAATCCACCAAACGTTGCCGCGCTGGTAGACGCGACCGGTGCCGGTGCGTGGCATTTCTAGCTCCTCTCCTTTCGGGTGGTGGTCCTCTTCGTGGATCGTTTGCGTGAGATCGTTTCAGGCGGATTCTCTCGCTTCATCAACTCACCGAGGGCGCACACCAGCGCAGCCGTCCCCTCGGGCTCTCCATAGCTGTCTCGTTGCAGACCGTGCTTTGTCGCATCACGGATCGCTGCATGGAGCGCTTGGGCGGCCCTTCGGCCTCTCCACCCCGGATCATTCGGACCGCTCTCGCCCCTGTCACGAAACTGACGTGACCCCCTGAAACGAGACCAGTGCGGATGTTAGGATCGGGCATCTGGTCGCAGCTACAGGGAGGTCAGCAATGGGGAGGAGACGGCACACGCCGGAGCAGATCATTACGGCACTGAGAGAGGCTGAAGTTGGGCTGGCGAGGGGGAAGACGGCAGCGATGGTGAGCCGTGAGCTCGGGATCAGCGAGCAGACGTACTACCGGTGGCGGAAGGAATTTGGGGGAATGGGGGTGGATCAGGCGCGCAAGTTCAAGGAACTGGAGCGAGAGAACGCACACCTGAAGCGGGCGGTGGCGAACCTGACGGTGGACAAGCTGATCCTGGAGGAAGCGGCCAAGGGAAACTTCTGAGCCCCGAGCGCCGACGGAGGTGTGTGGTGCATGCACGTCAGCGGCTCGGGGTGGGAGAGAGGCGCGCGTGCCGGGTGCTGGGCCAGCCACGGACGACGCAACGCCGGATCAGGAAGGTGCGTTCCGACGAGGCAGCGCTCCTAGAAGACGTGGTGCGGCTGGCGAGCCGTTTCGGTCGCTACGGATACCGGCAGGTGACGAACCTGCTGCGCATCGAGGGTTGGTCCGTGAACCACAAGCGGGTGGAGCGGATCTGGCGTCGAGAGGGCCTGAAAGTGCCCAAACGCCAACCCAAGCGGGGTCGCTTGTGGCTGAACGACGGCTCCTGTATCCGGCTCAGGCCGCTGCACGATAACCATGTCTGGTCGTATGACTTCGTGAGCACACGGACCGCGGACGGACGAGCCCTGAAGCTGCTCACAGTGCTCGACGAGTACACGAGACAATGTCTGGCGATCAAGGTAGGACGGAGGACTCGAGCGCATGACGTACTCGAGGTGCTGGTAGATCTCTTCGTTCGTCACGGTCCACCCCAGCATCTACGTTCGGACAACGGTCCGGAGTTCACGGCCCAGCTCGTGCGGCGGTGGCTCGCCAGGCTAGGTGTGCAGACGCTCTACATCGAGCCCGGTAGTCCGTGGGAGAACGGTTACAACGAGAGCTTCAACGGCAAGCTAAGGGACGAATTCCTGAACGGCGAGATATTCTACACGCTGCCTGAGGCGGTCGTCCTCGTAGAACAGTGGAGAAGACTGTACAATACCGTCCGACCCCACAGCGCCTGCGGCGGTCGTCCCCCGGCCCCGGAGACGATCAAACCTTCGCCTTGGTTCCTCAGGATGCCTCAGCTCCAGGAGCCGCCGGTGGCTCTGGGTCTAACATAGGAAGTGGTACCGCCACTGGGGGCACGTCAGGGGGGCGTGATCGGCCCCGTGGACGCAGGGTGGCGTCGCTTCGCGGAGTACGAAGATCGAGGCAGCGTCCAGCCGTTGATGGCCATGACGCGCTGGATCCGCTTCAGGTTATACGATGTCTCGAACGACCGGTTGACGAGCGCCCGGACGCGCCGCGCCCCGTAGGAGGACCGGGTGCGGATCACGGTTCGGATCTGAGCCGTCACCACCCGGTCCTGTGCCCGGGCATACCGTTCCGGGCGCCCTACGCTGTCCCGATAGGCGCAGGCTCGGCTGATCCCCAGGGTCCCACAGATCGGGGCCATCTTGAGCCCCGTCACTTCTTTGACACGGAGAATCTCGACCTCCATGGTCTTCTTCCCCAGCGCCCGCTCGAGCTCACGAATGCGCTGCTGCGCGGCCCGTAGCTCGCTGACGGGCACGACCTCTTGGTTCGAGGCGACCGCGGCCGAGCTCCCCTTCGTGCTCAGATGCTGCCACCGCCGCACAACGGACGGCGAGACCGCCAGCTCCGAAGCGAGGCCGACTACGAGCTCCTCCAGCAGAGCTGGGATCGGCTGCAGCCGAGCAGCTTCGTATGCACCCCGCTCCAATACGCGGCCGAAACGAAGATCATCGGTCCAGAGGGCGGGGATCTGAGCTTCGGGCGGCACAGGCTTAGTATCCCGCCCGGCGCTCTGAGCCAATACACGGTCGTGACGGGCGAGCAGCCGGTCTCGATGAACGCTGAGGTAAGGCTCTCACCGCACGGGCTGCAGTTCATAACGCAGCCCACGCTGACTCTGGACCACGGGCACTGCGGCGACCATTTCTATCGGTTGGCGTACGTCGACGAGAGCGACGAGGTCCTTGAGTGGCCCATCTCCTACGACGACCAACGAACCGGCAAGCTGTACGGCTGGATCTGGCACTTCTCCCGCTATCTGGCTGCGTTCTCGCCCCTGAGGGGCTACACCCCCTCGGGTGGCTGAGCCCGACCGTACCCACGCCTTGGGGCGGTGTCCCCCACGGGCCCCTAAATGGCCGCGGCAGATAAACGGACTCGGTTTGCGGTAATACAAATGGCGAGAGGAGCTCGAGAGAATTGCATCGGATCGATCGACATCTCGGCGGGCGGTTGACGCCTAGAGTTCCGAGCGGCCCCGAGCCTGCGACGTTCGAAGACTCGCTGGAGCGAGCTCGCGAGTCGGAGGCCAGCGGGGACACAGGGACCGCGCTGAACGAGTACGAGCGCGCGCTCGCCTCCCTGCCAGATCCCGAACGGGACACGCGCGCGGCCGACGTGCTCCGCTTCATCGGGTCCGTGTACCGAGAGCGGGGCGAGATCGACCGCGCCGAGCGCCGTTACCGTGAGAGCTACGGTCACGCGCGCAGCATCGGCTATCGGGGTGGTGTCGCACACGCCGGGAACTGGCTCGGCGTGATCGCGATGGGCCGGGGGCGTATGGCCGAAGCGGAGGCCCTGTTCAATCGAGCGCGAGGCGACGCCACTGAAGACCGGCGGCTCGCCCCAGCCATCGAACAGAACCTCGGGATCCTGAACAACATCCAAGGCGATTTCGGCCAGGCGATGGCACACTACCGGAGCGCCCTTGCACAGCACCGGGAAGCAGGCGACGAGTGGATGGTGGGGTTGACGCTGAACAACCTAGGCCTGGTCTACTCGGATCTGAAGCGATGGGATGATGCCACCGCGGCCTTTGATGAGGCCCACGCGATCGCGTTGCGCCACGAGAACTGGATGCTCGAGAACTCTGTGGAGGTGAACCGTGCCGAATTGCATATAGCGCGCGGCGAGTGGAAAGAGGCCGCTGAAGCCTCTGCCCGTGCGCTCACGCTCGCCGTGCTCCGCAACGATCGCCAGCGCGAGGCGGAGGCCCTCAAGTTCCAGGGCATGATTGAGCGCGAAGCCAATGATCTCGAACAGGCGCACGGTCTTCTTTCGGAGGCCGAGGTACTCGCAGTTGCATGCGATGACCTTCTACTCATGGCGGAGGTTGCACGCGAGTTCGGCGATCTGAACCGACGGCTCGGACAGGAAGACGACGCGCGCATCGCTTACGCGCGAGCGCTCGACCTCTTCCAGGCTATGGGGGCGCGCTACGACTACACTGAGACTGAAAGTCGCCTGACGGCCCTTGCGAGGATCGGATGATGCACGGGTGCAACGAAACGTCGCACCCGTGCGCCGCCTGCGCGGCGCTCGGGTGGCAAAGAACGTTACATCTGTGCACGATTTCGCGCGCCGTGCCCCCGCTTGAAGCGCGGTAAAAGCCACAGCTCCTCGGCGCTGGGCACACGTCTTGCCCGTAGGGTTCTACACCCCGCTCGAGGGGCTCCTTTCGTCCTTCCTCGCATCGGAGCTAGTCCCGTGGGGTTCGCTCAGAGCATAGCGGCGTTCGAGCCTCAGGCACGCGGCCCCGCAACAGAGAGCCGCCCCGGGCCTGAGTTCCCCTCGTTGATCGGCGCGAGTCCGTCGTTCCGAGCAGCGGTGGCGATGGCTAAGCGGGTCGCCGCTTTCCCGGCTGCCAACGTGCTGCTGGTAGGTGAGACAGGCACTGGGAAGGAGCTATTCGCGCGCGCAATTCATAACGCGAGCGCGGTAGCGGACGACCCGTTTGTCGCCATCAACTGCTCCGCGATCCCCGAAGCGATGCTCGAGTCCGAACTGTTCGGACACGAAAAGGGCGCGTTTACGGACGCCCGTTCATCGAAGCGCGGGCTTCTTCAGGTCGCGGGTCGTGGCACCATCATGCTCGACGAGGTGCAGGATCTTTCGCCAAGTCTGCAGCCCAAGCTTCTGCGCGTCCTAGAAGAGCGTCGTGTTCGACGGCTCGGCGCGCTCACGGAGTACGATGTCGACTGCAGAATCATCGCGGCTGCAAACAAGGACCTGGCTTCGCCCACCGAAGAGGGGAGGTTCCGTAGCGATCTGTATTATCGGCTAAGTGTCGTCCGGATAGACCTTCCCTCACTGCGCAAGCGCCCCAAGGATCTCGAGCTTCTCGCTTGCCACTTCTTGGAGACTCTCTGTCGGGAGTACGAGCTCCCGATCAAGCGGCTCGCGGACGAAGCGATGGCCGTGCTACGCTCGCACAGTTGGCTGGGGAACGTCCGCGAGCTCAAGAACACGCTGGAAAGTGCCGTGGTCATGTGCGACGGTCAGGTGATCCGCCCTGAACAGATCCGGCTCCGCGGGCGCACAAGCCTCTCCGTCACTGGTGACATCATTCTCCGCGACGAGACGGTGTCCCCTCAGCACTCACCACTGGCAACCACCCCGGCGCCGAGCACTCCGATCGAGGCCGGAGTCAGAGGCAACGGGGTGTCACCCACCCCCGATGTGGTCGCCACGGCGCCCGAGGCTCTGTTGCACGTTCCACCGGGCGGCGTCACGCTCGGGAGGGTCGAATGCGAGCTATTACGGGAAACGCTTCGCCTAGCCAACGGCAATCGATCGCTTGCAGCGCGCATGCTCGGCGTCAGCCGGCCCACTGTGCTGCGTAAGATCGCTCGATACGAGCTACACTGAGGACCGTCGACGCGGGACCGCACGCCGGCGGTGCGGCGGCACTTATCGACTCAGCCCGGGAAGCGGAGCTCCGGGGCCATCCTGCTGTAGCCCGTGACGGTTACGAACGCGCGCTGCGTGAAATAAAGGACGAGTCTGACGCGTGTTTGGCCGCCACGATCGTTCGCTGGGCGGGCGCTACCCACCGGACCGAGGGAAACACGGAGGCGGCGCGCGACTGTTTTGTTGCCAGCTTGGCGGTGGCTCGTGCGCGCGGCGATCTGAGCGACGTTGCTCACGCGCTCAACTGGCTCGGTATCATTAGCCAGGATCGTGGCCGCCTAGACGCAGCAGACCGTCTTTTCGGGCGCGCGCGAACGGCAGCCAGCCGCGCGCGCGACCTGCGCACGCTGGCCATGATCGAGCACAACCTAGGCATCAACTGCAACATCCGGGGGAACCTGCCTCGGGCACTCGCGCACTATCGGCGCGCTCTGGCCTGGTACTCTCGCCTCAAGGAGCCGCGCTACTTCGCACAAGGGCTGAACGAGCTGGGCATGCTGTACACTGACCTCGGGCGGTGGCAGGCAGCGAGGCGCGTCTTCGCTCGCGGCGCTCGGCTTGCTGCGGAGATCGGTGACCTCCACACGAGTGTGATGATCGCCAGCAATCGGACCGAACTCGCGGTGGCGCGTGGGGCGTGGAATGAGGCCCGGTCCGCTTGCGGGCGGGCTGAGACGCTGGCGCAGCGGTTAGGCCAGGAAGGCCCGCACGGGGAGGTACACCGGTGGCTTGGCGTAATCCATAGGGAAAGCGGCGCGAGCGCGGAGGCTGAGCAGGCCCTGAAGAGCGCTCGCTCCATCGCCCAGGACCAGGGCATCCCTCTGCTTGAGGCGGAGGCCGAACGCGAGCTGGCCGGACTCTTCAGAATCCAGGAGAGGAACCGAGAGGCACTGGAATCGTTGCTGGCGTCGCGCCGGATCTACACTCAGCTCCGTGCGAAACGGGACCTCGCCGAGCTCGGCCGCCGGCTCAAGCAGATCGAATCGCAGTTCCTAGATGTGGTGCAGGCCTGGGCGGAGTCCATCGAGGCAAAGGACCGCTACACGCACGGCCACTGTGGCCGCGTTGCCGACCTCGCGACGGCCCTCGCTCGCCGCCTCGGGTTAGAGGATGACGCACTAATGTGGTTCCGAATGGGCGCGTTCCTTCACGACGTTGGGAAGACCGAAACGCCAACCGAAATCCTGAACAAGCCCGGCCCGCTTACTGAAGTCGAAGCAGAAGTGGTCAGACGCCATACCGTCGCGGGGGACAGTATAGTGACGGCGCTCGATTTCCCTTGGGACATCCGGCCGATGGTGCGGAGTCACCACGAGCGCTGGGACGGCGATGGCTACCCCGACGGGCTCCGGGGCCGTGAGATTCCTCTAACGGCGCGGATCCTCTGCGTGGTGGACGTATTCGATGCGCTCACCAGCGACCGGCCCTACCGTGAGGCGCTGTCCCGCGACCAAGCAATGGCAATCATGGCGCGCAGCTCTGGCTCGCAGTTCGACCCAGAGGTGTTCGTGACGTTCGTCGGCCTTACCAGTGAGACAGCGCAAACTCCCCTGAGACGCTCGGCGTGAACATGGATCGGACGGTTGCCGATGGAGGTAGGATCAAAAGGTGTGTAAAAAGAGAGGCGACGTACCTTTCCGCTGAGATTTAAACCAGCGAGCCCGGGTGACAGCCCGGGGAAAGGAACGTCGCCTCATGAGAGAGGATATCGCGGGACCCCAGGGTGCGTCCAGCAGGCCGATGTGGGAGACGCTCGAGGGGATGGTTAGGGAGAAGGCGCAGGAGTTCATCCAACAGATCATGGAGGAGGAAGTCACGGAGTTGTTAGGCCGGGAGAAGTCAGAGCGCAGGAGTACGGTGGACTCGGCCGAGGGCTACCGCAACGGATATGGCAAGCCGAGGCGGTTGGCGATGAGCTCGGGCACGATCATGCTCCGACGCCCTCGGGTTCGGGGCGTCGAGGAGCGGTTCGAGAGTCGGGTGTTGCCGTTGTTCGCACGACGGACGAAGGAGCTGGGTGCTCTGCTTCCGGAGCTGTATCTGCACGGGCTGGCGGAGGGAGACTTCGAGCTGGCGATGCGGGGCCTGCTGGGCGAGGGGGCCCCGTTGTCGAAGTCTTCGATTCGGCGGCTGCGGGCGGGATGGACGGCGGAATTCGAGGAATGGTCGAAGCGCTCGCTGGCCGACCGTGAGGTCGTCTACGTCTGGGCGGACGGGATCTACGTGAAGGCGGGGCTCGAGCGGGACAAGGCAGCACTGCTGGTGGTTCTGGGCGCGATGCGAGACGGGACGAAGGAAGTGTTGGCCCTGAGATCGGGCTACCGAGAGTCGGTCGAGTCCTGGTCGGAGGTGTTGCGGGATCTGAAGGCACGCGGCATCGAGGCGCCCCGGCTTCTGGTGGCGGACGGTAACGCGGCGATCTGGGGCGCAGTACGGCAGGTATGGCCTGAGGCGGGCGAGCAACGGTGCTGGAACCACAAGATGAGGAACGTGCTGGACCGGCTGCCGCAGCGGGAGCAGAGCGAGGCGAAGGATCTTCTCAGGGCCGTGGTCTACGCACCGAGCCGGTCCGAGGCTGTGAAGGCCCGCGAAGTGTTCGCCAGGCGCTACAGGCCGTGGTATCCGAAGGCGGTGGACGTACTCGAGGACGACTGGGAGCCCCAGCCCACGACGTCGCTGCTGCAATGGTCGACTGCCACGAAGAACCAACACCAGCCTTCAGCTCCCTGGGCTCGTGCTTCGCTCGGTCTCGAGCCAGGTAGACCGTCGAGCGGGCGATGGCCCATACCTCGCAGATCAGCGTCAGCGGGTAGCGCCGTCCCGTCCCCGGGCTCACTCGCTCCCGCGCTTCAAGAGCTTCTTCAACTCGTCCCCGTAGCCCCTTTTTTCGAGGAGCTCGCTCGCGAGCTCCATCCGCATCGTCACCTCGCCGAGCTTCGCTCGGGTTCGGATCAACTCTCGCTCCGTCGGATCACGGCCCCGCCGCTTCAAGCCCTGTTGGCCACTCTCCAGGAACACTCGGATGGTGTCCCGCTGACAGTTGAAGGTGGTGGCTCCGGAGAGTCTCCTTGTTAGCCTGCCTTTCTCATTTCGGCAACCGGTTCATGGTCGTCGAGGTGGGCCCTGAGCATCCAGAGCTGGTCGTAGCCGATGATCCTCCGGTAGCTCTTCTCGGTCTCCACGAACGAGGCCGCAGCCCACCTCAGCGCCATCGCTCCGTTCTTCCAGTTGGTCACCCTGCGGGTCTTCCGTCTTACGCCCGAGTGGGTGCTGTCGATCAGGTTGGTCGAGCCCAGGCACTTCCTCAGCCGCGGCGGGAGGCCGAGCCGGTTGATCGTGAACATCTCGCTGAGGCCTTCGCGTAGGCTGGCCGAGGCCGAGGGGTGGTCGCGTGATGGTGGGGAGGCGGGGAGCGATCTGACGCCAGCCCGCCCTCCGGCGGAGCTTGGCGCGCTGGCCAGGAGGGGCCTGTCCAGGTGGGTCCCGCTCATTCTGGCCGGTATCGCGTTCGTCGCGTTGTTCCGAACCCCCGCGGTCACACTGCTGCGGGACTGGTGGTCTGACCCGGAAGCCTCGCACGGCCTCCTCCTCGGGCCTCTCGCCGTCTATCTGGTGTGGCGGAAGGGCCTCACTCCGGCATCTCCTTGGCCGCTCCTCGGCCTGGTGCTTCTCGCGGGCGCTGTCGGCCTGAGGTTCCTTTCGGAGTTGGCGGTCGAGCCGTTCACCATGCGTTTGTCCCTCTTCGGGGCCCTGGGGGCGCTCGTGGTGGCGTTTCGGGGCCCCCGCCAGCTCGTCCACTGGTGGCTCCCGGCCACGCTGCTGGTGCTGTCGATTCCGCTTCCCCAGATGGTGTTGGGGAAGCTGGCGCTGCCGCTCCAGTTGCAGGCGTCTGCCATCGGCGCGGGGCTCCTCGAGGCGCGCAGCGTGCCCGTGCTGCTCTCCGGAAACATCATCCACCTTCCCGGACAGTCGCTCTTCGTCGCCGAAGCCTGTAGCGGCCTGCGGTCTCTCACCGCACTGCTCTCCCTGGGTGTTCTCATGGCGGGGATGTTCCTGGAGCGGGGCTGGACCCGCGGGCTCATTCTGCTCCTGACGATTCCGCTCGCCATCCTGGTCAATGGGGTCAGGGTGTTCGCTACCGGCTTCCTGACCTATTTCGTGGACCCGGCGTTCGGGTCCGGGTTCATGCACTACACGGAAGGGTGGGCGCTCTTCATGGTGTCGTTCAGCATCGTCGGAGCAGCGACGTGGACGCTGTCCGCGGCGGAGAAGTGGATCGGGCGGAGAGCCCGGCCCCGACAGGTCACGCCTACCGCGGTCCCGACGTGAACGCGCGGTCCGGGCCGCGATGGCTTCCCTGGGCGGTTGCGACCGTCCTCGTATCGGGTGCAGCTCTGACCTCGAAGGTGCTGGACCAACGGATCTACCCTCTGCGGTTGTCGCTGGAAGAGGCGGTCCCCGGCGAGGTCGGTCCCTTCTTAGGTCAGGACGTTCCTCTTCCGGACGTCGAGATCGAGGTCGCTGGGGTGACCGACTACCTCATGCGAGTGTACGAGCCCGAGGATGCCGACCTGGCCGCCGGGACGCCTTGGATATCCGTCTACGTGGGCTTCTACGAGAGCCAGACCCGTGGCAAGACCATCCACTCGCCCAAGAACTGCATGCCGGGGTCGGGGTGGCAGGCGCTCGAGTCGCGCACCGTCCCCATCGCGGTGGCCGGATCTAGTCAAGTGGAGGTGAACCGCTATCTCCTCGTGAACGAGGGGCAGCAGGTGCTGGTCCTTTACTGGTACCAGGGGCGGGGCAGGGTCGTGGCCAGCGAATACCAGGCCAAGTGGGATCTGCTCCGGGATGCTTCCCTCAAACGCAGGAGCGACGAGGCGCTGGTCCGGGTGGTGGTTCCGGTATTGGAGGGGGAGGAGCAGGCGTTCGAGCTCGCGCGTGAGGTCGCCGAGGGGCTGCTGCCCGCCCTGGACGAGGCCCTCCCCGCCGCCTGAGCGTCAGCGGCGACCGTAGTGATCCTCGAGCCGGACCAGGTCGTCGAGATGCGGGGTGGACGCCTCGAGCACGTCGCTGTCTACGAGCGCGCTGATCCGATGCACCATCCCCGGGCGCAGGCGCAGCCCTTGCCCGGCGGGCAGATCGAGCACCTCGAGCCGATCGGCAGACGGGCCGACGTCGATCCGCACCCGCCCGGTAATGACGTACATGGTCTCGTCCTTCTGGTGATGGAACTGGAGCGAGAGGGACTGATCCGCCTTCACGTGCAGGATCTTTCCCACGTACAGATCGTTCTCCGCCCAGATGAGCTCGTAGCCCCAGGGCTTGTCGACGCGACGAGGACGCACGGTGATTATGCCCTTGACGCACAAGATCCGCTCTGCTAGATTGGTTCTGTGGACGATGGGTTGCGTTTCTCGGCTTTCGTTAGGATGTCATCCAGCCGCCTCATAGCGCGTTTGCCGGTCACGGTCTCCATGATTTCGCGGCCCGTCTTTTCTCCGATCTTGCGGGACACTTTACGGGGCCGTTTTGGCTTGGGGTGATTGGTCATGAAGAAGGTGAATCTCCTTACTCTAATGGATCGTTTCCACTCGGAGGACAGGTGCAGGGATGCGCTCGAAGCTATCCGCTGGCCCGGTGGCGTTTGCTGCGTACGCTGCGGCGACACTGACGTTGACGATGTTGTTGGCCGTGCCCAGTACCGGTGCCGCGGCTGCGATTACAGGTTCAGCGTAACCTCGGGAACGATCATGCACGACTCCCATCTGCCGCTCCGCAAGTGGTTCGTCGCCATTTACCTGATGTGCACAGCGAAGAAGGGTATCTCCGCCAAACAGCTTCAAGAGAACCTGGGCACTACCTACCGGACCGCCTGGCACCTGTGCCATCGGATCAGGAATGCGATGGGCAACGACCCGCTCGCCGGCCCCACGCTGATTGGGGTCGTAGAGGTCGATGAGACGATGGTCGGGGGGAAGCGCCGGGGCAAGAACTGGCGCGAGAACAAGCATTGGGTCGCCGGGGCGATTGAGCGCGGCGGGCACGTCCGCATCGAGCGCATCCCCAACGTGAAGCGCGATACCCTGCATTCCTTCATCCGCCGCACCGTCAGGGACGAGGCCGAGGCGATCTACACCGATGACCTCAAGAGCTACATCGGGATCGCGGACGACGACACCCGCCACGAGACTGTCAACCACTCCGCCGAGGAATGGGTTGTGGGCGACGTCCACACCAACTCGATCGAGGGCGTCTGGAGCCTGTTCAAGCGGTCGATCGTCGGCACCTTCCACAAGATGAGCGTCAAGCATATGGACCGCTACCTCGAGGAGCTGGAGTGGCGATTCAACAACCGCGACAACCCGCACATCTTCCCCGACACGCTCCGCCGCATCGTGCGGACCGACCCGCTCCGGTATCGGGAGCTGGTGGCCTGAGCGTCGGTCTTCTTAAGTCCTAGAAGGTCGTGCCTTCCATCCGGTCCAGGCGACCCTCGATGCGCTCGCCCTGAGAGTGGATGAGGTGGAGCGTTTCCATCTGAATCTTTGCGAAATCATCGAGTTTCCCGTCCATCCGGTCGAATCTCCCGTCCATCTGGTCGAATCTCCCGTCCATCCGGTCGAATCTCCCGTCCATCCGGTCGAGCCTCTCCAGGATCTTGGCTTCACCCTCGCTCATGGAACTGCCTCCTTTCCAAGTGGGATTATATACGGATACGGGGTGGGCTGGCGGGCTGGCACGGTAAGAGCGTGGCCGAAGTCTTGTCAAGTATGCTGTGGCACCGTATGGTGGGACTGTCCATCGGATCGAGAGACCCTAGAGTCGGGTCGCTCGCTCAATACAACAGCCTGTCGATCCCGAGGGCGAAACACGCGGGTAGCTCCCGCAGTCCCGAGGGGGAGGGCGAATAGGCGAGACCTGTCACGTTCTCTCGTGTTCCGGTGGACAACGGCCCGGCACCTCTGGGTCGTCTGTCCATTCGCACGGGAGGAGAAATCATGGGAAGGCTCGCCCCCACGCTTCTTACCTTGTCGTTTGCCACCGTCATGCTCCGCACCATCCCCATCCTGATCGGGTTCCTTGTGATCTCCACTTCTCCAGCTTCTGCCCAGATAGGACCGATCCTCTCGGGGCTGGGAGAAGCCGCCAGGGTACACGCCGAATCCGCAGAGCGCCGGCGCAACGCAGAGATGGTGGACCAAGAGCACGCATACCGAATGCGCCTGCTGGAACTCGAGATCGCGCGGATGGAGCGAGAGTTGGAGGCCGCCGAGATGGCTTCGCCGGGGGAGGCGTCGGTAGCTTACTTCCGCCTGACGAAGGTCGCCGGATATGATGTGCCGATGTCGTTTGCTCACCCAGAGACCGGCGAGGCGGTCGTAAGTGTGCATGGCGGCACCGTGAGGATTCACGGTGACCACACCTGGTCGTCCACCTTTTCGGTGACCCGGGACGCTAAGGAAGCTCTGAGCAAGGCCCTTCTGGGGGCGGTGCGAGACGGAGGGAGCCGGTTTCAGCGGTCTTGGGGGCGATGACGGGCTGAAAACGCGCCCAACCGGCATGTTCTGGCCGATGATCCCCTCGTTGCGCCCCGCGTGGGCGGATGTTTCCCGCGCCGGCCGCTCACGCCGTCGAATAGCGGCCCGCCACAAGCAGGTTCGCGAAGCCCAGGAGCAGCGCGATCCGTTCCATGTTCTTGGCCAGCCCGCGGTAGCGAACCTTCCGGTAACCGAAGCGGCGCTTCACATACAGGAACGGGTGCTCCACCTTTGCCCGCACCGAGGCCTTGTCCCGCTCGCGCAGCCACCGCGCCCCGCCCTGCTCCAGGAGCCGCCGCCGCCCCGGTCTCATCGCCACATGCCACTGCACCGGACGGCCTCCCGTGTCCACCCACTTCTCGATCCCCCGGTAGCCCGCGTCCGCCCACACCTCCTCCTCGCCGCCGTGAAGCAACGCCCCCGCCTCCCGAAGATCGTGCGTGTTCGCCGGCGTCGCCCGCACGCCATGCACCAGTCCCGTCTCCGCGTCCACCCCGATGTGCGCCTTCATCCCGAAGTGCCACTCGTTGCCCTTCCTCGTCTGATGCATCTCCGGATCCCGCGCCCCCTCCCGGTTCTTCGTCGATGACGGCGCCGCGATGATGCTCGCGTCCACGATCGTCCCCGCCCGCACCCGGTAGCCCCGCTCCGCCAGGTGCGCGTTGATCTCCTCGAACAAACCACGCCCCAGCCTGTGCCGCTCCAGCAGGTGCCGAAAGTTCAGAATCGTCGTCTCGTCCGGCAGCGGACCCGTCAAACGCAGCCCCGCGAACCGCCGCACCGACTCGATCTCGTACAGCATGTCCTCCATCCCCGGGTCGCTCAGGTTGTAGAACAGCTGCACGCAGTGAATCCTCAGCATCGCCGCCAACGGGTACGGCTGCCGCCCCCGCCCCGCCTTCGGATACAACGGCCGAATCCGCGCCTCCAGACGCTCCCACGGAATCAGCGCCTCCATCCGCTCCAGAAACAGCTCCCGCCGCGTCCGCCGCTTCTTCCCCTCGTACTCCACATCCGCGAACGTCACCTGCTCCATCGTCCGCCTCCCCGATCGTCCCGCTCAGCCCTTGAACTCCCGCCCCGTAAATCTAATGTCCCAGGGACCGACTTATTCAGAGTATTCCTAACGGGGTGCGTGAAAGCGTGTCTACTTCCGGCACTTGGACGGCAAGGGGCAATCGAGTCCGTCTGATACCTGACGACGGAGGTTGCACCGACACTGCGTTCATGGGTGCCGGTCATCTCACGATCCCATCGGACTGCGACAACGAATGGGCGTTCCTGTGGGAGCGCGTACAGCTATAGAAACGGCGACTAGTCATCGAGGCTCATCTTCCACATTAAGTAGTCGTCGTGTACGTGGTGGAGCCGAATGTCCGGGTGCCTGTTCAACAGGGCTATCCGTCGGTTATCCGGGAGAACTAGCCACAAGGCCAACACCACTTGCTCGGGGAAGTGCTGGAGGTCCTGATCCTGCCGCATGAACCGCGCGTATATTTTCTCGGCCCGGCGCCAGCTCTTTACGCGGCGCATCCGCTCGGCAACCAAATAGCCGTCTCCTGTCACGCCCAGCGGAGGCATGAACAACAGGGTCACGATCAGGGCTACCGCCGTCCCCGTGGGCAATCCAAGCCCACCAAGAGATAGACGCTAGCCACCCGAACACGTTCATGCCGCACCACCAGCACACAGAAGACCAACGGGGGTGTTCCCACATCCATTGACCCACCTCGAAGAAGGTGTGCCAGAAGCCTTCTCGGGGTAGCCTCTCGAGAAACGCTCGCAGGAGTTTTCCGACCATGCCCCCATCCTAGCCACGGTCGTTCCGTGCGTCAAGGGCATAATCACCGCCTTTCTCAGGGGTTTTTTTCGCGGTCCGAGGGTCCCTATCGCGCAGCGGCAGACTCCCTCCGGGTCGGCTCCCAGATCGGGTCCTTGTCCCCCGTCAGGGCCCGAATCGACGCGTGCATGGCGGCGACGTTCACCGAGAGGGCGAAGGCGGCTACTTGAACCGGGCGCGGGAGGGCGCGACCGTCGCCCAGGAGCCAACCCACACCGCCCACGACCACGATCAGGGCGCCGGCCCCCAGGGGAAGAAGGGTGCCGGGGTGGGTGGGAGCCAGCAGCGCCAGGCCCAGGGCCCCGGCCACCACCGCCCAGGGGGCGAGCCAGCGGCAGATCTTGTGGCTGACGAGCATCCATGCGAAGGTCCCGTAGCGGAAGGGGTTGAGGAGTGTCCGCTTGTAGATCAGGGTCTCCATCCCCCGCGTGATCGTCCTCACCTTGCGCTGGTACTCCGTGCGAACGGAGACGGACACGGCTCGGTATCCGTGCTCCTCACACTTGAGGGCGGCCGAGAAGTCGCGGCTGAGCGAAGCCGGAACAGGGATGCGGTGGAGGGGAATGCGGATCGCATAGAGACAGCCGGAGGCGCCGACGATACCGTACGTGGTGGTTTCCAGATCCCGGATTCCCATCTCGTAGCCGACGTAGCCCGACTCTCCCACGTTGGCCGGACTCTGTCCTCTGTTTACGCTTATGTCGCGGCCGGACACGAGCCCAACGCGCGGGTCGGCGAAAGGCGCGATTAAGGGCTTGAGGGAACGGGGCAGGATACGGATAGAGGCGTCCGTGTTGACGACAATCTCCCCAACCAGGCGTTGCGAGGCAGCGTTTTCGCAGGCGGTCTTGCCGGATCGCACCGGCAGGCTCAAGAGTTCCACCCCGCGGTCCGCGTAGCTGCGCACGATCGCATCGGTGCGATCGGTGGATCCGTCCGAGACGATCAGGATCGAGGTAGGATCAAAAGGTGTGTAAAAAGAGAGGCGACGTACCTTTCCGCTGAGATTTAAACCAGCGAGCCCGGGTGACAGCCCGGGGAAAGGAACGTCGCCTCATGAGAGAGGATATCGCGGGACCCCAGGGTGCGTCCAGCAGGCCGATGTGGGAGACGCTCGAGGGGATGGTTAGGGAGAAGGCGCAGGAGTTCATCCAACAGATCATGGAGGAGGAAGTCACGGAGTTGTTAGGCCGGGAGAAGTCAGAGCGCAGGAGTACGGTGGACTCGGCCGAGGGCTACCGCAACGGATATGGCAAGCCGAGGCGGTTGGCGATGAGCTCGGGCACGATCATGCTCCGACGCCCTCGGGTTCGGGGCGTCGAGGAGCGGTTCGAGAGTCGGGTGTTGCCGTTGTTCGCACGACGGACGAAGGAGCTGGGTGCTCTGCTTCCGGAGCTGTATCTGCACGGGCTGGCGGAGGGAGACTTCGAGCTGGCGATGCGGGGCCTGCTGGGCGAGGGGGCCCCGTTGTCGAAGTCTTCGATTCGGCGGCTGCGGGCGGGATGGACGGCGGAATTCGAGGAATGGTCGAAGCGCTCGCTGGCCGACCGTGAGGTCGTCTACGTCTGGGCGGACGGGATCTACGTGAAGGCGGGGCTCGAGCGGGACAAGGCAGCACTGCTGGTGGTTCTGGGCGCGATGCGAGACGGGGGGGTCGCTCCCATAAGCGCTAACTTGTGTAGTTTATCGGGAAGTGGCGGTCCACCTGGTTGAGTCTCTGCCTTGGAGGTTCGGCCAGGGAAGCCGAGATCTTGCTCCACTCGCGGATCATCTTTTCGAGAGAGAACTCCGGTTCGATGGCCCGTGCGACTTGGTGGAGTGCGAACTTGAAGTCACGCCAAGGGCTGCGGGGCTGACGTTGTCGCGACGTCGTATCCCCAGGGGGAAATAGCCACGGCGTGGCGCACGACTTTCTCGACCAGCAGTGCCACGAGCAGTTTGCCGTACAGCCAGGCCTGCGCGCTTTCGTCATCATACTTCGGCAGATGTCCGAGGCGGGCCAGGGACTTGAAGCGCTTGAAGACCAGCTCGACCTGCCAGCGTAGGCGGTACCATTCCAGAACGTCGGCTGGCGAGAACTCCTCCGGGGGGTAGGTCGTGAAGACGATGACGTAGCGGGCAAAATGCAGGGTTTGCGGCCGGACCTGGCTTTGCTTGCGCTGGGCTGTCTTGCGGATCTTGGCGTGCGCGGCCGCGATCGCTTCGTCGGTCTTGCGCACGGCGCAGATTCGGCCTGCGACCGGGGGGCCGGCCTTGGCCGCCGTGCGCACCGCCCATGCGCCGACCGGTCCAGGCCGCTCGAGGGATTCCACGGCTGTCAGCAACTCGAACGGCTGACCGTCCGCGGTCTCCAGCGGCAGCGTCCCGGTGTTCACCCGCACCGTTACGTGACCGCCGGCCATCGCCACATGCTGGATCCCGGCCGCGTTCGAGTAGGCCCGGTCGGCCAGCACGTAGTCACCCGGACGGATCGGAAACTGTTTGAACGACTCGCCCGCCCCGGACCCTTCCGTCCCGGTCAGCTTGAAGAAGTCGCAGCCCAACGAAGGCAGGTTGACGCTGTAATGCAGCCTCCACAACGATCCGGTCCGGCCCGGCTCCTGCACGGTCGTGGCGTCCAAGACCCGCACTTGGAAGCCCCCGTCCGACGAGACCGCGATGCCGTGCTCCCGGAACAGTTCCACGCACAACGCATACAGCCAGTCCCGCGATTTCCGGAGCCGCTTCAGCAGCGCCACGTCCGCATCCGGTTCGCCGAGACCTTCAAGGACCCGAGCGTGGTCGCGGCGTATCATCACCGGCCGCCGCATCCGCCCGCCACGATGGCGCTTCTGCGGCGCCTGATCGTCGACCATTCAAGGTCGGTACTGGACGCAGGCACCGGCTTGGGGGACCTCGCGCGCGAGGTCGCTCCGGACTGTGAGCGTATGGATGCGGTCGACTTCTCCGGGGGCATGATCGAGACCGCACGTTCGCTGCCGGGGGACGACGACCCGCGCATCCGGTGGATCTGCTCGTCGATCGAATGCGCCGATCTCCGCGGCCCCTACGCTCGCATCACCGCGGCCGACAGCCTGAGCTGGTTCGACCTAAATGTTGTTATCCCGAGGTTCGCGGAGCTGCTCACCGAGAACGGCGTCCTCGCCGTCATTGGCCGGAGCGCGGAGGTGGGCCTGCGAGAGGACGACATCATCCCGTGCTACTCGCTGAACCGGGAGTACGTGTCTTGGAGCCCCGTGACGGCGCTCGAGGAGGCCGACATGTTCGACCGCCTGGGCCAGCAAGACACCGGCCCGATCCCCTGGACGCCAACCGTCGAAGAGTACATCGAGCGCCGGCACTCTCAGAACGGTTTTTCCAGGGATCGCATGACGCCCGAGCAGGTGGCCGACTTCGACTTCGCCCTGCGGGCGAGGATCACCGAGCAGGTCGGTGAGGGCACGGTCCGCATGAAAGATGGACGCCTCCAAGGCCATGTGGTCGGCTCCGTCGTCTGGGGCAGGCCGAAGGTCTCTGCGGGAATCGTCTGCGGCGGACATCCACTCCCGAAGAACCGCACCGTGACGGGTTCTGCGCCGCCCCAATGATACGGCATGTGGGTCAAATGGATCTTCACCGGGGTCTTGCGGCATCCCGGCCCTCAACCCCCAAGGGGCTCATCCATTCGAGACCGACAGTATTCAGGCGGTACACACTGTTAGATTCCGGACGCAAACTGTCAGTCGTGACCCTTAACCCAACAGGGAATCTGTGGAGTAGACATGTGGTGGTTTGATACGACAGCACTTGCTGCCCAACTGCGGGCGTTGGACCCGGCGAAGTTCTCGGCGCTGTGCAATGATCTCTTGTACCATTTCGCGGACCTTCATGGCATAGATCGGACAGCGGCGCCCCCTCACCGAGTAGGCCCCTGAACTTGTCTGGACGCCGCCGGCGGACGAGGGCGGCCAGGTTGGCAACGCCCTCGCATTCGAGGAGCAAGTGAGCCAGAGCAACGCCTACGCCTCGCCCGTCATGACCTCAGTACTGGCGGCGTTCGACATGCCGGAACTCTTGAGCGACACTTACACCAGCGAGTTCGACGAGATCAGGCCCATATTCGAGGAGATCCTCGGCCAGCAGATGATCGTGCAGGCGACGCTCGTGGAGCGCTTCGCCGCCGCCGCCGAGGAGGCCGGATGGTCGGCCGACGATATCAACAGCTGGCTGCGCCGCATCGTGCGCTCTACCTCTATTGGCGAGATTCACATCATGGGCCGTGCCGGCGAGGGGCTCTACACCAGCCTGGAGCCGCTCCCGGACACGCTGCCAGACGTCGGTGACCTCGGCTCGCTCATAGGCGGCGCCATGTACAAATATGTTGTTGGCGCCGCCGCAGGCTCGTCGCTGATCGTCCAGCTAGGCCTACCCGTCGCAGATAGCTCGCCCGTATCTCCGCGATTTGGCGGCACACCGTTTTTCCAAACGAGATGACAGCGGTGTCGACGTAGCCGGGAGCGTACGGGAAGGCTGTCGAGCGCCTATGGAAGAATCGGTGGATTGCGTTTTTCATGATGCTGTGGTGACTGCGTAACCGCTGTCGAAGCTCCGCACGTGAGCGTCTATGAACCATTGACCTATGATCAGCTGATGAGCCACTCCGTCCGCCATCATCTTCGCCTTGAGATTGATGCCTACGACGAGACCATCCGCACGTTCATCCCAGGCTACGAAGAAGGCTTGGCGAGGGCTGCCAACGAAATCGCTGGTGTTCGCCCAACCCTGGTGCTTGACCTCGGCGCGGGAACGGGCGCCTTGGCTGAAGCGATGCTGGACCATGAACGCGTCGGTGCCGTTGAAGCCATCGACATCGATCCGGAGATGCTGGCCCAGGCGCGCCTTCGGCTCAAGCGATTTGGGACCCGCGCTCGTGTCCGCCGGCGGTCGTTCGAGGCGCCACTACCCACGTGTGACGCCGTGGCTACGGCCCTGGCTCTGCACCACGTTCCCACCATGGCACGCAAACTCACGCTTTATACACGCATTTACCGGGCGCTCCGCCCCGGTGGCGTCTTCGTGAACACCGACGTGGCCATCAGCGCACACCCGGTGGCGCGCGAGCAGTCGTACCGTCGATGGGCCACGCACCTGGTGTCGTGCGGCATTGACGAACAGCGCGCCTATGAGCACTTCGCCGCGTGGTCGGCGGAGGACACCTACTTTTCAGTCGACGACGAACTCGCGGCCATGCGCGAAGCCAAATTCCAGGCTGACTGTATCTGGCAGGATCGCCCACACACTCTCCTGGTAGGACGCAAGATCTGAGCCCCGGTCTACGGGAATCTTGATGTCCCCCGTATATCGGCTTCGGGTTCAGCCTCCGTGCGCGGCGGAGTCGACGTGTCGCACGCGCGGGCCGTGACTCGGCGAATCCCTCCAATCTTGCGTGCCGATGCATGCCAACACGACGTTCGACTGAGCGGTTACCCCAACCGCTACACGGTGATGAAAAGCGCTTTAGAGGGGCAGGATGACGACAGACGAACTCCTACGCGTTGGTCCGTCTGATCCCCACTCCTGCTTGTCGAATGCGCGCTGCACATTCGTCGGCGCGGCTGAATAGTCCTTCTCGAACCTGGCGGTGTGAATGAGCCGCATCTACCTGCGGCTGGCCTTCCTCGCTCGACGCGCCCCGGCAATCTTGTGGAGCGACGCCGTCGCCTGCTCCGCGGTGTCGAACGGCCCGGAGTACCTGCCGCTCTTGAAATCCTCCATGCTTTCCCGAAACGCCGCGTGCACGCGGCTGTCGATGAGCGTCTTCGGCGTCATGACGACTCTGCCCTGCTGTTCCTCGACCTCAAGGTAGTCGCCGGGCTTGAGCCCGAGACGGTCGTGCAGCTTCTTGGGGATCACGACCTGGCGGCTCACGCCCAACTTGACGGTAGTCGGTGCTTCGGATTGTGTTTTCATATATTTGTATTTTACAACTGGCGCGAGCATCGGTCAACGGTGTGCCTCACAGAGAGAAGCAACGTCATGGTCGAGGACGTCTGGGACCCGGGGGCGATCACAATCAGGCCCTCGGTTCGATTGTGATCGGGACGTCACTGAACAGGCAGGTCCTCCTAGCGAGGAGCGTTGCCACAATCTTGCCAAGACTGGGGTCGATTCAGGGGGACTCCCGGGGACTGGAGGGCACGTCCGCATGGCGGGAACGTGATGACTGATAAAGGGTTATCGCCAGAAGTCCTTTCCATCATCAACTTAGCAAATCGCGTTGTTCGGGTTCGACTCCCTGCGCCTCCACCACTGCCACCTATATGAGGAGTGTTTCCGCTGTGCCAGCATCGTCCAAGGTAGCGTGCGGCTCAGCGCCGGCCGCCGAGCAGGCCCGCACGTCAGAGGAAGTACAGGAACGTCCTGCGCGGCGGTTCGGCTCTATGGTGCCTCTGTCCGTCGGCCACGCGTACGCGTCGCTGGCCGACGCGCGATCGTCGTTCGGTGACAACGGCGGGGGTGGCGATGGTGCCCCGCAGCGCCTGATCAGCGCGTGGTCGTCTCTGCGGTCCACGATCTCAAGCCGTCCACATAGGGTCTTCAACGCCCTCGGACGTCTGATTGCGAACGAGGGATACGATGAGGGGAAACGATTACAGATGCAGCTGTAAGATATTGCTATAGAATGAGTTACCTCGTCTCTATGGCAGAGGCCCAGTCGTCCATCAGCCGGCGCCGGCGCTCGAACAGGTCCGTACGCCGATAGGCTGCCTCAACCTTGTTCTGCATGACATGCGCCAGCGCAGCCTCGACGACCTCGCGCGGATGGTTCGTCTCCTCGGCCACCCAGTCTCAAAAGCTAGACCGGAAGCCGTGCGGCACGGCCATGATCTGGAATTTCCGGAGCAGCCGGCGCAGCTGTCTATCGTTCCGAAGCGAAATCGTGTCGCTGCGTTTTTCTCGCTCCGCGACCCTCCCCCTCAGGGATTCAGACACGATCCGAGCCTCCCTTTGCGTGCAAAATGAAGGTCGAACTATAATGCTGCCAAGTGTCCCGCGGCATCAGGGCGGTTACGGGCGGGGAAGCCATTACTGGAGGAAGAATCCGATGAAGCTGGTACGAAACATTGTGTTGACTGCCTTCCTGCTCGCCGTCGCGGCGGGCCAGGCTCGTGCGCAGTTCGAGAGTGTGGGCGTCATCGACTTTCCCACGTCGGCGACCGGCGAGGTTCAGGACCGCTTCCTGCGGGGCGTCGCAATCCTTCACAGCTTCGGCTGGCTGCAGGCGCGGGAGCAGTTCCACGCCGCTCAGGAGCTCGACCCGGACTTCGCCATGGCGTACTGGGGAGAGTCGCTGGCCTACAACCACCCGCTGGTCTCGCAAATGGACGCCACCGAGCCGCGCAAGGCTCTGCAGCGACTGGCCCCCACCCGGGCCGAGCGCCTCGCCAAAGCGCCGACGGATCGCGAGAAGGGCTTTCTGAACGCCGTGGAGATCCTTTGGGGCGAGGGCGATCACGTCGAGCGCAGGGTCGAATACATGGAAGCGATGGAGCAGCTCTACGAAGACTATCCCGACGATCCCGAGGTCGCTGCTTTCTACGCCCTGTCCATGCTGAGCACCGTCGCCGCGACCCGCGATCTCAGCGGGCGCCTGAATGTGCGGGCGGGAACCATCGCCCTGAAGCTGTTCAAGGACAACAACGACCATCCGGGGGCCGTTCACTACACCATCCATGCCTTTGACGACCCGCTCCACGCTCCGTTGGCGCTCGAGGCCGCGCATCGCTTCGCGGAGATCGCGGCGGCGGTGTCGCACGCCCGCCACATGCCGACCCACATCTTCATCCAGCACGGCATGTGGGACTACGTCTCCGGACACAACCAGTCCGCCTACGACGCCGCCCGCGAGCTATGGCAGCCGGGCGACCCCATGGGCGACGCGACCCACGCGCTGGACTGGGGCCAGTACGGCGACCTTCAGCTTGGCGACTACGAGAAGGCGCGCCTGTGGATCCAGCGAATCGAGAAGATGGCCTCGGGCACCTTCCTGGAGGGAGGTCCTTCCGACGAGGGCGGACAGGCTCGCCCGAGCGGTGCCGTGGCGTTGCTCAAGGCTCGCTACATCGTCGACACCGAAGAGTGGGCGGTCCTGCCCATCACCGACGAATCATCCGGGCATGAGTTGCTCGCCACCGGGCTGAGCGCGGCCCGTACCGGTGACCGGGCTGCGTTGGAAGCAGCCGCAGCCGCCTTGGACGCCGACGGGGCCGGCTACGCCGGTGTCATGCACAAGCAGGTGGCGGCGTTGCTGGAAGCGGACCGGGGCAACGAAGCCGGCGCCCGGAAGCTGATGGACCAGGCGGTGGAGACCGTGGAGGCGCTGGCTCCCCCGCGCGGGGCCGCCAGCCCGATCAAGCCCGTGCACGAACTGTACGGCGAGATACTCGCGGGCTTCGGAGCCCACGAGGACACCGCCGCCATGTTCGAGACCTCACTGATGCGCATGCCGAACCGCCCGCGCTCATTGCTCGGTTTGGCGCGCGCGAGCGTAGAGACCGGTGACTTCGAGCGGGCGACCGAAGCCTACGAGAAGCTCACCCAGGTGTGGGCCGGACGCACTTCCTTCGAGGGCTATCAGGAAGCCATGCGCTTCCTCGAGAGCACCGACAGCAGCATCAACCGCAGCAGGTTGTAGCGAGGGGCAGGAACGAATCCGGGTCTCGCCGGGCGATTGCGCGGCGAGACCCGGTTGTCCTCCGGCTTCCTCCCCGCCCGCACCAACGCCACCATCTGCTCCCTAAACTCCCGTAGCGCCGACGCTCTGACGGGTGCCGGTCCTGGCCGTAGGTCTTGACGAGCTGCGCGTAGTCGATCCGGTGGCCGAAGGCCCTGCGGATCGCCTCGATATACATCCCGTGGCCGTCCGTGGTCAGTTGGATCCTCCCTGCCACCCTGGAGGCCAGGTACTCTATGAAGGTATTCGCGCTCTCCTGGCTCCTGTCGCCCACGAACCACGACACCATGAGCTTGGTGTCCGGGTCGATCGCCGTGAAGGTCTAGATGTCCCCCTGGCTCCGGTACCGGGCGTTCTTCTGCTTCGCTCCGACGAAAGTCCAGATCTCGTCAGCCTCGATTCGCTCACAGTTCAGGCTCTGCAGTCGATATTGACCTGACCCCCTGAAACGAGACCAGGTGCAATGTTAGGATCGACCTGGTCTGAAGCTTTTCAGCGAGGAGGTCAGGATGGGAAGGAAGCGACACACTCCGGAGCAGATCATCACTGCACTGCGGGAGGCAGAGGTCGGTCTGGCCCGCGGCAAATCCGTGAAGCTGATCAGCCGGGAGCTCGGCATCACCGAGCAGACGTACTACCGGTGGAGGCGGGAGTACGGCGGGATGAAGGTGAGACCGGATGCGACGTCACACGGCACTCTCCAAGGCCATCCACCCGACCGCCTCCCGGGCCATCTCCGCGGAGCACGCGGAGATCGGGGGAGCAGCGTCATGACGGGTGTCCCGACTCCATCGGGAGCCCCCGCTCCGGTCGCTCCGCTCCCTTCGCGGCGGGCTCCCCCAAAGTGTGCACTTTTCAATGGCCATTGACATCCCGTGCTAAGTGAGTGACTTCGACATCTCTCAATTGCTCCGGCGAGGGCGGCTGGCCACCGTCCTCTCTCGTGGTCAACTGTCAGGTGAATACCGTCTCAGCGAGTGAGTCCCATCTTTAGTTGAAATTGAAGCGGCCTCCAACCTCAGGTAACGTGGGTGTGCGACCACACCACGGGACCACAAGAGAGGAAGGAGGCCACCGATGGGAAGGATGCCAAGGCTCGTCGAGCGGGGCAAGAAGGACCGGCGGCTCGGGGAACCGAGGGAGGTGAGTTGGGAGGAGATCGAGGCGCTGGAGCTGGACCCTCGGGTGGAGCTGATCCGGCAGCTGATTCCGCTGGGACTGGCGGAGGTGGGCCGGATGCTCGAGGAGGGAGTGGAGCAACTGGCGGGGCAACGTCACGCCAGGAAGACCGAGGACGATCGACATTACCGGCATGGGCATAACCCGGGGTCGGTGCGGTTGGGCGGCCAGCGGCATCCGGTGCGAGTACCGCGGGTGCGAGGCCCGGCCGGAGAGTCGAGGCTGGCGGCGTATGAGCAGCTGCATGGCTCGCCCGGCGAGATGGACGAGGGGCTGTTTCGGAAGGTGCTGCTCGGGATCTCGTGCCGGGACTACGAGGCAGCGGTCGAGGCGGTGCCTGGAGCCATCGGGCTGTCGAAGTCGACGGTCTCGCGGGAGTTCAAGAAGGCCACGGCCGCGAAGCTGAAGGAGTTTCAGGAGCGGGACCTCTCGGGTTACGACGTGGTGGCACTCGTCCTGGACGGCAAGAGCTTTGCCGAGGACGAGATGGTCGTCGCGCTCGGGGTGACGACCAAGGGGGACAAGGTCTTCCTCGGGTTCGTCCAGACCGACACGGTAGAACGCCGTGGTGATCCGATCCTTCCTTCGGAGTCTGAAGGACCGAGGTCTCGACCTGTCGGCCGGAGCGCTCGTGGTGATCGATGGAGCCCGCGGTCTCCGGAGCGGCGTCCTGGCGGTCTTCAAGGGACAGGTGCTCATCCAGCGGTGCCAGTGGCACAAGCGGGAGAACGTGATCTCGTATCTGCCGAGAGCGGAGCAGAAGGGCTGGCGCCAGCGTCTGCAGCGCGCCTACCAGCGGCCCACGTACGAAGAGGCCGTCAAGGACCTCAAGGCCCTGCGCCAGGAGCTCGCGGGGGTGAACCAGTCCGCGGCGGCCAGTCTCGATGAGGGGTTCGAGGAGACCCTCACCCTCCACCGGTTGGGAGTCTTCCCCCTGGTCGGCCGGTCGCTCAAGACCACCAACGTGCTCGAGTCCGTGAACGCCCTGGCCGAGCAGAGGTGCGGACGCGTCGACCACTGGAAGAACTCGAGCCAGAAGCACCGATGGCTCGCGACCACGCTCCTGGAGATCGAGTCACGGCTCCGGAGGTTGCTCGGGTACCGACACCTCCCGCTCCGCAGGGCCGCGATCCAGAAGGACCTCTGGATCACCCTTCCCGAGAGCCGTTCACATGCCGTCGCCTGAGACGGAGGTCGCTCCAGTTTCAACTAACTTTGGGATTGACTCGTGACGGAAGTCTGCCGGGCACAACTCGAGCATCGAAACAACCCCCGGCTCGTCTCCCATCCTCCAACGGCACCGCACTCGGGGCAGCCGAACCCGCGGGGCCACCGGAGACGACACAGAAACTCCCGGCACGCAGGCTCCGAACAGAACCACTCGTCGAATTCTACGAGCGTACGCGGGTAATCTACCCCCCCAACTGGGTGAATCCGACTTCTCTGACACCCCTACATATTGGGGTCAGGAGAGCGAAGTGGATACCCTCTTCAGTGGAAACCGAGTGACGCGCCAGATGTGGCCTCACGGCCCCCGGACACCGATCGTGGGCGCGGGCCGAGAGGCCGGAGTCCCGGTGAAGCCGCCCGACCCCAGGGAGGCATTGGGCTGCCCGGTCCCGGTGCGGTGGGCTAGCCAAAGGCCAGTCCGAGACCGGGGATCGACTCCATGATGTCGGCGCCGCACGCTTGCCCGGTGAGAGTGATGGTGGGCAACCCGGATGGATCGCTCACCGTCTCGATCTCCACGTCGAGCGCGCATGGCCCCCTACGGCCGTCGCCTGTGGCCCAGCGAACCGTGCCGTCCATGGCGCCGCTGATTCCCAGCATGAACTCTGTCGAGATCGAGAGCTCGATGCTCATCTCCAGGTCGGGCGCACCGTCCAGGGTGAAGGTGATCCCGCTCGTCTCGTGCCTTTCGATACAACCCGAGTGAACGAGGGTCATCGACACTCCCATGCTGGCGCCGTCGACGTCCGGTTCTCCGGCAGGGCCGAGCCGCGCGGTCACCCCAACCGTTCCACCCATCGTGCACGGGACGGTGAACTGCAGGACGGCGCCATCAGGGGTCAGGGTCTCACTCCCGGGCTCCAATTCGTCGGTCAGCTGCAGGCCTTGGCTCATCGCTACCTCGAAGAGCGCGAGGGCCTCCGCCCCTGTCAGCAAGTCTTCGGGCTCCGTCGAGCTGCCGCCGCAAGATGCCACGGCCACTCCGACACTCAGAATCAACCCTGTTCGAATGCGGCGCATGGGAACGTCCTCTCTTGTCAGTTCCTGGAGCGGAAGCGCCATCTCCCGAATCGGTTCCGGCCGGTCTCCGCAGCGGGCGGGCGCGCGATCACCCGGTCCGCAACCACTGGCGGGTCCTCGCCTCCGGCATGCCGCCCCCCGACGGCGGCCGGCCGCTCCCAAGATAACCCTGCAGTAGCCTGGCAGGAGTCTTGCAGATGTCGAGCGCGTGGGTCTATGGGTAGTGTCCTAAAATTAGGACGCTACCGGCCTCTGACCTGCCTGGCGCTTCGTCGTTCCGCGTTATAGATCTAGTTTCGCATGTGACCCGAGGCGCGGTGGAGAATGTGTTCTTCCGATACACGTCCATCATCGGAGAGGGCCTTCGCGCCCGGAGCCCAGCTGGGCAGGGGAGTGAGGTCGTCCTCGGCTGTGAGATCCTTCGGCAGGTGAGGATCCTGTCGGTTGGCATCGTGCGGGCCAGTCACGATTCGTGCAACAACGCCGCGGATTGGTTCGGCGTCAACGCTAGAATGGAAGTAGGCTGCTTCAGCCGGACAGTGTGACACAGCGACCCTACCAGGAACTCCTCGCCCGATTGCGGGACACCTTTCCCGCGCCGGTTTCGGACCGAAAGCACGACGCCTATTTCGTCTTCTCGATCCTCCGCGCGCTCGATCAGGTCGACGACCTGAAATCCGAGGTGCCGCTGCTCGGCCGGGCGCGGACGCTCGACTACGCGGCCGCGGAGCGGGCCGAGCTGTCCGAGGAAGGGCGCAGCGTCGAGGAGGTGGCGCGCCAGCTGGTCGGCCAGCTCGAAGGCATGCCTATTTGGGGGCATCCGCGGACGCAGATCAACGTCGTCCCGCCACCGTCGATTCCCAGCGTCATCGGGTCGCTGCTGCCGGCCATCTACAATCCGAATCTGGTCTCCGACGATACGTCGTATGGCCTCATGCTGACCGAGGCGGCGGTCGTGGCGATGGTGTCGCGGCTCGTCGGGTACGACCCGGTGCGGGCGGCTGGCGTGTTCACGTTCGGCGGGACCGGGACGGTGCTCTACGGCGCGAAGCTCGGCATCGAAAAGGCGTTCCCGGACGCGATGGACAACGGCGTGCCGGGCGGCGGCATGATCCTGGCCTCCGCGCAGAGCCACTACTGCCGCTTGAACGTTGCCGGCTGGCTCGGCCTCGGCGAGAAGAGCGTCGTTGCGGTACCGACCCACCTGGAGAACGACATCCGGGTCGACCGGCTGGAGGCGGCCGCCCGCGAGGCGCTCGACCAGGGGCGGCGCATCGTGGCGCTGGTGGCGACGATGGGCACGACCGACGCGTTCGGCGTCGACGACCTAGACGCCATCGTCGACCTGCGCGACCGGCTGGTGGAGGAGTACGACCTCGACTACAGGCCGCACATCCACGCCGACGCCGTCATTGGCTGGGCCTGGTCGGTGTTCAATGACTACGACTTCGAAGCGAACCCGCTCGGCTTCCGGCTGCGCACCGTGCGCGCGCTGGCGTCGGCGCGTCGGCGCATCTCCAAGTTGCACCGGGCCGACTCGGTCGGCATCGACTTCCACAAGACCGGGTTCACCCCCTACATCTCAAGCCTGTTCCTGGCCCGCGACCGCGCCGACATGCAGCTTCTCGTCCGTGGCCGGGAACAGATGCCGTACCTGTTCCAGAGCGGCGAGCGCCATCCCGGGGTGTTCACGCTGGAGACGTCACGCGGCGGTTCGGGGGTGCTCGCGGCCTACGCCAACCTACAGCTATTCGGACATGTGGGCCTGCGCGTCCTACTCGGCCATCTCGTGGAGATGGCTGAAACGCTCCGCGAGTACCTAGAGGGCCACGACTGCACGACGGTCCTCAACGACGACGGCGTCGGCACGGTCACCGTCTTTCGGGTCTATCCCGACGGCGTGGACACCTGGACGGTCAAGGATCGCGAGCGGACCAACCCCGCTGCGCGGGACGAGCTGCTGCGCCACAATGACTACAACCGCCGGTTGTTCCGGTATCTATACGAGCGGGCGATGCGCGGCGAAGGCGTCCGCATCTCCATGACCGACTGCTACCGGGAAACCGACTACGGGGAGCCGATGGTTGGCCTGAAGAGCTTCATCCTCTCGCCGTTCATCGACGAGCGCGATGTCGAGCAGCTCGTCCGGGACATTCTCGACGCACGGCAGGCCCTGGACGCTGCCGCGCCCGAGTGAGAGCCGGATATCGCGCACGCGATACATCGCGTTCGTCCGAGCCCGTGCGTCCCTCCACTCGGCGAGCCGCTCGAGCCGGTCGATCTCGGCCTGCTGCATGCGGTTCGCCTGCTCGACGGCCTGGTAGGCGAGCACCTGAGCCACGGCAGCGTTGATCCGGCCCTGGGTCAGCGCGGCCGCCACCTGCGCCTGCTGGAGCGCCGTGTTCGACAGATTGCCGTTTTGTATCGATTGACGTTCCGTAACGTTCGCCAAGATCCCACAGAACTAATCTATATAAGGATTTAGGATATTACCTTACTCCAGGACGGTCCCTTCCGCTCCTTGACAGCCGGGATAATTATGGGGCAATATTCAGGGGCAGTTTCCCGTAACCGTCAACCGATGCCCCAACATGCCGCTGACCGACACCGCCATCCGCAAGGCCAAGCCCCGCGACAAGCCCCGCAAGCTCTACGACAGCCGCGGCCTGTACCTCGAGATCGCCCCGCGAGGCACCAAGGCCTGGCGCTTCAAGTACCGCTTCGCCGACAAGGAGAAGCGGATCTCGATGGGGATCTATCCCGAGATCTCGCTGAAGCTCGCCCGGCGGCGGAGGGACGAGGCCCGCAAGGCCTCCCGCCGTCGATGTCCGACCGGGCCACCGACTGGTCGGCCGTCACCGCCGTCCCGCCGAGCGTCAGGGTGCCCTTCCCCGAGGCGGGAAGCGTGACGATCCTCACGCTCTGAAGACTCTGCCCGTGCTCCTCGTCCACGTCGGAGAACCGGAAGTCCGATGCCGTGAACGCGTAGGCACTGTTCGCCGCCGTTTGACGTATATCGTTGTAACGGAGGCACTTATGCCGATTGCGGGCCCAGAAGGCGTGTCCGGCCCTACAAGTCCCACCACAAAAAGGTCACAAACCGGAGAACGCCTCGCCGCCTGAGCGCGACGGATCTGGGCGGTCTCTCGGCCGAGTGGTCGTTTGCGGTCACCGTAGACGACGACCAGCCTCCGTACGTGCAGAAAAAATTCCCGTCGGACACGGTCGATGTACTCAAGGGAGACACGCTGTCGTACGCGCTCGCGGACTACTTCGAGGACGCTGTGGATGGTGACGCCCTTACCTACTCAGCCAGTTCGAGCAACCGTCTGTATGTCTCTGTCGAGGTGTCCGAGGGCACTCTCCACTGTGTCGCCCTACGGGGTTTGGGTCAGGTGCCCATAATCACGGTGACCGCGGCGGACACCAATGGCAGGACCGTTTCCCAGTCGTTCCGGGTGCGCGATCAGCCCAGACCGTCGAGCTAGCTTGAGCGGCGGCGGCGGGCCTGTGCCGTTGTCCCATAGGGATTTGGGAAGACTGATCCCTGCTTCTGCCACGCCGTGCGGCGGATCCTCGAAGAGGCCGTGCGCGTGAACGATGCCCATTGACAGACGGCCTTCATCTGATCGAACAGCAGTTCCGACGGTACGCCGCCGAAATAGGTGAACGACGCTTCCAGCCCCCGCATCACGACCGGCATCGTCTGACGTTCGTAGAACCTCAGCCACATCCGCCGCGAGTAGCCCAGCACCACGATCAGCGTATGCCGCTTGCCCCACGGCAGCCGGAAGTCCGCGAAATCCACTTGGCCCTGGCGGCCCGGAGGCGTCTCGAAACCTCCGGATCGGCTCCACAGGCTCCCGCGGCCGGCCCTCGCGCACGTAGCGCTTCACCTGACCGTATCCGCCCCCATAGCCCGCCGCCTGTACCTCTTTGAACAGCCGCACGGCGCTCAGCTTCGGGTACGCCGCCAGGCGCGTGTCAATGATCCCTTTATAGGGGTCCAGCTTCGACGGCCGCCGCGGCCTGGGTCCGTATCTGACCGCCTTGCTGTCCGCACCACGGTCCAGCTCTCCCGCCTCAATCCAGTTGTACAGGGTCCGCCTGCTGATCTTCAGCTGCCGGGCGATCACCGCCTTGGGCATCCCCCGCTCGAGATGATGTCGCAAGAGCACCCGCTTCTCTCTCCCGATCACTGCGCCTCCTCCGTATCAATGGATACGCAAGCGTACCGAGCCGACCCGACAACACTCCAGCAACCCGGCCCCAACCCCCTACACACCGCCCCGTTGTCCAACCGATGGGGTTCACTCCAATATCTGTGCATCTTTGCATGGCCGGTAACACACGCTTCGCTCCTTCGCCCAGGTGGGGCGTTCAAGCGGTTGGCCGCTGCGAAACGGTGAGTATTGCAGGAGAGATTCGAATAGCTTGTGCAAAGTCCCGAACCCTGAGCTATGACGGATTTTTTGAAGCACGTAAACGGGGATTTGAGGCGTCATACGCGCGTCGATCGTCGCCATCTTCGCGCTGCGGATGACGGAACGTGATGCGACCCGAATTCCCGTGGGGCGCGGCATCCCCACGTTTGGCGAGGCCGCCGAACGCACCATCGAACTTCACCGGAACGGGTGGAAGGCCGGGAGCCCGTTGCCTGAGCAGTGGGGGTCGACATTCCGTCTCCACGCCGCGCCGCTCCTGGACATGCCGGTGGACCGGATCACGAGCGCGGACGTGCTGGGGTGCCTCGCGCCGATCTGGACATCGAAGCCGGCCGCCGCCCAGAAGGCTCGGAACCGGATCGCGGCGGTCTTCCGCTGGTGTATCGGCCGGAACCACAGCCTAGGGAAGCTCTGAGCAAGGCCCTTCTGGGGGCGGTGCGAGACGGAGGGAGCCGGTTTCAGCGGTCTTGGGGGCGATGACGGGCTGAAAACGCGCCCAACCGGCATGTTCTGGCCGATGATCCCCTCGTTGCGCCCCGCGTGGGCGGATGTTTCCCGCGCCGGCCGCTCACGCCGTCGAATAGCGGCCCGCCACAAGCAGGTTCGCGAAGCCCAGGAGCAGCGCGATCCGTTCCATGTTCTTGGCCAGCCCGCGGTAGCGAACCTTCCGGTAACCGAAGCGGCGCTTCACATACAGGAACGGGTGCTCCACCTTTGCCCGCACCGAGGCCTTGTCCCGCTCGCGCAGCCACCGCGCCCCGCCCTGCTCCAGGAGCCGCCGCCGCCCCGGTCTCATCGCCACATGCCACTGCACCGGACGGCCTCCCGTGTCCACCCACTTCTCGATCCCCCGGTAGCCCGCGTCCGCCCACACCTCCTCCTCGCCGCCGTGAAGCAACGCCCCCGCCTCCCGAAGATCGTGCGTGTTCGCCGGCGTCGCCCGCACGCCATGCACCAGTCCCGTCTCCGCGTCCACCCCGATGTGCGCCTTCATCCCGAAGTGCCACTCGTTGCCCTTCCTCGTCTGATGCATCTCCGGATCCCGCGCCCCCTCCCGGTTCTTCGTCGATGACGGCGCCGCGATGATGCTCGCGTCCACGATCGTCCCCGCCCGCACCCGGTAGCCCCGCTCCGCCAGGTGCGCGTTGATCTCCTCGAACAAACCACGCCCCAGCCTGTGCCGCTCCAGCAGGTGCCGAAAGTTCAGAATCGTCGTCTCGTCCGGCAGCGGACCCGTCAAACGCAGCCCCGCGAACCGCCGCACCGACTCGATCTCGTACAGCATGTCCTCCATCCCCGGGTCGCTCAGGTTGTAGAACAGCTGCACGCAGTGAATCCTCAGCATCGCCGCCAACGGGTACGGCTGCCGCCCCCGCCCCGCCTTCGGATACAACGGCCGAATCCGCGCCTCCAGACGCTCCCACGGAATCAGCGCCTCCATCCGCTCCAGAAACAGCTCCCGCCGCGTCCGCCGCTTCTTCCCCTCGTACTCCACATCCGCGAACGTCACCTGCTCCATCGTCCGCCTCCCCGATCGTCCCGCTCAGCCCTTGAACTCCCGCCCCGTAAATCTAATGTCCCAGGGACCGACTTATTCAGAGTATTCCTAGACAACCCGGTTGACCGGGCGATCGTGGCGCTGCCGAGGGCGAACGGCAACGCGCCGAATCATTATCGGGCGCTTCCGCACCGGGAGGTTGCGGCGGCGCTCGAAGCCATTCGCCGGGTCAGATACATACACCCGTCGGCGGTGTTGTCCGTCGAGATGATCGCGTTGACGGCGGTCCGGGCCGGAGAGGCGCGCGGGGCGCGCTGGGACGAGATCGCCGTCGAGGCTGCGAGGTGGACGATCCCGGCGTCGAGGATGAAGGCCGGGCGCGAGTTTGCCGTGCCGCTCAGCACGGGCGCGCTCGACGTGCTGGAACGGGCGCGGGCGCTGTCTCCCGAGTCGTCGCTGGTGTTTCCATCGAGAACCGGCGGGCCGCTGCCCCGGAACGCGCCGGGACGCGTGCTTCGCCGCGCCAGGGTCGCCTCGACAGTGCACGGGTTCCGTTCGAGCGCGCGGTCGTGGATGGCGGAGTCCGGCGTCCCGGCCGAGGTCGCCGAAGCCTGTCTCGCCCATGTCCCCCGCAGCCAGATCGTTCGGGCATACCAGCGAAGAGGTCGTCGCAACACCTCGAGAGGGAGGAGAGCGAGAAGAGATTGCGGTTCTTCAAGCCCGCGGTTGTGGCGTACGTGAGATCGCCCGGCAGTTGCGCCGCTCATCGTCGACGATCTCGCGAGAACTGCGGCGGAACGCAGCAACGCGAAGTGGAAACCTCGAGTATCGAGCCACGACCGCCCAATGGCATGCCGATCGGCGAGCGAAGCGTCCGAAAGTTGCCAAACTCGCTGCGAACGGCGAACTGAGGCAGTATGTGCAGGATCGCCTCGGAGGCCTGATCGCGGCTCCAGACGGGGCGGCCGTGCCGGGCCCAAATGTACGCTGGGTCGGGCGTCGCCGTGGTCGCCGACAAGACCGGCGGTGGGCGGCCTCGTGGAGTCCTGAGCAGATCGCCAACAGGCTACGGGTCGACTTCCCCGATGATGAGTCCATGCGGATATCGCACGAAGCCATTTACCAGGCGCTCTACGTTCAGGGACGCGGTGCGCTGCGTCGGGAGCTGACGGCGTGCCTTCGGACGGGACGCGCGCTACGGGTGCCTCGAGCTCGCGCCCGCAGACGGGGTAAGACGTTCGTTCGCCCCGAGATCATGATCAGCGAGCGACCGGCCGAGGCGGACGACCGCGCCGTTCCTGGGCACTGGGAAGGCGACCTAATCCTGGGGTTAAGCAGCTCGGCGATCGGAACGCTGGTCGAGCGAACCTCCCGGTTCACCATGCTCCTCCACCTCCCTCGCCTCCACAGACACGACGAGCCCAGGACCAAGAACGGGCCAGCGTTGGCTGGGCACGGCGCCGAAGCCGTCCGGGACGCGATCGCTTCGTCGATCACGACCCTGCCCGAGCAACTCCGCCGGTCTCTGACGTGGGACCAGGGAGCAGAGATGGCTCAGCACGCACAGCTTCGCATCGACACTGGGCTGGCCGTCTACTTCTGCGACCCACAGAGCCCGTGGCAGCGCGGCACGAACGAAAACACCAACGGCTTGTTGAGACAGTACTTCCCCAAAGGCACTGACCTCAGCAAACATACCGCTGACGATCTCGCCGCCGTCGCGGCCGCTCTTAACAGCCGCCCCCGCAAGACCCTCGGTTGGAAAACCCCGGCGGAAACCCTGGAAGATCTCTTACATCGCTGAACCGGACCTCCACCTTGCGCTGAGTTCTCAACAGCTCCGGTATCTCCTGCCTTCCACGACCTTCGGTCGCTTCTGACTCCCTCGGAATTGGAGAGATCAAGAACCCCCTCTGTCTGGACCCCGTCGCCCTCGCCAATCTATTGTCCAGTGGAATCGGGGGCGCAAAAACCCCCTTCAACACGGTGCTGTTGCGACGACCCCTTGAACCTGGGTAGTGAGGGCATGAGCAGAACCGTGACAGAGGCGCCGACAAGTGAGGACTGGGACCTGCTAGTATCGTTCTTCCCGAGCAACTGGCAGGAGCTGGCAGCGGAGACGGGAGCGCTGCGAGGGTTGCGCAAGGACAAGGAAGCTGTCCCAACCGTAGTTGAAGGTTCCTGATAGGGGAGAAAGAAAAGTGGTGGCTCCGGGGGTCCCGGGCCGATAGGCTCGGGTAGGCAAAAACCCCAACACGGAGCCACCACGATGAAGAGAACGTACGAGGTAAGGGATCGGGCGGACAAGCGCGCGATCAGGGAGTTCCTGAAGCGGGAGGGGCAGTTTCTGCTTCCGATGCTTGAGCTCGTGGAGCAGACGGAGGTCGCGATCGACGAAGTCATCCAGGTGATGGGACGAGCGACGATCGAAGCGGTGCTGGAGATGAGCGCCGAGGGTGTGGCAGGCGTGAAGCAGGCAGGTCGGTCACGAGCGGAAGACGACACGGCGTGGTATGGCCGGCAGGGTGGTGTGGTTTACCTGTCGGACCGGAAGGTGCGTGTGGAGCGGCCACGGCTCAGGCGCCGGGGCGCCGGGGAGGGTGGCGAGGTCGAGGTGCCGGCGTACGCAGCGATGCGGAGACCGGGCGCCGTGGCGGATCGGATGCTCGAGGTCCTGATGGCGGGGGTGAGCACGCGGAAGTACGGCCGTGTGATCGGTGAGATGGCCGACACGGTCGGGGTGAGCAAGTCGGTGGTGAGCCGTGAGACGGTCGAGGCCTCGGAGCGCGTGCTGAAGGAGCTGATGGAGCGCCGGCTGGATGCGTGGGACCTCCTGGTGATCTACCTGGACGGGATCCAGATGGGCTCGCACCACGTGCTTGCTGCGGTAGGCGTGGACTCAGACGGAAAGAAGCACGTGCTGGGCGTGAGGGAAGGAGCGAGTGAGAACGCCGAGGTGACCAGCGCGCTCCTAGAGGATCTGGTCGAGCGCGGCCTGGACCCGGGCAGGCGGCGGCTGTTCGTGATCGATGGCTCGAAAGCGCTCAGGAAGGCGATCGAGAAGGTGTTCGGCCAACGTCACCCCATCCAGCGCTGCCGCAACCACAAGCTCCGCAACGTGCTGGGTCATCTGCCGAAGGATCAGCATCCTCAGGTGAAGGCGGCGTTCCGGGCGGCGATGAAGCTGGACGCGAAGCAGGGCGAGCAGAAGCTCGAGCAGCTCGCCCGATGGCTCGAGCGCGACCACCCCTCGGCCTCGGCCAGCCTACGCGAAGGCCTCAGCGAGATGTTCACGATCAACCGGCTCGGCCTCCCGCCGCGGCTGAGGAAGTGCCTGGGCTCGACCAACCTGATCGACAGCACCCACTCGGGCGTAAGACGGAAGACCCGCAGGGTGACCAACTGGAAGAACGGAGCGATGGCCTTGCGCTGGGCTGCGGCCTCGTTCGTGGAGACCGAGAAGAGCTACCGGAGGATCATCGGCTACGACCAGCTCTGGATGCTCAGGGCCCACCTCGACGACCATGAACCGGTTGCCGAAATGAGAAAGGCAGGCTAACAAGGAGACTCTCCGGAGCCACCACCTTCAACTGTCAGCGGGACACCATCAGGACAAGTCGCCGGAGAAGCTGCTGCGGACGCTGCTGATCCATCTCGGATGCGGGCATTCGCTGAGAGAAACGGTCGTGCGGGCTCGGCAGGCGAGCTTGGCGGATCTGTCGGACGTGGCGCTGCTGAAGCGGCTCCGGAAATCGCGGGACTGGCTGTATGCGTTGTGCGTGGAACTGTTCCGGGAGCACGGCATCGCGGTCTCGTCGGACGGGGGCTTCCAAGTGCGGGTCTTGGACGCCACGACCGTGCAGGAGCCGGGCCGGACCGGATCGTTGTGGAGGCTGCATTACAGCGTCAACTTGCCTTCGTTGGGCTGCGACTTCTTCAAGCTGACCGGGACGGAAGGGTCCGGGGCGGGCGAGTCGTTCAAACAGTTTCCGATCCGTCCGGGTGACTACGTGCTGGCCGACCGGGCCTACTCGAACGCGGCCGGGATCCAGCATGTGGCGATGGCCGGCGGTCACGTAACGGTGCGGGTGAACACCGGGACGCTGCCGCTGGAGACCGCGGACGGTCAGCCGTTCGAGTTGCTGACAGCCGTGGAATCCCTCGAGCGGCCTGGACCGGTCGGCGCATGGGCGGTGCGCACGGCGGCCAAGGCCGGCCCCCCGGTCGCAGGCCGAATCTGCGCCGTGCGCAAGACCGACGAAGCGATCGCGGCCGCGCACGCCAAGATCCGCAAGACAGCCCAGCGCAAGCAAAGCCAGGTCCGGCCGCAAACCCTGCATTTTGCCCGCTACGTCATCGTCTTCACGACCTACCCCCCGGAGGAGTTCTCGCCAGCCGACGTTCTGGAATGGTACCGCCTACGCTGGCAGGTCGAGCTGGTCTTCAAGCGCTTCAAGTCCCTGGCCCGCCTCGGACATCTGCCGAAGTATGATGACGAAAGCGCGCAGGCCTGGCTGTACGGCAAACTGCTCGTGGCACTGCTGGTCGAGAAAGTCGTGCGCCACGCCGTGGCTATTTCCCCCTGGGGATACGACGTCGCGACAACGTCAGCCCCGCAGCCCTTGGCGTGACTTCAAGTTCGCACTCCACCAAGTCGCACGGGCCATCGAACCGGAGTTCTCTCTCGAAAAGATGATCCGCGAGTGGAGCAAGATCTCGGCTTCCCTGGCCGAACCTCCAAGGCAGAGACTCAACCAGGTGGACCGCCACTTCCCGATAAACTACACAAGTTAGCGCTTATGGGGGTACCCCCGTACGTGTGTGTCCCGCTCTTTCGGACGAGTGGCGGGACGGGTGGTCGTCTCCCACGACTGTCCCCGATTAATGCCGGGGAAGACATCTCCGGAGTTCTTCCGAAGTGGACGTCCGATCGGGCGTGCCTAGCGCCCGGTGCCATGGATCCGCAAACGGAGAAGCTGCCACGCGACGATCGTGGATTTGGGCTCTACCCTCGATGGCCATCCTCATTTCGGCGGATGTCGCTTTCGCACAGATCAGTCCCACACACAGCCAGGACGGGGAGTACATCAGCGGGCGGGTGATCTCCGAGGAGGGGACCGCCGAGGCGGGAGTCTGGGTGATTGCGGAGGCGAAGGATGTGATGGCGAATGACGGCCGCGGCCCCGACTCGTACCGGAAGATCGTGGTCACGGACGACGACGGGAGATTCGTGGTCCCCGATCTTCCCGACGGTACGTACGATGTGTGGGTGCGGGGCTACGGGTTGGTCGACTCGCGAGTCTCGTGGACGCTGCCCGGGGATGTGCAGGTTCGACCCGGGGCCAGAGACGTCGAGATCTCGGTGAAGAAGGCAGCGACGGTACAGGAGGCTGCAAAGGTCTATCCCGCCAACTATTGGTACTCGCTGCTGAAGCTGCCGCCGGCCAGTGCGTTTCCGGGCAACGGACAGTACATCGCCAACGGCATGGGAAGTCAGAGTGAGTGGATGGGAGAGCTCAAGCTCAGCTGCAACCTGTGTCACCAGATCGGCACGTCTGCTACGCGTTTCGCGACGCGTGAAGCCTGGGATGTCGGAATGCGCAAATCGCCGAACATGTTCCAAGACGCGACGGAATTCGGGTACGAGGCGTTCCTGGACGTGTTCGGGGATTGGTCTAAGAGGATCCACAGCGGTGAGGTACCGCCAGTGCCGCCCAGGCCGACGGGAGCCGAGCGCAACGTGGTGGTCACACAATGGGAAGTGGCCGATCTGTACACGCACCCGCACGACATTACGGCCACGGATCGCCGCGATCCCACCAGCAATGCGAACGGGCCGGTCTATCTGGTCGACTACGCGCAGGACTGGCTGGTCACGATCGATCCAGTCGGGAACAGCTGGAAGCGAACGCGCGTTCCCACGCATCCGATGGACAAGGAACCCACGCAAGGGTACACCGCCATGGGGAACGCGGTCGCCGGCGGGCACACGAACTTCGAGGGCATCTACAGCCATTCGCTGACGCAGCCCCATAATCCGATGATGGACGAGCATGGGCGCGTGTGGATGACCACGAGGGTCAGTTCTTGGCAGCCGGATTACTGTCCGGACGGAACCTGGGAGTCGGACTCGTACACCATGTACGATCCCGCGACGGGCGAGATGGAGGTCATCCCGACTTGCTTCAGGACGCACCATCTGGAGTTCGCAGACGGACCTGAAGGTCGTCTGTGGAGTTGTGGACTCGGGTATCTCGACACCAACGAGTATGATCCAAAGGACCCTCTGAAGGCGCAGGGCTGGTCCGACTTCATGGCTGACTCAGATGGGGACGGCGTGGGTGATACGGAGCTCGACCGCAGTGGGTATGGCATCTACCCGAGTCCGGACGGGTCTGCGTGGAACTCTCAAGTTCGTGGTCCCTATCCAGGCAGGATCAACCGTTGGGATCCGGCCACGGACAAGTTCGAGACGTACACTCCTCCCTACGGCAGCGGGCCACGGGGCATCACCGTAGACTCGAACGGGGTCGTGTGGACGGCGTTGGCGGGAAGTGGTCACCTGGCCCGGTTCGACCGCAGCAAGTGCAGCCAGACGTGGGGATTGGGTGACCAGTGCCCTGAGGGCTGGACGCTGTGGAAGATCCCGGGTCCGAACTTCCAGGGATTCGAACCGAATCACCCCGAGGATAACGCCAGCTCCACTCAGCTGTACTACATCTGGGTGGATCGATACAACGCGTCGGGATTCGGCGAGAACACGGTGGTCGTCAATGGCACGGGGGCGGATGCGCTGTTCCTCTTCGATCAGGAGAGCGAGGAGTTCATGACGATCCGCGTACCGTATCCGCTTCAGTACAACTCGCGGGGATCTGACGCTCGTGTCGACGATGCCGACGCCGGATGGAAAGGCCAGGGTCTTTGGTCGATGTACAGCTCGACGAGTAGCATGCTGACCGAGACGAAGCGGCCGTCGCTGGTCCGTATGCAGCTACGCCCCGACCCGTTGGCTTACTAGAGGATGCGGGTCAAAACGCTGCCGCCATCGTTGTAGGCCAAGGCATGAGCGGCCCCCACGACCCTTTGTGGCCGTGGGGGCCGCTTCTCCCTACCGCGCCACATCTTCCTCACTAGACGAAATAGTCTGACACCTCGATCCCGTACCGACCGGGATCCGTCACCTTGATGATCGACCGGGTGAAGTGGCCCTGCGGACCAGGCTCGGCGAGGTCCGCGAGCGGTGGATCGTCGAGCCACGTCCCATCCACGTCGCTGATGATCCGAACGGTGGGGCGATGGATGTGCGACATGTCAGGGTTGGCCGCGTGCACAATCGCGAGCTCGAAGGTATCCAGAATCACCAGCGTACCTACGGGATAGATGCCGAGGAGATTGATCAGGGCTTTGACAACCACCGGGTCGAAGCCCAGCTCCCGATCGATCGCGGCGTGAACTTCACGATCCACAACGACGCAACGGTCGTTCCCCCGGACATCATGCGGCTGGTGTCGATCACGGTGAACCGGAAGGGCCGCAGTGGCCGTGTGCTCGGACCCCATCAGCGGGCGACGATTCAAGAGGCGCTGCACGCCGTCACGCTTGGCGGGGCCTATCAGTATTTCGAGGAAGACACGAAGGGCTCGATCACCGTCGGGAAACAGGCCGATCTGGTGATCCTGGGAGAGAACCCGCTGACGGCAGATCCGGCCGAGCTCGAGCACATCCCGATCCTGGAGACGTTCTCGAGGGGCAGATCGGTCTTCACGAGGTGAGTCGGGGGACCACCACGGAAGACCCCGTATGGTCACCTTCTCGAGCCCGAGGCCCGGGAGGGAAGGGGACGCATCCAGTCGACTTCGACGGCGCTTACGCGGCCGTCGCGCTTCTCTATCGCTGCGGGGAAGACCCGATCGGCCTACTGCCGAGGCTGCTCGGTCGTCTCGGCCTCCTGCCACCCGAACTTCTCCGAGATCGGACGTAGATGCAACGGTGTGCGCGGGAACCCGTATAGATCCTCGAAGGAAGAGGTCCCCGCGGCCTCACAGAGGTTCCCGGTACCGTCGTAGTGGAGGTCCAAGCAGACCAGCGGAGATCCAAGCTCCTGCAGCAGTGCCTGCGCTTCCGGGTGCCCCTCGGCCTTGAAGAAAGCCCTCTGACCGCCGCGCGTCATGTCAACCGGGCTCATGCCCAAGCGTGTGAGCGCGGCCACATCCGCGCCCAAGTCCACCAGATAGCGAATCATCTCGAGGTCGCCCCTGATGGCCGCGTAGTGGAGAGGCGTGTAGCCCCAGGAGTCCGGGATATTCAGGTCGGCGCCGAACTCCTCGACCAGGTATTTCACAGCCGGCATGAAGCCGCCCGGCGTGCCTTCCATCATGTAGTTCCCGATTCCTTGAAATCCACCTCCGGCAGCAGCGTGGATCGGGTACTGGTGTGGGGCGCCCCCTGGGACCTGGGGTAGTCCGGAGGACTCCTCCTGACGCCCGTCCGGAGGCCTTCTCCCCCGCAGGAGCTCGTCCGTCATGATGGTGGGCGTATGGGGATCGGCACCGTACGCGGCGAGCAATTTCATGGCCTCCAGATCCCGGGCGAACGCCGCCCGGAAGAACGGGGTGGCTCCACGGATCGTGATGCCCGTGCGTCTCTGGCTGTACTCCCAATACCAGATGTGGAGACTGAGCCGTGCGTTGGAATCCGCCCCCGCTTCCAGAAGTGCCTCGAGAAGCTCCAGGTGAGTCGTGACCTGGAGGTGATGCGACTGGGGCTGCGGATAATTCGGCGTGCCCGACCACTGGGACTGCAACGCTGCGAAGAGCGGCGTCGCGTTCTCCGGCGAGGACGCCAGGTTGGGGTCGGCACCCCGTTCCACGAGACGCAGCGCTACGTCGTACTCACCGTTCAAGGACGCAATCAGGAGGGGGCTGACACCGTTTCCCGCGCTGACCTGGTTGATGTCGGCGCCTCCGTCTAGAAGCGCTTCGGCAGCCTCGATCTGCCCCTCGCGGGCGGCAAGCAGGAGCGCCGTCATTCCCCCCGACCTTCCGACTCGGATGTTCCTTTCGGGAAGCTTGTCGTGCGCAACCCTAAGCCCCTGCGCGGCCGCGTTGTAGGTCTCCGGCGCCACGAGGCTCATCGTATCCGTTACCACGTACTCCCGCGAAGCCACCTCTCTTTGCCACCGGATGGCCTCCTGGACCTGAGCCGGGGTCGGCCTCCAATCATCCCCGGGGACCACGGGCGAGCGCAGTTCCGGTGGCACGATGAATCCCTGGTTCGCGTACACATCACGCAGCGCCTCGCCGGTGGTCTCCTCCGAACCCCGATCACTTCGCCGGAACTCCGCGATCGCCTCCCGTAGAGCCAGACCGGCTGCACGGTCTCGGACGTAACCGGCGAGCGCGTCCACCACCTGAGTCGTCACGGACGGATCCGCACCGTGCGCAAGCAGCTCCGCGACCGCTTCGGCCCGTCCCGTCCCGGCAGCGAACATCAGGGGCGTCTGTCCAGACGACAGCTCTCGAGCATTCACATCGGCTCCATGCTCGACCAGGAGAGCGATCAGCTCCGCACCGCCTCCAGCCGAGGATGCCGCAAGGTGGAGAGGGGTGGCCCCACTATTGCTCGTCGAAGGCCGAGCGTCTGCTCCGGCATCCAGCAGCGACTGGGCTACCGTGACGTGGCCCCCTCGACTCGCGAGATGCAGAGGGGTGTAGTGACCGATGCGGGTTCCCGCCACGACACCGGCTCCGGCCTGGAGAAGAATCCGGACCGCTTCCACGTTTCCCTGCTCGGCCGCGAAATGCAGTGCGGTCATGCCGTCACCCCTGGCCTCATTCACGTCGGCACCTTGCTCGACGAGTCGCTCGAGCGCCACCACGTCACCCCGTCGTGCCGCCTCGACGATATCGGGGGGGGGAGGCGCACCCGCACTCACGAGGAAAGGAACCAGACAAACGACGCCGAGCACCCGCTCGAAGGTTCCCATCTTGTTGGCTACCCTCCGCATGAGCATGATACCTCCACCTTTGCATTCATCGCGTCCGTCCGCACGGCGGGCCTTTGGACCGGACGAGGTTCGGGTCGACTACCCAAGTGATGCCGACGTGACCCTCTCGGGCACGCTCAGCGGGAACTTGTGCGTGCTGTCACCGAAATGCTCCAGGTCCTGGTGCCCGATGCCATGGAGGAGAGCGAGGAACACGTTCGCCGTGGGCGTCCCCTCTGGCGTGGCCAGATGCATGTTCCCTTCCAGGGCACCATTCGCCCCGCCCATCAAGAGCAGCGGGCATTTCCGATGGTTGTGGAGGTTTGGATCTCCCATTGCCGACCCGTGGACGATCGCCGTTCTGTCGAGGAGAGTCCCATCACCCTCCTCAGTGTCCCTGAGCTTCTCGAGTAGATATCTGAACGCACTCAGGCGGTAACTGTTGATCGCCAGGTACTGCATGATCTTATCTGGATTGTTTCCGTGGTGGGAAATGGCATGCCACCCCGCGTCGACGCCACTCGCAGGGTGCGAAGCGTTCGACTGATCGCTCCCCGTCTTGAACGAGATGACCCGAGTGATCTCGCTTCGCAGAGCGAGAACTTGGAGATCAAACATGAGCTCCATGTGCTCGTCCCAGGAATCCGGAACGCCGGCCGGGGCGTCCGGGAGCGCACGCCCGTCACCGCTCGAATTGCGTGCCTCGACAAGCTGGATGCGGCGCTCGATCTCGCGAACCCCCTCCAGGTATGAGTCCAGGGCGAGCCGATCCACTGCGGCCAGAGACCTCTTGAAGCGCGCGGTTTCCTCGGCGATCCAGTCGAGGAGACTCCCCCGAGTCCGTCTCCGCTCGTTCCGGTCCGCCGTAGAGTCACCCGCACCGAACATCCGCTCGAACACCGCACGAGGGTCACGGAGGGCCGGAAGCGGTCTGTTGGGGGCGGCCCAACTGATGTTATGGCGGTAGGCGCAGTGATAATCGTAGTTGCACGCTCCTCCTCTGGCCGGCGCCTCGATGCAGAGTTCGAGTGACGGGAGGGGCGTGTCCTGACCGTACCGTTGGGCATGTACCTGGTCGAGTGACACGCCCAGGAAAATGTCTGAGCCCTGCGTCTGCTTCGGGTGCGCCTGGGTCAGGAAGCAGGCACTCGACCGGTCATGGTCTCCACCGATCTCTGGCGCGGCGTACGGATCGGCCATTCGGCAGTCGGTGTTGCTCACAACCGTGAGGTAATTCCGGAAGCCATCAATCAGGGGATCGAGAAGATGCCTTTCGGGAAGCTTGAAGTCGCGGCCCGACGTTAGGGGAGCGTAAAGATTCTGCGTCCAGCCCCACGTGCTGGCGCCGGCAGTGCCCATCGCCTCCTCAACGCATATCAAGCGGGTCTGATGCGGCTCCTCGGCCGGGTCCCGCCACGTGCGACCTGCTGGAATCATTCCATCGAGAAGCGGCAGCGCGACACTCGCACTCGCACCTTGGAGGAACGTTCGGCGGGGCAGGTGCTTTCCGGAGATATAATGCATTTTATTTTTGCCTCATCTCGAGGGTTGGAGCGCTACTTCTGTAGCAAGCCTGGATTCTCGTGCCGTCTATTCCTGCTCGTTATTAGCTGATAGGACCACCTGTCTCAGCAGGAACGGATCGCTCTGCACGACGCCCAGGATGAACGACGACATACGGTAGTCGTTTTCCGCCGCCTTCCGGGAAATGGTTCGGATCGTTGGCTGATCGCGGTAGCCGACCGGGCGTCCGATGGCGTAGCCCAGGAGCCTCCCAGCAAAGTTCCGTACCAAGGGCTCCGGTCTCTTGAGAAGGGCGTCCGAAAGCTCCCCCGGAGTGCTGATCACCGTGCCATCGTAGTACTGGCCGCGAGTGTCCAACGGAGCCCGGTTCTCACGCACGCGCATCCTTCCGGTCGGGTCGAAGTGGTCCAGCGCCAGCCCGATCGGGTCGATGAACTGATGGCACGCATTGCACATCGGAGCCGCACGGTGCATTTCCATGCGTTCCCGGGTGGTCAGCAAGCGGCCAGGGGCCTCCTCGCTCGTGGCATCGAGAGGTGGGACGTTAGGTGGTGGGGGGGGTGGCGGGCTCCCGAGCAGAACCTCCATGAACCATACCCCACGCATGACTGGAGACGTCCGTTCCGGGAGGGACGTCAGTGCTAGGACGCTTCCGTGGCCCAATACCCCGACTCGGTACGGGTTGGTGTGCTGGACCTTCTGGAACTCGTTACCGCCCGTAAATGGGATCTCGTAATAACGGGCCAAGCGCTCGTTCACGAACGTGTAGTCGGCCGTGAACAGCTCCAGGAAGCTCTGGTCCTCGCGCACCAAGTGGTCGAAGAAGAGCTCCGTCTCACGACGCATCGAGTTCGACAGGTCAAGGCTGAAGTCCGGGTACAGCGCGGGCACCGGCTGCTTCCCATCGAGGGCCGCGAGCCGCAACCACTGCGCCGCGAATCGGGTTGCGAGCGCCTCTGAGCGAGCATCCGCCAGCATGCGACGGACCTGGGCTTCGAGGACATCCGGTCGCGAAAGCTCCCCCTCCCGAGCGACGGAGAGGAGCTCTTGATCGGGCACCGTTCCCCACAGAAAGAAGGATAAGCGCGAAGCGAGCTCCACGTCGCTCAGTGCGTAGGTGTCGCGCTCTCGGAGTCCGGACGGCTCCTCCTCGAGCCGGAAGAGGAACGAGGGACTGGAAAGGACGGCCTGCAGCGCCGTTCGGATTCCGATGTCGAAGTCTCCCTCGGCACGGGCGTCCTGATAGAACGTCATCAGGCCGTCCATGTCCTCCGCAGTTACGGGGCGTCGGTAAGCCTCTGTGGCGATCCGCTCGATGATCGACTCTGCGCAAGGCCGCTCCTCACCGGGGGAACTCGGATAACAGCTGAAGATCTTCTGACGGCTCGGCGTGTCCGCCACGCCGCTGACTTCGAAGGGACCCGTTATCGTAAGCGTCGAGAGGTGAGGCAGATTCGTGACGCCGTAGTTGGCCCAGGATGTGGTCCTCTCGCCTCCAGCGAACGACCAGTCGTGCGCTTGGAGTAGGTCCTGATAAGAACCGTCGTTGCGGCGGACGAAGGCGGCCGCAACCTGACGCTGACCAGCTTCGACGAAGAACGGTTCGGTCTCGAGCGGGATCGCGTTCCCGCCGCGCCCTGCTGCCCGTCGTCCGAGCGCACGTCCGTGCGGAAGAGCCAGGAGAGCGACCCGCTCGCCATCGATGGAGATATCCATATCCTCGGACGTGTGTCCTCCGCCGAGGCTCGCGTTAACCGAGAAGACGTACTTGCCGTCCGCCGGGAAGTTGTGCGTCACGACGGTTCCGCCGCGGGTGCCATACGGCGCCCCGTCGACCTGGTTCCACGCGTGCTGCGATGCCTCGATCGGAACCGTGTACTCCGCGCTGGCGCTGGGCGCACGCGGGTTGCCGACGCCCATGCGACTGACCTCGGCGGCCGCGGTCAGGTAGGCCCCGATGATCACGTCGGAAAGCCCCTGGAGGTCAGACCAGGTGTCGAACTGCCCGAGGTAGCTCTCCGCAGGAAGCCATTGTGAAGCATCCACCTCGAGCCCCAAAAGGCTGCTGATCGTTCGCTCATACTCAGCACCCGTCATCCTCTGGAACTTACGCACGCCCGCATACGGCTGAGCGGCCGCCGCCGCCCTATCGATTTCGCTCTCCAAGGCGGAGATCAGGAGCTGTAGCGTGTCCGGGCTCGGCCGGGGCATACCCGGAGGCGGCATCATGCCCAGCCGGAGCTTGCGGATCATCTTCTCCGCCGTCTCGGCATCGGATACCGGATCCGCGACGTCGAAATCCCGGAGTGACAGGTTGCCGGTCAGCAGCTGCTCGTTGTGGCACACAACGCAGTAGCGCTGAACCACCGAGGTCAGCTCCTCCGAGGGAACGGCGACCACGTCACCTACAGCGGCTGCTGGGATTCCGGCCACGACCGTAGATCCATTGGCGCTGGGCAGGGTCTCGACGCGGTACGCGCCGGGGCCCCCTTGTGTCCCGAGGATCAGCAAGGCTCCCGAAATGGCTAGAAAAGCCAGTGATCTCATGACCGATCCCCCAAAAAATCTGCAGGTCTCCCTTGAGCAACCCTACATTATATTGGGAGACGGGGGCAATCAGTCAACCACAGCCGCGGGCGAGGAGCTCTGGCAAGTCATTGCGAGCGCTGGCCGAAGACCCTCCAGTCGTCGTCGACACGAACGTATTCATCGCGGCAGCCTTCAAGCCGCGGAGCGATTCGGGTCGTGTGGTCGAAGCGATCCGTCTGGGCAGGGTGCGTCTGATATGGAGCGAAGCTACGCGTAGCGAGACCGAGACGCTGATGCGAAGGATCCCGCCGATCTCCTGGCAGGCGGTAGCCGATCTCTTTCAGGAGGAAAACCGGAGATCGGACGACGCGGATCGCGGTGCTTTTTCTTCCGTACCGGACCACGAGGACCGGAAGTTCGCCGCGTTGGCTGCCTCGAGTCGGGCGACCCTGGTGAGCCTGGACCGCCACCTCCTTGGCGCCGAGCTGGAGGACGTGTGTGTCGTCTGCACTCCGAGCGCGTTCCTGGATCGAACGATCAGGGTGCCTTCGGATGCGGATCTAGATTGATGTAGGCGATCTCCAGCGGCGTCTCCGGGATCGGCGTATCGCCGGCGGGATAGCCGTTGATCTTGAGGATGTACGCCGTCACCGCCCGGTACTGCTCCGGCTGCAGCGTGCCCCCGCCCCCATAGGGCATGCGCTGGGACAGGAACTCGTACAGACGCCAGAGCGGCTGGCCGCTCCAGAGCCCGATGAATTTCGAGCCCCAGAGCGGCAAGGACTCGTTGTGGCAGGCGGAGCAAATCGTCCTGAAGACCTCGGCTCCCGCCTCGGCCTGCTCCTCGGTATAGACACCGTCGTGCGACGATCGCACCACCAGCTCTCCGATGCCCGGGGGGGCGGCAGGGGACACCGCCTCCGCTGGGGGCGCGTTCCCTCCAACACATGCGGGAGAGAGCAGGGCGCATCCAACGAGGGAGCGCCGCAGACCGCGCGTGATGCGGATCGTGGGGGCGTGCCTGTGGCCTTGGCGACGCATTCGATCTCTCAGCTGGGGATGGAGGTTCACCCACCGGAACGGTGGGACGTATCGGGTAGAACGATACCCAACCTAACAGGGGGGCGTTCCCGCCGCGACGTTGCGAATACTGGAATTCGAGGGGGCCTGGGCTATCTTCCCTCCCGCGTCGGGTGAGCCGATCCCGCGCATCTTCTCGTTGCCCTCACACCGCCCTGGCCGACCCTGAACGACGATAGCCGCGACCTGCGTGACGCATCCCGGCGGGTTCTGGAGGTTGGGTCAATAGGTGTGTAAACGTATCAGGCGGCATTCTTCCGCTGTTGGGTTGAGACGGGCTTTCCGTCTTCGAACTTCCTTCCTTCAAACACGTCCTTGAGGAGGTGAGGAGCGTCGAGCCTTCGGAAGCGCTTCTCGGCCACCAAGAGCGACTTCCAGATCAGCGCCGTAGCGCTCTCGACCCGCTTGAATCGCTTCGCCGCCGTCGTCCTGAGCCGTACCGCAGCGAACGGGCTCTCGACCACGTTCGTCGTGCGTAGATGCTTCCAGTGATCCTCGGGGAAGTCGTGGAACGCCACCATCCGCTCCCAGTCGTCCTCGAGTACGTCCACCGCCTTCGGATACCACGGCCTGTAGCGCCTGGCGAACACTTCGCGGGCCTTCACAGCCTCGGACCGGCTCGGTGCGTAGACCACGGCCCTGAGAAGATCCTTCGCCTCGCTCTGCTCCCGCTGCGGCAGCCGGTCCAGCACGTTCCTCATCTTGTGGTTCCAGCACCGTTGCTCGCCCGCCTCAGGCCATACCTGCCGTACTGCGCCCCAGATCGCCGCGTTACCGTCCGCCATCAGAAGCCGGGGCGCCTCGATGCCGCGTGCCTTCAGATCCCGCAACACCTCCGACCAGGACTCGACCGACTCTCGGTAGCCCGATCTCAGGGCCAACACTTCCTTCGTCCCGTCTCGCATCGCGCCCAGAACCACCAGCAGTGCTGCCTTGTCCCGCTCGAGCCCCGCCTTCACGTAGATCCCGTCCGCCCAGACGTAGACGACCTCACGGTCGGCCAGCGAGCGCTTCGACCATTCCTCGAATTCCGCCGTCCATCCCGCCCGCAGCCGCCGAATCGAAGACTTCGACAACGGGGCCCCCTCGCCCAGCAGGCCCCGCATCGCCAGCTCGAAGTCTCCCTCCGCCAGCCCGTGCAGATACAGCTCCGGAAGCAGAGCACCCAGCTCCTTCGTCCGTCGTGCGAACAACGGCAACACCCGACTCTCGAACCGCTCCTCGACGCCCCGAACCCGAGGGCGTCGGAGCATGATCGTGCCCGAGCTCATCGCCAACCGCCTCGGCTTGCCATATCCGTTGCGGTAGCCCTCGGCCGAGTCCACCGTACTCCTGCGCTCTGACTTCTCCCGGCCTAACAACTCCGTGACTTCCTCCTCCATGATCTGTTGGATGAACTCCTGCGCCTTCTCCCTAACCATCCCCTCGAGCGTCTCCCACATCGGCCTGCTGGACGCACCCTGGGGTCCCGCGATATCCTCTCTCATGAGGCGACGTTCCTTTCCCCGGGCTGTCACCCGGGCTCGCTGGTTTAAATCTCAGCGGAAAGGTACGTCGCCTCTCTTTTTACACACCTTTTGATCCTACCTCCCCCTTCACGCCGATGGTGCGTGGGGGGCTCGACGTGAACGGGGACGGCTCCTGGGTCAACGACGTGGCCTGGGTACCTGGGAGCGAGGAAGCGAGGAGGCTGGCCGAGGTAGTCGGGTGCACCGACCTGCCTACCGGCGCGTTTCCGTCTCGAAACTCCTGCCGTGGACCGGCCCTCCTCGAGCTGGACCTGAGGCTCACTCTGGGTCCGCTCGCTTTGGGGCGTGCGGAGCTGGAGCTCACCGTGGACCTCGTGAACGCGACCGACCAGGAGGAAGGCATCCGGGACGACGCGCTCCTCCTTCTGGACCCGAGCGCTCCTCTTTCGGTTAATGCCGGAAGGCTGTCGGTGCCTTACCGGCTGAACCCGGGGTTCGGCTCGCTGGCCGCCCGCAGCGACCGCGGCCGTCAGATGCGAATCGGCCTCCGCCTCGGGGCAGCCCGATGAAGGGGCGTGCGTTCAAGGGTACGCTCGCCATTCTATTCGCGGGTCTGTGCGGGGCTTGCGAGGTACCCGGCACGCGTCCCGTCCTCGCCATCGAGGCGGCGGCGGATGTGCTGGGGGTGCTCTTCCTCGACCTGAATGGGAACGAGGAGTTCGACCAGACCGACACGGGCGTCACGGGATGGTCGGTCCGGCTGGTCGGCGGCAACGGCGCGATCGTGGCCACCACGCTGTCGGACACGACCGGCGTCTTCCGGTTCCTGGAGGTTCCGGCGGGACGGGTGCTGGTGGACGTGGATCGCGATCGCCTGGCCGACACGCTCAATCTCTTCGGGCTCTCCCTCGGTAGCGAGTTGATCCTGGGCCTCGGCGACACCGTCCTCGTAAGCGTGGGATTCAGCTATCCCAAGGTTCCCCTTGGCTCCGTCGATACCGTACCGCTCGGGCGGCAGATCTTCGTGGAGGGGATTGGGCTCAACAGCGTGGTCACGAACGGTCCGAGGGAGCTCCACCTGCGCTCCGAGGGCGACGCCCTGCGCGTGACCAACGTGGTCCGTCGGGCGATCGGCGTCGGCGACAGCGTCCGGGTGCGGGGCCGGCGCGCCTCCGAGGCGGGCCAACCGGTTCTGACGGGCGCAGAACTCTTCCTGATCCGCTCCTCGGTCGAGGACCCCGAGCCCTTGGCGCTCACGACGGGGACGACGGCCACAGCGCAGGGCAGCGTATTCGGCGCGGAGCTCGCCCGGATCCGGAGCGCCGACCTGCTTGCTGCCCGTAACGAGCTGAATGACGTGATCCTCACCGTGGACGACGGCACTGGCGCTCTCGAGATCCTTCTGCGCTCGTTCCTGGGTGCGGACGCGTCCTTCTTCCACCCGGACTCGGTCCGGATCCGCGAAGCCACGGGCCTCCTCATACCGTTTGTCGATGAAGCCGGTGAGACGCGATGGCGCCTGGCCACCCGTTCGAGCGCCGACCTGAGGGTGGAGGCACAGCCTCTCGGGCCGGGGCCGGCTCCATAGTACCGAGTCCACGAACTGTGGCGGAGACGCCACGATTCGCGCCGTGATCCCCCAGCGGGATTTGCCAGAGAAGTCATGACGCCCAAAGAGCGTACGGACAGAGAGAGCCGCGCACCCTTCGGGTGCCGTTCTTGCAAGAAAGCACGTGACTACTGCTGCCGGCAGCCGCCGCGGCTCGCTCTCGGCATGGACCGGAAAGCTGTCGATGGCCGCTAAGCCGCCTGTGGTGGTGGGGTCTGGGGGCCGCAAGGCCGAACGCGCAAGGGTTAATCCGGGGGCAGCCGAGGCCTGGCGCTGGATCGGCTGGTTCGGGCTGGTGCTGGCCGCGACTGGTCTGGGCGATTTCTTGCTCACCTGGATACCGGCCGACTTCGGCAGCCCGGAGTGGGAGTTTGGAACGATCGCCGCGAGCTTCTCGGGTTTGCCGCTCGTGACGATGGGGTTCGCGGCCATGCTCGGCTCGGCGCTGGCCCGAGGGGTCCGCTGGCAGCTGATGGGAATGGGGCTCCTGCTGGGGGGACTGGCGCTGGTGCTGGTCGGGGCGCTGGTCGTGTTCTTGCTCGTGGTGCCGGTCGCGCTTGCAGCGGTCGAAGGCCCGGCCAGAGTCGGGATCGTGAAGGCGATCGTGAGGACTTTGTTTCTTGGCGTGGTTTTGTCGGCGGGTTACGCGGCGGCTGGAATCGGGGCTTTGCGCAGCGCTCGGAGAAGCTGAAACAAGGAGTGAAGGTGAAGAAACTCAACGTTTTGATGACCGGGGTCTTGGCTACCGCAGCCTTTGCCACACGCGAGGTTGGGTCAATAGGTGTGTAAACGTATCAGGCGGCATTCTTCCGCTGTTGGGTTGAGACGGGCTTTCCGTCTTCGAGCTTCCTTCCTTCAAACACGTCCTTGAGGAGGTGAGGAGCGTCGAGCCTTCGGAAGCGCTTCTCGGCCACCAAGAGCAACTTCCAGATCAGCGCCGTAGCGCTCTCGACCCGCTTGAATCGCTTCGCCGCCGTCGTCCTGAGCCGTACCGCAGCGAACGGGCTCTCGACCACGTTCGTCGTGCGTAGATGCTTCCAGTGATCCTCGGGGAAGTCGTGGAACGCCACCATCCGCTCCCAGTCGTCCTCGAGTACGTCCACCGCCTTCGGATACCACGGCCTGTAGCGCCTGGCGAACACTTCGCGGGCCTTCACAGCCTCGGACCGGCTCGGTGCGTAGACCACGGCCCTGAGAAGATCCTTCGCCTCGCTCTGCTCCCGCTGCGGCAGCCGGTCCAGCACGTTCCTCATCTTGTGGTTCCAGCACCGTTGCTCGCCCGCCTCAGGCCATACCTGCCGTACTGCGCCCCAGATCGCCGCGTTACCGTCCGCCATCAGAAGCCGGGGCGCCTCGATGCCGCGTGCCTTCAGATCCCGCAACACCTCCGACCAGGACTCGACCGACTCTCGGTAGCCCGATCTCAGGGCCAACACTTCCTTCGTCCCGTCTCGCATCGCGCCCAGAACCACCAGCAGTGCTGCCTTGTCCCGCTCGAGCCCCGCCTTCACGTAGATCCCGTCCGCCCAGACGTAGACGACCTCACGGTCGGCCAGCGAGCGCTTCGACCATTCCTCGAATTCCGCCGTCCATCCCGCCCGCAGCCGCCGAATCGAAGACTTCGACAACGGGGCCCCCTCGCCCAGCAGGCCCCGCATCGCCAGCTCGAAGTCTCCCTCCGCCAGCCCGTGCAGATACAGCTCCGGAAGCAGAGCACCCAGCTCCTTCGTCCGTCGTGCGAACAACGGCAACACCCGACTCTCGAACCGCTCCTCGACGCCCCGAACCCGAGGGCGTCGGAGCATGATCGTGCCCGAGCTCATCGCCAACCGCCTCGGCTTGCCATATCCGTTGCGGTAGCCCTCGGCCGAGTCCACCGTACTCCTGCGCTCTGACTTCTCCCGGCCTAACAACTCCGTGACTTCCTCCTCCATGATCTGTTGGATGAACTCCTGCGCCTTCTCCCTAACCATCCCCTCGAGCGTCTCCCACATCGGCCTGCTGGACGCACCCTGGGGTCCCGCGATATCCTCTCTCATGAGGCGACGTTCCTTTCCCCGGGCTGTCACCCGGGCTCGCTGGTTTAAATCTCAGCGGAAAGGTACGTCGCCTCTCTTTTTACACACCTTTTGATCCTACCTCGAGATCGGCTTCGCATTGGCCTCTGCAGATTTTGGAACCATCAACCTGTGGAGGGTCCTGGCCGGGGCGTCGCCCGACCCTCCGACCGCTGCGGACGCGCTCGTCTCCACGGTCGACACCGGGAACGGCGAGACTTCCGACACCGGGGTCGAGTGGGTAGAGAAATCGGTCACCGTCCCGGTCGAGTCGGACGAGGACGGTGAGCTGTTCGTCTACCTGGGCGTCTGGGGGACGTCCGAGTTCTCACGGACCTACGACCTGGACGAGGTGCAGGTCACGCTATTCCGGACCGGGCTCTCCGAACCGAGCGGTCCAGATCCCGTTCGCTGATCCCGAGGCCTGAACCGGCTTGCCCTGACCCCACGCCGTCCGACAACATGCTCGTTCAGCACGCGCGTTCATCGCCGGGGTGGCGGAATGGCATACGCAGGGGGCTTAAAACCCCCAGGGCTTAGGCCCATGTGGGTTCGACTCCCACCCTCGGCATCTCCAAGTATACCAAGCGTTTATGAGAACATAGGCGACCCGGAGATTCGGGCCGCTGCCGTTCATTTTGTACCGTAATTGTCCTGTTTCAGGGCATAAGAAACGCAGAGCTACTTCCGGGACGCGGCCTCCTGAATCGGTCGGACCTTCCCCGGCTGGGGCTTCGCGTGGAGCTTGGCGAGCTTCTCGACGCCCTCCGCCAACGCCGCGCTATCGGCGATTGCGTAGCGGCTGAAGACGCTCATGGTCTTGTGACCGGAGAGCTTCATGGCCACGGACCGACTGACGCCTGCGCGCTCCATGCTGCGGACCGCGCTTCGGCGCAGGTCATGGAAGAGCCATCCCTGCATCCCACCGGCCTTGCAGGCGCTCCTCCACGCGCCACCCATGTCCCGGATCGGCCTCCCGCAGCGGTGGAAGACATGCGGGATGATCGTGCCCGTCTCCTTCTCGATGGCGCGGGTCTGAGCACGCTGCTCTTCGAGGAGTGCCTCAAGCTGGGGCAGGGCACGAAAGGGAAACTCTCGGCCCTCGCGGTTCTTAGTGGTGCCGGGCGCGAGCCTGACCGCACCCGCCGTCCAGTCCACCTGCGACCACTGAAGCGGGAGCACTTCACCCCGCCGCCAGCCGGTCAGGAAGGCGAACCACACGGGAGCGCGCAGCGCAGCAGGCAGGTGAGCGAGCACACGCTCCAGGTCGGCTGCCTCAAAGAACCCTGAATCACCCCGGCTTCTCCGGAGACTTGTTTAGTTGAGTGCCACCAGCCTGGCCGGGGCGCTCAGGTTCCGGTAATACTCCTGCTCCCTCTCCACTGGGGGAACGTACCCAATGGGTTCGAGCAGACGGTGGTGATTGAACCACCAGACCCACTCGAGCGTGGCGAATTCGACGTCTTCCAGGTTACGCCAGGGCCCGTTCCGTCGGATCATCTCCGTCTTGAACAGGCCGATGATCGATTCGGCCAACGCGTTGTCGTAGGAATCTCCTTTGCTTCCCACGGACGGCTCGATGCCCGCGTCAGCCAGCCGCTCCGTATACCGTATAGAGAGGTATTGGGTGGTTTCAAGGGGTCGTCGCAACAGCACCGTGTTGAAGGGGGTTTTTGCGCCCCCGATTCCACTGGACAATAGATTGGCGAGGGCGACGGGGTCCAGACAGAGGGGGTTCTTGATCTCTCCAATTCCGAGGGAGTCAGAAGCGACCGAAGGTCGTGGAAGGCAGGAGATACCGGAGCTGTTGAGAACTCAGCGCAAGGTGGAGGTCCGGTTCAGCGATGTAAGAGATCTTCCAGGGTTTCCGCCGGGGTTTTCCAACCGAGGGTCTTGCGGGGGCGGCTGTTAAGAGCGGCCGCGACGGCGGCGAGATCGTCAGCGGTATGTTTGCTGAGGTCAGTGCCTTTGGGGAAGTACTGTCTCAACAAGCCGTTGGTGTTTTCGTTCGTGCCGCGCTGCCACGGGCTCTGTGGGTCGCAGAAGTAGACGGCCAGCCCAGTGTCGATGCGAAGCTGTGCGTGCTGAGCCATCTCTGCTCCCTGGTCCCACGTCAGAGACCGGCGGAGTTGCTCGGGCAGGGTCGTGATCGACGAAGCGATCGCGTCCCGGACGGCTTCGGCGCCGTGCCCAGCCAACGCTGGCCCGTTCTTGGTCCTGGGCTCGTCGTGTCTGTGGAGGCGAGGGAGGTGGAGGAGCATGGTGAACCGGGAGGTTCGCTCGACCAGCGTTCCGATCGCCGAGCTGCTTAACCCCAGGATTAGGTCGCCTTCCCAGTGCCCAGGAACGGCGCGGTCGTCCGCCTCGGCCGGTCGCTCGCTGATCATGATCTCGGGGCGAACGAACGTCTTACCCCGTCTGCGGGCGCGAGCTCGAGGCACCCGTAGCGCGCGTCCCGTCCGAAGGCACGCCGTCAGCTCCCGACGCAGCGCACCGCGTCCCTGAACGTAGAGCGCCTGGTAAATGGCTTCGTGCGATATCCGCATGGACTCATCATCGGGGAAGTCGACCCGTAGCCTGTTGGCGATCTGCTCAGGACTCCACGAGGCCGCCCACCGCCGGTCTTGTCGGCGACCACGGCGACGCCCGACCCAGCGTACATTTGGGCCCGGCACGGCCGCCCCGTCTGGAGCCGCGATCAGGCCTCCGAGGCGATCCTGCACATACTGCCTCAGTTCGCCGTTCGCAGCGAGTTTGGCAACTTTCGGACGCTTCGCTCGCCGATCGGCATGCCATTGGGCGGTCGTGGCTCGATACTCGAGGTTTCCACTTCGCGTTGCTGCGTTCCGCCGCAGTTCTCGCGAGATCGTCGACGATGAGCGGCGCAACTGCCGGGCGATCTCACGTACGCCACAACCGCGGGCTTGAAGAACCGCAATCTCTTCTCGCTCGACGAACGATAGGTAGCGCCCCGACAGAGGACGAAGACTGAAAGGTGGCATGCCACCACATTGGCGAAACCAGCGCGCCCCAACAGCGGGAGACACGCCGGCTGCCACCGCCGACTCCTCGCTCGACAGCCCTCGAGCAACTTCTTCCCAAAACCTCGGAGCCAAACCCCACCGACGTTCGACACCAGGCCCTACGGGACATCGCACACCTGGCGATGGACGGGATTGAGGGGCTCGGGCACGGCGCCGTAGTGGACGGTGTGCGAGCACGGTTGCGGATGCTCGAAGCTGGGGAGTCGGGGGAGCCAAGGCTCTACTCGCTGACCTCTGACACCGACGCCGAGACACTGCCGACCCCAGAGTGGGGGATTGACAATCTTTATCCCCACGGCGGGCTTGCGGTGCTGTTCGCCAAGCGGGGGACGTGCAAGACGTTCGCTGCGCTCGGTTGGGCCTTCTCGCACGCTACAGGACTACCCTGGCTCACACGCTCCGTCCGACGGGGACCCGTCGTCTACATCATGGCCGAGGGCAGGGGCGGGCTCGGCATCCGAGTGCGTGCCCAGAAGGAGCACGTGGGGGTCGAGGGTCCGGCAGGCGTGCACTTCATCACAACCGCCGTGCCGATGCTCGTTACCGCCGAGGTAGACCGGCTGATCGCCACCATCGAGACGCTAGGGACACCACCCACCGCAATCTTCTGGGACACGCTATCGCGCACGTTCGTCGGCGGCGACGAGAACTCATCTAGGGACATGGCCAACTACGTGGCCGCCATCGACCGTGTGAAGGAGGTGGTAGGCGGGACGCCGATCGTTCAGCACCACGCCGGCCACGGGTCCATTGACCGTGAGCGCGGAAGCTCCGTCCTCGGGGGCGCTGCCGACACAATCATGGCGCTCAGGGAAAGGGAAAAGGACGGGGTGCTGGAGCTTGCGTGCGAGAGCAGAAGGACGCGAGCGAGTTCCCGCCCATCCTGCTGAAGCTTCATCCAGTGGGCGAATCTTGCGTCCTGAAGCTCCACGATGAGGCGTGGAGGAACGCCGGATTCCTCTCCCACGTCGAGCGCGAAGCTCTACGCTCACTCCACGATTCCGCGCTGGACGACGGGCTCAGCACGACCGCCTGGCTCAAGGCATCGGGGATGCGCGATAGCTCTTTCTACAAGGCCCGGACTTCCCTTGTACGACGCCACTTAGTGGACAAACAGGGTGAGGGCAGGGGAGCACGGTATGTAACGATGCCGGAGGGACTCCAACTGCTGAAGCTCCACACCTCCACGGTCACTCCATGACTTACTCCACGCTCGCGGTGCTCCAACCTCCACACTCCACACAGCTATACACTCTGTGTAGCTGTGGAGTGAAAGGGAGCAGGGGGAGGCCAGTGATCTCGATGGAGAGCCCCCGAACTACCGGACCCTCCAGGTCAGAGCTGCACTTCAGGACGAGGAGCATCTGTGGCCGGGGATGAGGGCGGCATGAACTCCTCTCTGCTGTCTGGGCTCGTTGCCGAGTGGCGGGATAAGGCGGACACGCTCAGGAAGTTCGGAGCGACCGGCCAAGCGGAAGCGGTCGAGTGCTGTGCCGCTGGTCTGGAGGAAGCCGGCTACGTCAACGTGCGGAACGACAACGCCACGGACGGTCGGTGGAAGGTGGGCGGCAGGAACGTCGCCATCTACGCGCAGCGCGAACTGAGCCTAAGCGAACAAATCGCAGCAGCCCGGCGACTGGCGGAGGCCGCCAGATGAGCGCCGTGGTCCTTGAAGTCCGTGAAGTCCGCGATCTGCAACTATCCCCTACGCGCGCCCGCGCTCTTGCCATATCCAACGAATCGAGTCTGGGGGGCTGTAGGAAGTTAGTGGGGAATCACGGACTTCACGGACTACGCGGACCGGGAGGCGGGACAGTGAGGGAGGCGAAAGCTCACCCCCCCCTCACCCCTCCGTCCCGAGTGACCCGAAAACGACCAGGTTCAGCGGGACGACGAATCGTTCATGAGGACGAGATTAAAGTGATCGCCCTCAATGACGCTGATCGGATCCCCCGGAATACTGGCGCCCGCGATGAAGTCCACGTCGAACTGTACGACTTCACCTTGCTTATCGAAGGTGAAGGTCTGCGTGGTCTTTCCGACAGCCAATCCGACCCGGTGCCGGGCTCCCCCCTGCCAATTGGCGTAGATCACGGCATCGTTGAAGTCGTTGTTCTGGACGGTCAGTTGAACGGGCCGTTGAATACCGGCTCCCGGCGTGAACGGATCAGGGACGGAAGCACAGCCGGCGCACCCCAGCAGGAGGGTGGCGGCAAGCACCCCAGGAATGACTTGGCGAATCTTCATACCGCACCTCCTCACGGGAAGAGGCTTGCGCGAAGACGTGGGCTTGATCTGTTGGCCCCGTGCAGTCTGAATCATTGCTCGACTCGTTGGCAACCCCCCCCTACCGCGCCATGGGGCGTGGCACAGCACGCCCGACCTGCCCCTCCCCCTCCTGCGAGCGCGCAGCAAGCCGACACCGCGAACACCCCCCCGTCGGACCGCAACGGCGCACTGGTGTCGGGACGACTGCCAACAACGGCGACATCGTACTCCTGCTCGATCACCCACGCTTCGCCAGTGATGCGGCGGACAGGGTGATCGCGCGCACTTGGCTCCTGGTTGCCATGAACCGGCATGGGGCGGTCGGTGAGACCCCGATCGAATGGAACTGCCGGACCCTCCAGGTCAGAGCTGCACTTCAGGACGAGGAGCATCCGTGGCCGGGAAGGAGGGCGGCATGAACACCTCGCCGTTGTCTGGACTTGTAGCCGAGTGGCGGGATAAGGCGGACACGCTCAGGGAGTTTGGAGCGACCGGCCAAGCGGAAGCGGTCGAGTGCTGTGCCACTGGCTTGGAGGAACGGCTGCGTGCGTGGCAGCTGGAGGCCCTGTCGCTTGAACAGGCAGCGAATGAGTCGGGCTACAGCTATTCCACCATCCAACAGCGACTAGCTGAGGGGTCCTTGCCGAACGCTGGGGAGAAGGGGATATGTCGCGGGCGAACGCCCGCACCGTGTCGCTGTGTACGAGCGAGAACGGACTGGACCGCTGTGGGTGCGCGTGTGGGACCCGACGCTGCGGGGCGGCAGGGGTGGCATGGTACGCAAGTCGCTCAAGCACGCAGATCGCGACAGGGCGAAGGAGTACGCGGGCCAGCAGAGCGCGGCGCTCGCGAAAGGACACGCCGAACTCACCAACGGCCGCACCACGCTCGGGGAAGTGTTTGCGCTGTACATGACGTACCGAACGCCCAGAAAGTCCTCAAGGTCACAGAAAGAGGACGCGCGTCGTGTCGAGCTATGGACCCGCGTTCTGGGCACTGATCGCGACGCTCACGACCTGACGCTGCGCGAATGGGAGAATTTCATCGACCGGCGCACATCGGGTGAGATCGACGCGCGCGGGACGGTCACTGAGAATCGGAAGGCACTCCGGCCGCGTGTTGTTGAGGCGGACTGCATCTGGCTCAACGCGGTGTACGCCTGGGCGATGCGGTGGCGAACGGAGCGTGGTTACCTGATGCGGGAGAATCCGGCTCGCGGACTCGCGCGACCGGACGGCACGCTCAATGTACGCAGGCCTGTTGCCTCTCAGGACCGCTTTGAGAGGGTGAGGGCCGTGTCGGACCAGGTCCTCATGGAAACCCGTTGGGACCACGGCAAGCGCGAGCCGTCTCGTTCGTACCTCTCGGAGTTGCTGGACATCGTACACGGGACGGGCAGGCGCATCAGTGCCGCCTGCGCGCTCACGTACGCGGATCTGCGTTTGAACGACGGTCCGCACGGCGCGATCCGCTGGCCATCCTCGACGGACAAGATGGATCGGGAGTCTCTGGTGCCAATCAGCCCACGGGTTCGGGCAGCGCTGGAGCGGATCATGCGCGAGCGGCCAGGCGTAGGTGCGACCCCACTGTTTCCTTCGCCTGTGAACCCGAAGAAGCCCACTCGGTATGAGCTGGCCGGTTCGTGGCTCAGGGAGGCCGAGAAGCTGGCCGGGGTAGGGAAGCAGGGCGGCTCGCTGTGGCACGCGTACAGGAGGGGCTGGGCAACCAGCAGGAAGCACCTGCCTGACGTGGACGTGGCAGCAGCCGGTGGGTGGGCGAGCACCGACACGTTGCGGAAGTGCTATCAGCAGCCCGACTCGGACACGATGCTCAGGGTAGTGCTGGAGGTTGCGGAGTTGCGCGAAGCTAGGTGAACTGACACAGCGAACTAGGGTCTGTTAACACTAAAGGCCCATTTGTATTATATTGGGGCTATGAAAATCACAGAGTCCCAATATCGTCGGATAGAGGCTTGCTTTCCACGTCAGCGCGGCAATGTGAGCTTCTCCAATCTCGAAGTGCTTAACGCGATCCTGTATGTGGCCGAGCACGGCTGCAAGTGGCGCGGGTTGCCTGCGCGCTTCGGTAACTGGCATACGATCTACACCCGAATGAATCGCTGGGCCAGGGCAGGTGTGCTGGATCGTGTCTTTGCGGCCCTGCAGGACGAGCAGATCATCCGGATCAAGATCGAAGCGCTGTCGCTCGACAGTACGATCGTCAAAGTGCACCCTGATGGCACCGGCGCGCTAAAAAAAACGGCCCGCAGGCCATCGGGAAGTCGCGTGGAGGCTGGACCACCAAGATTCATATGGTTGCCGCAGATGCTCGAACCGCGATAACCTTCTCGCTATCGCCAGGCCACAACCACGACGCACCCGAAGGACGCGAACTGCTACGCATGTTGAAGCCGGTACACTCCACTGTGTCGATGATCATGGACCGGGCCTACGAGGGGGCCGAAACACGGCAATTGGTGTTGGAGCTGGGGTTTACGCCGGTCGTGCCACCCAAACAGGGCCGTGTTAGCCCGTGGCAGTACGATCGAATCATGTATCGCCGTCGCAACGAAATAGAGCGGTTATTTCGGCGACTCAAAGGCTTCAGAAGAATCTTCTCCCGCTTTGACAAGCTCGACGTGATGTTCACGGCCTTCATCCACTTTGCGCTCATCGTCGAGGCTCTCAGATAGTGTTAACAGACCCTAATAGCGGGGAGGAGCGCCCGCGCGCGCCTAGAAGCGATACCACCTCCGTTGCCCCGACCGTCATGTCCCCACTCTCGCCCTCATAAGAGCCGGGGCCGTACCAGTTCCGCGCCGACGCCCAGGACCGGCTGCATACCGGCGGTGCGGGTCGGGCGGGCGGTGCGTTGCTCCGAGCCCGCCGTCCTGGAATGGATCGAGCGTGGCGGCACGCGCAACAGCGAGGAGGCTTCGTGAGCCAGCAGTTCATGCCTGTGACCAGCCACGAAGCGCCTCAGGAACGTCACCGGGGAGGTCGGCCTCGCATCATCGAGACCCCCGAGGAGTTCTCCCGCCTGGTGGATGAGTACGTCCAGCAGTGCAGGGACTCGAAGTCCGTAGTGACCTTCACGGGCATGGCTCTGCACCTCGGGTTCGCATCGCGTCAGTCCTTCTACGACTACGGAAAACGCGAGGGGTTTTCTTACTCGGTATCGCGCGCGAGGCTACTCGTTGAGGCCGAGTACGAGCGGCGGCTTTACGGCAAGAGTCCCCAGGGAGCCATCTTCGCGCTGAAGAACTACGGCTGGTCTGACCGTCTCGACGTGGCAGCCCCTGATGGCATCCCGCTCCGGTTCCAGAGCCAGACGGACGAGGAGCTGGTGGAGCGCGCGAAGGACCTGGCGAACCGGGTGGCTGCGCTGACTCCTGTACAGGGGAATGGGGACGGCGGCTGATGCGCAGGAGCACAACTCGGCCATCCCGCCCTCACCAAGCTGGCGCTCGACGCGGTAGCGACCCTGAAGGGCTGCGTTCAGGCGGGTGACGGCGTCAGACATCATGGCCCCGGATGAGAAGGTCCGAGAAACAGGAGAGTTTCTCTCAGTTGCGTCTTCGCCAGACGAGCCGGACGGTGCGCCTAGGCTCCGGGGTGAGAATCAATAAATCGCCGTCGAAGGCGAAGCCACGGACCGCCTCCACCGAGGCACTAGGATTGGCGTGGAACTCTCGTTTGTGAGTCACGAGATGACGCGCAGCGTCGACCTCATAGCGTCCATAGTAGGCAAGATCTGCATCCTCGGGGTCCGGCCTAACTATGTAGACCGACATCGAGCCAACGCCATCGTACATGATGATTCCGCACGGCTCTGGACCGTAGGGATCCGCAGTGGTCACCCATCTTCCTGAATCGTCGAGCGCCTCAAGGCGGACGAGGTCATATGCCCCCCGAAAGTCCGCAGTCGTCTGAGCGCCAAGGTTTGGGCCGCACAGGCATCCAAGTATCACAGCTAGGGCGAGCGGCTTGAGCGTGGCCATCCCGCTCTGACCGAGCTGACGTTCTACGAGGTAGCGGCCCTCGAGGGCCGCGTTCAGGCGGGTGATGGGATCGGTCATGATCCTACCCTGCGGGAGGAATGACCTGCTGCTCAGTGCTTGGTGAGCCTCGCCATCATAGAGGCGCGATGCGGTATATGCACGGGATTTCGCAGGAGGGGTGGGACCAGGCCCCTACACCCGTCGGGATGTTGATCTCAACATGTACCCTAACATGTAGTCCCCTCAGCCGGGATCGACCGAGGGGACTCTTGTAAGCTTGGAATAGTCAGCAGCCCACGTCAGTGGAGCCAGCCGGAATCGAACCGGTGTCCTCCTGGCTGCAGGCCGCCGACTAGCCGGATATCCCCATGTTTGCCAAGAGGCTCCGGAAGGGCCGTTGGTCTCGAAGCGGATCCAGAATGGGAAGCGACATGAGGGTGGCCAAGTCGTACTCTCGGCGCTCGACCGCCTCCTCCAGAAGAGCCAGAGCCCCTTCCGTATCCCCAACCGAGGCGTGATAGAGGGCTGCGGTGCCCGGGCTGCCTTGCGATAGTTCTGTTATACCGGGCGGGAGCTGCCCCCGAACTCTTTCGACCAGATACCGCTCGGCAGACATGACGAAGTCGTTTACGGGGTCGGGGTCGACGGAAGTGAGCTCAGCCACTCGCTGGAAAGCGTTCCGGGCGTCATCGAAACGCCCGGCTGTCAAGAAAATGAAGCCGACATCAGTCCACGCGCCTCTATGATCCGGCGACAACCGAAGCGCCTCCTGCGCCTCGCGGATGGCCTCGTCGATGCGCCCGGAAGATGCGAACACGCGGGCCGCCATCCGGCGCACCCTGGCAGATAGCCCGTCGACCCTCCGTGCGGCTCTAATCTGAGCAACCGCCTGCTCTGACTCGCCCAGTGCGGTCAGGACCTCGGCGTGGCGGACCAACGCCGACGAGGACGAGGGCTCAGCAGCGAGAACGCCGCGTAGCTCGATTTCGGCGGCGATCCAATCGAAGGACTGATACCGAAAGAGAGCCAACGCCGTTCGTGCGGCCAGCGACGTGGCGTCTAAGTCGACCGAAATCTGCGCCGCCTCGAGACCGGCTGCGATCGCGGATGAAGGGTCCGGGTTCAAGGAGAACTCGAGCTCTTGGCCGTGGGACTCCGCCAGACCAGCCCACGCGGGCGCGTACGTCGAATCAAACCCGATCGACATGATGAAATTATCTATGGCGTCGCGGACGCCTGCCGGGGTCCGGCGGTGAGCGTTGAATTGACCCCAGAGATACTTGTCGTACGCCATCGCGTTGGTAACGGCGACTTGCTCGGTGAGGAGCTCTTGGTCCTGGGGCAACCGCATATCGAGAGCCCTCATGATTGAGGAGGCGATTTCGGTTTGGACCTCGAAGATGTCGTCGACGAGGCGCTCGTACTCCCCATTCCACAGCTGCGACTGCCCTTCCTTCGCAGACACGAGCTCAGCCGTCACACGTACGCGATCACCCTGCTTCAGCATCGTGCCGCGTAGCACCGCCTGAACCCCTAGCCTCTGGGCGATCTCTGCAAGGTCAGTCGCCTGCACGCGCGCCTGGATCGAGGAGGTTCGCGCGGCGACATCTAAGCCCCCCAATCTGGAGAAGAGTTCACGCAGCTCGTCCCCCAAACCGTCCGCGAAGTAGTCGTCGTCAGCCCCCTCTCCGACGTTGTCAAACGGTAGCACTGCGATCGACCGGATTCCGTCACCACCGGCGTCGTCGAGTGATGCCGTACCGGTTGCGTTGGTCAGCCACCATCCGACCGCGAAAGCAAGCACGATCCCCCCGAAGACCATGATGGACCCGGCGCTGAGCCATGTCGCCGGAGAATCTGAGTCATCTGGGCGAGTCCGCCGGATGCCCTGCCGAGTGAAGTCGAAGAGCCACGACAGGACAACCGTGATCGGGAATCCGACGATTGCCGTCATAACGAGAAGACTGAGGACCCATTCTGGAGTCAACAGGGCAGCGAGCACGAGCTCCGCTCCCTCAAGTCCCGCGTACGCGGCTGCCCCATAGACGAGGGCGACGCGAACGACCCGTCGTCGCTTGAGCTCAATGAAGAAACCCGAAGGGCCGGTCAGTTTGTCCATGTATGGCTAGGTAAAGGTGAGTGGGCGCATCGACCCATGGGCTGGATGATCCTCACAGCCTCTTCCACGGGCAACTGATGCTCGCGGTCGAGCCGGTCGCGCAGTGACTCGCCTTCCACATACGGCATCACGTAGAACAAGAACGAGTCCGCCTGCCCCGAATCGAACAGAGGAAGGTTGTGCGGGTGCAGCAGGTTCGCCGTCGTCTTGATCTCGGCCAGGAACCTCTCGGCTCCGACGACAGCAGCGAGTTCCGGCTTCAGAACCTTGAGCGCGACCTTCCGCTCGTGCTTCAGGTCGTCGGCCAGGTAGACCGTCGCCATCCCGCCCTCACCGAGCTGGCGCTCCATGCGGTAGCGGCCTTCGAGAGCCGCGTTCAGGCGGGTGACGGGATCTGGGTGGTTCACCTGCCCAAGATGCCGGTCGGGGCGGTAAACCGCGAGAAAGCCCCGCTACACGGGGGCCAGCGGAGGACCACGGCCAGCAAAGCGGGCAGTATTCTCTCTCTGGCCCTCGATCACCCACCCCGTGGCTTCGCGCGCGCGCTACGGTTTGGGTGTGGGGGTGACATGCCCCAGCTTGCCCCCCCGTTTTTTTCGAGGGGGGGGCTAAACGCTTGGGCTCGGCTGGCCGATCCTGAACGATTTCGGCGGCCTCGGCCTCCTCGGCCTTGAGCTCCTGCAATGCCTCGAGCCAGCTACCACCGAGTTGGATGCCCACCTGGACCTGCTGCTGCGGTGGGCCATACGCCTCACGGTTCAACCGCTCGGCCAGCCACTTGTGCGCGTCAACCTTGACTCGTTGGGCGGATGCGTTGGCCGGTGTGGCGGCCAGGACGGCCTCTAAGACCTCGTCAGCCTCGATATGGCCCCTGAGCCGTCTGACCTCCTGCCAGCGCTCCCAACGCCCCGGCTCGGCGTGCAGCCACTTGTAGAGCTCCATCCGGCCATAGTCGCCCGACTTGGCCGCCCCTTTCGGCTTGAACAGCCGCTGGGTCAGCCCCTTCGTGCTCCCCACCTCAAGGTAGAGCCGGAAGACATCCTCCTCCCCGACGTCGAGGTTGGGTCAATAGGTGTGTAAACGTATCAGGCGGCATTCTTCCGCTGTTGGGTTGAGACGGGCTTTCCGTCTTCGAACTTCCTTCCTTCAAACACGTCCTTGAGGAGGTGAGGAGCGTCGAGCCTTCGGAAGCGCTTCTCGGCCACCAAGAGCGACTTCCAGATCAGCGCCGTAGCGCTCTCGACCCGCTTGAATCGCTTCGCCGCCGTCGTCCTGAGCCGTACCGCAGCGAACGGGCTCTCGACCACGTTCGTCGTGCGTAGATGCTTCCAGTGATCCTCGGGGAAGTCGTGGAACGCCACCATCCGCTCCCAGTCGTCCTCGAGTACGTCCACCGCCTTCGGATACCACGGCCTGTAGCGCCTGGCGAACACTTCGCGGGCCTTCACAGCCTCGGACCGGCTCGGTGCGTAGACCACGGCCCTGAGAAGATCCTTCGCCTCGCTCTGCTCCCGCTGCGGCAGCCGGTCCAGCACGTTCCTCATCTTGTGGTTCCAGCACCGTTGCTCGCCCGCCTCAGGCCATACCTGCCGTACTGCGCCCCAGATCGCCGCGTTACCGTCCGCCATCAGAAGCCGGGGCGCCTCGATGCCGCGTGCCTTCAGATCCCGCAACACCTCCGACCAGGACTCGACCGACTCTCGGTAGCCCGATCTCAGGGCCAACACTTCCTTCGTCCCGTCTCGCATCGCGCCCAGAACCACCAGCAGTGCTGCCTTGTCCCGCTCGAGCCCCGCCTTCACGTAGATCCCGTCCGCCCAGACGTAGACGACCTCACGGTCGGCCAGCGAGCGCTTCGACCATTCCTCGAATTCCGCCGTCCATCCCGCCCGCAGCCGCCGAATCGAAGACTTCGACAACGGGGCCCCCTCGCCCAGCAGGCCCCGCATCGCCAGCTCGAAGTCTCCCTCCGCCAGCCCGTGCAGATACAGCTCCGGAAGCAGAGCACCCAGCTCCTTCGTCCGTCGTGCGAACAACGGCAACACCCGACTCTCGAACCGCTCCTCGACGCCCCGAACCCGAGGGCGTCGGAGCATGATCGTGCCCGAGCTCATCGCCAACCGCCTCGGCTTGCCATATCCGTTGCGGTAGCCCTCGGCCGAGTCCACCGTACTCCTGCGCTCTGACTTCTCCCGGCCTAACAACTCCGTGACTTCCTCCTCCATGATCTGTTGGATGAACTCCTGCGCCTTCTCCCTAACCATCCCCTCGAGCGTCTCCCACATCGGCCTGCTGGACGCACCCTGGGGTCCCGCGATATCCTCTCTCATGAGGCGACGTTCCTTTCCCCGGGCTGTCACCCGGGCTCGCTGGTTTAAATCTCAGCGGAAAGGTACGTCGCCTCTCTTTTTACACACCTTTTGATCCTACCTCTGATGGATTGTGCCCTCGTCAACCAGCTCAATCGCATCGAGGTTGTGCCCTAACAGGTGCTCGATAAGGTCTCGCGCACTGCGGGAGGTAGGGTGTGGGCGATAATCCAGCCCGTTCTCGGGGACGGCTCCGACCACCTTGGCGAAGAGATCACGTTCGTTGGCAAGAAAGCCCTTCAGGAAGGCGGGACTGCTCATAGTTGACCTCTCAGATTGTGGACGAAAATGGCGGCGACGCTGAGAAGCCACCGCCAGAGCATTGTGAGCCTAGCCATCATAGGCCGGCTGTCCGCCATACGCACGAGATCTGTCGGGGAACGGGCTGGCGAGGGCTCGCTCTCCAGGTCTCGAGCCCTGACTACGCTTGTCGGAACTCTGCCCACTCCCACCTACGCACTCTTCCCTCCGCAGGTACGTATCCGAGCGTAGTCCCTGAGAAGGCCTCCCTTCGCATCGTTCCATGTGGGGCATTAGCACCGATGAAGCGACGTGGGATAGCCCGGACGTCGCGAATCGAATCGAGCCTCCCGTTACCTACGGGGCCTCATCATCGGGCGCCTCGACGTTCCAAGAGCCCCGGACGCTGGCCAGCGGAGTCATGTACGAACTGATCCTGTGGCGCGTCCTTCCGGCTGGCAGTACGGCGCAGTGTCAGCAGCGCTTCGGCGACCTGTGTCTGCTAACTGTTCATCCCTTCACGGGGTGAGGTAACGAATTCTTTCATCCGCAATCCGACGAGGATGGTAAAGCCATGAAGACGCAAATCACTTTGCTTGCGCTGCTGGCAATGCTGACACCTGCCTACGGATCGGCCCAAGCTCCCGTCAGTCCCGGCGAGCGGGTGCGGATTACCTCAGGAGAGGCCGACTCGTTCCTCTCAGTAGCCCAAGCTCCGGCCCACGAGCTTGCTCGGATCGGCATCGGGCTTCGGCACGAACTTGTCCACGTGCCCGCTGGTCCAGTTGACCACGTATAGGTTGCCGTCCTGGTCCACATCCAACTGGTGCGGCCGGTTCATCCCGCCAGGCGCGTCTGCCAATGCGGACACTCCGATTGCTTCGCGCCACCTCTCCGGGGCTCCCGATGGCCCGAACCCGTCCGCGACTCGCCCGAAGGCGGGCCCCGTGTGGCCGTACGTGCCCCAGGTGTATTGCAGTTCGCCGCTCGTGTTGTACTTCATGATCTTGTTCAACAACGCAGACACGACCCAGACATCGTTGTTCACGTCGACGCTGATGTCGACAGGGAAGAAGACATCGGGCCACTCTTCGATGTATTCGCCCTCCGACGTGAACACCTGGATACGGCTGTTCCCACGGTCCGCCACGTAAACGCGTCCGTCGCGGTCGACGTCGACGCCGTGGACGAGGTCGAACTGCCCCGGGCCCGTTCCGAGCTCACCCCACTCCATCACGTATTCGCCGTCCGCGTTGTACTTGACGATGCGGGAGTTCCAGTATCCGTCGGCGAGGAGGAAGCTCCCGTCCGGGAGGAAGGCCAGCGACGCATTCGCACCGAAGTCGAGCGGGCCCGGGTTCTTGTTTGCACGTGTCTCCTCCCGAGTCCCCGGGGGGTTCGGATCCCTGAGCTGCATCACCAACTCGCTCCCGTCGTTGCTGAACTTCAGGATCTGCTCGTGGACCCCGTTTCCACCGCGCTCCGACACCCAGATATGGCGCTCTGGATCGTACGGGCTGATGTAGACTTGATGCGGTATGTTCAGGATCGAGTCCCATTGTGACCACCGCTCGATGACGTTCCCATCTCCGTCGACAACGACCAAATAATTGCTGCTGACAGGCCTCCGCTCGCGCGACTCCGCGCCACCCGGAAACACCCTGTCCCCCCAATGACCAATGATGATCCGGTCCGGGGTGTCTGCCGCGACACCCCCAATTGCGCCCCAAGTCCATGTCTCGTCATGGTCCGGCGCGGGCTTCCACCAGGCCGGCACGGCGTTGTACTCCCCCGTCCTCTCGTCCCCACCCTTCTCGGTGACGCGCTGCGACGTTCCAGCCTCGCTCCCTTGGGTGCAGCTGGACAGTGCGATCACCCCACCGGTGGCGAAAAGGGCCACGACAACGGTTGCCACTCGCATGTTGCTCCGCTCCTGGATCATCTGGAGGGACTCCGTCTAAGGACGCCAACGAGTATGTATCCTACACTACAATCAAGCTCTCTCCGATATCAGATCCCACCGTGGCAAGATTTCGGCCTTTTGGGATTATATCAATGACCACCTCCATTGGGACAGTACCGGTGCTTTCGGGGGGGGGGGGGGCTTCGGGGCCAGCGGCCTTCAGATCCTCCGCAGGCTCTCGCTGAAGTACCGGCAGGCCTTCAGCTGCAAACACTAGGGCCTGTTAACACTAAAGGCCCATTTGTATTATATTGGGGCTATGAAAATCACAGAGTCCCAATATCGTCGGATAGAGGCTTGCTTTCCACGTCAGCGCGGCAATGTGAGCTTCTCCAATCTCGAAGTGCTTAACGCGATCCTGTATGTGGCCGAGCACGGCTGCAAGTGGCGCGGGTTGCCTGCGCGCTTCGGTAACTGGCATACGATCTACACCCGAATGAATCGCTGGGCCAGGGCAGGTGTGCTGGATCGTGTCTTTGCGGCCCTGCAGGACGAGCAGATCATCCGGATCAAGATCGAAGCGCTGTCGCTCGACAGTACGATCGTCAAAGTGCACCCTGATGGCACCGGCGCGCTAAAAAAAACGGCCCGCAGGCCATCGGGAAGTCGCGTGGAGGCTGGACCACCAAGATTCATATGGTTGCCGCAGATGCTCGAACCGCGATAACCTTCTCGCTATCGCCAGGCCACAACCACGACGCACCCGAAGGACGCGAACTGCTACGCATGTTGAAGCCGGTACACTCCACTGTGTCGATGATCATGGACCGGGCCTACGAGGGGGCCGAAACACGGCAATTGGTGTTGGAGCTGGGGTTTACGCCGGTCGTGCCACCCAAACAGGGCCGTGTTAGCCCGTGGCAGTACGATCGAATCATGTATCGCCGTCGCAACGAAATAGAGCGGTTATTTCGGCGACTCAAAGGCTTCAGAAGAATCTTCTCCCGCTTTGACAAGCTCGACGTGATGTTCACGGCCTTCATCCACTTTGCGCTCATCGTCGAGGCTCTCAGATAGTGTTAACAGGCCCTAATTAGGCGGACTCTTCCGTCGTCGCGTACCGACTGACCAGATTCAATCCTGTCTGGATCGCTTCCACAGCTTGCTTGCCGGCGGTAATCCCGTGACGCTCTGCAAGCCAAGTCGCGCTGTTGTAGGTAAGCCACACCTTACCGTCTTGGTCCTGCCACGCCACGGCCCGCACGGGGAGATCGATCCCCGAAGTCTGCGATTCCTGCATCAACACAGTGCCGGCGCGTGGGTTGCCAAAGAGGATCATCTCCGTCGGACGGAGCTTCAGACCGACAGTGGAAGCATTGTCGGCATGGTCAATGCGCGCGAAGACAGTCAATCCTTTCTCAATGACAACGTGCGCGAGTCGGTCAATCGTCTCACGGACAGAGTGCCGGCTCGCGACGGTGACAAGACCCTCCTGGCTCATGCTTCAATCGTTACCTCGGGGAGGGCGTGCGTCAAGAAGGCGACGGCGTGTGACGGAGGGGGTTACCTGATTCTCGCGGGCGCGCGCCACGTTCTGGTTCGGTGGGTCGGAACCAACCGTATGCAGCGCCGACGTAAGCGGTAGTGTAGCGAGCGCACCGCCCCGACAGCCGCCTATTCCCTCCTACTCTGAAGTCCCCAACGAGGAATGGCGATCCGCACCACCGTCCCGCCGTCGTCGCCCGCCCCCATCTCGACCGTGCCACCGACGGCCGCTGCCCGCTCTCTCATGCCTAGCACACCCAGGGACGTCGATCCGTCGATCTCCTCCTCAGTAGCGCCCCGACCATCGTCCACCACTTCGAGCGTCGGTGGATCCCCACTCAGATCCAGGCGAATCAACGCCGAGTCGGCCTCTGCGTGACGGATTACGTTGGTGAGAGCTTCCTGGAGGATGCGGAAGAAGGCCGTGGACACCTCTCCACGGACGGAACTCTCGGCGCCTTGCACTTCGAGGGTGCACGCGGTCCCGGTCCTCTCCTCGAAGTCACTGGCAAGCCACTCCACGGCCTCGGTAAGCCCAAGGTCATCCAGGACACTGGGCCTCAGGCCCGTTGAAATCCGGCGACCCGCTGCGATCACAGTGGTGGTGAGCGCCATCATCGCGTCGAGCCGCGCCTCAACAGTATCCCGGTCGAGATCGGCCTCACGTAGCGAGTGGAGATCCATCTGCAGTGCCGTCATGGCCTGCCCGATCTCGTCGTGGAGTTCGAGCGAGAGTGTCTTCTGCTCCTCCGCGCGCGCGCTACGGAAACGGGTGTCGCGGATGAACTCGCCCCGCTCGTGCACCAAGCGCTCCGAGCCGCGTCCCCGACGAATCCGATAGTCGAGGGAATAAGGCACTCCTTCGCAGACCGCCCGGTCGATGGTCTCTGTGAGCAGCTGGCGGTCGTCCGGATGAACGCAGCTCAGGAGCTCCTCAAGAGTGCCCGAGAATTCCTCGCGCTCCAGCCCGAAGATCTGGTACGTCTCGTCTGACAGCCACGACGTGTCGGAGGCCACCTCCCACTCCCAGGTGCCCACATGGGCGATGCGCTGGGACTCGCGCAGGCGTGCTTCGCTAAGCAGAAGCGCCTCCTCCGCCTTCTTGTGCTCGGTAATGTCCCGGACGGTTGTAGCGAGGGCGACTGTGTCATCCCAGGTCACCCTTGCCGAGAAGCCCTCTGCGACGAAGCCGCTACCATCCTTCCTCACCAGGCGATACTCAGATGGATACGGAATTGCCCCTTCCATGAGGGCCCGGATGCGAGCCTCGGCTCGGTCCCTGTCATCGAGGTGGACCAGCTCTATGGTCGGCATACCGACGAGCTGGCTTTTCGGATAGCCCGTCATCCGAGCGAACACCGCATTACAGTGCACCACCTCGGTGCCCACAGTTATGGTGATGCCCTCGGAGAGCGCCTCCAATTGGCGCAGGTCGGGTCGCTCTCCGAGCGGCATGTGCTTGGTCCTCAAGGCGTCGTCCTCGAAGCTGTTTCGAGGACAGCGTTCAGGTGGGCGATGGGATCGGTCATGAGCCTACGCTGCGGGAGGAATGACCTGCTCGCTCCGTGCTGCGTGAGCCTCGTCACGATACGGACGCTATGCACTGCTCGCTGATCCCTAGCTGGCGCGCCCCCTCACCCACCGTCGTTGGAGAATTCCGACACCGCATCGAATCCTTCTCAACGCCGTCGCGTGTTAGTTACCCGGCCGAAGCTGCAGGCGCTGAGCTGTCACACTCTCGATCTTTTCACGGGAATAGAAGGCCGGGAACACCTTGTCGTTGGCCCAGAGATCGAAGAGGTTGGCGTAGAAGGGGCTGTCGGGATCACCTACCTGGCCGGGCGTGTTCATGCCTAGCGTCTGGTCCCAGTCCCGGGTGTCAACGAAGATCCGGAATGAGGCGCCGCTGGTTTGGTTGTCCCCGTTCCCTGTGTTTCCCACGGTGTAGCCGTGTCCGCCCCTGGGCACAGGTCCCACGTCAAGGCGGGCCCGGCTTGCAGCATCTACAGCGGGTGAGAGGGGATGGCGGATCGTGGCGTGCTTGTAGTCCGCCTGCCCGTAGACCCAATCGTCCATGTTCCGACCGAGTTTCTGCCGCAGATCGTCCACGGCCTGCTCCAACGTGCTGAGAAGCAGCATGTCCCGGCTCTGGATCGGGTCCTGTCCGAAGGCTCCATCGGGAGACAACAAGAGGTCTATGGTGGTCTTCATTCCAAGTCCGACATAGTCCCGGACTTCGGGCGGAACTTTGATGGCCTCCACGTTGTCGAGTAGTAGGCGTTCGAAAGCGACGTAAATGCCCGCCGCCACCGAGTTCTTGTCCAGGACATGATCCCAATCGAGAAGGCGGCTGCGTGCTTCTTCTACCCGCGGGTCGTCTGCGTTCAGGTTGGTGAGGAGTGGCACCAACGTGCGTGCTGGGATGGACAGGTAATCGTGCTGGAGCCGGACCATGTCCATAAGGTTGAACTTCCGTCCTGAGCTCAAGACCTCGCTTGCTCGAGCCCACCGATACGGATCCGTCCAGGTGTACCCGATGGCTTCCATGTAAGGGAAGTCCGGAGACGTGTAGTTGCTGTTGGAGGTTTCGATGAACCCCCGAGTGGGGTTGAATTCATGGGGCTTGGCCTTGATTGGTAGGTAGCCGTCCCACTCATAGCGTCCGTCCCCAGCTACAGGCACCATGCCGCTGAAGTTTCTGCGGATGGGGGCGATGCCTACGCTTTGCCAGCCGATGTTCCCATCGCGGTCAGCCCAGACCATGTTCTCGCCCGGGATGTTGCTGTAACTGCACGCTTCACGGAATTCTTCCCAGCTCCGGGCCTGGTCCATTCGAAGCGAAGCCAAGTAAGGAGCGCCCCCCACTTCCATCCAGGCGGCCCGCACCGCATAGGCCAATTCCTTCTCGGAGTCCTCGAAGACGACCGGACCGTGGCGGGTATATTTGAGCTCCACGGTCACCGGGTTCGAGTCCTTGACCAGGACGGTTTCCTCGACGACCTCCATGTCCTCCCAGCGTCCCTGATACCAGTACTGATTCGGAGCATTCGGATTGGTACGGTACACATAAAGGTCCTCGCCGTCCGTGCGGAAAACGGTGAGTCCCCAGGCCCCATACCCGTTGTGGCCTATGGACACGCCCGGGATCTCTGGCTCTCCCGCGCCGATGACGTTCCAGCCCGGACCGACGAGATGCACCCAGTACCTGAGCGACGGCACACCCTGGGCTCGGTGAGGATCGTTCACCATGAACGGATAACCGTCTTGGGTCAGCTCGCCGCTCACGACCCAGTTGTTGCTTCCGATGTTGTCCCGGTCGTTCCGCAGGAGCTGCTCCTCCTCAGCGGCAAGTTTTGCAGCCAGCCGGGTGTAGTTCTCCTCGTCGCTTCGGAGCTCTGCTGCTACGATGTCACGGGGCTGAAAATCGATGCGCTCTCGAAACGCATCGTAGACGCCGAGGACATCGTTCTCGATCAGAGACTGGGAGTCGATGGCATCGTCCAACTCAAGGTTGGGCTCGTGGGGGTGGAAGTACCGCAGTTCTTTAAGCGCCTTTCCTCCGATCTCGCATACCGCCCGGCCCGTGTTCAGCTCTCGGCCGATATTCCCTAGGGAAGCTCTGAGCAAGGCCCTTCTGGGGGCGGTGCGAGACGGAGGGAGCCGGTTTCAGCGGTCTTGGGGGCGATGACGGGCTGAAAACGCGCCCAACCGGCATGTTCTGGCCGATGATCCCCTCGTTGCGCCCCGCGTGGGCGGATGTTTCCCGCGCCGGCCGCTCACGCCGTCGAATAGCGGCCCGCCACAAGCAGGTTCGCGAAGCCCAGGAGCAGCGCGATCCGTTCCATGTTCTTGGCCAGCCCGCGGTAGCGAACCTTCCGGTAACCGAAGCGGCGCTTCACATACAGGAACGGGTGCTCCACCTTTGCCCGCACCGAGGCCTTGTCCCGCTCGCGCAGCCACCGCGCCCCGCCCTGCTCCAGGAGCCGCCGCCGCCCCGGTCTCATCGCCACATGCCACTGCACCGGACGGCCTCCCGTGTCCACCCACTTCTCGATCCCCCGGTAGCCCGCGTCCGCCCACACCTCCTCCTCGCCGCCGTGAAGCAACGCCCCCGCCTCCCGAAGATCGTGCGTGTTCGCCGGCGTCGCCCGCACGCCATGCACCAGTCCCGTCTCCGCGTCCACCCCGATGTGCGCCTTCATCCCGAAGTGCCACTCGTTGCCCTTCCTCGTCTGATGCATCTCCGGATCCCGCGCCCCCTCCCGGTTCTTCGTCGATGACGGCGCCGCGATGATGCTCGCGTCCACGATCGTCCCCGCCCGCACCCGGTAGCCCCGCTCCGCCAGGTGCGCGTTGATCTCCTCGAACAAACCACGCCCCAGCCTGTGCCGCTCCAGCAGGTGCCGAAAGTTCAGAATCGTCGTCTCGTCCGGCAGCGGACCCGTCAAACGCAGCCCCGCGAACCGCCGCACCGACTCGATCTCGTACAGCATGTCCTCCATCCCCGGGTCGCTCAGGTTGTAGAACAGCTGCACGCAGTGAATCCTCAGCATCGCCGCCAACGGGTACGGCTGCCGCCCCCGCCCCGCCTTCGGATACAACGGCCGAATCCGCGCCTCCAGACGCTCCCACGGAATCAGCGCCTCCATCCGCTCCAGAAACAGCTCCCGCCGCGTCCGCCGCTTCTTCCCCTCGTACTCCACATCCGCGAACGTCACCTGCTCCATCGTCCGCCTCCCCGATCGTCCCGCTCAGCCCTTGAACTCCCGCCCCGTAAATCTAATGTCCCAGGGACCGACTTATTCAGAGTATTCCTAGCAGTCCTTGGTGGCGGGAGATCACGACCTCCGGTGTCCATGGCTTAGGGCGGATGCCGAGGAGGCGGCCCGGCAGGGGCAGATTATCTGGACTTCTGAGTGCCTCCGCGATGTAGGCGTTCACGCCGTCAACATAGGCGGGGATGATCTCGTCTCCCCGAGGGTGGTAATGCCGCATTTTGGTGGGCCGCCCAGCAGTATCGCATTGAGGAGGTCACAGGGTTGTGAAGGTCGGCCCAAATCACACATTGTCATGCGACACGCGGTATTTCTTGGTACTAGGCCTGAAGCTATAGCTGGTTGGGAAGTGCGAGTCGTGGGGATTGTGACTCGACCACGCCGTGCGGGTGAAGGTCAGCGGCGCCTTTCGCCTCGGCATCGACGAAGCGACGCCCCTGGCTCTCTTGGTGAGCGAACTGATCACAAACTCTCTCGAACATGCTTTTCCGGGCGACGTCGCCGGCACGATCAAGATCGAGTTGCACGTGGCCGAGGGCGGAGCGCGGGAGCTGATCGTGGCAGATGACGGGGTGGGGATGACCGACGGAACTCGGCACGGCCGGAGTTCTCCTGGGCTCCGGTTGGTTGCCCGCCGGGCCGAGCAGTTGCTGGGCTCAATTCAACGACTGGACGCCGCCCCAGGCACGTCCTTCCTTATCAGTATTCCCCCAACATCGAAGAAGGTAGCGTGAGCGAACCGATCGCGATTCTCGTCGTCGAAGACGAGGCCATCATCGCCATGGAGCTTGAATCCTCGCTCCTGAAGTGGGGCTTCACCGTCGTGGGTACGGCTACCGACGGCGCTGGGGCTCTCGCCATGGCAGACGCGAATCGCGTGGACCTGGTCATCATGGATATCCGCCTCAATGGTAAACCAGACGGCATCGATCTGGCCGGGCAGTTGCGGTCGAGGTTCGATGTTGGGGTGATTTATCGAACGGCATTCGTAGACGATGAGCTGATCGAGCGGGCCCGCGCAACGCGACCCTTGGGCTACCTGTTAAAGCCGAGTTCTGAGAATGCGTTGCGCGTCTGCCTCGAGATGGCGCTGGCCAAGCGCAGGGACGAGCAGGAATTGTCGCACCATCGTGAGCGCTTGGAGACGACAGTCGCAGAGTTGCAGACGGCGCTGGAGAGGGTCAAACTGCTCAGCGGCCTGCTCCCTATTTGCGCTGGCTGCAAGAAGATCCGTGATGACAAGGACCATTGGGAACAGGTAGAAGTCTACATGCGAGATCACTCCGAAGCAGAGTTCACCCATTCGATCTGTCCCGACTGCTCGATGCGGCTTTACGGCATGGATCTCGAGTAGAAGGCGACGGTCTACCTGGCCGATGACCTGAAGCACGAGCGGAAGATCGCGCTCAAAGTGCTCGTGCAGCTGCTTTGGCTTCGCTGTCTTGTCTGGATAGCGGTAGGTCAGTCCCTCGACACCATTGGAGCCGAGATGGAATCCCTAACCAGCACCCGCCGGCGGTTCCTAGCATACTTCTCGGGTGTCGGCCTCACGTCGACGCTTCTCCCAGGTGCACTGTGGGCCGAGGTGCAGGCTCAACAGGCTCGTGAGGTGACGGCCGCCATGATCCTCCAGGCGGGGCGAGTCTCTGGTCTGGAACTGACGGAGGAGCAGGCCGAGGAGATCGCAGAAGGCGTTAACAGCAACATCGCCGGTTACGAGGAGCTTCACGAGTACCAACTCGATAACAGCGTAGCGCCACCCATCTACTTCAGCCCTATCGTGCCCGGTACGGAGATCGACCGGACCGAGCGACCGTTCCGCATGAGCTCGGCCGCTGGCCTACAGCGGCCCTCCGACCTCGAGGAAGTGACGTTCTGGCCGTTGACGGCGCTCGCCGAGCTCATCCGCACCCGCCAGGTCACGTCCGTCGAGCTGACCCAGATGTACCTGCAGCGCCTGAGGCGCTACAACCCTACGTACAACAACGTCGTGACTTTCCTCGATGACCTCGCGATGACCGAGGCCGAGCGTGCCGACGCCGAGATCCGGAATGGGCGTTACCGGGGTCCGCTGCATGGGATCCCGTGGGGCGCCAAGGACATCCTCGCTGTACGGGGCTACCCGACCACTTGGGGCTCCGACGCGTTCCGGGACCAGGTCACCGAGCACGAAGCCACGGTCGTGAGACTGCTCCGTGAGGCCGGGGCCGTCCTGATCGCGAAGCTGACGACGGGTGAGCTCGCCCGGGGAGACCGGTGGTTTGGAGGCAGGACGCGCAATCCGTGGAACCCGAACTACGGCTCATCGGGGTCTTCGGCAGGTCCTGGCTCGGCCACGGTCGCGGGGTGTGTGGCCTTCGCGATCGGAACGGAGACCAGCGGGTCGATTCTCAGTCCCTCGGTGGCGTGCGGCGCCACGGGCCTGCGGCCGACGTACGGACGCGTCAGCCGCTCCGGTGCGATGACGCTCCGCTGGACCGGAGACCGCCTGGGTCCGATGTGCCGGACGGTGGAGGACTGCGCCCTCGTCTTTAAAGCGATCGCGCGCCCCGATGAGCTGGACCCGAGCGTGCTCGACATCCCCTTCAACTGGGACGTCGACCAGGATCCGGGGCAGTACCGAGTAGCCTACTTCCGTGACGCCTTCGAAGACGACCCCGACAAGGGCGCGGACTGGGTCGAAAACGATCGGCGCGCCCTGGAACGACTGCGCGCGATTGGCTTCACCCTTCACGCGATGGACGTTCCTCTGAGGGATTTCTCGACGACCGGACTCGGCGCCCTCACTGCGGAGTCGGCCGCTGCGTTCGACGATTTTCTCCGTTCTGGCCGTGAAGAAGAACTTGTCAGGCCGGATCGGGTGGCGAGCTGGCGGGTGAACCAGCTTGCTCCTGCCGTAGCGTATCTGCAGGCACAGCGCGTGCGCGGCATCATGATGCGGCAGCTCTTTGATGCCATGGGAGACTTCGACGTCTGGGTAGCCCCCTATTCGGACAGGCGGTCAAGGATGGCGGAGCCACCGCCAGCGCCTGAGGACGGCGGCGGAGCGAGGAGCGGTCCTGAGCGCCCACCCGCTAGGTCTCAGTTTTTCAATCTTGCCAACCACGCTTGCTACCCCGCGGTGGCTGTCCGTAATGGGTTCGGCACGGACGGACTTCCGACCGGCATGCTCTTCGTGGGCAAGCCGTTCAGTGAGACCAAGATCCTCTCAGTCGCCAGAGTCTACCAAGAATCGACAGACTTCCACCGCCGCACTCCGAACCTGGAAACGTAAGCTGAGAGGCTGCATCCGGCCGTTCTTATGACCGACCCCGTCACCCGCATGAACGCGGCCCTCGTAGGCCGCTACCGCGAGTGAGCCAGCGGACGCGATCGTAGGAATCCCGGCACCGAACACCACGGCCTCAATGGCTAGTCGCGCGAAGTCGCGCCGGAGTTCGTCCAGGGAGCCACCATAGAATGTGATGGTGTCCCGAACGCCTTCCACACGGCCGGCGAAGTCGCTCTATACTTCTTCGCAGTAGTCTCGAGCGCGTTTTGGAATCTCCGGATCCTCGTACGGTACGACCGAAGATCCTCCGGTAGACGATGAGGGCCCTGTGCCAGATTTGCTGCATGCATGACGTCGCCGCCGATTTGCTGATCCTGCTGGCTGGCATCTGGCTGGTCGCGGTCACCCGCGCCCGCTGGGGCTGCCCACGATCATGGGCGAGCTCATAGTCGGCGTGCTGGTGGGACCCGCGGTCTTCGGCCTCATCGAGCCCAGTGAGGCGATCAGGCTCCTGGCCGACATCGGGATCTTCTTCCTCATGTTCCACGCCGGCGTAGAGACACAGCCCACCGAATTCTTTGATGCTCTGAAGCGCTCGCTCGGGGTTGCCGTGGTGGGTGCGATCGTGCCGTTCGGGGTCAGCTTCGGGGTGGCAACCGCGTTCGGACTGGACCCGGTGGGGTCGGTTCGCGTACCCACGCTTCACGCTGCCCTTCCGAAATGAGGGAGGCAAAGGCTTCACCTTCGTGCTCTTCTTGGCCATCGCCGCGGGCCTGTTCGCCTAGGCCATTGGGCTGCACATGATCCTGGGGGCCTACCTGGCCGGATTGTTCTTCGAGGAGAAGGTGGCGCACCCGAATCTCGTCCGTGTCGTGGCGGATCGCTCCTACGGGATCGCTTACTCGTTCCTCGGACCGATCTTCTTCATGTCGCTTGGCTTCTCCATCACCTTCGACATCAGCCCTTCGGGTGTAGCGTTCCTGGTACTGCTGACCACGGCGGTGATCGTCGGTCAGATCGCGAGCGCGGGGAGCATGGCGCTGCGCATGGGGTTGTCGGCGCGGGAAGCTCTTACCGTAGGCGTGGGCATGTGCGGGCGTGCCGAGTTGGCCATGATCCTCGCCTCGCTGGCTCTGACCCAGGGCGCCGTCGACCCGCCCATCTTCTCGGTGCTGATCTTTACCATGTTCGTTCTGAACCTGTTCACGCCGCTCGCACTGAAGGGCTGCTCGGTACTGCTCGAGGGCAGGGCAACGCATCTCGAGGGAGGTGCCCTCGGTGTACTGCTTTCGGACAAGTTCGGCGCTCCTCCAACGGAACGGGAACCACGACCATAGACATGCACTTCAGATCAGCAATCCGCGAGCAGAAGGAGATCCGGATTCTTCGTGGGGCTTCCGCGGCGTTCATTCGGGGCTCTACGACTGGTGCCATCTACGTGCAGACCCGGTCCGGTTCCGACGAGAGGTAATCTTCTTCGTCGGGCTCACGCAGGCTCGCTATTCCGGCTTGGACCCGCAGTCGAAATCCCCATCCCACCTACGCACTCTTCCCACCGTAGGTATGTAGCGCCGCGTAGAAGCGGCTCGGGCCTTGCTGTCTCCACTCCTGTTGCTCCCCCACCAGAAGAGGCTGATGCCGCCGAGAAGAGGGAGCACTGGCCAGGGTGGTGCTCCGTAGAGCGCAACGGCGAGCGACATTCCGACGATGGGGAGCACGAGAGAAACTGTCTTGCGGGAAGTGTCCTGAAACATGATCGCCCCGTCCTGTTGAAGCCGTTGGCCCTCCCCTGCGGAGAGGACCAGCCGTTTGACGTCCTCATTTGTAAGAACGTTACACCGGCTACGTCTTGCACATGTGATCGCGCCCGAGCAAGCCACGGTCGGGATGCAATCTGGCTCCGAGGATCCCCTGGCGTCGCGAGCCAGGCGTCGAGGTAACGCTTACTTCCATGGATGCTACGCGCCGGTTCCGCCACGCTTGTATGTTGTGCTCCGGATCTGGATCGATGACGCTCGGAATGTCGGAAGGGTCGCTCTCGACCCTCTTCCAGGAGTGATGTGACAGAGCAGCATCTGGGCCTCTTTCTCCTGCAAGTCCTCTTGCTCTTGGCGCTGGCCCGTGGATTGGGCCAGCTGCTACGGTACTTCGGACATCCTGCCCTAGTCGGCGAGATCGCGGTCGGCCTCTTACTGGGCCCGACGCTGCTCGGACGCGCCTGGCCCACCCTGCACACCGTGCTCTTCCCGGCCGACGTGATTCAGCAGGCCATGCTGGACACCGTATCGTGGTTCGGCGTGCTCTTCTTGCTGCTCGAGACCGGCCTCGAGGTCGACGTGTCGGCGGCCTGGCGCCAACGGGGGCCGGCGCTCCGGATCGGCATCATCGGGGTGCTCGTCCCCCTGGCAATCGGGTTCGGCCTCTCCCTGACGTTGCCGGAGCGCTACCTCACGGATCCGTCCACTCGCATCCCGTTTGCTCTGTTTCTCGGGACCACGATCGCGATCAGTGCGATGGTGATCATTGCTCGAGTGTTACACGACCTGGACCTCGTGAAGAGCGATCTCGGACTGGTGACACTTTGCGGGTACGCGGTGAACGACGTGCTCGCCTGGGTAATCCTCAGCGTGGTGCTCGGACTCGCCACTCCCGCCGGCGTAGATCTGGGCTCGGTCGGGCTGGCGTTGTTCGTCTCGGTCGCGTTCACGGCCTTCTGCCTCACGTGGGGCATACGGGGAGTGGGCCGCGCGATCGCGTATGTGGGCACCAAGATGCCCGACCAGCCAGGTTTGGTGCTGACCCTGGTGAGCTGTCTGGGCCTGGCGTGCGGCGCCCTCACCCATCACGCCGGACTTACGGCGCTCCTTGGCTTCTTTCTCGCCGGTATCATGGCGGGGGAGTCACGCGCGCTCTCAGAACGAACCCGCCATGTCGTGAGCCAGATGGTGCATTCAGTCTTCGTTCCTCTCTACTTCGCGGGGATCGGCCTGCAGTACGACTTCTTACGGGAGTTCGACTGGTTCATCGTCACCTTCGTTACCGTGGTTTCGATCGCGGCGAAGTTCGGCGGTGCATGGCTCGGGGCTCTCGGTCCTGCGCTCTCGCGCGAGGATCGGCTCTCCATTGGTATCGCGTTCACGCCCAGCGGCGTCACCGGCATCGTCGTGGCTGACATCGCCCTCGATCAGGGGATCCTCACCACGCCCGTGTTCGTCGGAATCGTGGTCTCGGCCATCGTCTCTTCACTTCTCGTAGCGCCGTGGCTCACTTGGTCGATTTCGCGGCGCAAGGCCGTAGACACCCTCGATTTCCTCGAGCGCGCAGCGATGGTGCCCAATCTGACGGGGACAACGAGGTGGGAGGTGATCGACGAGCTGTGCGGGCGCCTGGCCAGCGGCAGGGGTAAACCGTCCGTGGACGCCCTCATCGCGGCGGTGCGGGCTCGTGAAATGCTGCTGGGCACCGGCATCGGCGATGACGTCGCCATCCCGCATGCTCGACTCGCCGAACTGAAGAGGCCGCTGCTGGCCTTCGGTCGGTCGGTCAACGGCGTGGATTGGGATACACCAGACGGGCTACCGGTGCACCTCGTGTTTATGCTCGTCACGCCGGAGCGCGAGCACGGCCTGCAGGTTCAGATCCTGGCCACGATCGCGCGGGCTCTGGGCGACCGCGCCACGCGCGACCGACTCGTGAGAGCCGAGGCGGATGGCGAGGTGTGGGCCAGGCTTTCGGAGGCCCTCCATTCTCAGAAGCCAGCGCACGTCGGGCCGAACTAGGCGACGCCAGCGAGCGGATTGCGCCAGGCCCGAAGGTCCGCGCTACGTGTCGTTTCGCTCCTTCCGGATCGCCGACCACCCCTCCTGGATCGCTCGTGCGGAACCAATCCCTACGGCAAGGGCAAAGGCGACCCCGACAGCACCGAACCCTATCAGAAACGCAGACAAGACGATCTCTCGGGCGAAGTTGAGCTCCCAAAGGGCGAGCGCCCCCACAACCGAAAGGAGGGAGGACTTGGCGAGCCCGGCCATGAAAGCCGCGCGCGGCACCTTCTCGCGTTCGAGGACTTTCTCCACGCGGCGCGCCAGAACGTTGGACAAGACGATGCCCAGCCCGACGATGATTCCGGCAAGGACAAGCGTGGGAAGATAGACGAGGAGCCGCTCGATCATCCGGGACAGCACGTCCAGCCCCCAGATCTGAAGGGCGTTGTCCAGAAAGACCAGCACGACTGTCAGGCCAGCTACAGTCCCGGCTATCCCGTACACGGCGTCTCGCACGTCCCCTTTGCCCATGGCCGACCGCCAGGCCGAGCGTCCGCCTGCCAGGCGGTCGAGACGTAGCAGGCCGAGGACGCGCACGACCAGCCTTTTCGCGAGCCAGCCCACCAGTAGACCCACCGCCAGGACCAACACCCCTGCAGCGAGCGTGGGGAAGTAGTCCGATAGTTGTTGTTGGAGTCGATCGAGCATTCCCTGAGTCTGACTCTGCATGGTCGCCTAGCTCGGTCTGAAGAAGACGCGCTCGAATCGACTCTCCCGGTGTGCCTCGACGCCTCGAACCACAACGACGGGGGCACGTCCGCTTGCCGCGATCATTCCGGGCACGGTCTCGCCAAGGATCGGAGCGATCGGACCCGCGCTCGGCGCCCCCACCAGAACCAGCTGGTTCTTGCGTATCCTATTCACCAAGCCACGGCCCACATCGGAGGCGCGCAGAAGCTCCGGCTTCAATTCGAGCCCCGAAGCCTTGGCCGTCCCCGCCGCCAGTTCCTCGGCGTTCGCCGCCTCGGCATCGCTGAACCCCCGATCCACCATCGTCACGAGGCGAGCGGGAGCTTGAAATCCCTCACTGAAGGCGGGCAAGAGCTCCGCTGCCAGCTCCGAGTTTCGTCCCTCGGTAATAGGAACCAGAACCTGTTTAACGGCAGCAGGGCGGATCTCACCGTAGACCACGCCCATCTGGCACGGCGCCTCCTGCAGAACGCGTTCGCCGATCGTCGCGACGACGCGCTCGAGAAGTGACCGGCTACTTGGCTGGCCGATAATGAGAAAATTACACGCCTCTTCCCTCGCAGTCTGAACGATGCCCCGACTGATCCGGCGCGCGAGTTTGACCACGGACCTGGCTGGAACTCCCTTCTCCTCCGCGTACCGCACCGCCTCCTCGAGAACGGGCTGCATCTCCCGCACGCGCTTCCGGCCAGTCAGGAGGGAAGCGCCTTCCGGAACCTCCACCACGCTCATCACGAGCAGCTGCCCGTTATGCCTTCTAGCGATCGCTACCGCGACTTCCACCAGACTCTGAACCGTGGCCGGGCTCGAGACGGAAACGAGCACTTTGTACTCTTTCTTCTCCAACCGCTCCATCCAACGCACCCGCTCGAGGAACGCCGCCTCTCTCGTCCGGCTGTAGCCGTAGTAGAAGAAGACCCCGGCAGCGATCCAACCCCCGGCTGCCAACCATGCCATCGGATAGTCGATGAACATGAACCCGGCGATGAAGAGCATCGCGAGGATTGCCAGTATGGGGGTTAGCGGGACGAAAGGAACCCTGTAGCCGCGGTCGAGGTCCGGACGGAGCTTGCGAAGTCTGATGAGGGCAATGTTCACCCCGCCGAAGAGCAGAAGGAACATCACGCTGGCAGCGGCCGCGACCTCCTCGATCGGAAGCGCGACCGCCATCACGATGATCAGCAGTGCGGAAAGAACGATCGAGTAGTGGGGAGTGCCCCGCACCGCGTGGACCCGCGCCATGACTTTGGGGAGGCTCGCATCTCGGGCCATCGCAAAGGCTACGCGAGAGGACGAGTAGATCGTGGCATTGAGAGCCGAAAGCGTAGACAGCAGCCCTCCGACCAAGATGACGACCGCTCCTCCGAGGAAGAGCTGGTCGGCTGCGGTTACCAGCGCGGTCTCTCCCGACTGACCAAGGTAGTCCGTGATCGCAATTCCAGATGGAGGGTCTACCGCACCAATCGCCACGAGCGCAACGAGCAGGTAGACGGGGATCACGATCAAGAGCGAAAGGAAAACGGCCCTGGGTATGTTCCTCTTGGGGTCCTCGACCTCCTCGCTGGTCTGAGCGATGATCTCGTAGCCCTCGAACGCGATGAAGGTGAGGCCCATTGCAGAAAAAATTCCGGCCCATCCATTGCTGAAAAAGGGGGTGAACGAAGCCTCCCAACCTGGCCGCTGGGACATCACCAGGAGTCCGGCGGCGATGAAGACGCCGATGATCGCCACTTTGCCGATCGTGACCACGTTCCCGGCCTTTCCCGCCTCGGAAGCTCCCCGATAGTTGATGGTCGCGAACAGTACGCACGCGAACACCGCAAACCAGATTTCGGGATCGAATACCGGGGTGGAAAACTCACTTACACCCGCGAAGACCAAGACTTCGTGGAAGTATGCCCCGAAGCCGAGGGCGTACAGCGAGCACGCCACGGCGTGGGCGAACCAGTCCATCCACCCAGCGAGGAAGCCACTCGGATCGGGCAGAGAGGCCTTGATCCAGAGGTAGCCGCCCCCTGCTCCGTGCACTGCGCTACCGAGTTCGGCATACGCGGCCGCCGTAAGAAAGGCAACCAGGCCATTGAGGAAGAAGACCATGAGGAGCCCGGGACCGGCTACTCCCGCGGCGATACCGGTAAGAACGAAAATGCCGGCGCCGATCATCGCACCGACACCGATCATGGTGATGTCGACCAGCCGCATCTCGCGGCTCAGGCGAACCTCGGTATCCACTCCGGGCAACTCCGCGCGACGGGCCAGGGACTTCAGACGAAGACGCCTTCACGGCCCTGCCTGTGGAGTCTTCAATCCCCCCACGCGGTGGACCGGCTCCCTCCTCACCCTTGTGCTACGTAGCCCAGATCGGGATGAGGCAATCGGGTAAGATCTAGCGGTGGCTGCCGGAGCGAAAGAACCCGCCGCACTCGAGAAAGTGCAGCGGCACTCAGCCGTGCTCCTGGGCTCGGGCGGGTCGTGACTTGTGTACCCGAAGACCGGGAACAATCCTGCAAGATCCGGGGATTGTTGGAACGAAGTCTGCCACGGACGTGACTCGCGGGTACGTCGGCACTATGCTGCCATCATCGCTACACGCAACGGAGCGGTTTCTGCCTTGATGACCCGATCAAACCCTCTGTATGCCTGCCTCATTCAGCTTCCTCGGGCCGCCGCAATGACGTCACCCCGCTCTTGTCTGCTGGCATTGCTTCTCTCTCTGGCTGCAGCTGCACCCGTCCGCGGTCAGGACCACACGGCCACAGAGGACGGCTTCGCCATGGGAATGTCGCTCTTCGACGTTTCGGGGCGGCTGGGGCATGGGGCTGCCCTCGAGCTGGCGTACCAGCCGCCCTGGGCGTTCACTCCGTGGCTCCGGCCACACGCCGGGGCCATGCTCACTTCCGCTGAAGGGGCTTATGGGTACCTGGGCCTCCAGCTACCCGTTTCCATCCGCACCCGGGGTACGGTCGCACCGACCTTCGCTGTAGGCGCGTACGGAAAGGGCCGATCCGTAGATCTCGGAAACGTCGTGCAGTTCCGTTCGGGGGTCGAACTGGAGCTGAGGTCGTTCGGCCAGGATTCGATCGTCCTCTTCTTCTACCACCTCTCGAACGCAGGGCTGGGAGACTGGAATCCGGGGATGGAAGTCATCGGGCTCGCGTACCTGATCAAGCCGTAAGACCCACGGCCTTCATACGCCGGCTCAGGGCAACCCGGCGCTCCATCGGCAACCCTCGCTCACACGCCTAGCGGCTGCCATCGCCGAACTGCTCAGACAGTGCCCGAACCCCTCGGGGTTCCCCTATGAAAGTCAGGCGATCTCCCTTCCGCAGCACGGTCCCGCCGCGGGGTATGATCGACTCGTCACCGCGTCGGATCAGCGCGACCAGCGTTCCGTCCGGCATGTAGAGATCGCGCAGGGCCTTCCCATCGAGCACCTCGGAGCGGCGGCCGGACTCGATCCGCAGGGAGAGGAAACGATCATCCCGTAGGAGGATCTCCTTGAGCTTCTGCTCGTCGGCCGCACCGAGCAGCTCCGCCAAGAACCCTTCCTCCTCCACACGACTGGCGATCTGGGCGAGGATTCGAAGATGTCGGCCCGGGTCGGCCTTTCCGCTGGCGAGGAAGAACATCGCCTGAATCGGGGTTACCGCGCCTTCGCGTGCGATTTCCTGTTCCGCCTCGCCGGCAGCCGCGTCGACAACCAAGCCAGATCGACACAGTACTACGAGCAGCTCGGACGCATCGAAGTCCGACAACTTCATGTGGAGCAGGGCCGCCCCATGCGCAACCGGGGTGCCACCCATCTGCAGGCCGCGGGTGAAACTCTCCTCCAACTCCATACTCGTCGCTGGCAGACGGCTCGCCAACTGAATGGACGCGTTCCGTATCAGATCGTCCAAAGGCGTCTTCTCCGAAACGTCGAGCACGAGAGCGCGAGCGACGACCTCGTCGAACGGATCCGCGGCGCGGGCTCCCTTCTCCTTCATGATCACGCGGAGTTCCTGTTCCAGCCCCTCGAAGCGGCGTCTCCCGAGGCGGGCGAACACATGATACAACGCACCTTCCCGCTCGATGCGGCTGCTCGCGTAGTACGTGTACCACCCGAAGCAGGCGGCGATCACCCCCATCGAAAAGAGCACGGGGAGCCAGCCCATTTCAGCCACCAGTACGAGCGGAACGATCACGCCAGCGAGCTGCATCCACGGGTACAACGGCGAGCGAAACCCCGGATCGTACGATTCGATGTGGCTCTCCCTCATCACGATCACCGCCACGTTGATCAGGCAGAAAATCAGCAGCTGGAGCGCGCTCGCGAGCTTCGCCACGCCCTCGACGTCCAGAAGCAACAGAAAGACGATGAGGAGTCCGCACGTGAAGAGAATCGAGAGTACCGGCGTACCCAAGCGCCCCGTCATGGAGAACGCATCCGGGAAAAGTCGGTCCCGCGCCATGGCGAGCGGGTACCGAGACGCCGCGAGAATGCCTGCGTTCGCCATCGCGACGAACGCTGCGATGGCCGCACCGACCATGAGCCACAGTCCGAGGCTACCAGGTAACCATCGGGTGAACATGGATGCTGCATCCGCGACCGGAGTGAGGCTCTCGCTCAGGACCGGAACGCCGAGCACGGCCACCATGACATAAACCCCGACAGCGTACACCGTGGTAACGGTTGCCAGAGCCAGCACCATGCCGAGCGGGATGTTCCGCTCAGGGTCCTCGATCTCCTCGGCGAGGCTCGCGACATTGGTGAGGCCGATGTACGAAACGAACACCAGCCCTATGGTCGAAAGCATCCCGTCGACCCCGTTCGTCATGAACGGGGTGAAGCGCCGAGCAGGGAAGACCGACCCTTGTGACGCGATGACATCCACGACCCCGTGCACGATAAAGAAACCCACAATCGTCAACAGCGCGATCACGAGACCCCGCAACATGCCGGTCGATTCTCTGGTACCCAGGATGTTGAGCAGCGCGAAGACGACGGTGACCGCGATCGTTGTTGGTAAGATCGGAACGTCGAGCACGAGCTGCAGATAAGCACCCATTCCGATAAGCGCGAAGCCACTCTTGAGGACGAGCGTGAGCCACGTACCGATGCCGCCGATGGTCCCCACGAGCGGGCCAAGCGTCCGATCCAGGAAGTAGTAGGCGCCCCCGGCCCGCGGCATCGCCGTGGCGAGCTCCGCCTGGCTCACTAGGGCAGGAACAACGAGAAGGCCGGCGAGGACGTACGCGAGAACCACCGAGGGGCCGGTGTACGACGCGGCGAGGCCGGGGAGGAGGAAGAACCCCGAGCTGATCATCGCGCCGGTCGATATCACGTAGACATCGAACAGGCGGAGATTCCTCTCGAGCCGGGCGAACCTGGGCCTTGCCATCGGGAGAAGGGAAACCACGGTGGGAGGATAGGCAAGGCGACAGCCCTGCCGCGGCCCAACCCACCCTCCGGTCAGCTTTGACGTGCGCCCGATCGGTACAAGCGGGGCCAAGGCCGTCCCCCGGAACCTTGCGGCCGACACAGCGGCTTTGGGGGGCAACCGCAACGCAATGGAGGACGTGCAGCGATGATGTTCACCTTCCCGGATCTTCCTGAGGGTCGCCCGGTGACGCTTCTCTCACTCACAGTTGTCGCCACCCTGACCGCCTGCGGCGATGGATCCTCCGCGAGCGTGGGGTATGTGAGCCTACGAGCCCTCGAACAGTGAGATCACCGACCCCTGCCGCGGGAATAACGATGACCCCCGCCTCCCCGCCCCGTTGGCAGCCGACCGATCCGGGTCGCGCCCGATCCCTTTCCGATGCCCGCCTGCAACTGCACTACGCAGCGCAGTTCATGACGGCGCTCGGCATCTCGTACCTCGAACATGAGGCCGATGACGGTCACACGAATCTGGGCTGGGATGCGACGCTGGGAGCCTTGATGTCGCGCGCTGCCATGGGCACGGATGGCGCGGTGGCGCTCGGGGTCGGCGTGCGTGACCTCACGCTCGTCGCCACCCGTCGGGGCACCGTAACGGACGTGGTCGCGCTCAGCGGGCTGACCCTCGAAGCGGCGCTGGAGCGCGTGCGTGCAGCGATCGGCTCCAAGGGATTAGATGGTGCGCGTTACACGCTCGAGCGGCACTACGAGCTACCACCGCACCCTGTAGCGGCGGGCGCGAAATTCAAGATCGACAACGTGGGAGCTTTCGACGAGCTCGTTGGGTGGTTCGGCAACGCGGCGATCGCGCTCGGCCGGGTGGCGTGCGACGTACCGGGAGCGTCGGAAGTGCGCGTCTGGCCGCACCACTTCGACATGGCGACCCTGGTCAGTTACGACGGCGGCGGCTCCACGGGCGCCGGGTTCGGGCCCGGAGACACCTACTACGACGAGCCGTACTTCTACGTGAACGCCTACCCGAGCCCGCGCGCTGACCGACTCACGGCCGAGCTCGCGGGCGGCGGCCAGTGGCACACGCACGAGTGGATCGGTGCGGTTCTGACGGGATCGCAGGTCACCGGAGATGCGGCCGCGCAAGAACGGCAGGTGCGCGCCTTTCTCGATTCGGCCCTGGAGTCCTGCCGGGAGCTCGTCGGCGGCTAGCGCTCGCGCAGCCCCCGGTTGCGTCGCGCAGCCCCCGGTTGCCTCGCGCGCCCACCGGGCAGGGATGGTCCACGCCGTGGACGGGCTTCCCTGTGGATTTGGCACCTGACGCCCGCCGACCTGGATCAGTCTCGCGCGGTGACTGCCCGGAGATGGGCCGGCGTCACCGCACGTTCCACGAGCGCGAGCAACCCGTCCACGAGAATCGCGAGGAGCGCTGCGGGAACGGCGCCCGAGAGCACGAGCCGTGAGTCGGCAAGCGCGAGACCGGTCACGATGGGGTCGCCGAGCCCGCCCGCGCCGATGAACGCGGCCAACGTCGCGGCACCCACGGTGATGACCGCCGCGGTACGAACGCCCGCGAGGACGATCGGTGCAGCCAGCGGGAGCCGCACCCACGCCAGCCGCTGCCACGGGGTCGCCCCCATGGCTTCGCATGCCTCCACTGCCTCGGGGTCTGCGTCGCGCACGCCGGTGTACGTGTTGCGCGCGATCGGATAGAGCGCGTACAGCCATAGCGCGACGAGCGCGGGTTTCACGCCGACGCCCAAGAGGGGAATCATGAAGGCCAGCAGCGCGATGCTCGGGATGGTCTGAACTACACCGAGCGCGCCCACGACCCACTCGGCGCTCCTACGCGTACGCTCGAGTCCGAGGCCGAGGGGGACAGCGACGAGCACGGCTGCGAGAAGAGCGATGCCCACGAGCTCTAGATGCCTCGACGCATGACGCACGGTGTCGGCGCGCCGCGACCAGAAGTACGCCACCAGCCCACCCGTCGGGGAGCCGGAGCGTCGCGCCGCATCGGATTCGTCTCCCCCTGACGCGTTCGAGGAGGCGAGCCCGAGGTCACGCAGCGCCGCTGCCGCGACAGACGTGATCGGCTCCTGATCCACCTCGATACGACGGTTGTACTCACGCATCCGGCGCTCGGCCAGCTGGCCGCTGAGGAGCGTGAGCACCGCCACGACATCGGGGCGCGTCGCGGCCACACGGGGCGACACCACGGCCGCGGCCTCGTACGGCGGGAAGAAGTTCCGGTCGTCGTCGAGTGTGACGAGACCGTATCTCGCGAGCAGGCCGTCGGTCGAGTACCCGTCGATCACGTCAACCGCCCGCTCCACAAGCGCGGTGTACTTCACTGCAGGGGCGAGGGGCCGCACCTCGCGCAGCCGGAGGCCGTACTCACGAGTGAGCCCCGGCAGTCCATCGGGGCGGCCGAGGAAATCGGACGTCAGCCCCCCAACGAGCTCACCGCCGTTTCGCGCCAGATCCGACAGCGTGCGCAGACCCAGGCGCGTTGCAGTTTCGTCGCGAACGGCAATCGCATAGCCGTTCTGGAAGCCGAGCGGGGGAAGCCAACGTACGCCGAACCTCTCGGTGGACTCACGCTGTACGTGCGCGAAGGTGACACGCGGATCGGCCCTCATTTCAGGGGTCAACGAGTCCTGGAGGATCGCCAGCAGGCCGGTCCCGGTGTACTCGGGATAGACGTCGACCGCGTTCGTCTGCAGAGCACCGAAGGCGATCTCGGTAGCTCCGAGCCCGAGGCGACGCTCCACCGCGATCCCTCGCGACTCCAGGACTTGCGCGAAAAGTTCGGCGAGAAAATACGACTCACCGAAGGGCTTCGACGCTACCACGACAGGGTCCGACGCTTCCTGTGCGTGTACTGCCGCCCCAACGGTGAGCGAAAGCAGCAGGAGCCCGTATAGTGCTCCGCGAAGCGCCCTCATGCGGGCTTCAGCGCAGCAGCTGTGGCCTCAGCACGCGCGAAGAGCGCTTCCACGTACTCCGTGGCCGGCGCGCGGCGGAGATCGAGGACCGTTCCCGTCTGCTCGACACGACCGGCGCGCATCACCACGATCGTGTCGGCAAGGCGAGCGGCCTCGGCGAGGTCGTGCGTCACGAGGAGCGCGGTGAACCCGATCTCCCGTCGTACGAGCGCAAAAGCCTCGTGCGCCTCACCGCGGGAGATGGCGTCGAGCGCACCGAAGGGTTCGTCCAGGAGTACGGCTTCCTGGCGAGCGGCAAGCGCTCGGGCGATAGCGGCGCGCTGTCGCTGTCCTCCAGAGAGCTCCCGCGGTAGCCGGGGACCGAAGCGGTCGGCGTCGAGGCCCACCCGCGCCAGCGCGTCGGCCGCGGCGGCGTCACCGTCGACGGCACCCGTGAGCCTGGGAACGAGCGCCACGTTGCGCAGGATCGTCCAGTGGGGGAGGAGCCCACCGTGCTGCGGGACGTAGCCGATGCGTCGACGCAGAGCAATCGGGCTCGTCTCACGCACGTCGTCGCCGCCGACGCGCACGGTGCCCGAGTCGGGTTCGACAAGGCGGTTGAACGAGCGGAGGAGGGTGGTCTTTCCCGAGCCGCTCTCTCCCACGAGGGCGACCATCCCGCCGGCTGGTACGTCGACGGACACGCCGTCGAGCGCCACCGTGCCGCGGTAGCGATGCACCACGTTCCGGGCTTCGAGGGCGAGGGACACGTCGTTCAAGGTAGGCCCGGTACCCGGTCCCGTGACAAGCGGACCGTTTCAACTCCGACGGCCGGCACCTAGAATCCCGGCGGAACCGGCTCGAGCCGTCGCTCGGCCCCGCTGCCTCTGGCGATGGCGGGCGTCGGCCCAAAGCTCGGGCCCGCAGGCTGCGGCACGGTGCACCGAATCAGCCCACAGGAGACACGTCCATGAGCGAGAACCCCTCGGTATTGGAAGACGCGATCGAAGTGCTGGAATTCTCCCGCAAGGGAACGATCGCCGAAGCAGGCAACATCCCCGACGACCGCTGGGACTACCGACCCCATCCGAACGCCAAGAGCGTCGCCGAGCTCGTGAAACACATGATCCAGGCCGCCGCAATGCTCGTGGGAGAGGCGGCCGATGCGGACGGAGACTTCCAGCGACGTCCCCCCGGCGAGCATGTGCATGCGCACGCCGGCGACCTTCCCGAGGAGATGACACCGGCGGAGTTGCGCGGCGCTCTGGAGCGTACGCACGACGTCAATCTGAGCAGGATCCGCGGTGCAGGCGAGAAGCACATGGCGACCGCCATCCGCCGTTTCGATGGTGGCACGTGGAGCCGTATCACCTACGCGTTCTATGCCGCCTCCCACGAGGACTACCACCGCGGGCAGCTCGCGACCTACGCTCGTTCGATGGGTCTCGTTCCGGCGCTGACGCGGCAGATCCACGGAACCGAGCGAAGTGACATGCCCTGAAGACGCAACCGGGCGCCGCTCGCCGGCGCCTCCAGGGCTCGGGGTCTGCTCTATTACGATATGTTCACGTCCATGGCGAATCTCACTGCCGATCGGCCGACCGGAACGCCCGAACACGTGACAGGATGCTGACTGCCGACGCGCGTAGCCGTGGACGAGCGGCTTTTCTCCCTTCGGTCACGGTCCCGATCGCTCTCCTGGTGGCGAGCGTCCAGCCGGCCCGGGCCCAGTTGATCGGAGAGCCATCGACCGCCGAAACGCCCGAAAAGGCCGCGGTCCCCCGGTTGGAGGTCCCGTCTCCGAGCACCCAGCGCGACGCGAACGGCGTGATCGACATGAGCACGCTGGACCCGCACGACTTCCGGGCGCTCGCCGTGAGGCTCCCCGAGGGTGTCGCGCCACGCGTCGACGGGCGCCTGGACGACGACGCGTGGCAGCGCGCTCCCGCCTTCGGTGACTTCACGCAGCGAGATCCCGACGTCGGTGCGCCCTCCACGCATCGCACAGCGTTCCGGATCGTCTACGACGATGCCCGCATATACATCGCCATATGGGCGTTCGAGCCCCATGAGGGTGGTGTGATAGCGAGCGAGCTGGAGCGCGATTCGGGCCTGCGTAAAGGAGACGCGGTCCGGGTCACGTTCGACACCTTCCACGACCACCGAAACCTCTTCTACTTCAGCACCAATCCGCTCGCTGCCATGAAGGACGCGTTCTCGAGCGACAATGGGAACATGTTGAACTTTGATTGGGACTCGGTATGGGAGGTCCAGACTTCGGTCGACGACGAGGGCTGGTACTCCGAGTTCGCGATCCCGCTGAGCCAGCTCCGGTTCCGCGATCGGCCCGATCAAGTGTGGGGTGTCAACGTCATGCGCATCGTCATGCACATTCGAGAAGAATCCTCGTTCGTACCGCTCCCCCGTGAATGGGGGCCGGGGGCGGGCAGCCGGGCAGAGGGCGGCGGCCTACTACTGGGCCTGGACGAGCTCAAGCCCCGCCGTCGATTCGAATTCATACCGTTCCTCGCGCCGGGAGTCGTGCGCGATCTCGAAGCAGAGGAACCGACACTGACCGACTGGAGAAGCGAGGTCGGCGCGGATTTCAGGATCGGCCTGAGCCAGACCACCAGCGCCGATCTGACCTTCAACACCGACTTCGCCCAGGTCGAGGCTGACGAGGAGATCGTCAACCTCACCCGCTTCGGCCTACGCTTCCCCGAGAGGCGCAAGTTCTTCACCGAGGGTACGGGCACGTTCGCCTACGGCGCCGAAGACGGAATTATCGGAGGAAGCACCGACCGCGGGGAGGAGGATGGGTCCCTGTCCCTCTTCTACAGCCGCAGGATCGGCCTCAGCGCCGCCGGCCAGGCGGTCCCGATCCTCGCGGGCGGGCGGCTGACCGGGAGCCGAGGTGCCTCCACAGTGGGATTGCTCAACGTCCAGACCGACGCCACCAGCTACGTCGACGGCGACCAGACCGTCCGGATCCCGCGGGCCAACTACACGGTCGCGCGGCTCAAGCGCAACGTGCTCAACTCCTCAAGCGTCGGCCTCATCGCCCTCAATCGACAAGGCTCGGTAGGGGGGAATGCCTACAACCGGAGCCTTGGAATCGACGGCGTGTTCACGCTACCAAACAACGTGCGCGTCACCTCGCTGTTCGCGAAGACCTTCTCGCCCGGGATCGAGGGTCGTGACCTGGCGGGCGTTCTCAGCGTCGACTGGACCGGAGACCTGTTCGGTCTCCGGGGCAGCCATACCGACATTCAAGAGAACTTCAACGCCGAGATGGGTTTCATCCCCCGGGTGGACATTCGGCGCACCCGTCTCGGTGCGGGCTGGACACCGCGCCCTGGATGGCCCGGCGTTCGCCAACTCTCGTTCGGCGCCGACCTCGATTACATCGAGGACCATCAGGGCACGCTTCGAACGCGCGCCCGTGAGCTGAGCTTCTCGCTTCAGCGGAACGACGACTCGAACGTAAACCTGCGCTTGTCCAACGAGTACGATCTTCTGGACTCGCCCTTCAACATCGGGCCCAATACGGTCGCTCCCGGTGGCTATTCCTTCACCGCGCTCAGTACGGACTTCGGCACCGACGACAGCCGGCGGCTCTACGGCGGAGCAGGGGCGGACCTCGGAGGCTATTACGGTGGGCGGCGACTGACTCTGAGCGCGAACCTGAACGTTCTCGCCCAGAAGACGCTCCTCATCGAGAACAACCTCACCCGCAACCGCATCACGCTTCCGAACAGCCCCAGATACGCTACGACTACGCTCAAGACGCGCGTCACCTATTCGGTGTCGCCCACGCTCTTCCTGAAGGCGTTCGTGCAGTACAACGACGACCGGAACCTGACCAACCTGAATCTGCTTCTCTGGTCGATCTACCGGCCCGGCAGCGACCTGTACATCGTGTACAACCAAGCGTGGGAAACCGGGCTCCCAGGCGGACCGCAGGTGGATAGTCGCTCCCTGTCGATCAAGTTCACCTACTGGCTGTCCCGCTAGGGGGCCAGGGCGCTGCCCCTCGGCTCCGACAACGCGGCATTCTACCCCTCCCACCGAATGGACCCCGAGTGATACGCCGGCTGTCGCCCCGCCGATGCGTCGCGGCCCTCCTGGTCGCCGCCGCCTGGGCTCCCTCCCCCGCAGTGGCCCAGCGCAGCGCCGAATTGGAGATCGAACGCAAGAACCTGAGGACGACCTCGCGCATCGAGGTATACGACGGCACCGTCCCGGTGCTGCGTGCCGAGCGCGAGCTCGACGATGATCCCTTTCAACGAGTAGGCATCAGGATCCCCGGCTCTGCTCTGGGTGTGGACGGCTACGTTTCGCTCTTCCTCGAGGACCGCCCCGATCGTACCGATTTCGGCGCTGCGTTCGAGATCGGCCGTGGTATTCCCATGCTCGGGGGAAGCGTGGAGCGGGGCGACGACCGTTACGCGGGGCTCTACCTGAAACTGCGCAGCCCTGACGCGGAGATCGCGTTCGGTGGGGGCGACCGCAACGGCAATGCGATCGGCCACGCCGCGCTCTACTTGAAGGGAGCGCGCTGGAGCGCCGCGTTCGGGGGAGCACGCGGATCGCTCGGCGTGGACCTCGGGCACTTTGCAGCCACCTGGCATCCGACGCAGCGCGGCGCTGCTCCCGGTGCCCGGTTTAGGGCCGATCGCAGAAGTGGCGACCGCTACTACACCGAGCTCATGGTGGTCGACCGCGCCAACTTCAACCACTTCACCGTCTGGGGTCAGTTCGGGATGGACCAGTTTCCGCACCGGAAGACGTTCGAGGCGGTGGGCGACATCACGCGCTACGTGCTGCCGCCGCGCTTACTGCATGAGTACACGTCGGGCGCAGGGGTGCTCACCGGCCGATACGAAGTCACGAATGGAATCCGCGAGATCACGCTCGACGCGCGCGTGTTTCCGGTACGCGCGTTCTCGAGGCTGTCGTCGGAGCGCCGGCAGGTCACGCGCACGGGTTTGGCCGGCTATATCGTCGGCCGCGTACTGCCCACGATCATGGTCGGCGGGTTCCGGAGGACCCGAGCGGGCACGAACACATGGGTTGGGGAGATCGGCTTCCCCCCGATCAGCATCTACGCCGAGGCGCCGACACAAGAGGGCGCCCACCCCTACCTGTTCGTCCAATACCGCCAGGAATTGCCTTTCTAGCGCACGGACGCTGATCTCGTCATCGAAGCTCTTGCACCGCTGAGTGCGCACCGCCAAGGTCGTCACCAACCTGCCCTCGTTTCTTTCTGAATCGAGCATGGCCGTGACCATTCCAAACGCTCAACTGAGGACGCTCACACTGCAGTTGAGCGCGGACGTACGGGCAGGTCGCTACGAGGCCGACATGGACCTCGGGAAGTCGGAGTACCTGGGAGAGTCCCAAGAGCTGGCAGCCGAGTATCAGGCCCGTGCCCGGCCCATCCTCGAGGTCTACCTGGTTCGCGGCCTGATCACGGAGTCCGAGTTGACGGCGCGAGCGACGCTCGGAATCGACTGGAACGTCCTCGCCGATCAGCTCCAGACGCTAGCAGAGATCCTGCTGCTGGACTGACTTCGCGACCGGAGCGCACGAGGCAGTCGATCCTCGGGTCGAGCCCGCGGAGTCCGGCGAATGTCCTTCTGCCGGCCGAGCACCGATACCACGCTCAACCCAGGCCGCCTTGTTCCCGGGTCGGCTGCGTCCTATCTGTATATACCTGGCCAGAAGACTCTCGTCTCCCCATTGAGCTCGTCGAGATTGCGCCTCGACCTCGCATCTGAGTCCGTTCAGGGGCGCCGCCCCTACAACGAGGACTCTTTCCTCACGGAGACCCTCGACGACGGTCGTGTCCTCCTGGCGGTCGCGGACGGAATGGGCGGCCACGCAGCCGGAGAGGTCGCGAGTGCGCTGGCGCTGGAGGTGCTCCGCGAATCCGTCACGTCCGGTGAAACACTCGACGAGGGATGCCGGCGGGCCAATCGGCGAGTCCACGCGAAGGCAGGCTCCGAGCCCGGTAAGCAGGGGATGGGTACGACGCTGGTCACCGCGCTGGTCGAGGGAAACGAATTCCTGATCGCCAACGTGGGGGACAGCCGTGCCTACCTGGTCACTTCGGACGGCTTCCGCCAGATCACCGACGATCACTCGTTCGTCGCCGAGGCGGTCAAGCGCGGTCAGCCCGAAGCCGAAGCGCTCGAGTCGCCCTGGAAGGACGTACTGACCCGATCGATCGGCATCGACGCAGAGGTGGAGGTGGACCTTTTCGGCCCCGTCCGGCTCGAAGAGGACACGGCCGTGCTCCTCTGCTCCGACGGCCTCTTCAAGGCACTGGACGAGGGACGACTCTTCGAGTCGTTCGCCACCTCGACCGACGCGAAGGACGCCGCGAGTGCGCTGGTGTCGGCAGCGTACGATGCGGGTAGCGACGACAACATCACCTTGGTCGTGGCGGAGCAAGGACGGGTGCCACGACGGACGCCCGCGCCAGCCGGCCAGGGAAGCACCCAGGGGGGTGCGGCGACGCTCCGAATGGAGCCGCTCGACTCACCGATACCGGAGGATGCTCCGAGCTACACTCCCGACCCGCCGCGGCCAGCGCGGGCTTTCGGACCACTCGCGATCGCGACCCTGCTGGCGTTCCTAGCCGTGGCGGCTACCGCAGTGCTGCTCCTCGCTCGCTGACGATCAGGAACCAGCCAGGTCCCCCACGAAGGTCAGCTTCACCCCGCTCATCTCCACGACGTCCCCGTCTTTGAGGCGGGCCTTCCTGGCCGCCGACCCGCCTACCCTCATCTTCCCGAGCAACGCCAGGTTCCTGATCTCGCACCCCTTGTCCTTGCGGATGACCAAGAGGTGATGCTTGGGACCCTTTGGGACCCGGACGTCGCACAGGTCGTCCGTTCCGATCAGTACTGCGGATGCGTCCGTGAAGTGGTGCGTGCCCTTCTGCCCACCCGACTCCCATTCGATGTGCGCGCGCCGCTGCTTGGAGTAGTCGTCGAGGAGCTTCGTCACCTCGTGGGCCTTGATCTGCATCGTGCCCTGATGCTCGTCCGTGGGCGCGCGCGGCGGCGCGGCGGAGGCCTGGGGTGCGGCGGCTACGGTCTTCTCGAACAGGATCGAGAACTTGCCGATGCCGATCTCGTCACCGGCCTTGAGCGGTCGGGTCGACGCGATGCGGTCACCGTTCAGGAACGTTCCGTTCGCGGAACCGAGATCCGTCACGGTCCAACCGTCCCCCTCCTTTCGCAGCTCGGCCTGGGCGCGTGACACGGAGGGGTTGTCGATGATGATGTCCATCCCCGCTTCCCGACCGATGCGAACCGTCGTCTGATCGAGATCGTAGACCTGCATCGGCTTGCGACCGAGCACGAGCGTTAGCTGGGGCATGTTCCGCGCCACCTCCCGGAGCGTTTGACCTTGGGCAGATTATGCCCTGTGTCGCGATCCTCTGTCCAGAAACAGTCGTTCGGGCGTGGGCCGGGAGCCAAGTAGACTCAGACCGCGCCGGGAGTCGCCAGACAGCGGGGGTGATCCGGCACCAGCACCAGGCACGCCCGCGCGAGCTCCTGCGCCTGCTCGGCGTTCCCCTCCGCGAGCGCGGCCTCGGCGTCCCACGCCATCCGCTCCGCGACCTTCCGGAGCAGCGACCTCGCTTCCTCATTCTCCCAATCGAGGGCCGCCGCGCGCTCCGCGTACGCGCGCACGTCGTCGCCGTCGAACCCGTAGTAGCGCGTCAGGGCCTGCGCGGATGCAGCGCGCGTGATCAACCTGTCCACCTCCAGCGAGGCGTCCACATCCACCCCGGCCGCTCGCATCACACCGACCGTGCCGGGAATGGACTCGACCGGCAGCGACACCCGAAAGGGGGAGCCCGGCAGCGGCCCCCCGTCCAGACTGCCCTCGATTCCCCCCTCGGTGACACGCGCGCTGGCGATGCGCCCCTCGCTCGCGAGCGCGCTCAACTCGGCCACTTCGAGCGTCCGGCCCCAGGGTCGGAGGACCAGAGCGACGGCCGCGACCAGGAGCACGGCGACCGCGGACGCAGCGAGGACCGGCCGTCGCAGGAGGCCCGCGCCGAGCCCGCCACGGCGCGGACTCGTGACCAGCGTCACATCGCGGAACGCCCCGGCGGAGAGGAGGTTGGGTCAATAGGTGTGTAAACGTATCAGGCGGCATTCTTCCGCTGTTGGGTTGAGACGGGCTTTCCGTCTTCGAACTTCCTTCCTTCAAACACGTCCTTGAGGAGGTGAGGAGCGTCGAGCCTTCGGAAGCGCTTCTCGGCCACCAAGAGCGACTTCCAGATCAGCGCCGTAGCGCTCTCGACCCGCTTGAATCGCTTCGCCGCCGTCGTCCTGAGCCGTACCGCAGCGAACGGGCTCTCGACCACGTTCGTCGTGCGTAGATGCTTCCAGTGATCCTCGGGGAAGTCGTAGAACGCCACCATCCGCTCCCAGTCGTCCTCGAGTACGTCCACCGCCTTCGGATACCACGGCCTGTAGCGCCTGGCGAACACTTCGCGGGCCTTCACAGCCTCGGACCGGCTCGGTGCGTAGACCACGGCCCTGAGAAGATCCTTCGCCTCGCTCTGCTCCCGCTGCGGCAGCCGGTCCAGCACGTTCCTCATCTTGTGGTTCCAGCACCGTTGCTCGCCCGCCTCAGGCCATACCTGCCGTACTGCGCCCCAGATCGCCGCGTTACCGTCCGCCATCAGAAGCCGGGGCGCCTCGATGCCGCGTGCCTTCAGATCCCGCAACACCTCCGACCAGGACTCGACCGACTCTCGGTAGCCCGATCTCAGGGCCAACACTTCCTTCGTCCCGTCTCGCATCGCGCCCAGAACCACCAGCAGTGCTGCCTTGTCCCGCTCGAGCCCCGCCTTCACGTAGATCCCGTCCGCCCAGACGTAGACGACCTCACGGTCGGCCAGCGAGCGCTTCGACCATTCCTCGAATTCCGCCGTCCATCCCGCCCGCAGCCGCCGAATCGAAGACTTCGACAACGGGGCCCCCTCGCCCAGCAGGCCCCGCATCGCCAGCTCGAAGTCTCCCTCCGCCAGCCCGTGCAGATACAGCTCCGGAAGCAGAGCACCCAGCTCCTTCGTCCGTCGTGCGAACAACGGCAACACCCGACTCTCGAACCGCTCCTCGACGCCCCGAACCCGAGGGCGTCGGAGCATGATCGTGCCCGAGCTCATCGCCAACCGCCTCGGCTTGCCATATCCGTTGCGGTAGCCCTCGGCCGAGTCCACCGTACTCCTGCGCTCTGACTTCTCCCGGCCTAACAACTCCGTGACTTCCTCCTCCATGATCTGTTGGATGAACTCCTGCGCCTTCTCCCTAACCATCCCCTCGAGCGTCTCCCACATCGGCCTGCTGGACGCACCCTGGGGTCCCGCGATATCCTCTCTCATGAGGCGACGTTCCTTTCCCCGGGCTGTCACCCGGGCTCGCTGGTTTAAATCTCAGCGGAAAGGTACGTCGCCTCTCTTTTTACACACCTTTTGATCCTACCTCACGCAGGATTGTTCATAACGCTACCCAAGAGTCAGAATGACCAGACGCTCAGGGCGACCCCGGAGATGACGGGCACCGCCAGGACTCCGTGTGCCACGCCACGATAGGCATCAGGGGGCATGGCGTCCAAGCGGGGTGGGTCGGCGCATCCGGTCGTCTACGACAGCGTCGGATCCGAAGATCCGGAACTAGGGCCTGTTAACACTAAAGGCCCATTTGTATTATATTGGGGCTATGAAAATCACAGAGTCCCAATATCGTCGGATAGAGGCTTGCTTTCCACGTCAGCGCGGCAATGTGAGCTTCTCCAATCTCGAAGTGCTTAACGCGATCCTGTATGTGGCCGAGCACGGCTGCAAGTGGCGCGGGTTGCCTGCGCGCTTCGGCAACTGGCATACGATCTACACCCGAATGAATCGCTGGGCCAGGGCAGGTGTGCTGGATCGTGTCTTTGCGGCCCTGCAGGACGAGCAGATCATCCGGATCAAGATCGAAGCGCTGTCGCTCGACAGTACGATCGTCAAAGTGCACGCTGATGGCACCGGCGCGCTAAAAAAAACGGCCCGCAGGCCATCGGGAAGTCGCGTGGAGGCTGGACCACCAAGATTCATATGGTTGCCGCAGATGCTCGAACCGCGATAACCTTCTCGCTATCGCCAGGCCACAACCACGACGCACCCGAAGGACGCGAACTGCTACGCATGTTGAAGCCGGTACACTCCACTGTGTCGATGATCATGGACCGGGCCTACGAGGGGGCCGAAACACGGCAATTGGTGTTGGAGCTGGGGTTTACGCCGGTCGTGCCACCCAAACAGGGCCGTGTTAGCCCGTGGCAGTACGATCGAATCATGTATCGCCGTCGCAACGAAATAGAGCGGTTATTTCGGCGACTCAAAGGCTTCAGAAGAATCTTCTCCCGCTTTGACAAGCTCGACGTGATGTTCACGGCCTTCATCCACTTTGCGCTCATCGTCGAGGCTCTCAGATAGTGTTAACAGGCCCTAGTCTCAACCTCAAGAGGTTTTGTTCCGGGGCTCCCCGGAGTTCTGCTGACCCACTGGTCGAGGACGAGTGCCTCACCGAGGGATCGCCCCTGAGCCAACTCGCTCCTGAAGCAGGCCAATGAACCTACTAAAAACCACGACCGCCGCGTGCTCTCACTGCCTGGAGAAAGTTCCCGCTCGGGTGGTCGAGCGCGAGGGACAGGTCTATCTCCAGAAGGCGTGCCCGAATCACGGCGACGAGGAGGCGCTCCTGGCCAGCGACGCGAGGCTCTACTGGAACTCCGGACCAGGCGGCGGCTGGAGGTAGGATCAAAAGGTGTGTAAAAAGAGAGGCGACGTACCTTTCCGCTGAGATTTAAACCAGCGAGCCCGGGTGACAGCCCGGGGAAAGGAACGTCGCCTCATGAGAGAGGATATCGCGGGACCCCAGGGTGCGTCCAGCAGGCCGATGTGGGAGACGCTCGAGGGGATGGTTAGGGAGAAGGCGCAGGAGTTCATCCAACAGATCATGGAGGAGGAAGTCACGGAGTTGTTAGGCCGGGAGAAGTCAGAGCGCAGGAGTACGGTGGACTCGGCCGAGGGCTACCGCAACGGATATGGCAAGCCGAGGCGGTTGGCGATGAGCTCGGGCACGATCATGCTCCGACGCCCTCGGGTTCGGGGCGTCGAGGAGCGGTTCGAGAGTCGGGTGTTGCCGTTGTTCGCACGACGGACGAAGGAGCTGGGTGCTCTGCTTCCGGAGCTGTATCTGCACGGGCTGGCGGAGGGAGACTTCGAGCTGGCGATGCGGGGCCTGCTGGGCGAGGGCCCGTGTCACCTCATCCGCCATCTCCAATCCCCCTTTGGGCTCGAGCCGGGCCCGCCGCTGCTGTTGGTCGCTAGGGCTCTACTCACTCGCCAGATCTGCTGAGCGACGGTTGAACGGACGCCTCTCCACGAGTAAAACACTGGCACACCGCTGATCTGTTCCCCGGGTCACGTTCGCAGCCGGAGCTTCCTCGACGCCAGAAAGACAGCGGTGAGATCCTGCTCCTCTGTCGCCGATCCCTCCTCGCTCTGAGATTCTCATGGCGCGGAACTCTCCGCGCCCCTCTTCGATTTCCTAGGTTCAAAATCGAAGGTCGTAGGATTCGAGAAAACAGACCTACGCCGAAGGAGGGACAAGATGGCGAGGCAGATTGGGTGGAGTCGCAGAAAGTTTCTGGGCGCGACCGCTGGGACGCTTACCGGCCTAGGCGTGACTCGCGGGGGCCTTCGGCTTGCAGATCACGGCGCGGGGGAGATGGGTGATGAGCGTGCCAGGCTGCCGCCCAGGGTGGTAGGGCTTCGGACCTCCGGAGGGAACTTCCGGTTCGATCCAGTCGGACTGCGAATCGAGTCGGGAACCAGCGTGATCTGGCTCAACATGGGTGATTTTCACACGGCCACGGCGTTTCACCCTGACAATGGCCACTTGCTGGCTGGGGGCGTACCACTGCGCATTCCGGATGGGGCAGAGTCGTGGCACTCGGGGATGCTCGGTCTTACCGATGGGACGCAGTACGAGCATGCCTTCACGATCGAGGGAGTCTACGACTACTTCTGCCAACCCCACTACGGGTTCGGCATGGTTGGTCGCGTCATCGTGGCGGCACCCGATGGTGGGGCGCCGGCGGCGCCCCCATTGTCCGAGCTTCCCGAAGCGGCGCAAGCTCAGATGCCGGCTGTCGAGGCCATCATGGGTCCCCATGGGCGCTCCTTTGAGTGGGCTGCTCGACTGAACGGAGTGCTATACCTCATCGCGAATTCTATCGAGGCGGGCCCGGCAGCTCGGTGCGTTCTAGAGGACATGGAAACGGACGATACGCTCCGCGAGCTCGTGACCGCGGCGGGGAGGCGGAATGTGCTCGATGACGTCCTTGGCCGTTTTGTGGAAGGTGTCGTGGGCGCCGGCGACTATGAGGACCTGGTGGGTCGATCTGATGCCGTAAAGGCCGAATTGGGCGCCCTCACCCCGACCGCATGAAGTCGTGCACGGGGGTGATGGGGACACTGGTTGAGACGAGTCTCAGTCGGGAACCTTCTCCGCTCGTACGCGATTTGGAAGGTGAGACAAGCAAGAAGGCTCGGTCATCCAGCGACTGGAGATTCAACGATGAAGATCCCGACTAAGCTATTTCATGGGCTTGGGCTCGCGACCACGCTCGGCGTGACTTCGGCCTTCGCGACGGTGAGTTCTGTTGACGTCCCGCAAGACATCTCCGAGGCCACCGCCGGAGCGTGGCGACTTGAGGCCACAGGCGTCCGAATCATCGGAGGCTACGGAAACAACTTCGCCTACAACGGAGACAACGTCCGATGGATGGACGGGAAGGCGGAGGTCGAGCTGGATCCCAGCAACGGGACCGGCCGGATCGTGGTTGAAGTTCAAACCACCGAGGAGTCAGGTCCCATCCACTACTCGAAGGACGCTAAATGGAGTGGCACGATTCGCATTGTGCAGATGCTGAGCACGAATGAGATGGAGGGTGCGAGAATCGAGGAGGGCGTGATGCTCCATGGCGACACCGGGAACGAGGCTCCGGTCATGCCCACTATCTACAACTACTTCGCGACTTGGGGCCCAGCCAAGATTTGGGTCAACGGTGACGAGGTGGTACCCATGGTGGGTAGCCACACAATGTTCACAGAGCAGGCACGTGGCCCGAACGGAAGGATTGAGAACAGGTCAGGCGTTGTATACTCGCCGATGACTTCCGTCAAGACTGGATTCGTAAATCCAACCGAGACAGAGTTCCACTTCGTCGCCCACACGATGCAGCCGGACCAGAACAACTTCCCGCCGCACACGGCGTGGATCCATCTGCACTTCTCGAATGTGCGAGTTCTGGCGAAACCCGACGGCGTGCAAATCCCGCGGACGCTGGACCGCTAGAACGAGAGGGGTCATCGGCTGGTTTCTATCGGGGCGTTTGCGGTCCCGTTCGCCGTCGGGATACGGACCAGCGATCGGGCGTTCCACGGCCCGTTGACGATCTCTTGGTTGTTGGTCTGCCTCTGGTGGCGTGATCCCGCTGAGTGACGCCCCTGGTTCACACGGCTCTTGTAGTCCGGATCTTCACCTCAGAAACGAGCGTTCGGTGCACTGGGCACCGAGTGGCGATCTCCATGAGCCTCTCGCGATCCGCTTCATCCAGATTCCCCGTCAGGAGGATCTGGACCTGGATCTCGTCCAACAGCGCGTTTGGGGTCTCGCAGTCCTCACAGTCCTTGGAGTGAATCCGCCCATGGTTGAGGCGCACCTCGACGCTCTCGAGCGCGATACCCTTGCGTTCCGCGTACATGCGCATCGTGATGGCCTTGCATGTGCCCAACCCAGTGAGCAGGTAATCGTACGGCCCAGGTCCGCGGTCATCACCTCCAACTGAGACAGGCTCGTCCCCGATCAGCTTGTGGTTACCCGCTTCCACCTCTTGAGTGAACCTCGTGCCAGGAACGGAACGCACGATGACGCTCGAGGCCATGATCGCCCCCTATCTTCTGATGTGGGTAAGTCGGACTACCCAGGTCCCTTACCGCCCAGGGGCCGCACGGCCCTGTTCGCTACTCACCGCCGGTCGTACACGCTCGTCTCCCCCTGCGCCGTGAACGTGAAGATCTCGTAGGGTTGGGCCGGCATGCCTGGCACCTCCATTCCCGGCGAGCCGACCGGCATACCGGGGGCCGCGATGCCAGCTACTCGGGGCCGCTCGGTCAACATCCGAGCCACCACGTCGGCCGGGACGTGGCCCTCGACCAGGTAGCCGTCCACCAGCGCGGTGTGGCAGGCGTGCAGCTCGTTCGGGATCCCCTCCTCGCGCTTGATGGCGGCCACATCAAGCACGTCCTCAACCTCGACTGGATAGCCGGCCGCGCGCAGGTGCTCCACCCAGCCGTGGCAGCAGTCGCAGGCGGGGGCCTTCCAGACGTGGACCACGGGCTTGGTGCGCGCATCCCCGGGTGTCGCCGCCCGAGTGACGTCGGCCACCTTCGCGGCCTCCTGTTGCGGGAGCGCGTCCTCCGCCCCACCACGGTCGCACCCGGCGGTAGCCAGCAGGACGAAGGGGATCAGCACTTGGGTCCTGATGATCATCGATCGTTCCTCTCGGAAGTAGGCCGGCTTTCGAGGCGCCGGCGTTGTCGGTGTCTAAAGCCCAACTCGTGCTCATGACGCGCCTCGTCCCGCGCCCGTATTGGTGTCATGGCCATGATCAGACCTCCGCCGTTCGCAATCTGAGCGCATTGCTGATGACCGATACAGAGCTGAGACTCATCGCTGCGGCAGCTATGATTGGGCTGAGCAGCAAACCAAAGAACGGGTAGAGCACACCCGCGGCAATCGGCACGCCGACGGAGTTGTAGGCAAAGGCGAAGAATAGGTTCTGCTTGATGTTTGCCATTGACCGCCGGCTCAGGCGCCTCGCCCGTGCGATGGCCCTCAGATCGCCCTTCACGAGCGTGACGCCAGCACTCTCCATCGCCACATCGGTACCCGTGCCCATCGCGATGCCGACCTGCGCCTGGGCGAGCGCCGGAGCATCGTTGATCCCATCGCCCGCCATGGCCACGACGCACCCCTCGCTTTGCAGGCGTTTGATCACGTCGGCCTTCTGATCGGGAAGAACCTCCGCCGTGACCTCGTCGATGCCCAGCCTCCGTGCGACCGCGTCGGCGGTGGTCCTGTTGTCGCCCGTCAGCATTACAATACGGATGCCTTCGTCGTGTAGCTGTCGGATCGCATCGGGCGTGCTTTCCTTGACGGGGTCGGCCACTCCCATGATGCCAGCTAGCTTGCCATCCATCGCGACGAACATCACGGTCTGACCCTCGCTCCGAAGTTCTTCGGCGCGCACCGTGAGCTTCCCGGGCTCGATGTGCAAGCTATCCATCAGGGCATGATTGCCGAGTGCGATGTCGCGGCCATCGACGCGACCTTGGACCCCTTTGCCGGTGATGGATTGGAAGTTCTCCGCCTGCACGAGCTCGACATCCCGATCCTCAGCGCCTTTAACGATGGCGGAGGCGAGGGGATGCTCGCTGCCGCGCTCCAGCGTTGCCGCAACACGAAGTAGGCTGGCTTCCGTCGTGCCATGTACCATCACGACGCTCACCAGCTTGGGCTTTCCCTCCGTGAGCGTGCCGGTCTTGTCGACGACCAACGTGTCGACCTTGCGCAACACCTCGATGGCCGCAGCGTTCTTGAACAACACCCCCATGGTGGCGCCCTTGCCCGTCGCCACCATGATGGAGATGGGCGTCGCCAGTCCGAGAGCACATGGGCAGGCGATAATAAGGACTGCTACCGCGTTGATCAGGGCGTGGGCCATACGCGGCTCGGGCCCGATGAGAGACCAAACGACGAAGGTGGCAATCGCGACAAGCACCACTGCGGGCACGAAATAGCCCGCGACAACGTCGGCGAGCTTCTGGATGGGAGCACGACTCCGCTGCGCCTCGGCCACCATCGCCACGATGCGTGCCAAGAGCGTGTCCGCGCCGACTTTCTCCGCACGCATGAGAAGACCCCCGGAACCGTTGACCGTCGAGCCAACGACCCGATCACCCTCGTGCTTTTCGACGGGAATGGGCTCCCCACTGACCATCGACTCATCGACCGAGCTCGCACCCTCGAGCACGACGCCATCTACGGGCACCTTTTCACCTGGTCTGACGCGCAGTCGGTCGCCGGCACGTACTTCCTCCAGCGGCGCGTCTTCCTCTCTTCCATCGTCACCGATGCGCCTTGCGGTCTTGGCCTGCATGCCGAGCAACTTCCTGATGGCTTGGCTCGTCTGGCTGCGGGCACGAAGCTCCAGAACCTGGCCAAGCAGGATGAGGGTCACGATCACACCGGCGGCCTCGAAATAGACGGCGACCTCGCCGTCTTCCCGGAACGAGGCGGGGAAGATGTCGGGCAGCAGCGCTGCGATGACGCTGTAGACGTAAGCCACGCTCACGCCTAGGCCGATCAGCGTGAACATGTTGAGGCTACGGTTCTTAACCGACCGAATAGCGCGGACGTAGAAAGGCCAGGCCGACCACAGACAGATCGGCGATGCCAGAGCGAGCTCGATGAGCGTCCGGCTCCGCATGGAGAAGAGCTGGGAGATGGGCTGTCCCGGCAACAGATCCCCCATGGCGACGACGACCAGTGGAACGGTAAGCATGGCGGCAAACCAGAAACGCCGAGACATGTCCTTGAGCTCCGGGTTCTCCTCAGCTTCATCGGCCGTGACCACCCGCGCCTCGAGTCCCATTCCACAAATGGGGCAGGTCCCTGGCTCGTCGCGCACGATCTCCGGGTGCATCGGACAGACCCACTCGGTGCGTGCGGTGACGATCGGTGTGCCCACGGGCTCCATCGCCATGCCGCACTGTGGACAGCTCCCGGGCCCTTCCTGGCGGACGTCGGGATGCATCGGACACGTGTAGGTCACTTTGGTAATGGTGGTGTCGTGCTCCTTGTGATGCTTCTGTTGACCGCCAACGAATCGCGCGGGCGCCTGTTCAAACCGATGGAGGCAATGCGCGCTGCAGAACCGGTACTCGACCCCGTCGTGTGAGAAGCGATGGGGACTGTCCGGATTCGGAGTCATCCCGCACACGGGATCCCGAAGCATCGCCGGTTGATTGGCCGCGTCTTCGCCAGCGTGCTGATGGTGGGTGTGATCTGTCATAGCGTCTCCTGTCGATCCCCGAGGTGTTCATAGCGCGAGAACACCTGCGTCAGCAATGGGGCTGGGCGTTGTCAACTCCGGGCGACGATTCGGTCCTGGAGCGCGAACTCGCCCGGCCCTGCGAAGGCCAGGCAAAGGTGCCGGTCGCGAGAGCGCCATATAGATGAAGGAATCTTCATGCCGGGTTCACTAGAGTGCAGTCCCGACTGCCTAGTCTTAAGTTTCATAACGGGACGATCCCGGCCCAGGGGGGACCCATACATGTCCAGAAGCGGTCGACTGCCCCGACCACTCTCCCGCCGTAACTTTCTCCGGTACGGAGGCACCGCGGCAGCCGTGACGGGAGTGGATCGTCTGCTTCCTGCTTACCTGCGCGCCGGAGGCGGCCTTCATCCGGGCGCCCCCGACGTCCTGCACGGCGCCGACGGTCCGATCGAGTTGACCATCGCGGAGACGGAGATTCAGATCCACGGTCGCCGGGCGCCAGCGACGACGGTGAACGGGACGATTCCGGGCCCGCTCCTTCGCTTCCGCGAGGGCGACGAGGCGGTCATCCAGGTCACCAACCGCCTGGACGAGGACAGTTCCATCCACTGGCACGGGATCCTCCTCCCCAACGCCATGGACGGCGTGCCCAATGTCACTTTTCCGGGGATCCGACCCGGCGAGACGTTCACCTATCGTTTCCCGATCCGGCAGTACGGCACCTATTGGTACCACAGCCACTCCGGGCTCCAAGAGCAGTTGGGTCACTACGCCCCACTCGTGATCGATCCCGCGGAGGGCGAACCCCAACCCTTCGACCGTGAGCACGTCGTCGTGCTGTCGGACTGGACCTTCGAGGACCCCCACCGGATCCTGGCGAAGCTCAAGAAGCGTCCCGACTACTACAATTTCCAGAAGCGTACGGTGTTCGACTTCTTCCGGGACGTCGCGGCGAGGGGGCTCGGCGCGACGGTGAGGGATCGACTCGAGTGGGGAAGCATGCGCATGAATCCCACCGACATTTCCGACATCACCGGGGCCACGTACACCTATCTCGTGAACGGCCTCGCGCCCGACGGCGGCTGGACCGGCCTCTTCCAGCCGGGGGAGCGGGTGCGCCTGCGTTTCATCAACGCTTCCGCGGCCTCGTTCCTCGACGTGCGTATCCCGGGGCTGCCGATGACAGTGATGCAGGTGAGCGGCCAGCACGTGTGCCCGATTGAGACGGATGAGATCCGGATCGCGATCGCCGAAAGGTACGACGTGATCGTGGAGCCGACCGAGGACCGGGCGTACACGATCTTCGCGGAGGCCATGGACCGGAGCGGCTTCGCGCGCGGGACCCTGGCGCCCCGGGAGGGGATGGAGGCTCTGGTGCCGCCGCGGCGTGAACGGCCGCTGCTCACCATGGCCGACATGGGAATGGACCACGACATGGCGGGCATGGACATGGAAGGGATGCAGCCCGACACGGCCGGTATGGAGGGCGCGATGCCCGGCGGAATGCCGGGCCCGATGCCTGGGATGGGCGCGGGCCAGGAGGGCCACATGATGCCGGGGATGGCCATGGGCCTGCGTCCGCCCGGGACCCTTTCCGAGGAGACGATGCACGGCCCGGACGGGCACGGGAAGGGGAACGCTTCCGTGCCGATGAGCACGCGGAGCCGTCTGGCCGAGCCCGGCGTGGGACTGGGGGAGGACGGCTGGCGGGTGCTGACCTACGCCGACATCGAGGCGCTCCATCCGAGCGCCGAGCTGCACGGTCCGGACCGGGAGATCGAACTCCATCTGACTGGCAACATGGAGCGGTTCCAGTGGTCGATCGATGGGGTCAAGAGCTCGGACGCTGAGCCGATTCACGTGACGCTCGGCGAGCGCATCCGCTTGATCCTGGTGAACGACACGATGATGAGCCACCCGATGCACCTGCACGGCATGTTCATGGAGCTCGAGAACGGCAAGGGAGTGGGGATTCCATGGGTCGACACCGTGAACGTGAAACCAGCGGAGAGCGTATCGGTCCTGTTCACGGCCGACGCGCCTGGGCCATGGGCCTTCCACTGCCACGTGCTCTATCACATGGACGCGGGAATGTTCAGGGTCATCCACGTGATGGAGCCCGACGCCCACATGGGTCACGATGAGGATTAGATTGAGACGGGCGTCATGGCTTCTGGTCGGCGCGGCCATGATGGGGGGCAGCCCCGCGGCCGCTCAGGGCCAGGCAATGACGATGGCCATGGATGACCGAGCCGTCTACACCTACGTCTCGTTCGACGAGCTCGAGTATCGCACGGGTCCTGAAGAGCGTTCCGTCGGATTCGACGCGATGGCCTGGATCGGCGGGGACTTCAACCGGCTCTGGGCGAAAGGCCGGGGCGAGCGCCCTACGGGTGCGGGCGGTGACGTCGAGGGCCAACTCCTCTACGGCCGGGTGGTCTCATCGTTCTGGGACCTCCAGGCGGGCGTCAGGCTGGATGTGCACTCCGGTGGCGCCGAACGCCGTGAGCGCGGGTTGATCGCGATTGGGCTCCACGGCCTAGCGCCCTACTGGTTCGAGGTGGAATCGACGGTATTCGTGAGTCACGAGGGTGACGTCTCCGCTCGGCTCCAGGCGAGCTTGGATCTCCTGCTCACGCAGCGCCTCATTCTCGAGCCCGAGCTGGAGCTCGACCTCGCCGCCCAGGGCGTCCCGGAATTCGGTGTGGCCAGCGGCCTGAGCACGATCGAGGTCGGCGCGCGCATACGCTACGAAATCGTCCGCGAGCTCGCGCCCTACGTCGGTGTTTCGTGGGAGCGCAACGCAGACACGACAGGGGACTCAGAACGAGACACGTCTTTCGTTGCAGGACTTCGGTGGTGGTACTGAATGACGTGGGACGCTGCGTGTTCCTGACACTACGAAGCCAGGGGCCCTACCGAACTCCCGAAGCCCGTGAGGGTTGACGCGACTGCCGTCATCACCTGTTCGCACTGCCAGAAGAGAACCGAGGCAATTATGCCCGAGGGTTCTTGCCAGTTCTTTTGGGACTGTCCCGCGTGCGGGGACTTGGTGCGGCCGAAGGCGGGCGATTGCTGCGTGTTCTGCTCCTACGCGGACCGGCGCTGTCCGAGCGCCGCGAAAGGCGGTTAGCGCAACTATTGGCGCTACGCGGAGCGGATGCCCGAGTTCGTCTGGTGGAGAACGTGGCCGAAGGCGCGCGTGACCTCTACGCCTCCGCCCGCAGGCGGCTGGCGGACTGGGACAGCACCGAGGTTCACTGAAGGCGGCGGGACCCCATGGCGCTCAGCGCCCGGGGACCATGATGTGGGCGGTGGTCGTGCCTGCGGCCATCACCCAAGCGCCACCTGCCCTTCCGTTCTCAGGCAAGCCGGTCGATGCGCCGGTCGCACCGGGTACCGCTATGGTTGTGTGGATTCCCGCGCTTGACCGATCGGGCCCGTTCATGGACACCCACATGGATCCGTACTCGGGTAGAACACGGGTGTCGTTCTGTTCGGCCGCAGCTACCAGCGCCTGCTCCTCATCGCCAGTGACGCTTTCGGCTCGGAAGCGCCGATTCTGAGCGACCCTGTCGAGGTTCGCTACGCTCGTGCACTGCACAGCGAAGGCAGGCCGGTCGCGTTCGTCGGCTCGGTTGTAGCAGACCCACCGGTTCGTGCCCTCCTTGAGGGTCTCATACGTGAAGGTGGCGTTCCACCTGATAACTGCGGCGCCTTCCCGAGTGCTGCCGGTTAGCGGAGCGAGCGCGTCTTCGATCGTTTGCGTGGCGGTCTGCGCTGTTGCGCTCACGGGAATCGAGAGCAGGGCGGCCACAACGAGGATGATGCGTTTCATCGGTCACCTCCGTTTGAACGTTTGTATCATACCGCAAACCGGCAGCTCACGTTAGACCCTGACCTTAAGGCAAGCATAGGCTACCATCGGTGAGTCGAGGCCGCATCCCTCCCCCACTTCGGTCCCAATTTGGAACCGGAACAGAGGATAGAAGGTTCCGCGGCACTCGGCGCCGCAGCAGCGATACCCCCTACCCGAACTCGGCCACCGGGACGCGTGCCCCACGCCTCAGAAGGGGACCAGGGATGAGTAGGCAGCGGAACCGGCCCCCTTCCACTCGAGTCCTCACGCAGTGGATGGATGCGTACGCCTGCGAGCGGGGGGTTGACGTGGCCTTGGCCACGGCGTGCGGCTCCCTCTCAGGCCGCCACCCGCTCCCGCAGATCCCGGAACCCGATCAGTCTCGCCGCATCCTCGTCCCAGAGGGCGAGCGTGGCGAGCCGGATGCTGTCCGAGAGAGTGACCCGAGTCACGTTCTGCAGCTCGGGATGCGCGTCCATCGCCTCCTGCAGCCGATAGTTCGGGATCCGGCTGCTCAGATGGTGCACGTGGTGGAGGCCGATGCTGGCCGTAATCCACTGGAGCGGGCGCGGCAGCACCAGGTAGGAGCTGCCCTGAAGCGCGGCGTCAAAGAAGTCCCACCCTTCCTGCCGATGCCAGTAGGTTTCCTCGTACTGGTGCTGCACGTAGAAGAGCCCCACCCCGATCGAGCACGTCACCAGCGTGAGCGGGAGCTGAACCAGAAGGAATCGCTCGAGGCCAACTGTCAGCCCCATTGCTGCGACGATCATCACGAGCGCGAGATTCGTCCGCCAGATGCTCCTCCAGGCCTCGGTCCAGTCCCTCGGGATGTCCCACGGGTAGCGGTGCTTAAGCAGGAAGTGGAACGCGGGGCCGATCAGGAAGAGCACCAGCGGGTGCCGGTAAGCGCGGTATGCCAGACGCCGGAGCGGGGGGAGCGCCAGGTACTCCCGCACCGTCATCGTGTCGATGTCGCCGAAGCCCCTGAAGTCGAGGTTGCCCGAGTGGGCATGGTGGTACGCGTGGGTCCTCCGCCAATACTGATACGGCACCAGGGTCAGCACACCGATCCAGAAGCCGACCACGTCCCGGGCCGCCCGGCTCCTGAAGAACGAGCCGTGCCCGCAGTCGTGCTGGATCATGAATAGCCGCATCAGGAACCCGGCGCTGGGCACCGAAAGCACCAGAGTCAGCCAGTAGCCCACCTCCAGACTCCGGAACATCGCGTACCAGAGCGCGAAGAACGGCAGCGCGGACGCGAGCAGCTGGAGCACGCTGCGCCGTGTGTCGGCGCCCCAATAGGGCTCCAGAAGCTGCCGGAAGTGGCTTGCGCGGGTGTGGTCGGGGGAGGGTTGGGTCACGAGCGTTGGCTTGGAAAGCGGATCAGGTGGAGCCCGCGGTGGGCCCAGCCGAGCCCCCAAAGATCGCGCGCCTCCCGCTCGAAGCCCAGTACGGTGGACCTAGTGCCCGGAACCGGCGGCACCGGTACGGCGGCCGCCCGGAGCATCGGCAGGTCCAGCCGACCCAACGGCCCGCTCGGGCTCGAACATCTCCAGCGGAACGGGCGCCTGCCACATCTGAATCGCCGGGAACGTGGCCAGGAACCAGCGCACGCTCCCGATCATGAGCCCCGCGAACAGGCAAGCGATCAGCGGGTGCCAGACCGGGAAGACGGAATCACCCTCGCGGTGGAGCGACGGGGCGACCAGCATCCAGCGCTCGAGCCAGAGACCCGCCAGGATCACCCACGAAAACAGCGTCAGCATCTTCGGATTGAGCTTGGGTCGCTTGCCGATCAGCCCGGCAAACGGGACCACGAAGCAGAGCACAATGGTCAGCGCGGAGAGCCCTCCCCAGGGCGCGCCGGCGCGGCGGACCATCCACGCTTGCTCCCACGGAAGCTTGCCGTACCAGATTACCAGGTACTGGGACCAGAACAGGTAGGTCCAGAACACGCAGAAGCCGAACGCCAGCATCCCTAGGTCGTGCCGCTGCCGGAGCCCGATCGACGTGCGGAAGTCGGGGTGGTGCGGGATCAGGAGGCAGCCCACGATCGCGGTCGCGGCGATCCCCCCCCAGAACGCGCCCATGAAGAACCAGCCACCGAACAGCGTGCTGAACCAATGTGGCTCGAGTGACATCGCCCAGTCGATCACGAACATGCTCATCACGACCACGTACACGATCACGAACACCGGTGAGATCGTCTGCAGCCGGTGCCAGCTGTCCACCTCCTCCGACTCCTGGCCCCGCCAGCCCTCGGTCAGCCGCTCCCGCCAACGAGAGCGGCCCGGATCATCGCCATCAGCTGCGCGTGCCAGATCCAGGTCGGGCCGCACCATCAAGTAGGCCACGTAGAGCGCGAGTCCGAACAGCAGGGCAGCCCCGACCAGGTTGCGCACGACCAAGAAAGGCACGTTCAGGTATGCCTGCTTCGCCTGGATGATGGGGTCGGTCGCCATCGCGTCCACCCAGGGGAAGTACGATCCGCCCAAACCGAGCATCGGCAGCAGCGTGAGGAAGGCGAAGGGCAAGTATGCAGCGAACGCGATGCTGAGCCGCTTGACCGACCAGTTCCAGCGCGCCTTGACGATCGTCGTCACGACCGCCAGCAGCATGGACCCCATCGCGATGCTGGTGAAGAACAGCCAGTTCGCCACCCAGCTCATCCAGGCCGTGTGCGCATCGGTCACCAGCGCCCCGATGAAGCCGAGCGCACCCACGCCGACGAGTACAGCCACCAGCCGGTCGCCCTGCTTCGACCTCTCCAGATACCGAGTCGGGATCTCGTCCGGGATATAGATGTGCGCCATGCCTCAGTCCTCCCCGCCGGCGGCACCGGGGGTGGCCGGTGCCACGCCCTCGGCGGGCACGCGGCCCTGCAGCAGCCGTACGTAGTTCACGACGTTCCAGCGGTCGAAGTGCGCGATCTGGTGTCCGTAGGCCGGCATGACCCCTCGTCCTGCAGTGATCATCCCGTAGAGATAGCCGTCAGTCCGGATGAGCGCGCCGCCGCTCGCGAGCGGGAACGCCACCATGACCGGGAGCTTGGGAAGGATCGGCGCGTCCGACGGAACCCCCAGCGGCCCGTGACAGACCGCGCACATCCGGTCGAACACGACTTTCCCCCGTGCCAGTGACTCGGCGGTCGCCGGCACCGGGTTCGCCATCTCGTTCACGAGACCGCCACCCGCCAGGGCCTGGGCCATGACGATCGGGGTGATCTCCGGGAGCACCTCCTGGGGGCTGGCGGGCTGCCCCACGTTCACCTGCCCAGGCTCGCTCGGGTGGTTCCCCGACGAGAACGAGACCGCCCCGTCGGGTGGCGGCAGCGGGTTCTCGTAGGGGTCGAACGAGTTCTGGTCGCGCATGCTACGCCCGAAGATCGCCTGCAACGCACTGTCCATGGGGCTGCACCCCGCGACCGCGCAGGCCACACCCAGCACGGAGACCAGGGCCCTTAAGCGCCCGGCTGCCCGACACTGACTGGACGTGTTACTGAGCATGCGAGCCCTCCCGGTCCTCGGTGATCTGGGCTGGCTCGTGCCGCTGCAGGATCCGGCGTACATCCTCAAGCTTGTCCCCCTCGGCTGGCACGTACACGCCGAAGCGGCCAGACATGAACTCGGGATCGTAGACGATCATCGGCTTGACGTGGGGAAGCCGGCTCAGGATGAAGAGCCCGATCAGCGTAGACAGCGCCCCGAACAGGACCATCATTTCGAAGGCGATCACCACCGAGGTCGGGATCGACACGATCGGCTTGCCTCCGGTGACAAGGGGCCAGTCCATCGAAGTCCAGGTCGTGAAGGCGAAGCCGGCAGCAGCCCCGGTCAGACCGCCCACAAGGGCCCACACCCGGACCGGACTCTCGTCGTAGCCGAGCGCTTCCTCGATGTGGTGCTCGGGGTAGGGCATATAAGCACGGAGTTCCTTGAAGCCCGCCTTCCGTAGCTCGTGGATCGCGTCCACGGTCGAATCCAGGTACTCGAACGAGGCGAGCACGCCGCCCGCGGTCGGCTCAGCCATGATAGGCCCCCTGCTTCCGCATGGGCGCCGGCAGCACCTCCTTGAGCTCCGCAATCGCGACCGGCGGGAGCAACCGAGTGAACAGCAAGAACCAGAACCCGAACCAGGCGAAGCTCCCGGCCAGGATCGCCATCTCCGTCACCGAGGGGCGGTACACACCCCAAGCGAACGGGACGTACTCACGGTGCTGCGAAACGACGATGATCACGAAGCGCTCGAACCACATCCCGATGTTGATGAAGATGGAGATGACGAACAGCGCCGGAATGGAGTGCCGGACGCGCTTGAACCAGAGCATCATCGGCACGAAGCCATTGCACACCAGCATGGTCCAGGTGGCCCACCAGTACCCACCGAACAAGCGCAACCAGAACGAGGTGCGCTCGATCTCCTCGCCCGAGTACCACGCCATGAAAAACTCGGTCAGATAGGCGTACAAGACGATGGAGCCGGTCAGCAGGATCAGCTTCGCCATCGCGTCGTAGTGCTTGGTCGTCAAGTACGCCTCGAGCTTGAAGACCTTACGGAGCGGGATGGTGAGGGTGATCACCATCGCCATGCCGGAGAAGATGGCGCCGGCCACGAAGTATGGGGCGAAGATCGTGGCATGCCAGCCCGGCACGATCGCCATCGCGAAGTCCCAGGACACGACCGAGTGCACCGACAGCACCAGTGGGGTCGCAAGCGCAGCCAGGTAGATGTAAGCCTTGCCGAAGTGGTGCCACTCGCGGTCGGTACCGCGCCAACCCATGCTCGTGATCTGGTAGAACTTCTTGCGCAGGCCGGTCGCGCGCTCACGCGCGGCCGCCAGGTCCGGGATCGTTCCTAGGTAGAAGAAGGTCGCGGAGACCGTGAAGTAGGTGGTGACCGCGAACACGTCCCATACCAGGGGCGACCTGAAGTTGGGCCAGAGGAAGCGGCTGTTCGGGTAGGGGAAGAGCCAGTACGCCAGCCAGGCGCGACCGACGTGGATGAGCGGGAACAGCCCCGCCGTCATCACCGCGAACACAGTCATCGCCTCGGCGGCGCGGTAGATCGACTGCCGCCAGGGCGCTCGGAACAGGAAGAGGATCGCTGAGACCAGCGTGCCGGAATGGGCGATCCCGACCCAGAACACGAAGGTAGTGATGTAGACACCCCACCCGACCGGCTTACTGATCCCGGCGACGCCCATGCCCCGGTAGAGCTGCCAGCCCCAGGCGCCGAACAGCATCGCGACTCCCGCCGTGGCGAGCGCGAACAGCGCCCACCACCCGAGTCCGGGGCGGCCGAGGATCGCCAGAACGTCGCGATTGACATCGCTGTAGCGGGGGATGTCCGGGTGGGGGACCGCTCCGCGCTGTGCGGGCTCGATCGCGGTGGCCATCAGTGCCCCGCCTCAACAGGGTGGAACGTGACCTTCTTCAGGTATGAGACGCCCGGCTGCGTGTTGATCAGGTCGTCCAGGACCCGGTAGGTACGCTCGTTCGCGACCACTTGCGCGACCCGCGACTCGGGGTCGCGTATGTTACCGAACACGATCGCCTCCGCCGGGCAGGTCTGCTGGCAGGCGGGCACGATCTCGCCGTCGGCCACGGTCCGCCCACCCTCGAGCGCCGCCCGGTTCTGCGCCTCGCGGATACGCTGAACGCAAAAGGTGCACTTCTCCATGACGCCGTTTTCTCGAACCGTAACGTCGGGGTTGTACTGCCAATTCATCGGCTCGGGCACGTCTGTGTACGTGTACCAGTTGAACACGCGCACTTTGTAGGGGCAGTTGTTCGCACAATAGCGCGTGCCGACGCAGCGATTGTAGACCTGCGCGTTGATGCCGTCCGGCGTGTGATAGGCGGCGAACACAGGGCAGACAGGTTCGCACGGCGCGTTGCCGCAATGCTGGCAGAGCATCGGTAGGAGCCGCACGTCGAGTGGGCCCGCGTGGCTCGCGTCGATCGTCTCGTAGTACCGCTCCAGGCGGATCCAGTGCATGGACCGGCCCATCGCGGTCATCTCGTCACCCACCCATGGGACGTTGTTCTCGGCCTGACAAGCGACCACGCAGGCGCTGCAGCCCGTGCACTTCTCCATGTCGATCGCCATCGCCCAGCGGGGGTTGTCGTGCGCGTCGGCGTACTCGCCATACTGCGATCCCGGGAGCGGGAAATCCTCGGCACGGCCCTCGGTCGGAACCGGAACGAATCCGCCGCCTAGGTTGAGCTCCTGGAGCTCGTCGTGGTGCTCGCCCTCGGCTCCCGCCTCCTCTTCCTCGTGGGCGGGCTCCCCGGCGCCCTCCGCGCCCGCTCCAGCAACCACGCCGAGACCTGCCAGCTCGATGGCTGGCGCGATCGGGCGGCCGAGCTGATCGTCGGAGCCCTCGATCGTGGCCATCCGCATCCACACGCCGGTGGGCTCGACGCCCACCTTCGTCGCGGTGTGGACGAGCGCGCCCGAAGGCTGCTCGACCGCCGCGGGAAGGAGGACCATCGGGTTCACACCGTTGCCGTCGGCGAAGCGCCCCATGGCAGTGTGTCCACCGCCCATCGCGATCGCGACGACCTCGGGCCGGATCCCCGGGTAGCGGAAGACCGGCGCCTCCACCGACCCGTGGGGAGAGGTAACGCGCACCACGTCTCCGTTGCGGAGTCCCATCCGCTCGGCGACGTCGGGATGCATCTCCACCCAGCCATGCCACGCGATCTTCGTGACCGGATCCGGGAGCTCGACCAGCCACGGCCGGTTGGCAAACCGGCCGTCGTAGAGCCGTGCCGACGGGTACACCATCAGGGTGAACTCGCCGTCTTCGCCGTCCAGCTCGGGCAGGTCGAAGCTGAGCGCACTGTCGGGCGCACGCAGAGCAGCTCCCTGCTCTCCCCCATCCGCCGCCATCGTGAGCACGCCACTGCTGAGCACCCCGCGCCACCAGATGTCCGCATCCGCCCCCGCCTGGCCCGCGCTGAACTGCTGGCTCCACGCGGTGCGCACGTAATCGTGGAAGGTCGCTGCGCCGAGATCGCGTCCGAGTCTGGCCGAAAGTGACAGAAGGACGTCACCGGTCTGCTTGGCGTCGAACATCGGCACCGGCTGCATCACCGGCTGCTGAACCGCCCAGACTCCGGGTCGCGGGTTAGAGTCACCCCATGACTCCAGATAGTGGAGATCGGGGAGAATCAGGTCCGCGAGCGCTGCGGTCTCGTCGGGCGCGGACGCGAACGAAACCTTGAACGAGGCTTGCTCGAACGCCTCGCGGAACCCCGACGCCGGCGGGAGCGTGAAGACCGGGTTCGCGCCGTGGACCATGACCACCCCGGCGCCACCCGAGCCCCTCGCCTGGACCGCCTGCTGGAGGTCCGCGTACGGGCGTGCACGCTGGCCGGTCCATCCCTGGAGCTGCACGGTGCGGCCAACGTTGCCGGCGACCGAGTTGAGCACGAGCGCGGCCAGGTTGGCCGCCGTGGCGTTGCGGTGGTGCCCCGCGACTCCGGGTCCCACGGCCAGGCTCGGGCCTTCGGAAGCGAAGCGCTCCGCCAGCTCTCGGATGTCGTCCGCCGTGAGCCCGGAAAGGCGCGCAACCTCTTCGGGCGTGTACGCCTGGAGCATGTCGGCGTAGGGACCTGCAGCGCTCCCGTCGGATCCGGCGATCACGCCTGCCATGGCAAGCGCGATCGCGGCCTCGGCGCCCGGTTGGATCGGGAACCACTCGTCAGCGTTGAGCCCTGAGAGCGAGAGCCGCGGCGTGACCGCGACGAAGCGACCCTTCGTGCCGTCTTCGCTCACCGCGGTGGCACGCGCGAACCCGCGCCCGTACTCGACCGGCGAGAGCCAGGTGTCGAGGAAGTCCGCGCCGAAGGAGACGATCAGCCGCGCACTCTCGAAGTCGTAGTGGGGCAGTACGTCTTGCCCGAATGCGATGCGTGCGGCCTCACGGAGCGGGGCGTCGGCGAGCGCCTCGTACTCCACCCGCTGCCCGCCAACGCCTGTAACGAAGGCGTCGAACAGGCCCGAGAGGGTGGGCCCCGCGTGACCGGTCACGAGCAGGACGTCCTCGCCGGCCGCCTCGAGCCGCTCGGCAAGCAGCGTTTCGGCTTCGTCCCAGGTGGCGGCGCGCAGGCCACCTCCCTCGCGCAACATCGGCCCGACGTAGCGGTCCGGGTTGTACAGCCCCTGGAGGGACGCGTGGCCGCGCTGGCAGAGAGCACCCTGCGAGATCGGGTGCCCCGGATTCCCCTCCAGCTTGACCACCCGGCCCTCGCGCGTACGTGCCCAGACCCCGCAGCCCGCCGCGCATTCCCCGCATACGGTCGTGTACCACGTGGCCACGCCCGGTGTGATGTCCTCGGGCGGGATCACGTAGGGAAGGAGCTTCTCCACCTCGCCGGTGGAGCAACCGGTCATGGTGGCTCCAGCGCCGGAGACACCGACCACCTTCAGGAAGTCACGTCGCTTGATGCCGTCGCTCATCGGTGGGCTGGCCCGGGGCTCAGTAGTGGCAGACGGCGCAATCCCGCGATGCGCCTCGCTCAACGTGGCAGGAGACGCACCAACCCATGTTGTCTCCCTGCCAGGAGGGATCGCGTGCCTCTATGGCGCCCATCGTCTCGACCGCCCCGTGGCACTGCTGGCAAGCGAGGCCGGCGTTGATGTGGCGCATGTGAGGGAAGTGCGCGTGATCGGCGATCTTGTAGATCCGGACCCACGGGATGGCCTCCCCGCGCTGAGCGAACCCGAGCAGTTTCTGCACCTCCTGCGGGTTCTGCGCACCCGGGATCAGCCGGTGACAACCGGCGCAGGTCGCGACCGGTGGCATGCCCGCATCCACCGACCTCTCCGCGGAGAAGTGGCAATACATGCAGTCCATCCCGTAGGTACCAGCGTGCAGATTGTGCGGAAATGCGATCGGTTGGACGGTCGTGTCAGCGACGGCCGGCTGCTCCAGACCGGCGCCGGTGTCCGCTTCCTGGGCCTGCACGAAAGCCAGACCCACGGCGGAACCGGCCGCGACCATCGCAGCGAGCATCCATCTTTTGCGTGTCATTCCGACCCGGATGAGGGTTCGGTGAGGGGGGAGCACGAGCCGCTCCCAGGATCCCGCAAAAAAAGCCGAGCGAAGGTAGAGGCAGCCTCCAGGTGTGTCAACGGACTTTGTCGGACCCTTTTTCGAGCGCCGGTGTTATCGTTTTCTCGCCCCCCTTGCCCTACGCGACGGGGGGTTTCTGGCCTTGGACGGTCGTCTCCCGACCGCTGCCAGGACCCGCGCGGACGGCCCCGGAATTCACCGCGGACCCGATTGGAAACGATGCCAGACACCGTCTCGCCGATCCGCGAAACCCTGGCTCCCCTCGAGCTGCTCGATCGGCTCGTCGCCCAGGTAGAGCGGGTCTTCCACGGTAAGCACGAGGTCGTGAGACTCGCCCTCGCCGCGCTGCTGGCGCGCGGCCATGTCCTGTTCGAGGACGTCCCCGGGGTCGGCAAGACCACGCTCGCCCACGCGCTGGCCCGCACGCTCGGCCTGGAGTTTCGCCGCATCCAGTTCACCAGCGACCTTCTCCCCTCGGACGTGGTCGGCGTTTCGGTCTACGACCCACGCACCGCGGAGTTCGAGGTACGGCCAGGCCCGATCTTCGCGAACGTAGTGCTCGCGGACGAGATCAACCGCGCCCCACCTCGCACCCAGAGCGGCCTGCTTCAGGCGATGCAGGAGGGTAGGGTGACATTGGACGACCGCACGTTCGTCCTGCCCTCGCCCTTCCTGGTTATGGCCACGCAGAACCCTCTCGAGCACCACGGGACCTATCCCCTGCCGGAGAGTCAGCTCGACCGCTTCCTGATGCGCCTCACGATCGGGTATCCGGGAGAAGAGGCTGAGCGGCGCATCCTGCTCGAGTCGGCCAGCACCGAGCCTCTCCTGGACACGCTCGATGCCGTGCTCACCCCCGCCCAGGTGCTGCACCTGCAGAACGAGGTCGAGGGAGTTCGCGCGGACGACGCGATCGTCGACCATCTCATGGAGATCGTGCGTCGGACACGCACCGCTACCGGCTTCCGCATGGGCGTGAGTCCCCGAGGTGCGATCGCGCTGTTTCGCGCGGCGCGCGCCTACGCGCTCACCAGCGGACGTAGCTATCTGGTGCCGGATGACGTGCGTCGCATGGTCGTTCCCTGCCTCGCGCACCGGCTGCTTCCGGCCGGAGCGACGGCGGCCACCCTCGACGCCCACGATCAGGCGGCAGGGCTGCTCGAGCACATCATGGAAGAACTCCCGGTCCCGGTGTGAGCAATCCGGCCGACGACATTGGACTCCCGGCGCGCGCCGGCGACGTGCTGAAGCGTGCGGGCCGCGCAACCGCCGCCGTCTGGGCCCGCCTCAGGGGGTGGCGGCGGATCCGCTTCACGTTCGGGGGCTTGGTGTTCAGCCTGGGCTCGCTGGCGGTCGGGTTCGCCGCGATGAACACCGCCAACAACCTCCTCTATCTACTGCTCGGAGCCATGCTCGGCCTGATCGTGCTGAGCAGCTGGCTTTCCGAGCAGGCGATCCGCGGGCTCGACGTGCGGCGCGCGACGCCTCGCGGGATCACCGTGGGGCTCGAGGCGCGGATCGTTTACGAGGTGATCAATCACAAGCGACGCATCCCTAGCTTCGCGATCGAGTTGCGCGAGCGTGGTCTGCCGGAGGCTGCTTTCCTGGCGAGGATCGGGCCCCGCGAAGAGAAGGTGACGCGCTCGGTCAACCGCTTCGTGCGCCGCGGCATCTATCCCCTCGGCGCCCTCACTATCTCGACCTCGTTCCCGTTCGGGCTGTTCTTCAAGGAGCGCGACGTCAAGCAGCCGGGCGAGCTCGTGATTTGGCCGCGCCACGACCGCGCCCTGCGGCCCACCGCTCCCGGCGCCGGAAAGAGCCGGGCGCTCGGGATTGCCCTCGCACGCGCGCTGGGCACGCGCGGCGACTATCGCGGCCTCCGGCCGTACCGCCCAGGAGACGATCCCAAGGACATCCACTGGCGTACCTCCGCCCGCCTCCAGGCGCCGGTCGTTCGGGAGTATGACCGAGACACTTCCGAGTCGCTGTGGATCTGCCTGGACCTCGCGGGCCATCCGGGCGACGAGGCCGAGGCGCTCGTGGAGGTTGCGGCTTCGCTGGCCGCGAGCGCCGAGGCAGAAGGAAAGCGCTTCGGGCTGGTCGCGGGCGGCCGTACGGTGCCACCCGGGGCAGGGGCGGGTCATCTCGAGCGGGTGCTGGACGCGCTCGCCCGAGTCGATTTCAGGCCCGAGACCCCACCCCCCGCTCCGCCGGTGGATCGCTCTCGCTGCATCCTCGTGTCACTCACGGGAGCGAGCGCGTCGGCTTATGCGGACGCCTTCGTCGGGGTCCCGGCTGCGCGCGAGGAGGCCGCATGAGAGTCGCGCTCCTGCACCGCCGGTTAACCATTCTGATGGGGCTCGCGGGGCTGCTGGCCTTTGCGGCAGGCGCAGGCTTCGAGCCCGTCTCGGCGGCCCTCGCTTGCATGGCTCTCGTGCTCGCACTCTTCTGGCAGCCCTCGGCGCACCTGTCGGTGCGACTCGAGCCGGTTTGGCTCCCCATCGCGGCGCTGCTGGTCGCGCGCGCGATGTGGCATGTGCTGATGGTGGGCGACGACGTGGTGATCCCGGTCGTGGATCTGCTCCTGCTGTTGCTGTGCGCGGAGTCCCTGCGATCGCTCGACGCCCCAAACGACACCCGCCTTTACGCGCTCTCGTTCGCGCTGCTGCTCGCCTCGACCGCTTACCGCCCTGGAATCGTCTTCGTGGTCGCGTTCGTGGCGTACGTGACGCTCGCCACGGTCGCCCTCACGGTGGGGCACCTGCGCCGCAAGTCGCTGCGCCATCGGGCCGAACAGCCGCGCGTGGACCGCGTGCTGATCGGCGCAACGGCGGGCCTTGGCACCGTCGTCTTGGTCACCAGCGCCCTGGTCTTCCTAGCGTTCCCGCGCGTGACGCGTGGTTTCGCAGGCCGCGGCGACGTGCCAGCGACCCAGGTCGCCGGTTTCTCCGACGAGGTCTCGATCGGCGAGTTCGGGTCGCAGATCTACGCAAACCCGCAGATCGTCCTGCGAGTGGAGTTCCCGGAAGGACCTCCAGCCGACATGGCGGGGCTCTACTGGCGTGGACGCTCATTCGATCGCTTTGACGGCACCCGCTGGAGGCACTCCTTCCCGACACCCCCCGCGAACGCTCCCCGATCGTGGTACCGCGAGCGCTGGCAAGGACCCATGATCGAGCAGCGCATCTTCGCAGCGCCGCTCGAGGCCAAGGTGCTCTTTACCCTCCACCCCGCTCTGCGGCTCGACTCCGCTCGCCGCACGCAACCGCTGTTCGACAACGCCGGCGATCTGGTCTACTGGGGCTCATCGGCGCCGGCGTACTCGGCGTGGTCCATGTCGGGGCCACCGTCACCCGAGGAACTGAGGGCCGCTGAGGCCGGGTTCGCGCCCAGCGCACGCTTCTACCTACAAGTTCCTCGCCTGCCGGACCGCATCTTCCAACTCGCGGACTCGCTCACCGTCGGCCTCACCAACCGGTACGACAAGGCGGTCGCGATCGAGCGCTACCTGCGGGACTTCACATATACGCTTCAGCTGCCGCGCAACGCGCGCGAGGCAACGCTCGACTGGTTCCTGTTCGAACGCCGTGCAGGGCACTGTGAGTACTTCTCCACGGCGATGGTCGTGATGCTCCGCTCGGTGGGCGTCCACGCACGCGAGGTGAACGGCTTCCGCGGCGGCCAATGGAGTGACTTCGGAGCTTATCTGGCGGTGACCCAGAATCAGGCCCACTCCTGGGTCGAGGTCTGGTTTCCCGGCTTCGGTTGGGTGTCATTCGACCCCACTCCAGCGGGTAGTGCGGCCGGAGTTGCGGCTACTGCCTGGTTCTGGCCGGGTCGCTTCCTGTTCGACGGGCTCCAGCATCGTTGGAACAAGTGGGTGCTGGACTACAACCAGGAGAACCAGTTCGGCTTCCTCGATCGCCTTCAGGGCCGGAACGAGACCCGGGACGCGGCCGGCCCCGAGGGATCAAGCAGCGGGAGCGGGTTGCCCTGGGCAATGATGGCTCTTGCTCTCGCGGCCTTAGGGGTTGTGTTCGGCCTGTCACGCGGCGGACGCGGCCATCCGGTCGAGACCCGCGCGTACCTGCGGCTGCTCGAGCTCTGCCGCCGGGCCGGTGTGCTGGAAGCGCGTGCGGTGGGACCGCTCGAGCTGGTCGAGACCCTCGAGGCGCGCGCGCACCCCGCGGCGGGTGCGGCACGCCGATTAGTCGAGCTTTACCTTCGCGCGCGCTTCGGTGCCCAGCCGCTCGACGAGCGCGAGCGCAAAGCCTTGCACGATGCGCTCGGCCGCGTGCAGACCCACCTGCGTCCAGCAAGAGCGGGATGACGACCCCTCTCCCTCCCGACCAGGCTCCGCCCCCCTCGCGTGGACAGCACCTCGCGACGATCAGTCACCTGGGCCGGTTCTGGGACGTCTTCCTCGAGTTCGACGACGATCCCCGGCGCCCCAACGTCTATCGGGGAGCGCTCTGTTTCTCCCCCTCCGATCTGAACGAGGGCGAGCATCCCTCACGCACCACCGCCATCATCGTCGAAACCAGCTATGATGACGCGGTGCGCAGAGCGAGGAGCTTCGAGGAGCACCAGCTTGTCGCTCTGCTGCGCTCGGTCCTTCCGGACTGAGGGGGGCTCGGGGGGCACCCCCCTTCGCCTCTCCAACTGATCCACAGGGGGGGCGCCATGCGCTCCTCAAGCCTCCCGCATCCACCGCACGAGCTCGGGAACCGTCGGCCGCTTGCCCGTCATCAGGACGCCCACTCGGTAGATCCGTCCCGCCACCCACGCCACCGCGACTACGGTGAGCGCCATCAGCACGACCGAGAGCGCTACCTGCCAAAGCGGAGCGGCGCCAGCAGCCGCGCGTGCAAACATCAGAAACGGACTGAAGAAGGGAACCAGCGAGAGCGCCACTGAAACGGTCGACGTGGGGTGCTCGAGCACGCCCGCGAGCCCGACGATGGGTGCGATGATCAGGAGCATGACGGGAAACTGAGCCTGCTGCGCCTCCTCGTCCGAGTTGCACATCGCGCCGACCGCCGCATAGAGAGCCGAATAGATGAAGTATCCCCCAAGAAAGAAGATCACGAAGTACGCGACGAACGACGGGCCGGGGAGCACGGAGCGCAACTCGGACAGCTGAGTCAACTCGGGACAAATCGCCAGGACGGCGGGCAGTCCCAGCATCACCGCCACCGCAACCACACCCACCCAAACGATCAGCTGGGTCAGCCCCACCGCCCCCACGCCCAGAATCTTGCCGAGCATGAGTTGCCACGGCCGCATCGAAGACAGGATAACCTCCACGATCCGCGTGGTTTTCTCCTCCAGCACCGAGCGCATGACGGCCACCCCGTAGATGAGGATCACCATGTAGAGCACGAACGATCCCGCGAAAGCGACGACGACCGTCGAATCGTCCAGGCTCCCGCCCGCCCCTCCGACCGTCTCGAGGTCGAGCGCACCACCGTCCATTACTTCCCTGACGTCGGCGTCACTGTTCGCCAGCTGGCGTTCGAGCACAGCCTGCACGACAGCCTGACGGATCCCAAGTCTGCGTAGCGCGGAGGGATTCTCCGACGTCACGAGTCGAGCCCGTCCCGCGACGAGCGTCGTGTCGTCCAGCAAGAGCAGTGAGCCGACCTCCTCCGCTGACACCCGCGCACGCGCTCCCGACTCGGCGGCAGGCTCCGCGCGCTCCACCGTGTATCCCACTGCACCGAGCACGGCGGAGACGCGGTCGCCCAGCTCGCCACTCCGATCGATCAGCACCACCGTGCGCTCCGTGTCCTCCCCGCGATTCGCCAACCAGATGGGGACGATCGCGCTCCCCAACACCAAGAGCGGCACGCCGACCGTGGCGAAGACGAACCACCGCGAACGCACCCGCTGCAGATACTCGCGGCGGATCACAGCCCATACGGGCCCAGCAGCTCGCCTCATGCCCGGGCCCGCGGGCCTCTCGACGCTACAACCTCCCCCGCCTCGGGCATCCCCCCCGAAAGAGAATCGCGAGGGCGGAGGTCGGCAGCCGCACCAGGCCCGGTGTGGCGCACGAAGATCTCGTGCAAGCTGGGCTCGAGCAGCTCGAAGCGGCGGACCACCGCACCGCTTGCGAGAACACGCCTCAGAATGGCTTGGTGGTCGGCCCCGTCTCGCAGCATCAGGTGCACGCCGTCGGAAACGGCCTTGAGCGCCGTCACCTCCGGACCGTCCAGCCATTCGTCGGGGCCATCGAACGTGACTGCGACCACACCCCTGCGGTTGATCCGCTTCAGCTCGCGCAGATCGCCATCCAGCACGAGTTGGGAGCGCGACATGAGGCAGACTCGCTCGCAAATGCGCTCCGCCTGGTCCATCAAGTGGGTCGAGAAGAGTACGGTGGCTCCCCGTTCTTGGAACTCCAGCACGATCTGCTCGAGCACGTCCTGATTGATGGGGTCAAGCCCACTGAACGGCTCATCGAGCACCAGCAGCTCCGGCTCGTGGAGCACAGTCGCGACGAACTGAACCTTCTGCTGCATGCCCTTGGACAAATCCTCCACCTTCCGGTCCGCCCATCCCTCCAGCTCGAGCCGCTCGAGCCAATCGAAGGACCTTCGCTTCGCAGACGCCCGAGAAACACCCCGAATCTCGGCCAGGAATACCAGCAGCTCCCACACCTTCATCTTCCGGTAGGCGCCCCTCTCCTCAGGGAGGTATCCCACCTTCTGGCGACGCGTCTCGATCGGGTCTCCGTCGAACAGCTCCACCCGCCCCTCGTCTGGAAGCAGGATGCCCATGATCATCCGGATCGTTGTCGTCTTGCCGGAGCCGTTGGGACCGAGCAGGCCATAGATGGTCCCGCGCGGGATGTCGAGATCGAGCCGATCCACAGCGGTGTGCGTTCCGAAGCGCTTGGTGACCCCCGCCAGGCGCACCACGTGATCGGTCATTCCCCTCCCAGGCCGGCGTAGGCATACGAACCCTGAAGATCGACCGGCACCAACCGGAGGCACCGTGCGACGATCGGGCGCGAATGAACCCCGAAAGTTCTTTGCCACGAAACCAGGAAATTCCTACATTCCTGAACTTGAACCTAACTTCTTGGGGGGTGTGAATGGCCATCTACCGTACGCTCTACTACGGCGATGTCGTGGTGGGGGTCGGCGGCCGCATCACGATTCCGCAGGAAATGCGGGACGACCTGGGACTCGATGAGGGTGACACCCTCACGGTACGCGTGGAAGAAACACATCAGGGTGCCCGCCAGATGGTGCTTTGGCGCTCGGAGCAGCAACCCGAGGAGTAGACGGAAGGAAGGGATGGCCCCGCCGATGGCTGCGCCGCGCATCCACGTCGAGGAAGGCGACATCTCCGAGTTCGACGGTAATGCGGTCGTGAACGCTGCGAACAACCGTCTGCTACTGGGAGCAGGAGTAGCAGGTGCTCTCGCCCGTCGCGGTGGTCCGTCGATTCAGCGCGAGTGCGACGAACACGTCCATCGGCACGGGCCACTGTCCGTGGGTGAAGCGGCGCTTACCGGAGGCGGTAGCCTCCCGGCCCGTTACGTCATCCACGCGGCCGCGATGGGCGACGAGCCCGCCACGGCGAACAGCATCCGCTCATCGACCAGGCACGCCCTCCGACTCGCGACCGACCACGAGTTCGATCGAATCGCGTTCCCGGTGCTCGGCACCGGAGTCGCCGGGTTCCCGTTCGAGGAGGCCGCGCTCATCATGCTCGACGAGATCCGCGCACACGCGGTCGAGCACTCGTGGCCTCGCGAGTACGTGCTCTTCGGCTACACCGCCCCACAGGCGGACGCGCTCCGAACGCTCATCGGGACGGAGACGCGGAGTCCAGGTCTACCCAGCGCAGGAGCGCCCTGAGGGGTCCCTGTCCGTCGTGGTGCCACCAAGCCGGCGGGAACGGCACCTCGCCGAGCCCACAGATGCGGCTGGCGCCCACATCGCCGAGTCCATCGGCGAGCGCAGCTAGCCGATCGCCCCTCAGCCCGGCCACGCCGACCGTCTGCAGGTGCGAGGCGAGCGGCGCCAGCACGGCGGGGACGTCGCGCACGTCGCGCACGTGGTGAACGCGCACCACCCGGTGCGGGCAGTAGAGATCGAGCGTGGCTTCCTTTTCCAGGACTACCGTCCAGCCGACGTCCTCGCCCACGAAGAGCTCGACGGACTCACCTGCTGCCGCGCGCAGCTCGGTGGTGCCGCGGAACTGATGGATCGCGGAGCCCTCGGCGGGCGACAGCGCTGAAGCGGGTAGCGCGCGGCCAAACCCTGCGAGCGCCACCATCAACGCCGAGGCGAAGTCACGCGGGGTCGCCGCGGCCCCCTCCTCGACGAGCACCGCGCGCGGGGAGACGCACCCTCGCTGGTCGAACATCGCGATCGCTCGCGCCGCCAGATTCGCCGTGTCCGACAGGTCGGAGTGAGAAAGCGCTTCGCGGCCGACAACTGCGACACTCGCGCGGTGGTGGTAGGCCACCAGAGGAGTGGAGGTCGGAAGTCGCTCGCGCAGCGCCCGCACGGTCGCGTCGCCGCCGTACGCGACCACGAGGTCCGCTTCAGCCAATGCGGCGGACTCCGCCGCACCGCTTCCGCCCTCCCAGTAGACGACCGCGGCCATCCGGGCCAGGGCCGGCGCCTCTTCGGCAAGGGCGCGCGCGAACAGCACCGTCAAGGCGATGTCGGAGCGCCCGGGCTTGACCAGCGCCGCGGATCCAATCAGGAGCGCACGCACGAGCGAGTTGGCCGAAACCCCTGGGACCGTTCCGGCGCCCACGTGCAAAGAGAGCGCGGGAGGCAGTGCACGGACCCTGGTGCCATGGGGCATGGTCACGAACCGATCGAGCACGTCGGAATCGGACAGCTCCGCCGCCAGCAACGCGAGCAGCCTTCGCTCGGTCCAGTCGCGCGCCATGCCCTCGATCACCGCGCGCGCCATTTCCGGGGTGAGGCCCGCGCCTTCGGAGACGAGTTCGTCGGCCGCGCGGCGAAGCGGATCCTCAGGGTCGAGGAACCGCTCGCCCGCCCGCCCGAGCAAAGCGGCGCGCACGCGGGACGGATGTCCGGCGATGACGTCGGCACGCGAGGCGCGCAGCTCGCGAGCCAGCACGCTCACCGCCTCTGCGTCCAGCGCTGGATAACGCAGACCGGAGTCCTCGACGACCGGGAGCGCGCCCAGCGTGTCGTCCGGCACGCCCCTCGGCACCGCCCAGGCGTGGAAGGGGGGACGCGGCGCGGCGCTCAAGGGACCGGTGCCACGCGCAGCAGCTCCTCCACCGCGAGCGAGCATCCCCGAGGCTCCGCGCCGGCAGCCCTTCCCAGGAGGCGGAATCCCACTCCCTGGGCGACCCCCATGTCTTCGGTGAGCACGCACGCCACCGAGCCCGCGTTGGCCAGATCGTGGTGGCAGAGCAGCCCGGGCTGGCCAGCGGCAACCGGGTAGAGCGTGATCGGATCGAGCACCCGCGTGCGCACCCAGGGGGGTGCCACGTGGAATCGCTCGGCGAGCGGAAGTCGCCCGAGCGAGGGATCCGCGAGCACGGGCTCATAGAACTGCGAGAGCAGCTCGGTCATGCCGTACTCGTTGACGATGCGCTCCTGCGGGATGTCCAGGCGCTCACGCACGGTCCCGTACAAGTCCTCCCGCGCGACCGTCCGTGAGCGACCCTTGAAGCCGCCGGTCTCCATCAACCGAGACCCTTCGGGGAGCCGCACCCGCACGTTCGCGTGCGCGAGCAGGTCGAGTGCATGCACGAGCGAAAACGCGGTCGTCACTACCAGGACGGGGCGACGCTCCCCCTCCGCCGCCCGGAGCGAGGCGATCAATCGCCCCTCGTCGAGCGCGCCGTCCGGCCCCGCCAGCCAAACGCTTCCTGCCGCACCCAGCCCGGACATCACCGTGGCCACCATGTGGCCGAGGGACGAGTCGGGCGCATCCGTCACCGAGGGAAGGAGCGCCAGAACCGGCAGGGGCCCACCCTCGGGAGCCAGGTGCGTTCGGAAGGCCGGTAGCAGCGACGCGTGGTAGAGCGCGAGGCTCGCGACCGGGTGTGCGCCCCTGCGCCCTGTCCCCCCCGTGGTGCCGCTGGTCCGAAAGACGACCTCCGGCGAACGATCGGGTTCCAGGGAAGACAGGTTCAGGTGCCGGAACGCCGAGGTCGGCACCGGCGGAACGTCCTTCCACGTCGAGACGTCCTCGGCAGTCGCGCCGCGTCCGGCACAGTAGCCCCGGTACGCCTCGTTGTGGGCGACTTGCCAGCAGAATACCCGCGCCGCCCAGCGGTCGTATTCGACCGATGCGATCGGCGCGCCCACGCCGCGCCCGAAGAGATGCGCGAGGTCGCGAGCCAGCGCCTCGAAGGAGTCGGGCCCGGGCGATGCTTCAGGCGATGCTTCAGGCGATGTCTCGGGCGGAATCACGGAAGCAGCCACGACATGCCGTCCCGTCATGCCCCTCCAGAGCGCCTTACCCGCCCCGGCTCGAGCCCACCGGCGGAAAGAATCTTCTCTCGCAGCCGGCGCTCCTCGTCGTCCACGAAGTCGATCACCTCCTGAAGCCTGGTGCATACGACCGCGTGCGCCTCATGCGGGAAGTCGTCGGCCTCGGCGCGGGCCAACACCCCCTTCAGCGCGCCGAGCTCCCGCTGTGCCTTCTCTGCGGCGCGGCGGAGCCGGCCGAGAGCCTTCCGAGCCTCGGAGACCGCAGGGTCGCTCATTCGTTATCTGTTGGTTCGTGCCAGCGGTGGTTTTAGCCGCATCCCGCGCTACACTGCGCGGACCCAAGCTACGCGACACGCCCTCGCCGACAAGTTCCCGGGGCGTCAAGTTCTTGTGGTTACGTTCTTCCAGGTGAACTGCTCCAAGTGAAGTGTTCCAGGTGAAGCTCCCCATTTCCATCGTGGTCCTCCCGGTCGTCATGGCGACTGCAGCGTGCGACCTCCCCACGTCGCTTCCCTCGTGGACCACGTCGTGGGAGCTCCTCGCCATCGAGCAGGACGTGAGCACCGCCGAGCTGCTTCCTACCCATGTGCGTGTCGAGCCACGAGGGTTCGTGATCGACTCGTTCGCCGCAACGACGAAGATCCGGCTCGGCGACGTGTGTGAACTATGCACGTGCTTCGACGGGCCGATCCCTCAACTCGAGATCACGCCCCAGGAGTGGGCGCTCCGTCTGCCACCCGGGGTCGTCGAGGCTCGCCTGCTCTCGGGGAAGGCGCACGTCGTGCTGACCAACCGGATCGGCTTCGACCCGCTCGACGACGGCCAGGGCGGCAGAGGGCACCTGGACGTGGTGCTCGCCGACCGCCGCGCCGACGAAGAGCTCGCCCGGGTCACGCTCGACGACAGCTGGCCGGATGGCGATTCGCTCGCGCTCGAGTTCGATCTGGCCGACAGGCGGCTCCACTCGGGTGTCGTCGCGAGAGTGAGTGGGAGCACACCGGGAAGCGGCGACTGCGACGTAGAGTTGACGGAAGAAAGCGGCTTTCACGCGCGCGTCGAGTTGCGGGATCTGGTGGCGTCGACGGTAGACGTACTGTTGAACGAAGCCGCGCTTGGCATGCGGCCTCGGTCCATGGAGTTGCCCGATCCGCTGGCAAGCCGCCTCCGTCCCGGCGACGCGCGCGTCGCGCTCGCGGTGGAGCTGCGCAGCCTCGTTCCGGTTTCGGCCGAAGTGGACCTTTCCGTTGCGTCGGACGCCGACCAACTCTTCACCGGCGCGGCCGCCCTTCATACGCCGCTCGTTCTTCCGAGCGCGACCGACTCCGCCCCCGCCGATTCGCACTCTCTCTACCTCCTCGACCTCGCGGGCGTCCAGGAGGCAGGGTGGCTCCACTTCGCGGCGCGAACCCGCATCACGGGATCCCGAGTGGCGAGGCTCACCGGCGTGGAGTCCCTCCGCTACCGGCTGGTCGTGCGAGCCGAGGTACCGTCGCGGTGATCCTCCTCCGGACGACCGCTGGTACCATCCGCTCACGGACGCTGCTGATCGCCGTGGTCGGCGGCGCGGCCTGCGGGGAGGGGTCGATCCTCACCGATCCACAACCCCCGGAGGCGGGTGTGACAACCGTGGAGGTCGTGGCCGGCTCCGGGCAGCGAATCTGGAGCGGTCGCCGCTCCCCGGTTCCGTTTCGCATCCGTGCGCTCGACGGCAGCGGAGCTCCGGTCGCTGACGCCGAGGTGACCTTCCGCGTGACCGGATCCGGCGGAGGCGATCCGAGCCAGCCAGTCGCGTTGACCGACCCCGGCGGTTACGCCGAGAGCTGGCTCTACCGCGCCTGGAAGGGTGAAGGCACGATGATCGCGGAGGCCGGTGATGGCCGCGCAGAGCTGCCCTTCGTGGTCGATCCGGCGGCGGGCGAGATCCGGGTCCTACCGGGCACCGGTGAGGTCGCCCTACCCGGGCATGCCCACCCAGACAGCGTGCTGACGGTCCTGGTGAGCGACACCGAGGGGCAGCCGCTCGCCGGGCACGAGGTCTGGTTCGTGGCGCCCGGCCTTCTCTCACAACCGGCCGACACCACCGACGAGGACGGTACCGCGAGCGTGCGGCTTCGGCGGACCCGACTCGCGGCCGGCGGAGGGGACGTATACGCCTTCATTCTCGCTTTTCCTGAGCTACTGGCCCACGACGCCCGGCCGCTCGCAGCGCCGGCCGAACGCGTGGTGCTGGTTTCGGTGGACGGGCTCAGGGCCGACGCGGCCGAGCGTTGGTCTGCACCCACCCTGCTGCGGCTCGCGTCGGAGGGCGCGTCACAGCGGCGCGCGAGCGCGGTGTCACCGTCACTCACCACTCCGGGCCATTTGTCGCTCTTGTCGGGCGTGGGGCCCGAGGCGCACGGAGTGTACGGGGAAGCGCTCGAGTTCACGCCTGAGATGGCGGAGCTCGAACCGGTGTTCAAGTACGCGGCCCAGCGCGGCCGTAAGGCGCTAGCGTTCGTGAGCGGCGAGGGCCCGCTCGCGGAGTTCGAAACAGCGCTCGCCTGCCGGTTGGCCTTCGGGCTGGACTCACTGTACCTGACGGCGCCCACCGCCGCAGACGTGGTAGCGGCGGCAGCTCCTGCGCTCGCGGATCCGACCGTGGACCTGATCTTCCTTCATCTGCCCGATCCCGACGTCGCCGGGCATCGTTACGGGTTCGGCTCTCCCCAGTACGGCGCCGCGGTGCGCGACGTCGACTCCGCGCTCGAGGGGTTGAGCAGCACGCTGTCCGAGTCGGCCGGCGGCCTGCTGGTGATCACATCCGACCATGGGGGCGGGGGCGCGTGGGGGCCGTACCAGCATGGCTCCACCTCGGCGGCGGACATGGAGGTGCCGTTGCTCCTGTGGGGCAGCCGCGTCGTACCGGGCGATCTGGTAGGGGCGACCATCCTCGACGTGGCCCCCACCGTGCTGTGGGCCCTCGGAATTTCACCACCCAAGCTCGTACGAGGGTCGGGTACTGCTGGAGGGGTTCCGCTGATGCTGTCGTGAGGAGACTCACCTCCAGGCAGAGGGCGCATCTGCGTTCCCTCGCCCACGGCCTCAAGCCGATCCTTCAGGTCGGTGCCGACGGCGTCAGCGGGGCGTTCCTGCACTCGCTCGCCGAGGCCTTCCACACGCGCGAACTGCTCAAGGTGAGGGTGCTCGACGGCGCGCCCGGAAACACGCGCGCTTCGGCCGACGCGATCGTGAAATGCATGCCCGGCGTGGCGGTGGCGCAGACCATCGGACGCACGATCGTTCTCTACCGTCCCTTTCCGGAGGAGCCGGAGCTAGACCTCCCCGGCTAGCGCCCATCCGTCTCGGCACCGGAACGAAGGCGCGATCCTCGGGGTCTCCCCGACCATGTCCGAGCAGCCGTTCGATCTCCTGGTCGTGGGAGCCGGCCCATGCGGAATCGCAGCGGGGGCCGCAGCCCGGCAGGCCGGTCTGAAGACCATTCTGTTCGACCGTGGATGCGTCACCCAGTCGCTGATCGGCTATCCCTACTACATGAGCTTCTTCAGCACCGCGGAGAAGCTCGAGATCGCCGGCGTCCCGTTCACGATTCCCGAGAGCAAGCCCACCCGGAGAGAGGCGCTCGCCTACTTCCGACGGGTTGTGCAGCACCATCGGCTGGACGTTCGGCAGTACGAGGAAGTGACGGCGGTGACCGGCGGGGACGGAGACTTCACAGTGCACACGCGCCGCGCGAGCGACGACGAGTACGAGGTGCGCTGCCGTGCAGTAACGATCGCAACTGGGGGGTTCGCTGAGCCCAACTGGCTCGGTGCACCAGGTGAGAAGCTGCCCAAGGTGATCCACTACTACCGCGAGCCCTACCCGTTCTACGACCAGAATGTTCTCGTCGTAGGCGGCCGCAACTCAGCTGTGGAGTCTGCGCTCGAAATGTTTCGCAACGGCGCGCACGTTACCATGGTCCACTTCGAGGCAGCGCTCGACCCCGGAGTGAAGCTTTGGGTGATCCCCGACATCTCCAATCGTCTCCAGAGCGGCGAGATCCCGATGTACTTTCGCCACCGCATCACGGAAGTGAGGCCGGAGAGCGTCGTCCTGCGGGACGAGGACACCGGCATCACGACCGAGATCGCAAACGACTGGGTGCTCGCCATGACAGGCTGGCATGCCGATCCCCGCTTACTGCGCTCGCTCGGCGTGGAGATCGACGCCGCCACCGGGATTCCGTCCTACGATTCGACCACGATGGAAACGAACGTACCCGGGGTGTTCGTCGCTGGCGTGCTGGCTGCGGGCAACGACGCGAACAAGATCTTCATCGAGAACGGGCGGGATCACGGCGGCCTGATCGCACGAGCGCTTCTCATGACGGACAGGCCCGCCGCACGCCGCTAGGTCGGGTCGGCGGCTCCGCGGGCGGGTCCCGCCGCGTGAGCCTCAGTCCAGCCACCAAGCGCCCTCGGACGACTCGAGCTCGGCAACCATTGCCGGCGAGCCGTCGGGGCCACCCACCCGGACTTCTCCCGGGACGTTCACCTCCCGACGCAGGTACCCGAGGCCGAGCCCTTCCTCAGCCCGGGGCGACCATGCCGCGGTGGTGACCGAGCCAACAGGGCGATCGCGTCCCTCGATCCACACCTCCGTACCACGTACGGGAAGGTCGGCCCCACCCAACCTCAGCCCGCGTAGGTGCCTGTTGACGTGGCCCCGGTCCCGAATCCGGACGATCACCTCTTGACCCGTGTAGCACCCTTTGGAGTGGTCGATCGCTCTGGCGTCGATCCCCGCCTCGGGCGGAAGGGTCTCCTCCGCGAGCTCGGCCCCCCAAGCCGGACGCCCGGCCTCAACCCGGAGCACCTTGAGGTCTGCCGCGGTCAACGGTGCGGCGCCGGCCTCCTCCAGGCGGGTCTCGAGCGCGCCCACGGTCGCGCGATCGGCGATCACATCGTAGCAGTCCGCCGCCAGCTCGCCGCTCCGGACCACGAACAACCCGGGGCCGCCCGTGTCGACCCACACCCACGCGTCCTCGGTGAGCGCTGCGAGTTCCTGCTCTTCCACGCGCAGGCCCAGCGCCTCGCGCGTGAGCAGAGCGACCGCGGCCGGTCCGGCGACGATGAGCGCACCCGTAGGCGAGGTCACGTCTTCAGCCCTGGCGAGGCGGGGCGGCACGTACCGGCCGAGATGGGCGAGCAGCCTGTCGAGCGTCGCGGCCGGCACATCGAGGAACAGGCCGTCGTTGAGGTGCGGACCGCGCACCGCGCGCAGATCGGTCACCATCCTCCCTTTCGGGGTGAGCACCGCGGCGTAGCGGCCGCGCCCTCGGACGACGCCGCGCTCGGACTCGATCGAGTCCGGAGGATCCGGGACCCGGTTGGTTAGAATCCCTTGGAGCATCCCCGCCGGATCGCGCCCGGTGACCCGCACGCGGGCCCGGTCGCGGCGGCGCGCGAACGCCGCTCCCTCGAGTGCATCGCGATACCCCCTCGTGTCCGGGCCCTCGCCCTCTCCAGCCGTCGCCATCACGGCGTCTCCTCGTCGTCCAGGGTCCCGCCCGAGCGCAGCCGCTCGAGCAGGCGAAGCACCCGTTCGGCCCGATCCCCCGGGGAGGCCGAGGCGAGCCAGCGGCGGAGTTCCTCGATCGCTTCTTCACGATGTCCTAGCCGGGCCAGGAGGACGCCACGCGAGCGGAGCTCCTCCTCCGCGTCGGGGCGCAAGATGAGCAGGCGCTCGACAACCGCGAGGGCGCGCGCGCTGTCGCCGGAGCCGGCGTACACGCCCTTCAGGTTGCCGAGTAGCCGAACCAGGATGTCGCGCTTTGACGCCTGCCTCAGGAAGGACTCGCGCATTCGCACCTTGCCGCCGTAGACCCGGTCGAGCAGTTCCTGCGCTTCGTGCTCGTAGCTTGCCCTGCCGCCGTCGTACGGATCGATCAGCAGATCGAGCGCGCTGCCCTTGTAGCGCACGAGGAAATGGTGCGGAAAGTTCACCCCCTGCAGCGGGAGGCCCAGCCGCCAACCCACCTCCAGCATGACGATGCCCAGCGAGATGGGGATGCCCAGCCGGCGGTCGAGAACGTCGTTGATGAAGGAGTTGCAGGGGTCGTAGTACGCTTCGACGTTGCCGCGGAAGCGGTGCCGCTCGTAGAGGGTTCGGGTCAACTCACCGAGCACGACCAGTGGAGCCGTCTCGTCGGCGAGGCGATCCTTCACCTCCTCCGCCAGCTGGTCCAGACGCGCGAGATAAGACTCCACGGAGAGCCCAGGATACTGTTCCCTGGCGACGAGCAACGCCGCGCGTGCCAGGTCGAGCTCCCGCTCCGGACGTCGTGCTTCACTGGCGAAAAGCTGCCGCGCGGAAACCGCGGATGTGCCCATCCATCCTCCGAAGCGTCGGCGGGCGATGCACTGCCCTTTTTCAGCGACCTGCTAGGGGTGACGCTGCCGCCGATACGCCCTCAGAGCCTCGTGGTCTGCCCTCGAGCGACGCCCGGCGCAGCCGGCTGCGCCCCATCCTCCGGCTTGGCCTGGACGCGGAGCGATCGCCTTGCCCGCCGGCCTCGCGGGCTCTCACGCAGGAGCGCGATATCCATCACCTCGTCCAGGTCGTGGACGAGGTAGAACTCGAGCTCGTTCATCACCTCGTCCGGAATGTCCTCCAGATCCGCGGCGTTCTCCGCGGGCATGACGATCTCCTTGATCCCTGCGCGAAGCGCGCCCAGCACTTTCTCCTTGATGCCCCCGATCGGAAGCACTCGCCCGGTCAGGGTGAGCTCTCCCGTCATCGCGACGTCGCGACGCACCTTGTGGTTTGAGAGCGCCGAAACGAGGGCGGTCGCCATCGTGATGCCTGCGGACGGACCGTCCTTGGGCACGGCACCCGCCGGAACGTGGATGTGCACCTCCTTGTCCTTGAGCGCGTCCTCGCTGATCCCCAGCCGCTCCCAGTTTGTCTTCGCGTATGTGAGGGCGCCTCGCCCGGACTCCTTCATCACATCGCCCAGCTGGCCCGTCAGCACCAACCCGCCCTCGCCCGGCATGACGCTCGCTTCCACGAACATGATGTCGCCCCCCATGGGCGAATAGAACATGCCCGTAGAGACACCCACGGTGTCCACCGGAGCCATGCGCTCGGGGTGCACCCGCGGGCGGCCGAGCAGCTCGCGTACCGCTTCGTCGTCCACTCGCACGCGCTCGACACCGCCCGCCGCGATCCGGCGCGCGACCTTGCGTGCGAGCTTTCCGATCTCCCGTTCGAGCTGACGTACGCCGGACTCACGCGTGTACTGCTGGATCACAGCCAGCACCGCGTCGTCGTTCACCTCGATCTCCTCGCCACGGAGACCGTTCTCTCTTTCCTGGCGCGGCAGCAGATAGCGCTTCGCGATCTCCAGCTTCTCCCGCTCGGTGTAACCGGCGAAGTCGACCCGCTCCATCCGGTCCCGCAGCGGCGCCGGAATCCGATCACCGTAGTTCGCGGTCGCGATAAAGAGCACCTCGGACAGGTCGAACGGGATGCCGAGGTAGTGATCCACGAAGGAAGAGTTCTGTGCCGGATCGAGCACCTCGAGCAGCGCGGAGCTGGGATCACCCTGGAAGCTCACGCCAAGCTTGTCCACCTCGTCGAGCAAGAAAACCGGATTCTTGCTCTTGGCCTGCCGCATGCCCTGGATGATTCGGCCGGGCATCGCACCCACGTACGTACGCCGGTGCCCGCGGATGTCGGCCTCGTCGCGCGCGCCTCCCAACGAGATGCGCACATACTTGCGACCCAGTGAGCGGGCGATCGACTGCGCGATCGAGGTCTTCCCGACCCCCGGCGGCCCCACGAACAGAAGGATCGGCCCTCGACTGATGGCCCGGAAACCTTCCTTCTGACGCAGCTCCTCGGGGTCCTTCGTCGGGATCGGGTCCGCTGGCGGCGCCTCCGTGGAATCCTCCGTGGGGGTCGTAGGCTCGGGCTCGCTAAGGTCGTCCGCCGTCATCGGTGCGTCGGAACCCACCGGCGCAGGCCCGCCTAGCGGGTTCGTCGTCGCACCGTGGGGCGAGGGCATCACGCTGCCCTCACGCGGTGGTGGCACCTCACCCTGCGTCTCGTCACCCTCGACGACCTCGGCGCGCTCGAGCTGGAGCTTACGCACCGCGAGGAACTCGAGGATCCGGTCCTTCACGTCCTCCAACCCGTAGTGATCCTCGTCCAGGATCTCCTCGGCCCGCGCCAGGTCGATCTTGTCCTCAGTGCGCTCGTTCCACGGCAGCTCGGTTACCCACTCCAGAAACGTGCGGATCACCTGGTACTCAGCGGACTGCGCGCTGGTGCGCTCGAGACGATTCAGCTCGCGCTCGACCTCCACTCGTTGATCGTCGGAGAATTCGATCGCCTCGATGCGCTTCCTCAGCTCCTCGACGTCGTCGCGTTCGTCCTCGTCCCCGAGCTCCTTTTGGATCTGCTTGAGCTGCTCGCGCAGTAGCATTTCGCGCTGCCGCTCACCCAGCTCGGACTGGACCTTCGCCTGGATCTCCTCCTGCGCGTCGATGCGGGCGAGCTCACGTTCGACCGCCACCAGCGCGCGCCGCATGCGTTCCTCGTCGTCCAGCGTTTCGAGGAGCTTCTGCTTGTCCTCCGTGGGCAGCTCGAGGTAGAAGGCGACCAGGTCCGCAAACGCGCCCGCGTCGTCCACGCCCTGGATCAACTGATTGAGGGCCTCTGCCGGGACGCCGCGACGGGTACCGAGCTCGGCCGCCCGATCCCGTAGCTCGCGGTCGAGTGCCTGGAAGGCCGGGTCGTTCTCCGTGCGCGGCCCCTGCCTGCCCATCTCGAGCAGGACGGCGCGCAGCATGTGCTCGCCCTCCTTCTCGTAGCTGACTGCCTGGGCCCGCCCCTCTCCCTGCACGAGAAGCTGGACGCCGCCACGCACGCGATGTGTCTGAATGACCCGGACGACCGTTCCCACCTTGTAGAGCACGTCGGGATCAGGCTCGTCCACATTCTCGCGCTGCGCGACAGCGAACAGACGGCGATCCCCGTCGAGGGCTTCCTGCACGGCCTCGACCGTCCCGGGACGTCCCGCAGAGATCGGCACCGCCACACCGGGATACACCACCGTGTCCCTCAGTGGCAGGACTGGCAGCTGGTAGCGCTCACCCATAGAGGCCTCGTCGACAGAGTGCGGGACGGCCGTCGGGTGCGGTCCGGTCCCGGAGAGACGCGGCCGTGGAGCCAGCGTCGGTCGGGGAAATCATGCAGGTTCCTTGCCATCCGCGCGAGCCTCGGTGGCGCCTCGACGGCGGTAGTCGACTGCCGACACCGCAGGATTCCTGCCCTTGTGGCGGAAATCTCAGGCACAGGGAGCAACTCGGTAACGAACGCCTGACGTCCAAAGTCGCCCCCCCCCGTGACGTGGCCGCGTGGACTTTTGCGATCGCGAGTGTATGCTTCGTCACCGTAGGCACTCCGCCCGGTTCCCCCAGAGCAGACCCCGACCATGGACCTCACCACAGGCGTGAGTTGGTTCCGGGGCTCGTCCGTTCGGATCCGGAGAGCCGGGCGAGAGATCCAGGTCGATCCGTACGGCGTCTCCGAGGAGCGCGCGGCCGACTACGTGCTTCTCACCCATCCGCACTACGACAACTTCTCGGAAGTCGACATCGCTCGGGTGCGGACGCCGGAGACGGTCGTGATCGCGCCCGCCTCCATGAAGAAGTAGCTCGAAGACGCCGATCACTTCCTCCGCCCTGGGGACATGCTCCAGCTGGAGGGGTTGGACGTCCTCGCGATGCCGGCCTACAACGTCGACAAGAAATTCCATCCGCAAGAAAGCGCGTGGCTCGGCTACGTGTTCACGCTCGATGGCGTGACCTACTACCACGCGGGGGATACGGACTACCTGGACTCCATGACGACCGTTCGGTGCGACGTGGCCTTTCTGCCTTGCGATGCGCACTACACCATGGGAGCGGAGGAAGCGGTGCGCGCCGCCGAGGCCTGCGGCGCCTCCGTTCTGGTGCCGGTGCACTGGGGGGAATCATGGGGCTCGCCCGAGGACCTAGAGCGGATGCGGCGAATGTTCTCCGGAAAACTGCGGGTCCTGCCGCGGGCGCTGTAGCGGCCCGGGAAACGACGCAAGTTACATCAAACGGTAACGGGGCCCGCTCCCACCTTCGCGGGGCGTCCAGCGCGGCCCCAGAATGTCCGTCGCCTTGCAGTCGATGCAGTTGGGAGCGTTTACCACCAGGCGCCCAGCATCGCGCTCATACACACCGGCGGGGCAGAGATGGACGTATAGGTCAGCGGCCGCGGCAGGGACATCATCCCCGACGATCAGGTGCGAAGGGATATCGTCGCGCGTCTGGTTCCCGGACTTGTATACCGCGTCCAGCTTGGAAAACGTGAGCGCCCCATCGGGAGCGACCTCCTCGGCCGGTCCCAGCACGCGCGGCTCGGCCGCGTCCTCCGGTACGGCGATCCGACTGCCCGGAAAGACGCCACCGGTCAGCGTCATCAGGCTCGCCCTCAGCCCGCCCGCCACGAACCCCCGCTTGAACGCGAGGCGCATGTTTCGGGTCCGCTTCAGGTCGGCCATGACGTAGCCGTTATCTATCGCCTCGCTATACGAGGCGAGCCCCGCCGCCGAGGTATCGCCCGCGGCCAGTGCCCGGAAGATCGCACGCGCCGCCTCCATCCCCGACTGCATCGCGTAGTGGATCCCCTTGAGCGAGGGGACGTCCACGAAGCCCGCAGCGTCCCCTACCACCAAGCATCCATCGTCGTGGCGACGTTCCGGGACGGCGTAGAACCCGCCCTCCGGAATGGTCTTCGCGCCCCACTCCATCAGCTCGCCACCATCGAGCTGCGCTCGGAATAGCGGGTGCAGCTTCATTCGTTGAAGCAGCTGGTGCACGTCCAGCCGAGCGTTCCGGTAATCGAGCCCGACCACGAGCCCCAACGCCACCAGATCCGGCCCCATCGGATACATGAAGCTTCCGCCGAACACGTCTCGCGGCAGCGGCCAGCCGAGCGTGTGCACCACGCGCTCGAGTGGGCGTCGTACTTCCCACAGCTCCTTCACTCCCAACGCATAGATCTGCGGATTCTGCGAGCCGATGCCCCGCCAACGTAGCCATCCCTGCGTGAGCTGCCCCCGCGTACCCTCGGCCAGCACGGTGACGCGGGCAGTCAGATCCACCGGGGGCTCGCCGCCCTCCCCATCGCGGTTGCGGCCGGCCGGGACCGTACGCGCGCCCACTACCCTGTCGCCGTCGATCAGAAGCGAGCCGACCGGGAACCCCGGGAAGATGTTCACACCGAGCGCCTCGGCGCGCTCACCCAGCCAGCGCACCACCTCGCACAGCGAGGCCGTTCCGTTGCCATGGTTCCTCATGGTGGGCGGCGTCGGGATGCGATGCGCGCGCGCCTCGGTGAGGAGATAGACGGCCTCGGCCTCGACCGGACCGCGTAGCGGGAGCTCCGACTCGGGCACGTCGGGGAAGAGCTCGCGCAGGGCGCACGGATTCACGACCGCGCCAGACAGACAGTGCTCACCTAGCTCGCCAGCCTTCTCGAGCACGCCGATCTGCACGTCGCCGACCGAGCCGCCGGTCTCCGCGTCGCGCTGCACCAAGCGCGCCAGCTCGATCGCGCCCGCCAAGCCCGCAGGACCGCCGCCCACGAACAGCACGTCCATGGGAACGGCCTCGGCGTCCGGAGGCTCGGCGCAGATCACGCGATCGAGCGGGAAAGGGGGCTGATGGGCGAGCGGAAGCACGGTTCCGGGAGGGCGAGGACGGGTCGGGCTCATGCACGTGCTACCCTATCGCGAGCCGGTCGCGCCATCGCGGACGGCTCGCGTCGTAGGATACCGGACCCCGACCAGGGTCCAGGGGGTAGCGTGATGACCGCTCTCTCGTCCGTCACATCGCATTCCTCCGATCTCACGTTCGCTCGATGACCCGGTTGCGCCCGCAAACCCTCGGCGAGCTCAAGGCCTCAGGCTACGAGCCCCGTACCGTGAAAGAGGAGCTGCGCGCGAACGTGGTGCGGAAACTCCGCTCGGGCGAGCCGCTCTTCCCAGGGATCGAGGGCTACGACGAGACGGTGGTTCCGCAGATCGTCAACGCGTTGCTCGCGCGCCACGACTTCATCCTTCTCGGACTGCGCGGACAGGCAAAGAGCAGGATCCTGCGCCAGCTGGTGGACTTCCTCGATGAGGAGATCCCGATCCTGTCCGGAAGCGAAGTCAACGACGACCCGCTCCATCCGATCTCCAAGTACGGGCGAACACTCGTGCTGGAGAAGGGTGACGAGGCGCCCCTCGATTGGCTCCACCGTGATTACCGCTACGTAGAGAAGCTGGCGACCCCTGACGTCACGATCGCCGATATCATCGGTGACATAGACCCGATCAAGGCAGCTCGTGGCGGGCACATCCTGGCCGACGAGCTGACGATCCACTTCGGGCTGCTGCCGCGCGCGAATCGAGGGATCTTCGCGATCAACGAGCTGCCCGACCTCGCGGGCAAGATCCAGGTGGGGCTCTTCAACGTCTTGCAGGAGGGCGACGTACAGGTCAAGGGCTACCCGATCCGGCTCGCCCTCGAGGTGCAGATGGTGTTCACTGCCAACCCCGAGGATTACACGGCGCGCGGCAAGATCATCACCCCACTGAAAGACCGGATCGGTGTCGAGATCCGAACCCACTACCCGGAGGACGTGGAGACGGGCATGGAGATCACACGCCAGGAATCGTGGACTGCGCGCGAGGGCGTGTGTGTGGAGGTCCCGGACTTCGTCGCCGAGACGGTCGAACGGATCGCGTTCCTGGCACGCGAGGACAAGCGGGTCGACCAGCGCTCCGGGGTGAGCCAGCGCATGCCGATCACGGTCATCGAGAGCATGATCTCAAACGCCGAGCGTCGGGCCCTCCGCCTCTCTGAGGACAGAGTGGTGCCGCGCATCGGCGACCTGTACGCGGCGCTGCCCGCGATCACAGGCAAGCTGGAGCTCGAGTACGAGGGCGAGCTACACGGCTCCGACAAGATCGCGCGCGAGCTGATCCAGGCGGCCGCCCAGCGCACCTTCCACGACCGGGCGGGCGGCGCCGACGTCGAGGAGATCGTCCAATACTTCGAGGAGGGAGGAGCGCTCCAGGTCGGGGAGGACTCCGCCGCCGCCGCATGTGTGCAGGGGTTCGCAACCGTGCCGGGGCTGCTCGAGTTGGTCGCGACGGTCGGGCTCGTGGCAAACTCCGCCTCGGACGGAGCGCGTGCGGCCGCATGCGAGCTGGCCCTCGAAGCGCTCGTGGGCGAGAAGCGGATCGGCCGGACCGTCTCGGGGCGATACGGGCGGGCCAGGCACGAAGGCCCGAGCGGTCAGGGCTTCAAGGGGTTCGATCCCTTGGGAGCGTAGCCGCCGGTAGTGTCCTACTGGGACACTACTTTTAGGACACTACGTAGCCGCCGTGCGGCTCGGCCGGCGCAGGGAGCTGACCTCCAGAGCGCCCTCCGCGATCCGGCGCTGCGCGCGCGGAAGCGCGCGTGCGGCCAGGCCCTCCCGGTCTACCCAGACGATGTTCGCTCCACCGTCCCCCATCCCACTCCCCACGGGCGGCTCACACCCGTCCGCCGCCGCCACGGTCCACAGGAACGGTCGGTAGATTCCGCGGAAGTGCGAGAATGCCTGGCGCACCACCGGTAGCGGGACCGGCGCGCCGCCGGGAACCAATCCGAGCGCCACGGCCGCCTGCTTGGCCGCGCGCCGGGCCGACCTCGGCCTAACGCGCTCCGGCCCGCCGCCGACTTCCTCGCCGGGCAATTCCCAGAGCCCTCCGAGCAGCCCCTGCTCGGGCCGCCTCACGAGCAGCAGCTCCGGCGCAGTATCCGGGCCACCCCGAACGAGCGCCGCGACCCCGAACTCCACGTCGAGCAAGGCACGCCGCGGGCGCCGCATCGGGCGCTCGAGCGCGGTGCCCCTCGCCCGCACGAGACAGTCCGACGCCAGCGGACACTCCGAGCACCGCGGCGCTCGCGGCGCGCACACCGTGGCGCCCAGCTCCATCAGGGCCTGATTGAAATCGCCGGGCCGCACAGGATCGATCAGCTCAGCGGCCCGCTCGCGCAGCCAACGCGCGCTCGGCGCAGCCTCGTCGTACAGCCGTGCCAGCACACGCCGCGCGTTGCCGTCCACCGCCGGCACCGCCTCACCGAACGCGATGCTCGCGACGGCACCCGAGGTGTACTCTCCGAACCCCGGCAGCGCCTTGAGCGAGGCTGCGTCCCCGGGGAGCTCGCAGCCCATCCGATCACGCAACACGTGGGCCGCCCGGTGAAGGCTACGCGCGCGCGCGTAGTAGCCGAGTCCCTCCCACGCCTTGAGAACGTCGTCCAGCGGCGCGTTCGCGAGTGTGCCCACATCCGGGAACCGCTCCATCCAGGCCCGGTAGTACGGAAGGACCGTGCTCACGCGGGTCTGCTGGAGCATCACCTCTGCGATCCATACCCGGTACGGACGTGGGTCGTCGCGCCAGGGCAACCGCCGACGGTGCGCGTCGTAGAAGTCGAGCAGGGCGCCGCGAGCACGGCCGACTAGCTCGCTCGGGGCGGATGCGGACGATGCGGGTACAGTCATGGCGGGATAATATCCTCTCCCCGCGATCTCGACCGGAGGCTCCAAGTGCGCTTCACGACGTACACGAAGTACAAGGGAGCCTGGGCGGACGCGCTCAACCTCGAGTCGCTGCTCGAGCACCTGTCCGACTTCCTCCTCAACGGCGGTTTCGCGGGCGGTCCACACTTCCATCCCTACTGGGGCTGGTCGGGGACCGAGGAGACCAACTCGTTGGACGGGCTCAAGCAGGCGCTGCTGAAGGCATTGCTCGAGAGCGGCCAGCTCACCCCGGAAATGATCCGGGAGCTACGCGGGGAGGGGGAGGGAGATCGAGACGTCCAACAGAGCATCGCTGATCTGCTCGACCGGCTGATCGAGCGCCTGGTAGAGGAGGGCTACCTCACCACATCGGAGTCGGGACAGCCCACCATGATGGGACCGACGCAGGACGTCACCGGGCAAGGGGAGCTCGACGAGGCGAAGCAGGCTGCACAGCAGGTCCAGTTCGACCTCACCCGCAAGGGAACGGATTTCCTCGGGTTCAGCGCCCTCAAGCACTTGCTCTCCGCGGTGGGCAGGTCGAGCTTCGGCTCGCACGACACTCCGCATCTCGCCACCGGCGTCGAGGCAGACGCGGCCAGCCGGCCGTACGAGTTCGGCGACACGATGAACCTCGATATCCCCGCCACGCTCAAGAACGCACTCGCTCGGGCCCTGGAGAAGGGCGATCCGCAGTTCCCATTGGAGCTCGAGCACCAGGACCTGATGGTGCATCAGGCGGAGTACCGCTCCTCGTGCGCCACGGTGCTGATGTTGGACGTGTCCCACTCGATGGTGCTCTACGGTGAGGACCGTTTCACGCCCGCCAAGCGGGTCGCCCTGGCGCTCTCGCACCTGATCCGTACCCAGTTCCCCGGTGACAGCCTGCGTGTTCTCACGTTCGGCGATCGCGCCGAGGAGATCCCGCTCTCGCAGCTCGCCAAAGCGAAGGTCGGGCCGTTCCACACCAACACGGCCGAGGGAATCGAGGTGGCCCGCCGCATCCTTGGTGCGCAGAAGAAGGATATGCGACAGATCATCATGATTACCGACGGCAAACCCAGCGCGGTAACGATGCCCGACGGCAGGATCTACAAGAACTCGGGCGGAATGGACGGACTCATCCTGGAGCGCACGTTCCACGAGGTCGCGGCATGCCGGAAGGCCGGAATCCCGATCAACACCTTCATGCTGGCGCGCGACCCGTATCTCGTGCAGTTCGTGAAACAGGTATCTGAGATTGCCCGGGGCAAAGCCTACTTCACGTCGACCATGACGCTCGGGCAGTATATCATGATGGACTTCATGAAGCGGAAGCGCCGTCGCATCGCTTGACCCGGAAGAGCGCGTTCGTGGTGTCCTCGTGCGCCCAAGCGGTCAGAGCGAGCTGAGCACACCGAGGAGAAGCTGTCCGTCGTTGTTGGAGCGCGCCCCGCGCGTGGTCGCCTCGCTGTCGTACTTGTCCACGAACGTGAGCTTGAGGCTGATCCTCTCGGTGAGTTGGGCGGCCAGGCTCTGAGTGGTCGCGAGCGTGAAGACCTCGGGGTCACCCAACCGCGGGCGCCAGAAGGTCTCTGAACTGAACGTGAGCCTTCCCCCCGCCGTGGTCCTCCTCGCCCGTAACCGCAGGGACCAGCGCGCCAGCACGTCGGGATCCTCGGCGCCGTTCGAAGGCTCAGTGCGCTCCACCAGTGCGGAGACGCTCAAGTCGAGTTGCCCTCGATCGCTCCGCCCGAACGTGTACTTCGTTCCGACGCCGGCCTCAGTGCGGAGATCGATGCGCTTTTCGAGGCTGCGCTCCACCCGGGTGAACAGGAACGGGCTCAAGCGTGCCAGCGGCCGATGATCGTAGCTTCCCCCCGCGGCCCAGGAGCGGCGCGTGACGAAAGCCCTTTCTGTTTCGGGATCCGTGGCCTCCCCGTAGGTGAAGCTCCCGTCGACGCCCAGCTCACGGAGACTGTCCGCGCGCTCGAGGGCACTTCGCAGGTTGACCGTGGTCTGGGACGTGTTCCCAAAGAAGAGCGAGGCCGCGATCTCCCCCTCCAGTCGCCATGGATCCTGCGCGTACAGCGGAGTCGGACGAGATGGCGAGAGGAGCAGGAGCGCCGCGGCGGAGACCATGGTTAGGCGTCGAAGCATCGCGGGGCCTACCCTGACTCCGAGCGGAGGTTCTGCGCGCTGGCCGCACACCGGTTGCCGAACCGAAGCCAGGGCGGATAATTCCACTATGCTATCCGCCGCGCGTCCGCCGTCCTCACGAACTGTCACGAGATGAGCGACTTCGAGGAACTAGACATCGGCGGCTTGGTCGTGCGTATCGACCGGCTGCTGTGCGTGGGCTTCGGCGACTGTCTGGACGAAGCGCCCGAAGCGCTCGTGCTGGACGACGAGGGAATCGCGACCTTCACTCCCGCGGCCGGCAAGCTCGCGCGCGAGCGCGTGCTGGCGGCTTGTCGCGTCTGTCCCGTGGACGCGATCTCGGTCCACGAGAACGGCGCCCACATCGCCCCGTAGCAGGCACACGAGATGCGCCGCATCCGAACGTACCACGAGGTTGACACCGCGGCGGCCACCATCCCGGAGCAGGTGCTCGCCCAGCGGGAGCGGCTCACCAAACGCCTGTCGAAGATCAAGGCTGTGGTCGCAATCGCGAGCGGCAAGGGCGGGGTGGGCAAGAGCGCCTTGACCGCGAACCTCGCCGCCCTCATCGGCGCGCAGGGATTGCGTGTAGCGGCCCTCGACAGTGACCTGAACGGGCCGTCGCTGGCCAGGATGTTGGGCGTTGTCGGAGCGCGTCTCACTGCGGGCCCGGACGGCATCATCCCGCCCACTGGCGTCGGCGGCGTCCCCGTCGTCTCGATGGAGCTGTTTCAGGATAGCGCGGACGCCCCGCTCCGCTGGCGCGGCCCACCGGGAGACGGCTGGGTGTGGCGGAACGTGCTCGAGACCGGAACCCTGCGGGAGCTGCTCTCCGACGTGGTTTGGGGCGAGCTGGACCTACTCCTGATCGACGTGGCGCCCGGCACCGATCGGATCGCCCGACTCCTCGATCTGGTGCCAGATCCGGCAGCCCTGCTGCTGGTCACTACCCAGTCCGAGATGTCGCGACGGGTGGTCGCGCGCTCGGTTCGGCTGGCCCGCGAGGCACACCTCCGGCGCGTCGGTCTGGTCGAGAACATGACTGCCTGGAGCTGCCCCGAGTGCGGAGCCCGCACCGAGCTGTACGAGCGGGCGGGACCCTCCCTGGACTCCGAGGACGTGGAGCGCTGGGGCGAGGTGCCTTTCGACCCGCGGCTCGCGCGCAGCACCGACGAGGGCGAGCCCTACGTCCTCGCGCACCCGGACACCCCTTCGGGGCGCGCGCTCCGCTCACTCGGCGCACGGCTGTGCGCGGAGCTGGGGCTGTGAAGTTCCTCTGCGTCCCCTGCGACCAGGTGATGGCGTTCGCGGAGCGTCAAATTCCGGGCGACGGCACGCTCGCCGCGGTCTTCAGCTGTCCCTCGTGCAAGCGCGAGATGGCGATGCTCACCAATCCCTACGAGACCCAGCTGGTCAGCGGGCTGGGGATCAAGATCGGCGGTCGCACGGTGCCGGAGCAGCCCCTGGAGCTGATGCGCAGCACGCTGGACGGGGGACGGGCCGACGCGTTCCAAGAGGAGGAGGCCCCCGCGGCGGTCCGTACCGGGGTGCCCTCCTGGAGCCCGGAGGCACTCGAGCGGCTGGAGCGCGTGCCTTCGTTCGTGCGCGGCATGGTGAAGCGGATCTATGCCGACTGGGCCAAGGAGAGTGGGATCGGCGAACTGACACCGGACGTGATGGACCGGGCCAGGACGGAGCTGGGACTGGAAGGGATGTGAGCCAGAACGACGCTCCCCGGCGCCGCAAGTTCCGACAGGCGGCCTTCTTCTACCTCCACATGGGGGTCCTTTACGAGGCTGCGGTCTTCACCATGGCGCGCAGGGGAATGCTCGAGGCGCGGGGCGGCACCCCCTGGGTCTGGCTGCTCGCGGGGGCCGCGATCGTCACGTTCGTATTCTGGGCACTCTGGAGCCGTCAGAGCGCCTGGGTAGCCCGGATCGTATGGGGCCTCGGCTTGTTTCGGCTGCCGTCCCTCATCGGGGGCGCGTTCTTCCCGGTCGAGGGCACCCGTACTCCCACCGACTTCTTCCTGGTCGCGCTGGTCATCACGACCGCAAATCTCTGGCTGCTGGCGCGGGCGGGCTGGGATCTCTGACGGGGAGCCGCCCGGATGGTTGACGTCCCCGCGAGAGTGCCGATATACTGGCCCGTCTTTACCCTTGTGCCATGTTTCACATGACCTGTTTCCGGCGCCGCGAGGGCGTCGGAGCGCGTGATAGAGGAGGCGTCCCTGCACGTCCGAGGTGACGCCTCTGCACCGGCCCCAAGGCCGGCGCCGCACGGTCTTGCGCTTCGAGAACTCCTATCGGTTCGGGCCCGTACCCCTCGGGGTCCGGGGTGGGGGGGGGAGCGCATCCGGTCCGCGGAGACTCGCGGTCGGAGTGGGGCCGTGCCGGCGACGCGAGCGCAAACGGCGGGTACCCGCGGAGCGAGGTTGCGATGTACCGTGAAGTCCTGGTCCCGGTCGACAATTCCGATCCATCCCAGTGGGCTATTGATCGGGCGATCGAGCTTTGCCGGCGCTCGGGCGGCCGCATCACCGGCAATCACGTTTATGCCGCCCGTCTCCACGATGTCCGCTTCCGCCAGCTCGAGACAGGGCTGCCCGCGCAGTTCCAGACCCCCGATGAGATCAAGCGCCAGCGCAAGGTTCACGACAAGCTGATCGAGAAGGGGCTCCAGCTGATCTCGGACTCCTTTCTGGACCAAACCGAGAAGCGCTGCGAGTCCGCCGGGGTGCCGCTCACTCGGCAGCTGCTGGAGGGGATCAACTACGAGGAGATCGTCCGCGAGGCGAATGGCGGCTCAGGGCGCCTCCCCAGCCTGATTGGCTTCGATCCCAACATCGCTCACAAGTACGACGGCGGCGGTACGGTGCGGAGCGACGTCAAGCTTGGCGAGGACGGCCGCATCGTGGGTGAGGACGAGGAGCAGGACGAGAAGCTCGCGGGCTCGAGCGGCCGCGCGTATGACCTGCTCGCCATCGGCGCGCACGGAATCGGTCGCCAGCCTTTCAGCCAATTGGGCGGAGTGACCGCGCGCGTGCTACGTCAGGTGGAGAAGGACGTCCTGATCGTGCGCGATGAGCGCGCGCTCTCCGGTGGCCGCTGGATGGTTTGCGTCGACGGGTCGTCCTACGCATACAAGGCGCTGCGCTCTGCGCTCGAGATGGCGCGCGAATACGGCGCGAAGCTCTACGTGTGCAGCGCTTTTGACGTCGAATACCACCACGTCGTGTTCGGCAACATCAAGGACGTGCTCTCGGTGCAGGCGTCCAAAGTCTTCAAGTTCGAGGAGCAGGAAGAGCTCCACAACAACATCATCGACAAGGGACTGCTCAAGCTCTGTCAGGCCAACTTGAAGCGAGCGCAGGTGATGGCAGAGGCGTATCCCGAGGTCGAGATCGAGACCCAGATCCTGATCGGAAAGCCGTTCCAGTGCATTCTGCAGTGGCTCGAGGAGGTCGATCCGACGCTGCTCGTGGTAGCGCGCCACGGCGGTCACCGGATCGAAGGCACCGACCTGGGCTCCCAGGCAGAGAATCTGGTTCGCCTCGCCCCGTGCAACGTCCTGCTTGTGGGCACCCATGACGTGCGACCTGACGAGATCCCGTGGATCGAGGAGGATGGGGAGCAGGGACTCGAGTGGGCGCCGAACGCGGAGGTGCGGATCCTGCGCGTGCCTCCGTTCGCGCTCGGCATCGCGCGCAAAGCGGTCGAGGAGTTCGTCCTCGACAACTACGGACCCGGCGCGAACGGCACGTACGCCGAGAACGGCAACGAAACTTCTCAACGGGCCGCGTCCGTTCCCCCGATCAGCGCCGACGGGCTGCCGATGGTGACCGGCGAACGCCTGGACGAGGCGATCAAGAAGCTCCTCCCCACGCACATGCAATTGATCATGGGGATCGGCACCGCCGAGGAGCTTGCGCTTGCCGAGGTAAAGGCCGAGGAAGCGATGAAGCGGACGACCGTCGAGGGGCACGACGCCGACCCGATTCCCGCTGACCCCACGGTCACCGTGAAGTGCCCCTTCACAGATCACGTCACGACACGGCCACGAAACGAGACGGATCCAATCGTCTGGACCGCCGAGGCATTCGACCGGCTCCGCGCGGTTCCGCTGATCGCCCGTCCGCTCGCTCGCAACACCGTCGAGCGCTTCGCGCGCGAACACGGCTTCTGGCGCGTAACCACGTTGGTGATGGACGAAAACAAGCAGGCCATGATCGGAGCCGACGAGTTCGACCTGGACACGATGCTCGTCATGTTCAAGGAGCTGCAGACCAAGCAGATCAGGGCGCAGGCCGAAGGAGTCGATGGCCTCACGCCCGAGATGCGACGCTTCATCGAGGAGGCGAAAGCACAGGGGGTGACGCGTTGCCCAATTCGAGACGTTGCGGCACAGGCTGATGCGTGCCCGGTAGACTTCAAGACCGTGACTCCGGAGCAGGCGAAGGCTGCCGTGAAACAGTTCATGACCACCGAGGCCGGCGACTGATCCCATGGCGCCTCGGGCTTCCCTCCCGGCCTTCCCCCCGAAGGTGAACGCGCCCACCGGGCTCCTCGATCTTGCGGCGCACGGAACCGCGCCCGCTGCCGGAGCCAGGACGCACGTTCCGCACGTGGTGGCCTGGAACCTCACCCGTCGCTGCAACCTGGCCTGCGCGCACTGTTACATCTCGGCGGGCTCCTGGCACGCGGCCGCGGGCGAACTGGACACGGCGACCTGCGAACGCATCGTCGACGAGCTGCTCGCGCTGAACCCGTCGCCGCTGCTCATCCTCTCTGGCGGCGAGCCTCTGCTTCGCGATGACCTCGAGACGTTGGCCGAGCGTGCGGCGGCGGGCGGCGCGACGGTCGTCGTGGGAACCAATGGCACCCGCCTCACCGACGATCGCATCCGGTCTCTCATGTCCGCTGGCGTGAAGGGCGTAGCGGTGAGCATCGACTCTCTCGAGGACCGCTACCACGACCGCTTCCGCCACGGGAAGGGGTCCCTCGGCGAGACCCTTGATGCGGTCGATCGGCTGAGGACGCACGGCCTGGACTTCATCGTCCAGACCACCGTCACCAGCGGGAACCGCGAAGAGCTCGGCGCCTTGGCAGCTTGGTCGGCTGAGCAGGGTGCGGTCGCGTTCAACGTCTACTTCGTCGTGCCGACCGGGCGCGCGGAGCAGATGCGCGGGATGGATCCCGCCGAGAACGACGCGGTGCTCGTGGAGCTGGTCGGCCTCGAGCGGACCTATCGTGGCCACATGATGGTGCGCTCGAAGTGCCAGCCCCAGTTGATGCGTCACGCGCTAGCCGGCGATCCCGACTCCACGCTCCTCAACTATGAGACCCGCTGCCCGTGTGGGAGCCAGTACTGCCGCATCACGCCCGAGGGGAAAGTCACCCCTTGTCCTTACACGCCAGCCGTGGCTGGGGATCTGACCACGACTCCCTTTGCGCACATCTGGGATCGCTCTCCGGTCTTCCAGGCGCTCCGCACCGGCACGCTCGGCGGCAAGTGCGGGCGCTGCGAGTTCAGGGGGGTGTGCGGGGGCTGCCGCGCTCGCGCGTACGCCCAGAGCGGTGACCTTCTCGCAGCGGACGAGTCGTGCGCGTACGAGCCCACCGGAGAAGTCCCGCTCGTCGAGCGCCGACAGTCCCTGACGTACGGCGCTTCCTTCGAGGCGGAGCTCGAGTGGGCGCCCGAAGCGGAGGCGCGGCTCAGGGCAATCCCGAGCTTCGTGCGCGGCGTCGTGACCGAGCGTGTGGAGAAGTTCGCGCGCTCGCGGGGATACGCCCGCGTGGACCTCGAGGTCATGGCGGAAGTGCGCACAGCGATGCCCGTGGACTTTTCGAAGAAGCTTCCGTTCTTCCTGCGGGGGCCCCTCGAGACGGAGGGCGAGGCGTGAGCGTGAGCGACCGCCTCACGGGTCATGCGCCAAGGCCCGCACGGTCGCCAGCCTCAGGACGAGCTGCTCGGGCCGTGGGCGCGCTCGGCGTGTGTGGGCTCCTGGCTGCTCTCCTGCCGGATGCCGTTCTGGCCCAGGCGACCGACGGCACCGTCCAGATGCGCATGTACGGCGACTTTCCCTTCGGGGGTGCGCGTGTCGCGGTGTGGGTGGCCGCTCAGGTGCACCTGTTCTTCGCCGCCTTCGTGCTGGGCGTACCGATGTTCGCCGTAGTCGCGGAGGCGATCGGCATCTTCGGTAAGGAAGCCAGGTACGACAAGCTGGCCAAGGAATTCACGCGTCTGCTGCTGGTCTCGTACTCGGCAACCGCGATCTGGGGCGCCATCCTCGCGTTCGCGCTGATCACGCTCTACCCGGGCGTGTGGAGCTATCTGGCCCAGGTCTTCGCTCCCTCCATGTGGGCGTACGTGGGGCTCTTCTTCTTCGAGTCCTTCACCCTCTACCTGTACTATTACGGCTGGGACCGCTGGCACGAGGGCAAGGCCAAGCTCGGGCACTGGACGCTGGGCATTCTGCTCAACGTGTGGGGCACGGCGGTGATGTTCATCGCCAATTCGTGGCTCACGTACATGATGAGCCCCCCGGCAGAGGTAACGCCCGACACGTCGCCTGCGATGGTCCAGTTCTGGAGCGCGTTCGCGAACGCCACCTGGATGCCGATCAACATCCATCGGGTGATCGCCAACGTCGTGTTCGGCGGCGCCATCGTGGGCGGTTACGCGGCCTATCGGTTCCTGCTGGCGAGGACCGACGAGGAGCGCGCGCACTACGACTGGATGGGCTACGTCGGCAACCTGATCGCTATCGGCGCACTCATCGTCCTGCCCTTCGCCGGCTACTACCTGGGCCGGGAGATCTACGAGTTCAATCAGCAGATGGGCATCACGATGATGGGTGGCTTCATGAGCTGGCTCTGGATCATCCAGGCCTTCCTCATCGGCGTGCTCTTCCTCGCGGGCAACTACTACCTTTGGGTCGGCATGGGCCGCATTCCAGGTGCCGAGCGCTTCCAACCCTACACGAAGTGGATGCTGGTGGTGTTGGTCATCGGAGTGATCGTCTGGGCCACGCCCAACACGATGATCGCCGACCGTGCCGAGCTGACCGCGATGGGCGGCTCGCACCACCCGTTCCTGGGCGTGCTCGGCGTCATGAGCGCGAAAAACACTGCGGTCAACCTCATGATCCTGACCACCTTCCTGTCCTTTCTGCTCTACCGGCGCGCGAACAAGCGAGCGACCGTGGCGTGGGCGCGGACGGGAACGCAGGTGCAGGGCGCGATCTTCCTGATCGCCGCGGCTATTGTCCTCTTCTATGGCATCTACGGTTATTTCGTCACCGCCATCGTCCGCATCGGGTTCTCGGTCTACCAGGTGCTCGCAGTGCTGTTCACGATCATCGCGGTTACCGTGATCGACGTGCGCATGATGAAGGGCGCCGAGAGCTACGGCGCGATTCGTTGGGGTCAGATGCCACCCCGGTCCCAGTACGCGCTCTTCATCCTGATGGTGACGTTCACCTGGTTGATGGGGCTGATGGGCTTCGCCCGGAGCGGCATCCGCCAACACTGGCACATCTGGGAGGTCATGCGCGACACCAGTGAGTTCGCGGCCACGCCCCCGCTCGGATACGCGGCCCAGATCATCAGCGTGTGCGTGCTGATCTTCCTCGGGCTCGTAGCCTTCATCTTCTGGGTAGGCGGACTAGCCGAGAAGCCCATTGTCACACAACCCCGGCGTGACCCGCGTCCACCCGGCGACTCCCGCCTCGCGCCTGCGCCTGCGGGCGACTGATCCGGAGAGCTACCGACACCCATGTGGCAAACCAACCTCAAGATCATCGGGATCGTGCTGGGGACGATCGGCCTCTACACGGTGGTCGCAAACTCCATCCCGCAGGTGGCCTCCGAGGTGCCCCAGGAGCTGACCTTCACGGGTGAGGTCAGCACCGCGGAGCTGATCGCGGCAGGCGAGGATCTGTACGCCGGCGCGGGTAACTGCACCACATGCCACGGTACCGGGACCCGCGCTCCCAACCTGCTGATCGACCACAGTGGGGAGGGCACGATTGGTGCACGCTGCGGTGACCGCGTCCCCGGCGAAGCCTGCAAGACCTATCTCTACCAGTCGTTGGTTGAGCCGGCCGAACACGTCGTGGAAGGGTTCCCTCCGATGGTCTTCCAGGCGCGCACGTTCTCCGATACGCAGCTCTGGGCGTTGGTGGCCTACCTCGAGTCCCAAGGTGGCGAGGTGACGGTCACCGCAGACGACATCGACACCTCGGGCGACGCGGAAACGTCGGCGACGACGGAGCCCAGCCCCGGCTCCGCTGGCGCGGACGCCGCGGGAAGTACGACCACCGACGGCCGGCAGCTGCTCCAGGACCAGCTCTGCCTCGGGTGCCACGCGATCGACGGGGCAGGCCCCCCGCTAGGGCCCAGCTTCGACGGGATCGGCGCCCGGCTCACTGCAGCGCAGATCCGGACCTCGATTCTCGATCCAAACGCCGGTGCTTCCCAGGGCTTCGAGTCGTTGATCGGGGTGATGCCGACGACCTACGGGCAGGCGCTTACTGCGGCCCAGCTCGAGGCCGTCGTTTCCTACTTGGCCGTCCGCAACTGATCGAGATCAAGGGGGCGCCGTGAAGAGCTGGCTCAGAGAGCCCTTCGGACAGTCGGTCGCGATCCTCGCGGTCGCCTACCTGCTGATCGAGTTCGGCATACCGTACATCCCCCCCCTTCTGGGCTTCGCCAGCGCCCCGGTTCCCAACAGCGTGGTCTTCCAGTACATGCTGACCGTGGCGCTGGGCATCCTCCTGTGGGTCAGCGACAGCGAGGACCGGTGGCGCGCGTTCAAGCGCCCGATGCACCGGGTCATGGTCGATGACCGGCAGAGGCCACTCCGCCTGGCGCTGATGGTGCTGCTGCCCGCGCTGGTCGCGTTCATGGCGTACGGAAGGGTGAAGCCCTCGCTGGCCGCGCCCCCGTCCTTTCGCGCCATTCACCCCGCACCTCCGGGCTCGATCAACTTCCAGGGCCGCGCCATCCAGATCACCGGCCTCGAGAACCCACTCCGTCACGAAGGCTCGCTCGAAGAGCACTACGCCGAAGGGATGCGGGTCTACTACCAGAACTGCCTCGCCTGCCACGGCGACCTGCTGGACGGGCAGGGCCACTACGGTCCGGCCTTGAATCCCGCGCCGCTCAGTTTCCAGGACGTCGGCACGATCCAGCAGCTCACCGAGAGCTACGTGTTCTGGCGCATCGCCAAAGGAGGCGTCGGTTTGCCCAACGAGGGCGGTCCGTGGAACTCGGCGATGCCGGCCTGGGAGGAGTTCCTCACCGAGGAGGAGATCTGGTCCGTGATCATCTTCCTCTACGAGCAGACGGACAAGACGCCCCGGACGTGGGAAGAAGCCGAAGGGGGGGGCCAGTGAAGCAGCGGCTACCGAGGAACGGAAAGGTGATGTGCTGCGCTCTCCGCGCTGCAGCCCTGGTCGGCGCGACCGTGTCCGCGGCGACGCTCGCGAGCGCCGCCGCGACGCTTCCCCTCGCGGCCCAAGAGGCCGCAGCCGATGCTGCGGGCACGGGCAGGATCGTCTACGACCGCTGGTGCGCGGGCTGCCACGGGGTGGACGGTGCGGGCGGTGGCCCCGGGGCGGAGACGATGCTCCCCCGCCCGCGCGACTTCACGCGCGCGCAGTATCAGGTCCGCACCACAGGGTCAGGCGAGCTGCCTACCGACGCCGACATCCTGCACGTCATCAACGTGGGCATGCCAGGCACGGCCATGCCCGGGTGGGAGGACCTACTCACTGGCGACGAACGTCAGGCGCTGGTGGCGTACCTAAAGGGCATGTCGCGCTTCTTCGAGGGCGCTCCGACCCCGACGGCGCTCGAGTTCGGCCGGGCGCCGGGAGCTAGCGACGAGCGCGTCGCCGAGGGTGCCGAGCTTTATCAGCAGATCGAGTGCTGGCAGTGCCACGGCCAGGCGGGCAGGGGCGACGGCAACTCTGCCTCCACCCTCGAAGACGACGGCGACTTCCCGATCTACTCGGCTGACCTGACCCGGAATTGGCTCTACAACGGCGGCGGAACCGTCGAGGACATCTACCGGCGCCTGCGCACGGGCCTGGACGGTACGCCCATGCCCACGTTCAGCGACCTGATCGATTCCGGCATCGTCACGGACGATCAGCTCTGGAACCTGGCCCACTACGTTCGCAGTCTGTCCCCGGAAGACGCGCCCGAGATCCGGGAGGTGATCACCGCGTCGCTCCTGCGTGACGGCGGCCTGCCCACCACTCCCGAAGACGAGCGCTGGGCGGAGGTCGAGGCCTTCTACGTGCCGCTGGCAGGCCAGATCGTCCAGAAGCCGCGCTGGTTCTCACCCCGCGTACCGGACCTCTGGGTGCGCGCGCTCCACGACGGCCAGGAGGTCGCGCTGCTCGTAAGCTGGACAGATCCGTCGCGCAGCCCGGACGACGAGTGGACGGAGTTCGCTCAGGCCGTGGTCGACATGATGGAGCCCAAGGACGAGGGCTCGACGTGGGCGCCCGGGACCCCCGACCGGCTCGTCGTACAGTTCCCCCTGACGCTCCCGACCGGGCTCGAGCGGCCCCACTTCCTGCAGGGTGATGCCCGCCGCCCCGCGTACCTGTGGAGTTGGAGCAGCGAGGGCGATCGCGCGGTCGAGATGCTCGCGCAGGGGCTCGAGACAGGACAAGAGCAGCCCGCCTCGAGCCAGCAGACGACTGCGGTCTCGAGCTGGTCGGAAGGCGAGTGGAGGGTGCTCTTCCGCCGCTCCCTGGCGACGCCTGATACCACCGCGGACCTCCAGTTCCCACGGGCTACCGCCGTGCCGATCGCTTTTCAGGCGTGGGACGGAGACAACGGCGAGGCCGGCAAGCAGGCGGCGGTGAGCACCTGGTACTTCCTGGCGCTGGAGGACGCGACGCCAGCCACTGTCTACGTGGCGCCGTTCGCGGCGTTCCTGCTGACCGCCGTGCTCGGAATGGGGTTTGTCTCGCGGGCCCAGAAACGCGAGCGAGAGGAGGCAGGCGCGTCCGACGATTGATCGTGGCCGAGGTGGCGCGGAAAGGCCCCTGTCCCGAGGTTTCCAGCAGTCGTGGCGGTGAGCCGGGGCCAGCACCCCGAGGCGCCGGTCTGCGTGATCAAGAGCTGTACGAAACCGACCCAAGGAGAAAGCATCATGTTCGGATCGAATGAGCTGAGGGGGCTACTCGCCTCCTCTTTATTGGTTGTTCTGGTTGGCGGATGCGGCGGCGGCGGCGACTCGGGTGGTGAGCAAGCCTCCGGAGGCGCGGCAGCGGTCGTCGAGCATCCCGTCGATGCGGCGACGGCAGGCAGCATCAACGGGACCGTGACCTTCACAGGAACACCGCCCGCGCCCGAGCCGATCGACATGGCGGAGGAGCCGGCATGCGCGGAGAAGCACAGCACGCCGCCCACCCGTCAGACCGTCGTGGTGGGCGGGGGCGGCGGGCTCGCCGATGTGTTCGTCTACGTGAGCGAGGGCCTCGATGCGAGCTTGCGCTTCCCGAGCGGAGAGGCCGAGCTCCTAGATCAGAATGGCTGCATCTATCTCCCTCACGTGATCGCGCTCCAGTCGGGGCAGCAGCTCACGGTGCAGAACTCGGACGACGTCCTGCACAACGTCAACGCGACCCCGACCGAGAATCGGGGCTTCAACCGCAGCCAGCCCCAGGCGGGGATGCAGTTCCAGACGTCCTTCGGCGTCCCGGAAGTGATGATCCCCGTGCGCTGCGATGTGCATGGCTGGATGGAGGCGTATCTCGGGGTGACCGACCATCCGTATCACGCGGTCAGCGGTCAGGACGGCGCCTTCACCCTCGACCGGCTGCCTCCCGGGACCTACACGGTCGAGGCCTGGCATGAGCGGTACGGAACCGCGACCCAGAGCGTGACCGTGCCCGAGAGCGGCCAGGTGGACGTGACCTTCGAGTTCAACGGGTCGATGGCGGGTCGGCCGGTGCCACTCGGCCCGGTGCTCCTCATCAACCACGCCGAAGGCACAGCACGGCGCGTCACCCAGCAGTAGCGCCAGGGTCGGTCCCGGTACGCGCCACGATCGGCGCGGAGCACGCCGGGAATCTCACAGTACCAACCTCTCGGTGGAGGAGAAGAGACTGGATGGAAAACTGGTCATGGCTGATGGACGAGAGTGCCTCGACCTACGGCCCCACCATCGACCGCCTCTATTTTGTGATCCTGATCATCACGGGAATCGTATTCTTCGCCACCCAGCTGACCTTGATCTGGTTCATCATCAAGTACCGGCACCGCGAGGGGCGCAAGGCGGAGTACATCCACGGCAATACCCGGGCAGAAATCGTCTGGACTTTGATTCCCTTCGGGATCGTACTCGCCATCGCGCTTGCGAGCCGCGGGGTCTGGGCACAGGTGAAGGACCCACAGAACGTTCCCGCGAACGCGATGACCTTGCAGGTCATGGCGAGCCAGTTCGAGTGGAACGTCACCTACCCCGGTCCCGATGGGGCGCTGCAGACCGGGGACGATTTCACGGTACGCAACCGGATGGACGTGCCCATCGATCGCCCGACCCGGGTGATCCTCCTCGCCGAGGACGTGATCCACTCCTTCTTCGTGCCCGACTTTCGGGTCAAGCAGGACGCGGTCCCCGGGATGGAGATGATCGTCTGGTTTCAGCCCACCCGCACCGGTGAATTCGTGATCGGGTGCGCGGAGCTCTGCGGAATCGGCCATACCCGGATGCGCGGTACGCTGACCGTGCATTCCGCCGCGGACTATCAGACCTGGTTCAACCAGCGGACCCAGCCGTAAGCGAGGCGAGTCCGCTCGGGCTGGGCCTGAGCGGAGTCGAGCAAGAGTTCGGACCCGAACGAGGAAGGAAATGACCACCACGGTAATGACGTCCGGAGGGCACGCTGCCGTGGCCGAGCATCACGAGCTCGGCTTCATCCGGACCTACATCTTCAGTACCGACCACAAGATGATCGCGAAGCAGTTCCTGCTGGCGAGCCTCTTCTTCCTGATGGTCGGTGGGCTGCTCGCCGGAGTCGTGCGGTGGCAGCTGGGTTTCCCAGGGCAGCCGATGCCGTTGATCGGGGGTCTGTTCTCCGACACGACCGCCCCTGACGGCATCATCCTGCCCGAGTTCTACAACGCCATGGTCACCATGCACGCGACGTTCATGATCTTCTTCGCGATCATGCCGCTGCTGGTGGGCGTGTGGGGGAACTACCTGATTCCGCTCCAGATCGGTGCCCCGGATATGGCGTTCCCGCGCCTGAACACTTTTTCATTCTGGATCAGCATCCCGGCAGGGATCATCATGCTCGCCGGATTTTTCGTGGAAGGCGGACACGCCGGGACAGGCTGGACCGCTTACCCACCGCTAAGCGCCGTCCCCGAGTACTCGGGAGTGCGCATGGGGCAGGTGCTCTGGCTGGTGAGCCTCACCGTGCTCGGTTTCAGCTCGATCACCGGTGCCGTCAACTACGTCACGACGATCATCAACATGCGGGCGCCGGGCATGACGTGGTTCCGTATTCCGCTGCCCGTGTGGGCCCTCTTCGTTACCTCGTGGCTGCTGCTACTGGCCATGCCGATCCTGACAGGCGGCCTTATCATGCTCCTGTTCGATCAGACCATCGGCACCGGTTTCTTCGCCCCGCCCACGGGAGGTGAGCCGCTTCTGTGGCAGCATATCTTCTGGTACTTCGGACACCCCGAGGTCTATATCCTCATCCTGCCTGCCATGGGACTGGTGAGCGAGGTGATCTCGAACCGATCACGCAAGCCGGTTTTCGGCTATCACGCCATGGTGCTAGCGCTGATAGCGATCGCGTTCCTGGGATGGATCGTGTGGGGCCACCACATGTTCCAGAGCGGAATGAATCCGCTGCTCGGCACCACGTTCATGATCACGACGATCATCATCGCGGTTCCGTCGGCGATCAAGGTCTTCAACTGGATTGGAACGTTGTGGCGCGGCGATATCCACCTGGACACACCGATGCTGCACGCGCTGGCGTTCGTGTCGATGTTCATCATCGGCGGATTGTCAGGCGTGTTCTTGGCTTCGGCTCCGGTCGACATCTTTCTCCACGACACTTACTACATCGTCGCGCACCTCCATTACGTTCTGTTCGGAGGAAGCCTTTTCGGAATCTTCGCCGGGATCTCGTTCTGGTTCCCGAAGATGTTCGGGCGCCTGATGAACCCGACCCTGGGCAAGGTCCATTTCTGGCTCACGTTCGTTAGCTACAATCTGGTCTTCTTCCCAATGCACAACCTGGGGCTGAAGGGCCACATGCGCCGGATCTACGACCCCACCCAGTACGAGTATCTGCAGCCGCTCCAGCCGATCAACGCCTTTATTTCGCTGGCGGCGTTCGTGTTGATCGCCGTGCAGGTGCTGTTCGCGATCAACTTTTTCTGGAGCATGTTCAGGGGTCCGGGAGCTCCGCAGAACCCATGGAAGTCGAACACGCTCGAATGGACGGCAGCGCCGACTCCGCCGCCCCACCTCAACTTCCCGGGTGGGACGCCGGTCGTCTACCGCGGTCCGTACGAGTACAGCTCGCCCGAGTCTACGGACGACTTCCTGCCTCAGGATCTACCGCCGGACGAGGTTCAGCGGCCCGCGATTCCGCGTGAGCCCAGCCCACTGCCCACTGGCGACTGAGGAACCCTGAAATGACGAGCCACGCGCCGGCTGTGCAGGGCAACATGATGGTCCCCGACCCGACCTACGAGCCGGGGATGAAGGTCTACACGATGAAGCTGGGCATGTGGGTCTTCCTGCTCAGCGAGGTAATGTTCTTTACCTCGCTGATCGGGAGTTACATCATCCTGCGATTCGCGCACCCCGATCACTTCGCGAATCCCGGCGTCGTGCTGAATGTCCCGCTCACGGCGTTCAACACCTTCTTTCTGATCTGCTCCTCCGTGACGATGGTGAAGGCATTCGCAGCCATCCAGCGCGGCGACCAGAAGGGGCTCAAGCTCTGGCTGCTCGCCACCATCGCGATCGGCGCGTCGTTCGTAGGCATCCAGGCGATCGAGTACTACCTCCTCTTCCACGAGGGGTTCGTACCGATGGCGGCCGAATATCACACGGTGGGTAGGACTGGAGTGGAGGGCGGACCGATCGTCGGTGGCCCGCTCTATGGAGCGACGTTCTATACGATGACGGGCTTCCACGGTACTCACGTGAGCATCGGCGTGCTCTGTCTGATCTTTGTCCTGATCCGGGCGCTGCGCGGGTCGTACACGGCAGGCGACCACCGCGGCGTCGAGTTGATCGGTCTATACTGGCACTTCGTCGACCTGGTCTGGATTATTCTCTTCACCATCGTCTACCTGATCTGAGCGAGGTCCGATGACGACCGACGTCCAGCATTCCGGCCACGCCGAGGGGGAGCAACACCACGCCCCCTACATGCTGATCTTCGGCGTGCTTGTGGTGCTCACGCTCGCAGAGGTGGGTTACGCCTTCCTCAACCTGCCGAAGTTCTGGCTTGCACTCGGTCTCATCGTGATGGCGACCTGGAAGGCCGTGCTGGTGGCGCTCTATTACATGCACCTTCGCTTCGAGCCGAAGCGGCTCTGGGTGCTGGCCACCGCGCCGCTTCCGCTCGTGGTGATCCTGATTGCTGCGGTGCTCAGCGAATTCTGACAAGTACGACCGAAAACACCCGCTCGGACCGCGCTGGATCGTCCAGGCTGTGCGGACCTCATCATTTCGGGTGCTGATGTATCACGTGATGCGACACGGTAGTCTCGAGGTCGGGATGTTCTTCGGCGGCCTGTGGCTTCGGGCTGCTCCGAACGAGGAGAGGACATGAACTTGCCCGCAGCTTCCACTCAGGCTTCCGATCGAGATCCGTCCTCCGGCCCACGGCCCGGCCGCTTGACCGGTATCCTCGCGCGTGGGATCGCTGCCGGCGTGGTCGGGGCCACGATGATTGCCGTCTGGTTCTTGATCGTGGACAGTCTCGAGGGCGAGCCCTTCCGGACCCCCAACTTCGTGGCCGGTTCGCTTCTGGCCCTCGAGGGGATCCAAATGGGGTTCGGACCAATCGTGCTCTACACCTTCGTCCATTACGGCGTCTTCGTGGCCCTCGGTATCGCGACGTCCTGGGTCCTGTCCAAGGTCGAGACCTCGTCGCCGGTGCTGCTGGGCCTCGTCCTCGGGTTCCTGCTCTTCGATCTCGTGTTCTACGGCAGCGTCGTGGTTACGGGCGTGAACGTGGTGCAGGAGTTGGGATGGCCCGAGGTGCTCGCAGGCAACTTGCTCGCTGGCGTCGCCACGCTGGGCACGCTGCACATACTCGGCGCGACCCTACCCGTAACGTGGTGGGAGGCGCTCGGAACCAACCGTGTGGTCAGGGAGGGGATCGTCACCGGGCTCATCGGGGCCGCCGTAGTGGCCGGTTGGTTCTTTGTCTTCGACCTGCTCCGAGGCCAGCTGTTCTTCACCCCTGCTGCGCTCGGCTCCGCGCTTTTCCTCGGATCCGCTTCGGTGGCGGACGTGAGCATCGAGGCTGCCACCGTGATCGGCTACACCGTCTTGCACGTTCTCGCGTTCGTGATCACCGGGTTCATCGCTGCAGGCATCGTGACCGCCGCGGACGAGACCCCGCCGCTGATCCTCGGCGCCGTCATGTTCTTCGCGGTGTTCGAGGCCTTCTTCATGGGGCTGCTGGCGATGCTGGCCGAGTTCCTCCTCGGCTCGCTCGCCTGGTGGGCCATCGCGGTCGGGAACCTGATCGCCGCCGTCGCGATGGGATGGTACCTGTGGGAGCATCATCCGAAGCTGAGGGCAGCGCTTGCGATGGATCCGCTAGATCGAACGGACTGAGGCGAAGCGAAGGCCGCTGTCACGATCAGGAACCAACCAAGGCGCATGACGCCCCACGACGAAGGGCTGGCGGAGCGGGTGCGGGAGACTCTCGAGACGGACCGTGGCATCGCCGAAAAGAAGATGTTCGGTGGCCTCACCTTCCTGTCGCGCGGTTATATGTTCGTCGGGATCCTGGGCGACGTTCTGATGGCGAGGGTCGGCCCCGAGGGTTACGAGGAAGCGCTGGCGCGTCCCCGTGTCCGACCGATGGACTTCACGGGAAAGCCCATGAAGGGCTACGTGTTCGTGGATCCACCGGGGTTCGAGAACGATGCGGACCTGTCCGGTTGGGTTCTGGAGTGCCGTCGCTTCGTTGATGGGCTTCCGCCCAAGAAGCCGAAGTGAGGGATTCCTGACGTCCGACGTCGTTAGGTCGTCGCGCCCAGGCTCCTGAGGACCGCCAGCATCCGCACGTCGTACGGGTCTCCCGAGGGGTCGTCGTCGGCCACGTCCGTGTGCTCCTGCGGGGTCTCGAGAACGAGCGGTATGCCGCGACTGCGCGGGTCCGCAAGCAACCAACGGAACGGTGCCTCCCCGATCTCCCCGTCCCCGATCAGTGCGTGGCGATCACGATTGGAGCCGAGCGCGCCTGCCGAATCGTTCAGGTGGACGAAGGACGGAGGCTCGCCGGCCGCTTCTTCAAATTGGTCCAGAATCGCCCGCAGCGCCGCTTCCGACTCGGTCAGATCGTAGCCGGACACGAACATGTGGCAGGTATCGAGTCCGTAGCCGGCCCGCTCGCGCACGTCGGCGGGAAGACGTGCGAGGATCGCCCCCACCTCGTCGGCGTCCTTCCCGAACGTCCTTCCGGCTCCTGCTGAGTTCTCCACATACAGACGCGTCTCCCCGGGAACCGCACGGAGAGCCCGGGTCATGGCACCCGCCACCCGCTCAGCTGCCTCCGCGGGCCCACCGTCACGCGGGCGGGAGCCGGGGTGGAAGCAGACACCCCCGACCCCGAGCATCGTAGACCGCTCCAATTCCCTGGTCAGCCCGCCGGCGGAGCGCTCCCACTTTTCTGCGTTGTCGGTGGCCGTGTTGAGCACGTACGCTGCGTGGACCATCACGTGCTCGGGCTTCATCCCGGTCTCGGCGAGTGCCTTCTTAAAGCGATCCACGCGCTCGGCGCGAATCGAGGACCTGTCTCCGTAGAACTTCGGGATGGCGGTGAAGATTTGCACGGCCGACATGCCCGAGTTGGACGAGCGAAGCACGGCCATATCGATCCCACCCTTGTCTACCGGGTGGGTGCCAACGATGTGGCCAGCGCGCGTCACCGCACCGGCTCGGGTGAAGCCGTGGTCAGCGGGTCCGCGGGCCCGGCTCCTGTCCTAAGAAGCGTTCCAGGCGGCTGAGATAGTAGGTGAGCAGACTTCCCAGCACGACGAAAGTGAGCCCGAGGATGAGCGCGCCGATCACCCGACCCACCCACCAGGTCATCAGCTCCCACGCCGCGAAGCCAAAGCAGAAGACGATCGCGACCGCGATCAGGAAGCGATGGAAGCCAATCAAGGACATCGTTTGGGCGTCTCCTATGCGGCGAGGCGCGGGAGAAAGTGGTACAGCACGATCAGCGCGGAGACCATGAACACCGCCAAGAAGAGTCCCGCCACAAACAGTACCAGAAACCACGGGGAGTCGAACCTCAAGTGCATGAAGAACATCACGACCAGGAGGAATTTTCCGGCCGACAGCAGGAGCAGCAGCGGTACCAGCGCGACTCCCAGGGCGGGGATGTAGAAGATCGCCACTTCCAGTCCGGTGATCACGGCGAGGATGATCCCGATCATCCAGTAGAAGCCGACGGTCGCGTGGCTACCGCGCTCGTGGTGCCCAGAATCGACACCAACCTTCACTTGCCCCTCCCGGGTGGCATTCGCAGCCATGGTTCGCCCCTCGGCTACTGAATGAGGTAGATGAGGGTGAAGATCGCGATCCAGACGATGTCCACGAAATGCCAATAGAGACCTGCTATCTCGACCGACAACGCGCGCTCGGGCGGCAGGCGGCCGCGGATCGCCAAGATCAGCAGCGTCGTGAGCCAGATGACGCCGCCGGTGACGTGGGCACCGTGGAATCCCGTCAGCACGAAGAAGCTCGACCCGAAGACGTTGCGCTGGATCGTCAGACCTTCGTGCACGAAGTGTGTGAACTCATAGGCCTGGAATCCCAGGAAGATTGACCCGAGGACGATCACCATGGAAAGCCACAGGATCGAGAGCTTCCGGTTGCCCCGCGTCACCCCGTCCAGCGCAAACACCATCGCGAGCGAACTCATCAACAGCACGAACGTAGAGATCGTGGTGAGCGGGATGTTCAGGATCTCGTGCGGGAAGGGTCCTTGCACGCTGGCACGCTTGTACACCATGTAGGTCGAGATCAGGGTGCCGAAGAACAGGCACTCGGACCCGATGAAGGTCCAGAATCCGACCTTCCACGACGGCAGCCCTGTGGCGGTATAGTGGTGATCGTCGATTGGCGCGGTGGCTGCATGTACGGTCATCGGATGCCCGGATTCAGTGGGCCGCAGCCCGGTACGGATCCTCGAAAGCCCAGCCGAAGACGCCGATCGCAGTCGCCCCAAGGCCGATCAGGGGGGCCCACCACAGGCCCGTCATCACCAGACCCCAGGTGAGCGTGACGCCGGCCGCCACGAGCGGCGGCCAAAAGGACCCGGCCGGCATGATCGGCTCGGACGTGATCTCAGCCACGCTCGCAGCCAGGATCCTTTCCCGCTCGTCGTCGCGCCAGAGCGCTTCGCGTATCCGCACCCGCGGCAGCCGCGCGAAGTTGTAGTGGGGGGGCGGAGACGGGATCGACCACTCCAGCGTGCAACCGCCCCAGGGGTTCGCGCCCGCCGGCGCACCGGAGTTGAGGCTCTTCAGAATCACCAGCACCCACACCACCGCAGATATCGCGAACACGATCCCCCCGACCGTGGAGAGTTGGTTGAAGGTTTCCACGTTCAGGGCATCGGCGTAGGTCCACGTTCGCCGAGGCATCCCGTACATCCCCGACATGTGCATCGGGAAGAACGTCAGGTTGAAGCCGATCATGGCGAGCCAGAAGTGCATTTGGCCGTACCGCTCGTCCGGCATCCTGCCAGTGACCTTGGGGAACCAGTAGTAGAAGCCGCTGAACAGACCCATCATCGCGCCGCCAACGATCACGTAGTGGAAATGCGCGACCACGAAGTAGGTGTCGTGCTGCTGCAGGTCCACCGGAGCGGAAGCGTGCATGATGCCGGACAGTCCGCCCACCGTGAACACGGCCACCATCCCGATTGCAAATAGCATCGCGGTGCTGAATCGGATCGCGCCTCCCCACATGGTGGCTAACCAGTTGAAGATCTTCACCCCGGTCGGGATCGCGATGATCATCGTGCTGGCCAGGAAGAACGAGTCGGCGATCGGGCCCAGCCCGCTCGAGAACATGTGGTGGCTCCAGACGCCCCAGCCGATGAACCCGATCAGCACGCCCGCGTAGATCATCACCGGGTAACCGAACAGCGGTTTCCGCGAGAACGTAGGGATGACGTCTGAGATCACCCCGAAGGACGGCAGGATGAGGATGTAGACCTCGGGGTGCCCGAAGATCCAAAAGAGGTGCTGCCAGAGCACCGGGTCGCCGCCGGCCGCGGGCACGAAGAAGTTCGCCCCGAAGAACCGGTCGAACGCCAGCAGGACGAGCGCCACTGCAATGACCGGCATCGCGGTAATCAGGATGAAGCTCGTGATCAACGTCATCCACGTGAACGTAGGCATGCGCATCAGCTTCATGCCGGGCCCGCGTAGGTTCACGATGGTCGTGATGAAGTTGATGCCACCCAGGATCGAGCTGATACCCAGGATGGAGAGACCAACCAACCAGAAGTCGGTGTTCGGGCCGGGTGAGAATTGGATCGACGTCAGGTTGGCGTAACCGGTCCATCCGGCGTTGGGAGCGGCGTCCACGAACCAGCTAAGGTTCATGAACAGAGAGCCGAACAAGAAAATCCAGAACGACAAGGCATTCAGTCGGGGAAAGGCGACGTCGCGCGCGCCGATCTGGAGCGGGACCAGGTAGTTGAAGAATGCGACCGCCATCGGCATGGCCACCATGAAGACCATGGTGGTGCCGTGCATGGTGAAGAGTTGGCTGTAGCGCTCCGCAGAGATCAGGGCCTGCTCCGGGTGCCAAAGCTGGGCCCTGATGACCAGCGCCTCGAATCCTCCCACGAACAGAAAGAACAACGACGTGACGAAGTACATCACCCCGATGCGCTTGTGGTCGACGGTCGTAATCCAGCTCCACAGGCCGGTGGGATGCGCGGCGTGAGCCGGATGATCGACCGGCCCGGGCGCAGTGGCGACGCTCACGTCAGGGCGCCTCCTCGATCCGGATCGAAAGGACACGACCCAGGCTGTACAGGTACTCCGCCACCGCGCGGACTTGCTCTTCGCTCAGGTTGGTGGGCGGGAAATCGCCGCCCCCCTCCGCGACACCAGGCATCTTCGCTCCCGGCTTGATGCTCTGCGGCGCGGTGATCCAGCGGGCCAGGTTCTCCGGGTTGTTATCGAGCCATCCCACCAGGCTCGAGCGGCGCCCGAGCAACGTGAGGTTGGGTCCGAGCCGTCCGACCGCGTTGGTCCCCTGGATTGCGTGGCAGGCGAGGCAGGCGGAAGCATGGAACGTCTGGCGCCCCAGCTCGATCAGCGCGGCTCGCTCATTCTGGGGCGTGGCACCCGCAGCGGGGTCCGCACCTCCCGTGGGGCCGGCACCTGCACCGGGGGAGGCGCTCGCGGCCGGGGCGGCATTCCAGTCGGCCAACCATGCGTTGAAGTCCGCCTCAGACTCGGCCACCACCCGCACGCCCATCATCGCGTGCGACTGCCCGCAGAACTCCGAGCACTGGCCCCGGTAGACGCCGGGCTCGCGGATGGTGAAGTGCAGGTAGTTGAAGTCTTGCCCCTCGACCGCCACTGCGTCCGACCCCTCCTCGAGCGGGGGCTCGGCCACCTGCGGATTGACGTCGCGCTTTCCCCCGAGCATCGGCACCCAGAAAGAATGGATCACGTCTGCCGACTGCATCCGGAGCGAGATCGGACGGTTCACCGGAAGGTGCAGCTCGCCCGCAGTGACCACGCCGTCCGGATAGCGGAATTCCCACCAGAACTGATGACCGATCACGTCAACGGTGAGGGCACCGCCGTCCACAGGTCGCTGCGTCGCGAACACGGTCTGGATGGTCGGGATGGCGATCACCACCACGATGATCGAGGGCACGATCGTCCACGCCAGCTCCATCCCCAGGTGTCCGTGGGTCTGGCGCGGCAGAGGCGCATCCGGCCGGGCACGGAAGCGAACCAGGATGTAAGCAAGCGCGCCCCAAACCACCACGAGGATCGCCAGCGTGATCACGAAGATCAGCCGATAGAGCCCATGGATCGACTCGGCGAGGTCGGTCATGGGATCGATGCTCGACTGGGGATGCTCGCCCCCACACGCGAGCATGAACAACGCCATCGCGGCGGACGCGACGCCCCGCAGCACGGGTACGAAGTCGCGGCTCGGACGCTCGTGACGCCCGGGCGTCACGTCAGGCGATGCCGTCCAGAGGGATCGCCTCGTCAATCAGCATGATGGGGATGTCCTCGCGTACCGGGTACAGCCACTGGCCGTCTTCGCGCACCAAGCCGCCCTCGATCTGCTCCCGGACCTCCTCGCCCCCCCGGCTGATCACGCGGCCGGCCGCGACGGCGGCGTTGACCTTGCCGACTAGCTCACGGGAAGCCTCGCGGACCGTCTGCCGTGAGTCGGGACAAACGAGAATCTCGAGAAGATGCGGGTCTATCATGTGTGGAGTGCCTACGTCATTCTTTCGCAGGGCCGGGGGCCCGTATCCGTGACGTGGCTGAGCGGACACCGGCCCGGCGCGGGGTAGAAGGTGGAAGCTAAACGTGACCCGGGACCTTGGCGAGGCGGACCCGGCGGAGGGAACGGGCCGGCGAGTCCGCCCGCGCCCGATGCTTCGGGAGGCTCTCAAGACCATGTTCGCAGAAGCCAGCCGGTACGTACGTTTCTATTCCATGTACACGATATCCCTTGCCGCCGCGCTACTCTTCACGTCAGGGTGTGGGCCGGCCGCCGAGGAGGAAGGTCCCGCGCCCGCGCTGGTGTCCGTAGCGGTGGAACAGCAGGCGGCGAGTGGAGGTGGCACCCCCCCTCAGCCGATGCCGCCCCTGCGCTCGGCCTGGGTGATCCTGGGCACCGACACCGTGGTGGCCGAAGTGGCGCGCACTACCGCCGAGCACGAGCAGGGACTGATGTATCGGGAGGAGCTTCCGGACGGAACGGGGATGCTCTTCATCTTCCAGAACGAGCAGGTCCGCTCGTTCTGGATGTCAAACACGTTCGTGGCGCTCGATGTTGCCTGGCTCGACGCCAGCTTGCGGGTGGTCGAGATCCAACAAATGGAGCCCGAGACCACCGACCTCCACTCGAGCGATCATCCGGCCATGTTCGCGCTCGAGGTCCCGCAGGGGTGGTTCACCGCTCGCGGAGTCGTCGTCGGGGCTACGGCCGAGCTCGTGCTCGGGCCGCTCTGAGGCCATCGGGGGCGCAGTCCTCGGGCGGGCCTCCACCCGGCCCGGGCGCTAGGCCGGGACGAGCACCGCGAACAACATCGCCATTCCCACCGCCAAGCCGAGCGTGACGCCCGCCGCACCCAACTCGCGCCACCGTTGGGTTTCTCATGGACTCGTGGATCAGACGGAGGGCTGGAGGGCAGGCGAGCAGATGCCGGGCAACGATGTGGTCGAGGGGAGGGGGCACAACGGGGGCCCGAGCCCTTGGCCCGGTCCCGCGCGCTGGGTTATGCTGGGCCCGAACATTGCAGCCGATCCGCGCCGCGCCAACACGGAGGTTGAATGAGCTTCCGGACCAACCCGGACCGCATCCTGGAGAACATCGACCGCGCGCGCAGCCGCGAGTTGGACGCGCCCCGCTCGGGCACCGATCTCCAGGCGAACGTGCGCGAGCTGGATACCGAGGTGCCCGACGGCGACGCGACCAACCCGGAACGGATGCGGCGTATCTTCCGGCTTGTGGAGCAGACATACATGAAAGTGGCCCGGAGCGTGGCACTAGGGCCGCTCGCTGCGCGCTTCCAGGCGGTCGGAGACCTGCATCACCTCCACGCACACGGCGACGTGAGCGTGAGCGTCCAGTACCTCGATCACGGTCGGCCAGAGGACGTGGGCGTGGTGCCTTTCGAGGTCACCCCGGAGCAAGTGGCGGACCAGAAGCGCGAGACGCGCACGAGCCGCCCCGACGTCAATGGGATGCGCGTGCTGCGCGCAGCGCTCCGCACGGGTGTGCTCGCCAGCTACAAGAAGCTTGAGCCGCGCATCCGCGAGGGGCTGCGCGAACGCTCCGACATGGGGCACGTCGCCGTGACCATCACGGTCGGGCTGCGCTCCGCGGAGTGATCGGGCGCCGTACGCGCTAGCCGCTAGGGGGCGCCGTGGCGCGCGTCGTCTTTCTCTTCCTGGACGGGGTAGGAATTGGGTTGTCCGATCCGGACCGCAACCCGTTCCTTCGGGCGCGTCTGTCCGAGCTCGGCCGACTGCTGGGCAGCATCCCGACGCTCGATCGACCCGCGCCCACAACCGCCGCCGCGCACACCATCCCCCTGGACGCGAGCCTGGGTATGCCAGGAACGCCCCAGAGCGGCACCGGTCAGACCTCGCTTCTCACAGGGTTGAACGCCGCGGAACATTTCGGGGGCCACTTTGGGCCCTGGACACCGGTCGCCCTCCGACCTCTCCTCGAGGAGCGAAGCGTATTCCGCCGCGCGGTCGACGCCGGGCTCGAGGTCGCGTTCGCGAACGCGTACCCTCGGGGCTGGCCGTCGGGCCGCGGGCGACTGGCTGCGCCACCCCTCGCTGCCCGAGCCGCCGGTGTGCTGGTTCGCCACGAGGACGAGCTCGCGCGCGGTGACGCGATCGCCAGCGAGATCGAGAATACCGGCTGGCGTGTCCGCCTGGGGCACGCCTCCCTCCCCAGCATCACTCCCGCAGAGGCCGGCGTGGCGCTGGCGCGGATCGCGGCCGCCAATCACCTCACGTTCTTCGCGCACTACGCCACCGACACCGCGGGTCACCGGGGTGGAATGGAGGGCGCGGTCAAAGTGCTCGAGCGCGTGGACGCGTTCCTCGGCGGCTATCTGTCGGCCGCGCCATCCGACGCGGTGCTCCTGATCGCCAGTGACCACGGCAACGTGGAGGATGTCACAACCGGCCACACCAGGAACCCCACGCTGGGCGTGGTGGCGGGTCCCCACGCCGAGCGTCGGGCCTCTGGGCTGGGCTCCATCATCGACGTGGCGGACGCCGTGATCCGGTGGCTGGGAGAGGACTGATCTCGCCATCCATGCGCCCCCGTGCGAACCGCATGCTTCGCCATGATCGTCCGCCATCCCGGGGCACCGTCCATCCTCGGGCGTCTGCTCATCGAACAGGGGGCGGTCTCCGCAGAGGCGCTGGAGTCCGCGCTCGAAGACCAGCGCGGGAGCGGTCGACGCCTGGGGGAGATCCTGGTCGCCCGCGGGCTTACCGATCAGGAGACGGTGGCGCGAGCATTGGCGGAGCAGCTCGGCCTGCCGTACCTGCCGCCGCCCCTCGAATCGGACCCTGCAGCGCGGGCGCTCGTTCGAGCGCCGCTCGCTCGCTCACGTCGGGTGCTCCCGCTCACCGCGTCGTTGAAGAGCCTCCAGCTCGCGATGGCGGACCCGCTCGATCTGGGGACGGTGGACGACGTGCGCTTCCAGACAGGGAGGAGGGTCGAGCCCGTGGTCGCGAGCGCAACCGCGGTAGACCGGGCGCTGACGCACGCATACGGCGAGTCGCTCGCAGGGGCGATCCTTACGGAACTAGGGGATGCGGCGGCGCGCCGCGAAGGAATCGACGACGGCGTCGAGGAGGCGACGCGCTCCGCCCCGGTGGTCCGTCTGGTGGATCACCTTCTGGAGCGTGCGGTGGACGAGCGAGCGAGCGACATCCACGAGGTAGGATCAAAAGGTGTGTAAAAAGAGAGGCGACGTACCTTTCCGCTGAGATTTAAACCAGCGAGCCCGGGTGACAGCCCGGGGAAAGGAACGTCGCCTCATGAGAGAGGATATCGCGGGACCCCAGGGTGCGTCCAGCAGGCCGATGTGGGAGACGCTCGAGGGGATGGTTAGGGAGAAGGCGCAGGAGTTCATCCAACAGATCATGGAGGAGGAAGTCACGGAGTTGTTAGGCCGGGAGAAGTCAGAGCGCAGGAGTACGGTGGACTCGGCCGAGGGCTACCGCAACGGATATGGCAAGCCGAGGCGGTTGGCGATGAGCTCGGGCACGATCATGCTCCGACGCCCTCGGGTTCGGGGCGTCGAGGAGCGGTTCGAGAGTCGGGTGTTGCCGTTGTTCGCACGACGGACGAAGGAGCTGGGTGCTCTGCTTCCGGAGCTGTATCTGCACGGGCTGGCGGAGGGAGACTTCGAGCTGGCGATGCGGGGCCTGCTGGGCGAGGGGGCCCCGTTGTCGAAGTCTTCGATTCGGCGGCTGCGGGCGGGATGGACGGCGGAATTCGAGGAATGGTCGAAGCGCTCGCTGGCCGACCGTGAGGTCGTCTACGTCTGGGCGGACGGGATCTACGTGAAGGCGGGGCTCGAGCGGGACAAGGCAGCACTGCTGGTGGTTCTGGGCGCGATGCGAGACGGGACGAAGGAAGTGTTGGCCCTGAGATCGGGCTACCGAGAGTCGGTCGAGTCCTGGTCGGAGGTGTTGCGGGATCTGAAGGCACGCGGCATCGAGGCGCCCCGGCTTCTGATGGCGGACGGTAACGCGGCGATCTGGGGCGCAGTACGGCAGGTATGGCCTGAGGCGGGCGAGCAACGGTGCTGGAACCACAAGATGAGGAACGTGCTGGACCGGCTGCCGCAGCGGGAGCAGAGCGAGGCGAAGGATCTTCTCAGGGCCGTGGTCTACGCACCGAGCCGGTCCGAGGCTGTGAAGGCCCGCGAAGTGTTCGCCAGGCGCTACAGGCCGTGGTATCCGAAGGCGGTGGACGTACTCGAGGACGACTGGGAGCGGATGGTGGCGTTCTACGACTTCCCCGAGGATCACTGGAAGCATCTACGCACGACGAACGTGGTCGAGAGCCCGTTCGCTGCGGTACGGCTCAGGACGACGGCGGCGAAGCGATTCAAGCGGGTCGAGAGCGCTACGGCGCTGATCTGGAAGTTGCTCTTGGTGGCCGAGAAGCGGTTCCGAAGGCTCGACGCTCCTCACCTCCTCAAGGACGTGTTTGAAGGAAGGAAGTTCGAAGACGGAAAGCCCGTCTCAACCCAACAGCGGAAGAATGCCGCCTGATACGTTTACACACCTATTGACCCAACCTCATCCATCACCGGAATCAGGTGTCGTTCGAATCCGTTGTGACGGCATTAGATGACCTCGACAAATCCTTTGAGGTCCTAATCGACAAGCTTGGATCGATGGACCAGGACGCGTGGATGGAGGCGGGTAAGTTCTACGTGGGTGATCAAATGATCATGGAGGCACCGCGACAACAGCTTGCCTGGATACTCTTCCTAGACGCGGTGCACCACCGTGGGCAGCTCAGCACTTACCTGCGCCCTATGGGGAGCAAAGTGCCGGCTATTTATGGCCCTTCGGCGGACGATCAGGGAGAGGCACACTGACCGGGCCGAGGCGGAGACGTCGCACGCCATGCAGCCGATGAGGTAGGGTCATGCCCCCCCGGTCCGCTGGTCCGAGCTCTCTGCGTTTGCCCGTTTCCCGCAGGGAATGCCATCAGGTGTGGAGCTGAGTGAGTTGAGCAGCAAGCCGGGTTCCTTCCCTACAGCCGACGGGGGACGCCGTTAGGGATCCTTTGGCGATCACCATTACATGTTCCAGGTACATGTCGAGATCAAGATCCCGACGGTTGTAGTGGCCTGACCCTACCTACGCAGTCTTCTCAGCGAAGGTACGTAATGCCGCGTAGGTCCCTTGGATGGCCCGCGTCGCATCTTCAATCCAGAGAGTGGGATCGAGGATCGAGCGAACCGCTGGGTTGACACCCTTTCTCGTACACCCGCGATCTTGTTGACCCGGTCCCTGGCCACGTGGAGCGAGACGGGGGGTGGCTGATGCTCCGAGGCTTTGGCTTCAGGCTCAGGAAGTGGTACGTGGACTGCGTCTCGGCCGACGGCACGGCGTTCATCGGCTATGCAGCCCGTATCGGGCTGGGTCCGTTACCTCTGGTTTATCAGGCTGCCCTCTGGTCGCCCCCCGCAGGCCCCGGTTCCAGCGACTTCACGATGGTGCCGGCCCAGCTGCCGCGGCTCTCCGGTGCGGGGCTGCATTGGGAGAGCCGACGGCTCGGCATTCGAGGCTCCTGGCACGGGTCACCGGCGGCGATCCGGCACGTCCTCCTGGACACCTCGGCGCACTTCGTCGAATGGCGCTGCCACCTGCCCGTGTGCGAGGCGTCAATCGAATCACCGGCGGGAAATCTGCGTGGCCCGGGGTACGCCGAAGAGCTTCTGATGCGCGGAAACCCGGCGAGCCTCCCAATCCAGGAGCTCTGTTGGGGGCGGTTCTCCTCGGGTGACGACCACGTCGTCTGGATCGAATGGATGGGCGCGCAACCGCTGCGGGTTGTGCTGGTCAATGGAAGTGAAGTAGAGGCGACGCGCGCCGACGACAAAGAGGTCCAGTCCTCCCGTGGGGTCCTGACGTTTCGAGACCGCCGCGTGATCCGAAGCGAGCGCGTCGAGGCATCCGCCTTCGGAGACTCCAGCTGGAGGCGACGGCTCGTGCCGCGCGCCGTGGCGGACTGGCGCGAGGAGAAGTGGCTGAGCCGCGGCCGCCTGGAGAAGCAGGACGGTGCCGTGGCGGAGGGCTGGGTCGTACACGAGCGCGTGACTTGGCCATGAGCGTCAGACCCCGCCTTGGTCCAGTGCTCTACGGCTCGTTGTTCGTGCTTGTCGTGCCGGCGGTCCTAGTCGCGTGGGCGTGGGCCACCGAGCCGCTCGTCGATCTGCCGGTGCCGCACGCGCGATGGTTCGGCGCCTTACTCGCCGGCATTGGCCTGGTCTTTGTCCTGGCCGGGATGGAGGCACTGTGGCGTTTGGGGCGCGGTCTTCCCACGAACGCGTACCCCCCGGCGAAGTACGTGAGAGGCGGCATCTACAAGCTGACGGGTCACCCCATCTACGTCGGGTTCGTCCTGACGTGCTTCGGGGGAGCGCTCCTCGCGGGCTCCGCAAGCGGGCTCTGGCTTGTGAGCCCGGTGGCCTTACTGGCAGTGACCGCTCTCGTGCTGGGCTACGAGCATCATGATCTACGTCGGCGCTTCGGAGGAGATGCAATCCGGCGTCCCCTCGTCTCGCTGCCGCCACTCGGCGACGCTTCACCCTCGGTCTGGGACCGGGCCTCGATCTTCCTCCTGGTCTTCCTGCCGTGGACGGTGGCCTACGAGGCGGTATTTCGCCTGGGAATCCCGCCCGACGCGGTCGAAGGATTCCTCTCGTTTGAGCGCGATTGGCCCGTCCTGGTGTGGACCGAGGGGATCTACGCAAGCGTGTACGCCCTGCTCGTGACGGTCCCGCTTGTCGCGAAGACCACCGGTGTCCTGAGGAGGTTCGCGCTGACTGGGCTCGTGGCCACGGCGGTGGTAACGCTCATCTACGTGACGGTCCCCGTCATCGCGCCTCCGCGACCTTTCGTGGCGGAGGGGCTGCTCGGGCGCATGCTCCAGGTTGAACGGGCCATGTCCCACACCGTGGCTGCTTTCCCGGCTTTCCACGTGATCTGGACGCTCATCGCCGCCGAGGCGTGGACGCGAACCTATCCGCGCCTCTGGCCAGTGTGGTGGCTGTGGGCCTTGGCTATCGCTGTCAGCTGCGTGACCACCGGGATGCACGCCCTCGTCGATGTGCTGCTTGGAGGCGCGTTGTTTCCCCTGCTCCGTAGCTACTCGTGGGTGTGGGAGCGCTTGCGGCGCGGGGCCGAGGTGGTGGCCAACTCCTGGCATCAGTGGCGGATCGGGCCGGTGCGGATCATCAACCACGGCTTCTGGGCAGGTGCCGCAGGTGCGGTCGGACTCTCGGTCGCGATGGCGATGACGGGGCCGGAAGGTTGGAAGGCGACGACGATCGTCTTCCTCTCTGGCCTCCTGGGTGCCGGGCTGTGGGCTCAACGCCTTGAGGGTTGGTGTTCGGCCAACGTCACCCCATCCAGCGCTGCCGCAACCACAAGCTCCGCAACGTGCTGGGTCATCTGCCGAAGGATCAGCATCCTCAGGTGAAGGCGGCGTTCCGGGCGGCGATGAAGCTGGACGCGAAGCAGGGCGAGCAGAAGCTCGAGCAGCTCGCCCGATGGCTCGAGCGCGACCACCCCTCGGCCTCGGCCAGCCTACGCGAAGGCCTCAGCGAGATGTTCACGATCAACCGGCTCGGCCTCCCGCCGCGGCTGAGGAAGTGCCTGGGCTCGACCAACCTGATCGACAGCACCCACTCGGGCGTAAGACGGAAGACCCGCAGGGTGACCAACTGGAAGAACGGAGCGATGGCGCTGAGGTGGGCTGCGGCCTCGTTCGTGGAGACCGAGAAGAGCTACCGGAGGATCATCGGCTACGACCAGCTCTGGATGCTCAGGGCCCACCTCGACGACCATGAACCGGTTGCCGAAATGAGAAAGGCAGGCTAACAAGGAGACTCTCCGGAGCCACCACCTTCAACTGTCAGCGGGACACCATCCACGACCCGGTCGACCGTCTCCGGGGTCACGATCACGGTTTCCGCGTCCGCGTCCTCGAGGGCACGCTCGAGCTCGGGCCCGGGCGCGGTGACGGGGAGGGGCACCGCGATGCCGCCGGCTCGCCATATGCCCAACACCAAAAGTTATCCACGTGAGACCCGGTGGAACGAGGACCGCGATCCGCGTTTCCGCCAGGTCCGTGCGGGCCCCGAGCAGTGCCCTCGCCGCCACATCAGACGTCGCCAGCAGGGCCGAATAGGTGAGGGTGCCCTCTGGGGCGCTCAAGGCGACAACGTCCGAGTGCGCCCACTCCAAGGCCCGCTCGATCAGGGGCTGATCGGTGTGAGGGTGCGCGATGTGGAGTCGTCCGGTCGGGGTGAGGGAGCTTCGCGGGAACCGCAAATGGTTACAGCACGGCGTGCGGCCATGTCCAGCGCCCGGTGTGGGGGTGGGACCGTGCCGACGTGCGTTCCGTGCGGGTCGTGAGTATTGTGGGGCACCGACCGACCTTCCCTCAGGAGGACGCGTGGCGAATCCGGATCATCTGGCGCGGCTGCGGGCCGGCGTGCCCTACTGGAACTCGTGGCGTGCCGCGGGCGATCTAGAAGACGTGGACCTGCGCGGAGCCGAATTGGCCGGCGCCGATCTGAGGGGCGCCGACTTGTGGTACGCCAAGCTTCAGGGAGCCGACCTAGGAGGCGCCCGCCTGGAAGGTGCCGTGCTCACGCGCGCCGACCTGAGCCTCTCGCTGCTCGGGCACGCGAACTTCTACCGGGCCGTGCTGCGCGGCGCGCTCCTCGACCGCGCTAGCCTCGACGGCGCGGTGATGGTCGAGGCGGATCTCACCCTCGCCAAGGTCACGGAGGCGGCGTTGGACGGTGCGGTATTCACCAACGCCATCGTGTGGGGCACGAACTTCTACGGGAGCCCGGTAGAGATCGCGCACGGCTTGGAGCGAGGGACCGGATGGATTCAGGACGAGGGGGGAGTCCCCCGGCGCGAGGCGATGGGGGTGGGGCTGGATCGCCGCGGTCTGATGCTGGAGGCTCTCCGCCGTTCGAGCGGCGCCTGAACCCTAATGATATGAGCCCGCCCCCGTCGGCGGGTGGTTCCATGGAAACGAAGCGCCCCACCGTTTCGGCCGCAGAAGCCATCTTGGGCGGCTACTTCCCGGTGCTGGACCACGGGTTCGTCGCGCTTGTGGACTACATGGGCACCGACGACGACGTCGAACGTGCAGCTCGGGTCAGTTATGGGCACGGCACGCGCAAGACCTCGCAGACGCGTGGCCTCATCCGCTATCTGCGGCGCCACCACCACACGACGCCCTCCGAGATGGTGGAGCTCAAGTTCCACTGCTCGATGCCGATCTTCGTTGCACGGCAGTGGATCCGGCATCGCACGGCCTCGGTGAATGAGCTCTCCGCGCGCTACAGTCTCATGCCGCTCCTTTTCTATCGCCCCGACGCCGATCAGTTCGCGCTTCAGAGCCGCTCGAACCGTCAGGGGCGCGAGGGTGGCGCTCCGCTGCAGGTGTACCAGGAGGCGGTTCGGCGTTGGGACGCCCTGCGCACCGATGCCGGTGGAGCGTACGCCTGGATGCTCGAGGAGGACGTCGCCCGCGAGCTCGCTCGCATCGACCTGCCACTATCCACGTATACGCAGTGGTATTGGAAGATCGACCTGCACAACCTCCTGCACTTCCTGACGCTGAGGGTCGATCTCCGGGCGCAGTGGGAGATTCAAGAATTCGCCCGCGTGATGGCGGGGATGGTGAAGCGAGTGGCACCGCTTTCGTACGAGGCCTGGATCGACTACGATCTGTGTGCGCGCCGTTTCACGCGCGCGGAACGGGCGGCGCTCGTGCGGCTCGTGCAGGCGGACGGAGACAGTGTGCGAACGCGCGACGGCGTGGTGCTCTCGAAGGCGGATCTCTCGGACTTGGGAATGTCCGGGCGTGAGATCGCCGAACTGATCGAGAAGCTCGCGCCGCCCGACCGTCCCGACTTCGCGCTCGACCTGGACGGCATGCGCTCGGCCGAGGATGTGGCGAGGGAGATGGACGAGGCGGTTCCGGGAACCAGCTTCGAGTAGCTCGCTCCGCCTACAGCCTGCCGCGTCGTCGGAGCACCGCCTGTACGCGCATGACGAAGCGCGGCGGATCGATCGGCTTGACGACGTAGTCGTCTGCTCCCGCGGCGAACAGCTTGATCTCCACGGCCGGATCGGTCGCCCCGGTAGCCACGATCACGGGGACGTGCTCCGTACGCGCCGAACTGCGCATGCGCTTCAGGGTCTCGAGGCCGTGCAGCTCGCGCATCTGGAGATCCAGCGTGACGAGATCGACCGGCTCCCCTGTCTCGAGCAGGTTGAGGGCGTCGGTTCCGTCCGAGGCCTCAGAGACCCTGAATCCCTGTGTCTCGAGCGCGCCCTTGAGCAGCGCGCGGGCGTCGGGGTCGTCGTCCACCACGAGCACGAGCTGCGCCGGGCCATCCCCCGGGACGAGGTTCTCCGGGAGCAGAGCAGGGACCTGGTGCGGCTCGGTGCTCTGCTCGGGGTACAACTCGTCGAGCGTTTCCTTGATCGCGTTCGGAGACGCCACCTCGGGTTGCACGGTGCGCCCGGCGAGTATGGTCAGCACGCGCTCGACCTCCATACCGACCGGATCCGCGGACGCCACCACCAGCGCTCGATCGGTGTGCCGCAGCGGCATGACTTCCAAGCGGCGCGCGACTGGACCGGGAACGATTCGCTCCACGTGTGCGCTTCGGTCGGACAGGTCGGCGAGGGGCAGGCGGAAGTGGGTTGCCACCACCCGGGCCAGCTCCTCCATGTCGATGCCCGCCGCCATGGCCACCAGAATCCAGGCCTCGCGGGTCGGCGTGTCCGAGTCCACGTGCAGCTTAGTCCCGATCAAGCCCGCGGTGCGGGCCACCGCAACGAGCCAGTGCTCGATTACCGGTTCGACCATGCGGAGCCTCGACTCGGATGAAGAGGCCGACTAGGGGAGAGACTCGCCGACCGCGACGATCGCCTGCTCAGGTACCAAGTGGAGGTCGTCCTCCACCAAACGGGCCGCTTCCGCGAGCACGATCACCATCGTGCCGGAAGTGAGCCCCTCCTCCTGTCCGGGCAGCACATCATAGTCCTCGCTCGGGGCGTGCAGCACGATCTGCCCCCGTCGGAGAGTTCGGTCGGCGCATGTGCCGACCAGCCGTGCGGTGGCCCAACCTGGCCGCGGCGACCAGGCCATGTTGGTCGGCGCCCGCAGCCGCGGCTGACTGCCTTCCATCCTCTCCATGGTCACTCCTTCAGGGTGAGTCGTCCCCCAACCAGCAGGTCGTATGTCGCGCGTTGCGCGCGGGACAACTCCGCGGGGATTCCGACCACCAGCGCGCGACCCCGCCCCTCGTGCGGGAGGTGCAGCACCAGACGGTCGGGTGGCGCGGGCGCCACGTACGGGGCCCCAGCGCCGGAATGATCCACCATCACCGTCCGTCCGGGCGTCCCCAGCTCCGCCAGCCGGCGGCCGTACTCGGTCCAGGCCGCCAGAGGGTTCTCGCCGCCGGCGACCGCCGGAACCAGCGTGTCCCGGTAATACCCCACCGCCTGCTCGTAGGCGCGCCGGTCGGCTTGCTGCAGATCGCGAAGGCGCTCACGGTAGTACTCACGCGGGTCACGCGCCCCGGTCTGGGATAGCGCGGCCTCGAGTCGCTCGTCCGCTCGGGTCTGGACGTCGTCCATCGACGGACGTTGCGGGCTCGGGGCAAGGTGGTCAACAGTGGCGTGCCCGGCACAGCCATCCCCTGGGGGGCGCCCTTCCGCCGGCCCGGGTCGCCGGTCTACCTTGAGGTTTCCTCCCAAACCGAGCGCCACCGTGGCCACTCCGTACGGTTCGCAACCCTCGATAAACCCCGACCAGTTCCTGGACCTGTCGTGGGAGATGTTCGGGGAGTTGTGTCGAGCTCTGGCTCTGCGGGTGGCCCGTGACTACAGCCCTGACCTGGTGGTGGGAATCGCCCGGGCTGGTGTCATCCCCGGGGCCGTGATCGCGTCGATCCTGCGGGTGGACTTCCACTCCATGAAGATCTCCCGCCGGGATGGCGACGAGCAGGTACGCGACCGTCCCGCCGTCCTGTCCGGGGCCCCGGGCACGGCTCGGGGCAGCCGCGTGCTGGTGGTGGACGAGATCGCTTCGTCGGGCGAAACGCTCCGTATGGCACAGTCGGCACTCCGCAACGTCGGGCCGAAAGAGCTGCGCACTGCCACCTGCTTCGTTCGGCCGCGCGGGTACAAGCCTGGCTACTTCGCGCTGGAAACCGACGCGACCATCATCTTCCCGTGGGATCGCAAGATCTTCCAGGATGACCGGCTGGTGGTGAACCCGCGTTATCAGGCGGTGGTGGACGAGTAGTAGCGGCGGCTCAGCCCGCTGCCATGCTCTCGAGGAACTCCAGGTTGGTCTCCGTGCGCTTCATCCGCTCGAGCAGGAACTCGATCGCTTCGGCCGGCGGCATGTCTGAAAGGAAGTTACGAAGAAGGTAGGCCCGGTTGAGTTCGTGATCAGAAAGCAGGAGCTCCTCCTTCCGGGTGCCCGAGCGGTTGATATCGATGGCGGGGAAGATGCGCTTGTCCGAAATGTGGCGGTCGAGAACGAGCTCCATGTTTCCGGTGCCCTTGAACTCCTCGAAAATCACCTCATCCATCCGGCTGCCCGTCTCGACCAGGGCGGTCGCGATGATGGTGAGTGAGCCGCCCGAGTCGATGTTGCGGGCGGCACCAAAGAAACGTTTCGGCTTGTGCAGCGCGTTCGCATCGACGCCGCCCGACAGGATCTTGCCCGAATGGGGGACGGTGACGTTGTAGGCGCGGGCGAGGCGGGTGATCGAATCGAGCAGCACCACGACATCGTGGCCGTGCTCCACCAGGCGTTTCGCCTTTTCCAGCACCATCTCCGCCACTTGCGTGTGGCGCTCCGCGGGCTCGTCGAACGTTGAGGAGATCACCTCCGCTCGAACGTGCTCCTCCATGTCGGTCACTTCTTCGGGCCGCTCGTCGATCAGCAGCACGATCAGGTGCACGTCCGGGTGATTCTCCACGATCGAATTCGCGATCTTTTGGAGGATCGTCGTCTTACCGGCCTTGGGTGGCGAGACGATCAGCCCTCGTTGTCCCATGCCGATGGGCGACATCAGATCGATCACCCGCATGGTCAGGTCGCCGGTCTCGATTTCGAGATGCAGGCGGTGCTCGGGGTAGCGTGGACGCAAATTGTCGAACGCAATCCGGTGCTTGGCCTTTTCGGGCTCGTCCCTGTTTACGCTCTCTACCTTGAGGAGCGCCAGGTAGCGCTCCCCCTCCTTGGGCGGCCGTACCTGTCCGAGAATGGTGTCGCCCGTGCGCAGATCGAAGCGCTTGATCTGGGAGGGGCTCACGTAGATGTCGTCGGGGCCGTACAGATAGTTCCAGTCCTGCGAGCGCAGGAAACCGTAGCCTTCAGGAAGAATCTCGAGTACACCGAGGCCGCGCAGAACGACGTCGGAATCGAGCAGGTTCTGTTCAATCCGGAAGATGAGATCCTGTTTGCGGAGCCCTGAGAAGTTGGCGAGGTTCAGCTCCTCGGCCAGGTCGTGCAATTCGCCGACGCTCTTGCTCTTCAGCTCGGTTATGTCCACGGACGCTCCGTCGGAATCGACGTTCGGAGGGTAGGGCGGGCCCGCGAGGGGCTGCTACTTCGGGACTCAGGAACCCGTCACCGGGAGGGTTGGAAAAGACGCGCGGAATTGGGCGGGAAGATTCCCGGCCGGTCCGGCCAGGCTTGGATAATCGGGTATTTTCGTGGGGGGTTGAAACGAGTCTAATGGACGCTCCACCCCCGGGCAAGCCCGACGGCAGGCGAGTCTGGTGGCCGTACGGCACGCTCGAAGACTCCACGGATGCGAGCGCATTGCTCCGGCTCGTGAGCGACTATCGGATCGCCGTGCAGGGCGAGTCCGAGCTGTTGCGGGCGCGCTTGCTACCGGGGCTGGACGCCACCGACCCGCAGGTGGCCCGTGCGCTCGCGGCGTGGGGCGGAAAGGCCCACGTGCAGGACGACGAGTGGGGCACGGAGGTGCTGCTCGTACGCCCGGTCGGCGGGTCGGGGACGTCGCGCTGGCTACTCCACGGGGGGCTCTTCCTGCTGACGCTCTTCACGACGATGGGGGCGGGGGCGCTCATGCAGGGCGTCGATCCCCTCGGCACACGCTTCGTCGTGGGCGGCTGGTTAGCGCTTCCTTCGGGCGTCGATTCAGCGGCGCTCTGGAGGGGCGCAACATTCGCGCTCCCGTTTCTCGCCATCCTGCTCGGACACGAGTCGGGCCACTACTTCGCGGCCCGTCACCACCGGATTGCGGTCACTCCACCTTTCTTCATTCCCATGCCGCCGTGGATATCCATGGTCGGGACGCTGGGGGCGTTCATCCGAATCAAGGGCCCTACGGTACGGCGCTCGGTGCTGTTCGACGTGGGCGTGGCAGGACCCTTCGTGAGCTTCGTGCTGTCGTTGCCCGTGCTGGTGGCCGGGCTCGCGATGTCACGGTCGGTCGCGGGAGTCGCGCACCCTGCCACGCCTTTTCTGGTCCGATTCGTGGGCGAGCCAGTCTGGCTCGGGAACGCTCCTCTCCTGCAACTATTCGGCATGTGGTTCTTCCCAGAACTGGGCTCGGATCCCGTACTGCTCCACCCGCTCGCCTTCGCAGGGTGGCTGGGGCTGTTCGTGACCGCGCTCAACTTAATGCCGCTCGGCCAGCTGGACGGCGGGCACATCCTCTACTCGCTCTGGGAGCAGCCGGGTCAGGAGCGCGCAGCGCGCCTGTTCCTGGTCGCGCTGCTGCCTCTGGGCGCCCTGTGGTGGGGGTGGTGGGTCTGGGGCGTTGCCGCGCTGCTCGTGAATCGAGGGCGCCTGCGCCATCCCCCGGTGCTCCAGTCACGCGTTGCGCTCGATCCGCGGCGCCGATGGCTCGCGCGGGTGGCGATCCTGATTTTTTTCCTCACACTTCCGCCGGTTCCGCTCGCACTTTAGTGGCATTTTTCAGATTTTGCCCGTGCCTCTACTGCGCCCGTTCCGCGAGAGGTCCAGGGGGAGCCCCAGGTGGCGACAAACTTGACTTTTTCGAGCGCTCGGGAAACATTCGTTTCTACATAAATCCGGGAAATCGCCGGGCCAGTGTTCGCGGTGGGGCCGGGTCCGGGAGGGGTCCATGGCGCGTCACAATCGGGATGGGTACGGAGCCGACCAGCGCGGCTACGCATACGGCGTGAGCTACCAGCCCGACTGGCTGCGGCACGTGAAGGTGACCCGGGTCCTCCAGAAGGGCCGCCAGTCCACCAAGACCCTTTTCCGTAACCCCGCCGACCGCCAGGAGGCCTCTCCGGGGGAGCGGATCCGCACCCGGATCGCCTCTCAGGATCAGGGGATCGACTTCGAGGTCGCGGTTACCGACCTCAGGGGCGCCGTGGCCCGGGTTCGGGTTGCCTATATGGTGACCAACGAGCGCGGCGAGCGGGAGGAGATCGAGTTCACGCTCGAGAACGAGCTTCCTCCGGCGCAGGGCGGCAGTCTCCCGGCGAGCTCCGAGTCCGACTGGTCCGCGGAGTAGCCAGCTTTCGAGGCGGCGGGGCAGCCTCGGGGGCCCCTCGTACGCTTCGTGCGCTATCTTGTTCTCCATGGCTCGCTTCGAGTACGGCGTCGAGGATCCTGGGCTGAACCGAGGGGACGTTCTGGCTCCCGTCCAGGCCCTTGGTCGCGGCGCGCTCTCGGTGATCAAGGCGGTCGGCAAGGGCGGCTACTTGGCGGCGCAGGCGGTCCAGACGCTTCGTCACGTAGACATCTGGGGACCGCGCTTCGTTCCGCTCCTGATCGCGATCGGGGTCGCTTCGATCCCGATCGCGCTCTTCATTCTAGCGTTCACCGGCGTCGTCCTCGCAATCCAGGCATCCTATACGTTCACCGGAACGGTGCCGCTCTACTTCGTGGGCGCGCTGATCGGGAAGACGGTGATTCTGGAGCTGGGCCCGGTGCTCACCGGGCTCGCCCTCTCCGGCCGGGTGGGCGCGAGCATCGCGTCGGAACTCGGCACCATGCGCGTGACCGAGCAGATCGACGCCCTCGAGGCGCTGGCCTACGATCCGGTCGCCTACCTGGTCGTGCCGCGCGTGCTGGCCGGCATGATCATGTTTCCGATCATCACCGTGTTCTCGACCGCGCTCGGAATTGCAGCCGGCTGGGCGACGGCGCTGGCGATGCTGGACATGTCGACGCCCGAGTTCGTTCGGGGTCTCCGTCTGTTCTTCGACAACTACGATGTCCAGTTCGCGCTCATCAAGGCGTGGAGCTTCGGGCTCGTCGTGACGGGTGTCGGGTGCTTCTTCGGCTTCCACACGACGGGCGGGGCCAAGGGAGTGGGCCAGGCCACGACGCGCTCGGTCGTGGTCGGCAGCATGATCATTCTGGTGCTCGACGCGTTCTGGGCCGCCACCCTGCTGTGACGATGCTCAGGTGATCACGATCACGGATCTCCACAAGTCGTTCGACGGCAAGCAGGTCCTGAAGGGGTTCTCGCTCTCCGTGGAGGACGGCGAAACCCTTTCGATCATCGGGACGTCGGGGGCGGGGAAGTCCGTCACCCTCAAGACGATTTTGGGCCTGATCCGGCCGGACGCGGGTGAGGTCCGGGTGGACGGGAAGGACGTCCACCGACTTCCGCAGGAGGAGCTTTACGAGTTGCGGCGTCGGGTCGGCTATGTGTTCCAGTTCGCCGCGCTATTCGACTCGATGACGATTCGCGAGAATGTGGCTATGGGACTGCGCCGTATGAAGACGATGTCCGAGGGCGCGATTCAGAGCCGTGTGTCCGCGTGTCTCTACCTGGTCGGCCTGGAGGGCGTGGAGAACCGCTACCCGGCGGAGCTCTCCGGGGGCATGAGGAAGCGGGCCGGGCTCGCGCGGGCGATCGCGACCGAGCCCAAGTATCTGCTCTACGATGAACCCACCTCGGGACTGGATCCCGTTACCACCACCACGATCGACGAACTGATCGTCCGCATGGCCGAAGAGATCAACGTCACGGCGATCGTGGTCACCCACGACATGACGAGCGCCTACCGCGTCTCCGATCGGATCGCCATGCTACACGACGGGGGTATTCGCCTGATAGGCACGCCCGAGGAGATGCGTACGACCGACGATCCGATCGTTAAGGGGTTCGTGGAGGGACGGCCTGACCTGATCCGGCGGGCGACGACCTTGACCGAGCCGCCGCAGGAGGTGCCGGGATGACCCAGGGAAGGGAGCTCGTGGTCGGCTCGGTCATCCTGGCTGCGCTGGTGGTCGTGGTGGTAGGCACGCTATGGCTTCAGGGGACGAATTTCGGCCGCCCGTCCACCCGTGTCGAAGTGCTGGTACGTAACGTGGGGCAGCTCACCGAAGGGAACGCGGTCAAGTTCCGGGGCGTCTCGATCGGCCGGGTTGCAGAGATCGTTGTCGAGCCGGGGGGCGGCGCCGTGCGGGTGGTCATGGACGTCGCGGGGGACGCCGCCTTCAGCGACGACGCTGCGGTGCTGATCGCGCCGGAGTCGCTATTCGGTGACTGGCAGGCCGAGATCATCACCCGCGCCGGCGCGCCTGAATTCGTCTTCCTCGACGTGCCGCTGGCCGACCAGACGAGGGACACGCTCGTGCTCGGCGGATACGCGATCCCCGACATTTCCCGACTGACTGCAGCCGCCGACCAGATTTCCCGGAATCTCGCCCGCCTCACCGATCGGTTCGACCGGGCCTTCACCGAAGAAACAGCCGATCAGCTGCGCGTCGCAATCGGCAACCTCGAGGCGATCAGCACGGATATCAGGGTGCTGATCAGCCAGCAGGCGACCACCTTTGCGGAGGTGAGCGCAGAGGTGCAGCGCGCGACTGAGGAGATCGCTGCATCGGCGACCCAGGCGCGGGCAACGCTGGAGCGGATCGACCAGACCCTGAGCCGTGGAGAGGTCGACTCCATCCTGGTCAGCGTGCGCAACGCGTCGGCAAGCATCGATCGGATCGCCGCCGACTTGGCGGGCTCGACCGGCAACCTGGACCGGACGTTGGCACGGGCGGACACCGCATTCACGAGCGTGCAGCGCATCACCGGTCGGCTGGAGTCGGGACAGGGTGCGCTCGGTAGGCTGATCATAGATTCGACGCTCGCGGTGCGCGCCGAGAGCGCGATCGCGCAGCTGGATTCGCTGTTCGCCGACGTGAAGCGCAATCCCGGCCGCTACGTGCGGCTCTCGATCTTCTGACCGTTGTCGGTTTGCCCGCATCCTCGACCTCGAGCCCGACAGCCGGTCACCTTCCCTTGAGCCCTGGCCGGCAGGTGCACGTCGAGCAGAGCGCGGGCGGTGTTGTCATGCGCTCCGACGGGAGTGTCGCGCAGGTTCTCCTGATCCACGATCCGTACGGTAACTGGGCTTTACCGAAAGGGCATATCGAGCGCGGCGAGGACGCCGCTTCCGCGGCGCTGCGCGAGGTGCGCGAGGAAACTGGCCTGGAGCACGTGGAGCTGGGCGTAGAGCTGGGCTCGATGGACTGGTACTTCCGCAGGGACGACCTCCTCGTTCACAAGGTCTGCTCCTTCTTCCTGATGCGTTTCGCGGGTGGCGAGCTGAGCCCCGAGGTGGCCGAAGGGATCACCGAGTGCGAGTGGCTACCGGCTCCCGAGGCGATCGCGAGGGTGACCTACGAGAACGCGCGTGAGATGATCCGAGTGGCCGTTCAGCGGTTCCATTCCTTCCTGCCCGAAGGTGGGGATTGCGCGGAGGGATCCGTCTGACCGCCGGCACCGAGCGCGTGCAGGATCCGGTCTGGCGGACGGTCCAGGCCGCCACGGTGGTGCTCGTGCTCGCGCTCTTTCTCTGGTCAGTGCGCGACGGGCTGAACCCGTTTCTGCTCTTTCTGCTTCTGATCGCCGTACTCCTTCCGTTTCGGGCCACCCCCGGGCACACGCTGCTGGTCGCGATGGCTGGGCTGCTGACCGGTTACTGGCTGCTGTCGACGACGGGCTTCGTGCTCGCTCCGTTCGTGCTCGCAATGGTACTCGCCTACGTCATGGACCCGCTGGTGGATCGGTTGGTGGGGATGGGCGTGAAGCGGGCCCTGGCGGTCGGCATCGTGATGCTCCCGGTCGTGGGGCTCCTCGCGATCCTGCTCGCGATCGGGGTTCCGGCGCTCGGTCGGCAGATCGCGGGATTGATCGAGCAGACACCCGTGCTGCTGACCCGGCTCGCTGATTGGCTCGAGCTGGTACGCGGCCGTCTGCTGAACGTGGGCTTCCTGGGAGACGAGCTGCTTGCTGAGCTGCGTGCGCTCGACGCGACCGCGATCGTGGAGTTTCTGCGGGAGCGGCAGGAGCTGGTCGGCCGCCGCCTGTGGAGCGGTCTGCTGGGGCTGGGACGTGGGATCGGCTCGGTGTTCACCGTGCTGGGTTACCTCGTGCTCACGCCCGTGCTCACGTTCTATCTACTGCGAGACTACGATCGGATCGTGCACCGACTGGGCGAGCTGATTCCAACGGCACATCGTGAGGCCGTCGTGACCGGTGCCCGGGAGTACGACGATCTGCTCTCGCGCTATCTGCGGGGGCAGTTTACGGTGGCCGCCATCATCGGCTCGATAACCGCGATCGGGCTGTTTGTGCTGGGGTTCCCATATGCCCTCCTGTTGGGCGTTCTCGTGGCGATCTTCGGACTGGTGCCCTACGTGGGCCTCATTCTATCGCTCATCCCCGCAGTGTTGATCGCACTCGTGAGCGGGGAAGTGGTTGCGTCGCTGCTCAAGGTGGCGGTGGTGTACGGGCTCGCCCAGGCGCTCGAAGGCATGGTGATCTCGCCGCGAATCGTCGGCGGGAGCGTAGGGCTCCACCCTGTGTGGGTGGTGCTGGCTCTCGCCATCGGAGGTTTCTTCTTCGGGTTCGTCGGGCTGTTGATCGCGGTTCCGGCCGCAGTGGGGATCAAGCTCGTGCTGGGTCGCTTGATCGCGCGGTATCGGGAGTCGGCTCTCTACGCCACGGGGGCGCCCGGCCCCTGACGCCCTCGCCCACGTCTCGGGTTCGGTGACCAGACAGGTCCGGGGACTGGGAGGTCCCCGGTGGCGGGGTTAGACTACAGTTCCTCTCCGCGCGCACGCAGGGACGAGGGCCGACGGGCGCAGGCGCTGGCCGCATCCCTCTTCTCCATGATCGCCGCATGCCGGACGATATCAAGGACATCACCATCATCGGGGGCGGACCCACCGGCCTCTTCGGTGCGTTCTACGCGGGTCTCCGGCAGGTGAGCTGCCGGATCATCGACTCGTTGCCCGAGCTCGGCGGCCAGCTCACCGCGCTTTATCCCGAGAAGGACATCTTCGACGTGGGCGGCTTCCCGAAGATCCTCGCCAAGGACCTGGCGAAGAACCTGATCGAGCAGGGACTCCAGTTCGGCGCCGATGTCGTGCTCGACGAGGAGGTTCGGACCCTCGAGCGGGAGGGCGACGACCTCCGGATGATCGGTCGTGCGGCCAGCTACCTCACCCGCACGATCCTGATCGCCGGCGGGAAGGGCGCGTTCGAGCCACGGCACCTCGCGGTACCCGGGTACGACGAGCTGCTGCACAAAGGCATCCACTACGCGGTTAGAGATCCGGAGGCGTACCGCGACCAGCGCGTCGTGATCGTGGGCGGCGGGGACTCCGCGCTGGACTGGGCTCTAATCCTCAAGGACAAGTGCTCCGCGCTCACGCTGATCCATCGGCGGGAGGGCTTTCGGGCGCACGAGGCTTCGGTGGCAGCGCTCGAGCAGGCGACGGCGGAGGGACGGATCGACCTGCGTACGTTCCACGAAGTGCGTGAGATCCATGGCAACGGAAGGGTCCAGGGGATCACGATCTTCGACAACCGTACGGATGTGGACACGATGGTCGAGGCGGACGCGGTGCTCTGTTTCCTGGGCTTCAAGCCGGACCTCGGTCCCATCAAGAGTTGGGGGCTCGAGGTCAAGAGGAACCGAATCGTCGTGAACCAGCTTATGGAGACGAATCTTCCCGGGGTCTACGCGGCCGGCGACGTGGTCGAGTACCAGGGCAAGATCGAGCTTATCGCGACGGGTTTTTCCGAGGCGACTATCGCAGTCAACAACGCGGTGCACTATTTCGATCCGAATGCACGGGTGAACCCCGGGCACTCGACCAATCTGGCCATCTTCAAGGATAAGTAACGATCACAAATGGGCGATCGTGCGAAGGAACGCCTGATCATCATCGGCTCGGGTCCGGCCGCATGGACGGCCGCCATCTATGCTGCGCGGGCCAACCTCGATCCCCTCGTCTACGAGGGTGGCGGAAGTCGCACCATGATCCCCGGCGGGCAGCTGATGTTCACCACCGACATCGAGAATTATCCAGGCTTCCCAGAGGCGGTCTCTGGTCCGGAGATGATGGCGGCATTCCGCGCGCAGGCGGAACGCTTCGGCACGCGCATCGTGGCCGAGGACATCGTTCGCGTCGACTTCGACGCCTACCCACGGCGGGTCTGGGCGAGCGGAGGGAGTGAGGTCGAGGCCGACGCGGTGGTCATCGCCACCGGCGCGAACGCGAAGTGGCTCGACGTGCCAGGCGAGGAGCGGTTGGCGCGCTCGGGCGGCGGTGTATCCGCGTGTGCCGTATGCGACGGAGCGCTTCCTTTCTACCGTAACCGAGTGCTCGCGGTCGTGGGAGGCGGGGACACCGCGATGGAGGAGGCGCTGTACCTCACGACCTTCGCGTCCGAGGTCGTGGTCATCCACCGTCGTGAGGAGCTACGTGCGAGCCGGATCATGCAGGAGCGCGCGCGCGCGCACCCGAAAATCCGCTTCGTGTGGAACACGGTGATAGACGAGGTGGTGGGGGAGGAGGAGATCAGCGGACTTCGCCTGCGGGACACGGTGACCGGTGCTACGAGCGAGCTTGTCATTGGCGGGCTGTTCGTGGCGATCGGCCATGAGCCGAATACGGGGTTCCTGAGCGGAGCGCTCGCGCTCGAGCCGAGCGGCTACATCAAGCTCCCGGTGGCGTGGCGTACCCAAACCTCCGTACCCGGCGTCTTTGCCGCCGGTGACGCGATGGATGCGTACTACCGCCAGGCCGTGACCGCCGCCGGTACGGGCTGCATGGCCGCGCTCGAGGCGGAGCGCTGGCTGGCCCACGGCGGCCTCGGCGCCGAGTCGGCCGTCGCTCCGGTGAGCGCGACGGTTTAGCCGGGCCCTGGTCAGGCCAGGCTGCGCCCTCCGTCCACGACCAGCACCTCGCCAGTGATGAAGGGGGAGGCGGCGAGGAAGAGGACCGCGCGGAGCACGTCCTCGGGGTCGCCCACGCGTCCCAGTGGGATCCGACGGCGCTCCCGCTCGGGGAAGTCGGCGGCCACGCCCTCGGGCAGCAGAACCGACCCCGGAGCGATCGCGTTCACCCTCACCTGGGGTGCGAGCACCCGCGCCAGGATCCTGGTGAGGTGCAGCAGCCCGGCCTTGGAGACGGCGTGGTGCGGGTGGTGCGTCCAGGGCTCGATCGCGCTCAGATCGAGCATGTTCACGACGGTGCCCTCGCTTGCTCGGAGCAGGTCGGCGCTGGCACGTACCAGCAAGAAGGGGGCGCGCAGGTTGAGCGCCATCACGCGATCCCATGCGGAAGCGTCCACTTCGAGCAGCTCCGCCTGCTCGAAGGAGGCCGCGCTGTTGATCAGGAGATCGAGGCGGCCGAAGCCCTGTCGCACCTCGTGGGCCACATTCTCGACGGCCTCCGGTCGCCCGAGGTCTCCGGCGACCGGCAGTGCCTGCCGTCCGAGCTCCTCGATACGGCTCGCCACCTCGCGTGCGGCGCTCTCGGAGCGGTAGTAATGGACGACGACGTCGTACCCGGCCTCGGCGAGGCCGAGCGAGAGCGCCCGGCCTACACGCACGGCGCCGCCGGTGACGAGTGCGACCTTGCGGGGGTGGGCGTCCGGGTTGGGGACCTGTGCTGACATGCGGGACCTGAACCCCCTGGATCGTGCGAAGGGTCCGGGGGGTGCAACCGCGACCCATGATCACGACACACGACGAGACGGAGCACCATGCCCGACCTGAGAGGCAAAGCGACGATCGTGACCGGCAGCACCAGCGGCATCGGCCTGGCAGTGGCCGAGCAGTTGATGGGGGCCGGCGCGGACGTCGTGGTGAGCGCACGCACGGTTGCGCGCGTGCGCGAGGTGGCGGAGCGGCTGGGAGGACTCGGGCCGGGCCGGGCGGTGGGGATCCCGTGCGACGTGCGTGACGCCGAGCAGTGCGGGCGTTTGGTGAGCGGCGCCGTCGACGCCCTGGGCCGTCTGGACGTCCTGGTCAACAACGCCGGGGTCGGGCGCATGAGCCCCATCCACGAGTTGAGCCTCGAGGAATGGCACGAGCAAATCGAGACCAACCTCAGCGGGGTGTTCTACTGTGTGCGTGCTGCGGTGTCGCACCTGCGTGCGAGCGGCGACGGTTGGATCATCAACGTCGGTTCGCTCGCCGGTCGCAACGCATTTGCCGGAGGAGCCGGATACAACGCTACCAAGTTCGGTCTGCTCGGGATGAGCGAGGCGATGATGTTGGACCTGCGCTACGAGGGGATCCGCGTGAGCATCGTCATGCCCGGTAGCGTACAGACCGAGTTTCGCGGGTCGTCCTCATCGCAGAAGGACTGGGCGCTCCAGGCGGAGGACGTCGGTCGCGCGGTGGTGCAGCTGCTCGAGTTCCCGGACCGAGCGCTGGTCAGCAAGGTGGAGATGCGACCCACGCGGCCGAAGCGGTAGCCGGGTGGGTGAAACCCGGATCGCAGGCCCCACTTCGGCGGGGCCACAGCTCGATCTCGAGTCGCTCGTCGAGCGCACACGCGGGTTGCAGCCTTGGCGCCGCCTCTTTCACGCCGCCAACGGGCTTGCGGTCACGATGCTCCCCGCCGCTCTCGGGCTCGGCAGGCCGGCGGTGATCTGGATCCTGGGAATCCTGCTCGTTGTGGTGATCGCCGCGGATCTCGCGCGGTTGCGGCGTCCCCGACTCAACGCGCTCTTCTTCAGGACGTTCCCGTCGCTCGCCTCACCCCGCGAGGCGGTCGGGATCGCTTCCTCCAGCTGGTACCTCGTGGGCGTGTTCGTGACCTACGCGGTCTTCCCCATGCGCGTTGCGGTTCCTGGCATTCTGGTGCTGGCGCTCGCGGATCCCGCCGCGGGAACGGTCGGGCTGCTCTGGGGCAGACGACGCCTCGGAAGCGGGACCGTTCTGGGGAGCGTAACGTTCCTTACGGTCGCCTTCCTCGTGCTTGCCTTCCACGTCGGTCCCGCGGCGGGCCTCGTGGCGGCCCTCATGGTGAGCCTGGTGGAGATCGCTCCCTGGCAACTCGACGACAATCTGACCGTGCCGTTCACTGCGGCGTTGGCTACCTGGCTCGTGGGCGGCTGACCGCGACCTTCCCCCTTCGTCCGCCATCCCGCAACTTCCTGCTCCTGTCGCCGGGCGGCGCCGTGCGTCGTCCGCGCTCCCGCCAACCGCACACTGACTACCGGAGAGTTCGACGTGGCTCAAGCGTACAGGATCGAGAAGGATTCGCTCGGAGAGGTGCACGTCCCCAAGGACGCCCTGTATGGCGCGCAGACGCAGCGGGCGTTCGAGAATTTCCCGATCAGTGGGTTGGGCTTCAGTCGCCGCTTCATCCAGGCGCTGGGGGTGATCAAGGGCGCAGCCGCTCAGACCAATGGCGAGCTCGGGCACCTCAGCAAGCGTGCGGCGACCGCGATCGCGCGGGCCTCGCGGGAGGTCTCGGAGGGCCAATGGGACGATCAGTTCGTCGTCGACGTCTATCAGACAGGCTCGGGGACCTCGACCAACATGAACGCCAACGAGGTGATCGCGAGCCGGGCCAGCCAGTTGCTCAAGGGCGCCAAGGTCCACCCGAACGATCAAGTGAACTTTGCCCAGTCCTCCAACGACGTGATCCCGACCGCGATGCACGTATCGGCCAGACTCGCGCTGGAGGAGGATCTGATCCCGGCGCTAGCGCTCCTGCAGAAGGAATTGCGCCGCAGGGCGCGCGCCTTCGACAAGGTGTTGAAGTCGGGGCGCACACACCTGATGGACGCAACGCCTGTTCGGTTGGGGCAGGAGTTCGGTGGCTACGCTACGCAGGTGGCGCGGTCGAGCGCGCGGGTGACGAGGGCGTCCGAGGAGTTGGCCGAGTTGGCTCTGGGAGGGACTGCGGTAGGCACCGGCATCAACACCGACCCCAAGTTCGCGCGGCGCGCGATTGCGCGGATTTCCAAGGCGACCGGTCTCAGGTTCCGCGAGGCCGAGGACCACTTCGAGGCGCAGGGTAGCAAAGATGCGTTCGTGAGCGCCTCGGGAGCGCTGAATGCGGCCGCGGTCGCGCTCACCAAGGTGGCCGACGACATTCGCTGGATGGCAAGCGGGCCGACATCGGGGATCGCGGAGATCCACCTGCCGGCGGTGCAGCCCGGTAGCTCGATCATGCCCGGCAAAGTCAACCCGGTGATGGCGGAGGCGCTCATCATGGCTTGTGCGCGCACCATGGGGAACCACGTCACCGTCACCGTCGGGGGAAGCCGGGGGAACTTCGAGTTGAACGTGATGATGCCGGTGATGGCGCACGCGTTCTTGGAGTCCGTCACTCTGCTGGCCAACGCGGTTCGCGCCTTCACAGACCGGTGCGTCGTGGGGATCGAGGCCGATCGCACGCGCGCGCGAGATCTGCTCGAGCGGAATCCCTCCATCGCGACTGCGCTCAACCCCTACATCGGCTACGACAGGGCGGCGGAGATCGCTAAGCAGGCTGCCAAGGAGGGTCGCTCCGTGCGCGACGTGGTCAAGGCGAATGGGCTTCTCAAGGGCAGCGAGCTCGACCGCGCGCTCGACGTGCGCGCGATGACCGAACCCGGATTGCCGGACTGAGGCCGGAGGCCGAAGCGATTCAGTGGCGCGCGGGGGTCCACCCGCACGCCGCCTCCAGCTCGCGGCCTCCGGCCTGGCGAACGCCTTTGGCGAGCCTCGGGTAGAGGGCTCAGGCGCTCCTCAGGTCGAGCTGCGCGTAGTCCACGCAGCAGCTCTCGATCTCCGGCGTGGGAAGGCCGCCGAGCGGGATTACTCGCGTTACCTCTCCATCCAAGTAGAGCGGGTACGCCCAGACGTCGCCGTATTGAATCACCTGAATCAGCTCGGGCTTGGTCGGATCCTTCGGTGGCAGCACCGGCTCCGTGATGTTGCGCCACACCCGGTCGATGTAGGCCATGCGGGCCGCCACGGAATCGGCCCAGAGGGCGAGTCGGACGTTCTTGAGGTCGGTCTGGCTCATCTTGCGGATCATCCGGCGGTGTCCGGGGAAGCTGTGCGACAGCAGGAACGAAAGTGCTTCCGCCTCGGGCATCGGGTCGACCCCACGGTCCGCCGCCCCCGGCGTCTTCACCCGCCGATGGTCCGACAGATCCATGTATCCATCGGCGCTGATCCTCAGTTGGCGCCTCATCGTGACTCCCTCGGCTGCACGGATTTTGGTCGCGCTTCTGCTCGACCTTTCACGGACCCTGAGAGACAAGAGCCGTGCCTGAGGCAGGGAGATTTGACGAGAAGCCATAAGCTCAATATGACAAGTGCTTACACTGTCATATGGACCCGTGGCCTGGTCCCGTGCGGTGCCGTATCTCGGAAGCTCCCTTCCGACGAGCGGCAATAATTGCAGAGCGTTCGGGATTACAACGACGAGTGTCGCGTGATGGGCCCGGGCGCGCACGACCGCACTCGCACCTGGCCACGCGTCGAAAAGGGAGCCCGCTCACGATGGGGAGTGCGGGGATGCGATGCCGCGACCCGTGGCTCCCGCTCGGAGGACCGGGCGAGCTACGCTCGGCGCAAGGACGCCGTGGCGCTCACAACCACGAGCAGCAGTCCGCACGCACAAACGATCGCGGCGCCGGTCGGAAGGTCGAGCCAGTACGACGCGGCCAGGCCGATCAGGCTGGCCGCTGCTGCGACGATCCAACCGACCATGAGCTGCCCGGTCCAGCGCTGCGACAGCTCCACCCCACAGACGGCGGGCACGATCAGGTAGGCGAAGGTCAGCAACACGCCTGCGATCCGCACGAACGTCACCACCACCACGGCGAAAGCGGCATAGAAGAGGAAGTCCCAAAGCCAGACGCGCACTCCGTCCGCGAACGCCTTACGTGGGTCCGCTGAGATCAGGGCGAACCGGCGATGGAAGGACGCGTAGAAGGCGCCCAGGACCGCGAAGACCACTGCACGTTGGCCGACATCGCCCGCGGTCACGTTCAGAATGTCACCGGTGAGCAGGTGCTCGAGCTCCTCCCTGCCACCGGCCACCCGGCTGAGCAGGACGATGACCGCTGCTGCAGCCACCACGAAGGTGATTCCAATGATTGCCTCCTGCGGTACCGGCCCTTCATCGGCACCACGCGTCCAACTGAAGAGCCCGGCAGCGAGGAACGTGATGCCGAGCGAGATCCAGAATGCGATGCGGTCGTGAAAGTCGTAGCCCAGGATGAGGGCGACGACCGTGCCTAGCGTGGCCACTTGCGCGAGCGCCAGGTCCACGAAGATCACTCCACGCTTTACTACGTGCAGCCCGACGTAGGTGAGCAGGGGCGGCAGGATCAGGCATGCGATGAGCGGCCACATCATGACAACCAAGATCACCTGCAGATCGACCCCGTTCATGGGGCTGCCTCGAGGGCCGTCGCCAGTGTATCCACGAGGTAGTCCGTGACCTGGAAGTAGCCGTCGACATTCTCTACAACGCCTGGCTGGTGCGGCATGAGCAGCACGGTAGCGTCGGTTTGCCGAGCGACGGTCTCCGCCGTGCGGCGGTTCTGGAAGGGTTGGACCAGGATCACTCGGCCACCGTTCGTTCTCATGCTGCCGATCACCTGGGCGATATGGGCCGGTGAGGGCGCGATCCCTGGCTTCGGCTCGAGCGTTTCGATCATTTCGAGGCCGTATCGCTCGGCCAGGTACAGGAAGTCGGTGTGGTAGGTCACGATCTTGGCGCCTCGATGAGGCCCCAATCGGGCGTTCCATTCGGCTGTCTTGGCGTCCAGCTTCGCGTTGAAGCTGGCTAGATTGTTCCGGAACAGGTCGGCCGATTCGGGCGCGACCTGGGTGAAGTGGTCGGCCATCTGCGCGACGACGATCCTCACGTTGGCGGGATCCAGCAGAAAGTGCGGATTGCCAAGCCTGTGAACGTCACCCCGCGAGCGATCGAAGGTCACGGGCACCTCGAGCAGGCGGATCCCCGTCGACGCGGAGATCCGGCCGGGGGCGCCCGCCGCGATCTTCGGGTTGCGCGCGCGCTGTAGGAGCGCTGGCAGCCAGCCGATCTCGAGTTCGGCGCCGCCGTCGATCAGGACGTCGGCACGGTTGAGCGTGACGATCAGGCTGGGCCTGGCGTCCACGAAGTGTGGATCCTCGGTCGGCTTGGCCATCGCCTGTACCCTGATCGCATCGCCACCGATCTCCCTCGCCAGCGCCGCCAGATCCGGGGTGGTTGCAACGACGTTCATCTGTGCGGCGGCTTCGACAGGGGCGAGCAGGATCAGAGCGGCGGCCGTGACCAGGGTCGTGAAGTTCATCTCGGATCGTCCTTCGACTCAGAATTGATGGGCCGCGTGCGCGCCGAGCAGGAACTCGGCCTGCACCCAGAGAGAATGGTCGGTGCCGATACCGTCCCGATGATCGAAGTTGTATTGGAAGCGGAGCTTTGAGTATTCGGTCGGATACCAGGTGAGATTCGGTGAGATACGCCAGCGGCCTGCGCGCAGGGGCGCGTCGAAAGCGCCTCGGTCACCGCTCGCCGATTCACCACGAAGGCCCGCGACCACCAGTGGCTTGATTCCCCATAGCAGCTGCGCGTAGAAGCCTCGGTCTCGCAGCGTTTCGGCCGGTAGCGTCCTCGCTGGTTCGTCGGCAGACGTCCGTTCGTCTGCTTCGTACCGGCGCCAGAGCACCTCGGTCTGGAAGGAGACGAAGGGAAAGCCGCGCTGCGCGGCCACCGGTCGCCATTTCCAGTAGAAGTCCCCGCCGACGATGCGCGTTCCCGCACCGGGTCCGGAGTTGTTCGGCCCGATCGCGGCCGATGCCCCCATGAGAATGGTTTGGGTGAAGGTTGGCTCGAGCGACGTCGCGATCCGGGGCACCCAGACCAGGTCGCCAGCGTCTCGTACGCCCCGATCGTTGGGGACACCCCCGTGCAGCTCCCCCGATTCCTCGGAGCGGAAGCTGGAGGTGGTCCCGCCTGCGCTGTTGAACACGCCGAGCATTGCTTCCGTATAGAACGCCGTCGGGAGCAGCCACGACAGCCGTGCCCCCTGACTCCGCAACCCCTCTCCGCCGAACATCCGGTTCAGGACCAGCGGCTGATCGGCGAAGGCCCATGAGTGCGGGTGTTGCGGGTTCTGGCGTCCGAATTCGGCAAAGAACTGCCCACCCCTGAGCTGGAGATTGCCCGGCAGCGCGGTCGTGAGGAAGTACATTTCCTCGAGCTCAACGCCGGTCTCCGCCTCGGCGTCCAGCTTGTATACGATGCTCGAGAAGGCGACGAAATAGGGATCGACCGCGCCGTCGAACACGAGCTCGCCGTTCGGGATACTGAATCCGCGAACGCGCGGATCATGGTCGCCGAGCTGGAGCGATTCCACGTCCGGCTCGGTGGACCATCCCACATCGGTGAGGCCGACGAAGCTGACGTTCATGTAGGCGCCCGGCGCGCGCGTCTGCGCCGGCGCTGCCTGCTGCGAGGCGGCCAGGAAGTCGATCCGCTGCTGAAGGCCCGCGATCACCGAGGCCAGCGAGTCCAGCTGCCTACGTGCGGTCGTGTCGGCCGGCTGCTGTGCCCCTAACTCGAGCGGAAACAAGAGCAGGATCAGCACGAGAACGATCTGAAGCGTCCGCCGCCACGGTTCGGGATCGGCTGTAGCAACGTGAGCGTATAGCATCTTCATCGCCTGGGAGGAGTCCACGGGTGGCATGCCTACCACATCCGGATCGGTGGGAATGCCGTGTCACGAGTGGATGGAAGCGTGCAGCTTCCTCAGGCGTCGGGAGGACCCCGGGGTGGGTTGCCGGCGAGCTCCACCGAGACGGTGGAACGTGCCGTGGCTGGACCCTGGTCCAGGGTCGACGGGGAAACGACTGGAAGCTGAGGGCGGACGACGTTCGATGTCGCTGCCCGGTTGGCTCCGGTCTGGATGCAGATCGTGTGGTCGTGACCGACCACGCATGTGGCGGCGCTGTGCTCACTCTCGAGCACGGCGCGCCGCGCACCTTCGCCTCGCTCCAAGCCCGGTAGGAAGAGCGCCTCGGAAAGGAGGAGCGCTCCCAGGAACGGGCTCACCCACGCCCGCATGTGGCGATCGGGTAGGTGCATGGAATCAGAGTGCGTGAAGGGCCACCCCAGGGCAAGCTGCTCCCGGCCGAGCGAGTGCTGCTGATACACGTCCGCGCGGCTCGAGTTGCTCCCGGGTGATTGGACGGCGTGGCTTCCGACCCGTATACTTACTTCGCGCTTGGGGGGCTCGTTTATTGAGCCAACACGAGCGAAGCCGGGACTGAACTCCCGAGGGGGACGTCACGCCTCCGCAGTGAGGAAGACGGAAGCCAAGGGGAGGTCACCAGACGTATCGACCCGGGCTTCAATAAAAAAACCCCCCAAGTGCACCGCGGGGCCGGCGTCCTTGGACGCCGGCCCCGCTCTTGCTCCCCCAAGGGACGTCGGAGGTCGCGCTCCGGCGATCGGCGCGCGTTTCGACGAAACGATCCGGGGGGAGTGTGGGTAGTGGCGCGTGCGGGGCGTCCCGGTCGGCGTGGCTGGGACCCGGTGGTATCTTCCTCGACCCTACCCCAGGAGATCACGATGCCCGAGGTCAGGGTCACGCGGCGGCTGCATTTCAGCGCCGCGCATCGGCTCTTCCGTCGGGAGTAGTCCGATGCCCACAACGCAGACGTGTTCGGCGATTGCTCGAACCCGAACTGGCACGGGCACAACTACGAAATCGAAGTGACGGTGATCGGGCCGGTCGACCCCGAGACCGGCTACGTAATGGATCTCAAGGAGCTGCGTGACCTGGTCTGGACACGGGTCGTGGACGACGTGGATCACAAGAACCTCAATCTGGACGTGCCGTGGCTCCGTGACGTCATCCCGTCCACCGAGAACGTCGTCGTGGCGATCTGGAACCGGCTTGCCGGCGGATTGCCGGACGGCGTACGTCTCGACCGGGTTCTACTTCAGGAAACTCCGCGTAACTACGTCGAGTACACGGGGGGCTAGATTCACCGGAGGGGGCGTGGCAAAACGAGCGGTCAACGCGAGAGACGATGAAGTGCTCGACCTGAGCGAGGAGGGCGCTGCGCTCATCGAGGACGAAGGGGACGAAGCATCCGCGTCGGTCCCGGATGTAGACCTTGCGGATGTCCCGTTCAGATGTCTGGTAAGCGAGATGATTCGCCGGCTCGGTGACGATCCATCACGCGACGGGATGCTCAGGACGCCCGAGCGCGTCGAGAAAGCACTCCACTATCTGACCCAAGGATACGGACGCACCGGGAAAGCCGCCGTGGGGGACGCGCTGTTCACCGAGACGCACCAGAACATGGTGCTGGTGAAGGATATCGAGATGTACTCGCTGTGCGAGCACCACCTCCTGCCGTTTTTCGGCAAGGTACACATCGCGTACATACCGGACGGCCAGATCATGGGGCTCTCCAAGACAGCACGTCTGGTCGACGTTTACGCGCGCCGGTTCCAGATACAGGAGCGGCTCACCGATCAGATTGCGCAGTCCCTGTGGGAAACGATCGAACCGCAGGGGGTGGCAGTGGTGATCGAGGCGTATCACCTGTGTATGATGATGCGCGGCGTGCAGAAGCAGAACTCGAAAACTATCACCTCAGCGATGCGTGGCACGTTCCTGAACGATCAACGCACGCGGGACGAGTTCCTGCGCCTCACGACCTCGGTGCACAAGCCGCTGTGAAAAAAGGGCGGGTCCCCTTGCGCAACCTCGCATGACCGATCGGTCGGTGCCGACCCGGGCTGGCGCGCACGAGCTGCCACTGGAGGGCCGATCCGCCTTGGTCACCGGAGCGACCCGGGGGCTGGGAGCGGCGGTGGCGAGGCGGTTGGCGCGCGCTGGGGCCGAGCTTCGCCTGCTCGCACGTAGCGTCGGTGCTTTGGAGGGGATGGCCCGCGAGTTGCGCGCCCATGCATGGCCCGCGGACCTCGAGGACGACGAGGCGCTCGAGGGCGTGCTTCTGCAGATGGTCGAGGCACTTGGGGAGGCGCCGGATCTGGTGGTGAACGCCGCCGGAGTCTTCGACCTGGCATCCTTCACCGAGACCCCGGTCGCCATGTTTGATCGCGCGCTGGCCGCCAATCTGCGCGGGCCGTTCCTGGTGATTCGTGCGCTGCTCCCGGCCATGCTCGAGCGCGGCAGCGGCGTGATCGTGACGATCGGCTCGGTGGCGGGGCACAAGGTGTTTCCCGGTAACGCGGCGTATTCGGCGTCCAAGTTCGGCGTGCGCGGAATGCACGGGGTCCTCGCCGAGGAGATTCGGGGTACCGGCGTGCGCGCGACGCTGGTGGAGCCTGGGCCCACCGATACTTCGATCTGGGATGCCTACCGTCCCGACGAGCGTCCCGATCTGCCCGACCGGGCCGCGATGCTGGCGGCTGACGATGTTGCCGAGGCCGTGCTGTTCGCGGTCACCCGGCCGCCCGGGGTCACGCTCCCTCTACTCCGCATGCAGCGAGGCTGAAGACGGCGATGTACACGGTCAGCGTACAGGCCCACTACGACTCGGCGCACTTCCTTCGGCACTACCAAGGGAAGTGCGAGCGGCTGCACGGGCACCGCTACGTGGTCGAGACCGCTCTTCAGGCGGAAGCACTCGATGACGCGGGCCTCGCCTTCGACTTCGTCGAGCTGAAGCACGCGCTGCGCGCGCTCGCGGAGGAGTTGGACCATCGTAACCTCAACGACCTCCCGCAGTTCATGCAGGTCGAGACGAGCGCGGAGAACCAGGCGCGCTGGTTTTTCGAGCAGCTGCGCGCCCGGCTACCGGAGCCGCATGCAGCCGGGCTCCTCTACGTTCGCGTGTGGGAGACGCCGACGCAGTGGGCTCAGTACGCGCCCGCCGGCGGCGCGCCGACTCCGGCGCCGCGTACTCCGCCGGTCCCCTGAACCACGGGTGCATCTTCTCCTCACCGACCGACTCACTTGTTCGCGCTGTGGTCCGGGGTTCGGTCTGATCCTTCGTACCGACCACCTGGTCGACCGGCGCGTGCTCGCGGGGGCCCTCGGCTGCCCGAACTGTCGCGACCGCTTTCCGATAACGAACGGCTTCGCCGACCTGCGCCCGACGCCTCGCGCGGCGCTCGATTCACCCATCCCGCTCATGGCCCCCGATCCGGCCGACACGGACCGTCTGGCAGCGTTGCTGGGCGTCACGGAGGGGCCGGGCAACGTCGCGCTGGTAGGCCTGTTGGCCGCGCACGCCGCGCAGCTCGCGGACCGCATACCCGATATCGAAATACTCGCCGCCGCGGCGGAGCTTCGTGGTGAGCCCGAGCGCGTGGGGGTGAGCAGGATGGTCATCGGCGCCGACCTCCCGTTCCATCCGTCGACTCTGCGTGCCATCGCATTTTCCGGTGGGCCGGGCGTCACCCTGCTCGATCGCCCTGCCGAGCTGTCCCGCGCGGTTCCGCGGGGCGGACGGATCGTCGTGGAGGGTCCCGCACCAGATGCGGCGGAGCGGGTCGCTGCCTTCGGTGCTCGCGTGCTCGCGAGGGACGAGAGCTGGCTCGTGGCCATCCGAGAAACGAGCTAAGCTTCTGGCGTTGCCTGCTTTCCGACCTCCTCGTACGTTCGTAAACGCTCCTGCTCGTGCGTGCGCGGCCACCCGCAGGCAGTAGGAGCCCATGCCCGCCCTAACGCGCGCTCCGGGGGGGCCCGTCCTTCATCCCGCGCGCGGGGCACGCCCGAATGGCCTGGTGGAATAAGCTGTTCGGCTCTGAGGAATCGAGCCGGGTCGACTACTACGACGAGGGCCTCGCCCTCTTGGCCGAGGGTAAGTTTCACGAGGCCCTCACCTCGTTCCGTCTGGCGCTGAAGGAGCAGCCAGGCGACCCGGTGGTCCTGCAGCAGATCGCGATCGCGTATACGCGCATCGGGATGACCGACGAGGCGGCGAAGACGTACCGGCACGTTCTGGCCAAGGACCCCGAAGCGTCGGGCGCGCATTACGGCCTCGCTTTCCTTCTTCTCCGCGCTGGCCAGCAAGATGAAGCCGCCCGGCACCTGCGCGCTTTCCTGGACGATCCTCCCCGCGGTGCCGACGCAGGGCAGCACGTTTCCCACGCTCGAGCCACGCTCGACCAGCTCGCGCACGGCACTGAGCCGGGTCTGCCGACCGAGAGCAACCATGAGCTCTTCTGAAGCCGACGCGGCGCCGGCCGCAGCTGCGCCCAAGCCACTGGTCAAGCGCGTTACTCTCGACTGGAGCGGCGAAGGGCTGCGCTTCGACGGCGGGCCGGAGGGGGTCCCGCCCTCCGTGGTGGATGGGCGAAGCCACACGGGGCCCTCACCCACGGATCATTTGCTTCTGGCGTTCGCCGGTTGCATGGGATCCGACGTGCTCGACATCCTCGGGAAATCGCGGGTGAATGTCGAGAGGATGAACGTGGAGGTGGTGGGAAACCGTGCTCCCGATCCACCCCGTCGGTTCCTGTCGATCTCGATGGTCTTCGGACTGTCGGGACCGAACTCCGCGGATCGGCCCAAGGTCGAGCGCGCGGTGAACCTGTCACGCGAGACCTACTGCAGCGTGCTGCACACGCTCCGCCCGGATCTGGATCTGACGTTCGAGATCCGGTTGGACTGAGCGCAGCGCGTCTCGGCCACATCCCCATGGCGCTCCGCAGCTACGCGGCGAACCAGGCCGACCTTCCGCGGGGAACCCTGGTCGACCTCATCCTCGGGGCGGTCGACCGATGGGATACGCATCCGGCGTTTCGCATCTTCACAGGTGCAGGTCCAGAGACCGTGCCGCTCGCCTACAGCGAGTTGCTCGATCGGGTCAAGGATGTGATGGGTGCGCTGCGTGTGCTCGGGCTCGGGCGGGGCGACCGTGCTGCGATTCTTGCTGAGAACCGGCTCGAGTGGGCGCTGACCGACTACGCGTGCCTGTGCACCGGGGTGCACGATGTTCCCGTCCATTCGGTGATCACGGCTGATCAAGTCGGCTATATCCTGAACGACTCTGGCGCGCGTGTAGTGTTCGCGTCCACTCAGGAGCAGGTGGACAAGGCGCGTGCGGCCTGCGCGCACTGCGCGCACGAAGTGCGCGTGGTGGCGTTCGATCCGCCCCTCACACCCACACCTGGCGTGCTCGACTGGGCTCCGCTCGTCGCGGAGGGGCGCGAGCGGATGTGCTCCATGCCCGAGGCAGAGCTGCGGTCGGAGGCAAGCCGGGCCATCCCGGACGATGTCGCCACCATCCTCTACACGTCGGGTACCACCGGCGACCCCAAGGGTGTGGTACTCACACACAACAACATCTTCTCCAACGTCGAGGCAGCGCGACGCGCTTTCGCCATCGAGCCGACCGACTCGACGCTTTCGTTTCTGCCGCTCTCGCACATCCTCCAGCGCATGGTGGATTACTTGCTGTTCGCGCAGGGCTGCACGATCTCCTATCCCCATTCGCGGGAGACCGTAGTAGCGGATCTGCGCGCTGTGCGGCCGACCATCGTGGTTGCGGTGCCGCGCGTCTACGAGAAGGTGTACTTCGGCGCGCTCGGCGCGCCGGGGCTCAAGGGCAGGCTTGTCCGCTGGGCGCGCGAGGTCGGACTCACCTGGGCCACGGAGCGGCTTGCAGGGAGGACGCCGACTGCGCCGCTCAGGATCGCTCACCTTCTCGCTGCCAGGCTCGTGTTCAGCAAGATCCGGGGGCTCGTGGGCGGGCGAATCCGGTTCTTCGTGAGCGGGAGCGCGCCGCTCGATCCGGAGATCGCGCGCTTCTTCTACGCTGCCGGTCTGCCCATCCTGGAAGGGTACGGGCTCACCGAGACCAGCCCGGTTGCCAACGTGAATACGCTAGAGGAGCTACGCATCGGGACGGTGGGCAAGCCGGTGGCGGGCACAGAGATCAGGATCGCCGACGACGGAGAGATCCTGATCCGGGGGCCCCAGGTCATGCGTGAGTACCACAAGCTTCCTGACGCGACCGCGGAGGCGATCGACACGGAAGGTTGGTTCCACAGCGGCGATATCGGCGAGCTCGATGCCGACGGATGCCTCCGCATCACAGACCGAAAGAAGGACCTGATCAAGACGTCGGGCGGCAAGTACGTGGCGCCACAGCCGATCGAGAACCGGCTCAAACGCAGCCGCTTCATCGACCAGGTCGTGATGGTGGGAGACCGTCGCAAGTTCGTCGCGCTGCTCGTAGTGCCGGACTTTGCGATTCTGAAGAAGTGGGCGAAGGAGCAGGGCATTCCGGTTGACGACCGCAGGGCGCTGATTCGCGATCCCAGGGTCCAGAAACGTATGGAGCGGGAGTCACTCGGAGGCTTGGAGGACCTCTCGAACCTGGAGATCCCCAAGAAGGTCGCGCTTCTCGCCACTCCGTTCAGCATCGAGGACGGCACCCTCACCCTCACTGACAAGGTGAAGCGGCGCGTGGTCCAGGACCGGTACGCGTCACTGATCGACCGGCTTTACCTGCCGGAGGCTGCGGGTCGCAGGGTTTTCGCGCCGTGACCGGCGGATGACGGACGCGCGCGTGGTGCTGATGACGGCTCCCGACCGGGCAAACGCGGAGGCCCTTGCGGCGAGCGTGGTCGGCGAGCGCTTGGCGGCGTGCGCCAGCATCGTTCCAGCGCTTACGTCGTTGTTCTGGTGGGAAGGCCGGATCGAGACGCTCGACGAGGTTCTGCTGATGTTCAAGACGCATTCGGACCGGGTTCCCGCGCTGATCGCACGCGCGACCGAGCTCCATCCGTACGACGTGCCCGAGGTACTGGCGTTGCCGGTGGCGGAAGGGTCGGCCGCCTACCTCGAATGGCTCTGCCGCGAGTCGCTCACCTCCGGGGACGGCTGATGGGTCGGCGACGCCGGCAGTACCGTGCACGTCGGAGCGATCAGGACGAGGGCGATGTCCAGGGAGACTTGCTGGCGTCGGAGCCCGCGACGATCCCGACTGCACCACCCGAAGAGCTTGTTTCGAGCGCCGCGCCCCCGGAAACCGCCGTGCCCGGCGTGCCGCCGGACGCCACGCGGGAGGCGATCCCGACGACCTCGCGGGACGAGACGCCGACCTCCGCGCCGAGCGCTACGCCCGCTCCCCCCGGAGTCCCCACTGGCGAGCCCGAAGCGATCCGGGCACGGGAGGCTGTGGAGCGAGGGCTCGAGCTCGCGGCCCTCGGACGGTTCGACGACGCCGAGCGGGAGCTCCGAGGGGCGCTGAGCGCCACGCCCAGCGACGCCGAGGTGCGAGCGGGGCTCGGCATCGTCTCCTTCCGCCGGGGGCTGCACGGGCAGGCCGAGGCCGAGCTGGAGTGGGTTTGCGCACACGATCCGGAGCACGGCCCAGCGCACTTCTACCGCGGCGAGGCACTCAATCGGCTGGGGCGTGTGGACGAAGCGCTCGAGATGCTCAGGCGAGCGGCGGAGCTACAACCGGACAACTACCGGGCGTACTACCTGATGGGGATCCTGTTCGACCGGAAGAATCTCCGGGAGGAGGCGGGGGCGATGTACAGAAAGGCCAGGGAGCTTCAACGGCCGTGATCACCGTCCGGCAGGGGAGCCTGCACGAGATCGGGACCGAGGCGGTGCTTCGCCCTGTGCGCTCGGACTTCGCCGGGATCGGAGTCGGCGGCCGGCGACGAGGTGCGTGTGCGGCTGGAGGGCATTGGGGAGCTGCCGACGGGGGGCGCAGTGCTGACCCCGGGCGGTGAGCTGGATATCAGGTACATCATCCACGCGGTGCTCGAGTCCCCCGAGGAGTCTGCGAGTTCGGTGGGGATTCGGCGCGCCCTGCTGAACGGGCTCCGGCGTGCGCGCGAGTACGAGGTGGCTTCGCTCTCGCTTCCTCCGCTCGGCCTCGGGGTCGGCACCTTGGACCCGGAGGATTCGGCCTACATGATGGTTCAGGTGCTGCTGGACCACGTCCGCGAGGGCCCCCCACCCGACGAGCTGGTCATCGTGGTGGAGACCTCGTACGAGGAGGAGCTCTTCCGGCGCCTCCTGGCCGCCGCGGAGCCCACATCGCTGCTCTCTCAGGAGAATGATCTACTGTGACACGCAGAGTTCTGGGGGTCTCGATCGTAGCGGGATGGCTGGGGATGGTCGGCTGGCAGGTTCGGCGCGAGTACTTCCAGCCCGAGCTGACTCGACTCGCCGAGGCGACCCTCTCTCTGGCGCCGGGCGTGAGCTTCTACACGCTCAAGATGGGCGACCGGCCTGTGGGTCAAGCCACGTCGCGCCTCGACACCGTGCCGGGTGGCTTCTTGCTCCAAGACGTGATGTCGCTCGAGCTACCGGCGCTGGGCCAGACCGGTACTGCGGTCGCTCGCACGAGCGTGCGTCTCTCCCAGGCCCTGGTGATGCAGAGTTTCACCTTCTCACTCGACTCCGAGATCGGGCGCTTCCTCGCGAGGGGAGAGGTGCGTGCGGACACGACCCTCGAGGTCACGATCGACTCCGGCAGCGGCCCGCAGGAGATCGAGTACAAGCTGGCCACGCCCCCTGTGTTTTCGGCCATCGTGCCTATACGGGTCGCGATGGGTGGCGAGCTCGAAGTCGGGAACCGGGTGCGGCTCCCAGTCTTCGATCCGAGCACGATGGCGACGCGCACGGTCGAACTGCGCGTGCTCGAGCACGACACCCTCGTGGTGCCGGACAGTGCTTCGCTCGATCCCGAGACGGGACGCTGGTCCCCCGCTCGCTACGACTCGATCCCCGCGTGGCGGGTGGCAGAGGTGTACGGAGGCGTCTCGGTCGAGAGTTGGGTAGATCCGGATGGCCGGGTGATCAGGGCCTCGTCGCCGCTGGGTTTTTCGATGGAGAAGACCGAGTACGAGCTGGCACTCCAGGAGCGAGACGACATGCGGCTGGCGTTGGCGGCCGGCGAGGCGCCGGGCACGCTCGACGACGACGTGATCCTGTCCACCGCCGTTCAGAGCGATGTCGACCTGGGCGACGCGACCCGCTTTGCCGAAGTGCGCTTTCGGCTGTCGGGAGTGGACCTGACTGGCTTCCAGCTGGAGGGCGACCGGCAGACGCTTCGGGGAGACACGCTGATCGTACGACGCGAGGATTGGGCTGCGATCGATCCGGGCTACCAGTTGCCCTATAAGCTGATGGACCGGGCCGCCGAGCTCGCGCCCGAACCTCTCATCCAGAGCGACGATCCGCGCATCCTGAGTCGGGCGCGCAGCGTCACCGCTGCCCGGGCCGACTGGAGTCTTGATCCAAAGCGGGTGGCGGAACAGCTCACCCGTTCTGTGTTCAACTCGCTCGACAAGGAAGTAACGATTTCGGTACCGAGCGCGGTCCAGGTGCTCGAGTCGGGGCGGGGGGACTGCAACGAGCACACGGTGCTCTACGTAGCACTCGCTCGTGCGCTCGGCCTGCCCGCTCGGACTGCTGTCGGGCTCGTATACGTGAACGGTGCGTTCTTCTACCATGCCTGGCCGGAGGTGTGGCTGGGCGAGTGGGTCGCGGTCGATCCCACTTTCGGGGACTATCCCGCGGACGCCGCACACATACGCTTCGTAGTGGGTGGACTGGCCCAGCAGGTGGAGATCGTGCGGTTGATCGGCCGGCTCGGAATTGAGGTGCTGGAGGCGGTTCCGGCAGAGGATGGAGCTTGAGCGCGCTTCTCGAGGACGGGTCGGACGCGAGGAGCGGCGGCGGCAGCACGGCGCCCGAGGGTGAGCCGGGTGAGACGGACGGCGAGATGCTCCGACTGGAGGGTGTGGTAAAGCGGTATGGCGGCTTTACGGCGGTGGCCGGGATCGACCTGACCGTGCGCAGGGGGGAGATCTTCGGTTTTCTTGGCCCGAACGGTGCCGGCAAGACCACCACGATCCGCATGGTGGCCGGTGTGCTCCAGCCCACGGCCGGGCTGATTGTCGTGGGCGGGGACGACCTGCGAGAGGACGCGGCCCGCGCCAAGCGCCGGATCGGCTACATCCCCGATCGTCCGTTCCTGTATGAGAAGCTGTCGGGGGGCGAGTTCCTCCGCTTCGTAGCGGGACTCTGGGGAAAGTCGGGGCCGGCCATCGACGAGCGCGCTGATCGGCTGCTCGAGCTGTTCGACCTGTCGAACTGGAAGCAGGCTCTGATCGAGAGCTACTCGCACGGGATGCGCCAGAAGCTCTTGATCAGCTCGGCCCTCGTGCACCAACCGGAGCCGATCGTGGTCGACGAGCCGATGGTGGGGCTCGATCCACCATCCGCGCGCATCCTCAAGGACCTGATGCGCAACTTTGTGGCCACGGGGGGGACCGTGTTCCTCTCCACGCACACGCTCGAGGTGGCCGAGGTGCTGTGCGACCGGATCGGGATCATCAGTGGCGGCCACATCATCGCGCTGGGCACCATGGACGACCTGCGAGCGCAGGCGCACGCCGGAGGTGCGCACCTGGAAGAGATTTTCCTCAAGGTCACGCACGGCGAGGATATGGCTGACGTCGTGGCCGCGCTTCGGAGCGGAACCACACCCGCCGGCGGCTCGGCACGAGGCACGTGAACGTCACCGTTTCGCGCACACTGAGGCCAGGGCTCATGTGGCTGATACGGCCCAAGGTCCGCTCACGCATCAACCGCGCGCGCACCGACGAATCGCGGGTCTTCAAGGCACTGCTGCTCGGCTTTGTGGGCGTGTTCTTCTGGACGTTCACGTTCGCGGTGATCTACCGGATGTTGCTCTACTTCCGAGGCACGCAGGGCATCGGAGACCTGTTGGCGGGAAAGCTGTTGGGGCTGGCGTTCGTCACGTTCTTCATGATCCTGCTGCTCTCGAATGTGATAACCGCGCTCTCGACGTTCTTCCTCTCGGACGACCTCGAACTGCTCGTGGCCGCCCCGGTGGATCCGGTAAAGGTGTACGGCGCCCGGCTGGCGGAGACCATCATGGATTCTTCATGGATGGTCGGGTTGATGGCGGTGCCGCTGCTGGTGGCGTATGGCGTGATCTACGCGGCGGGCCCCGGCTACTACCTCCTCGCTGCGGCGACCATGGTAGCCTTCCTGGTCGTGCCCGCCGTGATGGGCACGGCCATCACGCTGGTGCTCGTCAACATCTTTCCGGCACGGCGTGCCCGCGACCTGCTGGCACTGATTGGGTTGTTTGCGGCGGCGGGTGTGGTCGCGTTGTTCCGGTTCCTCCGGCCCGAGCGGTTGGTGCGCCCGGAGGAGTTCCGCAGCCTCGTTGATTTCGTCGCGGTGCTCCGCACTCCGACGTCGCCGTGGTTGCCGAGTGAGTGGGCGGCCGACGCACTGATGTCGTGGCTAGGGAGGGTCTTCGACCCGTTTCCATTTCTGTTTCTCCTGAGCACCGCGGCCGCCTTTTTCGTGCTCGGGGCGTGGGTGCACGTCACTCACTACGGGCGCGGGTTCACCCGTGCCCAGGAGGGCGCGGACCGGCGGGCCGGGCGGCGTGGGGCGCGCTGGGTCGAGGGCTTCCTGCTCGGTGCCTCCGTGCGCACTCGAGAGATCGTCGCCAAAGAGATCCGCGTCTTCTTCCGCGATTCGACACAGTGGTCCCAGCTGATCCTGCTGGGGGTGCTGGTGGTCGTGTACGTCTACAACATTCGTGTGTTGCCCCTCTACACGGGCGAGCGCGTATCCTTCTTCTTGATCAACGTCGTCTCGTTCCTGAACTTGGGGCTCGCAGGCTTCGTGGTGGCGGCGATCGCCACGCGCTTCGTGTTTCCGGCCGTGAGCCTTGAGGGGCGAATGCTCTGGCTGCTTCGTCACTCGCCCCTGGACGTGCGCGCGCTGTTCGTAACCAAGTATTGGGTGGGCACAGTCCCGCTTCTGGTCGTCGCGATGCCGCTCATCGTGTTCACGAACCTGGTGCTCCAGGCGTCCCCTTTCATCCTAGTCCTCACTACGGTTACCATGATCGGCGTGACGTTCGCGCTCACCGCGCTCGCGCTCGGCTTCGGCGCCCTGTACCCGAATTTCGAGACCGAGAACGTTGCCGAGATCCCCACATCCTTCGGCGGGCTGCTTTTCATGATGTCCGCCGTTCTCTACCTCGCGGGCGTAGTCGTGCTCGAGGCGTGGCCGGTCTACCTGTTCTTGACGGCGCGCCTGCGTGGGAGTGACGAGGTGAGCCTGATACCGCTCGTGCTGGGCCTCAGTGGTGCCGCCCTGCTGACGGTTGCGGCGGTGGCCATCCCGCTTCGTGCCGGGGTGCGGCGCGTCGAGACCATGGAGGTATAGTATTCCGCCGACACCAGGTCCCCAGCCGGAGAACCTCCCCGTGCTTCCCAGCATCCGCTCGTTCTTCCAGAGGGCTATGGTGCCGCCGGAGTCGTCGCAGGGGCTGGAGCGCAGCCACGACATCTGGCTGGCGGCGTGCGCGCTGCTGCTCGAGCTCGCACACGCAGACGACGAGTTCAGCGCCGACGAGCGTTCCCATCTGCAGAGCGCCATCCAGCGCCACTACGGTCTCGACCTGGGCGAGGCGGAGGAGTTGATGAAGCTGGCCGAGCAAGAGCGGGCGCAGGCGGTCGACCTGTGGCAGTTCACCCGGCTGATCAACGAGAATTACTCACCCGGGCAGAAGATGGTGCTCGCCGAGGTGATGTGGGGGTTGGTTTATGCCGACGGCGCGCTGGCCGGGCGCGAGGAGACCCTCATCCGCAAGATCACCGACTTGCTCGACCTGCGACCCGGCTATCTCGCCGACGTCCGCAAGCGCGCGGAGCAGGGCCGGATCGACTAGGGCGGTCAGGCTCCGGTGGTTCCCGGTCCAGCGTGGCGGAGCGGACCGGCGTTACCCATATTTCGGATGCGTTCCCGGGCGGCCCGGGCGCGATCCACGCAAGCTGACGAGGGCGAGATGCGAGACCTGGTGCCGGGCGGATACTTGTTCACCCACCTCGTCTTTTGGAGTGTGGTAACGCTGATCGCGGTGGGCACCAATGCGGTCGCGATCATGCTCTCCATCGGGATCGGCATCCTTGCCCTGGAGTCGCTCCGGAAGCGCTGACACGGGCGGGGTCCTGCGCTAGGGGGATCGACGAGGGGGGCGCCGTGAAAGCGGCGTCCCTCTCGTCTCGTTCCGAGGCGACTCAGGCCCAGCTGAATCCGCTCCGGAGAGCGCGTTGCTGCGAGGCGCGCGCATGAAAGCGGTCGGGACACCCAGCGGGATCATCACGCTTCCAGGGATGCTCTTTGCCGTGTGCGAGAAGTGACCGCCTACGTGCAACGTGAGCGTCCTCAGCCCCGCAGCCACATCCCTGCCAGCCAGTTCACGGTGACGAGTACCATCCCGATCACCGCCCCGAGCACGTAGCCGAGTCGGACGATCAGGCGGAGCTCGCGATCGGTCACGCGGCGGATGAGCTCCTCCAGCTTGGGCATCGGATAGTCGAGTACCTTTTTTTCGACCCGCCCGGCCACGTCGATCTGACCCACGACCTCTGGTACCTGCGTCTGTAGCCAGGCCCACAGCGGATCGCCCAGCCCCTTCTCGAGCCGCTGGGCCGCGTCGGGTGGGAACCAGCGGGCGGGCACGCCGATGGGTCGTTCGAGGATGACGGTCACGAGCCGGTCCGCGATTTCGCGGTAGAGCTGCCCGGCGGGTTCGGAGCGTGCCGCGTCGACGAACCCTCGCGCGAGCTTGTCGGTGGGTACGCGACCGAGCAGCTCTCCCCACGTGCGAGCGCTCGAGCGCTCGAGGGCGTGGTCGAGCTTCTCCACCAGGAAACCGCGCGTGGCCGGATCGCGCGCCATTCCGACAGCCCAGTCGGCCAGGGTGTCCAGCGCGCCCTGCACGCTGGGGTCGGCGGGGTCTCCGAGCACCGACTGAACCGGACGGCGCAGGAAGTCCACGACCGCCTCGTTCACGCTCCTGGCCATCGCGGCCTGCACGGCCGGATCCTGGAGGAGCTCCGACAGCCGCTCTGCGCCTTCCTTCTCGATGGTGTCGAGTACCCGGTCCACCGTCTCCTCGGTGACGACCAGGCGTGCCACGACTCGCTGATGGAACTTGAGGTCGCTCAGGAAGCGGCGGAACAGGTCGTGGAGTGTGCTCTCGAAGCGCGCGCGCGTGCTGGGGTCTTCCAGTAGCGAGCCCAGCCGCTCGATGGCGAGCGGGAGGTAGCCCTGGATCGCCCGCTCTGCCGCCCCCACCAGGCCGAGAGGGAGGATCTCCTCGAAGGTGCGCTCGTGGGAGAGCAGGCGGTTCGATGCCCGGCCCAGGTAGTCGGATACGGTAATCCGCAAGTCGTCGCTCTCCACGGCTCCGCGCAGCCATTCGTCTACCGCCTCCGCGATGGCCGCTTCGCGCGCGGGCGTGAGGACGCCGCCGATGGGCTCCTCGCGGATGGTGCCCAAGACCTCGCGGGTGCGCGTGGAAGCGGCGACCTCGAACTGCGGGGAGCGCACGTATTCCTCGAAATGCGTGACCGCATGCGCGGCGATATCGCGCAGCACGCCCTCGGTCTGCTCCCGCACCGCTTCCGGAAGGAGCTCGCGCAGGCTGCCGCGCTCCCGATGCAGGACGCTGTCGAGGAACACGGCCAGGCGATCGTCGAACGCGCCTCGGAATCCGGGTTCGGAAAAACTCTTGGCGAGGTCTTCGTCGGTGAGCAGCCGCGAGCCCACCGTGCGCCCGATCACGGATGCGAGTCGAGCCTGGTTCTTCGGCACGGCGCCCTGGAGGAATGCGAGGCGCCAGCGTCCGATCCGTGGCGCCCGATAGGGGTGAAACAGCATCCAGATCGCGACCGCGTTGGTGATGCCGCCGGCGAGGGCCGCGAATCCGATCGAGATCAGTGCGGTGATCAGCTCGCCTGACAAGGGGTCGCTCGGTCTGCGGGAAACGAAGGCCTGGGCCGGGATGTGCCCGGCTGCGGACCGGGGCTCAGCGCTGGAAGTGGCGGACCAGCCCGCGTACCGGGTAGGTCGCCTCCGCCACCCGCAGCGTGCCGGACACCTCGAAGAGCGCCTCCACAGGCAGGAGCGGCCCGGCACCCTGACCGGCCTCGATGTGCGCGGTCTGGACCGAAAGATCGGCCGCCATCTCCCCGTCCCCGGAGGTGACCCGCCAACCCACGGGTACGTCGCGGCGCGCACGCTCGAACGCGCGCGTTTCCATCCACGAGACACCGACGTCGCGCCAAGGGATCTCGCGTCCGTCGTGGAGCCGGCCCCAGCCCTCGTAGCCACCGCTCCCGTCGGCTGCGGGCAGCTCCGTGCCCGTGAGGACGATTTGGACAGAATCCCCGGAGGTCAGAAAGAGCCAGTCACCGGCTGGTGGAGCCTCGCCGCGGTGCGCGCGCGCGAGGTCGAGCACCAGGCCGGGCATGCGCCCCTCCGCTAGCACGGCCGCGCCCTCCGCCACCACGAACGTCTCACCTTGTGCGCCGCTCCACGCCGATCGGGATGTCCCGATCGTCACCTCAAGCCGACGGGCTCCCTCCGAGAACACGAGTCCCTCCAGCGTCTCACTTTCGCTGACGATCAGGCGTAGACGCCCGTGTGGGTGAAGTCGCCACGGCACCCGGGTGGGTGCGGTTTCCCAGCTTTCATCGACGAAGGGTTCCCATGCACCGCCTCGCGCGATCCATGCGCGGGCGACGCGGTCGACCCCTCCTGGGCGTGTGTGCGCGGTGAAAAGCCATGGCACGGTGAGCGTGCTGTCACCGGCCGACCCCAGGAAGACCACCGCGCGCTCGAAGACGCGGCCGGGTCCGTTGGAAGTGGCGCCGTTCTCGGGCGACGCCGCACCCGGCTCGCCGTCGGTCGGGGCCTCCCGGCTGCAGCCGGCGAGGACCACGGCAAGCAGCAGCGTGACACCGGGGGCCGCCCTCAGGCCGGAATCTCCATGCCCGCTTCGATGCGTACCTCGGTGTCCACGTCGGTTTCTCCCTCACTACGGGCGATAATGGCGGCGCCGCAGGAGTCGCTGAAGACGTTGACCGCGGTGCGGTACATGTCGAGTGGACGGTCGATAGCCAGCATCGAGCCCACGATCAGGTTCACCTCGGGACCCCGCAGGTTGATCGCCTCGAGGACGATGAAGATGACGACCAATCCGGCGGACGGTATGGCGGCAGCCCCGATCGATGCCAGGAGCGCCGTGATCACCACTACGACCTGCTGGGTCAGGCTGAGATCGAAGCCCAACACCTGGGCGATGAAGAGCGCGCCCGCGCACTCGTAGAGCGCGGTCCCGTCCATGTTCACCGTGGCCCCCATCGGAAGGACGAACGAGGCGACGCGATTGGAGACGCCCACGTGCTTCTCGACTGCGCTCAAGGTGACGGGGAGCGTGGCTCCCGAAGAGCTGGTCGAGAAGGCGACCAGGAGAGCCTCTCGCATGTTCGCGAAGTGGACGCGAGGTGTGATCCTGCCCAGCAGAAGCAGCAGTAGCGGAAGCGTTAGGAAAAGGTGAATGGTGAGGCTGGAAGCGATGGTTAGCATGTAGAGCCCGAGGGCGCGGAAAGTCTGGAAACCCGTATTCGCGATCATGGTCGTCATGAGCGCGAAGACACCAATTGGGAGGAACCGGATGATCCCCGTCGTGAGTCGCATCATCGCCTGGAAGAGCGCCTCGAACAGGTCCTGCAGAGTGCCGCGCGTGCGAGCGGGAAGAAGGCTAATGGATAGTCCGAAGACCATGGCGAAGAAGATGATCGCGAGCATGTCGCTGTTCGCCGCCGCCTGCACGACGTTCTGTGGCACGATGCTCAGCACGAGCTCGGCCGGTGAACCGGGCGTAGCCAACTCGGGCAACTCCTGCTGAGTGGCCACCCCAAGATCGGCGGCGGCGCCGGGACGGATGAGATTGACGAGGAACAAGCCGACGAGGATGGCCAAGAAGCTGGAGAGGGCGTAGTAGCCGAGCGTCTTCCCGAACATGCGCCCCACCGCGCGTCCCCCGCCGAGAGAAGCCACGCCGGTGATGATCGACGTGAGTACGAGCGGCACGATGATCATGCGCAGGAGGCGCATGAACAGGTCCCCGATCCACCCGATCTGTGCGGCGGCCGGCGAACCGAACGTGAGCCCGGTCCCGATCCCCAGCAGCATGGCCACGAAGACCTGCCAGTGCAGTTGATGGAACCAGGGCCGACGGTCGCGTGGCATCGGGTGAAGTCCTCAGCAGATCGCTGAAAAAGGGGAGCGCACCTGCTAGACCGTGAACTGGGGTCGACGCGTCGCGTCCAGGATCTGGACCGGCGTGGCAGCGAGCTTCGCGTCCAGAGCTCGCAGGAATCTGTGGATCCGCCGGGCGTTTCTCCCCCAGTAGGCCTTGCCGTCGGTGGACGACGTCAGGTCGACCCGGGTCTGAGCGTTCTCGTCGAGTGTCACTTGGATGCGGATGTCGGCTCGTCTATGCAGGAATAGACTGACCGTTTCAGCCTGGATGAGCCCCTCCTCATCGTCGTCGCGCACGACCCGCCAGCGTGAGAGACCGCCACCCGCGAGCCGGAGCGCTACGTTCCACACGCGGTCGAAGGAAATCGCGTAGGTCCGACCGCGCAGCCGGAGATCGGGCGCAGCCGGATGGGTCGAGGCGCTCTCGCTCATGGAGTCAGAAGACGGTATCGAACGCTGACGTTGGCGCGGACGACTTGCTCGCCTGGCTCGACCGGCGTGGGTGCAGCCTGTGCCATGTCAAAGGCTACCGCCCCTCGCATCAGCGGTGGGGTCGGTGGATACGTGTAATCCATGCCGACGTTGACCTCTTGCGGAGGTCCGAGGGTCGCGCCCAGCGCGCTGGCCGCGGCCTCCGCCTCCGCACGTGCCTTGGCGACCGCCTGGCGTACCGCATCGAGTCGCGCGGGCTCGGTGTCCCGGGCCTCGAAGGTCAGAGAGGAGATGCGGTTGGCGCCCGCGGAGATCCCCGCATCGATCAGGCCGCCGACGCGAGTCAGATCGTCCGTTCGCACGCGAACGTGGTTGACTGCCCGGTATGCTTCGATGGTGGGGACGTTCTCCTGCTCGCGCGCGGGCCGGCGGTAGATCGGGTTCAGCTGGTACCCCCCGGTTTCCACGGTCACGGTCTGACCGCCGGCTTCGCGGAGTGCGCGCACCGTCTGCTCCATCCGTTCCGCGTTCTGGCTCGCGGCGTCGCGTGCGGTCGCAGCTTGGGTCTCGACCATGAAGCCGAGGCGGGCCCGGTCGCTCGGGAAGCGCACCTCGGCGGTCCCCTGGACCATGACGAACGGCTCGGACTGGGGCTGCTGGGCCGTGAGAGGAACCGTCGTGGCCAGCATGGTCCACAGCGTGGCATCGTGCGCTTCATGAGGCGTCTCCTCCGACGAATCGGCCGGCCCTGACGATGTCGCGTGTTCATGATGCAGCTTCCCCGAGCGTTGCGGGAGTCCCGCGTGGCTTCAGGCGCGCGGCGACGCGAGAAAGGCGGTTGCGGCGCAGGCCAGGTGCGGCGCAGGCCGGTTGCGGCGCAAGCCCGGTGCGGCGCCGTACGACCGGACAACGTAGGCCTTGCAACGACCCTCGTTCCCGGTGACCTTCGCGCCCGACGTCGCGCATCCCCCACGGGTACCTCTCCTCAGTGCGTCCAAGCGAACGCCTCACAACCCTGGCTCTCCATGAAGGCCATCATACCGCTCGCGGGTAAGGGCACGCGCCTGCGACCCCACACGCACGTTACCCCGAAGCCACTGATCAAGGTCGGAGGACGTCCGGTGATGAGCTACATCCTGGACGACCTTGTGGAGCTGGGGGTGCGCGAGGTCGTCTTCATCGTCGGTTACCTGGGTGACGTGATTCGAGCGTATATCGAAGCCAAGTACCCCCAGATCCGGGGGCACTACGTCGTGCAGGCGGTGCAGGATGGAACCGCGGGAGCAGTCAAGCTCGCGGAGCCGTGGGCCGATGAGGAGCTGTTGATTCTCTTCGTGGACACCCTGTTCGACACGGACCTCTCCCTGGTCAAGCGCCTCCCACCCGACGTAGCCGGGGTCCTTTGGGCCAAGGAAGTGGAGGACTATCAGCGTTTCGGTGTGATCGTACCGCGCGCCGACGGAACCATGGAGCGCATCGTCGAGAAGCCGAAGGAGCCGGTCTCGAAGCTCGCCAACATCGGGCTCTATTACATCCGCGACTTTGCCCTGCTCTTCGAGGGAATCCACGACACGCTACAGCGGGAGCCCGGGCCGGGCGGCGAGTTCTTCCTGACCGACGCCTTCCAGTACATGGTCGACCACGACGCCAGGCTGCTCGTCGCCCCGGTCGAAGGATGGTACGACTGTGGTAAGCCCGACACGCTGCTCGAGACGAACCGCCACCTGCTCGAGACCGGCCGGGCCGGGGTCGCGGAGGGCGCGACCTTGGTCGGTGCCCAGCTCGTCGACCCCGTGCGGGTCGAGGAGGGTGTCGAGGTGCGCGGCGGCCGCGTCGGTCCCAACGTGACGATCGGGAAGGGAAGCCGAATCGTGGACTCCTACCTGCGCGACGTGATCGTCGGCGACGAGGCCCGGATCACAGACGCCGACTTGTACGACTCGCTGCTCGGCAATAGAGTCGACGTGCGCGGTGTGAAGGGCCGGCTCAGCGTGGCCGACGATTCGGAGGTGATCGCGGAGAGGTGAGGCCCGGCCGGCCTCTCGCGCGCGACGTCGGCGCGGAGGTCCCCGAACGTCCCCGTCCAGACCGCCGTTCCTGTCCTGAGGTACCGCTCATGAAACGTCATGTCGCCATCGCTCGCGCCGTGACCGTACGGGTTGGTCAGGTGGCCGTGGCTCTGGCTGCGACCACAGGTACCGCGGAGGTCGCCGCGCAGGAGCGCCCCTCGCTGGTCGTTCTGCTCACCGTCGATCAGCTGAGGCCGGACTACCTGGACCGGTTCGCGCCCGACCTCACGGGGGGCTTCGCCCGGCTTGCGCGCGACGGCGCGTTCTTCACCGAAGCCTGGCACGATCACGCGATGACCTGGACGGCGCCCGGTCACGCGACGCTGTGGTCCGGTCGCTTCCCGGCGCACAATGGCATCGTCTCGAACGCGCTGGGCGTTCCCGACCCCGCACACCCCCTGATCGGGGGTGCTCGCGGGCCGGGAGCTTCCCCCGCGCGCTTTCACGGAACCGCCCTCTACGACTGGTTGCGGGCTGCGGAGCCCGATGCCCGGATGCTCGCGGTTTCGCGCAAGGATGGCGGAGCGATCCTCTCGGTCGGGTCGGCGCGCGTGCCGACGTTCTGGTGGGCAACGCAGGGGATGTTCACGACCAGCACGTACTACACGGACACGCTCCCCACGTGGGTTGCCCACTGGAACGAGCGCGTGGCGCGGGCCGACTGGCGGGATCGTGTCTGGTCGCTCGCACTGCCCGAGGCCGCGTACCCGGAGCCCGATGACCTCACCTGGGAGGGAGTCGGCGCGGGGCGCCCGTCCACGTTCCCGCACCGGATGGAGTCGATCCGACGCCTGGCCAACTTCCCTTGGATGGACTCGCTCACCCTGGATCTGGCGCTCACCGGCGCGCGAGAGCTCGCGCTGGGCAGGTCGGCCCCCCCCGACCTGCTCGCGGTGGGTCTCTCGACCCTGGATGTGGTCGGTCACCACTTCGGCCCCGACTCGCGCGAGGTGCACGACCACTTCGTGCGCCTCGACCGCTGGCTCGGCGCGTTCATGGCCGAGCTGGAGCGAGACCCGGGCGATGGGTCCGTGCTCTATGTCCTCTCGTCCGACCATGGCATTACGTCCATGCCGGAGGCGCTGAACGCGCGGGGGGTCTCGCGGGCCGGCCACATCGACCTGGCGGCCTCGCTCCGCCGGATCGCTGGTCCGACGATGGAGCGTCGCCCGGATGCCTTCGGTATCCGGTTGCAGGGTGGCCTCGTGCTCGCGGACACGGCTGCCTTGCGTGCGGCGGGGATCGGCGTGCGCGAGTTGGCCACGGAGATCGCGCGTGGCTTTGCCGATCTGCCCGGCGTGGATCGCACCTTCACGCCCTGGACGCTCGCGGTCACCCCCGAAGCGGATCAGGCGGCCGGCCAGTGGCGTCGCACGATCCCGCCCTCCTACGGCTGGATCGCGCTGGCGGAGCCTGAAGAGGGATGGGTGCTCGGAACGAACCTGGGTGCACAGCACGGCACGCCTCTGCGCGAGAACATGATCGTGCCGGTGTTCTTCCTGGGCGCCGGCATCCCGTCTGCTCGCATCGATCGTCCGATCCGGACGGTCGACGTGGCGCCCACGGTCGCGGCGCTGCTCGGCGTCAGCCCGACCGAGCCGGTCGACGGCGTCCCCCTGATCGAGCTGTCCAGCGGGCGCTGACGCGGAGTGACGATCGGGTTCGCGCCGCGCACCCGACGCTCCGCTCACCCCTTCCTGGGTCGGTCCTCCCCGGCCGCGACGAGCAGCGTGAGCAGCGCGCGCAGGACTCCCTCCGGCCCGCTCTCGTTCCGGTACCACTCGTCCGTCGTATGGGCGAGTCCGGCCTCGCCGCCGCCGCCGATCGTGACGGCCGGGACCCCGAGCGACATCGGGATGTTGGCGTCGGTCGAGGACAGCGCGAGCTCGGGCTCGACACCGACCGCGCGCGTAGCTGCGAGCGCCGCTCGCACCAGACGGTGGTTCGGATCGGTGCTTCCCGCGGGTCGGTCGCCGATCACCTCGACCGCCAGATGCACGCGGCCTCGTCCGTTGGCGCTCCGGTTCGCAGCCGCGACCGCGGCTTGGGCTCCGGCCCTGATCTTCGCGTCCAGCCGGTTCAGCTCTTCCACCGAGTGGCTGCGCACCTCGAGCTCCACCCAGGCCTCCTGCGGGATGGCGTTTACGCTGGTCCCACCCGCCCACCGTCCCACCGAGAGGGTGGTGTGGGGCTCGTCCGGGAGCGCGAGCTCGGTGAAGGTGGTGACCGCCCGGCCGAGCGCGTGGATCGGGTTAGGCGTTCCCCAATCCACCCAGGAGTGGCCGCCAGGCCCACGAGCGTACACGCGGAAGCGCCTCGAACCGAGCCCGCCGGTCACCACCCGGCTGAGCCCCGCGCCGTCGAGCGACAGGAAGGCGTAAGCCGAACGCCCGGCTCCGCCATCACGGAAGAGATGGCGCACGCCGCGCAGGTCACCCTCTCCCTCCTCACCGACGGTCGCGGCAAACAGCAGCGGGCGGGACAGTCGTGGTCGGACCTCGCCAATGCAGCGGGCGAGCGAAAGCAGCGAGGCCAGCCCTCGAGCGTCGTCCGAGATGCCCGGTCCGGTCAGGCGGTCCGTCACCTCGCGCACACGCACGTCTGTGTCAGCGGAGAAGACCGTGTCCAGGTGCGCGGAGACGACCAGAGGCGCGCCCCCGGTCCCACCCCACCAGCCGAGCACGTTGCCCTCGGCATCACGTTCGGAGTGCAGCCCGGCTTCGCCCATGAGCTCGGCCATGCGGTCGCCCCTGGGGCCCTCTCCGAATGGGGGAGCCGGAATCTCGGTCAGCTCGCGTTGTTGCCTCAGCGTCCGGGCGTCGTCCTCGAAGATGAAGGCGCGCGCTCGGAGCACGTCGGGGCGCTCGAGCAGCGCGTGTTGCCCTCCTCCCATGGCTTCTCGTCCGGTCCGTTTCATGGCGTGAAGCTCCCGCGGGGAATGTGGCCGGAGATGCCCGATCGCCTCCAGTATCGGATCGAATTCTCGTGGAGCTTGAAGCTGACGTCCCGAGGTAAGGGTCTACGGCAGGTCATGGAGGCCCTTGGTGGCACGCGTCTCAAACTCGAATCCTTGGATTGGACGAAAGAGCCCGAGGTCTAAGGACGAGGCGGCGTATCGTCCCAAGCGCGCCAGCCGGCGGATATAGTCAAGCCGACGCGGCGCGCTCCCCCATCTCGCGATCCAGCATCAGCAGGGCCGCCCGGCTCTCACCGGCCATGCGCAGCCGGTCGACCACTGTGCTGACGACCTTCTCCTCTTCCACCTGCTCGGTGATGAACCACTGGAGCTCGAGCTGAGTGGCGTGATCGTGCTTCTTCACGGCCAGGTCGTAGAGCTCATGGATCAGACCGGTAACTTCCTGCTCGTGAGCGAGCGCGGTTTCGAGCAGCGAGAGTGGCGAGCCAAAGTCGTAGGGCGGAGCAGCGACGCCATCCAGGCGCGGGCTTGCACCGAGGTGGTTCATGAAGTCGAAGAGCCGCATGGCGTGGGCGAGCTCCTCCTGGGCCTGCACGCGCATCCAGCGCGAGAAGCCGAGCAGGCTCACGCGGTCGAAGTGGGCAGAGATCGCCATGTAGAAGTAGCCCGCGTACAGCTCCTTGCCGATCTGATGGCTGACCGCGTCCTGCACCGCGTCGTCCATGGTGCCTCCCTGATCGCGAGGATCGTAAGGTCCGCTCGCAAGGGTGTCGGGGAACGGCGGCGGTGGCAAGCTGCGGCGCCTATGCGTCCTCGTCGAGCGGGGCCTCGCCGAGTCGGGTGAGCAGCTCCCGCACCCGACGTTCGATCTCGTCCCGCACCGTGGCGACCTCGGTACCCGCCATGTCCCGCGGATCCGGCAGCGCCCAGTCCTCGCGATGGGTCGCGGGGATGAACGGACAGGCGTCGCCACACCCCATCGTGACCACCCAGTCGTAGGGTCCGGGGGGCACCTGGTCCAGCGACTTCGAGAAGTGCGTGGTCAGGTCATAGCCCCGCTCCTGCATCGCGGACACGGCCCTCGGGTTTATCCGGCCGCTCGGTGTCGAGCCGGCGCTGTGGGAGACTGCGCGGCCCGCGGCGTGCATGCGGGTGAATGCTTCCGCCATCTGGCTCCGATTCGAGTTTTCCAGGCAGACGTACAGGATAGTCTTCATGCTTGAAGGATCGACTCGTAGTGCGGGACGCGCCATGCCTCCAGCGACGGTCGGCCACCGCCTTGACGCGTTCGTTATCCAATTGGTTGCCAGTCCGTTACATAGCCCCTCTAGAGTTGAAGACGTAATCGCCCCGGCCCATCTTCCAATCGATCGCCCCGCCGAGCCTGCCGGACGTATCTTCCGGCGTTGCAATGGGATTGCTCCCGGATTCGGCATGGCCGAGGGGGGGGGGCTGCGCTCCTGGTGGAGGGCGGTTTTGTCGGGCAGGAGAGCGGGCCGGATGGTACCCTGGTGATGTACGCTGCCCGCCAGGTCACGGTAGGTGGCTCGCCCATCGTGCTCCGCATCGCTGCTCCCCTAGCCGCTGTCGAGGCTGCCGTCTCCCGCACCCGCCGGGTGGTTGTGCTCGCAGGTCTGGGCGGTCTGGTGGTGGCGCTCCGCTAACCCACGCCGACCGCGCAGAACTTGCGTTGCGCGGCCCGGTGGACGGCACCTACCATCCCGGAATGCCTCACGAACGGCCCGAGCCCGGACCGACCCGCGCCGAAAAGCCCACTGCGCCCCAGGTCCTCACTTCCGATCCGAGTGAGGTACAGGAAGCGGTCGAGCATCTGATCGAGGCCGCCGCACCCCAGACCCAACCCCAGCCCCTCCTCACCGCACCCGATCTACGCGGCCGCGTCGCGATCGTGACCGGCGGGTCGACCGGTATCGGGCGCGCCGTCGCGCTCGCGCTGGGAGCGAGCGGTGTCCACGTCGCGTTCAATTTTCTGGACGACGGTCAGGCCTCGCAGCGCGAGGCGCAGCGCGTGCTGCACGAGCTGCGTGAGCTCGAGGTACGAGCGCTCTGTCGCGCCTGCGATGTGCGCGATCCGGCCGACGTTCAGAGGTTCGTGGCTGAGGCGGTCGAGGAGCTGGGTGGTGTGCACGTTCTGATCAACAACGCGGGAATCGGCCGCGACCGCGCCATCTGGCGCATGGAGGACCATGAATGGGAATCCGTGCTGCGCACGAACCTGGATGGTGCGTTCCACTTCATCCGCTCGGTGTCGGTCCACATGCGAGCCCAGGAGTGGGGGAAGATCGTGAACGTCTCCTCCGTACACGGCATCCGGGGTGAGTTCGGCATCGCCAACTACAGCGCCTCAAAGGCCGGATTGATCGGACTCACCAAGAGCGTGGCGGTCGACCTCGGCCCGAGCAACATCAACGTCAACGCGGTGGCGCCGGGCTACATCCGCACGGCCAGGCTCACGGTACGTGTGCCCGCCGAGCTGCTGGACCGGGCACGCGAGCGCAGCGTACTCGGCCGTTTGGGCGACCCGCAGGACGTCGCGGGCGTGGTGTTGTTCCTATGCTCGGAGGCGGCCCGGCACATTACCGGTGTGGTGATTCCGGTGGACGGCGGCTACTTGGTTTGGTAGCGGCATGAATCTGCTGCGCCGGGCCGCGGGCGCGATCGATCGGCTGAACGACGGGATCGGGTCGGTGATCGTCTGGTTGTCGCTGCTCATGATCCTGTGCGGTGCCTACAACGCATTGGCGCGCTGGGGCACTCGCTTCGTCGGCATCAACCTGAGCAGCAACGCGCTCAACGAACTGCAGTGGTACCTGTTCTCGGTCGTGTTCCTGCTCGGGGCGGCGTGGGGGTTGCGGCACGACGTACACGTACGGGTGGACGTGTTGTACGGACGCGTCTCCGAGCGGACCCGCGCCTGGATCGACCTGCTGGGGACGGCACTCTTCCTGATCCCGTTCTGTGTGATGATGCTGTGGGTCTCGTGGCCGGCCGTCGCGCGCTCATTCCAGGTGAGAGAGGTTTCACCCGATCCAGGGGGGCTCCCGCGCTGGCCCATCAAGGGCCTGCTCATCGTCTCGTTCTCGCTGCTCCTGCTACAGGGACTGGCACTGCTCGTACGGCGGATGGACGTGCTCCGGGGGCACGGGCATGTCGAAACCCCCCTCGGAGACGGCGAGCCGGACGCGCGGCACGGCGAGGGGCTGTGAGTCGCGACCTCTGGGGCCCGCTCATGTTCGGCGGCGCTTTCCTTTTCATCTTCACCGGCTATCCGGTGGCCTTCGCGTTGGGCGGCACGGCTCTGGTCTTCATGACGCTGGGATCCCTGACCGGGGACTTCGATCCGATCCTGATGCGGGCGATGACGGAGCGCGCGTTCGGCACGATGTCCAACTACACGTTGCTCGCCGTTCCTTTCTTCATCTTCATGGGCATCGTGCTCGAGAAGTCGAGGCTCGCGGAACAGCTCCTGGAGACGATCGGGGTCATCTTCGGGCGAGTGCGCGGGGGGCTCGCGCTCGGCGTGATCTTCGTGGGGGCCCTACTGGCCGCGGCGACCGGGGTCGTGGGCGCGTCGGTGACCGCGATGGGGCTGATCTCCCTGCCGGTGATGCTCCGCCACGGCTACGATGAAAAGCTCGCGCTGGGGACGATCGCTGCCTCCGGCACACTCGGGCAGATCATCCCTCCCAGCATCGTGCTGATCGTGCTGGCGGATCAACTGGGGGTGTCGGTTGGAATCTTGTTCCGGAACGCGTTCATCCCCGGAATGATCCTGACCGGCAGCTACGCCGCCTACGTCGGCATGGTGGCACTGATGAAGCCGGCAGCGGCGCCGGCGCTGCCCCCCGAGGCTCGCGCCTCGGGCGGGCGGGATCTCGCGCGTCGGGTGATGTTCTCGCTCATGCCCCCGCTCGCCCTGATCCTGGTCGTACTCGGCAGCATCTTCGCCGGGGTCGCGACTCCGACCGAGGCGGGCGCACTCGGCGCGGTCGGTGCCCTCGCGCTGGCTGCCCTGCATCGCCGACTCGACATGGTTGCGTTGCGCGCGGCCATGGAGGAGACGACCCGGATCACGATCATGGTGGTCTTCCTGCTGATCGGCACGACGGCGTTCGCGCTCGTGTTCCGGGGCCTCTCCGGCGACCTCTGGATCGCCGACGTTCTGAGCAACCTACCGGGAGGGGCGATCGGATTTCTCATCGTGGTGAACCTTGTCGTTTTCGTGCTCGGCTTCTTCATCGACTTCTTCGAGATCGCCTTCATCGTGGTGCCCCTCCTCCTGCTCCCTGCGCAACAGCTCGGGATCAGCCTCTCGTGGTTGGGCATCCTGCTGGCGCTCAACCTCCAGACGTCCTTCCTCACCCCGCCCTTCGGCTTCTCACTCTTCTATCTACGTGGTGTGATGCCGAAGCGGATCGCGACGCCGGTTCTGTATCGAGGCGTGCTGCCGCTGATCGTTGTGCAGGCGCTGGTGCTCACGGCCTTCGTGATCTTCGTCGCGCCGAACATCGGCCCCAGCCCGAGCGTGCCGTGAGTGAATCGTCGGGTCGCGGGAAGCGGAAGGGGCCGATCGGTCGTGGGGCCGATCCGACGGTAGGGTGGCGTGGTCCGGAGCGTACGACCGGCTCCGGAGAGATCCCGCGTTCGGCCCGCTCGTACGACGAGTCGGTCCGGTTCGGCTCCAGCGGGCGGCGTCGGACCCGTTCGCGTTCCTGGTGCGCACGATCACGTACCAGCAACTCGCCGGGAAGGCGGCCGCCACGATCCATGGGCGCCTGATCGCCGCGCTCGGCGGAACCGTCACGCCGTCGGCGGTGGAGGCCACGTCCGAGCACGCGCTTCGCTCCGCCGGGCTCTCGCGCAGCAAGCTGGCGAGCATCCGGGACCTCGCGGGGAAGGTGGGCGAGGGCGTGGTCGCACTCGAGGACCTTGCCGATCTTTCCGATCAGGAGGTGGTCGAACGGCTCGTGCAGGTGCGTGGGATCGGACGCTGGACCGCCGAGATGCTGTTGCTCTTCCACCTCCGCCGTCGGGACGTATGGCCCATCGGCGACCTGGGCGTGCGGGCGGGAATGGCTCGCGTGCTGGGGTGGCCCGCGCCCCCGAGCCCACGCGACTTGGAGCTGATCGGACTCGGCTACCGGCCCTGGCGGAGCGCCACGGCGTGGTACTGCTGGCGAGCCGGGGACATGCGCACGCCCGCTTGAGGGTGGATCAGATCTTCGGGAACGCGAAAGCGGCGTACACCTGCTCGTTCCCGGCGAAGTATGGGTAGGCGGTTTCGCGGAACGCCTTGAACGAGTCGTGGACCCTCCGGAAGTCCGTGTTCGCGGCTGCCTGCTCCTCCAGGTACGCGTTGCTCTCGCGCCAGGCCGCCTCCATCAGATTGCGCGGGAACTGGCGCACCTGGACGCCGTGGTCACGCACTAGGGTCTGAAGCGCTCCCGGGTTCCCGGCGTCGTAGCGGGCGAGCGTGTCGAAGTTCACCTCCCTGCACACCTCCGCGAGCATCTCCTGATACGCTCTTGGCAGGGCGTCGTAGGCTTCCCTGTTCACGTGCAGGGACAGCGTCGGCCCGGGCTCCCACCACCCCGGCATATAGTAATTGGAAGCGATCGCGTGGAACCCGAGCTTGAGGTCGTCATAGGGTCCGACCCACTCGGTGGCGTCGATCGCCCCTCGCTCCAGCGCCGGATAGATGTCGCCGCCGGCGATCACCTGCACCGAGGCACCCAATCGCGTCATCACCTCGCCACCGACCCCCGGGATGCGCATGCGCAGACCGCGCAAGTCGGACACCGATCCGACCGGGTTCCGGAACCAGCCGCCCATCTGCAGGCCGGTGTTTCCGCACGGGAAGTTGATGATTCCGAACTGGGCGTGGATCTCCCGCATCAACTCGAGGCCACCGCCGTGGTAGAGCCAGGCGTTTTGTTGGCGGGCCGTGAAGCCGAACGGGACTGAGGTGTCGAAGGCGAGGCCGGGGTGCTTGCCGATGTAGTAGTAGCCGGCCGTGTAACCGGCCTGTGCGGTTCCGGCCTGCACGGCGTCCATCACCTGGAGGCCGGGGACCAGCTCGCCTGAAGCGAAGACGCGCATCGTGAAGCGGCCCTCGGTGAGCGCGGCGATTCGCTCCGCCACCCGCAGGGGCGCCCCGTGGATGATGTCCAGGGAGGGAACGAAGCTCGACGCCAGGCGCCACTCGACCCGTGGACCGGTGACGACCGTCCCCTCGGGGGCCGAGACGTTCGATGTTCCCTCGCCGCCACAGGCTGTGGCGGCGACGGCACCTGCCGCCGCAGTGCGCAGGAATCGTCGACGCTCGATCGGTTTCATGAACACGTCCTCGTGGGGCAGTGGAGACCTGCGGGCGGGAAGGGGATGAAATACACTGGGTGAATTCAAGAGGTCGTCGCAACACCTCAGGAAAGAGGAGGAGTTGCGATGGCGGCAAGCAAGCGCCGACGGTCGGATCGAGCTTTGCGTCCGCCGATGGGTTCACCCGGTCGTCCCCCGTTGGGGCGCCGGGAGCATCGGCAGAGGTTTTGGGAAGAAGTTGCTCGAGGGCTGTCGAGCGAGGAGTCGGCGGTGGCAGCCGGCGTGTCTCCCGCTGTTGGGGCGCGCTGGTTTCGCCAATGTGGTGGCATGCCACCTTTCAGTCTTCGTCCTCTGTCGGGGCGCTACCTATCGTTCGTCGAGCGAGAAGAGATTGCGGTTCTTCAAGCCCGCGGTTGTGGCGTACGTGAGATCGCCCGGCAGTTGCGCCGCTCATCGTCGACGATCTCGCGAGAACTGCGGCGGAACGCAGCAACGCGAAGTGGAAACCTCGAGTATCGAGCCACGACCGCCCAATGGCATGCCGATCGGCGAGCGAAGCGTCCGAAAGTTGCCAAACTCGCTGCGAACGGCGAACTGAGGCAGTATGTGCAGGATCGCCTCGGAGGCCTGATCGCGGCTCCAGACGGGGCGGCCGTGCCGGGCCCAAATGTACGCTGGGTCGGGCGTCGCCGTGGTCGCCGACAAGACCGGCGGTGGGCGGCCTCGTGGAGTCCTGAGCAGATCGCCAACAGGCTACGGGTCGACTTCCCCGATGATGAGTCCATGCGGATATCGCACGAAGCCATTTACCAGGCGCTCTACGTTCAGGGACGCGGTGCGCTGCGTCGGGAGCTGACGGCGTGCCTTCGGACGGGACGCGCGCTACGGGTGCCTCGAGCTCGCGCCCGCAGACGGGGTAAGACGTTCGTTCGCCCCGAGATCATGATCAGCGAGCGACCGGCCGAGGCGGACGACCGCGCCGTTCCTGGGCACTGGGAAGGCGACCTAATCCTGGGGTTAAGCAGCTCGGCGATCGGAACGCTGGTCGAGCGAACCTCCCGGTTCACCATGCTCCTCCACCTCCCTCGCCTCCACAGACACGACGAGCCCAGGACCAAGAACGGGCCAGCGTTGGCTGGGCACGGCGCCGAAGCCGTCCGGGACGCGATCGCTTCGTCGATCACGACCCTGCCCGAGCAACTCCGCCGGTCTCTGACGTGGGACCAGGGAGCAGAGATGGATCAGCACGCACAGCTTCGCATCGACACTGGGCTGGCCGTCTACTTCTGCGACCCACAGAGCCCGTGGCAGCGCGGCACGAACGAAAACACCAACGGCTTGTTGAGACAGTACTTCCCCAAAGGCACTGACCTCAGCAAACATACCGCTGACGATCTCGCCGCCGTCGCGGCCGCTCTTAACAGCCGCCCCCGCAAGACCCTCGGTTGGAAAACCCCGGCGGAAACCCTGGAAGATCTCTTACATCGCTGAACCGGACCTCCACCTTGCGCTGAGTTCTCAACAGCTCCGGTATCTCCTGCCTTCCACGACCTTCGGTCGCTTCTGACTCCCTCGGAATTGGAGAGATCAAGAACCCCCTCTGTCTGGACCCCGTCGCCCTCGCCAATCTATTGTCCAGTGGAATCGGGGGCGCAAAAACCCCCTTCAACACGGTGCTGTTGCGACGACCCCTTGAACCTGGGCTGAACTTCTCGACTGCTTCCCCGATATCTCGCTTCGTTACGGGCTTTAGTACTCGTGGCACATCCCGTAGTGCGAGCGGCAGGTCCGGCGGCTCACTGTAGCCGGTAATGAAGCAGAACGGGCACGACGCCTTCTTTAGTGCCTCTGCGACAGGCACCGATGTCTCATCGCGGAGGCTGAAGTCGAGAAGTGCGCCATCGGGAACCTCAGTTCGGATCGCCTCCAAAGCTGTAGCCACCGTCAGCATCGGTCCTGCCACCTCGCATCCGAGGTCGAGGAGCATCGACTTGAAGTCGAGTCCGATCAGTACATCGTCCTCGACGAGAAGAATCTTCATGGTCGTTGGGCCCCGGGAACGCGAAGCTCATGTCGCGCTCCGCTGCTCGGGAAGTCCAAGCGAACCTCACCACCGAGCTGGTGCTCGATCAAGCCTGTCACGAGCGTCAAGCCCATTCCTGACTGCACATCTCGGGAGAGTTCAGGTCCACCCGACTCGGTCCACTGAAGCACGAGGCTTCCGTCGTCCGAGCTCTCACAACGTACGCTCACTCTCCCATCGGGCGTCGAGAGTGAGCCATACTTCATCGCATTCACGACCAACTCGTGCAGGGCCTGGGCCAGAGGCATAGCCATGGTGGCCGGCACGTTCCAGGATGCCTCCCCTTCTATGGAACACCGATCTGTGACCAGATCCTGAGTAATCTCACCCGCTGCAATCCGGAAGATCTCAGCGACGCTGATGTCGCCCCAGTGCTCTCTGGCGAGAGCTATGTGTACCTCGGACATCGCGTGTACGCGGGATGTGAACGTCGCAACGAACGAGTCGATGCTTCCGGCGCTCCGTGCTGTCTGCCGGACGAGGCCCAGGATCGCCGCAAGGGTGTTCTTCACCCGGTGGTCGAGTTCCTGGACGAGAAGCTTCTGGCGTTCTTCGGCCTCCCTCCGCTCGGTGATGTCCCGCACCGTAGCCAGGATCGCCTGCTTCCCCTCGAACGTGATAGGCGTGGATACGACCTCCCCCGGAAACACACCACCGCTACCCAGGGAACGGTAGGTCCTACTCTCCGTGTCCGCGTCGTCTATACCCCCGGAGATAAGCGCGGCCATCCTTTCGGCGGCCCGATCGCGATCGTCCGGATGCACGAAGTCGAGAGGTGACTTTCCCAAGATCTCCTCAGGTGTATGTCCCAACATCTTGGCCGCCGCCGAGTTGCTGCAAACAATTTGTCCCTCCGTGAGAACGACGACTCCATCGGATGAACCCTCGATCATCGAGCGCAGGTTCTGCTCGCTCTTGCGAAGCGCCTCCTCGGCCACCATCCGCTCGGTGATGTCGATCCAGTACCCCACGATCTCCAGGGGCTCGCCGTGTTCGTCCCGCACGAGCCGAAGCTCGTCTCGCATCCACCGGTGGGCGCCGTCGGCGTGTAGGAACCGGTATTCATGCGTGTGGTGACCCGCCTCGAAGAGTGCAGATAATCCCCCAAAGATTCGCTCCCGGTCATCGGGGTGGATCTTGCTGGCCCAGAAGTCCGAATCCTGTGTGAAGGCCTCGGGTTCGTAGCCGACCTGATCGCGCACGTTCGGGCTGATGTACGTCGCCCCGAAGTCTCCTGAAGGCCGGGAGCTGTAGATCACTGCTGGACTCGTCTCTACCAGACGAGCTAGGCGTTCCTTCGTGACGAGGAGTTCGGCCTCAACCTTGGCAACGCTGGATCGCGAGTCGTCAGAGTTGGGCGTGGGGGATGGGGGAGATGCTGTCATTGGCTCTACGTCCGCTTTCCTGAAGTCGGTCCGTTCGTCCACACGAAGGGTGCGAAACAGCGGCAGAGTATAGGGATGGTGAAGTTTAGCCGTCGTATTGATCTTATCCAGGAACCGCTCAGCATCGACGACTGCTGCGACTTCGGGCTTCAGCACCTTCAGCGCAACCGTTCCGCGAGTGCTGCAGGTCACCCGCGAGATTGGCGTTCGACGCGGTAGCGGCCCTCAAAGTGGTGAACGTCGCGCCCGGCTCCGCGGCGCCCGATGGCGGTGACAGGATATCGATGTCCCAGGTCCGGGTCAGCGCTTGCTGCCCGTCGGGAGCGAGGAGGGCATACACGTCTTCCGGCGTAGCTTCGAACGGCACCGTTCCCGACATCCGGATGTGGTTGGGCTCGAAGTCACGGCCCTGAGCAACCAGCGGCGGGTGGGACGAGCCGGCCAGCGCAACACCCGCGATCAGCGCCTTCAGCCTACCCAGATCCCTGAATGTACTCACGGAGATGGGAATTCTCCTCTTCGACCGAGGAGCGGCAGGCATTGAGCAAGTCGCCTATCGAGACGATCCCGAGGAGTCGATCACGCTCCATGACGGGGAGATGTCGGATCTTGTTCTCGGTCATCACGTCCATCATCGTGGTCAGCTCGTCCTGCGCATGCGCCGTGATCATTTTCCGCGTCATTACGCTGCCGACACGGACCGATCCTAGCTGGCCTGGGGAGCGTGCCGTGAGCCGAAGGATGTCCCGCTCCGTGAGGATTCCGGTCGGACGCTGACCCTCCACCACCACGAGTGCGCCGATGTTGCGGTCAACCAGGACCTGGACCGCATCGAGGACGCTGTGGGAGTCGGTGGTCGTTACGACGTCGTGACCCTTGGTGCGAAGAATCTCCTCGAGCTTCAAATTTGTGGCGCGACGACTCAATGCGCCAGCGGATCCGGCCGTACCTGGATGTGCACGACCAAGGGCTTGGAGCCCTTGCCGCCCTCCGTCGCGAGGGCCGACCGTCGCTGGCAGGGATCCGATCGGTCCCCGGCGCCAAGTCAAGCTCCCTTCTGGGGGGCCGAAGGGGGGAACTCGCGCCCGCGGTGTATCTGCCATTATCTAATGGACACGCGGCCCCTCGAATCCGCTCGGGAACCGACCGGAGCCCCACTGATGACACCTCGGACATTAGGATTGCTCGCGGCGGTGATCGTACTCGCCGCCTGCGCGACCGAGCGGCGCGTGGAGGAGGGCCTCGAGCGAGCGCTCGCGGAGCTGCTGGGGCCGGCCAATCGATATCAGGTGGACGTGGACGGGCTCAGCGCCTCGACCGGCCAGGCCGAGCTGGTTCGTGCCGAGGGCGTACGCGTACGGCCCGGCCTCGGCCCGGTCGTGGACCGGCTCGAGCTGGAGCTGCGCAACGTCCGGTACGACCGCGCGCTCGAACGGCTGGTGGGAGCGGAGAGCATACGTGCCACCGCCTGGGTGCGTGCCGCCGACCTCGAGGATTTCCTCGAGCGGGAGGAAAGGATCCGAGGAGCCTCGGTCGTGCTGTCACAGCCGAACCAGGCGCGGGTTCGCTTCAGACCGAACCTCGGTTTCGTGCCGCTCGATGTGACCGCCGAGGTCGACGGCACGATCGAGGGCCGGGGCTCCGAGCTGCACTTCGTCGTCGCCGACGCGCGCGCGGCGGGGTTCCGTGTAGACGCCGGCGTCGCGGAGGGCCTGACGCGCGCGATCAACCCCATCGTGGACCTGTCCTACCTGCCCCTCCGTCTCGAGGTCACCTCCGTGCGGGTCGAGCAGCAGACGGTGCGTGTGGACGCGATCGGCGACGTCACCACGCTGGTGGCCCGGTTCCGCTGAGGTCGAACCTGCGCGCGGACGGCGTCGGCGCTATGGTGCACTCCTCACCCCTCCGAGCGATCGAACGAGCCGGAGCGATGAGAGCTTCCCCGAGGTGGCCCGCGACAATCGTCATGCTCACGCTGATCGGCGCCGCTTGTGGGCGTGCGTCCGGTGGGGTGGCGACCGTGCCGCCGCCCGCTCCACCGGGGGGGATATCGGACTCCCAGATCGAGGCGCTCTACCGTGCGCGTATGGACAGCGCGCGTGCGGAGTTCACCGACACAGACGCGCGCTTCGTCACTGGCATGATCGGACATCACGCGCAAGCGGTCGTGATGTCGGAATTCGCGCCACCGAGCGGTGCGAGCCCACCGGTCCGGACGCTGGCCGCGCGCATCATCAACGCACAGCGCGACGAGATCGCCCGGATGCAGGAGTGGCTCCGCGACCGCGATCGGCCCGTGCCTGAGGTGATGATTCGGGGCTCGGAGATGATGGTGCACGGGGCCGATCAGGGGATGCCGATGCAGGGGATGCTGTCGGACGAGCAGATGGACGAGCTCGAGGCGGCCAGGGGGGTCGAGTTCGACCGGCTCTTCCTGACTTATATGATCCAGCACCATCGCGGAGGCGTCGTGATGGTGGACGAGCTGTTCGCGACCGACGGCACGGCGCGGGACCGTGAGCTCTTCAAGCTCGCGACCGACATCCACGTCGATCAAGCGACCGAGATCGCCCGCATGGGGCGCATGCTGGCAAAGCTGTTCGGTGCACCTGCAAGCCCCGTGCGTTGATTCCCATCGGCGTCTCCGGCATCGACCGCCATTCGGGAGAACAAAGGAGTCTGGTATGAGAACGAGTGGTATCGGTCTTGGGTTGCTCGCTGTCATCGGCTCCGTGGCGTGGACCGCGTGCGCCACCGGTCCGACGTCATCGCCCAGCGAGGCTTCGGTGCCGGGCGTTCCCGCTCCGCCGCCGAGCCCGGACCCGCGCATCGGGCTGGAGCCCGGCTTCCTCGACGCCGGCGAGGCGACCTGGAACCTGCGCGTGCTTTCCTCGACGCCACCACCGGAGGAATTCGTAGGGGGCGTCAACACCGACCTCGCTTTCACCGGCACCTACGCGATTCAGGGCAACTTCGACGGACTGCAAATCTGGGACATCGCCAACCCCTTCCGGCCCAGGCTGGTGAAGGCGTACGTCTGCCCCGCGGCGCAGAGCGACGTCTCGGTCTACGAGAACCTGCTGTTCGTTTCGGCCGAGGACTTCAGAGCCCGGCTCGACTGCGGCACCGAGGGAGTGCGGAGCCAGGTGAGCACCGAGCGAATAAGAGGGATCCGGGTCTTCGACATCAGCGATATCGAGAACCCGCGCTATCTCACCAACGTGCAGACGTGCCGCGGGTCGCACACGCATTCCCTGCTCGCGGATCCCGATGACCCGGAGAACGTCTACATCTACGTGTCCGGCTCGGCGCCCGTGCGGCCGGAGGCGGAGCTGGCCGGCTGCGTCAACGCGCCGCCGTCCGAGGACCCGCAGTCGGCGCTCTTCCGCATCGAGGTGATCCGGGTGCCGCTCGCGAACCCCGACCAGGCCGCGATCGTGAGCTCGCCGCGGATCTTCGAGCAGCTGGTCGCGCCTCCCGAGCACGGTATGAGTCCGGAGGACGTGGCCGCGCTTGAGAGCGCGCGCGAGCGGGGGATTTTCGTCGTGGACATCGGGGGTGACGCTTATGCGCTGCCTTCGCGGTTCGTCGATCCGCTCCTGGATACTCTGGCTTCGCGCGCCGGACGGGGCACGCCCACCGCGGCGGACAGCACCGAGCTGCGGGCGAGGCTTCCCGCGATGATGGCCGAAATGACCGGCGGCGCCCACGGAGCAGCGGAAGGCCCGCGATCCGGTCCGACGCAGTGCCACGACATCACCCTGTATCCGGACATCGGTCTCGCCTCCGGCGCGTGCGAGGGCTACGGGTTCTTGATCGACATCACCGATCCCGTCGATCCGAAGCGCCTCGAGGCCGTTGCCGATTCCAATTTCTCCTACTGGCATTCGGCGACGTTCAACAACGACGGCAGCGCGGTTCTGTTCGCCGACGAGTGGGGAGGAGGCGGCGGCGCAAAGTGTCGCGCGGGAGATCCTGTGGAGTGGGGCGCGAACGCCATCTTCTCGATCGCAAACGGCCGGATGCGCTTCCGGAGCTACTACAAGCTCCCCGTAGTGCAGACCCCCGAGGAGAACTGCACCGCGCACAACGGCTCGTTGATCCCGATCCCGGGGCGCGACGTGACGGTGCAGGCCTGGTATCAGGGCGGGATCTCGGTCTTCGACTGGACCGATCCGGCGAACCCGTTCGAGATGGCCTACTTCGATCGCGGTCCCGCCAATCCGGACCGGATGGAAATGGTCGGCTCCTGGTCGGCCTACTGGTACAACGGGGTGATCGTGAGCTCCGAGATCGCGCGTGGGCTGGACATCCTTGAGCTGGTTCCGAGCGACCGCCTCACGCGCAACGAGCTGGACGCGGCAAGGTCCGTGCGGCTCGACTACTTCAATGCGCAGGGCCAGGAGCGCTTCGTCTGGCCACCCTCGTTCTCACTGGCGCGGGCGTACCTGGATCAGCTCGAGCGCGGCAGTGGGCTCGATCGCGCGCGAGTTGCCGCGGTGCGGCGTGAACTGACGGGGGCCGAGGGGGCCGACGTCACCACGCGCCGGGACGCGCTGCGTCTGCTGGCTACGCGGCTCCAGGGGGAGGTGGGCGAATCGAGCGATCCGCGCCGGATGCGACGGTTGGTGAGCGCGCTGCGGGAGCTCGCCGACCTGGCCCCTTGAGCCCTGCCTGAGGGCCACCGGAGGGGCTGGACCCCTCCGCACCCTCGGACGGTCACGAGGAGGCCAGGTCGAGGACCGTGCCGAGCAGGATCGGGCAGGGTGTGGGGCAGGGGACCGCGAGCGCAGACTCCTGTTCGCGCGCCGAGGTTTGAGCGCGTGCATCGCGCTCACTCTGGCCCTCGACGTCCCAGAGCCGGGTGCGCAGGCAGGGGCGGCCCTCGCAGCACGCTTGGATTCCGGCCGTCACTCCCGACGCCCCGACCTGCTCGAGGTCCGCATAGATTCCGGTTTGGCGCGCCGCTACCTCCGCGAATCCCCCCGCTGGAAGCGCCCCCTGCTCCCCCAGATACCAATGCACCACGGCCGGCCCGTAGATCGCAACAAGAGCCTCGACCAGCGCGCGGCTTCCACACGCCCGGTACCGCCAACCGCGAGGAAGATCGGCAGCGGTGCGGAGCGGCCGGTGCTCATCCACCGCGGTCCTGCGCGTGTGAACGGCGAGCGCGTCCCGATCCGATAGCTCGCTCAGCTCCGCCTCGACGGTCCCGCGGTCGGCGGCATGGCGGAGCCAGAAGACGTCGCTCCCGTCCGCGCGGATCTCGACTTCCAGAAAGGTGACCGCGCCGAGGCGTGCGACTCGGTCCGCCAGGACGGGTTCCAACGCGGCGAGGGGCGCGGCTTTGGTGGTCCCGCCCCTTTCTTCACCAAAGTCTCGTGAGGCCCCCAGCACGACCTTTTCGATCAGGCCGATCAGCGCGGGGTGCGTTCCCACCGGATCGGCGTAGCGAATCTGTCGGCTGGCTTGTCCCCCACTACGGCGAACCTTCTCGAGGTGGTGCGGCACGGTAGTACCACCGTGGTATCCGGAGGCGATCAGGAAGGGCACCACGACAGCGGTACGCTCGGGAGCGTGGGCGACGACCTCGTCGACCCGCGGGGCCACGTCGATGAAGGCCGGCACGACGCGACCGAACGCCCCCCGCTCCCCGAGTCGGGCGCAGGCGGCGAGCACCGTGTTCTGGGAGCCGGGGTCACGCGGCGTGCCGTGGCCGAGGACGACCAGGAGCGCGTCGTCGGCGCGGTCCTGATCCCCGAGCGCTTCGCGGCCGCGGTCCAACACGAGGCGGTCGAGCGTGGAGTCGGTGCCGAGGGGACGGAGAAGTCGAACGGAGCGACCGTCGTGCACGCTTTCCCCGTACGGGACGCCCAGCTCGCGCGGCACCACTTCGCGGCCGAAGTAGCCCTCGGCGAGAAAGATCGGAAGCACGACGAGGCGCGGGCTCCGTGTAGCGTCGAGCGCCTGGTGGAGGAAGGGTTCCTCCCTCCAGAAACGCGGCGCGGACCTCGGGGAATCCCTGGGCAACCGAGCTGGCGGACCAGGGAGAGAACCGGTTCTGAAGAGGCTCCGCTCCGCGCCGATCCGTGCGCGACCAGGACGACGCCTGGCCGGTCGGCGGGCCGGACTTCCAAGGCCGCGCCGGGGATACTTTGAGCGATACTCGTCACTCGGCACCTTCGGGGGGGCGGCTCGACCTGCAGCTCGCGTATCCATCATGCCGGTCCCTACATCTTTGCGAAACCCCAGCCCGGGTTCCAGACCACCCCGGGCGCGCGCCAACGGCCGTCTCGCCATTGACCGGACCGGCCGATCCGGTTACTGGTACAGACCTTAGACGGTTTCATGCCTTGGACGGTCGAGCCCCGTAGGATCCTGTTCACGATGCCAACTCCGATCCGTGAGGCCTGCCTTTGTTGCGGCCTCCCGACCACTCCGGGGGACGGAGATCGGCTCGGTCACTGAACGGCCGATTCTCCGAGGCGCGGCGTCGCCCTGATCCCCCCGGGGTCAGGGCTTTTTCATGTCCGCAAGGTGCGACCAAAGGCGTTTTCGAGAGGTGTGATGGGAATAGCGTATCTGGTGGGCGGCGGGTCCTGGCGACCCGCAGTTGATCACGCGGCGTGGCTCGGAGTTGTTGGGTCGCGCCGACGTGGTGCTGCACGACGCGCTCGTCAGCCCCGACGTGCTGGCGCTGGCGAGCCAGGAGGCCGAGCTCATCGACGTGGGACGACGATCGGGCGAGTCACGGTGGCTTACCCAGGAGCGGATCAACCGCATGCTGGTGGAGCTGGCGCACCGCCATGACGTGGTGGTCCGGCTCAAAGGTGGAGATCCCGTTCGTGTTCGGGCGCGGCGCCGAGGAGGCACTCGCGCTCGCACAGGCGGGCGTTCGGTTCGAGATCGTACCTGGGGTCACCGCCGGCGTGGGGGCGCTCGCATACGCGGGTGTCCCGCTCACGCATCGGGGCCTCGCGACCAGCGCGGTGTTCCTGACCGCACACGAGGACGAGGATGCCGAGGGGGACGAGCGCTGGGTGCACGTGGCGGGTCTGGGAGGGACCGTTGTCGTGTACATGGGCGGTTCGCGCGTCCGCGCGGTGGCCGATCGATTCGTGCGGGCCGGACGGAGCGCTGACACGCCAGCGGCGGTCGTCGTGTCGGGGACGCTACCGGACCAACGGGTCGTGCGTGGCACGCTCGGGGACCTCGCCGACCGGGTCGAGCGGGCGGGCGAGCTGGCCGGTCCGGCGCTGATCGTGGTGGGAGAGGTCGCGCGACTCGCGGAGCCACTCGAGTGGGTCCCGACGCGGGCCGCTCGCGGGACGGACCGTGCTGGTGGCGCGCGCACGGTCGCAGCGGTCCCGGATCGGATCGGCGCTCCGCGAGCTGGGAGCCACGGTCGTGGAGTTCCCGACCATCCGATTCCGCCCAGGTCCCGACGTGACGGCGGTCGCACCGGCCGTCGACGCGCTGGCTGCGGAACCCGAAGGGCGTCGCGTCCTCGTCTTCACCGGTGCCGCCGCCGTGACCCGCTGCCTGCGCGCGCTCGTGCGGGCCGGCGGGGACGCTCGCTCGCTCGCCGGCCTCACGCTGGTGGCGATCGGTCGCGGGACCATCGCGGAGCTCCGCGGCGCGGGACTGCGGTGTGACCTGGCGCTCCGGAGCTATCTCCCGATCCGAGTTGCGGCGGCGATCCGCCGGCACGCCGGGCCACTGGAAGGGTTGCCCGTGCTCCTCGTGCGCGACGGTCAGGAGCCATCGGCGCTGGGTGATGGACTGATGGCGGCCGGCGCGCGGGTCACGCAGCTCGAAATCGCCACGCGGGTGGTCGACGGTCGCGGACGGCAACAGCTCGACCGCCTGATCGCGCACGGACGGCTGGACGCGGTCGTGCTGCCGTCATCGTCTGCGGCCGAGGCGCTGGTCACGGCCGGGTTCACGGTGCCGTCGTCCCGTCGAGGTGATCGCGATCGGACCCGCGACCGCGGCCACGGCCGCGCGCCGGGGACTACCCCGGACGCGGGTGCCGGGTGGCACGGGCGTCGACGCGCTGACTCGAGAGCTCCTTGCCCACCTGGCGGAGGTCGGTCCGGCGGCGCCGCGGCGTGCGTCTGCCTCCTCCGGCCACTGAGGATCGCGATGACCACCCAGGCTGGCCCGAAGAGCACGGCCCATCCCGCGGTCCGGGTGGAGGACGGGCTGGTGCCGCTCCCGTCGGAGCTGCGGCTAGAGCACGGCGGTCGGGTGCTCGACGGCCACATCGCGTACCGGCTCTTCGGCGTACCCGGTGCCCCCGTGATCGCAGTGCTGGGCGGGATCTCGGCTGACCGGGTAGTCGCGGCACAGGAGGGCGACGTCGGGCGGGGGTGGTGGGACTGGATGGCGGGAATCGGCCGACCGCTCGACCCGCGCGTCCACAGGGTGCTCTCCATCGATTACTTGTTCGGGCGTGGCGATTCGATCGGTACCACCGTCGACGCGGTGCCCCCGAGCGACGACCCGGTGCCCGTTCCGCTCGTGACTCCGACCGATCAAGCGCATACGCTCGCGGCCGTAACCGAGGCGCTCGGGGTCGAGCCGCTTTGCGGCCTGATCGGCGCGTCCTACGGGGGAGCGGTCGCGTTGTCGTTCGCCGCAGCGTACCCCGAGAAAGTGCTTCGCACGCTCGTGATCGGAGCTGCCGATAGGAGCCATCCGCTGGCTACCGCGCTTCGCGTGGTGGAGCGCCGGATCGTACAGCGCGCGGTGGCCGCCGGTGACGAAGCGGGAGGGGTCGCGCTCGCTCGTGCGCTGGCCATGACCACGTATCGCTCGGCGCGCGAGTTCGAGGAACGGTTTTCGGGCAGGCCGACATTGGGAGCCGAGGGGGTCCGATTCCCGGTGGAGGACTACATCGACCACCACGGTAGAACCTTTGCCCAACGCTTCTCCGCTGCCCAGTTCCTTTGCCTCAGCCAGTCCTCGGACCTGCACTTCGTGGACGTGGAGCACATGCGGACGCCGGTGACGCTGGTTTCCGCCGATCAGGACTTCCTCGCGCCCCGCTGGCAGCTGGAAGAATTGGCCCGGCGGATGGGCGACGGGCACAAGCTCGTCGAGGTACGCTCCCTCCACGGCCATGACGCGTTTCTGACCGACCAGGACGTGTTCGGGCGTATCGTGCGCGACTTCATCGAGGGGTGTGGGAGATGACGGAGGCCGCTCCCGACTCGCCGGTGGTCGTGCTCAAGTTCGGTGGCACTTCAGTGGGCGATCCAGTCGCGATCCGGAGGGTCGCGGAGATCGTGCGTGGTGTCGCAGAGGAAGGCCGGTGCCCTGTGGTCGTTACGTCGGCGATGAGTAAAGTGACCGACGGATTGGTCGACGTGGTGCGTCGTGCCGCGGCGGGTCACGTCGATGGTGCGCGGGAGGTGCTGCAGGCGCTGCTCGAGCGCCACCGCACGGCCGGCTCCGAGCTGCTGGAAGCCGAAGGGAAACTCGAGATCGACGCCACGGTCGCCGTGGCCTCGGACAACCTGGCAGATCTGATCCGCGTGATGAGCCGCCACCCCGGCACGCGGCGTGCACTCGAAGACGAGATCCTCGCGCAGGGCGAGCACCTCTGCTCGCAGCTACTCGCGCTGGCGCTGCGGGAAACTGGGCTGTCCACCGTGTGGGTTGACGCCCGCAAGGTGATCCGCACCGATGACCTTCACGGGCGCGCGACGCCGCTTCCCGACCGAATCCGTGCGGCCGCCCTCGAGCATCTCCAGCCGCACATCGACGAGGGGGTGGTCCCGGTGCTGGGCGGTTTCGTCGGGTCCACACTCGAGGGCGCAACTACTACGCTCGGACGTGGCGGATCCGATTTCAGCGCCGCGCTGGTGGGCGCGGCTCTACGCGCGGCGGAGGTCCAGATCTGGACGGACGTGAGCGGGTTCCTGGCCGCGGATCCTCGGGTCGTGCCGAGCGCCCACACCATCCCGCGGCTCTCATACGCGGAGGCTGCCGAGCTCGCGTACTTCGGCGCCAAGGTGCTGCATCCGGGCACGATGCAGCCGGCCGTCCAGCTCGGACTGCCGGTGCGCATCCGAAACTCGCGCGAGCCGCAGGCTCCGGGAACCGCGGTCACCGAGCACCGGGAGGTGTCCGCACAGGGCATCAAAGCGATCGCACACAAGCGCGGGATCACGCTGGTCCAGGTGACCGCCGCCCGCATGCTCGGAGCGTTCGGCTTCCTGCGCGCTCTGTTCGAGGTGTTCGAGCGGCACCACACGTCGGTGGACATCGTGGCGACGTCCGAGGTGAGCGTGTCGCTGACGATCGACGATGCGAGCGCGCTGCCGGCGATCATCGCCGACCTCGAGGAATTGGGCGAGGTCCGCGCGGAGAGCGGTTATGCGATCGTGTGCGCGGTAGGGGAGGGACTTCGCACCACACCGGGTATCGCCGGTCGGATCTTCGGTGCTCTCGCGGACACGAACATCGTGCTGATCTCACACGGCGCGTCGACCACGAACCTCACCTTCGTCGTCCTGGAACGGGACGTCGAAAGGGTCGTGGCCCGGCTGCACGAGTGCTTCTTCGGCGCGCTCGCTCCCGAAGCGGGCGTCGCCGGGGCGGTGGGCTGAGCGGGGCGCAGGCCCTGCCGGATCAGCCGCCCCGGGGTTTGGCGCGGCGGCCCTCGGACGTACCGGAGCTTCCCGAGCCGCTGGACGCCCCCGACCCACTCGGCTCGGCCGTGCCGGAGGACCCCCCACCTTCCCTACGAACCGAGGGCGCGGACGCCGGCGAACCACTCGTGGAGCCGGTACCGTTCGAGCGTCCCCGCGTGTAGCCGCGCCCGCGTACGACACGCGCCTTGGGCTCGGCATCCTCACGGGGCGCCACGATCACCACCCCCGGACTGTAGTAGCCGTCGGGGTAGCCATACTCGTAGCCATACCCGTAGCCGTAGCGATAGCCGTACCCGAACGGTGAGTAGTAGAACGGGTCGCGGTTGCCCCAGCCGAAGAGAAGCGGACGACCGCCGTACGCGTATCCTCGCCGTGTGCTGCTCGTCGCGAGCTCGTCGACGTTGCCCTGTCGATCGATCGAGAATCGGTCCGGAAACGAGACCGCAACCATGACGTCGATCACGCTCTCTGGGGCGCCCGCGTCCGCCAAGCGGATCAAGCGCCGGGCGTTCAGATCGAATGGATCGTTCAGCTCGGCGACCCACGCCCGCACTGCTTCAGCGTCGACCGCCCGGGTAGCCTCGAGCACGTCGTCGATGTCGGGCGCGGAAGCGGCTGCACGCGCCGCGCGACTGGCGAAGCCGCGCTCGGCCGCCAGGTCGGCGAAGCCGGCCGCCTCTACAGGCTCCGGACGGGCCGGTCGGTAGCGCCGCGCCCAGCTGAGCGCGCGGCCATTTACATCCGTCGCCTGAACGTCGATCCACTCGCTCGGCGAGACCATCGCGATCAACCCGGTAGAGGGCGTGAGCGGGTCACCGCTGCATGCCTGCTCGGAGCGAGTGTACAGGCGCTGCCCGTCGAGCGAGAACTCGACGCTGCGCCAGCCCTCGCAACCCTCGGTCGCGACGTCGTAGGGTCTCCCGTCGGCGACCAGCGCCTGGACCGTTCGGGCCTGGCCGTGCACCACCTCGATCACCTCGACGCCCGCGCCCGCGTGCCGCACGCAGAGGAAGCCGGCGCCGGCGGGCGCGTCCTCGTCGGCTACCGCCTGCCAGCACCCTACCCACGGTGCCCAGCGCGTATCCGTTTCCTGCGCCGCCGCGCTTCCCTGGCCCCCGAGGAGCACCGTGACCGTGGCGACCAGGGTGGGGAGCGGGAAGTGCCGCGCGAATCCAGTCATTTTGGAGTTCTCCTGATTCGCTAGAAGCGCACGGCCAGCCCGAGCGTCATCTGCGTGCCGGAAAGGTCGATGCGGTCGAAGTCGACGAAGTCCCCACTCAGATCGGCCTTCGCCCACAGATAGCGGGCCTCGGCGGTCGCGAGGAAGCGTGGTCCGAGCGAGAGGTCCAGGCCAGCACCCAGGTGGGCGGTAGGCACGGCACCCTCGGAGTTGAACACCTCCCTGAAGACGTCCAGGGTCTCGTAATCGACGAAGTCGCCGGTCTGCTCGAACTGGTACAGCATCAGTCCGCCTCCGACGGTCAGGTAGGGCGCCCACTCATGGGGCACCCACGCGAAGCGGCCGACCGCGCGACCTCGTGGTTTGACGTAGCTCTTCACGCCGAGCGTGATGGGAGTGCGGGCGAAGCGCGTTACCTGCTCGATCGGAAGATCGTTCGTATCCACCCAGTCGCGGAATTCCGAAGCGATCTCGCTCTGGCTGTGACCCACGGTGAGCGCGAGGTCCAGCCGGTCGCGCAGGCGGATGCCGAGCTCGACCTGGACGTCGAGCGCGCCGAAGTCGTCGCGCTCGACCGTGAGCTCCTCGGTGGTGAAGTCGAAGATCTCACTGCGGGCCGCGGGCGCCGCCCATCCGGCACGCAGGGCGACGCTCAGGCGCGGGTGCCCGAACAGGAAGTCGGCCCGCTGCGCGGCCGCTGGGGCGGCGAGCAGCTGGATCGCGATCTGAACCACGAACCACCGGACCATCTCGACTCCGGGGTTTCGGAGAAGTGGCGACGACCCCATGTCGGGGCCCCACGGTTGCCTTCCGAGGTCGACGGGTCGCAACTGCCGTGCCACCGTCGGGTGCCTCCTCGCACCTGAACATACACCCGTGACCCGCCGAGGTCGCGACCTGGAGTGGACGGCGTCGTCCCATGAGGGGGACGGGCAGCGCCCGTCCTGTCGCACATTCTCGCCTGAGACAGCGGGAAGATGCGATGCGTCAGGGTCGCTCCGCCCTGTTCGCGACCGGGGCCTCGGGGGATCGGGGGGGGCTTCTGCCGAACACGTGCCTGAGCGCCGAGCGCGCCGCGTGCCAACCGCACATCCCGTGGACGCCGCCGCCGGGAGGGGTCGACGAGGAGCAGATAAACAGTCCTTCGACCGGCGTGGCGTACGGGTCGAGCCATCCGGCCGGGCGGGTGAACAGCTGTCCGAGGTCCTGCGTGCCACCGTTGATATCGCCGCCCACCAGGTTGGGGTTGTCGCGCTCGAGCTCCCGTGGCCCGCGCACGCAGCGGGCGAGGACGCGCTCTCGGAATCCCGGGGCGAAGCGCTCGATCTGGGCCTCGAGCGCCGCGGTCGCGTCTCCCGTGAAGCCGTGCGGCACGTGGGCGTACGCCCAGCCGATGTGGCTGCCGCCGGGCGCGCGGGTGGCGTCGAAAGCCGTAGGCTGCGCAAACAGGACGAACGGTCGCTCCGGCATGTGTCCGCGTGCGCAGGACCGCTCGGCACGCGCGATCTCCTCGAGGGTCCCGCCCAGGTGCACGGTGGAGGCCCGGGCGCATTCCGGGTCGCTCCAGGGCACAGGACCGGCGAGCGCGTAGTCCACCTTCCAGGCGGCGGGTCCGTAGCGGTAGCGCGCGAGTCGCCCGGCGTAGGCGAGCGGGAGCCGCTCGCGGCAGATCCGGAGCACCTGCCGCGGCGTGAGGTCCAGAAGGACCGCGCGCGCCGGGGGTAGCTCGGCCAGGCTCTCGACCCGCCAACCCGTGTGCACCGTACCGCCCCGCTCGAGGAGGACTCCCACCATGGCATCGGCCAGGCGCTGCGAGCCGCCGCGGACGATCGGCCAGCCCCGCGCGTGCCCCGCGAGCGCGAGCACGAGCCCGACCGCTGCCGTGGGTGCGCGCTCGAGCGGAACGAACGAGTGCGCGGCCAGCCCTGCCCAGAGGGCGCGGGCGCGTTCTCCTGAAAACCGCCGCGCGACGTCGGTGGCGGCACGGAGGCCCACTGCTCCGAAGTGAGCGAGCGCCCAGGGCTGCCGGGGAACCCGCAGGGGCCCGAGTAGCTCCGGCAGAAGGGCTGGCCAGCGTCGCAGCAGGGGCGCAAGCAACCCCCGCCATGCGGCGCCGTCTGCTTCCAACCCGTCGGCGGTCGCGGACAATCCGCGGACCAGTAGGGCGGATGGCCCGGTGGGCAAGGGATGAGCACACGCGAGCGGCGGCTCGATCCACTCGAGCCCGTGTTCCGCGAGCGGAAGCGTCGCGAGGAAGGGGGAGCCCGCGGCCATCGGATGAATCGCGGCGCATACGTCGTGGAGATGCCCGGGAAGGGTCAGCTCGGCCCCCCTCAACCCACCGCCGGGAGCCGGAGCGGCCTCGACCACGAGCACGTCCAGTCCCTCGCTCGCGAGCACGATTGCCGCGGCGAGCCCGTTGGGCCCTGCTCCCACCACGATTGCGTCCCGGCCGGCTCGCTCGTTCATCTCTCTCCCGCAATGGATCCGTGGCCACGCCATCTGTTTCCGGTCGACCAGAGCTATCGAGGTCCAAGCAAGAGGGTCGCTGGTCGGGCGTGGCTCGATCCCGTAAACTGATCGAAGGCCACGAGGTAAGCACGTGAGCGATACGAGCGAGGTTCATCCCCGCCTTCTGTTGGTGTCGAACCGGCTGCCGATCTCGCTGGTGCATCAGAAGGGGGAAGACTGGGCGCGTCGGCCCGGATCGGGCAGTCTGGCGACTGCCCTCGAACCGGTGTTGCGCGAGCACGGCGGTATCTGGATCGGCTGGGCGGGCCTGATGGACGCCGACCCGGCCGAGGTGCAGGCCGAGTTGGACCGCCTCCGTGACCCGGCTCCCTACGCCCTCCGAGCCGTTCCTCTCCCCCCCGACGTCCTACGGAGCTTCGAGCAGGGCGCTGCCAACGAGATCTTTTGGCCGCTCTTCCATGGGCTGGTCGAGCGCTGCAACTACCAGCACGGTTACTGGCGCGCCTATCGCGATGTGAACCGTGCATTCGCGCGTGCCGTGCTCGAAGCCGTGCGCCCGGGCGACTTCATTTGGGTTCACGACTACCACCTGATTACCGTGGCCGAGGAGTTGCGCGCGCTGGGGTTCAGGGACCGGCTCTCCTTCTTTCTCCACATCCCCTTCCCCTGCGCGGACGTGTTCGAGCAACTGCCCTGGGCGAAGGAGACGCTGCGTGCCCTCCTGTGCTACGACACGATCGGGTTCCAGACCACGCGAGATCTGCGGAACTTCGTCCAGTGCGTCGAGGCGATGGCGGGCGAAGACGTGATCGTCGAGGCCGATCACGTGCGGCTCACGCGCTCGGGACGCGCCGCACGGGTGGGCGCATTCCCGATGTCGATCGACGCACGCCTGTTCTTCGAGGGTCCGAACGATCCGGATGTCCAGCGGCAAGCCGAAGCGCTGGCTGCAGACTTTCCGCACCAGCGTGTGATGCTGGGCGTGGACCGGCTGGACTACGCCAAGGGCATCCCGCAAAAGCTGCGCGGGTTCGAACGGGCTCTCGAGAGGTTTCCCGAGTTGCGCGGGTGGGTCACGCTTCTCCAGCTCGTGGTACCGAGCCGCGAACGGATCCCCGAGTATGGTCGCATGAAGGGGGAGATCGAGGGCCTCGTCGGACGGATCAACGGTCGCTATACAAGGGACGCTTGGGTTCCGATTCGCTATTGGTTCGGAAGTTGGCGCCGGGAGGAGCTGCTTGCTTACTACCGTGTTGCGCGCGTCGCGCTTGTGACGCCGCTGAGTGACGGGATGAACCTCGTATCGAAGGAGTTTCGTCGCGGCGAGCTCGGACGGTCAGGGCGTCCTCGTACTGAGCGCGTTCGCCGGCTCGGTTGAGGAGCTAGGTGAGGGAGCGCTGGTCGTGAATCCGCACGACGTCGAGGCCGTGGCCGAAGCGATCCACCGCGCCTGCACCATGGCGCCCCAGGAGCCGGCCCGGCGCTCGGCGCTCCTCAAGGGGCGGGTCCGCTCGCGTGACGTCCAGCGTTGGGTGGACGAGTTCCTCGAGGCCGCGGGCGGGACCTCGCTCGCGGCCCCGGGGCGTAGCGCCGCTGAAGCCGCCGCCCCGATCGACCGCGAGATCGTGCGCCCCGTGCCGCCTTCCCTCAAGCGGCCACCGCGGCTGCGAACATCCGAGCCTCCCCTGCCGCGAGGGGGCACGGGCCGTTCTGCCACCACCTGAGGTCGTCTACCGGTCGGACCGAGGAGATCGGAACGGGGGTAGGATTACGTTCGAGCGTGCGAGTGGGGATCGCCGATGCTTCGTGCGGTTTCGGCCGCCGGCTCATCGGAGGAAAGTCCGAGCTCCACAGGGCAGGGTGCCGGGTAACTCCCGGGCGTTGCGAGACGACGGAAAGCGCAACAGAGAGCAGACCGCCGATGGCCCGCGAGGGCACAGGCAAGGGTGAAACGGTGCGGTAAGAGCGCACCGGGCGTTCGGCAACGGACGTCGCACGGCAAGCCCCACCCGGAGCAAGGCCAAATAGGGGACGAGGGGTGGCCCGCCCCGTCAGAGTCCCGGGTAGGCCGCTCGAGGCCGGCGGTAACGCCGGTCCCAGAGAAATGATCCTCCCCCGCCTCGGCGGGGACAGAACTCGGCTTATTCCGCGCGCTCGTGCGGCGCCCGTGGCGGCTTCGGCGGCCCGGGCGCCGTCCTTTTCAGCGGCTTGACCGGTCCGAAGCCCCCGGCGAACGTTCGGGCCGCGAGACGCGCCCGTAGCTCAGATGGATAGAGCGTCGGCCTCCGGAGCCGAAGGTCACAGGTTCGAATCCTGTCGGGCGCATCTAGCATAAGCCCTGTGATTCCAGTATATTCTGGGTCACTGGGCTTTCTTTGTGGAGCCCCATCTGTCCAAACGGTAACAGCAAACAGTAACAGACTAAGGCATGCCGAAGCTCTACACCAAGGGCAACTCCCGGTACTATGCGGACTTACGGGACATAGGTCTCGGGCAGCACGCCCTGAGTCCCCCCGATGCCTCCAGGGCGACTCAGGACGAGGCCGAAGCCCACGTTCTCATGGGCAAGTTGATCGAGCGGCTTCGGAGCGAGGGGCCTCCCGTGCCGCGCCCCAAGGACTCCCTTGGAGAGGCCGTAACCACCTTCCTCCGACGCAACCCTGGAGATGTCACGGAGGGATGGCTCAGCGAACACCAGCACAAGCTTGGTCGAGCACGCCAGTGGTTCGGCGAGGACCGTCCCTTGGCCTCGATCAAGCCGAAGGATGTGCGTGCGTGGTGGGAGTACCTCGAATCCAAGGGACTCTCTGCTGGCACCATTCGCCACCACCTCAATGCGCTCTCATCTCTATACCGCTTCGCTATCCAGGAGGAGCTGGTCCCGTCGTCGTACAACCCCGTCGCGATGCTCTACCGCAAGCCGTCAACGTCGAACGGGCGTGTGCAGACGAAGCGAGCACGGTTTCTGGAGATCGATGAGGCAGCGCGTCTGTTGGAGGCAGCAAGGACTCTAGAGCGATTCAAGCGGAGGTGGCTGCTAGACGGTCTGTACGAGATCATAGCGACGTTTCTGCTCACCGGGGGACGCAAAGCGGAGGTGCTGGGTCTCCTTGTCGGGGATGTGAACCTGGATACGGACATCGTCCAGTTCCGCCCCAATGGCTTCCGACCGCTCAAGACGCCCTGGGCGGAGCGAACTGTGCCTCTATGGCCTCAGCTCAGAGAGATTCTGACGCCTTGGATCGAAGGTAGAGACCCCAAGGCATTGCTCTTCCAGAGTCCTGCCCATGGCATGATCCATGATCTGCGGAGGGCGCTTGAAGCTATTTCGACGGCCTCTGGGACCACGGTCACTGGCGTCACCATCTTTCGCCACACGTATGCGACCGCACGGCTCCAAACCACTGACAACGGCAAGCAGATCGCCCTCTGGACTGTCGCGAAGGAGCTAGGTCACAAGACTGTGGCGCGTGTGGAAGATACCTACGGTCATCCCAGCCACTACCGACCGCGAGGTGAAGTGGTGGAGTACCGCGTCTCCTAGACGCTTGCCACCCCTGCACGGCAACACCCTCACTGCCTCCTGATATCCTCTGAGAGAGCCGTCGGCAGCACGCAGATGGCAGAGGTAGGGCAGGCAGTTGGCGTGCGTTTCAGAGCCGCTCAGAAATGCTGCCGAAATGTCGAAGTGGTGGCCCTGGAAGCACACACCTGCCGAAGTCCCCCTATGCCACCAGCACTGTTCCTGCTGGCGTAGCGATATGCCATGATGGGAACATCTAACCCCTTGTGGGGCAGCCGCAGCTGGTTTCACGAGTGCGGAAATGGCTCCTCGAAGAACTCGAACCTTCGAAGAATCGAAATGGACGACAACAGTAAGTGCAGGTTGAAGCGCTTTCTAATCATAGGGATCGCTTGTTGCCTCGCCGCTTGCGCTCCCGCCCCAATCGACTACGGCACCGTGTTTAGCAGTACCGCTGGGCGCTGGGTAGACCTGACGCATGCCTTCGACGATTCGACGATCTATTGGCCGACCGACACGGCCGGTTTCCAACTCAGACAGCTCGCGCTCGGGCCGACGCCAGGGGGGTGGTTTTACGCGTCTTACGAGTTCACCACAGCCGAGCACGGCGGCACGCATCTGGACGCTCCTATCCACTTCGCCGAAGGCGGTCTCACCAACGACAGGATCCCGCTTTCTGGCCTCATCGGTCCGGCAGCCATCATCGACGTCTCAGATGTGGCGACGGCTGACTACCTGGTGGGCGTCGAAGACCTCACGACCTGGGAAGCTGAGCACGGCGAGATTCCTGCCAGAGCTATTCTGCTCATTCGCACAGGCTGGGGCTCACGCTGGAACGACCGCACAGGGTACATCGGCACAGATCTCATCGGTCCCGAAGCAGTGGCGGAGCTGCACTTCCCGAGCGTGAGTCCCGAGGCGGCGGAGTGGCTAGTGGCGAACCGGGGGATCGTGGCGCTGGGGATCGACACGCCGAGCATCGACTACGGTCAATCGGAGGACTTCCGGACGCACATCGTTCTGTTCGCGGAGAACATCTCCGGCTTCGAGAACGTGGCCAACCTCGACCTCCTACCCGAGACCGGCAGCTACGTAGTTGCCCTGCCGATGAAGATCGCGGGTGGAAGCGGTGGTCCGCTGCGGATCGTGGCGTTCGTACCATCGGAAGCAGGCCGATAAGGGAGCAGTGCTCCCGTGGTCGCCTCTGACTAGCCTGACAAGGCTTGGGAACCATCACAGCCAGCCCCCGAAGCCCCCCATAGGGTGGTATGGAGATCCTAGGCGTAGGTGATGTGATATATGGGTTGGACTCGTGAACAACAGCTAGCCCCCGAAACCCCCCTATGCCACCGTATGGAGATTCTACGCGAAGATGATGGATGTCCGTAGGCGATGACCGCGGCTACCAAAGACGCTGAAGCTCTTGGTCTGCCGGTGGTCACTTCAGAGTACCTGTTTCGATCGTTGGCTAGGTTGTGCGGCGCAGATCTAATTTGCGACGTGGGTGCGTTCGATGGCTCGCACTCCAAGAGATTTCGCCTATCTGGCACACGCGTGGCAGCCTTGGAGGCAAACCCTAAGAACGTCGCTGCGCTTCGCGCCGACCCATCCGTGAGCGCCGCCGGAATCGAAATCTTCCACCGGGCAATATCTAATCACGATGGCGAAACCAAGTTCAATGTCGTCGATGTGCCTGAGGGCAAAGGAGCGACATGGGCGCAGTCGATCGGCTCGATCAGAACCCGGGCCAAGGACGAAAATAGACTTGAGTTCAGACCGGTCGTTGTCCCGGCCGCTCGCCTTGACTCTTTCGTGCAGAAGGAGCTGCAGCCGCGGCCTGCGTGTATTGCCTTATGGATTGACGTCGAGGGTTGCGGATATGAGGCCTTAGAAGGCCTCAAAGGTATTAGTGAGTCGGTATGCGTGATCCACGTGGAAGTGGAGTTGCGCCGCTTTTGGGAAGGACAACGATTATGGCCGCATGTCGCGAGGTTGATGGAGCAGCGGGGATTCGTTCCGGTTGCGCGGCGGCCTGGAGATTTTCAGGTCGATGTCGTGTTTGTTAGCAATCGCGTCCTCCAGTTGTTTCCTTTGCGTGTGAAGTGGCATGTGTTCAAGGCGTGGAGTCGGCGTCGGGCTGGAATCGTTTTGCGCAGCCCGCGGCGTGCAGTGGCGCGGTGGCTCGGTGACCGTCGAGTCGGTCGGTAGCGTCGGCCTGAGGGAGGCGCCATCTCTCTTTCACCAAGGCGCTCAGGAAGCAGGCCGCCGGAGCCCCCCCAAAGGGGTGATATGGAGGCTCCAGGCGTAGATGATGGATATATGAGTCTCAGACGCCCCCCCATGAAGGACCACTGTTGTTACTGCATGCCCCCGAAGCCCCCCATAGGGTGGTATGGAGATCCTAGCCGTAGGCGACGTTCTCGTACGCGAGGAAGTCGGCGGAGTAGCTCGGATAGTGTCACCGGGAGCAACGCTCCCTCTGGAAGAGACCGTCAGGCTTGATGCGATGGGTACCTACCTAGTACCGGCAGCTGCCAGTCAGTTAACCACGCGATGCTGGGGCAGAGTAACCGTGGCATACACGCTCCCGAGTGGCGCAACCCAGAACAATACGTGTGAGACTGACCCTCCGGATGGCTCGGCGAATCAGACCAACATTGTTACCGGTGTTGGGAGCGTGATGTACGACGTCGGTCCGGATGCCTTCGCCATGTTACTGTACACTAGACTGATCATCTCGTTGGTGTACGGGGATGACCTCCGTCGCCTCTGAGAAACCGTGCTTCGCAGCCTTCCGGGTGTTAGGCAGGATGTGCGCAGTGGTGAGGAGACCGCGATGAGTAAGGGAAGTGTTAGACTGGCGCAACGGGAGGATACTCCTGCCCTCGTAGCACTCATGACCGAGTTCTACGCAGAAGCTGGCTTCGCACTGTCTGATGACGCAGCAAGGCGTGCCTTTACGATTCTCCTCAACGATCCACTTCTCGGCCACGCTTGGTTGATTGAAGAAGAGGCAGAGGGGGTCGGTTACGTAGTTCTAACCTTCGCCTTCAGTATGGAATTCGGCGGGTTTCGTGGATTCGTGGATGATTTCTTTGTTCGCCCTCCTGCCCGAGGAAGAGGTCTCGGAGCTGCCGCGCTCGAGGAAGACCGGCGCCGCGTGGATATCGCCATCACTCAAGAGGGGCTCGGCCTGCTCGCCGAGATGGACCAGGCGACTGAGGAGATGAACCGGCGGACGGCCAAGGCCCTCACGAGTGAGGAGGCACGGACCCTGACACAGCTCCTTGAGCGTCTGAGGGAGCGACTCGGCGTTGCCAACATGAGTTGAGGACAAGCGTCGAAAATCGCGAGACGTCCGATCCTCACACCGTTGACCAAACCAAGGGCGGGCGGTAGATGCGGAGACCACGGCTAAAGGGAATCGCCTGTCCACCATGAGAGTCGTACCACGCACCGAGGGAGGTGCGTTGATCCTCGGATGACTCAGATCCAACAAGGCTCGGTGGCTGGCGGCGCTGCCCTATCGGTCGCTCTTCTTGCCGTGACGCCGTCCGCGGCACAGGACGCCGACGTCCTCGTCGTGCCAGTCGTCGCAGCGGCGCGCGTGCCCGCGGACCTCGACGTGAGCGTGGACGGCTTGCTGCAGGAGGATGCGTGGGCGCTCGCGCAGCCGATCACGGAGCTCCGGCAGCAGGAGCCGGTCGAGGGCGACACCCCCTCCGAGTCTTCTGACATCCGCATCCTCCACGACGGCGAAGCGCTCTACATCGGCGCCAAGCTGTTCGAGTCGGATCCCTCAGGGATCCTCGCTCATCAGCTCGCGCGGGACGCCGGCCTGGGCACCGATGACCGCTTCATGTGGATCCTGGACACGTTTCAGGACGGGCGCACCGGTTACTTCTTCGAGATCAACCCGGCGGGATTGATGGGGGATGGGCTGATCAGCGGAGGCGGTGACCTCAACAAGTCGTGGGACGGGATCTGGGAGGTGCGCACTCGGATCCACGACGACGGCTGGTCCGCTGAGATCCGGATTCCGTTCTCCACGCTGAACTTCGATCCGAACGCCATTAGCTGGGGAATCAACTTCCAGCGTACCATCCGCCGCCGCAACGAGGAGATCCTGTGGAGCGGATGGCGGCGCGGCGAAAGCTTGTTCCGGCCCGTGCACGCCGGGGAACTCACCGGACTCGCCGATCTGAGCCAGGGTATCGGTGTGGAGGCTAGGCCATACGTGGTCACATCCGGCAACCAGGCGGTCGCGGACGGTGCCCCCTGGGACGGCGAGGCGAAGATAGGCATGGACGTCACCTACTCGGTGACGCCCTCGCTGCGCGCGGCGGTCACGGTCAACACCGACTTCGCCGAGGTCGAAGTGGACCAGCGGCGAGTGAACCTCACACGCTTCCCGCTTCGCTTTCCCGAGCGGCGTGACTTCTTCCTCGAGGGTTCTGGCGTCTTCTCGTTCAACTGGGCCGATCCGTTCTTTAGCCGACGTATCGGGCTGGTGGACGGGAACGAGGTCCCCATTAGCTACGGCGCTCGCCTGGGCGGCCAGTTGGGACGCTACGAGGTCGGATTCCATCAGGTGCGCACCGGCGAGGTGGACCTGCCGTTCGACGACGACGAGCGACGCCATCCTGCTGAGAACTTCACGGTGGGCCGCGTGCGGCGGTCGCTCTTCGAGCAGTCGCACATCGGGGCCGTCTACACGCGCCGGTCGACCGGTACGGACACGGAGGGCTTCCGGCCTCCCGTAAGCCACACGATCGGCTTGGATGCAGACTTCTCCACCGCGCGCGCTTTGGGCCGCTACAACGCGCAAATCGAGGGATTCCTTGTCTACCACACCGATCCCGCGATGGGCGGGGATCTCTTCTTGGCGGAACGCCGAGCCCGTGGCGTGCGCATCAATTTTCCGAACGACCTGATCCGCTTCCATACGTCGTTCCGGGACTTCGGCGAGGGGTGGGATCCGGCGGTCGGCTTCGCGCAACGCACCGGCTTCCGCAGGTGGCAGCCTACGCTCGTGATTGCTCCTCGGCCTGAAGGGTGGAGGGCGGTGCGCCAGCTCGAGTGGGAGGTCCGCTTGGAGTACCTGACCGACCTCGATAACCGACTGCTGAACCGCAACTGGGACGTCACACTGCTGGGTATTGACTTCGAGAGCGGTGACGACATGAGCCTCCGAGTGGGACGCTACTTTGAGCGGCTCGAGCGCGACTTCACGATCCACGGCGAAGGCACCGACACGATCGTCGTGCCCGCGGACGCCTACCATGCCTGGTCGTGGTCGGGAAGCTTCAGGACGGCAGGCCGACGTACGCTATCGGGTAACGTGGACATCAGGCGCTCCGACTTCTGGTCGGGCAATCGAACCGAGCTCGAGCTGAGCACCACTCTCCGTCCGCTACGAGGCGTGAGCGTCTCAGCCGACTTCGATCACAACCGCGTGCGCCTCGTTGAGGGTGACTTCGACACCAACCTGACCCGGCTCTCGGGCTCGTGGAACCTGAACCCGCTCACCTCGTTCACCGGCAACATCCAGTACGACGACGTGAGCCGGGTCGTGGGCCTGTTCGCCCGCGCCCGCTGGATCGTCCGGCCCGGCAGCGAGGTCTTCCTCGTGTGGACGCACAACTGGCTCAACAAGCCCGAATTTGCCGGATCATCCGGGTTCACAACGCTGTCGCGGGGCGGGGCCCTCAAGGCGAACTACAGCTACCGGTTCTAAGAGAGGGCACGAACGCACCGGTGCTCTCCCGGGACGGATCCTAGGGCGGGAGGAGAGCCCGGTGATGAACTGAAGTCGTGCCCGAGCTGGGTACGCGCTTCACTTGGGTCGAGGCGCCTGGTAACCGGAGCTGTTGTAGGATCCGTGCAGTATCCGAAAGGCACCTGAACGCCGCCGGATCAGCGCAGGGCCAGTGAGAGGACCTCGGCAGGAGTGAGCAGGCTCAAGTCGAGGATTGACAGCCCGGAGCGCTCCATGGCCCGATGGACCACGTACCTCCCAATACGATATCCGATGGCGACAGGGCCATCGGGGTGGTCGTTCATCCAGTCGTTGTAGTTGGCGTCCACCGGCAACGCTGGAATCTCCCGGAGCCATTCCTCGGCGTTGGACGGGTAATTGAATCGAGCATACGAGGTGCCCGAGTAAAGCTCTGCGAAGACCTGGGCCAATCCCTCGTTCACTACTGCGATTTGAACGCCTGGGCCAAAGCGGTTCTCGGCGATTGTCCAACCACAAATCAGGTGATGGAATTCGTGGAAAACGCTTGCCTTCAAGGATGCTTGCAGCGCGGCTACGTCTGTCCATGAGGAGTCGGAAATCAAGATGGTAACGAACCCTGGCCTCTCCGCTCGTCCGGCGACGCCACCTACCTGTGTCAGATCGACATCGAAATGCTCCACGCTGACCACGATGGCGCTGAGGCAGGCCGGGGAGTAGCAGCCGTACCTCGCGCTCAACGGCGTGAACCGTATCAACCATCCACCGCCTGGTGGATTCGTCAAATGAAACGGGCGCAGCCTCAGGGAAGCGAACAACGGCTCCACGAAAGCTGCTCTCCTGGGCATGAAGGCCGCCCGTGGGTTGTGGTAATCAAGACCGCTAGGAGGCAGTGGCGAATCATGGATAACCTAGGCTTGTCGCTATTTTGCAGAGGCGGTTCTGTCTGTGCTTGGTTAGACGTGGGCCGGACGTCAAAGGTTTCGTCTGCTCGTTCTGTGCAAGAAACAACCGCTCTAACGTTCTTACTAGTGAGGACGTCAGGCGGGTGGCCCCTCTTAGTGGTGAGGCCATCGACTTAAACAGGACGACGCATCATGTCTCAGAACACTTACCGTAGAATCCTTCCCCTTGTGATAGCCCTTGGCGGAATCTCGCTCGCCATTGTCTTATACGGCGCCCCGCCGTTGCCTGTGGTTCCTCTTCTCGTCTGGATCTGCGTCTTCTGGTGGGAGAGCACGAGGAACGCAGACACCGAGGCGCGCCCAATTGAAGCCCGCATTGCTGCGGCTTCGGCGAGACGCGAGAGAACGTTCTAGTCCACTGTTAATCTCCTCCCTCGTAGCGGTGGGGACCCTGAGCTGGTGGCAGAGGTGGACTTACTCAGTCACACTTCTCGCTGGAAGTGAAGCGGGCCGAGCCGTTCGGACCGGTCACCAGGTGCGTGCTCAGAAATGCCGTCGTTGCTGGAATCGCCTTGCGCTGCAGGACAGCGTTGGCACGCGTTCCGCTGGGCCCGACGCCGGTGTTGTCGATCTGCGAGATCTGCGCGTCGAACGTCGAGCCGCTGGGTTGACCCGTCGAGATGTCGATCGGTGTGACGCTCAAATCGCCTCGGAGGGTGTTGTGGCTCTCCAGCCTTCCCAAGCGATTGACCCGAGTGCTGACAGAGACGTCGACTGGTCCCTGGACGAGCACGAAGTCGGCGGGTCCCTGGGAGCAGAACGGCCGTGGAATCACCTGGTTAAAGGGGAGGGTCAAGGAGTACTCTTCGTACTCGGCGACGACCGGTGCCTGCACGCCGAGATTCAAGACCGTCGCGACGCCGTCATTGGGGACGGGCACACTCGGACCCGGTGCGGGCCCGGGAGGAAGCCCTACCGCGACCTTGAGAGCGTCCGGAATCCCGTCGTAGATCGGCTTCGGTATCTCCTGCACATGGCCGGGCGCGCTCACCGGCTGGAACCCCGGCGGCGCTGCGAGCAGTCCACTTCGGATGAAGTCCACCATTACGAGCTGCTGCGGTAGCTCCCAGCTGAGGACCTGGTGCTCAGGTGTGTTCGGGATCAGTAGGTCGAAGTGTACGGCTGCCACCACATGGTCTCCGGCGTCGAACAGCCGAATATGGAAGCGGAGGGGATCGTAGGTACCGCACTGCAGCTGAATCGCATTCGCCACCCAGCCTGCGCGGTTCGTGTACGTCGTCTGGATCCCACCGTGGGCGTCGTTCCACGTGCAGTCAAACGGGGGACTCCCAGGAAACCCAAAAGATGTGCGGTTCCCGTCGAGGGCCAGCAGGGCAGCCCTGAGCGAGACCAGGTCGACGTCTCCGGTGAACAGCAAGTTCATTGGATCAGCGATGATGCCGGACAGGTCGCGGCCGGTCCACGGCCAGAACTCCAGCGAGCCGACGTTCACGAGCCCGGCGGGCGGGGGCGGCGCTGAGCCGTTGGCGGACATGAGGGCATCCGCCTCGCGGATTGCTCCAATCGGCTCGACCGGATCGTCGACGCAAGCGGAGAGGCCGACTGCCCCGAGGATCGCGACCATACCGAGACAGTTTGCAGCGCTGAACTTGGACACGGTTCCACCTCCTTGTCGGATGGTGCATAGGGTGCACGGCGAGCCTCCAACCAACGGCCTCTTTTCCGTTCCACGAATAGCACCAGGGGCGACATAGCCGCTGCCGGGGTCTGCACGCGAACGCTTGTCAGGTAACGTCGACACGGTCCTGTCCGATCTTCCCTCCCCCTGGATCTCCCGGTCTCGCCTGCCGGAATGATGCGTGCCGGTCCGGGTGCGAGGGCTACGCCGTGCTACGTAGGTGCCGGGGAGAATGTGCGTAGGAGCCGAACGCTCTGCATTGCCCAATGCGGCAGTCGTACAGTCTGATCGGTTGGATTCCGGCGGGCTCCACTGATGTAAGCCGCTAGTGCCGATTACAGACGCATGAGCTTGTGAGGGTGCTCCGAAGGTTTGCGCTACGACAGCGCCTGACCCACTAGGGCCGGCGTAGTCATCCCGACATCTGTCCCAGCACCCTGATTATTCCCGACGAACGCATTTCCCGTGACTCCGGATGGGAGAAGGAAGCGTCCCTAAGGAGCACCCCCTCTGGGGTCCAGTCCTGCGATCTCCAGCAGCAGTAGGGCGTTCCGAGAAGTCGCGATCCCCGGCCTCAACAGGTAATCGAACTGTAACGTTCGCGCGCCGTCCACGTCGACCACCTGTTCGCGGAAGTGAACATCCATGACCCGATTCTTGAGCTCTGGGGTCGCGCCCAACTCGAGATCGTGGGTCGTGACAGCCCCGATAGCGGCTGTTTCTAGGAGTTGGGAAAGTACGATTCGTGCTGCAGTGCGGCGTTCCGCCGAGTTCGTTCCCTGAAGTACCTCGTCGAGAAGGAATAGAACGGGACCAGCATGGGCTGCATCGACGACCTGCTTCAGACGTTGAAGCTCGGCCAAGAAATACGAGACACCGCCTTCGAGGCTGTCCCTCACCCTCATCGCACACCAGGGAAGTAGCGCCCTGGTTTTCATACGATCCGCCGCGACAGGTCCACCAGCCAGGGCAAGGACCTGATTGACGCCAATTGCTCTCAAGAGAGTTGTCTTCCCCGCCATGTTGGATCCCGTCACCAACAGTAGTCGGCCCGGTGGGGAAAGCTCTACGTCGTTTCGAATGCATCTCGCTGGATGTAGCAGCGGGTGCCCCAATCCACTCGCAGAAACACCTTCATGGGACTCGTCGAGGAACTCCGCAAATCCCCAGTCGGGATGATCGTGTAGCAGCCCACCGAACGCAGCCAGGACCTCGAGCTCACCCACAGTCTTGATCCATCCGACAGCGGCCGCTGCGTGTTCTGCGTGCCACCGTTCCAACCAGTTGAGCACATGCACGTCCCACGCGAAGAGAACTACCAGTGGAAAGTGGGCCAACGAGCGCCTCACGCTCGCAGTGTCTGTGATCCGGATTAGTCGTTCAATCGCCCCTGCCGCCCCGGGCGCTGGCTTCCGCGCACTCTCCCTGAGACGGTCGAGGAGTACGTCTCCATCGGGCAGCTGCGCCGCCAGGGCTAGGTGGGAGGACCAAGTCCTAAGATCTCCTTCACCCGCCTCGGCGTCGGAGAACCGACGCGCTGCACGGGGGCCAACTGCCCGGTGAAGCGCATACGCCGCGAGAGCTCCGAGCACGGGAAACACACCTGGCGTCAAACCAACGAACCAAGTCACCGAAGTGACTGGGGTGAAGATCGCGAGAACACGGCCCGCATATAGATGGAGGCGGTGTTCCGCCAGCCATGGCGGCCGCGCCAGCCATGCAAGGAATCGTCGTGTATCGTGAGCGGCCCCTCCTCTCGGGGCTTCCCTCGCCGAAAGCTCAATGTCCTCGCGAAGCACTGGCTCCTCCGCGAGCATCTTGACGGCCTCTTGCCGTTCCCGAAGGGCCTCCGGCCAGGTCGACCCTGGGGTGGGGATTGTACGTGCCGGCTCCGATCCGATCCGGAGGAGCACGTCCGCCTCGCTTGTTGGAAGACGTGCAAAAGGGTCGAGAAGCAGCTGCTGAAGTACAGAGACCCCTGCAGCGGTCGTGACCCGACCTATCAGATGGGAAAGTGATGCTCGTCCTACGAGGTCTAGGTCGTCCGCAGATGGATGGTCCTTGGGAACAGCCAGCACCGGGGCCGGAGGAAGCGCGTCCCAGTTCCGATCTAGGCGCGCTAGTCCCTCCGTGTTCAGCGTTTCACGTAGTCGTGCCCTTCGGACCTCGCGCTGAGTACCGCGATACCGAGCCACGAGAACGAGGAACAGCAAGCCAGCAGCCGATCCACCACTGATCAGCACCAGCCATGTGTCCCGAGGCGCGGTCTCTCGAAGGAGGAGCGGAGCAGCTGCCACTAGGAAGGCAACGATCCGGAAGCGGCTTAGCCGGAGTAGCGTTCGCTCGAGCTGCTCAGCATCGGTCCGCGCTAGCGCCTCACGCGTCCGATAGTAGCCCTGCGGCACAGCCGCGTCGTTGGCATTCAGCGGTACTCTATTAGGTGGCAAATCGTCGTCCCGCGCGAGGCCACGGCGCGACTGCAAACAACCGATCTAATTGCGTGTCGATCGCCATTCCGAATCCAGGTCCAACCACGAGAACTCGTGGCTATCCTTACATCGAAAGTGTCCGGCTTCAATTCGAGCTCTAGTGTGCTCGGTCCCGCAGACGCGGCAGGGCGGCGGAGTTCGAGGCCTAGGTGCTGCGGGATTCTCTCGCAGCACCGCCACGTAGACAGTTCGATGCTGGATGCAATTCGTCCGGATGATGTACGGAGTCACTGCCGGGCTCCTCATAAGCGCACGCACGCAAGATCGCGCTGTCGTTCGACCCGGCCTCGAGGTGGAAGCGCCGTGCGTAAAGATCACGTGCTTTAGTCCCAGCCGATAGGCGGCCTCGAGAGCTGCTAGAGCGTAAGCCTCCAATTTCGACATCGCATCATGGTACGAAATAGCGCCCGGCTCATCAGCCCGGTGGAAATCCACCTCAACAGCCAGTGGCAGGTCGCGGTACTGAGTCCAGTCCGCTGACTCATCCTTCTTCAACGACTCTCATCTCCAGGCTTGATGGAAGAAAGCGCGGCCGCTGAGCCCGCACGCCTCATCATGGTTACAAACTTCTTCGAGGAGCTGAAGCGGCTGGTGCCGAACTGAAGGCCCCCATCCCGGTTTATGGCGCCCCCCTAACGACATCCGGGGCGATATGAGGCGCTGGCTGATGCTGGCTTCCGGCACGGTGAGTTGGCCATCTGTTGCGGCGAAGGCCCTTCCCGCGTCATGGGAATATCTTCGTGAGCATCATATGTACCAGGTTGCCGGAAGGATTGCGATGCGTGCACGACATCGTGTCTCCGGCAGCCACAGTGCACTGAAACTCGTATCCGCCCATCGAATTCCCGTTCTCACACCGGCCATCTTGGATCACTATCCTGAACGTATCGCCTTGGGCATCCAATCGACGTCCCCTCGATAAGCAGGTCGTCGGAGGCTCTCGAATGGGAGTGTTGGGGAAATGGACTCTGAGTTTGGCAGCGCCGTTTGCAGCTATGCACAACAGCATTGTGTTGAGACCAGGGTTGGATCCATTTGTCGTAGATCCTTTCCAGCAGGTTTCGAGTGACGACGGCCCATGGAGGCTAACCGCCACCAGCAATAGAGCTAGGCCCGACGTAGGTGTCGTCATCTCGATTCCCAATTATGGTTACCTGGTGATCAAGCCGACAAAGCGAGTGGCAGGGCGACCGTTGTATGCCTACCGCACAAGGACAACTCGCGTATAACGATCCATTTGCGCCTTTGAGCGCACACGTCACCAAGATTATGTCATTCACGCAATTCGGCGAAGGTCTTGTCTGGAGAGTGGTGGTCGCACGGCTTCGCGTACGGGCGCCTGGACGACATATGCGAACCTGCGTCACCGATCCGCCGAGGACCCGGATCGAGGGCGCCCGGTAATCTGCTCTCGTCGGTTCTCGTCGGTTCTTGCCCCCTCCTGCGACCCTATCACTCGTCCCAACAATCCCCTCGTGCACCTATTCCAGAATGATCTGGTAGCCACATACGTAAGAAAACCCCGCTACGGCCGGGAGACCGCGCGGGGTTTGAAGCGAGGATATGAGCGGAGGCGGAGGGACTCACTCCGGCTCCTCCGCCATTCTTGCTAGTGCAAGCGAACTATAGCAGCGGAGACCGCACCCGCCAGTGCGAAAACGGGGCCCAACACCACGATCTCTAGTGTGGTGCCTTCAACAAGGGCGACCGCCAAGACGAAGGCCCCGGACAGCAGAAGACCCCCAACGGCCCCCCACCCGGCGAAGCGCAGAAGTGACATCTGATCAAACCTACGACGGCTCTCACCAATCCCGAGGACCCCCGAGAACATGACGCCGGCAAGAAAGCCGAACATACCAAACCCGATGGGAAACGGAACGTCGGCGGCGTCAAGACCGACTACTAGCAGGAGCGCGACGCCCGCGCCGAACCATGCTATTGCCCAGGTCAGGCCCATCCCGATTCCGCCGCGGATGCGTCTCAGCCACTTCCTCACCATTCCTCCCATCTGGACCGGCCGATTGTGGCGCTAAGGATCTAGGATCCGATTCAACGGGCCTGGTCGAGAATCTCCCCGAGGCGTTCGTTCGACAGCCGCGAGATCTCCATGCTCGTGCCGACTGGGGCTTCAAGGGCTTCCACCACGTCTCTAGCCGCTGCCAACCCTTGCTCGCGGCAGCTCGACAATCCGGATGATGACGAAGGCAATGAGCGTAACGATGAAAAAGACAAGCAGGGCACCCGCGAGACCCTGCAGCGCGCTGATGATGGTGCCGTACACTTCGAGCACGCCCCGCTCGAGCGTGAGAGAGACGATCTCGGCGTCCTCGACCGGCGGCCTGGTGATATAGCGCTCGAGTTGGTTGATTCGAACACCACTCGATATCCCGACGACGTATAACCCGAAGGTTATGTACTTGACCCAGGCCTCGCTTATCTCGTCGGCAATGATCCTTTCGAGGATCCTCCCGATCGGGCGCCTGAATAGCCATACGACTAGGAGCGACATCAATGCCGAAATCACAAACGTGACGAGTAGCAGCGTCAAGAACATCAGTCACCTCGCACTGTTGCAGTCTCTTCCAGGGCTGTTAGCCTGCACGATCCTCCGCTGTGACCTGCCGCCGTTCCTCGATCCTCTCTCGCTTTCCAAGGCCACAGGTCACCTGTTGGAGCAAGCTGATAGCTCGGGATGGGCGGTCCAGGCCTCAAACGACGCCCCCCGGTTGGCCAGCTCGATCGGAGTCGTTTCTCCGGCCGGAACATCGGTCGGCGGCGTCGGGCCAAGCTCCGCGCCACCGTCAAGGTGCACCTCCACTCGCACGCCGCAGAGTGTGTGGTCAGTCGTGTTCTCTACCCATCCGACAAAGGCATCCCGCTGGGCATTGTACGATAGGACGAGCCGTGCACCTCCGCGCGTCGCATCCCAGGTATCTGCCCGCGCGATGTATACACGCGACTCCTCGCCTTCGTCACTGTCCTCGTCGTGATCACCCACACCCTCCTCTGCGCTGTGCTCCTCTCCGCCTTCTTCGTCGGATTCCGTACTCTCTCTGCTCTCTGTACGCTCGCTGAGACCCTCGCTCCGCTCACGAGACTCTGCAGCCATAGAGGACTCGCCTGCGGCGTCGGTATCCAGTTGTGAATCCTGGACGCACGCGACCGTTCGGAACAACAGCACTACCATGGCAACGACCCGTAGAAGCCTGAATCGTCTCTGGGCTATCACCTCTTTATCTCGCTGGTTCTGGGTCGGCAAGCAGATAAGCACCTCGACTCCTACGGCTCCCGTTGACGTGATCTCAGGAAGCTACGGCCCCGTACCGTCGCCTGCTCTAGTCTGCTCTCGTCGGTCCTTACCCACTCCTGCGATCCTATCACTCGTCCCGACAATCCCCTCGCTGACCTATCCCGAAATCCCTTCCAAACCACATACGTAAGAAGCCCCGCAACGGCCAACAGGCCGCGCGGGGCTTGAAGCGAGCATATGAGCGGAGGCGGACAGGTATAGGTATCGAACGAATCAACTGAGCCACCCACTACTGCGCCTCAAGGCGCCCCTTCACGTCAGTGTATGCAGCATTGACTAGGTTTGCTGTGTACCCCGTTTCGTGAGGCAGTTCGGGTTAGCACTTGGGACCCACCATGAGCTTGGCGGAGCGGTAGTGCTGGGGTGACTGATAGCCGAGCGCCGAATGAGGCGCGACGGCATTGTAGTCGGCGAACCAGGCGGGTAGCTGGTCGAGCACCGCGGCCGACGACGAGAGATCCGCGCCGGCGAAATAGTCGCGGCGCATGGTGTTCACGAACGCCTCCGACATGCCGTTGGACTCCGGGCTGGAAGCCGGTGTCGTGATGGGCACGAGATTCAGCCACTCGGCCGTGATGATCGTGTCGAGCGCGGTATAGACGCTGCCGTTGTCGCTGAGCCACTGAATCGGCTGGTTTGGACGCTCACCGGAGCCGAATCGTGCAGCAACCGCCCGCTGCATGAGCCGCTGAACATCAGTGCCCAAGAAATCCCGGGGTACCGCGACGTGGGCCAACACCTTCCGGTCGTGACAGTCCAGAGCGAAGCCGACTTGGACGATCTCGCCGTTCCAGCATGCGATCTCGAGCACGTCGCTACACCAACGCTCATTGGACACGGCACGCTGGACCCGTCCACGGTGCGCACGGCCAGTACGACGCCTCGTAGATCGAGGCAGCGTCCAGCCGTTGATGGCCATGACGCGCTGGATCCGCTTCAGGTTATACGATGTCTCGAACGACCGGTTGACGAGCGCCCGGACGCGCCGCGCCCCGTAGGAGGACCGGGTGCGGATCACGGTTCGGATCTGAGCCGTCACCACCCGGTCCTGTGCCCGGGCATACCGTTCCGGGCGCCCTACGCTGTCCCGATAGGCGCAGGCTCGGCTGATCCCCAGGGTCCCACAGATCGGGGCCATCTTGAGCCCCGTCACTTCTTTGACACGGAGAATCTCGACCTCCATGGTCTTCTTCCCCAGCGCCCGCTCGAGCTCACGAATGCGCTGCTGCGCGGCCCGTAGCTCGCTGACGGGCACGACCTCTTGGTTCGAGGCGACCGCGGCCGAGCTCCCCTTCGTGCTCAGATGCTGCCACCGCCGCACAACGGACGGCGAGACCGCCAGCTCCCGCGCTAGCTCAGAAAGCGTTAGCTCCTGGCGATCGACCCGAGCGATCTGCTCCTGCTTGAACTGCGTGGTAAAGAAGCGACGACCGTCTGAACCACGTCGGTGTGTTTCCATTCGACGAACCTCCGTTGAGAAGTCAAACTACCCTTCCCAAACTGCCTCGTCGAATTGGGGTACACAGCAAGAGACATAGTCAACGTTGGCTTCGGCAAGGCATGGAAGCGCGGCCATCTTTACCTAGGCCTTGTAGTACTGGCGGGCGTAGCTGCTCTGGTCAGTTGGGCTGCGTATGGGAGCTTATTGGGTCCGCCTTTGGGGATCCTCGTAGGCGGGTCGTTGGTCTACGCTTTCGGCCACATGGGGATCGCCTTCGCCCTGGCGACTCTCCTCGGGACGCCAGGCTGCGAGATGCGGTCCATTCCTCAGCTCTGGTCGCTGGTCACGGGGAGGGGGTCTAAGGAACACTACTGCCCCGGCGCGCTCACGCCGATTGACCGCTGGGAGGGAGCACTCCGAGCGAGACGTCGGACATAAATGAAGCCGTAGTACCGAGCTTCTTGGACGCCTACGGACGAGCTAGGGCGTTGCTGGGGGCGGGAGCCTCTGGGCGATGGAGGCAACGGACGGCGCACCGTCGGCCCGGCAGGACATTGCTGACGCCCCACCGCTTTCTCCAGTCACGTCCTTACCATCGACCAGGACGGTGGGCGAGCCGAGGCGGAGGTTGGGTCAATAGGTGTGTAAACGTATCAGGCGGCATTCTTCCGCTGTTGGGTTGAGACGGGCTTTCCGTCTTCGAACTTCCTTCCTTCAAACACGTCCTTGAGGAGGTGAGGAGCGTCGAGCCTTCGGAAGCGCTTCTCGGCCACCAAGAGCAACTTCCAGATCAGCGCCGTAGCGCTCTCGACCCGCTTGAATCGCTTCGCCGCCGTCGTCCTGAGCCGTACCGCAGCGAACGGGCTCTCGACCACGTTCGTCGTGCGTAGATGCTTCCAGTGATCCTCGGGGAAGTCGTAGAACGCCACCATCCGCTCCCAGTCGTCCTCGAGTACGTCCACCGCCTTCGGATACCACGGCCTGTAGCGCCTGGCGAACACTTCGCGGGCCTTCACAGCCTCGGACCGGCTCGGTGCGTAGACCACGGCCCTGAGAAGATCCTTCGCCTCGCTCTGCTCCCGCTGCGGCAGCCGGTCCAGCACGTTCCTCATCTTGTGGTTCCAGCACCGTTGCTCGCCCGCCTCAGGCCATACCTGCCGTACTGCGCCCCAGATCGCCGCGTTACCGTCCGCCATCAGAAGCCGGGGCGCCTCGATGCCGCGTGCCTTCAGATCCCGCAACACCTCCGACCAGGACTCGACCGACTCTCGGTAGCCCGATCTCAGGGCCAACACTTCCTTCGTCCCGTCTCGCATCGCGCCCAGAACCACCAGCAGTGCTGCCTTGTCCCGCTCGAGCCCCGCCTTCACGTAGATCCCGTCCGCCCAGACGTAGACGACCTCACGGTCGGCCAGCGAGCGCTTCGACCATTCCTCGAATTCCGCCGTCCATCCCGCCCGCAGCCGCCGAATCGAAGACTTCGACAACGGGGCCCCCTCGCCCAGCAGGCCCCGCATCGCCAGCTCGAAGTCTCCCTCCGCCAGCCCGTGCAGATACAGCTCCGGAAGCAGAGCACCCAGCTCCTTCGTCCGTCGTGCGAACAACGGCAACACCCGACTCTCGAACCGCTCCTCGACGCCCCGAACCCGAGGGCGTCGGAGCATGATCGTGCCCGAGCTCATCGCCAACCGCCTCGGCACAGTACAGGTGACGTGATTCACGGCAAGAATCATGATGGATCTGATAAGTTACTGTGGTACAACGATATACATATGCTATCTCTTTGGTTGTCCCCTTTTCATACCCATTTTTAGGAACTGGATTCCAAACGACCCTAGCGGACCTTGGCGGACACGTCGGCCACCCGATTGCCATCTTTGACGACTACGTACCCACCCGCTGGAGCCGAAGATCAAGCACTTGCGCTCGGTGTCGTCCACCACAGTAAAGCGCGGCTTCAATGAGATCCGTGATCTGCGCGATCACCTCGCCCACGCAAACTACTATGCCGAGACCCCCGCGGCCGCTCGTCAGGTCTGCCAGGTGGTCAGGAAGATTCGCCGCATCCAAGCGGACCTGCTTACAGGGATCGAAGATCAATAGCTCCCCTCAAGGAGAGCCGCCGTGGAGACCTCATCGGCGGGAGGAGGTTGACGAAGGCCCTAATCTGCTATAATCACACCACGGTCTCAGCACATAAGTATCACGGAAGGGAGAGCTATGCCGCAGACATCCTCGAGGGACATTGATGAGAGTGCTCTAACGAAGGGCCACCTCCGCAAGCTGAACGCACTTCGCAAGTCCGTCGGCGAAGATATCGGCGAGCGGGCGTTCGCCGAGTGGCTCTCCCGGCCAGCAACCGCAAGGGCGAGCGACCGGAACGCCGAGTTGATCGCCGAAAGTCTTTGGTCCCTTGTTGAGCAAGGCAAAAAAGACGTAGACGCCCAGCGCCAGCCGCTTCCCCGATCGAGGCATCCCCAAAGGGGGGGTCGCTCCCTTCTACGGCCGAAAGCTCAGGAGCGGCGTCGCCGCTCCGGCGGCCGTGCCGCAACTGCAAGACAGGCAGCCACATAAGGGAGCGCTGGCGCGCACATGAAAATGGCGTTTCGGCGAAGGAGCGAACCTTGCGGGAGGGCAGTTTGTCGATGGCCCCTGTCCTCTCTCATGGCGAACTGTCAGATGATTTCCGTCTCAGATCACTCGGCACTGCTGCGGCTCGCGGCGATCTGTTCTCGGATCCACGCATCCACTTCGGACTCGATCCAGCCGACGGCGCGCGCGCCTAGCCGGATCGGTTGGGGAAAACTCCCGTCGGCCACCCGCACGTAGATCGTGCTCCGCGGCAGAGACCTTGAAGAACGTCAGCATCTGGGCGAAGAGTCATTTCCCCGATGAGTTCGAGAGAAGTGAACCGGCGGTGACCCGCAAGATGCGTGAGATCTTGGGACTCAAGCAGTCATCTGAGGCTGGTTTCGACGGGTTCTCATTACTTGCGTCCCGTCTTTCGAAGGAGCGGGCGCGTGCCGCTAGGAAACAGCGCTTCTGCAATGCGTCTGGCGAGCCCATCGACGGTTACGTCGGTCCTAACGCACTCCTCCAGTGTTGTACTGAACTTAGATCAACATTTTCGTTTCTCCAACAGCGCCCATTTTTCTATTTTATTGATGATTACTCAATACCGAAGATCACCGAGCCGTTACAGCGCAACCTCAATCGATTGTTGATGCACAGACATGCTGATGTCTTCTTTAAGCTGTCGACGGAAAGTCCGATATCATTTGAAAGGCGAGACATTGATGATAAGCGATATGTTGAGGAGCGGGAATACGAATTGGTGAATCTAGGGTTACGATATTTGAAGCACGACGGCGACCAAGTGAAGACTTTTCTCGAAGATCTGTTTTCACGACGATTTAACGCGGTCCAAGACTTTCCGTGCAAGTCGTTGGGTGAACTTCTCGGCGAAAATACCAGAAATGAGAACGAAACGGCAAGGCAATTTCGCGAGAGCAGGGGGCACAGTACTTTTTGTGGCGTTCAAACGGTGACGGCAATGTGTAGCGGGGACATTCACTACATGATTCGACTCGTAGGTAGAATGGTCGAAGATGCGGGTGGTTCAGACTTCCTCCGTTCAGGCACCGAAGTACCGCGCATATCCACCACTCGACAAGCGGCAAGTATTCGGACAGCTGCAGGTGAGTTTATGGAATCGGTGCGTAACTTGCCCCGCCGTGGTGATGAGCTCGCAGCCATCGTGAGTGCGATAGGAAACGTAGCGCGTTCCTATATGCAGTACCGAACTTCGGCCAACGAAACTGGAAATCCCCCGCACCAGGCGTCAAGGATCGAGCCATACGAGATGGCGGCCGGACTGGACCGGGACATCGAGGACGCCCAGCGGACGCTGGCCCAACTGGAGGTGGACACCTGGGGAATCGTGTTCCACGAGATCAAGGGCGAGCGGTACATGGTGGTGCCGGACGGGGTGCTGGCCGATCCGCCCTGGAGGGTGGACGAACGCCCGGCCTTGAAGCTGTCGAACGAGTGAAGGAGCTTTATGACCGCGTTAGAGGAGCAGTTGACGAAGGCCTTGCGGAGGTTGTCCGCGCAGTACGAGACGGAACAGCGGCGGCACTCCGAGCAGGTCGAAGCCTTGCGGCGGCGCGTCGAGCGGCAGACCGAGGAGAACGAAGCCTCGCAGATGCGAATCGAGCGGCTCGACGGGCAAGTGACACGCTTGGCGGAGTGCTACGGGACGCTCGCCGCGATTTTGCGCTTACCGTGACGGTGATGCGCCAGCGCGGGCCGGGGCGCGATCATGGTCCGAGCCGCTGAAAGTGCTCGGAATCGGGAATCGCCCAGCCTCACGTTAGTGGACGACAGCCGGGGAAGAGTGTCGGCCTAGCCTAGCCGAGAAACCCTTGGATTCGCTCAGCCAAGTGGTCCAGGTCCTTGGTCTCGCATTCCCAGACCACTAGCACGCGCCAACCCGTGTCTCGCAGGGTGGCTTGAACCAACTGGTCGCGGCGGGCGTTGCCATTGAGCTTGCTCCTCCAGTACTCGCGTCGCTCCGGCGATTTCGGTAGCCGATTCTTCGCGCACCTGTCATGCCGATGCCAGAAGCACCCATGTACAAAGATCACTCTGCGGCGAGGTCGAAACACGAGGTCAGGTCGCCCCGGCAGATCCTTGCCATGCAGCCGGTAGCGGTAGCCCATTCCGTGAACGAGACGACGAACCCGAATCTCGGGCTTCGTGTTCTTCGAGCGGACTCGACTCATCCGCTCGCTGCGCTCAGGGCCAGTAAGGGTGTCGCGACTGGCTCGCTTCATGCCTTGGATGCTACGCTAGGCTCGCCAACGAATGCCCACAGCCCTCCCATCGACGACTGCTCGCCACGGGCCGTCCCATCGCGAATATCCCGCAAGTGATCCACTATCGCTTGAAAGCCCGCTGGCGGGATGCTCTCGCCGATGATGTCTCTGATCGTCCCGTCCGTCACCGTCCTCCCGTCCTCCCGTCCCCATTCGTAGTCGTACCGATCAAGGGAGTGCACCCGGAACGCCTCGTGGAGGGAAAGGCAGCGGTTTTGGTCGGGGTGCAGCTTGTTGTCGCTGCACGCATACGAGAGGTTTCGCGTCAGGGTACTCGCGGGTTTGTCGTACGCCATCCTCTTGTAGGCGGACGTGTAGCCGCGCATCAACTGCCGCCGCCCGTCTCGCTCCACGCTGGGACGTGGCAGCAACCGTCCACAGCGCTCGCAATGGAGCGGGGTGGACCGCGACGCCCGATTGATGCCGTTCCGGTCACGCCGCGCCAGATGCGTGGGGTTCCCAGTGAATCCGCACTCGAGACATTGATTGTCGAAAGCGCTACGTTCCGCCGGTGTGTTCGCTACCCACCAGTACTTCATCTCGTCCAGCAGCGGAACGCGATGAAAGGGAATGTCGGACACGGCTGACTCGGCACACCGCGCGTCGAGCGGCGGCAGGTCCGCTACCGCGTCTCGCACGGTTACCCAAGGGTGGGTGCCCGGCAGCGCGCCTTCGGTGTGCGTCTTTCGCGGCATGAACGACCGCTGATCAGACCACCAGTCCTTCATACGGTCGTTCCGGGAAAACACCGTAATGAGTCGCTGTCGTCGTTGGGGCACGCCGTAGTTCGCGAATTCCACGACCTCTCCTCCGCCCATGTATTCCGGGCCAAGCGCCTCCGAAACGAAGTCGAGGATTCCCTTCGGTTCGCCGTCTTCGTCCAAGATCACAGTGTCCTTCATCTCCGGGACGTTCTCTAGCAGCACGAGCTCGGGCTGGAGGCGCCGCGCCAATTCCATGGTGGGGACGATGAGACGGTTCCGCTCGTCGAATTTCGGCTTATGACCCGCGCGAATCGCGGAAAGGAGCTTGCCACGCCCGTTCTTCGACATCCCTTGGCACGGGGGCGTAGCGTACAGGAGGGTCAGACCGTGCGGACCCAACCGGCGACGCGTGTGTCGCTCCACCTCGTCAACGGCGTCCCATATGTCAGCCGTGATGGAGTGGGCGTCGGGGAAGTTGAACGAGAAGACCGCGTGTCTGTCGGCACGGATCTCGTTCGACACTAGGATGTTGAACCCAGCGCGGCGCAAGGGGAGATCGCCGATGCCTCCGGACGAAAAAAGGCTGATGGCCGTCGCGTTGGCTGCGGTCATTTCCTCCATCCTTGTGGCCCACCTCCCTCGGCCAGCCTCATCCACTTCCTGCTCTGCGCCCGCTCCGCGCCGCCGTGTGGGCACGGCGACCGGAGTCCTGGCTGTGGGTCGAACCGCAGGAGCTCGTACACCCGTCGCTAGCAGATTGGCGTGGCGGTTCGGTTTCCGTCAACAGCCGTCCCTGACCGCCCGCTCCCGCCGGTCCTTGTCACTAGACCACGCGGCCGCCTCCGAAGAATAGCGGCCTCCCTAGCCGCCTGTAAAGCTGTATGTAGACTATAGTCCGTCGATGTCGGGCCTGCGGTCCGATACGGTTGGTGTCGACATGCGCGCGTCAAACATCTTTCCGGATACCCTTCGCCACTACCGCGAACGGGCCGGCCTTAGCCAAGAACGACTAGCGGCTGCTGCGGGACTCGACCGTACCTACGTCAGCCAACTTGAACGGGGTCTCAAGAGTCCGACGTTGGGTACTCTTGAGAAGTTAGCTGACTGCTTCGCCGTACGAGTGGAGGATCTGCTTCGTCGGCCATCGCCGACCGGGCTCCGATTCCCCGCCCATTACGTTGTGAGAGACCTGGAGCGCATCGGCCTTGCCCGAGAGGGGCGCGCGTTCGTTCCGTTCCCGATCTCCGTCCTGAGAGGCTCGATCGACCTAGCGCACGGGTTCATCGACGATATGTACGCTGCCGACCTCGACATCGCACGAGTGCTGGGATTGCGTAACCTGAGCGCCTTCGTGGGTGAACTGGTGGCGACGGGTATCGCTCGGTCGAACCAGGGTCTATTCCGGTTGAACCCGCACCAGGACGGCTACCCTGATCTTCTCCTGATGGACCGACGCGGGCGCCGCGAGCTTGAGCGGCTCAGAGGGCTGATGAACGAAAAGGGACCATTCAGCCCGTTCGCGTCTGGCGGAATCGAGGTGAAGGCGACTTGCGGTAGTGTGCCAAGCCCCAAGGTATGCCGCGCCAGAGGTATATCGCGTCCAGAGCTTGGCGACCCACGAATCGTCTGCATGACCGGGTACGACTGGAAGGCACACCATCGGGAGACTAACAATTTGGTCGGTGTTCTCTGGGATTTCGTTGACCAGCGCCCCCGCATCGCCGCCATGTTCTATTCCAGCGCTCTCACGGAGTCCCACTGGGGTGCGATCGTCGCACCGAAGCCCGGCGGCGGGAGAACAACCAGCGTATCCATCATGAACCGGGCTGGCATTCGCAAGATGTACGCGGGCTGGCTCTGCGTCTTGGCGGACGGTGGCTATCGAGAGTTCCTGAACAGGCGCAACAAGGACTCCCTGATCCCGGAATCCGGCGACTTACGGTGATCTGAAGGCAACCCCGGTGCCTTGTGAGGCCTGGGCTCGATCTCCCCGGCCCGGAGCCGGTCCAGATAGTCGGCCCAAGCCTGCATCATCCCGCGCCGCTCGGGCAGGAACGCCGTCCGGTTGTAGGCCCGACCATTGGGGTCCCTGACGGCGTGGGCCAACTGGTGCTCGATGAAGTCGGGCCGGAACCCCAGCACCTCGTCCAGAATGGTGCGGGCCATCGCGCGGAACCCATGCATCGTCATCCGGTCCTTGGGGATGTCCAACGCCCGGAACGCGCTCCAGAGCGTGCCTCGGCTCATCGGCAGCTCCAGGTGCCGATGGCGCGCGTTCGGGAAGACGTAGCGGCGGTGCCCCGTGAGGGGTTGGACCTCGCGCAGGATCGCGACCGCCTGACGCGCCAGGGGCACCACATGAGGCCTGCCGGTCTTGGTCACGGTGTAGCGCCACTCGGCCGCCTCTAGGTCGATGCCGGCCCACTCCGCCGTGACCAACTCGCCGAGGCGCACGAACACCAGCGGTGCGAGACGGAGCGCGCAACGTACCGGAAGCGTTCCGGAGTAGCCGTCCAACTGCCGGAGCAACGGACCGACCTCCTTCGGGTCGATGATCGCCACGAAGTGCTTCGTTCTGACGGGCGGCAGCGCCCCGCGCAGGTCCGACGACACGTCCCGCTCCGCACGGCCCGTCGCCACCGCGTAGCGCAGCACCCGCCCGCAAGTCTGGAGGACGGTGTGCGCCTTCCTCAGGTGGCCGCATTCCTCGACGCGGCGGACCACGGCCAGCAGGTCAGGCGCCGTGAGTTGAGCGACCGGACTCGCGCCGATGTAGGGGAAGACCTCGCGCCCAAGTTCGTGCTCAAGCCGCCGAACCCAACCCTTGGACCAGTTCGGCGAGTGCTTGGCCAGCCATTCGGAGGCCACCGCCTCGAAGCTGTTCCGGGCCCACTGGCGACTCGACCGCTTCTGGGCCTTGCGGTACGCGCTCGGGTCGATGTCTCGGGCCAGAAGCTTGCGGGCCTCGTCCCTCCGCCGCCGGGCGAGCTTCAGCGAGACCTCGGGAAAGATCCCCATCGAGATGCGCTTCTCCCTGCCGGCGAAGCGGTACTTGAAGCGCCAAGCCTTGGTGCCGCGCGGAGCGATTTCGAGATACAGGCCGCGGCTGTCGTAGAGCTTGCGCGGTTTCTCGCGGGGCTTGGCCTTGCGGATGGCGGTGTCGGTGAGCGGCATGTTGGGGCATCCTGTAATATATACGGAAGTATGCCCCTAAATAATGCCCCAATAATCACCGGGCTGTCAAGGAGTGGGAAGGGATCGTTCTGGAGGTGGAATATCCCATAATCCCTTTTATAATAACACTTATTGGGATGTCAGAGAACGTCCCTGAACGTCACAAGACAGAAAACAGCAATCTGTCGAACACGGCGCTCCAGCAGGCGCAAGTGGCGGCCGCGCTGACCCAGGGCCGGATCAACGCCGCCGTGGCGCAGGTGCTCGCCTATCAGGCCGTCGAGCAGGCGAACCGGATGCAGCAGGCCGAGATCGACCGGCTCGAGCGGCTCGCCGAGTGGAGGGACGCGCGCCTCCGTACGAACGCGATGGCCGATGCGATGCGTGCGGCCGCGTTCCAGAACCGCGACCGGCTCCGGGAAGGGCTCCTGTTCAAGGTCCCGTCGTTCTACATGGGCGGCCAAGTTTAGGCCCCGGGAGCGACTGTCATGCAACTCCTGCCACCGCAGTCGATCGATCCGAACGTCCCGGCCCAGATCCCAGCGGATCAGCTCCAGGACTTCAAGGGGTTCCTGGACGTCGTGCTCGATACCGTGGTCGGTGGCGCCGCGCCCGACGTGCTGACGCTCGGCCACCAGCTGTGGGGCGGCCTCGCCGCCATCGTCGTCGCCTGGAGCGGGCTCAAGATCGCCTACAGCGGCACGCTCGAGCCGTGGGCGCTCGTGCGGGTCGTGCTCGGGATCGCGATCCCCAGGACGCTGCTCCACTACTACAGCGTCCCGATCCCGGGCGTGGGCTTCACGTTTCCGGCCATGGTGGCGGCCGGAGGGATCTGGCTCCAGAACCTGTTCATCTCCGATGTCGTATCCGTCGGCTACACGGAGATGACCGCGCTGGTGCAAGCGTTCGCCGCACGGCTCGGAGCGGCATGGTCCGGCGGGAGCCTGATGACCATCGTGACCGAGGGCGTGAGCGTGTTCTTCTCGTCCCTCGTCGCGCTGATGATGGGCGTGCCGCTCGTGCTCGGCCTGGTCGCGCTCTTCTGCCTGACCTACGCGCAGGTGATCTGGGCGCAGGTGGCGCTCGCGATCGTGATCCTCTTGGGCCCGGTGTTCATCCCCTGGCTGCTCTTCGAGCCGCTCGCGTTCCTGTTCTGGGGATGGTTCCGCACGCTCATGGTCTACACGCTCTACGGCGTCGTGGCCGGAGCGATCCTCCGCGTCTTCATGGGCGTGGGCATGGGCTACGTCACGACCTACACCGGCGCCTTGATGGGCACCGGCTCCTCCGACCCCGCCGAGCTCGGGCTCTGGGTCGTCGTCCTCCTCCCGCTCGTCGTCTCCGGCCTGATGGCCGGCATGAAGGTGGGCGAGCTCGCCGCGATGCTCGTCTCCGGGTCCGGATCCGTCGGGTCGGGCATGATGGCGCTCATGGTGCGTGGAGGCGGACGCCTCTCCGCCGCCGCTAACCCGGCCCGCCCCCCGATCCCCGGAGGTTAAAGATGAAACGAGAACGCGATGCCGGCCGCGAGTACGCGGAGATCTGGGGCGAGACCGTCGAGGCGAACCGGAAGCTCCGGACTCTTGCGGTCGTTCTCGCGGGAGCGTGCCTCATGCTCGGCGTGCTCCTGCTCCGTGTCGCGACCGTCGAGCCGCCCCGTCCCATCGTCGTGCGGGTCGACGAGGTCGGCCGCGCCGAGGCCGTGGCCTACGAGGCCGCAACGGCGCAGGCGGATCCGCTCGATCCCACGACCAAGTACTTCCTGAACCGGCGAATGATTCAGTAACCCATTGCTACGCTTGCGGTTATCCGGTCACCGATACGCTGTGGATCACTTCGGATATACAAAACGAACGGGCGGCTGCAGCAGGGGTTGGCCGCGCCCGATACGAGGCGCCGCCGGGTGAGCGCCGACCGAAGGTAGCCGTTCGGTCGTGGTGTGATGACGCGGACCGGGAGGAGGTTGAAAGTGGCTGCCATCAAAGAAGTCCGGTCGCCCGTGCGCACCGAGCCTCACCCGTCGGCAGGGTGATTCCATACCTCGACCGAACGGTTACGACCGAAGCGATCCCACTTTGGCCGACTCATGGACGACCGGTCGGCCTATCTGGCCAGCGAGCGTCGAAACCGGGAGGCCGCTGGTCCGGTCCGTTGAAACGCCGCGCCCATTAGCCGTCAGCAGCTCGGGGCGTCGGAGAGGAGAGCGTGCCGGGTGCTCGGGCAGCCACGCACGACCCAGGAATGGGCAGACTATCTGGACCGGTGTGCAGTATCGTCCAGTTAAGTCCATAAATGACTGTGATAACAGTAAGTTACGAGCATAGACTAGCAACGCACTCCGCTCACAACATCCATTGATATCCACTGCCATCCCCTATATTATGTGGGGATGGTTACTGTAACGAACAAGGCCACTCCGCCGCGTAAAACCAAGCCCAAGGGCCGCCATCCAGACAAGGCCCTGTCGGCCGCCTTCGTGCGCACTGCCCCGCCTGGAAGACACGCGGACGGCAACGGTTTGTACCTCTTCGTCCAGCCGAGCGGAACCCGAAGCTGGATTCAGCGCCTGCTCATCCGCGGTCGGCGCCGCGAGCTCGGGCTCGGCAGCGTCGCGCTGGTCTCCCTCGCCGAGGCCCGGGAAAAGGCGCTGGCCAACCGCAAGCTGGCCCGCGAGGGCGGCGACCCGCTTGCCGAGAAGCGTCGTAGGCAGGGCGTACCGAGCTTCGCCGAAGCCACCGCGCGTGTGGTAGATACAGAAGCAAGCCGGCTGGCGAAATCGGGCGCACGGCCGCGAGTGGATCTTGACCTTCGAGCGGTACGCCTTCCCGCGCATCGGGAAGATGCCGGTCTCGGAGGTCACTAGCGCCGACGTGCTGGAGATCCTCGCTCCCATCTGGCACGAGAAGGCGGACACCGCCCGGCGGTTGCGGCAGCGCATCCGCGCGGTGTTGGAGTGGGCGGTAGCGATGGAGTTCCGGATCGACAACCCCTGTGACCGGATCGACCCGGTCCTGGGTCCACAGCATAACGTTGTGCAGCACATGCGGGCCTTGCCGCATCGCGAGGTGGCCGCGGCCATCCGGACGGCGCGGGAATCGACGGTGCCGCTGGCCGTCCGGCTGGCATTCGAGTTCCTGGTGCTGACGGCTGCACGATGGGGTGAGGTGCGGTGGGCCGAGTGGACCGAGATCGATCGGGAGAACGGCGTGTGGACCGTACCGGCTAAGCGGATGAAGTCGAACCGGGAGCACCGGGTGCCGCTGTGTGGCCGGGCCGTGGAGATTCTGGACGAGGCACGGACGCTCGTGGAGGGAACCAGCCCGTTCTTGTTTCCCAATCGGGTCGGCAAGCAGCTCGAGGAGAAGCAACTGCGCCGGGTGCTCGGGAAGCACAAGATCGCGGCCGTGCCACACGGCTTTCGCTCGAGCTTCCGCGACTGGGCGGCCGAGGAGACGGATCATCCCCGCGAGGTCATCGAGGCAGCCTTGGCGCACGTCGTCCAGAACAGGGTTGAGGCGGCCTATCGGCGTACGGACCTGTTCGAGCGCCGCCGCCGGCTCATGGGTGACTGGGCGGCCTATCTGAGCAGGGAGCCTGGGGCAGGTCCCTGATCGTTCAGATCCAACAATGCAGCCGAAGCGTCTCTCTGAACCACGCGCGTGTGCCGATGAATATGAAGGGTCGGGGAGTTATTGCCTCGTCCTCCTCGATGCCCTAGCCGGAAGCCCATCAGCTTCTCCTCCTCGATGCAGCTCAAGATGTTCTGGGGCATCTCGATGGCTGCTCTTATCCGGAAAGCAGCGAAGGATCTTCGCGTAATTCCCGAGAAACGGCATCGATATCTAATGATCGAACTTGGACGCGCCGGCTGGCGTAAACGCGAGCCCGTCGAGTCCGACCCTCCGATCGAGAGTCCGCAGACCATCTACACAGTGATCGAGGAGCTTCGGTCGACCGGGTATTCCGATCGCGAGTTGGCGTCATTGGTGCCGTGGTACGAGCCAGAGTTTCAGCTGCGGTTCCCGAAGGCGTCATCGATTCGCCTCGTATCGTGAAGCGTCCCGATAGCCACTCCCACGCACTGACGGCCGCCCGTTCTCGAGGAAAACCTTTGAGGGACTGAGGTAATGGAAGGTTTAGCCGGTTACATCCTCACGGGCATCGTGAGCCTCGTGGTGGGCATACTGATCACGCGATTTCAGCCCAAGGCAAAGCTTGTCTACTGGTTTCCGCATGTGGCCAACTTCGACATCGACGCCGATCCCGGTCCGCCCGTTTCTTTCCAAACCAGTGCACTCACCGTGCAGAATCTCGGGCGACGGGCTGCCGGAGACGTCCAGATCATCCTTTCGGGCGAGCTGGCCGACCTTCAAATGTATCCGATCATCCCCCACGAGGAGTACGTGAGCGAGGATGGTCACTTCGTTCTGACCATCCCTCGGCTGGCGCCGCAGGAGATCGTAAGCTTGCAGATCGTAGGGCTCGGCTACTTTCCGTCTCTCCTCAACCTCCGCTCCGATGCGGGAGTGGCGCAAAATGTTCCGGTCAAGATCGAGCGCATCTACCCAACATGGTGGACCGGCCCTCTGATCGCTCTCCTCTTGGCTGGCCTCGGTGTAACAATCTATTGGGTGATTCGTGTCGCCGGCTTGGTGATCGGGCTGTTCGGTGAATGAAGTGAGCGAGGGCCTACGGGAGGAGGGTCGCTCTGACCCCGAACTCCGGCGGTTGCTGGATGAGGAGCGGAGGTGATGGAGGGACGTTCACCGACGGAAAGGCCGGGAGCATCGGAACCTCGCAAGCATCACTATGTGCCCGCCTTCTATCTCGCCGGCTTTACGGAGGAGGGCTCTCAGGACGGTAGGCTCCGCGCCATTGCCAAATCTGATGGTAGGATTTTCGGAGGAACGCCACGGACACTCGCCCATCAGCGCGATCTCTACAGGGTCGAGCACCAGGATCTCGAGCCCAACGCCATTGAGTATGCTTTTCCCCAGGTAGAGGGGCAGGTGGCCCCTGTGCTTGGAAGGCTCATAGACTCCTCGATTTCGGTCGACCCAGACGATGTAGCATTGGTGCTCAACCTGGTGGCGATGCTATCGATACGGGTGCCTGCCGTGCGGAAACTCTTCGCGTCCGTTATCGAGGATGTCGGTAAACAGTTTGCCAACGACCTCTTGCAGGATCCTGACAAATATGAGCGGTTCCTGGAATCACAGCGAGAGCTAGGCATGGACACATCAGATTACCCAACCCTCAAAAAAATGAGGGTGGGGTGGGAGAGCGGAGGTCTCTCTCTCGAGGCGAATCAGACGTGGTTGACCTTGCAGGGATTGAAGGTCTCTCCAGAGATATATGACTTGCTCGCCAAGCGTAGTTGGATGATAGCGACGTGTGATCCAACGGAAACCGGGCCGTTGATCACTTCCGATCGCCCTGTCTCGATTAGTTGGACGCGGGGAGATGTCCCTGCCTTCTATAGTCCTGGCTTCGCGATGCCGGACACTGAAGTCACCTTTCCGCTTGGCCGGCGGCACGCGTTGATTGGTCGCTGGGAAGATCAGCCCTCTCAGAGAGACATAGGCAGAGAGGGAGTAGCGATGCTAAACGGTCTGACGTGTCTTGCCGCAGACCAGCACGTGTACTCTGTGAGCGAGGACTTCTTTGCACTGGATCGCGATCAAACCGTCATTACGGGCCAAAGCTTCATCGAGCGACATGGCCCGTGACGGGGCAGGGGAGCTCGTGAAGCTGGCCGAGGAGCTGTAGGGGTGATGGTCACCTATACCGAGTTTCCCGGCGGTTCCAAGTCACGCGTCAACAGCGCGGGCGAGGCGGTCCGGACCAACAAGGCCACCTATGCCGAACTTAGGACCATCGATGAGTGGAGGGCGGCGCACCGCGCGGTCCTGAATACGTTTCAAGCGATCCTGCGCGTCCGCACCCGCAAGAGGCCGATAGTGGTTGCCCAAAGGCACAAGCGACGGCGCACGATCTTCGACAAGCTCCAGCGATTCCCCAAGATGCAGCTTGCTCGGATGGACGACGTTGCGGGGTGTCGTTTGATCTTCGAGAGCTTGGAGGATCTATACGAATTCCGTGACGAATTCCAAAACGCGCGCTTCAAACACAGACGTCGTAACGACCTCGACAAGTACGACTACATCAAGAGACCCAAAGCCACCGGCTACCGTGGGATACACGATGTGTACGAGTATGACGTTCGGTCGGAAGCTGGGCAGGCATTAACCGGCCTCAATGTTGAAATCCAGTACCGCACTCTCGTTCAGCATGCTTGGGCTACGGCGGTGGAAGTGATCGGGCTCATTACGGAGAGCCAGCCGAAGTTTCGGCAAGGAGACGATCGCTACGAGAAGGCCATGGCACTCGCGAGTGAAATCTTGGCTCGGACAGAGGAGCAGCATACCGGGCCGTTCCCCGATATGTCTGGCCGCAAGCTGGTTGCACGTTTCCTCGCGCTCGACGAGGAGCTCGTTCTCTTGGGAACGCTTCGAGGCCTCAACGCGGCGGACGACGCAGTGTCGAAGAACAAGAATGCGATATTGATGTTCACAGAAGTGGCTGAGGGCGAGGACGACTTCGAGATACTCACGTACCGTGACGCGACCACAGCGGTGCGGGCTTTGTTCGAGCTCGAGAAGATGTGGCCTGAAAGAGATGTCGTCTTAGTACGGGCGGACACCAATGCGGAGGTGAGGCTGGCGTTTAAGAATTACTTCTCAGACGCACAGGACTTCCTTCAAATGATCGACGCCGGCTGTATGCAGTTATCGCGCCGGTGAGCAGTCCCACCCCACCCAGCCGCGGTGACAATAGCAGTGCCTTCTGTCACCGCTTGGACTGTGTCCCGAATGTGTCCCGAGAGGCGGCGAAAGGCGGCGGAACCCGAACAGAGCCCGGCGAGACTCGGCGACGAAATGGCGTAAGTAGGCGAAGTCCGCCGGTTTGGGCCCCCTATGCAGACTCTCGGTTCAACGTCTGAGCTGAATGCCGACGTTTCACGGGCCGTAGGGAGGGATCTCCCTTGGATTACGTCGCGGTAGCGACGATCGTTTTGTACCTCGGCGGCGTGACGGCCGTGGGGGCCTTCATGGTGCGGAGATCCAGGGGCCCCGGCGAATGGGCCGTCGCGGGGGGTGGCATGTCGGGCGCTCTCGTGGCCCTCGCTCTGGCGGGGAGCCGCATCGGGGGCGCGGGCACGTACGGCGTCGCGGGCGACGTGATCAACGGTGGCGCCCCATCGCGTCGCGTTCACCGAGGGGACAATTGACCGCTAGGCGGGCCGAGCCGCTGCTAAGCGCTAGGAACTGTAGTGTGTATCCCCGCCGCCGATGCGCGTAAGTTTGCGCAGTTCGCGCTTGAACACCACGAGGTTGGCGATCACCTCGACCGCCGAGGCGTTGGCGTTCGCCGAGCGAGCGAGCTGTCTCAGGTTGTTGCCGATGCGGGTGACCTGCTGAGTGCGCTCGCTCTCGACGTCGGCCCGCCCGCGCTACGAAGAGAACTTACATATCCAAAGTGATATTCAATTGAGTCGTTATTCTATAAGTTAAGATTTAACAATAAGTTACAGTTACACATAAGCGGACGGAGTGACGCTGGGGGTGATCGCATCCTGCTTGTGTTCGGTCACGCCGGTGAGGCCGGGGGTCATCAGCTTTGGTCCTGACCTGCTTGATTTCGTGAGCTGTCATTCACGAAGCGCTGAATTGGCTATTCGATAACTGCTCTCTGGACGAGAGGCTCAACGTCGAGATAAGCGGCAACGTCGCCGAGTACTTCGGACAGTTCGAGCCGGTTCAATAGCGCCCAAGACCTTCGTCGATGCTCGTAGCGTCCGGGCTGATTCCCGCTGCCGGGACTCCCTCTACCGGCTGGGACCATGATCCCGGTCCGGCCCGTGCTGCCTCGTCATTTCCACCAGCCGCCTCGTCACCTCCACCTGATGCCTTGCCCTGCGCCGTAGGTCCCGGAGTATCCGGTCAAGTCGGTCACCTGCGCGCTCAGCCGCTCGACCTGCCGCCGCAAGGCTTCGACGTGCTCGGAGTGCCGCCGCTGTTCCGTCTCGTACTGCGCGGACAACCTCTCCAAGGCGGCCGTCAGTTGCCGTTCCAAGTCGGTCACGCAGCTCCCTCCTCACTCTCTCGACAGCTTCAAGTAGGGCCGCTCGTCCATCGTGAAGGCCGGACGGACCGGTGTGCGGGTGCGTTCACGCCCCCCAGACCGGGAGAGGGGCAGGGTCCCGCGCCGTCGCCAGGGCTTTGGCTGGATCCGGGGGAGCTTCCGGAGCCTTCGATCGTTACACGCTACAAGCCCCCTCCCGCTATCCGGGGTCCGTAGCCGGGGGAGCGGGTCCCATCGGCTCAATAGCCCCGGCGTACTTCCGTCCGCTCTTCCGCCAGCGGGGCGAATCCGCTCGCAAAACTCGCTCGCCTCCCTCTCCGGACGGCGGATAACGGAGGGGGCCCTACCGCTCTCCGTTCGGTGTCACGCCATGACAGAGCGTGACAGGCGACCGCCGATCCCGCGCGGGCTGTTTACTTTTGTTGACCTTCGGACGCGCCGTCACGGGGGATCGAAGGGGGGGGGGCGAAGCCACCCCTTCGATCCCCCAGCTTCCCGCGCCGCTGCCGCCCGGCAGCGGGCGGGCGAGGTGCGCCGCCCCCCGAACCCCCCTGCCGGTGCGCTGATGGCTGATCGCCGCACGGCACCGCCGCCACCGGCGCTCGATGGCCTTCCCGCGAGGGATCATTGGAACGGGAGCGACCCCTGGAGGGCGGGGGCAGCGTGTGAAAACACGCAGGGCCCCGCGCCCGTACCAAGCCCTCGGCTTGGGGGGTCGCTCCCGTTCCGGTCGGTGCCGCCCGTTCGGCGCTGACCGGCCTGGCCGCAGAAGCGTAAGATGCGACCGCGCCAGCGGATACGCAGGAAGTCCCGTGTGAATCGCTGCCTGAGCAAAGTGTGAATCGACCCCCCGTGTTGTTTTCACGTTCCAGTTGTGGCATGACACGCAAGCTTGTCAACGGAAATGCACCCCGGAAAGGCACACCGTTTGCCAGGTGCTGCCTCCGTGGATCAGCCCGCAGCCGGCCTGCTGGCGTGCCTGTCTTCTCAACTCAAGGATTCGGTCGAGTCCGTACTGCAGGCTGCCGTATTTCTCCTCGAGCAGCCGGTTATCCCCTTGAAGTATGGCTTGCTCGATCCGGGCGGTTTCGCGTCTGGCTGTGGCGTCGAGTTCGGAAAGGCCGGATGCTCGGGCCCGGTTGTCGAACATCGTCCGGACCCGTTGCAGGTCTGTCCGAGTCCGGGCGACGGCCCCGACTCCGATCCGGCGGCCGCGCCCCCTGAGTGCCTTCCCGAGGCGGCGGTCCGCCGTGCCACAGGAGTGGAGCGCCATGGCGGTCTCGTCGAGGGCGATCCAGGCGGCCCGGTGCCCCGTCCAGCCGAAGGACTCTGGCGCGGTTTCGCGTCCCCGGGGATGGGCAATCATCGCGGCTCCGTCTTCCTGGTCCCTAGCTATGGCGTCCATGTAGACGGACGGATCATGACGAGGATCCCGGTCCTGCAACGCGCCCGCCTGCGCCTGCTCGAACGTCTTCAGAGTCTCCCTATCCATTGCATTGAGGGGCCCGCTTCACGCGGTGTCAACCACGGAAGGCGGGGCGTTATCCCAGGAGGTCCCCCCAAGTACCAGAAGCGGACTAGGCTCTGCCAGAGGACGTGCTCGAGAGCCTGAGCAGCGCCTCAATCGTGGTCGGTCGTGAGGCGGCCTACCAGGAACAGTTCCCAGCCCTGGAAGATCAGCGCGGGCCTCACCACTGCCCTCGCCGACACGGCGATCCTCCTTGCCGTGCGTCGCTTCGAGTACCCGGCGCCGTTCTGGCCGCTGATCCTTGCCCGACTCCGGTGCGAGTGAGTCCCATCTTTAGTTGAAATTGAAGCGGCCTCCAACCTCAGGTAACGTGGGTGTGCGACCACACCACGGGACCACAAGAGAGGAAGGAGGCCACCGATGGGGAGGATGCCAAGGCTCGTCGAGCGGGGCAAGAAGGACCGGCGGCTCGGGGAACCGAGGGAGGTGAGTTGGGAGGAGATCGAGGCGCTGGAGCTGGAGCCTCGGGTGGAGCTGATCCGGCAGCTGATTCCGCTGGGACTGGCGGAGGTGGGCCGGATGCTCGAGGAGGAAGTGGAGCAACTGGCGGGGCAACGTCACGCCAGGAAGACCGAGGACGATCGACATTACCGGCATGGGCATAACCCGGGGTCGGTGCGGTTGGGCGGCCAGCGGCATCCGGTGCGAGTACCGCGGGTGCGAGGCCCGGCCGGAGAGTCGAGGCTGGCGGCGTATGAGCAGCTGCATGGCTCGCCCGGCGAGATGGACGAGGGGCTGTTTCGGAAGGTGCTGCTCGGGATCTCGTGCCGGGACTACGAGGCAGCGGTCGAGGCGGTGCCTGGAGCCATCGGGCTGTCGAAGTCGACGGTCTCGCGGGAGTTCAAGAAGGCCACGGCCGCGAAGCTGAAGGAGTTTCAGGAGCGGGACCTCTCGGGTTACGACGTGGTGGCACTCGTCCTGGACGGCAAGAGCTTTGCCGAGGACGAGATGGTCGTCGCGCTCGGGGTGACGAGCAAGGGGGACAAGGTCTTCCTCGGGTTCGTCCAGACCGACACGGAGAACGCCGTGGTGATCCGATCCTTCCTTCGGAGTCTGAAGGAGTGAGGTCTCGACCTGTCGGCCGGAGCGCTCGTGGTGATCGATGGAGCCCGCGGTCTCCGGAGCGGCGTCCTGGCGGTCTTCAAGGGACAGGTGCTCATCCAGCGGTGCCAGTGGCACAAGCGGGAGAACGTGATCTCGTATCTGCCGAGAGCGGAGCAGAAGGGCTGGCGCCAGCGTCTGCAGCGCGCCTACCAGCGGCCCACGTACGAAGAGGCCGTCAAGGACCTCAAGGCCCTGCGCCAGGAGCTCGCGGGGGTGAACCAGTCCGCGGCGGCCAGTCTCGATGAGGGGTTCGAGGAGACCCTCACCCTCCACCGGCTGGGAGTCTTCCCCCTGGTCGGCCAGTCGCTCAAGACCACCAACGTGCTCGAGTCCGTGAACGCCCTGGCCGAGCAGAGGTGCGGACGCGTCGACCACTGGAAGAACTCGAGCCAGAAGCACCGATGGCTCGCGACCACGCTCCTGGAGATCGAGTCACGGCTCCGGAGGTTGCTCGGGTACCGACACCTCCCGCTCCTCAGGGCCGCGATCCAGAAGGACCTCGGGATCACCCTTCCCGAGAGCCGTTCACATGCTGTCGCCTGAGACGGAGGTCGCTCCAGTTTCAACTAACTTTGGGATTGACTCACGGCGACGGCCGGTGATGCCTCGAGGCCCGGTCGGGCGGCCCCGACCAGCTGTGGAACAGCAGTAGCGGCCAACGCATACAAGGAGCCGCAATGGGCGGCCCTGAACGTCGCCATGCTTGCCGGTGTGAAGTAAACTGCCAGGAGGGATCATGCACGCTCGCTTCCTTCGCTGCTCCGGCCTCTTGCTGGGGACCGTGCTCACTGTGGCCATCGCGCCCGCCCTGCTCGCGCAGTCCACAACTGCCGCACCCACCGGTGAGGATCAGGTCTACGAGTCGGCGCGTCACAGTTTCCGTGTCGCGACCGTGGCCGAGGGGCTCGATCACCCCTGGTCGATGGCCTGGCTCCCAACGGGTGAGATGCTATTGGTCGAGCGCGCCGGCCGTCTGCGCATGGTCCGCGACGGAAAGCTCCTGGCGGAGCCGGTCGCGGGAGTCCCGCGGGTCTATCGAGATCGTGGCCAGGGCGGGCTCATGGACGTACTCCTCCACCCGAGCTTCGCCACCAACCGGCTGGTGTACTTGAGCTACGGCAAGCCTAGCGCTAACGATTCCAGCGGCACCACGACCGTGGTGCGGGGGCGTCTCGAGAGTGGCCGTCTCGTGAACGTCGAGGAGATCTTCGAGGCGAACGCCTGGGGAACGAACAACAACCACTTCTCGGGGAGGATGGCGTTCGACAGGAGTGGGTACCTCTTCCTCGCCGTCGGCGACCGGCTGTATCCCCCCGACATGATGGCCGAGCATCCCGCGCAGGATCTCACCAACCACTATGGCAAGATCATCCGCTTGCACGACAATGGCAGGGTTCCGGCCGACAATCCACTGGTCAGACGTGCGGACGCGCTGCCGGAGATCTGGAGCTGGGGACACCGCAACATGCAGGGGCTCGCGGTGCACCCGCTCACCGGAGAGCTCTGGGAGAACGAGCACGGGCCGCGCGGAGGGGACGAGCTAAACTTGATCCTGCCGGGCCGGAACTACGGCTGGCCGGTGGTCTCCCACGGCATCAACTACGATGGCTCGGTCTTCACCACGGAGTCCCACCGCGAGGGGTTAGAGTCACCCCGCTTCGTGTGGGTGCCCTCTATCGCCACCTCGGGCCTCATGGTCTACACCGGTGACCGGTTCCCGTGGTGGCGGGGCAACATATTCGTAGGTGGTCTGGCCGGGGAGCAGCTGGCACGCCTGACGCTTTCGGGGAACGAGGTGGAGAGCGTGGAGCCACTGCTGGTGGGAGACCTGGGACGCATCCGCGACGTCCGTCAGGACCCGGACGGCTTCATCTATCTCGCGATCGACGACCGCAGTGATCCGCCGCAGCTCACTTCCGTAGTGAGGCTCGAGCCCGTGCCGAGTGAGGTCGCGCCGCCGCGGTAAGCAGGTCGCCACCAGAGAAGCGGCACCGCGAGCGCGGCTAAGGCCGTTCCGGCGAGCGGGCCTGGCTCCTCGTGGCCGGGTCGCTGATCACGATGGGCACCATGCGTCTCAGGCAGTGGGGCTCCTCAGTCGGCGCTGAGCCGTACGGCCGGCGACGTCGGGACTTTGGCCAAGTCCTCCGAGTGAGTCCCATCTTTAGTTTGAAGCGGCCTCCAACCTCAGGTAACGTGGGTGTGCGACCACACCACGGGACCACAAGAGAGGAAGGAGGCCACCGATGGGAAGGATGCCAAGGCTCGTCGAGCGGGGCAAGAAGGACCGGCGGCTCGGGGAACCGAGGGAGGTGAGTTGGGAGGAGATCGAGGCGCTGGAGCTGGAGCCTCGGGTGGAGCTGATCCGGCAGCCGATTCCGCTGGGACTGGCGGAGGTGGGCCGGATGCTCGAGGAGGGAGTGGAGCAACTGGCGGGGCAACGTCACGCCAGGAAGACCGAGGACGATCGACATTACCGGCATGGGCATAACCCGGGGTCGGTGCGGTTGGGCGGCCAGCGGCATCCGGTGCGAGTACCGCGGGTGCGAGGCCCGGCCGGAGAGTCGAGGCTGGCGGCGTATGAGCAGCTGCATGGCTCGCCCGGCGAGATGGACGAGGGGCTGTTTCGGAAGGTGCTGCTCGGGATCTCGTGCCGGGACTACGAGGCAGCGGTCGAGGCGGTGCCTGGAGCCATCGGGCTGTCGAAGTCGACGGTCTCGCGGGAGTTCAAGAAGGCCACGGCCGCGAAGCCGAAGGAGTTTCAGGAGCGAGACCTCTCGGGTTACGACGTGGTGGCACTCGTCCTGGACGGCAAGAGCTTTGCCGAGGACGAGATGGTCGTCGCGCTCGGGGTGACGACCAAGGGGGACAAGGTCTTCCTCGGGTTCGTCCAGACCGACACGGAGAACGCCGTGGTGATCCGATCCTTCCTTCGGAGTCTGAAGGAGTGAGGTCTCGACCTGTCGGCCGGAGCGCTCGTGGTGATCGATGGAGCCCGCGGTCTCCGGAGCGGCGTCCTGGCGGTCTTCAAGGGACAGGTGCTCATCCAGCGGTGCCAGTGGCACAAGCGGGAGAACGTGATCTCGTATCTGCCGAGAGCGGAGCAGAAGGGCTGGCGCCAGCGTCTGCAGCGCGCCTACCAGCGGCCCACGTACGAAGAGGCCGTCAAGGACCTCAAGGCCCTGCGCCAGGAGCTCGCGGGGGTGAACCAGTCCGCGGCGGCCAGTCTCGATGAGGGGTTCGAGGAGACCCTCACCCTCCACCGGCTGGGAGTCTTCCCCCTGGTCGGCCGGTCGCTCAAGACCACCAACGTGCTCGAGTCCGTGAACGCCCTGGCCGAGCAGAGGTGCGGACGCGTGGACCACTGGAAGAACTCGAGCCAGAAGCACCGATGGCTCGCGACCACGCTCCTGGAGATCGAGTCACGGCTCCGGAGGTTGCTCGGGTACCGACACCTCCCGCTCCTCAGGGCCGCGATCCAGAAGGACCTCGGGATCACCCTTCCCGAGAGCCGTTCACATGCCGTCGCCTGAGACGGAGGTCGCTCCAGTTTCAACTAACTTTGGGATTGACTCGGTGGCAGGTCCAACTTGTCACTGGGCTATTGAGCCGTTTGGAGGAGAAGGGGGTCCCACACGAGGAGCAGCTTACGCAAGCTGTACACTTCCTTTACTCAGAACCGGCCTTGTGTGCGCCGGCCTCCGGGTCTTGACTCTCTCGGGCCAGGTTAGGCCGCCCAATCGTCCATGAGCCGGTGCCGTCCGTCCGCCATCGCCTGAAGCCTTTCGAACATATACCACTCGTCTTCAAGGCCGTGGCCGAAGAAGCACGTCAGGAACGTGGACGCTGTGTTGCCGGGAGTCACCATGGCTGGATTATGGTGCCGTCTCCATCGTGTCGGTAGTCGGGAACGGCGGCGAGGACCCGGCATCTCCGCGCAGAACCGGAATCGGGCCGGCGGTTGGCCGGAGATGGGTGGCTTACGGGAGATGCGCCCGCGGCGTCCGAGGCCGACGGGCAAACTGCCGTCGAAGTGGATGACAGTGGGAGGCGTGTCGGCTATGTTCCGGCACCCGGCATTGCAGGTGGGTGCATCACGCGGCCGTACTCTGGTCAGTCGATGGTGTCGGCGCCAGTGACCGCCAGTGGGGCGCCGAAGTCTCGGCGCTGTAAGAAACCCCAACAGCGCTGCAACCGGTGCACACGGAGAAACGTAGAGATGGAGTTGTCGTCATGCGCGCAGTTTTTGCACATGCCGCCCTACGGCCGCTGCACGCCCGCACTATTCCGGCTTGCCGCCGCCGTAACGATCGCTGCGGCGCTGTTTGTGGCCCCTGCGCAGGGCACCGCCGTCCAAAGGAAGGCATCGGTAGCCAGCCATATCCCCGAGGCGGGGGTGGATCCGGTACGCCCCGTGGCCGCGATCGATCGCGAGGAGATCGCGCTGTCGGGCATGCGCACTGTCTCGGATCTGCTGGTGAGCCGGCAACGTTTCAACAGCTTCGGCCTTCATCGGGTGCTGTTCCTGGGCAGCCGGGTCGCCTATCTGATCAATGGCCGCCGCATCTCCGATTCCACCATCGATCTCTCTACCCTGCCGATATCGGTGGTGGAGCGCATCGAGATCCTGAGCGGCAGCGCCGCCGCACTGCACGGTGGGCACGCCATCGCTGGTGCGATCAACATCGTGCTCAAGCGCGACGACGACGGCGTCGAAGCTTCGGCCTTCGCTGGCCGGCCAACGGACGCGGGCGGCGATACAGACCAGGGTAGCGCCTCGTGGGGAGGCGCGGTCGGCCAAGGCCACATGACCGTCGCTGTGGACGTCTTCCGACGTGAGGAAATTCCCGACGCGGCGCGAGAGCACAGCCGAGCCAAGTGGACGCCGGGTGGCACGTTCGCCGACGCGTCCGGCGTTTCCGTGGGCGGCAACACTGTCTTCATCGCGACCAGGAGCTATGACGAGAACGGCGACGTCACCGCCACTCACGTTCCCGGCGTCGTGAGCCGTTCGATCGCGCGCCCTCTCGGCGACTGTCCCAGTCGCATGTACACGGGCGCGCTCGCTGATCCCCTCGGCAGTCCAGGCACAGGTTGTGGCTTCGCCTACGCCGACATTTCGTGGGCCATGGAGCGCTATGGGCGTGAAAGCCTGTTTCTCGCCCTCGATCATCCGTTCGGCGACGGCGCCGACGCCTATCTCGATATCCGGGCTGCAAGGGACGAAACGCTGGAGCGCTATGCTCCTTCGGTCGGCACGTTCTCCGTTTCGTCGGAGACGCTCAGGGACCAGCTGCTGCCCGATCCCGAGATCGACTCGCTTCCCGAGACCCTTCGCGTGTCTCATCGCTTCATTGGCCACGACAACCGCGAGTGGCTTACGACGCTGGACGAATATGACGTCGCGCTCGGTCTGGAGGGGCAGTTCGCGGATGGCATCGGCTATGACGCGCACCTGCGCTACTACCGCCACGAAGCCGTCGTCGACGGCAATACCTTCGTGAGCGGGAGCGCCATCCAGCAGGTCATCGACGAGGGGCGTTATGACCTCGTTAACCCGCTCTCTCCGGCCAACCTTGACGCGATCCGAGAGACTGCGCTGCGCCTGACCCGCGATCGGGTGACGGACCACAGGATGGTCCGCGCCTCCGTGGACGGACCCATGTTCGCGCTCGTCGGTGGCGAGGCGCGATGGGCGGCGGGCGCCGAGGTTGTCGCCGAGGACTGGCGCGATGTCCATGCCTATCGGGACCGTTCCGGCCGTTCCTATGACGCGAGAGACGTACTCGGGGCCGGTGGGATCCAGGTGTCTGGCGAGCGGCAGCGCTGGTCGAGTTTCGGGGAGGTAGCGCTGCCGGTGCGTCACGATTGGGATGTCACGCTCGCAGGGCGGGTCGACGGTCATGACGATGTCGGCGCTACCTATTCCCACCAACTTGCGAGCCGATTCCGCCTGCACCATGCCCTGATGCTGCGGGGCTCCTGGGACAGAGGCTCCAGGCCGCCCAGTCTGTACGAACTACATCTGCGCAGCTCGAACGATTTTCCGTGGGTCTGCGACAGGAATACTCATAGGGGAGAGCTGGAGACCTGCCCCGTAGAGCAGGTCGTGCGGGTGAGTAGCGGCAATTCGAACCTAGAGCCGGACGACGCCGAGAGCGTCAGCCTCGGCGCCGTGATGGGACTGGGGCCGCTATCCCTGAGTGCAGACTGGTTCCGGATCGCCCTTTCCGATGTGCCGGATCGATTGTCCCCGCAATCGATCATTGACCTCGAGGCCAGGGGAGCGTTACCGCCCGGTGTGGCGGTGATACGCACACAAGAAGGTAAGATCGAGCGGATCGATAGCCCGATCGTCAACAGCGGGGAGACGGATGCGTCGGGTGTCGATGTGCGGGCGCGGCTCGACTGGAACGCCCCTTGGGCAGACCTGGTGCTGGATACCCGCTGGTTGCGCATGACCCAGCAAGAGACCCGGGTGGCTGGCGAGCTTCAGCCAGGCGACTACCCGCGCGCCCGCGTTCATGGATCGCTTCGCGCGAGCCGAGGCCGCCTCACTACGAGCTGGAGCGTATATTCAGTCTCGGGCTACTGGAATATGCGCCGGACCGGCCGCTTCGACGGCTGGATGGGCCACGACATCACCGTCCGCTGGCGCGACCCCTTCGGCCTGAGCAGGATGGACCTCACCGGGGGCGTACTCAATATCGCGGACCGCGGCCCTGCCATCGATCCCACGGACCCCGATGCTGCGGACGTGAGTCTGGACTCGGGTCGGGGGCGCACAATCTTCTTGACCGCCACGATGTCGTGGTGAGGGAAGGCCAGGCCGTCTGTGCCGGTCGGCGACGCGCCATGTGGTTTCGGAACCGCTAAGGGGCCGGGTCGTCGACCGATTACATGTACCCCTAGGTTCCTATCCACACTGACCGCCTCCAGGTGTTCGCAACACCCAGCCCGCGTCCGCCGCTTCTTCCCCTCGTACTCCACATCCGCGATCGTCACCTGCTCCATCGTCCGCCTCCCCGATCGTCCCGCTCAGCCCTTGAACTCCCGCCCCGTAAATCTAATGTCCCGGGGACCGACTTATTCAGAGTATTCCTAGCGAGAGTTCGACCGACGGGCGATCAAAGGCGCAACGCCCCGAGCGGGGAATCGACTTTCCCCTCCCGGGGCGGTTCGCCGCGCTTTTCTCGCCGGAAGATCCTATCGCGTACCCCCGGGCAGGATCTCGACCCTGCGGTTCTGGCGCCGTCCGTCCTCCGTGGCGTTGTCTGCTACGGGCTGGGATTCGCCCGACGCCGCAACCTCGACGCGATCGGCGTCGAGCCCTGGGACGTTGGCGATCAGGTAGTCTCGCACCGCCTGCGCCCGACGCAGGCTCAGTACGAGGTTGTAGACCTCAGAGCCTGTGGAGTCGGCATGACCGATGACGAGGATGCGCTCGTTCGGACGGTCCGTGAGCGGGATTCCCGACTCGTCGAGGATCGAGCTGGCCGCGCTCTCGAGCTCCGCGGAATCGTGTGCGAAGTTCACGTCGCTCAAGGTGGCCTCGGGCCCGAGCAACATCTCGGCCCTGCGGTTCTGGCGCCGTCCGTCCTCCGTGGCGTTGTCGGCCATCGGCTGTGATTCGCCCGCGCCGGCAATGTGCAAGCGATCCGCGTCGAGCCCCGGGAAGTTGCCTACGAGGTAGTCTCGCACCGCCTGCGCCCGACGCAGGCTCAGTACGAGGTTGTAGACCTCAGAGCCTGTGGAGTCGGCATGACCGATGACGAGGATGCGCTCGTTCGGACGGTCCGTGAGCGGGATTCCCGACTCGTCGAGGATCGAGCTGGCCGCGCTCTCGAGCTCCGCGGAATCGTGTGCGAAGTTCACGTCGCTCAAGGTGGCCTCGGGCCCGAGCAACATCTCGGCCCTGCGGTTCTGGCGCCGTCCGTCCTCCGTGGCGTTGTCGGCCATCGGCTGTGATTCGCCCGCGCCGGCAATGTGCAAGCGATCCGCGTCGAGCCCCGGGAAGTTGCCTACGAGGTAGTCTCGCACCGCCTGCGCCCGACGCAGGCTCAGTACGAGGTTGTAGTCCTCCGGGCCTGTGGAGTCGGCATGACCGATGACGCGGACCCGCTCGCTCGGACGGTCTGCGAGCGCGCTTCCGGACCCGTCGAGGATCGAGCTCGCCGTGCCGTCTAGCTCTGCGGAATCGTGCGCGAAGTGGACGTCGCTGAAGGTGAGCTCGGGCTCGGGTTTCGGCTCCGCCTCGGGCTCCAGCTCGGGTTCCAGCTCGGGTTCTAGCTCGGGTTCCAGCTCGTGCTCCGGCTCAGGTTCCGGCTCGGGCTCCGGCTCGGGTGCCGGCTCGGGCTCCGGCTCGGGTGCCGGCTCGGGCTCCGGCTCGGGCTCTCCTCCAAGGAAGTACGACGCTCCGAGCGTGAGCCCCCAACCCCAGAAGGCCTCCGAGGGGGCCGCCGAGCCAGCCAGTTCGGCAGCCGTATTCGCCAGCGCATCCGGGATCTGGTGCATGCGCGCCTCGACCCGCAGGGCGAGGCGAGGCGCCACGCGGAGCCGGAACCCGCCACCGTAGGCGAGGCTGAGGTCCGTCTCGGCGGCGAGTTCTTCAGGCCTCCAGTTCGCAGCCCCGAGGCCGATCACTCCGTAGGCCTGCAGCTGGCCGCTCAGCGGCAAGCTGTAGCCCACGCCTCCGCTGACGTAGACCATGTCCAGATCCACCGTGCCTCTCGTCGGGATCCTCATGTCGAACGGCATGTACCCGCCCTCGAAGTCGGCGAACAAGCCGGAGGCGAAGTTGTAGGCGATATGTCCGCCGCCCGTGCCGTTCCGGGCCGGGTCGACGAAGATCGAGCTGCTGCCGCCCGGATGGAATTCCAGCACGTCGTCGAAGACGCCGATGTAGGGAGAGATCTCCCATCCGGTGGGCACCCAGCCATTCGAGTCTTGCGCGGTGAGGGCGCCCAAGGGCCGCAGCAGAACAAGGGTCACGGCCAACGCCGACAGTGCTCGAGTCATGGTGGCGGTCCTTTCGCATTACCGGAGTGGTCCTAGATCACGCCTAACTCGTAATTGCAAGTATACCCAGGATTTCCGCGCCCGTGCAATAAAACTTCCTCCTGCAGCTCCGCATGGATCCGGGGCGATCCGTAGGTCTTCCTCGAATCCTCGTGCACTTCTCGGATCCGCGCCGTGAGCGTCGCGTCCGACTGGGCACGCGCCGAAGGCTCGCTCCGGCGCCAAGCGTAATAGCCCGACCTCGACACCTCGAGCACCCTGCACATCGCCTGCACCGGATAGACGGCCTGGTGCGCCCTCACGAATCCGAAGGCCTCGGCAACGTGATCGACTCCCGGGCGAACCAGGCCGCGGCTTTTCCCAGAATCTCGCGCTCCAGCTCCAGCTGCTTGACCTTCCGACGCAGCTGCCGGAGCTCAGTCCGCTCCTCGCTCGTTAGCCCATCCGCGCGCAATCCCTCGTCCTGGTCCAGCTGCTCGACCCATTTCCGGATCGTGTTCGCTGTGGGCTCGAACTCGCGCGCCAGCTCTTCCGGCGTGCGCCCCGCCCGGACCAGCTCGACCATCTGCCGCCGGAACTCCGGCGCGTACCGTATACGACCCTTCCTCTTCGACATGACTCCCTCGGAATTGGAGAGATCAAGAACCCCCTCTGTCTGGACCCCGTCGCCCTCGCCAATCTATTGTCCAGTGGAATCGGGGGCGCAAAAACCCCCTTCAACACGGTGCTGTTGCGACGACCCCTTGAACCTGGGGGCGAACCAGGCCGCGGCTTTTCCCAGAATCTCGCGCTCCAGCTCCAGCTGCTTGACCTTCCGACGCAGCTGCCGGAGCTCAGTCCGCTCCTCGCTCGTTAGCCCATCCGCGCGCAATCCCTCGTCCTGGTCCAGCTGCTCGACCCATTTCCGGATCGTGTTCGCTGTGGGCTCGAACTCGCGCGCCAGCTCTTCCGGCGTGCGCCCCGCCCGGACCAGCTCGACCATCTGCCGCCGGAACTCCGGCGCGTACCGTATACGACCCTTCCTCTTCGACATGCCTGGACACCTCCGTTCCCGCAGTTTGGATGTGTCCACGAAACCGGGTCAACTTCACCTCGAGCATCTCCCACATCGGCCTGCTGGACGCGCACCCTGGGGTCCCGCGATATCCTCTCTCATGAGGCGACGTTCCTTTCCCCTTTGTGCTCCTGTGCGACGGACGCCGACCCGATCTATTGCACGAATGGTGGCGGGTTCATACGGCGATACGGATGGCTGATCTAAGGGAGAGATGCCGTTTCCTACTTTGGCAGGAAGTGGCGAACGCATGTCCGACCCCGCTGCAGGAGTTCCTGCGTGCCAAGTACGGATTATAGGTGACCTAACATAGGCCGTTTCTACGGGCATTTTGGGAAAGCTACGGGCCGTAGGATCGCCTCTGACGCGCGATCGACGGTCGGCGAGGGGTACACGGGGTGGGGTGGAGAACGTGGCTCCTTCGATCCCCTAAGGAGGCCCGCGCTCCGCTGCGGCGTGCGTTGTTCGCCCAGCGTGCGAACTGGCACAAGTCGCTACCGTGGGGGCGCGGCTTGACGGCTCCGCCCGCGCTCAATGGCGCGTGCAGGAGCGGACCACGTTCGCCTCCGCGCTGCCGCCGCAGCCTCGTTCCGCTAGGCGGCGTTTCCGGCGGACGTTGACGCGGGCGGCGACCATGACGGGTCCGCGGAGAGCGCACCGGCGACGCGGTTCGCGACGGCGGCACCCACCGCTCGCTGCCCCGGCAGCGGCGCGGGAAGTTGGGGGTTCAAGGGGGGCGCAGCGTCCCCTTGGCCAGACCGCAATGTTTCACATTGCGTGGGCTGGCTTAGGCACCGTGCGGGCCTTGCGGTGCCGCACCTTGAAGGTGCCGAACCCCCGGAGCTCGACGAGGAGCTTCCTCTCACTTTTACACACAACTCGGGACTTGACCGGGTTCCGAGGACCCAGCGCTTGAGGAGAGACGCCACCCGATGTACGGCCGACATGAGCACGTGCGCGGGATCGCCGGAGGTCGAGAGGTTCGTGACCGTGTGGCGAAAGCCCAGTTTGGCGAGTCCCTGATAGCTTGGCCATCCGTCGGTATGCACCGTGCTTGCCGGTGCGATGCTATCCTTGAGAAGCTGTCCCGTCGGTAGTTGAAGGTCCCTGATAGGGGAGAAAAGAAGTGGTGGCTCCGGGGGACCCGATCCAGGTAGGATCGGGCAGGGAAAAACCCCCCACACGGAGCCACCACAATGAAGAGAACGTACGAGGTCACGGAGCGAGCGGACAAGCGAGCGATCAGGGAGTTCCTGAAGCGGGAGGGTCAGTTTCTGCTGCCGATGCTTGAGTTGGTGGAGCATGCTGAGCTCGCGATCGACGAGGTGATTGAGGTGATGGGACGCGCGACGACCGAGGCGGTGCTGGAGATGAGCGCCGAAGGGGTGGCAGGCGTGAAGCAGGCAGGTCGGTCACGAGCGGAAGACGACACGGTGTGGTATGGCCGGCAGGGTGGTGTGGTTTACCTGTCGGACCGGAAGGTGCGTGTGGAGCGGCCACGGCTCAGGCGCCGGGGCGCCGGGGAGGGTGGCGAGGTCGAGGTGCCGGTGTACACGGCGATGCGGAGGCCAGGCGCCGTAGCGGATCGGATGCTCGAGATCCTGATGGCGGGGGTCAGCACGCGGAAGTACGGCCGTGTGATTCCTGAGATGGCAGACACGGTCGGGGTGAGCAAGTCGGCGGTGAGCCGTGAAGCGATCGAGGCCTCAGAGCGCGTGCTGAAGGAGCTGATGGAACGCCGGCTGGATGCGAGGGACCTGCTGGTGATCTACCTGGACGGGATCCAGATGGGCTCGCACCACGTGCTGGCGGCCGTTGGCGTGGACTCAGACGGGAAGAAGCACGTGCTGGGCGTGAGGGAAGGAGCGAGTGAGAACGCCGAGGTGACCAGCGCGCTCCTAGAGGACCTGGTCGAGCGCGGGATGGACCCGAACAGGCGGCGTCTGTTCGTGATCGACGGCTCGAAGGCGCTCAGGAAGGCGATCGGCCAGGTGTTCGGCCAACGCCACCCCATCCAGCGCTGCCGCAACCACAAGCTCCGCAACGTGCTGGGTCATCTGCCGAAGGATCAGCACGCTCAGGTGAAGGCGGTGTTCCGGGCAGCGATGAAGCTGGACGCGAAGGAGGGCGAGCAGAAGCTCGACCAGCTCGCCCGATGGCTCGAGCGCGACCACCCCTCGGCCGCGGCCAGCCTACGCGAAGGCCTCAGCGAGATGTTCACGATCAACCGGCTCGGCCTACCGCCGCGGCTGAGGAAGTGCCTGGGCTCGACCAACCTGATCGACAGCACCCACTCGGGTGTGAGACAGAAGACCCGCAGGGTGACGAATTGGAAGAACGGAGCGATGGCCCTCAGATGGGCGGCGGCCTCGTTCGTGGAGACCGAGAAGAGCTACCGCCGCATCATCGGCTTCGACCAGCTCTGGATGCTCAAAGCCCACCTCGACGACCACGAACCAGTTGCCCAAATGAGGAAGGCAGGTTAACCAAGAGTTACTCCGGAGCCACCACCTTCAACTGTCAGCGGGACACCATCATCCTTGACGAAGCCTCGCAGAACCGGAGCGGAGAGGTCGGGCACCCAACGCAGCCGTATTCTCCCGATCTTGCGTCCGTCGACCTCGGCGGCGATCGCGACGATGGCCTTCTTGATCGTCTCGCGGCCCCGCACTCCAGCCTCCACGCCCCCGACATAGCTCTCGTCCACTTGCACAACGCCGCTCAGCTGGTCGCGATCCGGTCGGACCATGGCCCGGCGGAGCTTGTGGAGCCAGACCCACGCTGTCTTGTAGCTTCCCAGTCCGAGCACGCGCTGGAGCCCGAGAGCATTGGCTCCGTATTTCTGGCTCGTGAGCTCCCAGGCAGCGAGAAACCACAGACGCAGGGGCGAGCGCGTGCGGTGGAACACGGTTCCCGCCAGCACCGAGGTCTGCCTTCGACAGTGTGGGCAGACGAGACGCCCCCGCGATGCTCGCCAGACCTCTCCCAACCCGCCACAGCCCACGCACACAAACCCTTCCGGCCAGCGCAGACCCTCCACGTACTCCAGGCATGCCCGGGGATGGTTGCGTGGCGGCGGCATTCCCCAACCGTTTCTCTTGCGACGTCGCGCCCGTGCGCGCTCGCATCGGCCGGCGCGCGCTTGGTGGCCCGCGGCTTCCGGCGGTTGGCGTCAGGCGCGACCGGCGCCCGGCCGTCCTTCCGGAAATCCGCCTTCCGTGCCGCACTTGCAGGCATGCGCAGGGCGGCGGCAGGGCTCCTCCTCTTGGCCGGCGTTCTTGGAGTCCCCGAAGGCGCGCGCGCGCAGACCGGGGGCATCTGCGCCCGCACGCAGCAGGTCCGCGACGGCATTGTCGCGCTGATCTCCGGCGTCACCGACTGTGCGGCGGTGACCGAGGAGCAGCTCGCCTCTGTCACCGGGCGGTTCGACCTGGGCTTCGACGGCATCGGCACGCTTCAGGCCGGCGATTTCGATGGCCTGACCAGCCTGAACAGTTTAGAGCTGCGAAACAACGAGTTGAGCAGCCTGCCGGCGGGGATGTTCTCCGGCCTGACCAGCCTGACGCAGCTACGCCTGGATGGCAACGAGTTGAGCAGCCTGCAGGCGGGGATGTTCTCCGGCCTGACCAGCCTGACGCAGCTACGCCTGGCTAGCAACGAGTTCAGCAGCCTGCCGGTAGGGGTGTTCTCCGGCCTGACCAGCCTGAACAGGTTAGAGCTGCAAAACAACGAGTTGAGCAGCCTGCAGGCGGGGGTGTTCTCCGGCCTGACCAGCCTGGAGCAGTTATACCTGCATGAGAACGAGTTTAGCAGCCTGCAGGCGGGGGTGTTCTCCGGCCTGACCAGCCTGATCAGGTTAGATCTGCAAAACAACGAGTTGAGCAGCCTGCAGGCGGGGGTGTTCTCCGGCCTGACCAGCCTGAACGGTTTATACCTGCACGACAACCAGTTGAGTAGCCTGCCAGCGGGGGTGTTCTCCGGCCTGACCAGCCTGGAGGATTTAAGCCTGCATAACAACCAGTTGAGCAGCCTGCCAGCGGGGGTGTTCTCCGGCCTGACCAGCCTGAACAGTTTACACCTGGATGGCAACGAGTTGAGCAGCCTGCAGGCGGGGGTGTTCTCCGGCCTGACCAGCCTGGAGGAGTTAAGGCTGTACGACAACCAGTTGAGTAGCCTGCCAGCGGGGGTGTTCGAGGGCCTGACCAGCCTGGAGTTGTTATACCTGGGTGGCAACTCTGTAAATCCTCTGCCGCTTGCCGTTTCCCTGGAGAAGGTGGCGGACGGCCGATTCAGGGCCAAGGCGCCTGCGGGCGCGCCGTTCGGGATCGTCCTGCCGGTCAGCGTCACGGGTCCCGGCGCGATCGCCGGGGGCGCAACGACGATCACCATCCCCGCCGGCGGATTGGCAAGCGACACGCTTACCGTGACCCGGACGGCGGGCACGACATTCGCGGTGACCGTGGACATCGGGACGTTGCCAGCGGCGCCTGGTCGGTGAGGGTGCCGGCCGATGCGAGCTACATCACGGGCACGAGCGTGGCGGTGACGGTGAGCGCGTCGAAGACCGGGTTCACGGCGCCGAGCGACGTGACACGCACGCTGACGGTGGACCTGGCGGCGCCGACGGCCCCGGCGTACACGGCGCCGGCCTCGCTCAAGGTGGGGGTGGCGGTGACGGTGACGCCGTCGGGCGGCGCCGGGATCGACGCCTACAGCGCGACGGGGCTGCCTTCGGGGCTGAGCATCGACCCCGGCACGGGCGTCATCGGCGGCACGCCGGACACGCACACCGGCAGCACGCAGGCCGCGACGGTGACGGTGACCGACGCGGCGGGCAACAGCGCGACGGCGGCGGTGACGTTCCCGGCGGTCGGCAAGGGCGACCAGACGCTGGCGGGGTTCAGCTACAGCGCCATGTCGGTGACGTTCGGCTCGGCGGCGCCCACCGTCACGGCGCCCACGGGTGCGGTGACGGCGGTGACCTACTCGGCCACGCCGGCCGCGGTGTGCACGGTGAACGCGTCCACGGGCGCGCTCACGCTGGTGGGGGTGGGCGAGTGCGTCATCACGGCGACGGCGGCGTCCGACGCCGACTACAATGAGGCGACGGCGGAGTTCACGGTCACGGTGCAGGCGGCCGGGGCGCTGGTGCTGAACGTGGACGCGATCGCGGGCAACGACACGGTGAACATCGCGGAGAAGGCGGCGGGGTTCACGATCGGGGGCGACACGGGCTCGGAGGGCGAGGTGACGGTGGCGGTGACGGTGGGCACGGAGGAGCTGACAGCGACCTCGGACAACAGCGGCGCCTGGTCGGTGAGCGTGCCGGCCGATGCGAGCTACATCACGGGCACGAGCGTGACCGTGACGGTGAGCGCGTCGAAGACCGGGTTCACGTCCCCGAGCGACGTGACACGCACGCTGACGGTGGACCTGGCGGCGCCGACGGCCCCGGCGTACACGGCGCCGGCCTCGCTCAAGGTGGGGGTGGCGGTGACGATGACGCCGTCGGGCGGCGCCGGGATCGACGCCTACGGCGCGACGGGGCTGCCTTCGGGGCTGAGCATCGACCCCGGCACGGGCGTCATCGGCGGCACGCCGGACACGCACACCGGCAGCACGCAGGCCGCGACGGTGACGGTGACCGACGCGGCGGGCAACAGCGCGACGGCGGCGGTGACGTTCCCGGCGGTCGGCAAGGGCGACCAGACGCTGGCGGGGTTCATCTACAGCGCCATGTCGGTGACGTTCGGCTCGGCGGCGCCCGGGCTGACCGCTCCCACGGGTGCGGTGACGGCAGTGACCTACTCGGCCACGCCGGCCGCGGTGTGCACGGTGAACGCGTCCACGGGCGCGCTCACGCTGGCGGGGGTGGGCGAGTGCGTCATCACGGCGACGGCGGCGTCCGACGCCGACTACAACGAGGCCACGGCGGAGTTCACGGTCACGGTGCAGGCGGCCGGGGCGCTGGTGCTGAACGTGGACGCGATCGCGGGCAACGACACGGTGAACATCGCGGAGAAGGCGGCGGGGTTCACGATCGGGGGCGACACGGGCTCGGAGGGCGGGGTGGCGGTGACGGTGACGGTGGGCACGACGTCGCTCACGGCCACCTCGGACAACAGCGGCGCCTGGTCGGTGAGCGTGCCGGCCGATGCGAGCTACATCACGGGCACGAGCGTGGCGGTGACGGTGAGCGCGTCGAAGACCGGGTTCACGTCCCCGAGCGACGTGACACGCACGCTGACGGTGGACCTGACCGCGCCGACGGCTCCGAGCTACACGGCGCCGGCCTCGCTCAAGGTGGGGGTGGCGGTGACGGTGACGCCGTCGGGCGGCGCCGGGATCGCCGCCTACGGCGCGACGGGGCTGCCCTCGGGGCTGAGCATCGACCCCGGCACGGGCGTCATCGGCGGCACGCCGGACACGCACACCGGCAGCACGCAGGACGTGACGGTGACGGTGACCGACGCGGCGGGCAACAGCGCGACGGCGGCGGTGACGTTCCCGGCGGTGGCCAAGGGCGACCAGACGCTGGCGGGGTTCATCTACAGCGCCATGTCGGTGACGTTCGGCTCGGCGGCGCCCGGGCTGACCGCTCCCACGGGTGCGGTGACGGCGGTGACCTACTCGGCCACGCCGGCCGCGGTGTGCACGGTGAACGCGTCCACGGGGGCGCTCACGCTGGCGGGGGTGGGCGAGTGCGTCATCACGGCGACGGCGGCGTCCGACGCCGACTACAACGAGGCGACGGCGGAGTTCACGGTCACGGTGCAGGCGGCCGGAGCGCTGGTGCTGAACGTGGACGCGATCGCGGGCAACGACACGGTGAACATCGCGGAGAAGGCGGCGGGGTTCACGATCGGGGGCGACACGGGCTCGGAGGGCGGGGTGGCGGTGGCGGTGACGGTGGGCACGGAGGAGCTGACAGCGACCTCGGCCAGTGACGGTGCCTGGTCGGTGAGCGTGCCGGCCGATGCGAGCTACATCACGGGCACGAGCGTGACCGTGACGGTGAGCGCGTCGAAGACCGGGTTCACGGCGCCGAGCGACGTGACACGCACGCTGACGGTGGACCTGGCGGCGCCGACGGCCCCGGCGTACACGGCGCCGGCCTCGCTCAAGGCGCGTCGCGGTGACGGCGAAGTACACCTGGAATGGGTGCCGGTCGCGGCGGTGCCGACCGATCCCGACCTCGCCTACCAGCTCCGTTACGGGGCGGAAGGCGGGGAGTCCAACCAGTGGCGGGACATCCCCGGCAGCGCGCCCGGCGGACCGAACGCGCGGAGCTACACGGTGACCGGGCTCGAGAACGGGACCCGCTACGCGTTCGAGCTCCGCGTCCGCCGCGAAAGCGGCTTCGGGACGGCGGCGGAGATTCGGCAGACCCCGGAGGCGCCGCGCTGGTCCGTGTCGACAAACCGGCGATCGGTCCACGAGGGTGAGGACGTGACCCTGAGCATCGCCACCCGCAACGCGGTCGGCTTCTACTCGGCGCCGGAGGCGCTGACCCTGGCCGTCATGGGCCAGATCGTGTTGGAGTTCGCGACCATCAAAGGGGCCGATCCCGAGGACTTTGAGATTTGGGTGGACGGCCACAAGGTACAGGGATACACGAAGGACATCACGCTCCTCAACTTCGACATCGATCTCGACAGGGACCCGTTCCCCGCACAGCACTTCGACGTGGAGGTTCCGGTCGGTTCAACGTCCCTGGACGTGACCGTGACGGTGCTTGCCGACGACGAGGAGGAGGAAGGCCAGGAGCACATGACCTTCATGGTGTTCCGCGGGGAGGAGCTGGTGAACGAGGACACATGGGATGGGACCGGGGTGAACATCGAGAGTCGCGACGCCGGCGTCGTAAAGCAGCTCGCGGTGGCCGACGCCGAGGCGACGGAGGGCGAGGACCCGTCGCTGGACTTCGTGGTGACACTCGCGCCGGCGGCGGCATGGACGGTGACCGTGGACTATGCGACCCGCGACGGCACCGCGCGGGCGGGCTCGGACTACACGGACACGAGCGGCGCGCTGACCTTCGCGCCCGGCGAGACGGAGAAGACGGTTTCGGTGCCGGTCATCGACGACACGGTGGAGGACACCCCGGAAACGCTCACATTGCGGCTGTCCAACGCCGATCCGGAGTACACCGGGGATAGTGGTGTGTGGGGCTCGGAGGAGGCGGGCGTGCTCATCGCGAACTCCGTCGCGACGGGGACGATCCGCAACACCGAGGACCAGGCGGAGCCGCGGGCCGTGAGTGTGTCGGACGCGAGCGCGGCGGAGGGCGATTCGGTGGTCTTCACGGTGTCGCTGTCGGCGACGAGCAGCCAGCAGGTCACGGTCGACTACGCCACGTCGGACGGCACGGCGACGGCGGGAGAGGACTACACCGTGACGAGCGGCACGCTGACGTTCCAGGCGGGCGAGACGACGAAGACGATCTCCGTGCCGATCACCGACGACACGGAGGACGACGGCGGCGAGACGTTCACGCTCACCCTCAGCAACGCCTCGGGCGCCGATCTCGGCGATGCCGAGGCGACGGGGACGATCCGCGACACCAAGACCGCCGTTGACCTCTCGGCTGACTTCCCCGAGAGCGCGTTCACCTCGAAGCGGCACACGGGATCGGACGACCGCCCGCAGGTGGTGGTGGCGTTCAGCGAGGCGGTGGCGGAATTCGCGGCGAACACGCCGTCGGTGTCGGTGACGGGGGCGTCGGGGTTGTCGGTTCAGACCCATACCGAGGACGGGCTCGAGAACGCCTATGTGTTCTTCATGACGCCGGACGGGGACGGCGACGTGACGTTCGCGCTGACCACGAACGCGGCATGCGCCGCGGGCGGCATCTGCACGGCCGGCGGGACGGTGCTGACGGAGGTGCCGGCGACGCTGACGATCCCGGGTCCCGAGGCCGCCGCCGACGATGACACGGACGCCGACGACACGGCGCCGGCGTCACTGACGGCGGCGTTCGGCGAGGTGCCGGCCGAGCACGACGGCCAGAGCGCCTTCAACGTCCGGGTCCAGTTCAGCGAGGACGTCGGGATCAGCTACGTGACGCTGCGCGACGAGTCCTTCTCGGTGACGGACGGTGACGTCACGGGGGCGCGGCGGGTCGACGGCCGCCACGATCTGTGGGAGATCACGGTCGAGCCCGATTCGCGCGAGGCGGTGACGATCTCGCTTCCCGGCGGCAGCGCCTGCGGCACGGCCGGGGCCGTGTGCACGCGCGGGGACGACCCACGGCCGCTGAGCAACAGCCCGTCGGCGACGGTCGCCGGTCCGGCGGACGACGCGCCGGAGCCGAACACGGCGGCGGCGGGCGCGCCGACGATCAGCGGGACGCCGCAGGTCGGGGAGGCGCTGACCGTCTCGACGTCGGGCATCTCCGACGCCGACGGGCTGGACAACGCGCACTTCGCCTACCAGTGGATCCGCACGGGCGCCGACATTCAGGGGGCGACCGGATCGACCTACACGCCGGTGGCGGCCGACCAGGGCCAGAGGCTGAAGGTCCGGGTCCGCTTCACGGACGACGCCGGCCATGAAGAGCGCCTCACCAGCGCGGCGACCGATGCCGTTGCGGCCCCGCCGGCGCCGGCGCCGCTGACGGCGCGCTTCAGCGACGTGCCGACCGAGCACACGGGCGAGGCGTTCACGTTCGGGCTGACGTTCAGCGAGGACGTGGCGGGGCTGAGCTTCAAGACGTTGCGAGACCAAGCGTTCACCGTCACGGGCGGCGCGGTCCGGAAGGCCCAGCGCCGGCAGCAGGGCAGCAACGAGGGGTGGACGATCACGGTGGACCCGGACTCGCACGCGGCGGTGACGATCCGCCTGCCAGCCGGGGCGGTGGAGACCTCGGACGGGCGCGGCCTTGAGAGCGCCGTGTCGGCGACGGTGGCCGGCCCGGTGGGCATCTCCGTGGTGGATGCGCGGGTGGAGGAAGGCGCGGGCGCCATGCTGGAGTTCGCGGTCACCTTGAGCCGCGCGGCTGCCGGGCAGGTGACGGTGGACTACCAGACGGTGAACGGCACGGCGTCGGCGGGCTCGGACTACACGGCGGCGAACGGGACGCTGACGTTCGAGGCGGGCGAATCGTCGAAGACGGTCGAGGTCGCGGTGCTCGACGATTCGCACGACGAGGGCGAGGAGACGATGACGCTCCGGCTCTCGAATCCGTCGGAGGGCCGGCTGGCCGACGCGGAAGCGACGGGGACGATCGAGAACACCGATCCGTTGCCGCGCGCTCTCCTGGCGCGGTTCGGGCGGGCCACGGCGCTGCACGTGATGGAGCAGGTCGAGGAGCGTCTGGAGGCGTCCAGAGCTTCGGGCTTCCGCGGCCGGTTCGCGGGGCGTGAGCTCAGGCGTGGGATGGAGCGCGATATGGGCCGGAACTTCCTGAGCCGGCTTCAGTCCACGGCGGTTCAGGGCGCCCGGGATACGACGGGTGTCCAGTCCGATCTGAGCGGCTCCGAACTCTTGCGGACGGGTCTCGGGGGCGGCGACGTGCTGATGGGCTCGGGGTTCGTGTTGAACCGCGAGACGGGCGGAGGCGCAAGCGTGTCGCTCTGGAGCCGCGGGATGGAGTCGCGGTTCAGCGGCCGGGACGGCGACGGCCGCCATCTGCACCAAGGAGGACAACCCGGTACAGCTGAGCAACAGTCCATCGGCGACGGTCGCAGGGCTCCCGGGTCCCGATGACGCCGCCGACGACACGGACGACGCCGACGACACGGCGCCGGCGTCACTGACGGCGAGCTTCGAGGACGTGCCGTCGGAGCACGACGGGTCGACAGTGTTCACCTTCCGGCTGCGTTTCAGCGAGGATCCGGCGGTGAGCTACGAGGTGCTCCGGGATCGCGCGTTCTCGGTGTCGGGCGGCACCGTGAAGAAGGCACGCCGGGTGGACGGCCGCAACGACCTGCGGGAGATCCATGTGCAGCCAGAGACCACCGGCGAGATCCGCATCGACCTGCCGGCGACGACCGACTGCGACGCGGTCGACGCGATCTGCACCGAGGACGGCAGGCCCCTGTCGCATTCGCTGTCGGAGACCATCGCCAGTCCGGTGGGGATATCGGTCGCCGACGCGCGGGTGGACGAAAACGGCGGGGCGCCGCTGGCCTTCGCGGTCACCTTGAGCCGCGCGGCTGCCGAGCAGGTGACGGTGGACTACCAGACGGTGAACGGTACGGCGTCGGCGGGGACGGACTACACGGCCACGAACGGGACGCTGACGTTCGAGGCGGGCGAGTCGTCGAAGACGGTCGAGGTCGCGGTGCTCGACGATTCGCACGACGAGGGCGAGGAGACGATGACGCTCCGGCTCTCGAATCCGTCGGAGGGCCGGCTGGCCGACGCGGAAGCGACCGGGACGATCGAGAACACCGATCCGCTGCCGCGCGCGCTCCTGGCGCGGTTCGGGCGGGCGACGGCGCTGCACGTGATGGAGCAGGTGGAGGAGCGGCTAGAGGCGTCCAGAGCTTCGGGCTTCCGGGGCCGGTTCGCGGGGCGTGAGCTCCGGCGTGGGATGGAGCGCGATATGGGCCGGAACTTCCTGAGCCGGCTTCAGTCCACGGCGGGCGCGGGCGCTCGGGATACGATGGGTGTCCAGTCCGATCTGAGCGGCTCCGAGCTACTGCGGACGGGTCTCGGGGGCGGGGACGTGCTGATGGGCTCGGGGTTCGTGTTGAACCGCGAGACGGGCGGCGGCGCGAGCGTGTCGCTCTGGAGCCGCGGGATGGAGTCGCGGTTCAGCGGCCGGGACGGCGAGCTGTCGCTCGACGGCGGGGTCAGGACGACGATGTTCGGCGCCGACTACGCGAAGGGGCCGCTGATGGCGGGGCTGATGCTCTCGCACCGGCGGGGCCTGGGCGGCTACCAGGGAGCCGATATCGGCCAGGCGGCCTCGTCGGTCACGGGGCTCCACCCCTGGGTGGGTTACCAGCTGACTGAGCGGGTCACGCTCTGGGGCGTGACCGGATACGGGAGGGGCTCGCTCAGCTTGACGCCGGGCGAGGCAGTGTCTCTACCAACGTCTCTCGCGGCTCCCGTCGCTCTCAAGGGCGGGCTCTCGATGTCGATGCTCGCCGGGGGCGTGAGGGGCGATCTGGTGGACTCCGGTGCGGGCGGGTTCGGGCTGGCGTTCAAGGCGGACGCGCTGTGGGTCGGGACGGGCAGCGAGGCCGTGGACGGTCCGGCAGGCCGACTGGCTGGGACCGAAGCGGTGGTGACGCGTGTGCGGACAGCGCTCGAGGCCTCGAGGGGCTACGTGTTCGGCCATGGGATCGCGCTCCGGCCGAGCTTCGAGGTCGGGCTCAGGCGCGACGGCGGGGACGCCGAGACGGGCGTGGGCGCGGACGTCGCCGCAAGCCTGATCGCGTCGGACCCGCTGACCGGACTGTCGGTCGACGTGCGGGTGCGGACGCTGCTCGTGCATCAGGACGAAGGGTTCAGGGAACGGGGCGTGTCGGTGTCGTTCAGCTACGATCCGACGCCACAGACACCGCTGGGGCTGACGGCGCGGGTCGCGCCCTCGTGGGGCGGTCAGGCGATGAGCGGTGCCGACGCGCTCTGGGGCCGCGATACGATGGAGGGGCTCGGGGCGGCGGGCCCGGGATCGGGCGACCGCATCGACGCCGAGCTCGGCTATGCGCTGCCGGTCGGGAGTCGGCTGGTGGGGACCCCGAGGTTCGGCGTCACGACTTCCGAGTACGGGCGCGGCTACCGGCTGGGCTACAGCCTGGCTGTCGTGCAGGGTGGCGCCATGAGCTTCCAGTTCGGCCTCGACGCCCAGCGCCGCGAAAGCTTGGGCCGGGGAGACGCCGACCACAGCCTGGTGGGCCGACTCACAGTGGGCTGGTAGGCGCCGGCGGACGAGTAGTGTCCCCGGCGCGCCGGGTGTCCTTGCGAGCGTCGTCCTCCGGGCGATGGCCGTCCCGCATGCGGTGGGCCAGCGCGGCTTTGTCGCGCGGCCGGCCGCAGGCCCGGTTCGATCCTGCGGTCGACACATCTCATGGCTCCCCTGTGGTGTCAGCTTCTAGTCGCGGCCGCCCGCACTGGCCGCCCTGCCGACATCGATGTCAATGCACCGCACGGTGCAGCCCTTCGCCGCGATCCGTCGGCTGGCCTTCGACTCACTTAGCACCACCCTCCGAGGCGGCATCCGGTCGCGCTCGGCCACGCGCCGCAGTGCATGAGCGGGTCCTCACATGCCGGATCTCGACCCCAACTGCCATGGAGACGCTGACGAAGCACTTCGAATCGCGAGTGGATGCATCCCTCGAGCGCACGGGCGTGACGCCGTCGACGTTCGGCCTGCGGGCGGTGGGCTATCTCAACCCGGTGCGTCAGCTCCGTCCTGGCCGATCCCCGAGACTGGCGATGGCCTGCCAGGTCCCCGTGTTCATCGAAGCCTGCCGCCGGGCCCATGTGGCCCCTGTTCCCTCCCCTGGGGCAACGCGCCCCGGAATTCTTCACCGAACAGAACGGAGGCAGACCGATGACGAGAGCAATGGAACAGGGCATGGACGCGCCCGCCCGCGTCCTGAGGTTACCTCGAGTGCAGGCCCGCACGGGGCTGGCGCGGAGCACGATCTACGTGCGGGTGGCCGACGGGAGCTTTCCCCAACCGATCCGGCTAGGCGCGCGCGCCGTCGGCTGGATCGAGTCCGAGGTGGATGCGTGGATCCGAGAACAGATCGCCGCGAGCCGTGGCAGTGCGTAGTGATTTGAGTTGAGACGATAACCATCTGAATCGTTCGCAATGAGAGAGGACAGGGGCCATCGACAACCCGCCCTCCCGCAAGGTTCGCTCCTCTGCCATCTCCCCGGCAGCTCCCTGATTTGCGTCGACATCGGCGGAATGCGGACTCGTCCGACGGCCTACGCCGATCGGGGTGCAATAGCGCTTCGCGAGGCAGCGAGGTTGGTTGCGTTCGCAGACAGCTCGTCCGCGAACCTCCGCTACAGTCCACTGGATTCCCGTTTTGAAAGAGGGGTGTAATGAGGGGATGGTAGTTTGATGTCACGTCATATATATCGCAACAACACTGACTTATAAAAAATAAGACACAGCCGACCCAGCGCCGGGCGAGGAAAGTGGCGAGTGACGAGGCGGCGCTCCTGGAGGACGTGGTGCGACTCGCGAGTCGATTCGGCCGCTACGGCTACCGACGCGTCACGGACATGCTCCGCATCGAGGGCTGGGGGGTGAACCACAAGCGGGTGGAGCGGATCTGGAGGCAGGAGGGGCTGAAGGTGCCGGAGCGGCAGCCGAAGCGAGGTCGGCTGTGGCTCAACGACGGATCGTGCATCCGGCTGAGGCCGCTGTATCAGGGCCACGTCTGGTCCTGCGACTTCGTGGCCTCGAGGACGCACGACGGGCGTGCGCTGAAGCTGCTGACAGTGCTGGACGAGCACACGAGGGAGTGCCTGGCGATCGTGGTGGCTCGCAAGATCCGCTCGCACGACGTGCTCGAGGTGCTGGCCGATCTGTTCGTCCGACACGGGCCTCCCGAGTATCTGAGGTCGGACAACGGAGCGGAGTTCACCGCGAAGCTCGTGCGGCGGTGGTTGGGGCGCGTGGGCGTCGAGACGCTCTTTATCGAGCCGGGCAGCCCGTGGGAGAACGGCTACAACGAGAGCTTCAACGGCAAGCTCAGGGATGAGCTGTTGAACGGGGAGATCTTCTGCTCGTTGGCGGAGGCGGCCGTGCTGGTCGAGCAATGGAGGCGCGAGTACAATACCGTCCGACCCCACAGCGCCTGCGGCGGCTTTCCCCCGGCCCCTGAGGCGACTAAGCCGTCGCCCTGGTTCCTGAGGATGCCCGTCCTTCACGGCCCTCCACAGGTGCTGGGACTAACATAGGATGTGGTACCGCTCTTGGGGGCAGGTCAGCTGACCGTACTCGACGAGTCCACGAGGCAGTGTATGGCGATTAAGGTGGCTCGGAAGATCCGAGCCCATGACGTGCTCGAGGTGCTGGCCGATCTCTTCGCACGGCACGGGCCGCCCGAGCATCTACGTTCGGGACAACGGTCCGGAGTTCACGGCCAAGCTCGTGCGGCAGTGGCTAGCCAGGCTCGGCGTCCAGACGCTCTACATCGAGCCCGGCAGTCCCTGGGAGAACGGCTACAACGAGAGCTTCAACGGCAAGCTGAGGGACGAGTTCCTGAACGGGAGATCTTCTACACACTCCCCGAGGCCGTCATCCTCGTCGAGCAGTGGAGGCGGCTGTACAATACTGTCCGACCCCACAGCGCCTCGGGTGGGCGACCCCCCGCCCCGGAGGCGATCAAGCCATCGCCTTGGTTCCTTCGGATGCCTCAGCTCCACGGATCCACGATGGCCGTAGGTCTAACATAGGAAGTGGCACTGCCACTGGGGGCACGTCAGTGGTCAAGATCGTAGACGATCGGGATATCAAGAGCCTCAAGATTGTGGAGTTGGGTTGATGGCAAGAGTGAGTAAAGAAAAGGCAGTCAAGCGGTTAAGAAAATTATTGGCAGACGTCTCAGAAGTGTACCTCGAAGATGAGCATTCTCAGAAATATACGAAATGGACTTTAGATGTCGACAGAGCGTTTTATCGTATTTTCGGTGAAGGTAGCCGTGAGTATGAGCAGATCCCTGATACTTATCGAGGTGAGCGACAGGATTACTTAGACTTTTTGGTTTCTCTGGTTGAATCGAATTTTGATGATATCGAACATTTTTGGGAAGACGACGGGGTATCCACAAAAAGCGAGACACAACCATTTCTGCATGACACAGTGCGAGCCGACAAGCGAGTAAATACAAACAAGGTCTTCATCATCCATGGCCGTGACGAATCGGCTAGGGAAACGGTGCGAGGTTTCTACAGGATCTGAGTCTTGAAGCGGTTATCCTACACGAAAAACCGAATAAGGGCCGCACAATTATCGAAAAATTCGAGGATTACGCTGATGTTGAATTCGCGGTGGTATTGCTGACGCCGGACGATGTGGGTGCACTCCGAGAAAAGAAACCTGAACTCCATCCTCGTGCTCGGCAGAATGTCATTTTAGAACTGGGGTTCTTCATCGGCAGGCTCGGCCGAGAAAGAGTGTGTGTACTCAAGAAGGACGTTGTTGAAGCACCTTCGGATTACGAGGGTGTCGCTTATACCGATCTGGACGATGGGGGTGGCTGGAAGATAGAGCTCGTTCGTGAATTGAAGTCTGCTGGATTCGGCATCGATACAAGCCGGATGTTTCGGTCATGAACCCGCTACTCTCAATCCCAAAGACGGAACTAGCCGCGTTCTGACGGCCGCACGGTGTTCAGAAGCTAGCAATCTTTGGCTCGGCATTACGGACGGATTTCGGTCCCGACAGCGATGTCGACGTGTTGGTCGAGTTTGCAGCAGGTCATGCTCCCGGCCTGCTGAGCATGGCCGGAATGGAGATTGACCTGTCGGTTCTGGGCGGTGGGCGGAAGGTGGATCTGCGGACCGCGGAGGACCAGTCCCTGGACGTCTCGCGCCAGTCGCAGGCTGTCAAGCCCGCTTGGCCTGGCCTTTGTCAAGTGCATAATCCCGCCTGCAACGGATACAGAATGCGCGCCCACTACCTGCGTCACGTTCCATTTGAAGGCCCTGGCATGATAGAGCCGTGGCTTGGAGGGGCTGGATACGAGATAACGAACACTTCGTTTTTTCGAATGACCGAGTTGCCAGATCTCGAGAGTATAGATCTGCTCATGGTGATGGGCGGCCCCATGAGCGTCAACGATGAGGGCGAGTTCCCGTGGCTTGTCCAGGAGAAGCAGTTCATTCATAGCGCCATGGAAGCTGGAAAACCGGTTTTGGGTGTCTGCCTAGGTGCGCAGCTCATCGCGAGTGCGATGGGCGCTCCGGTATATCCGAATCCAGTGAAGGAGATTGGCTGGTTTCCGATATACGGTGTTTCGTCTATTGGCAGGTCGACGTTTCGTTTTCCACCATCCGTGGAGGTCTTCCACTGGCACGGCGAGACTTTTGATTTACCGTCCGGGGCAATCCGCCTTGCGAGCAGCGAGGGCTGTGTAAACCAAGCGTTTCAGCTAGGCCAGTTGGCCATCGGACTACAGTTTCATCTAGAAACCACAGCAGAATCAGCGCAAGAGATCGTATCACACTGTCGCGCAGAATTGTCGCCATCGCGATATGTACAGTCTGAAACGACCATTCTCTCAGCCACTCCTGATCAGTACCGGGTGATCAACAACTTGATGGTCGAAGTGCTCTCGTTTTTGACCGGCGTCGATTGACTCCTGTCCGTGAAGACGAGGGTTTCCCCGCTGCCGGTGAGGTCAAATTCCGCACAAGCGAAGCTGTCCCAGCCACAGTTGGAGGTGGTGGCTCCGGGGCACTCCTTGGTTAGCCTGCCATCTTCATTTCGGCAACTGGTTCTAGGTGGTCGAGTTGGGCCTTGAGCATCCAGAGCTGGTCGTAGCCGATTGACCTGACCCCCTGAAACGAGACCAGGGCGGATGTTAGGATCGACCTGGTCTGAAGCTTTTCAGCGAGGAGGTCAGGATGGGAAGGAAGCGACACACTCCGGAGCAGATCATCACTGCACTGCGGGAGGCAGAGGTCGGTCTGGCCCGCGGCAAATCCGTGAAGCTGATCAGCCGGGAGCCTCGAGGACGCACGACGGGCGTGCGCTGAAGCTGCTGACAGTGCTGGACGAGCACACGAGGGAGTGCCTGGCGATCGTGGTGGCTCGCAAGATCCGCTCGCACGACGTGCTCGAGGTGCTGGCCGATCTGTTCGTCCGACACGGGCCTCCCGAGTATCTGAGGTCGGACAACGGACCGGAGTTCACCGCGAAGCTCGTGCGGCGGTGCTTGGGGCGCGTGGGCGTCGAGACGCTCTTGATCGAGCCGGGCGGCCCGTGGGAGAACGGCTACAACGAGAGCTTCAACGGCAAGCTCAGGGACGAGCTGTTGAACGGGGAGATCTTCTGCTCGTTGGCGCAGGCGGCCGTGCTGGTCGAGCAATGGAGGCGCGAGTACAATACCGTCCGACCCCACAGCGCCTGCGGCGGCTTTCCCCCGGCCCCTGAGGCGATTAAGCCGTCGCCCTGGTTCCTGAGGATGCCCGTCCTTCACGGCCCTCCACAGGTGCTGGGACTAACATAGAATGTCTGGCGAGGGCTCAGGCCGGGACCATCCGCACTCGGCTGCTGAAAATCGCCGGATCCGTCAGGGTAACGACGCGAAAGATCTGGGTCTCGCTCTCCTCGGTCTACCCGTGGCGCGAACTCTTCAAACGGGTCGCTCGCAACCTCGCAGCCGCCGCCGAGCAGCTACACCCAGCACCCGCGTAACGCCTCCGAGCCTTGCCCCCCTTCCGCCTCGGATGGGTTCACTCCGGGGCGGTGGCTCGGCGTCCGCTGCACTCCCGGTTCACGCACGCTCCACGGATACATCGCCCCGCACAGCACCCAATTCGCTGCTTCCCACCTTCCCCGAGGACGCACTGGACCCTGACCTCGCCCCACCGCTCTTCCGCAAGGCGAGATCCCGCACTCTCAGCACCCCTGGTGACGGATCCGGGCTAACGACATCTTTGGCGATCGGCATCGCAACCCAGCGGTCATTGCCACAATCGAGCCACAACACTTGGAGCTTCCGGATGATCGAGGCAGAAAGAACTCAGGATCAGGACACGACCGATCCATCCTGATACGAAGCTACTCACTTGCCCCTGTTCTTCAGGGTTCACCCCAGGCAGAATGAGGCGGTTGAACTCACGTTCCAAGGTGCTAGCACACTTGGGGGCAGCCGAGCTGCAGAAAGAGACGAAACGCAAGAGATGATGATTCCCACGATATACGAGACTTGCCGGCCACGCCGCGATGTTCTGGATGGTAGGATCTCCGAGGCCGACTTCGCGGCGGACCTCGCCCAGGTCATCGCCGGGAAGGGAAGCGAGGAATATCTGGACCCGTCGCGTTTTTTCGCCAACACCTATCCCACGCGAGGCCTCAAGAGCCTGCTGGCCAATGTGTGTCGGCGGCTGACGGGCGCGGGCGGCGAGGTCGCGGCGATCTTCCGTCTCGACACGTCCTACGGCGGCGGCAAGACTCACGGTCTGATCGCATTGGCCCACGCTGCGGGCGGTATGAAGGGCGTGTCGAATGTCCCGGAGTTCGTCGACCCTTCCCTGTTGCCGAATGACCGTGTCCGTGTTGCCGCCTTCGATGGCGAGAACGCCGATCCGGCCAATGGCCGGGCCATGGGGGACGGGGTGCTGGCGCATACGCCCTGGGGCGAGATCGCTTATGCGCTTGCGGGCAAGGACGGATATGAGCGGGTCCGCAAGAGCGACGAGAGCCGCATCGCACCTGGTGCCGGGACGCTGCGCGAGCTATTCGGCGGCGATCCGACACTGATCCTGCTCGATGAGCTATCGGTTTACCTCCGCAAGGTGAGCAGTCTCGAGGACGCCCGCGATCAACTGACCGCGTTTCTGACCTCACTGTTCAAGGCCGTCGAAGGTGCACCGAACGCCGCCCTGATCTATACGCTGGCTATCGGCAAGGACGGGCGAGCGACCGACGCCTACAGCGCAGAGAACCAGTTCATCGCCGACAGCATGATGGAGGCGGAGAGCGTGTCCGCGCGCAAGGCGACGCTTCTTAATCCCACCGAGGAGGATGAGACGGTCCAGGTGCTCCTTCGCCGGCTGTTCGAATCCATCGACGGGGCACGGATCACACCGGCCGTCGAGGCTTACCGGGAGCTATGGGCGGCCAACGGTGACTCGCTTGCCACCGCCGCGGCCCGCTCCGAGACCGTCGAAGCCTTCCGGTCGAGCTATCCGCTGCATCCCGAGGTGCTGGAGACCCTGACCGGCAAGACGGCGACGCTCGGCAACTTCCAGCGGGTGCGCGGCATGCTGCGTCTCCTGGCACGCACGATCGCGCATCTGTGGGAAGAGAAGCCCGGAGACGCAGCCGCGATCCACCTCCACCATATCGATCCGGGCCATGAGCCGATCCGCCAGGAGATCGTCACCCGCCTTGGACAGTCCGCCTATGTGCCGGCGATCACCAACGATGTCGCCGGCAGCGGAATCGAAAAGAAGGCCTTGGCCCAGGAAATCGACACCGAGTATCACGTCGGCCTGCCGCCCTACGTAGTCTACGTTGCCCGCACCATCTTCCTGCACACGCTGGCCTTCAACGATCCGCTCAAAGGACTCTGGCCCAGGCAGTTGCGTTATTCGGTGCTTGGCCCCGCGATGGACATCTCCTTCATCGAGGAAGCGCGCAAGAGGTTCATCGCCGAGTCCGCCTATCTCGATGACCGGCCCGGCGCGCCGATGCGCTTTCGTGCCGAGGCCAATCTGAGTCAGTTCATCCAGCGCGAGGAACGGCACGTCGATGCGGGCGAAGCCCGCGCCGAACTCAACGACCGCATCCGGCAGATCTTCGGCGGCAAAACCTTCGACACGGTGTGCTTCCCCGGCGGGCCGTTCGATGTCCCAGACGAGGTCGGCGACGGTCGACCGAAGCTCGTTGTCTTGGCCTATGCCGGCGTGACCGTCGGCGGATCCGTCGAGGGCGTTCCTGAACTGATCGAGCGCATCTATGCGCGTAAAGGCTCCGAAGGCTCCGCTCTAAGAGTGTTGCGCAACAATCTGGTGTTCGCGGTCGCCGACGATGCCCGCAAAGATGAGATGCGGCGCAAGACATATCACCGTGTGGCCTTGCGGGAGCTGAAGAAGCCCGAGCGTCTCATCGATCTGGCCGAGTACCAGCAGGACAAGGTGCGCGAGCTGGAAGCGCGATCCGAGCAGGAGCTTGCGATCGCAATTCAGCAGTGCTACCGGCACATCTTCTATCCGTCTCGCGACCGCGTCGGCGCAAGCGATGCGGATCTGGCGCACTCAGCGATCGACACCTATTCCACCTCGGATCAGCCGGGCGCCGGTCAGCGGCAGATCGTGCGGGTACTGCGCGACTTGAGGAAACTGCGACTATCCGAGGATGAGCCGGACTCGCCGGCCTATGTGCGCGACCGCACGCCCCTCAAGAAGGGCCAGATCACCACCTTAGTGCTGCGCGACGAGTTCCGGCGTGATCCCGCGCTACCGATCCTGATCGGTGAAGACATCTTCATTCGCGGTGTGCGGCGCGGTATTGAGCAGGGCGAGTACGTGTACCGGCGCGGCGATCTGTTGTTCGGTCCCGGCGACCCTTCGGCCAGCATCATGATCGACGAGCAGTCCGTGGTCTTCACCATGGCCTATGCGAAGAATACGGGCATATGGCCGCGTCCAAAGCCAGGTGAGACGACGCCCGATCCTAGTGGCGGGGAAGACACCGGCGGGACGGGCGGAACGCCCGGTGGCAAACCAGCCGCCGACCGCGGCGAGAAGCCGCCCGGAGGCCATCCCCCGCGGACGATGCCCGGATCGTTTACCGCCGAGGGCGTTCTCAAGGAGGCGCTGGTCCAGTTGTGGGAACAGGCACGAGCGAAGGAGGTCGAGGCGATAGGCGTCCTCATCGTCCGCATGTTCGAGGCGGGTGACGCCTTCAGGCTTCTGGGTGCGGTGGGCGCGGTGTCCGGAGCGGAGAAGATCGTCACCATTGCGGGCGGCTATGAAACTCAAGAGGGCGGATCGTTCGAGCTAGACTTCCGGGGTCCGGTGCCGGATGCGCAGCCGGTCAAGGAGTTCCTTGAGCCGCAGTTGCGTGACGCCAGCTCCAAGAACCTGGAAGCGGGTTTCGAGTTGACCTTTGCCGAGGGTCTATCGATGCATGGCGACGCGGCAGAGAAGCTCACCGAACGCCTCGCCCGGTTCGCGAGCGGAGCAGCCTATGTGTCGGCGACAGCGGAGGTGCAAGGGTAGATGGCCCGTCTGGAGAGAATAGCCCAGATCGAGACGCCGGAATCCGCACCTCGGTACGAGTTGCGGGTGCGCAGGCACGGGCCGGTCGGCACCGAGTATGAGATCTGGCAGATGCCCACAACAGCCACACCGCAGGTGACATCGGCACTGCGTGTCGCGGGGCTTCGGGGCCGCAACCTCGAGATGGTCGAGCACCGGGTGCTGAAGCGGCTTTCACAATCTGGCGTCAAGCCGGGCCTGAACTCGGACACCAGGAAACGCGGCTATGCGCTCGACGAAGACCTGGCGCTCACGCTCGGGCTGCTGTTCCGTACGCTTGCGCCCATGCGAAACCGCGATAATATGCGGGCAGCCGCCGAAGGCATCGAGGCCATGGGCCGCGAGGAAGCGGCCTATTGGCTCGGCATGGCGATGCACCGCAAGCACCCGCGCCGCGTGCTGATGGCGCTTCGTATCCTTTTAACCGTGGCGCGGACAAGACAGGGTGTCTCATGAAGCTGCGTCGGGTGGACATGGGGAACTCCGGGCCATCGTAGAACACCGATTTCGGATTCATCCACCTCTGGTGCTTGCCACCTTACGGCGCGGCCTCGCTCCGCATAGAGCGGACGCCGAAGTGAGGCAGCGCAAGGTCATGGACATTCGCAACATGACCGTGTCAAGCGGTGTCGGCGAGGACGGGTAACATGCGGATCGAGCCAGAGATAAGTGGCGTGAACGTTATCTTGATAGGCGACTTCAACCCGGCGATCTTCACGCCTGCCTGGTTCGCGCTTCACAGCCTCCTGCCGAAGGGTACCGCTGACAACGCAGAGTTGCAGGTCGCCCACCAGCAGGTGACCGAGTTTTCCACCGACTGGCTACACCTTCAGGTTAGACTCGAAAGATTTCTCGTCGAAACATCGCAGGCGCCGTACATTCGTCTGCGCGACCTCGTTGTACGCGTGTTCAAAGATCATCTATACCATACACCTCTCAAGGCATTCGGAATTAACCGGAATGTTCATTTTCGGGTAGGGAGTTTGGCTGAGAGAGATCGGATTGGTAGAACGTTGGCCCCGGTAGAACCATGGGGAGATTGGAGGCATGACCTCGAATTTGATGGCGAGAAAGGTGGGATGACGTCGCTCACGATGTCGCAAATCGATCCGGAGGGCAGGCCACCGGGCGGTCGGATCAACGTTAAGGTAGAGCCGTCCAACCGGATCGGCCATGGGCGATTGGGAGTCTTTGTTACGGCCAACGATCACTATGCGATCGATGACACCAGCCCGGAATCTGGCGAGCGCTTGATGCGGCTTTTCGAAGATAATTTCGATACGTCACTCAGGCGTAGCGACGGTATCATTGATCACATCATGTCCCTGGCGGTGGGTTAGGAGGTCTAGTTCATGCCGCAGGCAGATCAACTCACGGCGGCGCTGCACGTCAATGTGCTTGAAGGGTGCAGCAATGCCGATGAGTATGCTGAAGGGGAGAATATTGTTCGGAATGCGGACCAGGCCGTCCGCTTGGCATTGGCGCATGGAACGGACACTCTGACAGCAGGTGTGCGCGACCCGGATGCAGAAGCGGCAACTCTGTCGGCGTTCGCTGGTCGTGGACAGGTCGACGATAGTTTCTCCCATATTCTCAACTTTCCGCAACCGCGGCCGCGACCGGCTATAACTTTCCACGCACTACAAGAGTGGGAAGGGTACGTCGTTAATATCGACAAAACGGACTTCGTGGCGCGCTTAGTCGACCTGACTGCAGGCTCATCGCATGAAGAGGAAGAAGCAGACATTCCTCTGGCCGAGATCTCGGACGATGATGCTGCTAAGTTGCGCGCTGGGAGTATCTTCCGCTGGGTGATCGGATACGAGCGTTCCGCTACGGGAACGAAGAAACGTGTGTCCGAGATCGTATTCCGTGACCTGCCCACGGTCGCCAAGGCCGACCTGCTGGATGGCGTGGCGTGGGCGCGTGAAACGATTCGTTCGCTCGATCTGTGACGGAGGCGGGCAACCCTCCGAAAAGAGACGAATTCGAGCTCACACTTCTCGGTCCCGGCTACGGCGAGAGCGTCGTCCTGCACGTTGGCGACGGTGCCTGGATCCTCGTCGACTCCTGCATCGATAAGGACAAAACGCCGCGAGCCCTGCGGTACTTGGAGAGCATCGGTGTCGATCCGGCAGAGGCCGTCGACCTGATCGTGGCGACCCACTGGCACGACGATCACATCCGCGGGATGGCACAACTGGTCGAAAGCTGTAGCAGGGCCACCTTCTGCTGTGCAAGCGTGTTGTGCGGCGAAGAGTTTCTCGCCGCTGTCGGCGCCCTGGAAGGCCGTCACCTGTCTGTCGCCGGTTCCGGACTTCGAGAGATTCACAGCGTGGTCTCGCGGCTTAAGCAAGTGGAGTCGAAACCGACGCTTGCCCTAGCCAATCGCCGTATTTTTGTGCAAAGCACGTGTGAAATCTGGTCGCTTTCGCCCAGCGATGCGGCCTACGTGGACTTCCTGAGATCTATTGGTGCCCTTGTGGCCCCCGGTCAGGCCAAGACGCGAATTCCTAGTCTTTCTCCCAACGAAGTCGCCGTCGCGCTATGGGTCACGGTCGAAAACATCACGGTGCTGCTCGGTTCGGATTTGGAGAAGCGCGGTTGGGTACAAATAATAGAGAATGAGGCGCGCCCGACCGGTCAGGCGTCGGTGTTCAAGGTTCCGCACCACGGATCAGAAGGCGCCTATGAACCGGGTGTGTGGGAGGGGATGCTGGATCCCGAGCCCATTGCGGTACTCACGCCCTGGCACAGAGGCGGTCGCGTCCTGCCCAACGACCATGATGTGCATCGCCTTCTCTCGGACACGCCGAACGCCTATGCAACAGCGAAGACCCGTTCGTCTGCCCCTGTGCGCAGGGACGGGATGGTTGGCCGAACCATTCGAGAATCCGGCGTTAAGCTTCGCCGGCTTGCGATGTCAACTGGCATCGTTCGACTACGACGACCCATCGGTTCCGGGACACCATGGAGAGTTGAGAAATTCGGATCTGCATGCCATCTCAAGGATTTTGCCACGCCATAGTCCATAATCTCCAATCTCCGGATGTGAATATGGACTTGAGACAATGCCCGACACGCGCCTAATCGAACGCTGGCTACCGATCGCGGCTCTCGGCATTGAGGGCACGCGAGAGCGTACACCCATGACGCCGTTCCCCGCTCCGAACCGCCTCCACGTCTGGTGGGCGCGGCGTCCCTTGGTAGCGTCGCGGGCGGCCGTGCTGGCATCGCTGCTTCCAGCCGATGCTGATCGAGAGAGGTTTCTGCATGTGCTCGGCATTCATGGGGATCCGGTGGCTACACGGCGCAGAATCGATTCCGCCAAGAGAAACAAGGAGGACCTTGGACCTAATCCATATGGCTATAGGCGCGCTTTCACGTACTTGCCCAGCAGGGAAGACAGGAAGTGGGCCGAACTCGCCAAAGGGTGTTCGCTCGACACCCTTTCGATACTGGACCCGACTGCCGGAGGGGGAAGTATTCCGTTCGAGGCCGAACGACTCGGTTTCACGGCAATTGCCAATGACCTGAATCCGGTTGCGTCTCTGATACTCAAAGCTACCGTAGAGTGGCCCGCGCAATACGGTTCTACGTTGCCTGACGAGTTTGGCCAGTTGACGCGCGATTTCGTCCAACGGGCTGAGCTTAAATACGAACGTGTTTTCCCCCCGGAACCTGAAGGCATCCGCATTACAGGATACCTCTGGGCGCGCACGGTCACGTGTCCGTATTGCGACGGTGTGGTGCCACTATCACCAAACTGGCGTCTCGCACCGGACGGGACTGGGGTCAGGCTCAAGCCCCACCTTGCCTCGGGTCCCGGGACGGAAGGCCGGATTTGCTCATTTGAGAATCGTCAAATCTGCGAAGGAACAGTCGAACGGCACGGTGGCGAAGGGCGCCGGCACGTGTCCCTATTCCGATTGCGGGCGTGTGATCGACGGAGACGAGGTCAAGGCCCAGGCCCAGGCTGGTGGGATGGGTGAGCAGCTGTTCACGGTTGTCTACAAGGAACGCGTCATAACGAAGTTGAAATCCGGAAAGCGCGGCAAGGACAAATGGGTCCGCCACTACCGGGCGCCGCGGCCAGAGGACGACAACAGTGCTGAGATCCAGGCGAAGCTTGCCGAGAAGCTACCTGAGTGGGAAGCGCTCGACATGGTGCCGAGCGAACGGTTTCCCGAAGTGAGCAATGATGATCGGCCGATCCAGTATGGCATGCCTCTATGGCGCGACCTATTCTCGCCGCGTCAGCTTCTTTGCCACGGGACGAGCGTCGAGGTCTTTCGCGAAATGCTCGACGCCGATCGGGCTGTTGGCAAGCTAACCGAAGTCCGCCGAGCGGCGTACGGGTACCTGGCGTTATCGCTGGACAAGCTACGCGACTACAACTCCCGCATGACTCGTTGGCACGTCAACCGTGAGGTCATGGTCAATACTTTTGATCGCCACGATTTCTCGTTCAAATGGTCCTACGCGGAGATGGCTCCCTTGGTTGTGGGCCTGGGTTACGATTGGGCCATCGGACAGACTGTGAAGTGCATCGACGAACTCGTGGCACTGGTCCGCCCCGAAGCGAATGGCGGCTCCGTGGACATGTTCGACGGCGGAGGTGCGGCAGAAGATACGCCGCCACCCGTCACCATCACGTGCAAGCCGGGCGACAGCCTCGACCATATCGTGGACGGCAGCATCGACGCGGTAGTCATGGACCCGCCCTATTACGACAACGTGATGTACGCGGAGCTGTCGGACTTCTTTTATGTCTGGCTCAAGCGCACGGCCGGCCATGTCTTCCCCGAGCTCTTCCGGCGGCACCTGACCGACAAGGACAATGAAGCGGTCGCCAACCCGGCGAAGTTCCAAGGCCAAAAGGGCGCGCGAGCGCTTGCGGGACGGGACTACCAGGAGCGGATGGCGTCGATCTTTGCCGAGTGCCGCCGAACGCTGAAGCCCGACGGCGTGATGACGCTGATGTTCACGCACAAGGCGACCGGCGCCTGGGATGCGCTCACGAAGGGTCTGATGGAAGCGGGCTTCGTCATCACCGCGTCATGGCCGATCAACGCCGAGGCGGCGGGCAGCAATCGCGCCAGGATCGGCTGCAAGCGGCCCACCACTGGCCTGGGCCACGCTTCGCGGGTCCCCGGCAGGGGCTGGCAAGGGACTCCGCCCCTTCGATCCCCCCTTGAGGCCCGCACTCGGGCGGAGGTCACGGGCGGCTGGCTCGCCCGTTCTTGTGTCCTGGCGGCGCGCCAAGGCCGCGGCAGCCGAGGTCGAGCACGAGCGCACCCGGCAGGTCGCGCGCATCGGCAACAACCTCAACCAGATCGCCCGCTGGAATCACAAGATGCGCAATGTCTTGGACCGGCTGCCGAAGCGAGAGCAGCCGGAAGCCAAAGAGCTGCTGCGGGCAGTGGTCTACGCCCCGACGCGGGCCGAGGGCGTGAAGGCCCGTCAGGCGTTCGAGAAGCGCTACGGGCCGTGGTATCCGAAAGCCGTGGCGGTGCTCGAGGATGACTGGGATCGGATGGTCAGGTTCTACGACTTCCCCGAGGCCCACTGGAAGCATCTGAGAACGACGAACGTGGTGGAGAGCCCGTTTGCTTCGGTTCGGCTCCGCACCACGGCAGCGAAACGATTCAAGCGGGTCGAAAGCGCTACGGCCCTGATATGGAAGCTCCTGACGGTGGCGGAGAAGCGCTTCAGAAGGCTCGACGCTCCCCACCTGCTCAGAGATGTGTTTGAAGGAAGAAAGTTCGAGGACGGAAAGCCCGTCCCAACCCAGCAGCGGAAAAACGCCGCCTGATACGTTTACACACCTATTGACCCAACCTCCAAGAAAATCCCGAAGGAGCGAAGGGTCGATGCTCCGGCGCGACACCTCGCGAACTTCAAGATGCCCTCACTCACCGGAACTTGACCAAGCTGTTCAGCTGTGCGTCCGCCCGATCGGCGTGCCAACGCGGCGCCTCGTGAAGGCACTCACCGTTGCGAAACGTAACATGACGACGGGAGCGCGCTCGCCGAGTACTCAGACTGGAGCCCGCGCGCGAGGCCCGGGAGAAGCTGGCGGCACGTCCCCCCGGCGCCGAAACTGCTCGATCACCGTTAGTAGCCGCAGGCCCGCGACATCGGAGCCATGTTCGTCGTCGAGGGTCCGGCCATCGACTCGCTTCAGGCGCCGGGTCTGGAGATGTTCGAGACGGAAGAATCGTCCTCGACGCGACGCGAGGTCATCATCGCCGGAGCGCTGCCGGACGCGCCCGTACTGCGGGTCTGGGTGCCCCACCGGGGCGACGAGGCCCGGTACCGCGTGAGGCTGCTCCAGGTGGCGGGCGAGGACTTCGCGCTCAGGGACCTGAGCGTGTACGGGAGCGTGATCTCCCGCTGAGCGCCGGGCGCGGCGCCCGCCTTCGAGGCGTGGGGCCGCGCCCGCTCGATGCGGCGAGATCAAGATCCAGGGTGACCCTCCCCGCGACCCGCCGGCCAACCTTCGACTCACTTGAAAGCTCCCTCCGAGGCGATATCTGGCCGTGCCCGGCCAGCCTCGGCCGTGGATGAGCGGGTCCTCGTGGGCCGCGTCTCGACCGTAACCGCCATGGGGGATGCTGACGAAGCAGTTCCAATAGCGAGTGGCTGCGTCCCTCGACCGCACGGGCATGAGAACATCCACGCCCGGTCGGCAAGCGGTGGGAGATCCCAACCTGGTGCGTCAGCTCCGTCCTGGCCGATCCCCGAGGCTGGCGATGGCCGACCAGGTCCCCGTGTTCATCGAAGCCTGCCGCCGGGCCCATGTGGCCCCTGTTCCCTCCCGGGGCAACGCGCCCCGGAATTCTTCACCGAACAGAACGGAGGCAGACCGATGACGAGAGCAATGGAACAGAGCATGGACGCGCCCGCGCGCGTCCTGAGGTTACCTCGAGTGCAGACCCGCACCGGGCTGGCGCGGAGCACGATCTACGTGCGGGTGGCCGACGGGAGCTTTCCCCAACCGATCCGGCTAGGCGCGCGCGCCGTCGGCTGGATCGAGTCCGAAGTGGATGCGTGGATCCGAGACCAGATCGCCGCGAGCCGCAGCAGTGCCGAGTGATCTGAGACGGAAATCATCTGACAGTTCGCAATGACAGCAGCGCCGGGCGAGAAAAGTGGCGAGTGACGAGGGGGCGCTCCGAGGTGATATCGTGCGACTCGCGAGTCGATTCGGCCGCTACGGCTACCGACGCGTCACGGACATGCTCCGCATCGAGGGCTGGGGGGTGAACCACAAGCGGGTGGAGCGGATCTGGAGGCAGGAGGGGCTGAAGGTCCCGGAGCGGCAGCCGAAGCGAAGTCGGCTGTGGCTCAACGACGGATCGTGCATCCGGCTGAGGCCGCTGTATCGGGGCCACGTCTGGTCGTACGACTTCGTGGCCTCGAGGACGCACGACGGGCGTGCGCTGAAGCTGCTGACAGTGCTGGACGAGCACACGAGGGAGTGCCTGGCGATCGTGGTGGCTCGCAAGATCCGCTCGCACGACGTGCTCGAGGTGCTGGCCGATCTGTTCGTCCGACACGGGCCTCCCGAGTATCTGAGGTCGGACAACGGACCGGAGCAGCCCGTGGGAGAACGGCTACAACGAGAGCTTCAACGGCAAGCTCAGGGACGAGCTGTTGAACGGGGAGATCTTCTACTCGTTGGCGGCGGCGGCCGTGCTGGTCGAGCAATGGAGGCGCAAATACAATACCGTCCGACCCCACAGCGCCTGCGGCGGCTTTCCCCCGGCTCCTGAGGCGATTAAGCCGTCGCCCTGGTTCCTGAGGATGCCCGTCCTTCACGGCCCTCCACAGGTGCTGGGACTAACATAGGATGTGGTACCGCTCTTGGGGGCAGGTCACCGGAGCAGGCTACTTGACTTGGGGAGTGGACGAGGGGGAGGTGCGTAAAAGCAAGCTCTACGACAGGATGCCCTGGGTGGCACTCGCCCTGCTCATTCTCGGCTATGGGCTTCAGATCGCCAGCAACTGGATGTAAGCAGCGCCGCGTTAGCCGCGCCCGTGTCAATGGCCATGGAAAACGAAACATTTTCCGGGACGCTAGGCGGAGGGAGCGTAGCGACCGGAGCAGGGCGTCCCGGGAGGCTCGGAAGAGATCCCATCACCGGGACCTTTTCTCGCTGGGGCCGCTCTGCGGAAACAGCCCGCACGGCGGTCGGGTGGATGGCCCTCGAGAGTTCGGTGTTGTGGCCGATCTCAAGTTGGCCGGATCGATTGAGAGATCAAATGCCTGGGCGTCCAATCTGCACTAGGGACCTGACTGGATAAACGGCGGCATCGGGCAACCTAGCGACGCCGACATCGCTCTGAGTAACTCCGCCTCTGTGGCGGTCACCGTGCGGTCAGCGGCGATGCAGGTGACGGCCGCCCGTAGCAGCTGGCGTTTGACCTTGGGCGCCGTCTCCTCGAGCGCCGCGAGCGCGGCATCGAGCGCTGTGAACTTCAGGTCGTCCACTGGACGAAGGTACACGTCCGGCAGTCCCAGAATGCGCTTCGCCTGCTCGAACCCGTGTCGGGCCGACTCCAGGTCCCGGTGCCCGGCGTAGGCGAGCACCGAGAGCAGCAGCTCGCTGTGCGCCCGAACCGAGGCAAGAGTGCGGTAGCGGACGCGCGGCGGACTCCGCTTCACGAAGTGCGCCTCGAGTTCGTGCAGCAGAATCCGCTGCAGCGACCACTCAAACATGTCGATCTCGTTGTCGGCCTGGACGAGCACGGCAACGTTCTGCTTGAGGAGGTCGTACTGCGCCGGCACCAGGCTGCGCAGCGCCGGCAGCGAGATATCGAGCAGCGGCAGGCGCGCCCGCATGTCGAGTTGCTCGACGAGCGGCATCAGCCGGAGTGTTTCCTCGTACACCCCTGGGTCGGCCGCCTCCTTCAGGTGAGCGAACTGGCGCTGTCGGGGCGCGGCCTTATGGTTGAGCAACAGCGCGTAGACGAGGGCGCGCGCGCCATACGGTTCGTGAGCGGCGCTGACGAGCTGCGCCGGCAGGCTCTTGACGAGCCGCGCGGCGTACTGGAGATGGGCCTCACCCGCGGGCTGGCCAACCTGGTCGACGGTTGGGACCCCGGCAGACGCAGTGGAGCCAGCAGACACAGCACCACCCGCAAACGCGGCGGCACCAGCAACCGAGTGCCGAGCGCTCTGGGCCGGGGGGCCCTCGGGCAGCGTGCCATCCCAGGACGGGTCTATCCGGCGAATCCGCTCGGCGAGCGGCGGGTGGGTTGAGAAGAGCCCGCTAAGGCCGCCTGTGGCGCGGCCAAAGAACATGTGGCTCGCCTCCGGCGCGTTCGGGCTCTGGATGCCCGAGCCGGCCGTCACCCCGCCGATCCGCTTCAGTGCACCGGCGATCCCCGCGGGTTGACGCGTGAACTGCACCGCCGCCGCGTCCGCGAGGAACTCGCGTTGGCGGCTGACTGCCGCCTTGATCAGGTTGCCAAAGAGCGTCCCGAACAGGCCGGCCGCCATCAATCCAGCTCCGAGCGCCATCAATGGAAGCGGGGAGCCCTCCTGTCGGGAACTTCTCCGCCCGGCCCCCGAGAACGCCGCCATGCGCAGGACGAAGTAGCCAAGGATGCCAATGATCAGGATGCCGTGGAGGAGGCCGATCAAGCGGATATTGAGCCGCATGTCGCCGTTCAGAATGTGGCTGAACTCGTGCGCGATCACGCCCTGCAACTCGTCGCGCGTCATCCCTTCGACGGCCCCGCGCGTGACGCCAATCACGGCGTCGCTGGGCGTGAACCCGGCGGCGAAGGCGTTGATCCCCGCCTCGTGGTCAAGAAGATAGACTGGCGGTGTCGGCGCGCCGGACGCGATTGCCATTTCCTGGACGACGTTCAGGAGCTGCTGTTCGGACGGGACGGCGCTGTCCGGGTTGAGGAGCCGACCACCGAGCTGTTCCGCGACGACCTGACCGCCGCCCCGCAACTGCGCGATCTTGAAGAGCGTGCCCCCGCCCGCCACGATGAGCGTGCCAACAACCGCCAGGCTGAGCACCCGCGGGTCGGCGGCCAGGGTCCAGTCGACAGCCCCGGTCTCCGGGTTCCGGCCGAGGTATCCCATCGTGGCCGCGAGGAGGAGATCGATCGACACGATCAACGCCAGCACGGCGAGTACGAACAGGATCACCAGCCGGGTCGTATTGCGCCGGGCGACGTCCTGGCGCTCGAAGAAGTCGGTGGCCATGCGCCCTAGAACGAAACTTTCGGCGCCGCTGCGATCTGCTGGCTGTCGAATTCGAGCATCGCCGCGTCGTTCCCGTGGCCGAACATCCCGGCGAACACCGCCGTCGGGAACGTCTGCTTGTAGGTGTTGTACTGGGTCACGCTATCGTTGAAGGCCTGCCGCGCGAACGCCACTTTGTTTTCGGTCGATCGCAGCTCCTCGCTGAGCTGCATCATGTTCTGGTTGGCCTTCAAATCGGGGTAGCTCTCCGCGAGCGCGAACAGGCGCCCGACAGTGCCGCTGAGCACGCCCTCGGCCGCCGCCAATCCGGTGATGGCTTCGGCGTTCCCGGGATCCTGCGCCGCCTTCTGGAGACCACCGGCGGCTTGGTTCCTCGCTTGGGTCACGGCTTCGAGCGTCTCGCGCTCGTGCTTCATGTAGCTCTTGGCGATCTCGACCATGTTGGGGATCAGATCGTGACGCCGCTTGAGCTGGACTTCGATCTGGGCGAATGCGTTCTTGTACCGGTTCAGGTACGTCACGAGCTTGTTGTAGATGCCCGTCACGAACGCGACGAGGGCGACGGCCCCAAGCGCCAGTACTAGCAGCGTGATTACAGTCGCGGACATGAAAATCCTCCAGTCCACGCGCCGTCTCGGCGCGTGGACGTGTTAGGAGCCGGCGTTGGCCGCACCAGCGTAAAGGAACCGGCGCAGCTTGCTGCGGCTGAATCCCGCCGCCTTCCCGCTCTCCGCGTCGACCCGGTTCACGATCACGTGCACGTGCGGGTGTCCGCCCCGGTGCGCCATGATCAGCGCCTGGTGCTTCTCCAGCCTCAGCGCTTTCAGGCTCTCCGTCGCTTGCCCGGGCTCAACTCTGCCGCTCCGGCGCCTCATCCTTGGCCCAGTTACCGGCACATGGACGCCATATGGACGCCGCAACAAAGAGCCTCGCCTTACACTACCATCGAATTATCAGTTAAACACTTGTTATTTATGCACTTATGCAGTGCGCCGCCAGGGAATCGAACCCCGAACCTACTGATTAAGAGTCAGTTGCTCTGCCAATTGAGCTAGCGGCGCGCGAGCGCCTCAACCTACCGAAGAGCGGGGAGGGGTCAAGCCTGACGGGCACCCCTGGCACCCGCGTGCCCGACTCGGCGATGCGATCGATGGCGAAGACAGCGACGAACACCCCTGCCAGCGCGATTCTTCTCGCGTCCCTCGTGCTCCCGGTCGCGGTGCACGCTCAGGACGCGTGGGATGTTCAGGTCCGGGAGCAGCTCGTGGCGGCTGGTGTTCGCTTCGCCGACGGCGGATACGAGCTCACACGACAGATCCGAGTCGGATCCCTCGAGGACGGCGAGGACGACACGATCATGTTCGAACTCGAACGCGAGCAGCGCTACATGATCATGGGTGTGTGTGACAGCGACTGCTCCGATCTGGACATCGTCTTGTATCACGAAGACGGATCCCGGTTCGGTGACGATCTGGGGATAAATGCCTTCCCGATCATGGACGTCGCCGTCGATCGCGACAGGTCGTTCACGCTAGAGGTGCGGATGGCGGAATGCTCGTCGGAGCCGTGCAGGTACGGGCTGGGCGTGTTCGCGAGCCCAGATACAGGCATGGGCCCGGGCGGGATCGGCGGGCGCAGCTCACCGGTCGCCGCGAGCGGATCGGCGCCGAACTGGGGCGGCACACCAAGGCTCGGGACGATCCAGCTCGCCATAGGGTTCAGCCCGTACGAGCGCGAAGTGCCCGCTGGTGGGAACGACGCGGTGGACCTCGACGCACCCGACTGCACCGGCTACATCGACGCCAGTGAGCCGACGCTGGACCTCAACTACACGGCGGGCTCGCAGGCGCTGCGCATCCACGCTCGTTCCGGGACCGATGTCACGCTCGTGGTGAACCAGCCGAACGGGAGCTGGATCTGTAGCGACGGCGTAGACGGGACCAACCCGATCATCATGATGTCGAGCCCGCTAAGCGGGAATTACAACATCTGGATCGGCACGCGCGACCCGAACGGCGACGCTCTGCCAACCGCCAACTTGTTCATCTCGGAGTTGGATCCACGCTGATCGCGGTGGCCAGGGCCGGCACCGAGTGCATCCGCTATAGCGGCTTGCCGAGATGACACACCAAGCACGTCTCCGGCGCGCGCGCCCACCCGCGCGCCGCGTCGACCGAGGATCCGTGCGGGTCGACGCGGAACGACCTCACGGTCGAGTGACACTGGACGCAGTCGCTCTGGCGGTGGCACGACGCGCAGCTCTCCAGGCCCTGACGCGCCGCTTGGCCGTGACCGAGCAGCTAGGCCGGCCCGCCATCTCCGCTACGCCTTCGACCGGTACGAGGAGGTAGACTTCGCCACAGATCCCATGACCGCATTCATGGGGTTCCTCGACCCAGCCTCAACTAGGGCCTGTTAACACTATCTGAGAGCCTCGACGATGAGCGCAAAGTGGATGAAGGCCGTGAACATCACGTCGAGCTTGTCAAAGCGGGAGAAGATTCTTCTGAAGCCTTTGAGTCGCCGAAATAACCGCTCTATTTCGTTGCGACGGCGATACATGATTCGATCGTACTGCCACGGGCTAACACGGCCCTGTTTGGGTGGCACGACCGGCGTAAACCCCAGCTCCAACACCAATTGCCGTGTTTCGGCCCCCTCGTAGGCCCGGTCCATGATCATCGACACAGTGGAGTGTACCGGCTTCAACATGCGTAGCAGTTCGCGTCCTTCGGGTGCGTCGTGGTTGTGGCCTGGCGATAGCGAGAAGGTTATCGCGGTTCGAGCATCTGCGGCAACCATATGAATCTTGGTGGTCCAGCCTCCACGCGACTTCCCGATGGCCTGCGGGCCGTTTTTTTTAGCGCGCCGGTGCCATCAGGGTGCACTTTGACGATCGTACTGTCGAGCGACAGCGCTTCGATCTTGATCCGGATGATCTGCTCGTCCTGCAGGGCCGCAAAGACACGATCCAGCACACCTGCCCTGGCCCAGCGATTCATTCGGGTGTAGATCGTATGCCAGTTACCGAAGCGCGCAGGCAACCCGCGCCACTTGCAGCCGTGCTCGGCCACATACAGGATCGCGTTAAGCACTTCGAGATTGGAGAAGCTCACATTGCCGCGCTGACGTGGAAAGCAAGCCTCTATCCGACGATATTGGGACTCTGTGATTTTCATAGCCCCAATATAATACAAATGGGCCTTTAGTGTTAACAGGCCCTAGAACGACTTGGCCTGGAGTGACGAGGCCGGGCTACCGGGCCCACGTGCTGGCCCTGTCCCTGATCGTGACCTTCTCGTTACCGGAGGAGAGGAGCTAGAACGCCGGAATCCCCGTTACCTCCTGACCCAGCACGAGCGAGTGGATGTCGTGCGTTCCCTCGTAGGTGTAGACCGACTCCAGGTTCACCATGTGGCGCATCGAGTGGTACTCGATCAGGATGCCGTTCGCCCCAAGCAACCGCCGCGCCTCGCGCGCCACCTCGCAAGCCATGTTCACGTTGGCGCGCTTGGCGAGTGACACCTGCTGCGCGGTCATCGCGCCTCGGTCCTTGAGCCGCCCGAGCTGGACGTTGAGTAGCTGCGCCTGGGTGATCCCGGTCAGCATGTCCGCCAGCCGAACCTGCTGGATCTGCTTGCCACCGATCGGCCCCTCGAACATCGAGCGCTCCCCGGCGTACCGTCGGGCCTCGTCGAAGCAGGCCATCGCAGCGCCGACCGCGCCCCAGGCGATCCCGTAACGAGCCTGCGTGAGGCACATGAGCGCGCTCTTGAGCCCGACGCTTCCGGGCAGCAGCGCATCGGCACACAACTCCACGTCGTGCAGGTGCAGCTCGCTCGTGTCCGACGCGAGCAGCGAGAGCTTCCCCTTCTGGTCGCGTGCGGTGAATCCGTCGGTGTCCGTGGGAACGACAAAGCCACGAACGCCTTTCACGTCACCGATCTCGCCGGTCTGCGCCCATATCACCCCTACGTCGGCCATCGATCCGTTGGTGATCCACATCTTGGTGCCATTCAGCACCCAGCCATCCGGAGTTTGCCTCGCTGTGGTGATCATCCCGCCGGGATTCGAGCCGAAATCGGGCTCGGTGAGCCCGAAGCAACCAATCTTCGCGCCTTCGCTGAGTGTGGGAAGCCATGTTCGCCTCTGCTCGTCGCTGCCGAAGGCGTGGATCGGGTACATGACCAGCGCGCCCTGGACCGAGGCGAACGAGCGGACGCCGCTGTCGCCGCGCTCGAGCTCCTGCATGATGAGCCCATAGGCGACGTTGTTGAGCCCCGCGCATCCGAATTCCTCGGGCAGGTTCGCCCCGAGAATACCGAGGGAACCCAGCTCCGGGATGATCTCCGTGGGAAAGCGTCGCGCGATGTAAGCGTCACCGATCAGCGGCACCAGGCGCTCGTCGACCCACTGTCGCACGGTGTCACGGATCGCCCGCTCCTCCTCCGAGAGGAGCGAGCTGACGTCGTAGAAATCCACTCCTTCGAAGGTGCCGGACATGTCGCTCTCCGATCCGTGGCTTTTCAGGCGAGAGCGCGTACGATCGACGCCGAGTATTCCTGGGTGCTCGCGCCTCCGCCCATGTCGCGCGTCCGCGTCTCCCCCGCATGCACGACCCGGTCGATCGCCCCGCGGATCCGCTGCGACACCTCGGGCTGCCCGACGTGGTCCAGCATCATGCAGGCCGCCAGGATCAGCGCGGTCGGGTTGGCGATGCCCTGCCCCGCGATGTCGGGCGCCGACCCGTGTACCGCCTCGAACATGGCGGCGCTCGTGCCGATATTACCCGCCGGCGCGAAGCCGAGCCCTCCCACCAGTCCGGCCATCTGATCCGAGAGGATGTCCCCGAACATGTTCTCCATGACGAGCACGTCGAACCGGTACGGATCGAGCACCAGCTGCATGGCCGTGGCGTCGATGATGCGATCCTCGAATTCGATCTCGGGATAACCCTTTGCCACCTCCCTGCCCACGTCCAAGAAGAGCCCCTGTGTGTACTTGAGGATGTTTGCCTTGTGCGCGAGCGTCACCTTCCTGCGACCGTGTTCGCGAGCGTACGCGAATGCGTATCGGCAGATCCGTTCGGCGCCAAAGCGAGTGATGATCATCACCGACTCCGCGGCGGCCCTCGGGTCGCCCTCCAGACCGATGTAGTGCTCGACCCCCACGTACAGCCCCTCGGTGTTCTCTCGGATCAGCACCAGGTCGATGTCCTGGTAGCGTCCGTCGGGCATGATCGTGCGCGCCGGGCGAACGTTCGCGTACAGGTCGAATTCCTTGCGAAGCGCCACGTTGATCGAGCGGAATCCGGATCCAGACGGAGTCGTCAGCGGGCCCTTCAGCATGAAGCGGTTCCCGCGCACAGAGTCGAGCATCACGTCGGGCATCGGGTCATTGAGCTCCGTCAGGGCTGCGACGCCGGCGAGCTGCTCGTCGTACTCGAGGTCGGTGCCGGCCGCTCTCAGCACGTCGAGCGTCGCGGCAATTACGTCGGGTCCGATTCCGTCCCCGGGAATCACCGTGACGGTGCGCGACATCAGGACCCGCGGGTGAGAAGCAGGCGCGCGAGTGCATCCGTAGCGGTGGCCAACGCGCGCGGATCTCCTTCGGCACCCGTCTCGCCCCCGACGACGCCGAACCAGAGGACGCGACCGCTGCTGGTGTCGATCAGCGTGGCCACCACCTCCACGGCACCGGCTCGCTCCGGAGTGCCCCGGCGGTAGCGGACCTCGATCGGGACGAGAGCCAGCTGCCCACCGGACAGGGCAGCCAGACGGCGGAGCTGCCCAAAAAGCGGATCTCCGATCCGGTCGACCTGTGCCTGGAGGAAGACGCCGACCGGGAGCGCGTCGAGCGAAACGTCGAGGCCCGGCGAACGGCTGAGCATCGCGCGCAATGCAGGCGGCATCAGCCATCGCACCCGCTCGCCGCGCGCAGCGAGCGCGTCGGCCAACTCAGCGTCGGCGTCGCCTGCTACGCCTCGCTGTGCCTGCACCGGGAGCACCATGACCTGCGCCCCGATCAGACCGGGAATGGCCCCGCGGCTGGATCCGGCGGTCGGAGCCGACGCGCGTCCGCAGCTGCTCACGGCCACGACTACGGCGGCTGTCACCGAAAGCGCCCGTACGAGCGACCATCGCTCAGGCGACCCCGGCGATCGCACCGGCCTCGGCTTTACCCGCCGCCCGCTTCGAGGTTGGGTCAATAGGTGTGTAAACGTATCAGGCGGCATTCTTCCGCTGTTGGGTTGAGACGGGCTTTCCGTCTTCGAACTTCCTTCCTTCAAACACGTCCTTGAGGAGGTGAGGAGCGTCGAGCCTTCGGAAGCGCTTCTCGGCCACCAAGAGCGACTTCCAGATCAGCGCCGTAGCGCTCTCGACCCGCTTGAATCGCTTCGCCGCCGTCGTCCTGAGCCGTACCGCAGCGAACGGGCTCTCGACCACGTTCGTCGTGCGTAGATGCTTCCAGTGATCCTCGGGGAAGTCGTAGAACGCCACCATCCGCTCCCAGTCGTCCTCGAGTACGTCCACCGCCTTCGGATACCACGGCCTGTAGCGCCTGGCGAACACTTCGCGGGCCTTCACAGCCTCGGACCGGCTCGGTGCGTAGACCACGGCCCTGAGAAGATCCTTCGCCTCGCTCTGCTCCCGCTGCGGCAGCCGGTCCAGCACGTTCCTCATCTTGTGGTTCCAGCACCGTTGCTCGCCCGCCTCAGGCCATACCTGCCGTACTGCGCCCCAGATCGCCGCGTTACCGTCCGCCATCAGAAGCCGGGGCGCCTCGATGCCGCGTGCCTTCAGATCCCGCAACACCTCCGACCAGGACTCGACCGACTCTCGGTAGCCCGATCTCAGGGCCAACACTTCCTTCGTCCCGTCTCGCATCGCGCCCAGAACCACCAGCAGTGCTGCCTTGTCCCGCTCGAGCCCCGCCTTCACGTAGATCCCGTCCGCCCAGACGTAGACGACCTCACGGTCGGCCAGCGAGCGCTTCGACCATTCCTCGAATTCCGCCGTCCATCCCGCCCGCAGCCGCCGAATCGAAGACTTCGACAACGGGGCCCCCTCGCCCAGCAGGCCCCGCATCGCCAGCTCGAAGTCTCCCTCCGCCAGCCCGTGCAGATACAGCTCCGGAAGCAGAGCACCCAGCTCCTTCGTCCGTCGTGCGAACAACGGCAACACCCGACTCTCGAACCGCTCCTCGACGCCCCGAACCCGAGGGCGTCGGAGCATGATCGTGCCCGAGCTCATCGCCAACCGCCTCGGCTTGCCATATCCGTTGCGGTAGCCCTCGGCCGAGTCCACCGTACTCCTGCGCTCTGACTTCTCCCGGCCTAACAACTCCGTGACTTCCTCCTCCATGATCTGTTGGATGAACTCCTGCGCCTTCTCCCTAACCATCCCCTCGAGCGTCTCCCACATCGGCCTGCTGGACGCACCCTGGGGTCCCGCGATATCCTCTCTCATGAGGCGACGTTCCTTTCCCCGGGCTGTCACCCGGGCTCGCTGGTTTAAATCTCAGCGGAAAGGTACGTCGCCTCTCTTTTTACACACCTTTTGATCCTACCTCCCCGCTTCCGAGGCTCACTCGGCGGAGCCCGTCCCGCGCCCTTCGTCCCTCTCCGTATCGTTCTCTGGTCCTGGCGCCCCCCGGTCCAGGTCGAGGCACGTGGAGTTGATGCAGTAGCGGAGACCGGTCGGTGTCGGGCCGTCCGGGAAAACGTGGCCCAGGTGGGCATCGCACGCGGCACACAGCACCTCGGTGCGGCGCATCCCGTGACTCCGGTCCTCCTCCTCGCGGACGTTCTCGCCTTCCGTCGGCTCGTAGAAGCTCGGCCAGCCGCTCCCCGAGTCGTACTTGTTATCTGAAGAGAACAGCGGGGTCCCACACGCACGGCAGCGGTAGGTCCCTTGTCCCTTTTCGTTTACATAGGCCCCACTGAACGGCGGCTCGGTCCCCTTCTCGCGCAGGATCCGGTACTCGTCGGGACCCAGCTCCTGCCTCCACTGCTCTTCGGATTTTTCGACGCGCCTGGGCATGGTCACCTCCTCGGCGCTCGCGTACCCTCCGCCCGACCTGGCGGGTCCGCACGGTCACCCGCTGAGAACGGGCCTCACCCTTGGCAGTCGGTCGCAGTGAACGTAATACGAGGGACGACCGAGGGATCCTCACGCCACACCTCCGGCACCATTGCCTTCGCCCACCGCCGCATCCTCCTCGAGGATACGCTCGAACAACCGGCGCCGGAGTTTGCGCGGGACGGCATCCCGATCCCGAATGCTCCGCATCAGCTCGAAGTAGGCACGATGGAAGTCGTAACGCGGATAGCACCGGGAGCAGACCTCGAGGTGGAGCTTCACTTCGGTCTCGTTGGCGCCATCGAGCTCGCCGTCCAGGAATTCCCAGAGCCGCTCGAGAGCTTCTTCGCAGCGGATCATGTGTCAGCCCCACAGCAGATCATGTGTCCTCCTTGGATGCACTTGGCCCCTTGGTCACGTATCCCGCCTCCAGTGCGTACGCCAGGAGTCTCTCCTGGAGGAGGCGGCGTGCACGAAATAGACGGCTCTTCACGGTCCTGATCGGAAGCCCCATGACACGGGCGATCTCGCTGTACTTGAGGTCCCCCAGGTCGCTCAGAACCAGAACCTCGCGGAACTCCTCCGGCAGCGCGTCGATCGCCGCCACCACCTCGTCGTCGAGCCTACCGTGAAAGAAGGCTCCCTCCGGATCCATGGGCAGTTCGGAAAAAGCGCCTTCCCCCCCTAACGCTTCCACTTCGACTCCAAGCGTGGAGGCCGCCACCTCCCGCTTCGACGAACTCTTGGCCCGCCCCTTGATCAGAGCGTTGCGGCAGATGGTGAACAACCATGAGCGCGCGTTCGTGCCGCGCTCGAACGTGTGCCAAGACCGGAACGCGTTCACAAAAGTCTCTTGGACCAGGTCGTCTGCCGCGTCCTCGTCGCCCCTGGTTAGGCGAAGGGCGAAGCTGTGGACGGCGTCGACCCATGGGAGCGCCTCCTCGGCGAAACCCTCGCGCCGGAGATCGGGGAGGTCACTGCGCGAATCCGGCGCCGTCCCGCGCGGCCGGCCAGGCACCACATGGTGCGTGGGGGAAGCCCCCAGGGAGGCCCAAGCATCGCGCACCCGTTGCCAGAGATCGCCTGCGCTCACGCCACCCTCGAACACGGCACTGGAGCGCTCACACCCGTGCAACCGGCAACCACGCCGTGACCGCGACTGGCAGTACATGGACCCATCAGAGAAAGTGCACTGGCTTGGTCATGAATCCCGACCTCCGCCGTCCATGAGCAGAGCGACCCCCTCACCACGAGAGGCGGTAGCTGGCGCCGAACGAGGGGTTGCTGGGCAGGTTTCGACCGGCCAGCGGAAGCTGAAGGCCCAGGTCGACCTCCCCGGGCCCGGACTGGAGCGAGAGGCCGGGCCTCACCTGGAGCAGCCGTCTCCGATCGCTGGGCAGCTCGAGCCCCTGGGTGAGCCCTGGGGCCGCGTTGAGCGCATCGACTCCAACCTCCCACCGGAGCGGCCCCCGACTCCCACCGACTGCGGCGTGCCCGAACCACTCGTCGCCCGGGTCTCGGAGCTGGACATCGCTCGCCAGGCGCCATCGGTATCCGACCCACGCGAGCACGTACAAGCCCCCTCCGGCCGAGGCGCGACCGGTTTCCACGCTCACTTCGAGGTCTGCCTGGCCCTCGGTCAGGGGAATCACCGTCGCGTCGACCGGGAAGTCACTCCCCGGGATCTTGATGCCGGCTCGAACGCTGACGGGGATGGAGAGACCGAGGAGCTCCGAGCTCGCACGAGCAGCGAGCCGAACGTCGCCTAACCCCGTCCGGCTCCTCTCGCCTCCGTCGTCCACGTCGCGCAAACGATGGAGGGTCGCCTGGGCCCAGACGTCCACGCCCCAGGCGACCCCGACGGCTGCGGTAGCATAAAGTGATCGGGTCGTGGTCCGGGCGTTCAGGAAGAACGGCTCCCGCGTGCCGAATTCGTCGAAACGCTCGTCGGCCCTCTGGGAGTTCGCGGAGAACTGCACCCACCCCGAGCCCGGGTCGAGAGTGCCTATCCCCCCGCCCTGCGCAAGCATGGGCGAAGAGTGAGGTGCGCTGCAGACCGCCTGGGCGGCCAGCGTCGCGGGAGTCAGCAACAGGAGCAAGCCCACCCCATGCGTGATCGCTCTTGTGCTCATGATTGGCTCCCCCAGACCTCAGTCGCGGGATTGAAGTCGGCCCACGCGAACCAGTATGCGATGTACGCCTCGGACACCGGCGTGAGCCGGCTCCCCTGCAGAGGTCCTTCGACCGCCTCGCCGTCGATCTGCCACCGGCTTCCGGTCTCCAGATCCGTGACGCCCGCTTCGGAAACCTGGAACGTCAGGCGTTGACCGAGCAGAATCGAGCTGTAGGCCATAGCCGCCTCCGCTTCCCCATCCCAGAAGACGACCCTGTTCTCCTCTGGCAGGTCAAGGGCGGCGGCAGAGCCCAGCGCTTCGAGCTCTCCGAAGGGGACTGCGAGACCACCCGACGCGGTCGGAATCCCGAGCACGCGCTCCTTGGGAAGACGCCGCGCATCGAAATCGTCTGGAATCGATGTGGTGTTGTCGCGCGATCGGTAGTCTGGACCATATGGGTAGTGCGAGTACTCGCGGTCGGGGCTACGCTCGTCATCGGCCCCGATCACCACCAACCCGTTCGGGTATAGCTGCCGGAACTCGTCCCAACGCATCTCGATCGCAGGTACCATCTCCAGCTCCGTCCCCGACGCGGGGCCGCAACGTGCGCCGCGCTCCATCTGAGGCCAGAGGGACTCCCCACTCACCCGGTCGTACATTACCAGGTTGGTCTGGTACAGGAGCCCCGAGACCCCGAACTCGGCACCGACGACCGGACGGAATCCGCAGTGTAGCGACCGAGACCCGAAGCCGTCTGTGCTTCGGCGGGCGGCACGACTCCGGCCAGAGCGACGGCGAGCCAGATACAGGCAGCCAGCGGGAGGAGGACGCGATCGGCGGGAACGACGGTTCGGATGCCCAGGACGCGCATGGCTCTGCCTGTATGCCGCGGAAGTGGAAACGGGCAGTCTATCCGGCGAGGACGCTGGCGTCCACGTCGCTCAGGCGCGGCCTCCCCGTGAGAGCGAGAGCGCGCCGCACATCCGCGACCAGTTGCTCGACCACCCGCTCGACCCCGTGCTGGCCGGCGACCGCGAGCCCCCACAGGTACGGCCGCCCGATCAGCACGGCGGTCGCGCCGAGGGAGAGCGCACGCAGCACGTCCGCGCCCCGGCGGATCCCGCCGTCGACGAGCACCGGGATCCTACCGTCCACCGCTTCGACCACCTCGGGGAGCGCCCGTGCGGTGGGGACCGCCCCATCCAGCTGGCGACCGCCGTGATTGGATACGATTACGGCCGCCGCTCCGTGCTCGACCGCGAGCCGAGCATCCTCGCTGCTCAGGATCCCCTTGAGCACGACCGGAATCCCGGCGACCTCACGCAGCCATTCGACCGCCGACCAGTCCAGCCGAGGATCGAACTGCTCGCCGATGAAGCGAGCGAGCGCAGAGGTCTCCGGAGCTTGGGGAAAGTGCGCCTGCGTATGGCCGAGGAAGTTCGCCATCTCGAGCCCGTCCGGCAGCCGGAAGCGATTGTGCGCATCCCGCTCTCGGTTTCCCTGGACGGGCACGCTCACCGTGAGGCACACCGCTCGGCATCCCGCCTCGAGCGCGCGTCGTACCAGATCGGAGGAGAGCTCTCGGTCGCGGAACACGTAGAGCTGGAGCCAGAGCGGCGCCCGGGTAGCGGCGCCGATCTCCTCGATGGAGACGGTGGAGAGCGAGCTCGCGACCAGCAGGCTCCCGGTCGCACTCGCCGCTCGGGCGGTAGCGAGCTCACCTTCCGGATGGGCCAGCCGCTGGAACGCGGTAGGGCCGAGCAGAATCGGATGCGGCAGCGAGGATCCGAGCAGCGAGACCGAGGTGTCCACGTCTGCGACATCCACGAGCACCCGCGGACGCAGGAACAACTCGCCCCACGCGCCGCGGTTGGCTCTAACCGTGGCCTCGTCCCCGGCGCCACCCGCGTAGTAGTCGTATACGTCGTCCCTGAGTCGTTCGCGCGCCGCCTCCTCCCATGCGGAGGGGTTCAGCGGAAGATCGTCGTGGTCGCCCGCGTGCGTCATCGTGCGCTTTCCTGGTCGGTTCAAGCGGTTTGCACGGCTGGAAAGTACAGCCCAGGTTCAAGGGGTCGTCGCAACAGCACCGTGTTGAAGGGGGTTTTTGCGCCCCCGATTCCACTGGACAATAGATTGGCGAGGGCGACGGGGTCCAGACAGAGGGGGTTCTTGATCTCTCCAATTCCGAGGGAGTCAGAAGCGACCGAAGGTCGTGGAAGGCAGGAGATACCGGAGCTGTTGAGAACTCAGCGCAAGGTGGAGGTCCGGTTCAGCGATGTAAGAGATCTTCCAGGGTTTCCGCCGGGGTTTTCCAACCGAGGGTCTTGCGGGGGCGGCTGTTAAGAGCGGCCGCGACGGCGGCGAGATCGTCAGCGGTATGTTTGCTGAGGTCAGTGCCTTTGGGGAAGTACTGTCTCAACAAGCCGTTGGTGTTTTCGTTCGTGCCGCGCTGCCACGGGCTCTGTGGGTCGCAGAAGTAGACGGCCAGCCCAGTGTCGATGCGAAGCTGTGCGTGCTGAGCCATCTCTGCTCCCTGGTCCCACGTCAGAGACCGGCGGAGTTGCTCGGGCAGGGTCGTGATCGACGAAGCGATCGCGTCCCGGACGGCTTCGGCGCCGTGCCCAGCCAACGCTGGCCCGTTCTTGGTCCTGGGCTCGTCGTGTCTGTGGAGGCGAGGGAGGTGGAGGAGCATGGTGAACCGGGAGGTTCGCTCGACCAGCGTTCCGATCGCCGAGCTGCTTAACCCCAGGATTAGGTCGCCTTCCCAGTGCCCAGGAACGGCGCGGTCGTCCGCCTCGGCCGGTCGCTCGCTGATCATGATCTCGGGGCGAACGAACGTCTTACCCCGTCTGCGGGCGCGAGCTCGAGGCACCCGTAGCGCGCGTCCCGTCCGAAGGCACGCCGTCAGCTCCCGACGCAGCGCACCGCGTCCCCGAACGTAGAGCGCCTGGTAAATGGCTTCGTGCGATATCCGCATGGACTCATCATCGGGGAAGTCGACCCGTAGCCTGTTGGCGATCTGCTCAGGACTCCACGAGGCCGCCCACCGCCGGTCTTGTCGGCGACCACGGCGACGCCCGACCCAGCGTACATTTGGGCCCGGCACGGCCGCCCCGTCTGGAGCCGCGATCAGGCCTCCGAGGCGATCCTGCACATACTGCCTCAGTTCGCCGTTCGCAGCGAGTTTGGCAACTTTCGGACGCTTCGCTCGCCGATCGGCATGCCATTGGGCGGTCGTGGCTCGATACTCGAGGTTTCCACTTCGCGTTGCTGCGTTCCGCCGCAGTTCTCGCGAGATCGTCGACGATGAGCGGCGCAACTGCCGGGCGATCTCACGTACGCCACAACCGCGGGCTTGAAGAACCGCAATCTCTTCTCGCTCGACGAACGATAGGTAGCGCCCCGACAGAGGACGAAGACTGAAAGGTGGCATGCCACCACATTGGCGAAACCAGCGCGCCCCAACAGCGGGAGACACGCCGGCTGCCACCGCCGACTCCTCGCTCGACAGCCCTCGAGCAACTTCTTCCCAAAACCTCTGCCGATGCTCCCGGCGCCCCAACGGGGGACGACCGGGTGAACCCATCGGCGGACGCAAAGCTCGATCCGACCGTCGGCGCTTGCTTGCCGCCATCGCAACTCCTCCTCTTTCCTGAGGTGTTGCGACGACCTCTTGAATTCACCCAGAACCTCTCCAGCCTGACCCTGCTCGTGACCAGCGAGGAGCTCCACCGTCACCACTCTTTTCCCAGAACGTCCTCCAGCACTTGGATGTTCACGGCTTGGTCCGCTACGACACGCCTCAGCCGTCGGTTCTCCTCCTCGAGGGCCCGAAGCCGCTTCGCGTCGCTTACCCCCATCCCACCGTACTTCCGCCGCCACCGATAGAACGTCTCGCGCGAGATCCCGTGCCACCGGATCACCTCACCGCTACTCCCCGTTCGCTCGGCTTCCTGCAGGATCCCGACGATGGTTCTGACCCTGGTGTCGGGTGCGATTCCGGACCAGGTCTTGGTAGAGAACACGGAGACACCGGTAGACATTTCCGGGGCCTTCTCCGATCCCGATGGGGACGCCCTCAGATACGGGGCCGCCTCGGACGCCTCAAGCGTCGCCACGGCGAGCGTCTCCGGAAGCGATCTCAAGGTGATCGGCGAGGCTCCGGGGAGCGCGACCATCACGGTGACGGCGACCGATCCCGGCGGCCTCAGCGCCACCCAGACCTTCGAGGTCACCGTCAACAGCGCCAACCGGGCGCCTACGGTGTCGGGTGCGATTCCGGACCAGGTCTTGGTAGAGAACACGGAGGCAACGGTAGACATTTCCGGGGCCTTCTCCGATCCCGATGGGGACGCCCTCAGATACGGGGCCGCCTCGGACGCCTCAAGCGTTGCCACGGCGAGCGTCTCCGGAAGCGATCTCAAGGTGATCGGCGAGGCTCCGGGGAGCGCGACCATCACGGTGACGGCGACCGATCCCGGCGGCCTCAGCGCCACCCAGACCTTCGAGGTCACCGTAGAAGCGGGCAGCGGTGAAGCGGACCTCGACGCCCTTTTTGCCCCGCCCACGGCGGATGACATCACACAGGTAAAGGAGGAATGGGATACCCGAACCCCCGAAGTCAGCGGGGTTCGCCCTGAACTGGACTCTGAGGTTCCCGCGGGATTGGGATCCGTCAGGGTCCGGATCCTTTCTCACACCGTGGGTGGGCTCAGGCATTACGGGGCCGTGGTGACTCCGGTGGGCGCGGAACCCGGCTCGCTTCCTGTTATCCTCTACGCCCACGGCAGGGACAGCGGCGTGGAGATCGAGGATACGTTCTTGCTGAATCAGATCCTTCAGCTCCAGGGTCTGAGTGCGGCCTTGGTAATACCGTCGTATCGGTCGGAGCCCCTCCGGCTCGGGGACCAGGTGTTCCTTTCCGAAGGTCCGCCTAGCCCCTGGGACCGGGACGTCGACGATACCATCTCACTCCTTTCCGTCGCACTCGAGCAGGCGCCGGAGCTCGACGAGGAGAGGGTGGCCATCGTGGGGTTCAACCGGGGGGGCGGTGTGGGTCTCCTGACGGCTGCGCGCGATCCCAGGATCGACGCTGTTGTCGAGTTCTTCGGCCTGACGGACCTGTTCGATGAATATGCACGTGAGATCTTCGAGGAGGCCCTCGACGGCGAGCTGCGGGATCTCCCCGGTTTCGATTACCTCAATGAGATCCTCGTCTTGCCCTGGAAGCTGGGTGTTCTCTCCGATGCAGAGGCTCGGCTCGAGCTCGTCCGCCGTTCCGGAGTGTACTTCGTGGATCGGCTCCCGCCGGTCCAACTACACCACGGGACAGAGGACACGGTCGTGGCCGTCAGCCAGGCCTACCGGTTGATCGAGGCGATGGAGGCGGCGGGAAAGACAGATCAGGACTTTGAGAAGCACATCTATGCTGGTGCTGGCCATGACATCACCGCCCTTATAGGGGCAGGGGCTCACACGCGCGCGATCGAGTTCCTTCGTCCCTTCCTCTTCGAGCTCCCCTAGGCCGCATGGATGAGACCAGCAGCGGGTGGCGCCAAGCGCCACTGCTACAGAGGGGCTAGTGGTATCCTCACTCTGGCGCCAAGGTGCTGGCCGAGTCCACGACCCCGTGTCAACGCCGGTCGAAAAGGTCCCAGTTGTGGCGGTTGAAAATGTCCCACCCAGCTGGGGGTGACGAGCCTCAGATCGTCGCGGCCTCCCGGCGCCTGCGCGTCCGTTTGGGTTGAGAGCTCTCCTCCTCTGCGGTGGGTGAGGAGAGGCTGCGCCAGAGGTCCTGGTGGTGGCGCATCCGGTAGCTGTTGCCGCGGATGTTGAGAATGTGGCAGTGGTGGAGCAGGCGGTCGATCAGCGCCCCGGCCATGAGATCGTCGCCGAAGATCTCGCCCCATTCGTCGAAGGGCTTGTTCGAGGTCAGGACGGTAGATGCGGTCTCGTAGCGGCGGGCCATCAGCTGGAAGAAGAGCATGGCGCCGTTACGGGTGATGGGCAGGTAGCCGATCTCGTCGACGACGAGCAGCGCAGGGTGCGTGAGGGTCTTGAGCCGGTGGCCGAGGCGGCTGGCGGCCTGCGCTTCCTCGAGCGAGGTGATCAGATCGGTAAGCGTACCGTAGTAGACGCGGCGGCCGTGCTGGGCCGCGGCGATCGCGAGGCTCAGCGCCAGGTGCGTCTTCCCGACGCCTGGAGGCCCCAGGAAGATCACGTTCTCCTTACGCTCGACGAAGCCGAGCTCGTGCAGGCTCTCGATCTGCTCGCGCTTGATCGACGGCTGGAAGGTGAAGTCGAAGTCGCTCAGCATCTTCACCGCCGGAAGGCTGATCTGGGCGCCGAGCAGGTTCTCGATGGCTTCGGGAGCGCCCAACGTGCCTCCGTCGATTCCTGACAGGATCTGATCGAGTGCCTCCAGGGCACCGGACATCTTGAGATCGGCGAGCTGAGCGCGGATGCGGTCGCGGCGGCTGGGCGCCTTCATCGGGCCCCTCCCGCGATCCGGCTATAGGCCGAGAGGGGCCGGCGCTCGACCACGACGGACGGTACGCCCTGGACGCGAGTGGGGGCCTGAGGTTCGGCAGGGATGAGGATCAGCGGCCGGTACGGCCGCGCTGCGAGCGGCTGCAGGAAGGACACGCTCGTCGCGCTCGAAGCGCTCAGTCGGCTGCTGCTTCGTGGTGCCGTGGATCCGGACGTTGGCCGTGCGGGCGAGCCAGCGCTCGAGCTGGGCGTTCAGGTCATGGTCGTTCAGGAACTCCCGGCCGTAAAAGAAGTTGCCGCGCACGTAGCTCACCGGCCGCTCCACCTTCCCTTTGGTCTTGGCCCGGTAGGGTCGGCAGGCGCGGGGCGTGAAGCTCCAGTGCGCGCTGAAGCGGAGGAACTCGGCATTGTGAACCAGCCGGCGCCCGTCGAGCCGCTCATCCTTCGTGATGACCGAGTGCATCTGATCGAAGAGCAGCTCCCTGGGGACACCGCCGAAGAACGCGAACGCCTGCTCAAGGCCCGCCAACAGGGCAGCCATGTCCTTGCGCGCGAAGAAGCGCAGCCACAGGAGCCGCGAGTAGCCGAGCACCACGAGGAGAGCGTAGCGCTTGCCCCACGGCAGCCGGAAGTCCGCGAAGTCCACCTGGGCCTGATGGCCCGGCGGGGTCTCGAAGCGCACGACGGCCTCGGTTTCACGGGGCCGGATCTTCCGGACTTACTCCTTCGGCTGTGTGTAGCCGCCCGTGTAGCCGGCAACCCGGATCTCCTCCAGGAGCCGCACGGCGGAGAGCTCCGGCAATGCCTTCAACCGGGTCTCGATGATCGGCTTGAAGGGATCGAGCTTGGTCGGCACCGCCAGCCGCGGGATGGACGGATGCCCTACCAGGCGTTCAAGGCAGGGCTACTGGGGTGACCCTGAAGACGCGAGGTCCTTCATGCTCTGGCATCCCCAGGTCGAGGCGGCGGCTCCTTGACGTCCACAAAGACCCGCTGTAAACTGTTAAGTGAACAGTTTACAGGAAGGCTAGCGTGGCTTCGAAATTGGGCAAACTGTTACGAGAAAGGCGGCAGAGGGTCGGCATTTCTCTGCGAGAGCTTGCACGCCGGATCGAGAAGTCGCCGACCTATCTGGTCAGCTTGGAACGTGCAGAGGCCCCGCCGGGGGCCACCGAGGAAACGCTTGCCGCTCTCGCCAAGAACCTTGAGCTCGAAATTGACGAGGTGTTGACCGCTGCTGGAAAGACCCCTTTGGCGGTAGTTCCAGAGACACGGACTGAACTCGCTCTCTATCGCATCATCCGCAGGCTCTCCCCGAAACGCCAAGAGGAGCTTCGTTCTCAATTGGAGCGAGAGATGACGAGTGAGTCCCATCTTTAGTTGAAATTGAAGCGGCCTCCAACCTCAGGTAACGTGGGTGTGCGACCACACCACGGGACCACAAGAGAGGAAGGAGGCCACCGATGGGAAGGATGCCAAGGCTCGTCGAGCGGGGCAAGAAGGACCGGCGGCTCGGGGAACCTAGGGAGGTGAGTTGGGAGGAGATCGAGGCGCTGGAGCTGGACCCTCGGGTGGAGCTGATCCGGCAGCTGATTCCGCTGGGACTGGCGGAGGTGGGCCGGATGCTCGAGGAGGAAGTGGAGCAACTGGCGGGGCAACGTCACGCCAGGAAGACCGAGGACGATCGACATTACCGGCATGGGCATAACCCAGTGTCGGTGCGGTTGGGCGGCCAGCGGCATCCGGTGCGAATACCGCGGGTGCGAGGCCCGGCCGGAGAGTCGAGGCTGGCGGCGTATGAGCAGCTGCATGGCTCGCCCGGCGAGATGGACGAGGGGCTGTTTCGGAAGGTGCTGCTCGGGATCTCGTGCCGGGACTACGAGGCAGCGGTCGAGGCGGTGCCTGGAGCCATCGGGCTGTCGAAGTCGACGGTCTCGCGGGAGTTCAGGAAGGCCACGGCCGCGAAGCTGAAGGAGTTTCAGGGGCGGGACCTCTCGGGTTACGACGTGGTGGCACTCGTCCTGGACGGCAAGAGCTTTGCCGAGGACGAGATGGTCGTCGCGCTCGGGGTGACGAGCAAGGGGGACAAGGTCTTCCTCGGGTTCGTCCAGACCGACACGGAGAACGCCGTGGTGATTCCGATCCTTCCTGCGGAGTCTGAAGGAGTGAGGTCTCGACCTGTCGGCCGGAGCGCTCGTGGTGATCGATGGAGCCCGCGGTCTCCGGAGCGGCGTCCTGGCGGTCTTCAAGGGACAGGTGCTCATCCAGCGGTGCCAGTGGCACAAGCGGGAGAACGTGATCTCGTATCTGCCGAGAGCGGAGCAGAAGGGCTGGCGCCAGCGTCTGCAGCGCGCCTATCAGCGGCCCACGTACGAAGAGGCCGTCAATGGCCAGTCTCGACGAGGGGTTCGAGGAGACCCTCACCCTCCACCGGCTGGGAGTCTTCCCCCTGGTCGGCCGGTCGCTCAGGGAGGCCATTCAAGATCGAGTCGATCAAATATGACGACTGCGCATCGCTCCAGACTGGCCTCCGTTGGAACGCTGGAGACAGGTCCAGAGATCCATCTACCGACAACTTCCTGAACCATGAAATCTGATGGTTGGTCGCAAGTGGATTCATTTGGATACGCTCCGCATAAGGACTTGGATACTGTATTCGAGATAGCCAATAAGGTCGTGTCGATGTCTGTAAACGCGGAGACTCGCTGGGTAGCCCCAGAATTCACGAGACCGTGTTACCGCATTCTGGAGATCCAGTAGGGCAATTCTCAAATAAGCGCGCTCAGGCAATTTACCGCGATCGATTCTTCCCCAATACACATGGGCGCGATCGAGCACCTCTAGGTAACAGTTGATTCCACGCTCCCATTGAATCATCTTTGTCCAACAGGAGTCGAATAGCTTTTCGTCAACAATCCCTAGGTCGAGATCAGAGGGTCGCTTGATTCCTCCGACCTTCCTGAAAGATCGTCCTGCCTGCTCTGCTCTTAGGCTGAACCCTGTCGCGGCACTACCTACCAGATGGAGCGTCGCACCGGGCAAACCGTGATCCCTTAGCACTGGCTTTGCCCACTCAGCGAAGTCGACACCGATCTGCTCACACAGCCACGGGTTCGACGCTACAAGGCGCTCTGCTAGAGTCCTTGGGGTTTCTGTTTCTGTAAGGAAGGTCTGGATTCTCCCACGACGCTGCTGCTCTTCTGTCGCTACCATGCTATTACGATCCGTATCCTCCGCGTCGTCAAGTCGCTGGCATCAGCGACCGTCCTCAGGCACGGACCGTCGTCCTCGTCGAGCAGGCGGAGGCGGCCGTACAGTGCCGTCCGACCCCACAGTGCCCCGGGGGTCTACCCAGGGTTCTACCCCAGCTCCCGAGGCGATCAAACCATCGACTCGGCCCTTCGCATGCCTCGGCTCGACCGACCCACGACTGCCCAAGGCCTCCCGATTGCCGTCGCAACCGCTCGTCCGGTTCGTCCCTCGATACGTCAGTTCCCCACGAGGTTGACCCGCATGTACCAGATACGACCCGCAACGCCGTACGGGGACTCGCTGGGATAATCCATCGACCAGAGCTGTGCGACGGCCTCGCCCGGAAGCTGATTGGGGAGTCTGTCGAACAAGTTATTGGCACCCAATCCCACCAGAATCCGGTCGCCCACTTGGAAGGTGACCTCCATGTCTGCGATCGCTGCCGCACCGATCGTAGTGGGCTCCCCGAAGATGAATGGACTCGTCATGGCACCGATGTGATTGACGCTGAACCGGGCACCGATTCCACTGGCCAAGCGAACATCGACGCTGGCCCCGATCCGGCGGCCCGGCTGAGCCTCTTCAATCAAGGTCCTCTGGGTCTCGCCGATGAAGTTCTCGTTCCGGTTGGCGGTGATCTCCGTGCTGTTCTGGTGCAGGCTCGCCGAGAGATCCATTGCACCCCAATCCATCCCCCGCAGACGCCAGCTTGCGACGACGTCAAGCCCCTGCGTCCGCGTATCGATGGCGTTCGTCCAGAAGGCCACGGCATCCACAGGGCGCCCTTGGAACTGGGCTCCGGCACGGAGCCCGCGGCTCTGGTTCAGGTTCTGGGTAAGCGCGATCGCATCGGCCACCGCAACGCGGTAGTAGTCGGCTGTGAAGAGGAAGCCGTTGTCGTTGGAATAGACGAAACCGCCCGTCAGGCTGAACGACGTCTCGTAGTTCAGGGAGCAGGCACCGAAGTCGGCGCAGGCGACCGGGTCACCCTCGGGCAGGAAGCCGGTGCTCTGCAATCCTTCGTCGCTGCCCACGAAACCGATCGTGTTGAATCCAAGCTGGGGAAGGCGTGGCGCCCGAAAGCCGGTCGAGACGGCAGCGCGAAGCGCGGCCCCCGACGCTCCCAGTCCCACGCGTCCCGCCACCTTGCCGGTAAGCGAGCTACCTGCGTCGGAGTAGTTCTCGAATCGGAGGGCCCCGTTCAGCGTCGTTTCATCGGTCGGACGCAGCTCCATGTCCACGTAAGCCCCGAAGCTGTTGCGATCCCGTTCGCTCAGCGACGCCGACGTGGGGCTGTAACCGGGATATCCCTGGAATCCGCAACTGGCGATCACCGACCCGTCGGCATTCAACTGATGCGCTGCGGGGAAGCTTCCCGGGGTATCACTGGGTCCGCAGGCCCACGACGCACGGTCGCCCGACTCCATCCAGTACGAATCCCGCCGGAACGCGCCCCCGAAAGCCAGGAACGCGGGCGTCGAGCCCGCCTCGATCTCCCGTGCGGCATCGGCGTTGAGCGTCCACTGCCGCACGTTCAGCCCGCCGCTGAAGACGTTCGTCGGTCCCGCGTTGGCGGCGATCGATGCCCCGTCGGCTCCCGGGTTGCCCGCCAGGTACTCGGCCGCGTAGGACGGGTTGATCGAATTGGCGGCGCTGAAGGCGAAGCGTCCCTCCCCGTAACCGACGCTCAGGTCTCCGGCCCACTCACCCATGTCGCCGCGCAACCCCGCCACGGCCGACTTGTCGGTGAGGTCGGACTCCTCGAGCGGGAAGAACCCGTCCGGATAGACGTAGCTGACCGTGCGGGGCACCCAGTCGGCCTTTCGATACAGGCCGTCGGAAACCGCTTCCCGACCGGAGTAGCCACCGAAAGCGTAGAGCTCCGCCGATTCGCCGACCGGCAAGACTGCATTGGCCATGAAGCCGGCACCCTTGTAGTCCGGCTCGCCATTGCGCTGGAGTTGAATGACCTTCCCCCCGTCCGCGCACGGGCCGTAGGAAGCATCGGGACCGAAGCAGGTCGGTGCGGCCCCGGCCCGGTTCGTCACCTCCTGCCTCGCTGCCTCGATCGTGATGTTCAGGAAGCCGCGGCCCAGGGGAACCCCTGCATTGGCGGACGTGAGCAACCGCAGTCCGTCACCGCGCGAAGTGCGACCCAAGTAGGTGGCGGCGTTCACTCCGCCGGCATCGTCCTTGAGCACGATGTTGATGACCCCGGCGATCGCATCGGAGCCGTACTGCGAGGCCGCCCCTTCGCGCAGGACTTCGATGCGCTTGATGGCGTGCACGGGAATCGCGCGAAGGTCGGTGCCGGTCGTCCCGTAGCCGGACACCGCAAGCAGCTTCGCGAACGCGACGCCGTGACGCCGCTTTCCGTTTACTAGCACGAGGACCTGGTCGGGGTTCATGCCGCGAAGGGTCGCCGCGTGAAGGGCTGCCCCGTCACCTGCGGAGAACCGGGTGGAGTTGAAGGACGGTGCGATCTTACCGAGCACCTCGGCCAGATCAACCTCCCCCAACCGCGCGATTTCTTCGGACCCGTAGATGTCCACGGGAACGGGGAGCGTCGCCGGGTCGGCCACACCTGCACGGGAGCCCACCACAACCTCGATTCCTTCGAGAGCATAGATGGTCTCCGGCTGCTCCTGAGCCGATGCCGTCGCACTCGCGACCGAGGCATTGCCAAAGGCAGCTGCCAGTAGCACGGTGCTTGCTCTGATTCTCATGTCGGTAGGCGCCTCGCTTGAGTGAGATTCTCCGTTGCTAAGAATAGACTTCGATTCTCGGCACGGGAAGAATATCGGGTTGTTGGGTCCGGCTGTTGGGACGACCCGTCCTGCACGGGTGAAGCCTGCCGCCGTAGGTGCCACCGGCGCACTGCAACGTGGGGTGGTTCGCACAGTAGGTTGTAAGCGTAGTCCTCGATGGCCAGAGAAGCTGTCCCAACCGTAGTTGAAGGTTCCTGATTAGGGGGGAAAGAAAAGTGGTGGCCCCGGGGGTCCCGGGCCGATAGGCTCGGGTAGGCAAAACCCCAACACGGAGCCACCACGATGAAGAGAACGTACGAGGTAAGGGATCGGGCGGACAAGCGCGCGATCAGGGAGTTCCTGAAGCGGGAGGGGCAGTTTCTGCTTCCGATGCTTGAGCTCGTGGAGCAGACGGAGGTCGCGATCGACGAAGTCATCCAGGTGATGGGACGAGCGACGATCGAAGCGGTGCTGGAGATGAGCGCCGAGGGTGTGGCAGGCGTGAAGCAGGCAGGTCGGTCACGAGCGGAAGACGACACGGCGTGGTATGGCCGGCAGGGTGGTGTGGTTTACCTGTCGGACCGGAAGGTGCGTGTGGAGCGGCCACGGCTCAGGCGCCGGGGCGCCGGGGAGGGTGGCGAGGTCGAGGTGCCGGCGTACGCAGCGATGCGGAGACCGGGCGCCGTGGCGGATCGGATGCTCGAGGTCCTGATGGCGGGGGTGAGCACGCGGAAGTACGGCCGTGTGATCGGTGAGATGGCCGACACGGTCGGGGTGAGCAAGTCGGCGGTAAGCCGTGAGACGGTCGAGGCCTCGGAGCGCGTGCTGAAGGAGCTGATGGAGCGCCGGCTGGATGCGTGGGACCTCCTGGTGATCTACCTGGACGGGATCCGGATGGGCTCGCACCACGTGCTTGCTGCGATAGGCGTGGACTCAGACGGAAAGAAGCACGTGCTGGGCGTGAGGGAAGGAGCGAGTGAGAACGTCGAGGTGACCAGCGCGCTCCTGGAGGATCTGGTCGAGCGCGGCCTGGACCCGGGCAGGCGGCGGCTGTTCGTGATCGATGGCTCGAAAGCGCTCAGGAAGGCGATCGAGAAGGTGTTCGGCCAACGTCACCCCATCCAGCGCTGCCGCAACCACAAGCTCCGCAACGTGCTGGGTCATCTGCCGAAGGATCAGCATCCTCAGGTGAAGGCGGCGTTCCGGGCGGCGATGAAGCTGGACGCGAAGCAGGGCGAGCAGAAGCTCGAGCAGCTCGCCCGATGGCTCGAGCGCGACCACCCCTCGGCCTCGGCCAGCCTGCGCGAAGGCCTCAGCGAGATGTTCACGATCAACCGGCTCGGCCTCCCGCCGCGGCTGAGGAAGCGCCTGGGCTCGACCAACCTGATCGACAGCACCCACTCGGGCGTAAGACGGAAGACCCGCAGGGTGACTAACTGGAAGAACGGAGCGATGGCGCTGAGGTGGGCTGCGGCCTCGTTCGTGGAGACCGAGAAGAGCTACCGGAGGATCATCGGCTACGACCAGCTCTGGATGCTCAGAGCCCACCTCAACGACCATGAACCGGTTGCCGAAATGAGAAACGCAGGCTAACCAGGAGACTCCCCGGAGCCACCACCTTCAACTGTCAGCGGGACACTATCCCGGGCCCATGTGCTGGCGGAAATATTCGCCTCGCTGATTGAGCCTGATCCCGGGTCCGCAGTGAAGGATGCTCGGCAGGTCAGTGCCGTAGTCGCAGCTATGGAGAGGTTCGATGGGCTACTCCGACGTTGCCACCGTCCTGCAGAGTGGGAACGTGATCGTTTCCACCAAATCGGATCGTCCCGACGAGGTCGCCGGCGCCATACGGAGGTTGCTCAGCGACGAGTTCGACGTCAACGTTCCTGCGTCGTCCGCACGGCGAGCCCGCCAAGAGCTGCGATCAGGCCGGCGCTGATTCTCCCAGGGCTGCAGGCGGAGTGCTCACAGCTCGAGCGCGGCGGAATCCCGCTCGGCCGGTCCCCGTATGGAGCTTCGTTTTCGGCGTGACTATGATGTCTCCATGAACAGCTTCCGGATGTCGGTGACGGTGCTCGCGGTGATGCACGCGGTCTTCGCCGGCTTCACGGCCATGGTGGGTGCATTCGCGAACGGTGGAGACGTCTGGCAACGGCTGCTAGTGGTCCTCATGCATCCGCTTGGCGCTGCGGGCGTGCTCGTGCTCGTGTTGCGGCCCCGCCTCGCCACGACGACGGTCGTTGCTCTAGCGGCACTCCTGACAGCGAACGTGATGGCCGACCTGGGCCTTGCGCAACTAGGGCCTGTTAACGCTATCTGAGAGCCTCGACGATGAGCGCAAAGTGGATGAAGGCCGTGAACATCACGTCGAGCTTGTCAAAGCGGGAGAAGATTCTTCTGAAGCCTTTGAGTCGCCGAAATAACCGCTCTATTTCGTTGCGACGGCGATACATGATTCGATCGTACTGCCACGGGCTAACACGGCCCTGTTTGGGTGGCACGACCGGCGTAAACCCCAGCTCCAACACCAATTGCCGTGTTTCGGCCCCCTCGTAGGCCCGGTCCATGATCATCGACACAGTGGAGTGTACCGGCTTCAACATGCGTAGCAGTTCGCGTCCTTCGGGTGCGTCGTGGTTGTGGCCTGGCGATAGCGAGAAGGTTATCGCGGTTCGAGCATCTGCGGCAACCATATGAATCTTGGTGGTCCAGCCTCCACGCGACTTCCCGATGGCCTGCGGGCCGTTTTTTTTAGCGCGCCGGTGCCATCAGGGTGCACTTTGACGATCGTACTGTCGAGCGACAGCGCTTCGATCTTGATCCGGATGATCTGCTCGTCCTGCAGGGCCGCAAAGACACGATCCAGCACACCTGCCCTGGCCCAGCGATTCATTCGGGTGTAGATCGTATGCCAGTTACCGAAGCGCGCAGGCAACCCGCGCCACTTGCAGCCGTGCTCGGCCACATACAGGATCGCGTTAAGCACTTCGAGATTGGAGAAGCTCACATTGCCGCGCTGACGTGGAAAGCAAGCCTCTATCCGACGATATTGGGACTCTGTGATTTTCATAGCCCCAATATAATACAAATGGGCCTTTAGTGTTAACAGGCCCTAATAGCCGCGGGCCGCGGGCAGGGTGATTCGGGACTGGCACTGGCCTTCGCGGTGGTTCCGGTCATCGGAGTGGTCTACGCGCTGGCGCTGCTGTGCACGGCCCGCGGAACGGCTGAGTAAGGCGCGGTCCGGCACTGGAGACACGCTGGAGCCGTTGGCGCAAGCCGTGCTCGATGGTTCAGCTCGCCGGAACAATCCGAACCCTCTGCGCTGAGCCCTGTTCGGTCATGGTCTCGCGCTCAAAAATCGTGTTTCCTGCTTCGAAGCCCTGACTCGTAGACACCTCCACTGGAGGGATCCGGATTCACCGTGCCGCCGAGAGTGAATCGACCGTACTGAACGTACTTGACCTCATGCTACCAGGTCCGGATTCCCGCTGTTTGATGCCGTTTTCCCACTATTTCAGTACGGTAGAATCAGATATAGTCCAACGGCAAGTGCGGCAGATCGTGCAGTCCCAGTTAGACTTAGACGATTCCTTGCCGTAATTCATATCCTCCGGCGTACGCCTGAGCAGCATTCGCTTCTCCTGTCCGTGCATGGCGCCTCCGCCCAAGGGGTCGAAGACGCCGAAGCTGTGAGATCGCCCCCGACCGCCAGCGCGATCCCAGGGGCAGCGAATCAACTGCCAGGTGTCCGATTTTCAGCCGCCGGAAGTGTCAGATTTACGCCCGCCGCTAACACAAGGGGGCGCTCCGAGGTGATATCGTGCGACTCGCGAGTCGATTCGGCCGCTACGGCTACCGACGCGTCACGGACATGCTCCGCATCGAGGGCTGGGGGGTGAACCACAAGCGGGTGGCGCGGATCTGGAGGCAGGAGGGGCTGAAGGTGCCGGAGCGGCAGCCGAAGCGAAGTCGGCTGTGGCTCAACGACGGATCGTGCATCCGGCTGAGGCCGCTGTATCGGGGCCACGTCTGGTCGTACGACTTCGTGGCCGCGAGGACGCACGACGGGCGTGCGCTGAAGCTGCTGACAGTGCTGGACGAGCACACGAGGGAGTGCCTGGCGATCGTGGTGGCTCGCAAGATCCGCGCCCACGACGTGCTCGAGGTGCTGGCCGATCTGTTCGTCCGACACGGGTCTCTCGAGTATCTGAGGTCGGACAACGGACCGGAGTTCACCGCGAAGCTCGTGCGGCGGTGGTTGGGGCGCGTGGGCGTCGAGACGCTCTTGATCGAGCCGGGCAGCCCGTGGGAGAACGGCTACAACGAGAGCTTCAACGGCAAGCTCAGGGACGAGCTGTTGAACGGGGAGATCTTCTACTCGTTGGCGGAGGTGGCCGTGCTGGTTGAGCAATGGAGGCGCGAGTACAATAGCGTCCGACCCCACAGCGCCTGCGGCGGCTTTCCCCCGGCCCCTGAGGCGATTAAGCCGTCGCCCTGGTTCCTGAGGATGCCCGTCCTTCACGGTCCTCCACAGGTGCTGGAACTAACATAGGATGTGGTACCGCTCTTGGGGGCAGGTCAAGGGAGGTGGGCATGCGGGTGGCGGTGAAGATCGAGTTGCCGGAGGCCGACCGGAAGAAGCTGGAGCGGTGGGCGACGTCGCGAAGCGTGGCGGTGCGGTTGAGGGAGCGGTCGCGGATCGTGCTGCGGGCCTCCGAGGGCCTGACGAACAAGGAGATCGCGCGGGAGCTGGGGATCGACACGAACAAGGTGAGCCGGTGGCGCAGGCGGTACGCGGGCGAGGGGTTGGAGGGGATAGAGAAGGAGCATCCCCGGGGCGGCAACCACGGAGGGAAGGACTCGCGCGCGCAGGCGGAACTAAGGCGCAAGATGATCGAGTGGGCGACGCACTGGTCGTGCCGCTCGCTGGCGCGGGAGTTGGGGACCTCTCACAGCTTCGTGCACCGGGTGTGGCGCTCCTGCGGCTTGAAGCCGCACCTGGTACGGACGTTCAAGCTGAGCACGGATCCGCGTTTCGAGGAGAAGCTCATCGACGTCGTGAGCCTGTACCTCGATCCGCCGGAGAACGCGGCGGTGTTCAGCTTCGACGAGAAGAGCCAGATCCAGGCGCTGGACCGGACGCAGCCGGGGCTTCCCTTGAAGAAGGGCCGGCTGGGATCGAACGCCAGGGGCGGATCTTCCTGCACTTCACGCCCACGAGCACTTCGTGGCTCAATCTCGTCGAGCGCTTCTTCTCCACCCTGACACAGAAGCGGATCCGCCGCGGCGTGTTCACTTCCGTCGCCCACCTTGAACGATGCCTGAAAGACTATCTTTGAGACATACAACCATAGTCCGAGGCCGCTCGTCTGGACCAAGTCGGCCGCCGAGATCCTCGAGAAGGTCGACCGGGCCCGGCAGGCCATGGCCGCTGCCGCCTGTTAACCCACCATGATGTTTAGGACACTACACTAGCGGTGGAGCGCTCCGGCTCGAAGAAGGACCATGACAGCGCTCAACGCAGACGACGATTGGCTCCTCCGTCCGCCGCGATCAGCGTCTCCAGGCCGCGCCTTCGGGGATTCCGCGGCTGAACAGCACCTCCAAGCCCGGTCCCGCGGCGCGACCCGTCGCATCCATGGCCGCCTGGGTTGGGGGCGGCACATTCCGCAGTATCCCCCGCACTTGGCCGGTTCGCGGGTTGCGCAGGATGGCCATCGGGAGATTGCTCTCCCCGTCGAGTGTGACGGAACCGCCCGGGCCGGTGAGCGTTATGCTTGCCAGGTTACCCTCCCATCCCGGCCGCACCGGGAGAACGAGTGCAAACGACGAACTACCGTCGCCGTCGGCTGTTTCGGGCATGGTGAAGTTGAGGGAGAAAAGCTCAGAGCCACCGTTGGTCCGGCCGGTGATCGTGTGTTCGCCCGCAGAATCAGGCAGCGCGGCCGGGGCGTCCACTAAAAAAGCGGGTTCCAGAAACGGCACGCTGTCCGCGCCCACCCCGCCCCACAGGAGGAGCGACCGGGTGGTGGCAGCGACAGCCGCAGCCGCCGGGGGACCCTCGTTAAACAGCCGATAGCGCAGCGCGTTGGTGAAGCTGTAGTCGCTGATCCAGCGCGGGCTGCAATAGCTCATCAGATCACGCCCTATAGACGGGTGCACCAGCCTGCCGCCGTCGCGGAAGTCGTAGCCCCAGGCGCCGGTAGATCCGTCCGGATGGGGATACGAGGGATCCGGGCTGCCAGCGCCTCCGCACGGCGCGTGGAAGAGACTCATGTTGTGGCCGAATTCATGCCCTATGGTCGTTGGGGAAGGAATCGAGAAACTCACCCTGGTGGCAATAAACGCGGCTCCGGCCGCGCCCGTCACGGGCTCTGGCATCATGCCCATGTAATGGCCCGTCCCGCCCTCCATGGCCCGGATGGCCTGCGCGTTGGCACGCAGGCCGTACCCGTTGTTGCTCGAACTGATCACGGGTTCATGGGCCTTGACGTCCAGATCGCCCACTGGCAACAGCGTACGCGTTTCTTCGAGCATTTCGTGGTTCTCGGGATCGGCGGCGATGGCCTCAATCAACTCCACGACCGACCGATCGTTGGTCTGGGTCCATACGAACGGGATCAGCGTCAGGTCGAACAGGGGTACGGAACGCACACCCACAGCCAAGCGGCCCGTCTCAGGGATCCGCTTCGCCACTCCCAGAGCCGGGTCCAGCGCCCCTTCCGGGTCAACCTTGATGACCATCTCGAGCCCTGGCCGAATCACCCCGGCTGGAATCTCGGCGTTGGCCGATTTCGCCAGGCTGCTCTCATCCACCTCGGTCGGGATCGGTGTGGATTTGCCCGGAATGTCCTGCATATGCGTCTCACGCCCGTTGACGAAGAACCGGGCACGGACCAACGGGATGCCCTGGCTGGTGGCTTGGTTGGCCGTCGGGAACACCCGCAACAGCGCCTTTTCGCCCGCGACTAGCGGGACCGGGAACTCCCGCGACTGCACCGCCTGGGTCAGGTACGCCATCGGCGGGTCTTCAATGCACGGGTTGATCCGGTGCTTGTACACCCGTTCAAGCCATGTCTGGAAGCCAGCGTCCGCTGGGGCGCATAGATCCGTGTTCACGGTCAGCAGGATGTCGAGGCGGGTGAGGTTTGTCAGTTCAGCCGGAAGGGCCCCTTCCATACCGCGATTGTTCGAGAGGACCAGCTGCTTGAGGCTCGACATACGACCGAATTCAGGGGGGAGCGGGCCCGTCAGGGCGTTGTTCTCTAGGAAGAGTTCCTCCAGCGTGGACAGGTTGCCGAGTTGGGGCGCGATAGGACCCGTAAGGTTGTTCTCCTCGAGCCATAGTTCCGTCAGACTCGCAAGGTTACCGAGTTCGGCCGGAATCGGGCCTGTAAGGTTGTTACTCCTCAGCGTCAACCTCGTCAGGTTGTTCAGGTTGCCCAACTCCGGCGGGATCGTTCCCGTCAGGTCATTGTCATGAAGCAACAGCTCCCTCAGGTTTGCGAGGTTACCGAGTTGGGCCGGAATCGGGCCTGTGAGGTTGTTATACCAGAGGATAAGGCGCGTCAGATTGCTGAGGTTGCCGAGTTCGGGGGGAATCGGGCCGGTGAGGCCACAGTTGGAAATGTCGAGCAACGTCAGGTTGGCAAGGTAGCTCAGTTCCGGGGGAATCGGGCCGGTGAGGCCACAGTTGGAAATGTCGAACAACGTCAGGTTGGCAAGGTAGCTCAGTTCCGGGGGAATCTGGCCGGAAAGGCTGTTGCTCGATAGATTAAGCGTCGTCAGACTGGCGAGCATCCCGAGTTCCGACGGGATCGGACCGGAAAGGTTGCTGCTGCCCAAGGACAGTCCGGCCACCTGGCCCTGGCCATCAACCCTGACTCCGTACCACTCCCCCAGCGGCGCATCGGTCAGCCAGTTTTCGTTGCTCACCCAGTTCTGTCCGTCGGTCGCCTGGTAGAGCGCCACCAGCGCTGCCCGGTCTGAGGTCGTCACCGTGATCTCAGCCGTTCCGCGGGCCGTTCCCGAAGCCCCGCCCGCGCTTGCCGCGATCGTCACCGTCCCGTTGCCCGCCGCCGTCACCAGACCGGATCCGCTGACCGTCGCGATCGAGGTGGTGCTGCTCGACCAGGTGACCGCCGCCCCCGCCATCACCTGCCCGTTCTGGTCGCGCACTTCCGCCGAGAGCTGCACGGTGGCGCCCAGGGCGGTGAGCTGGGTGGTCGCGGGCGTGACCGCCACGGTCGTCGGTCGGGGGGTCGGGGGTGCCGTGGTCCCGTCACCGCAAGCGTACGCCCAAAGGGTGGCCGACAGCGTCGCTGGCACAAGGATGAGGATTCGATAGCGGCTCATGCACCCATCCCCCAGCGCACCGCAAGCGAGGCTTCAGTGCAATTTGAATTGCGGCAAGAGTGGGCAGCGTAGAGCCGGGGAAGGACTGAGACGAGGCCCACCCATATGAGCAAGTAGACGCCGAGTCGATCATTTCCGCAATGCGCTGGCCGAGAACATGGCGAACGGACAGATGGCCATGCCGCGATGGAGAAGGTGGTTGCCTTACTCAACCCCTATCCGGAACCGAACTCCACGCCGTGAGCCCGCCACGTCTCTGGATCCCAGCCAAGATGCGACATGTGTCGTGCCGCCGTACACCGGCAGAGAGACCGTGGACAGCCCTCGGAGGCCAGTTCCGCTGCCAAAGCGGTCGCGCTCGGGCTCGGCCACGATCCGGAGTGTGCCGCCGCGTATGAAATACCCCGATGGAACGCACTGCGACCGGCCGCGATTAGGCGCTGCGGGGAGCACCTCGAGCGTGTTTGGCGCACGGGACCGTGGGCTGGCTCCTGACACCGTTAGGCATCAGGAGCCAGCCCACGCAATGTTGAAGTGCGCCGTGGAAAGGTGCGTTTTCCTAGTGGGTGCGAATCCCACCCAGCGACTGTCGCTTCCGCTGGTAGTATCCATGTCAAGAGGTACCGTCAGGAGTGGGGCCGGGGAGACACGGCGGACCGACGGTAGCGGTGAACGCGGGATGCGGTCGCTGAGTCAGGCGAGAGCTCGCATATAGAGCTGTTCGACCTTGCTTTCCGGTTGGGTGCATGGCGCTCATGCGTGGTGTTCGGGTGCGTACGCCGTCCAGATCCGGTCCTGCTGGATGAGCGCGTTGGCGAGGACCAGGAGTTTTCGCATCACCGCTGTAAGGGCGACCTTCGGCGGTTTCCCCTTGGCCACGAGAGCCTCGTACGTCCGTTTGAGGTCGGGATTGCACCGGATCGCAACCAACGCGGGCATGTAGAGCAATCGGCGCACCGGGTGCCTGCCTCCCTGAATGAAGCTGCGTCCCTTCCAGGAGCCGGACTCCCGGGTCACCGGGGCGAGCCCGGCGAGGCTGGCGGCACGGGACCCGGTGAGGGTGCCGAGTTCAGGCATGTGGACGATCAGTCCTGCGGCAGTGACGTCAGAGATGCCGGGGATGGAGGTCAGGATCTCGGACTGGCGCTCGAGAGCCTCCTCTGCCTGGAGCCGTTTACGGATCTCGGCGTCGATGCGCTTCAGCTGGCGCTCGATCTGCTTCAGCCGCTGCTTGTTGAGCTGCTTGGCCACGGGGGTGCGCAAGTGTTTGCCGCGGTTGGTGGTGGCGACCCGGTCCTTGACCAGCGCATCGCGGACCAGCTGGAGTTCGGCCAGGTCGCGCTGCCCTTCGGACTTCGAATGAGTCGGGCGCAGATCCTCGATGGCCGCCGCCATGGTGGCCAGCATCCGGGCGTCCACGGCATCGGTCTTGGCGCGCCGGCCGAGCGAGCGGGCGAAGGACCGGACCTGGAAGGGGTTGATCGCGTAGAGGAAGAGTCCGGCCTTCAGGAGGGCATCCTCGAAGTCGCGGTGGAAGGGTCCGGTGGGTTCGTAGGCAATCCGGTCGACCTCGGAGCCGATCCAGGCGATCAGCTTCCGGAAGCCAGTCGGGTCATTGGAGAACCGGGATGCTCTCCCCTCGGGCGCGGCGAAGACGTCGAGCCAGTTCTTGGAGATGTCGATCCCGATGGTGCGAAGGATGCTCATCTTCCCTTCTCCTGTGCTTGTCATGCGAGCCATTATGCTCATGTATCCATTCAGGACGTAGGGAAGGACGGTGGCGACCAAACTACCAGACGGCCCCTCACGGCCAAGCAGCCAGCGGTCCGACCACCGTCCCTGTTCGCTGCCCGCTCCGGCTCGCTAGGCTCGCCTCCGCGGGCACCGAACAGCCCAGGCCTTCCCCGTGACCTGGACCTGCAGAGCAACGGACATACCGAAAAATGGAAAAGACAAGCAGCCAGAGCGATTCATGGAGGTAACGACATGGGTTGAAGCACTTTGGCAAAAGGGCTGCGACCGATATGCGACGCCCTAAACGGGCACGAAGCCGTATGTGGACGCCCCCCTGGTTGGCAAGCCTGACGTCGTACCGAGGTCGGTGGCAGTCAGGTCAGGTACGGTCGTATGTGCGGCCTCTTGATGCGGCACTTATGGCCGCGGGCCCGTATGGTGTTCGTGAGATCGGATCCAAATCGGAAACGCGGACTCGCAGGTCCTCAGCTTCGTGCTGGTTTTGCCGATCCCGTCTTGTAGACCGTTTGCCCCTACCTTGTCCGCCGTCCTGCCTGCACTCTCCAGTTGGGACCTTCCCAGCTCACGCCCGTTCGGGTGATCGAGCCGTCAAGCCCCGACGATCTCCTCTCTCTCCTCCTGTGGGTTTCGGGTCTAGCCAACGCCTGTTTGCTCCACTGATCTGACTCGCAACCCTACGCTGCGGCCGCAACGGCCTTCGTCACTCCCCTTGCCCTGTAGTTCTCCCCCTTCACTGTCACGGCCCAGATGATGCGCGCCGTCCGATTGGCCAGAGCCACCGCAACCACCTTCCTCGGCTTCTCGTCCAGCATCCGCCGAAACCAGGGATCGGTGACCTCCCCCCGCCGGATCGCACTCGAGATGACCGCCGTCGCCCCCAGGTACAGGAGCCTTCTGATATCGCGCTGTCCCATCTTCGTGATCCGCCCCAACCGCTGGCGGCCACCCGTCGACGATTCACGCGGCGTGAGCCCTATCCATGCCGCAAAGTCACGTCCCTTACGGAAGCTCTCCATCGGTGGCACAAAGGTGTGGACTGCCATCGCCGTGAGCTCACCCACCCCCGGGATCGTCATCAGGCGCCGGAGCTCCTCATCTTCCCTCACGATCCGACGGATCTCCCAGTCCATCTCATCGATGTCCGCATCCAGCTCGTGGATCCGCTCGATGAGGCGGCGTATCGCGGGGGGCACTAGCGCCGGGAAGAACTCCTCACACTCCGCGTACGCCTCTTCCAGCCTCCCGACGTTGTGGATCCCGAGCGGAACGACGAGTCCGAACTCCGCGAGGTGACCCCGCAGCGCATTGATCGTCTGCGTCCGCTGGTGCACGAGGAGCTCCCGGGCCCGGAACACCACCGAGCGTGCCTGCTCCTCCTCGGTCTTCACGGCCACGAACCGCATCGTCGGCCGCTGGGCCGCCTCGACGATCGCCCCGGCGTCGTTAGCATCGTTCTTCTGCCTCTTGACGTACGGCTTCACGTACACCGGGGAAATCAGGCGGACCTCGTGGCCGAGCTCCCGGATCATCCGCCCCCAATGGTGGGCGCTCGCGCACACTTCCATCACGACCTGGCAGACGGGCTGCCCGGCGAGGAATTCGAGCAGCTTCGAGCGCGTGAGCTTCCTGCGCAGCACAGGCTCACCGTCCGCCGTAGCACCGTGCAGCTGGAAGTACCTCTTCGAGATATCGATGCCGATGATGCTGACCACGTTGCCCATGGATCCCCCCCTCTCGCGGCCCGAACGCACCCCGCGTGCGTTCTCCTCACCCGGCGCACGTTGGCGCCCGGTGTAGGGGGGCGTCCACTCCATCGGAAACGGCGGAGACGGCCAAGGGAGGAGCTAAGTCGGTAGGCGGTTCAGCGACCATGCAGGCCGGAACGTGAGTGAACGCCGAGCAGGCTCCGAAACGCGTGATGCGGAAGCCGACCCTCCTTTAACTAGGGCAGGCCGCCGACTGGCCGGGAAGAGAGCGACCGGACAACCGGCTGGTTTCCGCCGGGGTAGTGGCGTCGGCATGCATGGAAGATGGAGAGCGTAGCAACACGGGAAGCCCTGTCGGTGTCGTGCACGCGGCAACCGGAACCCCGCGAGGGGCAGGCCGGGCCGGCAGGGTGGCGGATGGGCCCGTAGTACTGAGGACGCGGGGTAATGCCCGTCGAGGGAAGGGGCCCTGAGTTGGGAGCGGTACGGAACGGAGGCAGGGACATGACCACTGGCGCGAGTCTAACAGGGTCGGCGAGCGTTCGGAAACTCCAGACCGTGCTACATGCGAAAGCGAAGGAAGAACCTGATCGGCGCTTTCATGCCCTTGTCGACAAGGTATGGCGGGAGGACTTCCTGCTGGAGGCATGGGGGCTGGTCCGGCGCAACGGTGGGGCGGCTGGAGTGGATGATGTGACGGTCGCGGACATCGAGGCGTACGGGGTGGAGCGTTCGGTCGGGGAACTGTCGCGGGATCTGAGGGAGGGCACCTACGAGCCGAGACCGGTGCGCCAGGTGCTGATCCCGAAGAAGCAGCCAGGGAAGTTCCGTCCCTTGGGCATACCGTGCCTGAGGGATCGGGTTGCGCAGACGTCGGCTATGCTGGTGCTTGGGCCGATATTCGAGGCGGACCTGGAGCCGGAGCAATACGGATACCGGCCGGGACGAAGCGCCAAGGACGCGGTCGGGCGGATACACCGCTCGCTGAACAGTGGCCGCAACGAAGTGGTCGATGCAGACCTCTCCAACTACTTCGGTGAGATACCGCATGCCGAGTTGATGAAGAGCATTGCACGACGCGTGAGCGACGGGCGAATGCTTGGACTCATCAAGGCGTGGCTGGAAATGCCGGTGATAGAGGAGGACGGCAAGGGCGGCAGCCGCCGCACGAGCCGGGCGCGGAAGGAGAGAAAGGGGACCCCGCAAGGAGCTCCGATCTCGCCGTTGCTGAGCAACATCTACATGAGGCGGTTCATCCTTGGCTGGAAGGTGCTGGGCTATGCCCGGCGCTTCGGTGCGGAGATCGTGAACTATGCGGACGATTTCTGTGTGCTTGGGAAGGCCCCGGCGGCGGAGATGCTGACGGTGGTCAACCGGCTCATGGGAAAACTGAAGCTACCGGTCAATGCCCAGAAGACCCGGTGCCCTGAGAAGCCTCTTGAGTTCCTTGGATATCGCATCGGCTGGAACTATCGCCCGACGGACGGAAGCCGGTACATCGGCACGCGACCGAGCAGGGCGAGCGTTCAGAGCATCTGCCGTAGGATTAGTGAGCAAACGGCCCGGCGGTACCAGGGTTGGCGAGCAGAGGAGGTCGTAGGGCGCCTCAATCGGATGATGTCCGGATGGGCAAACTACTTCACAATCGGGCAAGTCAGCCCGGCCTACGAGGCCGTAGATGCACACTCGACCCGGCGGCTGCGACAGTGGTTGCGGCGAAAGCGAAAGGTGAGGAAGAGGAACTACGTGCCATTCTTCAACACACGGCTGTACCACAGCCTGAGACGCCTTTCGTCGATGCCGAGGTACCTTCCGTGTGCGAAGGCATGATCCCGACTGAGAGCCGGATGCGGGAAATCCGCACGTCCGGTTCGAGGAGCAGGCGCTGGAACCGGGTCTATGGGAGACGATCTAAGCACCGACGCGAAAGCGTGCGGAGGACGCCGCGTACCCTAAGGGCACCGCGCTAGCCCCTGACTCTACCGCCCCTCTTCTGAGCTCTCGTGCCGATTTGCCTCCGGCTTCCTTCAGATTCCGCCTCGCGACGAACACCCTTGCCCTCGGCTATCCGGTTCCGTGCTACCTCCACCCGTTAGAGACTCTCGCTCCAGCCACGGGGCATGCCTGGCACGCAAAAAAAGGAGGGCCCGGCCTTTCGGCCGGACCCTCCCGGTTCAGTGCGAGCTGAAAGCTCGCGGTGGTCTAAGGTTAGGGCGCGGTCGTATTGATCGCGACTCCCGTCGACACCACCAGCCCGACGTTGTTGTCGTTCACGGCGATCGCACGAATCATCGCAGTCCCGGTACCGAGCCCCGGCCTGGTAGCCATGTGCAGCATCGCCCCGGGCAGCGTCACGGAGTACGACCACGTCCGCCAGCGCGCGTTAGGTTCGTCACCGCCAACGCGGCCGCTCGTGCCGCTCGCGTCCGAACCGACCATCCAAGACACGCCGGCGACGTCCGTCATCCAGAAGTCCACCCTCTCAAGCGGATTGCTGAATGTACCCGACTCTGGCGCGATGGCCATGACCTCGATCTTCACCGAGGTCTCGTCTGAGCCCTCGCCTTCGTCACACTCCGCAATGCCGCAGAACGCGTACACATTATTATTGTCGCGCCCTGCCCAGTCGGTGGTGAAGTCCCCAGAAGCAGACGCGTCGTCGGCTTCCGGGGCGTCCGTCACGGTGAATGTAGTCGACTCGTCCTCGTATGCGCCCGTCTGGTCACGGACGGCCACTGTGACCCTGGAGAGGGTCGTGAGATTGCCGCCCACCTCCGACTGCAGGGCAGCGTACGTGTTCACGGTGGCGCTGACCGGGTGGTTCCGGCTCGTCAGCGACGAGGCATTGAACTCATCCACGGCTACCGGCGAGCCGATCCCGAGGTTGACGATGTCTCCGAAGTCGGCCGACCCGTAGTAGTCCCGAATCGACAGGTTGTCGTTCAGGTAGGAAGCCCCGTCGAACGGCTTGCCGGCTTCGATGACCCCCTGAACGGAGGGAGCCGTCAAAGTCGCGACGCTGGCGTCGTACACGAAGGTATGGCTGATCGCGTCCGAGCGGTTGCCGGCCTGGTCCTGCGCCAACCCCGAGACGGTGTAGTACGCCGCAGCCACGCCAGTCTGCAATTCGACGTCTTCGACGGTGATGAGTGCGGTCGTTTCGCAGTCTTCATCGACCACGGCGGCGCCGTCCACCTCGCCGTTATCCGGGACGGTGAGGCACTCCGTCTTGGAAGCAGTCCGCCTCTGGAGCCCTACCATTAGGCCTGCGTTGTCATCCAGACCGGAGTTTCCGACGTCACTTTCGTCGTCCTCGGCCTCGAACAAGAAGGTCTGGGGGACATCGTTGTGCCGGTTGTCGTCGTCGTAGTCATCCCCGAACTCGATCGTCGGAGCCGTGACGTCGACACCGAATGCCAGGGTCTGCCCACTGAGATCAGTTATCTCATCGGCGTTGTCTGGAGTAGCGTCGTAACCGTATACGTCCGGCGTCATTATATCGTTGTCGTGGTCCACCAGAGCATCGCCCCCTACCGGCGCGGCGCGACACATGGCGTCGTCATCCGGGAGTTCCGACATGTTCCCGAGGTCGTCGGTGGCCGAGGCAACTGCGCAGTAGCTGTCGTTGTCCGCACTCTCGGCCGGCAGCGACGAACTCGGCGAAGCCTCCAACGCCTTCTCCAGATCCTCCCCCATCAGGAGCATCATGTTGTAGCCGCCGATACCACCCGTCTCGTCCGCGCCCTTAACCAACCAATTCTCGTCGTCGTCTTCGTCTGCGTCGACTTCGCCCGTCAGGGCCACAGCCGCGTTGAGCCAGCCATTCTCCCGGCCATTGCGATTCGCAACAATGATCGGAGATTCCGTCGGACCCACGAAGTCAACGAAGGCCGGGAAGGGATGATCGTCATTCAGGATCACGCCATCTGACGAGATGGTGAGCATATCACCGACCGCGCCTTCATCAGCGTCCGTGTTGCTCTCGCGGTCCTCGCATTCAAACTCGAACGTGTAGCCATCTGACCCGTCCGAATCCGTGGCGTCTTCGCCGCAGAAGTTCGCGCCAACGGACGTGACCGATCCACCGGTGTAGCTCACGGGCAGAGCAGTAATGTCGATCGTCCCGTTGCCCGGGCCTCCATACCACCGCCGGCCGTCATCGCCTATCTCGCTGTTGTCGCCCAGATCGGCCGTCACAACATAGCCATCGTCATTGTTGAATTCGACGGTGAGCACGTTCGAGGAGATCGGCTCGCTGCCTGCGACCTTGAGCTGCATCGATATTTCGTGATCGCCGTTCATGTAAGCCGGGGAGCCCGTGGACGAATCGTAATCGTCCGAATCGAACGACAGGGTGAAGGCGTGTATTGCCTGCGCGGCTGGCTCCTCCACCGCGGGCGTGGCAGCGACGCCGAAGTTTTGTGAATCCACCACGTCGCCGTCCACGAGCAGCGTCAACCCTTCGAGCACCTGGTCGCCACGCTCGACATTGGCCTGAACATCCACCCTGCCTTTCAGGCCGGTCGTCTCGAGGTTCTCACTCTCGATCGAGGCGACAAGGATAAAGGCCTTTTCACCCACCTGCGGCCCCATCACGGTGAGCTGAGAGCCCACGTTCCCGGTTTCGCTACCCTTCGTCACCACGGCGGTGATCGTCACTCCGCCAGCCGCGACGCCCATCGCCTGACAGCCGGAGCTTGTCACGCTAGCCGTGGCGATAGCGGTGTCGGACGAGGCGCAGCTCCAGCTAGCCGTCTCGCCCGCAGCCCCACCCGAGGCGTTGACGGCGAAGACGACACTGCTTCCCACTGCGACCTCAGCCGAAGCAGGAGCCATCGTGGTCGTGAGCGGGGGGGGGGGCGGCGGCGGCGCGATCGGCACGGTCGGCACGGTCGGCGTCACTACCGCGTCGTCATCACAAGCGAGCACCCCTACAGTGAGCGCGAGTAACGCGACACCTGCGAACCGAAGTAACTTCTTCATGGCCCCCCCCTACAAGATGATAGATGAAAAATGCGCTCGACCCTCTTTTCACCAGTGCGTGATGGCACGCAGCTTAACCCCAACACCCGGAAGCGCGAAAGAGGCGAGGGGGAGCGAAGCCAGCCGCCAGGGTCGGAGGCTTTTTTCGGGAACACCTTTCGCCATGCGACGAGAGTGCGTGGTGGCACAGTTTAACCCCAACACCCGGAAGCGCGAAAGAGGCGAGGGGGAGCGAAGCCAGCCGCCAGGGTCGGAGGCTTTTTTCGGGAACACCTTTCGCCATGCGACGGGGGACGGGCAGGTCGGCCCATTTCACGCCGGATCCCCTCTCTTCATGCCATCTCTTCATGCCATGAAACCTGTTCCATCGGCTCCACTGTGCCGTTACTGTACCCAGATTGATCCCTTCCTTTACAGCGGCGTTCAAGACGTCGTGCCGATCGACGGAGCCATCCGGCTTTCTCAAGCGGCTGATGATGTCCCAAACCCTGTGGGCGATCGTCCCGGGGGTAGGCTCTGTGACGTTATTCCGCGTGACTCTCACCCCCAGATTCCTCGCCCGGATCTCCTCACGCCTCTCAATCCTCTCCATCATCAGACGAACGAACTCAGGATGGGAGTCCCCACCACAGAGGGTGAGAATTTCCGCCAGCCACCGTTCAAACCGGAGCCCATCGTCGTCATCGCCTTGGATGGTGAGCTTGATGGGATCTCTTGCCATCAGAGTTTTAGAACCCCCCCGGGGGAGCAGGGGGGACGCGACGGGCCCTGGGGGGGTGTAGAAGCGGCGTAGTGTAGACGGTTGATTTTCACTACTCCCTCACCCCGCGAATATCTCCAGTCAGGAACGCCGATCATAGGGCCATCGGCCCTCCGCAAGTCCCGCCCGAAGCATTCGACGTGACAGGGCGCTAGGTCGCCGCCGCCGGGGCAGCGGATTTGGCTTGCCGTTCAACATGGGCTCGGCTCCGGGCTACGGCGAAGCCCCTAGCGGTTAGATAGGGGGCCAGTTCGGCGGTGACCCGGGAGAAGCGGACCTCCCCAAGATGCACCGCCAGCATAAGCCGAGCGGACCCCCCCAGGCAACCGGAAGACCCAGCCCGGCTCGCCGCAGCGACCTTCGGTCGCTTTCGACTCCCTCGGCTTGGGAGACATCACACACCCCTTTCTCGCTGGACCCCATCCTCGTTGCCAATCTACTGTCCAGTGAAATCAGGGGCGCTTCCGATTGGCACGGCTCCTGACCCTCACAGTCGCCTTGAGACCCAGACGGCGCGTCCGACGATGCGGATCTCGTCTGCGAGGCGTTCGTAGCTGTCGTACTCCGGGTTGACCGACTTGATCACTACCCTCGGCGGCTCGGAGTGGGGCACATGCTCGATCCGCTTGGTGACCAGTCCCATTCCGTCCCAGATCACGAAGATGCCCGGCGGGACCGGGACCTGCCGGCTCACATCGATCAGGATCCGGTCGCCGCTCGAGAAGAGCGGCTCCATCGAGTCCCCGTCGACGGTGATCATCCGCAGATCTTCCGGCCTGGCCCGGAATTCATGCCGGATGAGGGGATCGGCGAGAAGCCACGTCGCCTTGGTCTGCTCCACCTCTTCGTTCCAGGCCCCCGGGCCCGCCGCCGCCCGGACGTCGATCTCGGGCACCGCGCTGTAGCCCCTCGGAACGGCGCGCGGGCCGGCCGAGGGCGGCTGTGGACGCGCTTCCCCATTCGGGGGCCGGCCGTGCTTGATCTCTTCGGGGCTGCAGCCCAGGTGCTCCGCCAAGGCCTCGCGGTCGTCCTCGGCCAGGACACGGGGCGTGCCCCGGTGGATGAACTGGTGCAGATAGGCCGCGTTTCGTCCGATGGCGAGCGACGCCATCCGCAGGTTCGAGCGATTCTCCGCAATTAGCCCGAGGATCCGCCGGCGAACCGGGTCCATCGCCGTGTCGTCGTATCTCGTCTTTCGTCCCATATAGTGGGATATTACCTACTACCTGTCGCCGGCACAACAGGACACCCAACTCGGGGACGGCGAACGTAGGAATCACCCCGTAGCCTTTCGGCTCGCCTGGGGAAGCCACCCCCCCCCCACGGCCACCATCTCGACCGAAGGCTTCCACAGCGTCAAGTGGGTGTTTGGGGACCTACTCGAGGCCCCGCTGGCGGAGCGTCGCCGAACCCCCGTTTCAGTATCTCGTTGCTCCGCAGGAACGTGGGGAATGCCCTATTTCCTACTGTCTTGCGTAATTTGCCCACACCGTATTTGGTGCACTGGTATGGAGAGCCTGACGAAGCAGTTCGAGGAGCGCATTGCGGAGTTCCTTCGGCGCACGCAGGTGACGCCGTCGGAGTTCGGTGAGCGGGCGATCGGCGACCGGAAGTTCTGCGGAGACTTGCGGCGCGGCCGTTCGCCGAGGCTGGCGACCGTGGACCGGGTGCTGGCGTTCATGGAGGCCTACGAGGGGGCTGCGCACGGGGCTCGCGGTTCAACCGGCAGCGAGAGCCTCGGGGATTCTTCCTCGACAGCAGGAGAGACGGGGCGATGACACGAGCGGTCGAGCCGGGCAGGGACGCCCCCGCCCGCATCCTTCGGTTTCACCAAGTGCAAGCCCGCACGGGGCTGTCGCGGAGCACGATCTATCGGCGACTGGCCGGGGGCGGCTTCCCCAAGCCGCTATCGCTGGGCGCACGTGCGGTCGGCTGGATCGAGTCGGAGGTGGACGAGTGGATCCGCCAGCGGATCGTGGCGAGCCGAGGCGAAGCCGAGTGACCGGCGCATCCCAGCGAGAGACCAAGGAGAAGACGATGCAACCTTTGTTAAGGACGGTACGAGCGGCGGCCTGGGCCGCGCTGTGGTTGCTGTTCCCCGGGGTGCTGTGGGCGCAGGGGACGAGCCCGTGGGTGGAGGCGGTGAACGAGCTGCAGGCGCAGTTCACGGGCCCGATCGCGCGGGGGCTCTCGCTGATCGCGATCGTGGTGGGCGGGCTGATGTTCGCGTTCGGCGAGGGCGGGAGCAAGCGCACGCTGGCCGGGATCGTCTTCGGTCTCGGGATGGCGATGGGCGCGGCCAACTTCCTGGCCTGGCTCTTCTGATGAGGGGTCTGAGGCGTTGGGCCGGCTATCCGGCGCTGAACCGTCCGCTGACGATCCTGGGGGTGGAGCGTAGGGGGTTTCTGCTCAGCGCGACGCTCGGGCTCGCGATGTGGAACGCGACGGCTTCGCTGGTGACGGGCGGCGTCGTGTTCGCGGTGGGCTACGGGGCCGGCTGGCTCGCTGGCCGTAAAGACCCGGACATGCTTGGCGTGCTCCGCGCGGGCACCCGTTACCCGGCCCGCTTCGACCCGGGCAAGTGGGCCGAAGAGCCGTGGCATCTCGTGATTCGGAGCGGGCGGTGAGGATCGCCGCGGAACTCCGGGACCACGAGGCGGCCGGTTCGTTGGCCGAGGAGCTGCCCTACTGGGGCTGGCTCGAGGACGGCCGCACGTGCCTGACCCGCACGGGCGAGCTGATCGCGGCCGGGCGGCTAGCGCCCGCGGTGGTCGACGGGCGTTCGCCCGAACAGATCGACCAAGTGCTCGGCCGCTGGCAGCGTCTGCTCTCGGGTTTGGACGCCGACACGCGCCTCTACTTCTATCTGCTCCGGCGCCCGGCCTCGCCCGAGGCCACGGACGACGAGAGCTCCGGCATCGTAGCGGTCTCGCAGCGGAAGCGCCGCGCGTTCCTCTCGAGCCGCGTGCAGCGGCTCGGGGCCTACCTGGTCTGGTCGCACGATCCCCGTCTCCGGGCGGTCGCCGACGGGCCAACATCGGGAAGCGCCTCCCGGCTCATGCAGTGGTGGAAGCGCCGCCGAGGGGGCGCGCCCACCTACCTGCGGTTCGAAATCGAGGCGGCCGCCGCCCGCTTTTGCGCGACGGTGGACGCGGGCCGGGCGCTCGTGGAGGAGCACACGCCGATCGAGATGCTCGAGCCCGCCGAGGCCTCGCGGCTTCTCTCCGAGTTGATCAACCGTCCGGGCACGGTGTGGGACGGAGCGACGGGGAGCGGTATGAACTGGCGGCTCGCCCTCTCTGAGCTCGAGGCGGAGCGAGGACACCTGCGGCTCGACGGCGAGCCCGTGATCCTGTACTCGCTCCTCTCCCCGCCCGGGCAAGCCCATGCGAACCTGCTCCGGGAGCTCTACTGCCTGGACGCGGCGATGACGGTGTCGCTCGAGTGGCGGCCCTGGGCGGTTGAGGCGGCCCGGCGCCGGATCCGCGGCGCGCAGCGGCACTACTTCGCGCGCCGCTACTCGATGATGGCGCACGTGCAGGAGACGGAGGGCACGGCGGCCGCGATGGTCGACTCGGCCGCCGCCACCGAATCGGATCGTCTGGGCGAGGCGCTCGTCGAGCTCGAAGCGGACGGCGTGAGCTACGGGGAGGCCACGCTGACGGTGGCGCTCCACGGCGAGCTCGGAAGGATCGAACGCGTGGACGGCGACCTCCGGCGTCTCTTCGCCGCGCACGACGCGAAGGTGATCCGGGAGGGCTACGGCCAGCTGCCGGCCTGGTTCTCGCGGCTCCCGGCCCAGCCCCGTGGGCGGCAGGTGCGGAAGGTGTTCGTGTCGGCCGGCGTGGCGGCCTGTTTGGCGCCGCTGTTCGGGCCGCCCAGGGGCCGGGCTAAGAGCAAACACCTTGGCCGTGAGGCGCTCGCGGTCTTGGAGACCCCGTGGCGGACGGCGTACCACTACGACCTGTTCGCCGGCGACGTGGGGCACACGCTGATGCTCGGCGCGACCGGCTCGGGCAAGAGCTTCACGCTCAACTTCCTCCTGGTTGAGGCGCTCAGGTACGACCCTCGGGTCCTGATCCTGGACCTAGGCGGCTCCTACCGCTGGCTGACCCGGTTCCTCGGGGGGCGCTACCTCGAGCTGTCGCCCGGCGAGGCGGAGCCGACGCTCCGGCTGCAGCCGTTCTCCCTTCCGGCGAGTACGCGGACGTTCCAGTTCCTCACGGGCTGGGTGCTCCGGCTCCTGAAGCTCGGCGGTTGGGAGGCGAGCGGAAGGGACACGAGCGAGATCCGGGCCCGGATCGAGGACCTCTACGCGTTCGAGCCGGAGCGCCGCACGCTGAGCGTCTTGGCCGGATCGCTTCCGTCCGCGACGTGGCCGGCCTGGAGCCGTTGGACCCAAGGCGGCGCCTGGGGCGGCTACTTCGACAACCCGGCGGGCGGGGCACCGGACCTCGAGTTCGCCGACTGGCAGGTGATCGACCTGGCGGGTGCGGTCGAGCATCCGGATCTCTGCGACGCGGCGCTCTCTTACCTGCTCGAGCGGATGCGCCTGGAGGTGGAGGACCCGTCCGAGACGGCGCGGCTCAAGCTGATGGTAGTGGACGAGGCCTGGCGCTACCTGCAGGACCCCGGGGTGCTGAACTACCTGGCCGAGGCCGCGAAGACGTGGCGCAAGAAGAACGCCGCACTGGTCCTCGCGACCCAGTCCGCGGTCGACGTGACGGCGACGCCCGGAGCAGCGGCGCTCCTCGAGTCGATCCCGACGAAACTCTTCCTCGCGAACCCAGAACTCCCCGACGCGGTCGGGGCGCTGTTCCGGCTGAACGAGTCGGAGCTGGCCCAGATCCGGGGCCTGATCCCCAAGCGCGAGCTCTACCTCCGCCGCCCGGACGGGGCGGCGGTGCTCCGGCTCGACGTCGATCCGGAGAGCTACTGGCTCTACACCTCCTCCGCGCTCGATGCCGAGGAGCGCGCCCGGGCCGTCGAGCGTCACGGACTCAGCCGGGCCCTCGAGGTGCTCGCGAGCCGAGACCATCCCACCCCCACCCCCAACGCAAGGAGATGACACGCCATGCGACCCCTATTGCAACAGATGGCTCTCCTGACGCTTCTCCTGGCTGCCTTCCCTGTCGCGGCTACCGCACAGCAGGAGGACGACGACTCCTTTCTCCGCGTGAGTGTCCCGGAGGAGGGCGAGGACCGGATCCACCGGCTCCGCACCCAGGTCCGTCACACGACGGTCATCGTGCTCCCCGCCGGTGAGAACATCCTGGATTTCGTGGTCGGCGACTCGGAGTACTGGCACCTGACCGGCGCGGCGAACGTCGCATTCCTGAAGCCTCTCGCTTCGGACGCGGCGACGAACATCGCGCTCGTATGCGAGTCGGGGCGGATCTACTCGTTCCTGGTAGCCGAGCACAGCGACGGGCCGCCCCATCTGGTCGTCCGTGTCGAGTCCGGAGCGGAGGAGACGGGGCTGTACAGCGACGGCAGCGGCCGTCCCGCGTTCGTCGCACGGAGCGAGGTCGCGGCCTATCAGCAGATGGCCGCCGAGGCGGCCGAGGCCGCGCGGAGTGCCCGGGAGGAGGCCGAGGCCGGCATCCTGGAGGCCCGGTCGCAGGCTGAGTCGGCGATCGAGGAGTTCCGAGCCGCCTATCCGGAGCGTCTCGCCTTCGAGTACCGGCTGGACGGGGACGCGGCCGACCGGCCATTCCTGGTCGAGGCGATGTGGCACGACGGGCAGTTCACCTACCTCCGGTCCCGCGCGCAGGAGTCGCCGGCCCTCTATGAGCTCCGGGACGGTGAGCCTGCGCTCGTCGCTTACGACCTGAGCGAGGACGGCCTCTACATCGCCCGCCATGTGCTTGCCGACGGGTGGCTCCAGATCGGCGACGAGCGGGCTGCCTGGCGGTTCACGCCGAGTGAGAGGTTCCGATGAGCCGCTGGAAGCAGTGGGTCCGGCCCCCGGAAGGTGCGCTCCCCGGGGGCATCGTCACTAAGGCCGGCGTGGTGTTGATCGCCGTGCTCGTCGGCGGACTGCTCCTGTCCTGGGCGATGACGGGTCCCGAGGAGGCCGACGCTCCCGGGGCGCTGCCCGAAGCGCAGGCGGTCGACGACGGGATGGGACGGTCGCTCCAGAACCGCATTCGCCAAGAGGCCGAGCGGCAGACCCTGGAGGCCGCCGCCCGGGCGCGCGCCGAGCTCGCACGCCGGCAGGCCGCGGCCGCCGAAGAGATGGCCCGGCTCCAGACCGAGGCCGAGGCGCCGAACACCGCAGCCCTCGGTATCGGAGCGGCGGAGTCGGAGCTTCGGGCTCCGGATCCGTCGGATCTGGCATGATGGCGCTCATGGTGCGTGGAGGCGGACGCCTCTCCGCCGCCGCTAACCCGGCCCGCCCCCCGATCCCCGGAGGTTAAAGATGAAACGAGAACGCGATGCCGGCCGCGAGTACGCGGAGATCTGGGGCGAGACCGTCGAGGCGAACCGGAAGCTCCGGACTCTTGCGGTCGTTCTCGCGGGAGCGTGCCTCATGCTCGGCGTGCTCCTGCTCCGTGTCGCGACCGTCGAGCCGCCCCGTCCCATCGTCGTGCGGGTCGACGAGGTCGGCCGCGCCGAGGCCGTGGCCTACGAGGCCGCAACGGCGCAGGCGGATCCGCTCGATCCCACGACCAAGTACTTCCTGAACCGGTTCATCTCCGACTTCTACTCCAGGCGCCAGGCGACGGTCGAGGAGCACTGGACGCGGAGCCTCCGCTTCCTCTCGACCGAGCTGGCGAACGCCGCGTTCACGCGGGACGGCGCCGAGGTCGCCGCCATGGCGGCCGGCACCTCCGACACCGAGCACCAGGTCGAGCAGGTCGTGCTTCGCATCCACCCCGCACCCGAGGCGCCGCACGGCGCGACGGCCGACTTCGACCTGGTCCACTTCAGGCAGGGGCAGGAGACCCTGAGGGAGCGCTGGTCGATCACGGTCCGGTTCACGTTCCTCACCGTCATCCCCTCCGAGCTCGTCGTCTACAATCCGATGGGCATCCTCATCACCTACCTCCAGGCCGACCGTGCCCTGGTCACGGAGCCGCCCACGAGCCGTGGCTGCCGACCGAGTCCGAGAAGGTCGGCGCATTCGAGACGCTCGGTGTCGAGCGCCGGATCCTGCCCTCGCGGCTCTACCGCGGAGCCGCCGGTAACACCCGGCGCTATTTCCCGCTCAAGCTGCCGGTCGCGCTCGAGTTCGCTCGGGCCCGGACGATACTCGGCGGCTGGGCAGAAGCCTCCGGCCCGGCCGAGCCGGACGCCGGGATCCGTGAAGAGATTGACCGTATCGAGCGTGCCATCCTTCAAGGCGCGATCCAGATCCTCGAGGAGTTCGGAGGCCTGCAGGCCGCGTTGAAACGCAGCGTCGCGCTGACGAAGCAGGCACGTCGGCAGCGCGGCCGAGGGCCGATCCACACCGGCCGCACCTGGCAAACGGCGCGCCTCTCCGGGGCGCACTTCCGATGACCGGCCTGCGTGTCATGCCACCACTAGGGCGTGAAAACGACGCGAGGGGTCAATTCACGACTCGGCCCGGCCCTGATTCACACGGGACCCACCGCATATGCGCCGACTCGGCAGCGTCTTACGCCTCAGCGGCCCGGCCGGACGTGGCGAGACGGGCCGATGAGGCGGATACGGGAGCGACCCCGCCCGCGGACGCCCTAGTGATGGCGTGGGGGCGTGCGTGTTTTCACACGCTCTGCCCCCGGCGGGGTCGCTCCCGGCCATGTATCCCTCCGGGAAGGGTGCCAGCGCGATGCTGAAGCCGGCGACGCTCGTCCTCGTGGGCCTCGCTTCGGCGGCCGCCATCGCTCACGCGTTCCGGGCGCCGTTCCCCGGACCCGGCGGCAACCCCGTGCTGGACTTGATCGCCTACCACGATCCGGGCTTCCACACGGTGATCCGCGTCTGGTACTACGTGGCGCCCGCCGTCGCCGTGGTGCTCTTCGGCAGCCTCGGCCTCTCGGTCTGGAGAGTCTGGCTCCAGCCGCGAGCGGGAGGAGGGCGCCGGGGCACGTTGCCACCCTGGCCCGCCTCGCCCGAGGACGAGACACCATCGCTGGTGATCGGCGAGCTCCACCATCCCGTCGTCCCGCGCGAGAGCGAGCGGCCCTCCTGGCTCGTCGTTCCCGAGACGGGGCTCTACACCGGCGTGCTCATCGTCGGGGCCGTCGGGTCGGGAAAGACTTCGGCCTGCATGTATCCGTTCGCCCAGCAGCTCCTCTCCTGGCAGGCCGACCGGCCCAGGCGACGGGCCAGCGCCCTGGTGCTCGAGGTCAAGGGCGACTTCTGCCATGACGTGCGCCGGATCCTCGAAGGCGCCGGCCGCGGGGACGACTACCTGGAGATCGGCCTCGACGGCTCCTGGCAGTGGAACCCACTCGACGATCACCTGCTCGACACCTATTCGCTCGCCTACAGCGTCGCCTCCCTGATCAACCAGCTCTTCGGCAAGAGTCGCGAACCGTTTTGGCAGCAAGCCTACACGAACCTCGTGCGCTGGATCATCGAACTGTATCGGCTCTTGCCGGGGGGCTGGGTCACCCTCCAAGACATCTACCGCTGCACGGTGGATGCGGAACTGTTCGGCCGGAAGATCGGCGAGGCCCGCGAGCTGGCCGACCGGCTCTGCCCGGTGCGGGCCGTCATCGCGACCAAGGATCTCACCGCTCACAAGGAACCCCTCGGGGAATGGGGCTGGGAGCCGGTGCCCGGCACGGACAAGGCGGCTTGCCAGCTCGACCCCGCACTCCGGGACCGGCTCAAGGAACTCAAGGTCGCATACGCGACGGAGGAGAGCGGGGGCGGAGCGGGCAGCGAGTTCCGTGAGCAGGTCGAGGCCATCGAGCGGTGGTATCTGCATGACTGGATGGCGCTCGACGCCAAGCTCCGCACGTCGATCGTCGAGGGCATCAGCGTGTTCCTCTCGCTCTTCGACCAGCCGCAGGTCGCCGGCGTGTTCTGCCCGCCGCCACCGGACCCGGACGAATCCATACATATGTATAGTGCTGCGCCGGACGAGGACGCCGAGGCCGTCCGGCCCGTGCCGGGCCTCCGGCGCCGGCTGCCGCCGCTCAGCGAGCTGATCGAGGGCGGCAAGGTCCTCGCGCTCAACATGCCCGCGGGCGCGAACCCCGCGCTCGCCCGCGCCATCGGCGTGCTGCTCAAGAACGCCTGGATGCAGGCGCTGCTCCGGCGGCCCGCCGAGGCCGCCCGCCGGCCCGGACGCTACCTCCGGCCCGCCGTGTTCATCTGCGACGAGTACCAGGCGTTCGCGACCGTCGGCCAGGACGATCCCTCGGGCGACGAGAAGGCGTTCGCGCTCACCCGGCAGTGCCGCTGCGTCCCGATCGTCGCCACGCAGTCGATCTCCTCGCTCCGCTCCGTGCTCCCCGGAGGCGAGGCCTGGCGCACGCTCCTCCAGACGCTCCGCACGCGGATCTTCCTGTCGCTGTCCGACGAGTCGTCGGCGCGGATCGCGTCCGAGATGTGCGGCAGCGTCATGAAGACGCAGCCCTCCTACACGTTCACCGAGACCACGGGCAGGCCCGAGTTCTCGCTCCTGTCCGGGCGAGCCGGAGGGGGCCGCGGCACGATCGGCGCGAGCAAGTCGTTCCGGCAGCAGAGGGAGCCCGTGTTCACGCCGCGCGAGTTCGCGCTGTTGGCCAACTACCAGGCGATCTGTCTGCCCTACGACGGCACGAAGTCGCTCCCTGCCCGGCGCGTCTACCTGAAACCCCACTACCTGCCGAGGGACGTGGGCTACTGGCGGCTCCGCGAGGAGGGCCGGATATGAAGCGCGCAAGCGGAATCGGCCACCTGAAGCCGTTCCTTCCGGGCCTGGAGACGCTCCTCGAGGACCCGGAGGTCTCCGAGATCATGATCAACGGACCCGGCAACGTCTGGATCGAGCGAGGCGGCCGACTCGAGCCCCACGAGGCGCCGGGACTCACCGCCGCCTGGCTCCACCGCGCCGCGATCCACATCGCCCGGCCGCTCGGGCTCGATCCCGCCGCCAGACCCATCCTCGATGCCCGTCTCGAGGACGGGTCCAGGGTCGCCATCTGCACGCCGCCCGCGAGTCCCGAGGTCGCCATCACCATACGCCGGTTCGGGGGCCGCGCGTTCTCGGCTCAGGACCTGGTGCGCATGGGCTCGCTGCCGGAGACGGTCCTCGGGGCCGCCCGGTCGGCCCTCTTGGCCCGCAGGAACATCCTGGTCTCCGGAGGCACGGGCTCGGGCAAGACGACGCTGCTGAACGCGCTGATCGAGTTGCTGCCCGAAGACGAGCGGATCGTCGCCATCGAGGACACGCTCGAACTCAGGATCGAGCGCGCCAACTGCCTCCGGTTCGAGGCCGGGGCTGTCGGCACCGAGACCCCCGTCTCGATCCGCGACCTGGTGCGGCACGCGCTGCGCCACCGGCCCGACCACATCGTCGTCGGCGAGGTCAGGGGCGGCGAGGCCGCCGATCTGCTCCAGGCGCTGAACACCGGCCACGGCGGCTCGCTGACCACCATCCACGCGAACAACGCCCGCTCCGCGCTCTCGCGCCTCGCGAGCTGCGCCATGCAGGCCGAAGGCGCGCTCCCCTGGGAGGTCACCTGCCGGGGCGTCGTGGACGGGATCGCACTTGTGCTGCACACGACCCGGCAACGGGGCAGGCGGTTCGTCGAGGAGGCGCTCGAAGTGCGCGGCTACGACGCGGCCAAGGGCCGCTGGATCGCCGAACCGATCTGGAGCGGGGCCGACGAAGCCCCGCAAGAACAGCACCCACACACCAAGGAGGTGAACCCATGAAAGGCGACGAGAACATCGTTCGCGTCGAGACGCTCGATGACTTCGACCGCGAACTCGCGCGCGACGGAGGCGAGGCCCTCGAGGTGCCGGCCTCGCTGGCCGAAGAGTACGGCCTCTTCTCCGAGGACGTGGGCAGCGAGGACGAGATCCGCGACGCCGCAGAGGATCCGCACGGCCCCGAGGAGGAAGAGCTATGAAACACGACGAATATCACCGCCAGTTCGCCGAGGGGATCATCGAGCAGATCCGCCAGGGCACCGCGCTCTGGCAGAAGCCCTGGGGGCCGGGCGAGCGCGTGCTCCCCGCGAACGTCGATACGGGCCGCTCCTACAGGGGCGGGAACAGCCTGCATCTCGCCGCCGTGCAGCAGGAGCGCGGCTACGGCGACGTGCGCTGGGGCACCTACCGCCAGATCCAAGCCCGGGACGGACAGGTGCGCAAGGGCGAGCAGGGCACTCGCATCCTCTCGTTCCAGGACCACCGGAAGATCGCCGTCACCGACGAGCGCGGTCGGCCCAAGAGGGACAACGAAGGCAAGCGCGTCTACCGCCACGAGCGCCTGCCCACGCCCGTCGTCCGGCAATACACCGTTTTCAACGCCGAGCAGGCCGACGGGCTCCCGGCCCGGCCCACACCCACGGCCGAGCCGCTCTGGAAGGTGCACCAGGAGGCCGAGCAGGTCCTCGAGGACGGAGGGGTGCCCGTCCGTCACGTGGCGGGCGACCGGGCGTTCTACTCGCTGAACAACGACGAGATCGTGCTGCCCGAGCGTGGACAGTTCCCCTCCGCGAACCACTACTACCAGACCGCGCTACACGAGCTGGGGCACAGCACCGGCCACCCGGAGCGCATGAACCGCGAGACGCTCACCCAAGGGATCTCTGAAGGGTTCGCCTCACCGGCCTACGCGAAGGAGGAGCTCCGCGCCGAGATCAGTGCCATGATGACGGGCGAGCGCGTGGGCGTCGGCCATGACCCGAGCCGGGGCGCCGCGTACGTCGAGGGCTGGATCGCCGCACTCGAGGAGGACCCCCGGGAGATCCGCCGCGCCGCCGCCGACTCGCAGAAGATCTCCGACTTCGTGCTCTCGCGGAGCCGCGAGCGCGAGGCCGCGCGCGAACCCGCGGCCGTGGCCGCGACCCGCGCGCCCGCGCCTGAGCGAATCGTCCATCCCGTGCCGCCGCTCCCAGTCCCGGAACGCAGTTTCGGGCCGCGCCGCTGACGGTCGGTGAGGAGCCAGGAGATGTTCGACCGCACGGTCGAACCGGACCCGCGGACCGCCGCGCCACCCAGCCGCAATCGCTACCGCATGCGGGACGGCCACCGCCGAGAATACGCCGCGAGCCGGGACCGCGGGTCCATCTCCTTCCCCGAACGGTGCGCGCGCGGGCTCGCCGACATCGGCGTCTACGGCGCCGTCTCGTACCGCGATCTGGCCGAGGCCCGCTTCGGCGGACACCCCTACACCACCCGGCGGGCCGTGAACGCCTGGGTACGGGAAGGGCTCGTCACCGAGACCACGGCCACCGGACCCGGGGGCAACCCGTTCAAGGTCCTGACGCTCACGCGGAAAGGCGTGGCCGAAGCTCGGAAGCGGGCCGCCGAACGGGGGATGGATCCCGGACAGGAAGTCCGGTTCGCACGCACCCGGCCTGCGCAAGCCGCGCACGACACCGCCGTCTACCGCGCCTGCATGAAGGAGAAACAGCGGCTGCTCGACCGGGGCGCAGAAGTGCGGCGCATCCGGCTCGACACCGAACTCAAGAGCGCCGTCGCGCGCGGGAGCGAGGCGGCGCGGCTGAAGGACGGCAAGCGGGCCGCCGATGCCGAACGGCACCGCACCGCCGGCGAACTCGGACTCCCGGTCGACGACGAAGGCCACGTGCTCTATCCGGACGCCCAGATCGAGTACACCGACGCCGACGGCCGCACTGGACGCGTCAACATCGAGGTCGCGTCCGGCAACTACCGCGAAGGGGCCATCAAGGCGAAAGCGGCGGCCGGGTTCGCGCTCCACGCCAACGGACCGGCCGCGGCGCGGCTGCTGCGCACGCTCAGCCTTGGCGGCGGCGACGGCGACGGCTCCTGGCTGCGGGGACCCGCCGACCGCGATCCGGCCGCAGTCGAACTCTGACTACGGGAGAAGCCCGCCATGCAACCCTGGAAAATCAGCGCCGGCCTCACCGCCGCCATCGCCGGTTCGGCCATCCTTCTCGCCGGGCCGCGCCTCGAATACCTCGCGCCGTATTGGCCGCTCCTCCTCGCCGAACACGGCGTCTTGCTCGCCCTGCACCTGGCGCTCGCACTCGCAGCCGTTGCGGCCGCCATCTACGCCGTCGCACGCGCCGCCGGGCTCGCCGACCTCGGCCGGCGCGTCGATCTCGCCGAGCGCTCCGTTCGGCGCGGCGACGGGGACCCGAGCCTCACCGAAGCGCTCCGCAGAGACGCCGAAGGTGACTGGGACTGAGCGCGGACGGACGCGCATGACCGGCCGTGCATCCGTCGAGACCCTGCCAGCCACCTGGCGGACGCAGGCCAAGGCGCTCCGCCGGTACGGGGGCGAGACGCCGGCCGTCGCGCTCGAAAGCTGCGCGGCCGAGCTCGAGGCCACGCTCCGGGAGAGGGACGAGACCACCCTCTCGCTGACGGAGGCCGCCAGGGAGAGCGGCTACTCCGCTGACCATCTCGGCCGCCTCGTGCGCGACGGCAGGATCCCCAACACCGGAAGGCCCGGCGCGCCCAGGATCGCCCGCAGCCACCTGCCACGGAAGACCCAGGCGCCAGCCACACCGCTACTGGTGGAAAAGCCTAGCCGAGGCGAAGTTTCCAATGCGCAGATCGTGCAGTCCATCATCGAGAGAGGAATCGAATGATGGCACGCACGAAACCTATCCGGCGCTCCTACGGCGCCGGCGAATGGGGCCGGAACCGGGTACGGGTCTTTCCCGATCCCAAGACCGGCCTGTTCCAGATCGAGTGGCGCGACAACGGGCGCAGGCTCACAAGGTCGCTGAAGCACCGCGACTGGAGACGGGCGAAGCGGCAGGCGGACGAGTTCGCCGCTGGCTACCTCGGGCCGGAGATGCATGGCAAGGCCGAAGCCGAGTCCGAGCCGCTCACCCTGGAGACGCTTTTTGACATCTACGGTGAAGAGGTGACGCCGGCCAAGGTGGAGCGGGTCCGGCACCGGGACAGGACCGCGACGAGGATGTTTCTCGACTTCCTCGGCCGGGACCGAAGACCGGAAACGCTGTCGCAGCGCGACTGGGACCGCTTCATCCGGGAGCGGCGGTCGGGCAGGGTCGGGCCGAGCGGCAAGCCGGTGGCCAACCGGATGATCGAATGCGACTTGAAGTTCCTGCTCGCGGTCCTCAACTGGGCCGTCAAGTCCAAGGACGAGCAAGGCCGCCCGCTCTTGAGAGGCCTGAAGACACCCAAGGAGAAGAACCCAACCCGGGTCGTTCTTTCCGACGAAGAATACCGGGCACTACTCCAAGTGTCCCGACGAGTCGACTGGCGGTTCCAGGTCGCGCTTGTGCTCGCGCACGAGACGGGGCACCGCATCGGCGCCATCCGTCAGCTTCGGTGGTCCGACATCGACTTCGAAGAAAGAGTGGTGCTGTGGCGCGCAGAGCACGAGAAGTCGGGCTACGAACACCGGACGCCGGTCACCGCCGAGGCGGTCGCCGTGTTGGAAGAGGCACGGCAAATCAACCCTGGGAACGGGGACGCGCCGGTCCTGCCCGCGCCTTGGGATCCCTCGACGAGCTTCAGCCGCGCGCGGGCCTATGTCTGGTGGAACAGGGCCGAGCGGCTCGCGGGACTGAAGCGCATGCGAGGAAGAGGCTGGCACTCGCTCAGGCGGAAGTTTGCTTCCGATCTCATGGACCTGCCGCTCAAGGTGCTCTGCGAACTCGGCGGCTGGAAGGAGGCCCAGACCGTGCTCCGGTGCTACCAGCAGGCCGACGAGGTACAACTCAGGAAGGCTCTGGAGAGCCGCCACAAGGTTCGCGCCTGATCCAATCGGCGGGAGTCAAACAGCGGGAATCCGGTCCGGTATGCCCGTAAGTTCAATTACCCCAATCAGATACGAATCTGCCAGCTTATGCCGCCTCGGCTTGCCATATCCGTTGCGGTAGCCCTCGGCCGAGTCCACCGTACTCCTGCGCTCTGACTTCTCCCGGCCTAACAACTCCGTGACTTCCTCCTCCATGATCTGTTGGATGAACTCCTGCGCCTTCTCCCTAACCATCCCCTCGAGCGTCTCCCACATCGGCCTGCTGGACGCACCCTGGGGTCCCGCGATATCCTCTCTCATGAGGCGACGTTCCTTTCCCCGGGCTGTCACCCGGGCTCGCTGGTTTAAATCTCAGCGGAAAGGTACGTCGCCTCTCTTTTTACACACCTTTTGATCCTACCTCGATCGGGACGTAGACTCACGTACCGACGTGTATGCGCTGGGCTGTGTTCTGTATGAGATGCTGGTGAGTGAGCCTCCGTACACAGGCGGCACAGCCCAGGCCGTGCTGGGACAGATCCTGACTGGCGATCCGGTCTGGGCCTCGAAGAAACGAGGATCAGTTCCGGCGAACGTAGACGCCGCGATCAGGAAGGCGTTAGAGAAGCTGCCAGCGGATCGGTTCGCCGGGGCGCAGGACTTTGCGAAGGCGCTCGCTGATCCGGGGTTCAGGCATGGTGAGCCAGCGGCTGCCGGAGTAGCAGGCGGCGTGGGTCCGTGGAACCGGCTGTCGGTGGCCACAACGGCCCTCTTTGTGCTTGCCTCGGGCGTTGCGGCCTGGTCGCTCGTACGCCTCGAGCCACCGCAGCCCGTGTCACGCCAGGTTCTGGGCACGGAAGGCTGGGCCGGTCTGGTATCGGAGTTCGGACGCCGCGCGGCGATTGCCCCCGATGGGTCGAGCATGATTCTCCCGGTCGGCAATCAACTGGCGCTCAAGCTGCGGGGCTCGACCGAGATCACGCCGATTCCTGGGACCGAACTGGGTCGGGACGTTGTGTACTCTCCCGATGGCCAATGGATTGCGTACGCTGTCGGCAGGGATCTGCTCAAGCGACCGCTCGTGGGGGGCTCTCCCAACAGGCTAGCCGAAGAAGTGGAGCCGCCACCAAACCGAGTGGCGATGGCTTGGCTCGACGATGGAACGATCCTCTACGAGACCGCCTCCTTATCAGTTACGCAGATTCCCGAAGCGGGAGGGGAGCTGCTCGCTGCTGAATCGATCGGAGCAATGTCTCCGCTTGTTTGGATGCACGGCCTCCCCGGCGCTCGGGGTGCACTTGCGGTCGACAACATCACTGACCTTCACGTTGTCGACCTACAGGATCTGTCCTCGGAACTGATCCTAGAGGGAGTGATCAGAAGCCTGGTACGCGCCCACTGGCCATCTGGTCTACGTCGGAACCGACGGCGCGGTCTTCGCCGTGCCCTTCGATCTCGATGCGCTCAAGATTACAGGTGGCGCGACTCCACTGTTCAGCGGGGTCCGGGTTAACCAAGACAGGGCGGACATGCGACTCGCGGCGGACGGAACGCTTCTCTACGTGGGAGGGTCCGGTTTGATCGAGCACGAGCTGGTGTGGGTGACGCGCGTGGGTGCGGTGGAGCCGGTCGATCCGGCGTGGACGGGTGTCTTCTTCTCCCCTGCGCTGTCGCCGGACGGGACGCGGCTGGCGGTAGGTACGCAGGTCACGGGGTCCAGGGATATCTGGGTGAAGCAGCTCGACCGCGGGCCGAGCGTCAAGCTGACGTTCGAGGGCGTCACCAACGACAACCCGACGTGGACACCAAACGGGGGGTCGGTCACGTTTTTCTCCAACCGCGCCGGAGGCCGGGATCTCTGGACGAAGCGGGCCGACGGAAGCGGGCAGGCGGTGCTGGAGCTGGACCGCGAGCGGAATGTCAACCATGCAGTGTGGTCGACGGACGAGGAGTGGCTGATCTACCGCACGGGCAACCTCTTTCCAGGCGCTGGAGACATCCTGGCGATCCGTCCGGGTCAGGACACCGTGCCAGTGGAGCTGGTGGCTACCGAGTTCGGAGAGATGCAGCCGACGCTCTCGCCGGACGGGCGCTGGCTCGCGTACACGTCGAACGAGACGGGAAGGGACGAGATCTACGTCGTGCCGTTCCCGAACGCGGGCGACGCGAAGTGGGTGGTGTCAACGAGCGGGGGGATTCAGCCCGTATGGTCTCATAGCGGCAGCGAGCTGTTCTACCGCAACGGGGTGGGTGAGATGGTCACGGTGCCGGTCGAGACGGAGCCGACGTTCTCGCCGGGGCAGTCGGAGGTGCTGTTCTCGGCGGCTGAATTTCGGAGCGACGTGCTTGATCCCCAGTACGACGTGGCACTGGACGGCGAGCGCTTCATCATGATCCGGCAAGCGGGCGAGGGCGAGGCTGGCTCGCTCATCCTCGTCCAGAACTTCTTCGAGGAGCTGAAGCGGCTGGTGCCGAACTAGGCTTCGCGGAGTTCTCCTTTTGCGGGACCCATGCTCCAGCGGAGTGGCTGGCGAGGCAATCACGGTCCCGATCTATGGCGGCAGCAACTTCGTCGTTCTGGGGCCATCCTCGATGTTTTCTGGGCCCCCCTCCCCCAGCCACCCCCCTTCTTTTTTTGAGGGGGGGGGGTTCTGAGGCCGCATGTTCTTGCGGGCACGCGTTACGTTCTGCGATCGGCAACGGACGCCGGAGTGCTTCCTCCTCGGCGTTGTTGAAGTGAGTCGTTAGGCAGCCTTCGGTTTGCGTAGCGGCTGATAGGGCTGACCGCTCAGCCACAATCGATGCAGCAGCACAGCCAGCTTCCTGGCCACCGCGCTCGAGGCGCCGGTGAGCGGGAGACGCGGACTCGCTCACCGAGGTTGGCTGCTCGATTGCTGCTTCCGCCCGGGGCGCTTATCAATTCCGCTGGCTTGGCGGGTGCGCGTGTCCGGGGTCCCCCCCGGGGGTCAAGGGCCCGCCGCGAGTGCGGCGGCCGGTACAGCCTTTCATCTCAACCAGGAGAACGAGCCATGGACGTGCCAATCAGGAGGCAGATGGCTTCGGCCATCTTGGCTGCAGCCGTGCTCGTCGGTAGCGCGGAGACCCTGTCGGCCCAGGCCGCACCGGCGAGCGGTGGTCAAGCGGCCCTGCCCGCGATTGTCCTCTACCGCAAGGCAATCATGAACGCGAACGCCCAGCGTATGGCCGCGCTGCGGGCGCTAGCGAGCGGTGGTGAGATCGGGCTAGGGGAGACCGAGCTACGGGACCACGTCCGGAGGCACGCGGCGGCCCTTCACGGGAACGCGGTCCTGATGACGAGGGGCACGCGCGGGAACCACGACTTGTTCCCCCGGGGGTCGGTCCACCCGAGCTCGCGCGCGACGGAGAAGATCTGGGTCGAGGAGGAAGGTGGCGTAGGGGTGGAGTTTACTTGGCGGGTGCAGGCGTTCGAGCAGACCGCCGACGACCTGGTCCAGGTCGCTCAGAGGGGATCTGTCGACCAGATTCGAGAGGCAGTCGGCCGGGTCCAAGTGACGTGCGGGGGCTGTCACAATTCAATGCGGGGACCCGCACAACCGGCCGGCGCGAACTGACTAGGACGCAGGACACGAACGAACCCCGCTCGAGCCAAGGGCCGGGCGGGGTTCGTCATCAGATGCGAGCGGAGGCGGAGCAGCACAAGTGGAAGATCGGTTGGGTGCTGGACTCGAACATTGACTGCATCACCTTCGGTGAGTTCGAACGGACTGTCTTCACCTTCGAGGAGCCAAACGAGCTTCAGGCGCTCGTGATCCCAACGAGCGAAACGACAGCCTATGTGATAGAGGCGCGCAAGCGTGTCGGCTTTGACGAGCGGATCTGCCAAGAAGGCGTGTTAGTCTATACGGTCGACGCAAACGTCTCGAATGGAGGCGGCCCGATTCGGGTGCAGCGCGCTCAGCCCGATATCATCGGTCAATGTGACCCAGCGAACCGAGCAACGTTCGGCGTCGGCCAAGAACGGGTATCGACCTTCCAGGATCCAGCGATCGGTCTGACCATCGAAGTGCTGGAGGATCTCGGCACCGGCTATCGCGTGCGCATCCGTAAGGAGCCCACTGAAAGCTGACCCCCCGCGTTCCGCTTGCGGCCACCGGCCAGCTTTCGGACGTTGACCTCGATTTGATCGACTGATACAAAGGACCGCTAAATGTCCGATCCCGTCACCCGCCTAAACGCGGCCCTCGAAGGTCGCTACCGCATCGAGCGCCAGCTCGGTGAGGGCGGGAGGTTCCGATGAATGCAGCATTCGGCAGGTCCACGAAAGGACGCTGGATCGTTCCAGCAGCTGCTGGGATCGCTCTCGCGGGAGCTCTAACCGCTTGTGGTGGATGTGACACTCTAACCGGAAGCTGCGAGGATCTCACTGATATGGGCTTGGTCCGCGTGCTGGTTCTAGATCAGGAAGTGGCTCCGGTTCCTAACGTCAATTCATGCGCCAGCCTCGGCAGCAATGCCTTCCTGTGCGGGTTCACGCGAAGCGATGGCGTCACGGAGCTTGGGGGGGTGCCGGTGGGCATGAGACGGACCTGGGTCGAACCTCCAGAAGGATACGTCCAAGGATCCGATCCGCTGGAGCAGGTGGTCGAGGTCGTTAAGGACCGGACTACTCAGGTGGAGTTCAGGCTGGGGCGGACACCATGAAGGCGAGCTAGGCTATCATCGCCGGGATGGTCCTGATGGGACGCTTGCCGCCCCATCCCCCATGATAGAGATGGCCACCCCCATCGTTCGAGAGGGGGGGGCAAAACACATACCCAGACCGTAACGCGCGCGCGAAACCACGGGGTAGGTGATCGAGGGGCGAGAGAGACTGCCCGCCTGCTGGCCGTGAGGCTCCACTCACCCCCGTGTAGCGGCGCTTTCTCGCGGTTTACCGCCCTGACCGGCATCTTGATCGGGTGAACCACCCGGATCCCGTCACTCGCCTGAACGCAGCCCTCGAAGGCCGCTACCGCATCGAGCGCCAGCTCGGCGAGGGCGGGATGGCGACGGTCTATCTGGCCGACGATCTTCGGCACGAACGCAAGGTCGCGCTCAAGGTTCTGAAGCCGGAACTCGCTGCGGTAGTCGGTGCCGATCGGTTCCTGGCCGAGATCAAGACGACGGCTAATCTCCAGCATCCGCACATCCTTCCGCTTCACGACTCAGGAGAGGCGGACAGCTTCTTGTACTATGTCATGCCTTACGTCGAGGGGGATACGCTCCGGGACCGTCTGGACCGTGATCATCAGCTTCCAGTCGATGAGGCGCCTCGTATCGCGACGAACGTGGCGGAGGCGCTCGACTACGCACACTCGCATGGTGTGATTCATCGGGATATCAAGCCAGCCAACATCCTTCTGCACGCTGGGAAGCCTGTAATCTCCGACTTCGGGATCGCGCTCGCGGTAGGTGCAGCGCGTGGAGGAAGGCTGACTGAGACCGGACTGAGCCTCGGCACTCCTCATTACATGTCTCCTGAGCAAGCGACGGGGGACGCGCACGTAGGTCCAGCGACGGACATCTACGCGCTCGGCTGCGTGCTATACGAGATGCTTGTAGGTGACCCACCCTTTATGGGCAGCACACCTCAGGCAGTGCTCGGGAAGATCATCACGGGTGAGTTCGATCCTGTAACGAAGTATCGCAAGACAGTTCCAGCCAACATCGAGGCCACGATCCGGCGGGCGCTGGAAAAGGTGCCAGCGGATCGGTTCATAGGGGCTCAGAAGTTCGCGAAGGCTCTGAGTGATCCAGGGTTCAGGCACGGTGACGGAGCGGTCGCTGGAGTTGCAGGGAGCGTAGGGCCGTGGAAGCGGATGACGGTCGGATTCTCGTCCCTTGCAGCGCTCATGACGCTCGCCTTCGGCTGGGCGCTGCTTCGTCCAGAGCCACCTTCTGCTATCCAGCGCTTCGAGGTGATCTCCGGGGAGCCCCTCCCGATTGGTCGCACTAGCGTAGACCTATCGTTGTCTCCCGACGGCTCGCGGATTGTCTACGCAGCCCTGCCCCCGACCGGGGACCGTCAGCTTTGGCAGCGTGCGCTCGACGACCTGGTGCCCGTTCCGATACCCGGCACCGAGGGAGCCCAAGACCCGGTGTTCTCGCCAGACGGCCTCGCGGTGGCGTTCAGTGCGCAGGGGAACTACAAGACGGTCTCGCTCAGCTATACTCGGCAGGAGCCGCTGAGGGTGACCGGGGCGGAAGCGCATCCGGGTTGGTCAGAGCTTCCGCCTCGACCTCGGTCAGCAAGTCGATGAGATCGGCGGTGGCTCCGTAGGAGCGTGAAGGTGTCGGTCGGCGGTGGCGGCGAGCCCGTGTGGGACCGCGATGGGAAGTCCCTCTACTACCGGACCGGGAGCGGAGACTTCATCGTCGCCAGTGTTCGAGCCGAACCGCAGTTCACCGTGGTTGAGCGGAGGTCTCTCTTCCCCGGGAACGCCTACTATAGGCACACCAATTTCGCACAGTACGACATCAGTCCGAGTGGCGACCGCTTCGTCATGTTGAAGGACGCCACGGACGCCGACGCCGCTGGCAGGCTGATCCTCGTCCAGAACTTCGTCGAAGAGCTGAAGGCTCGGGTCCCCAACTGATGACCGATCCCGTCACTCGCCTGAACGCAGCCCTCGAAGGCCGCTACCGCATCGAGCGCCAGCTCGGTGAGGGCGGGATGGCGACGGTGTACCTGGCGGACGACCTCAAGCACGAGCGGAAGGTCGCGCTCAAGGTGCTGAAGCCAGAGTTAGCGGCAGTTGTCGGGGCCGATCGTTTCCTGGCCGAGATCAAGACCACCGCGAACCTCCAACATCCGCATATCCTGCCGCTGTTCGATTCCGGTCAGGCCGATTCGTTCCTGTTCTATGTGATGCCCTACGTGGAAGGGGACACACTGAGGGACAAGATCGACAGAGAGAAGCAGCTGAGCGTGCAGGAGGCGCTCACGATCACGGAGAAGGTCGCCTCCGCTCTGGACTACGCTCACGAACACGGCGTCGTCCATCGGGACATCAAGCCGGGCAACATCCTCCTTAGCGAACGCGGCGAGCCCACCGTAGCCGACTTCGGGATCGCACTAGCTGTAGCACAGGCCGGTGGAGGAAGGGTCACTGAAACGGGACTCAGCTTAGGCACGCCTCACTATACGTCACCTGAGCAGGCAACGGGTGATCGAGATGTTGATTCGCGGACCGACGTATACGCGCTTGGCTGCGTTCTCTACGAGATGCTGACGGGTGATCCACCGTATCAAGGGAGTTCAGCGCAGGCAGTACTTGGACAGATCCTCACTGGTGACCCCGTGTGGGCATCGAAGAAACGGTCGTCCGTACCCGCCAACGTCGATGCAGCGATCCGGCGGGCACTGGAAAAGCTGCCAGCGGATCGGTTCACGGGGGCGCAGCAGTTCACGAAGGGGGATGGTTCGCCGTTCCGGAACCGTACACATGTCAACGCCGGACGAAAATTGCTCATTCGTGGCGGGTGAAAAGGTTACACCCGACGGAGGTGACGAGCCTCTAGGTCGTCTTCTGCTCCTTATGTTCTTGATCTCCTAGGCCGATGGAGTGAAGAGTTCGGCTCCGAAGGAGCGGAGTGGAGGGACCTGGAGAGCTCGGTGTGATGGCGCATCCGGTAGCTGTTGCCCCGGATGTTAACGATGTGACAGTGGTGCAGGAGCCGGTCGATCAGCGCGGCAGCCATGACCTCGTCGCCGAAGACTTGGCCCCACTCCTCGAAGCCCTTGTTCGAAGTCAGCACGGTCGATGCTCGCTCGTAGCGGCGGTTGATGAGCTGGAAGAAGAGCATGGCGCCGGTCTGAGAGACAGGCAGGTAGCCGATCTCGTCGACGACGAGGAGCGCGGGGTAGGTCAGCGTCTTGAGGCGGTGCCCGAACTTGCCGGCGGCCTTGGCCTCCTCGAGCGAGGTGATGAGGTCGGCGAGCGTGCCGTAGTAGACCCTGCGCCCGCTCTGGGCGGCCTCGATGGCGAGGCTGATCGCGAGATGGGTCTTACCGACACCGGGTGGGCCGAGGAAGATCACGTTCTCCTTGTGCTCCAAGAAGCCGAGCTCGTGCAGGGAGTCGATCTGCTCGCGCTTGATGGAGGGCTGGAAGCTGAAGTCGAAGTCGGCGAGCAGCTTGATGGCAGGGAGCCGAGACGAACGCATCGCGGCCTGGAGTCTTCGGTTGTTGCGCAGCGTGATCTGAGCCCCGAGCAGTTGTTCGATGGCTTCCGATGCCGTGACGCCTCCGCCGTCGACACCCGCGAGCACGTCGTGGAGCGACTCGAGCGCACCGGGCATCTTGAGGTCAGCGAGCTGGCCCCGGATCCGGTCACGACGCGAGCGCACAGCGGCCTTCACCGGGCGCCTCCCACGACCTGAGCATACGTCTCGAGCGGTCGACGCTGAACGTCGATGCGTGGCACCTTGTTCACCTGAGTCTGCGCTGGCTGCTTCTTCACCATGGGCGGCAGCACGTAGGAGCGGTATGGACGTAGAGCGAGCGGCTTCAGGTCGCTCAGCTCCCGCTCGAGGCGGTCGACCGGTCGCTCCTTGAGTGTGCCGTGGTTGCGCACATTAGCCACCGTATCGAGCCAGTGCTGGGCCTGAGCGTTGAGATCAGAGTCGGATGTGAACGTGCGGCCGTAGAAGAAGCTCGAGCGCACGTAACTCACCGGTCGCTCGACCTTGCCCTTGGTCTTCGCCCGATACGGCCGACACGCTCGGACCCGGAAGTCCCAGTGATACGCGAAGCGCAGGAACTCGGCGTTCTCAGTGACCCGGCCACCTGCGTCGCGCTCATCATCAATGATGACCGCCTTCATCTGATCGAACAGTAGCTCGGACGGTACGCCACCGAACGAGGCGAATGCGGCCTCCAGGCCCTCAAAGACATGAGCCATCGTCTTGCGAGTGAAGTACCGCAGCCACAGCTGGCGCGAGTAGCCCAGGACCACGAGAAGCGCGTAGCGCTTGCCCCACGGTAGCCGGAAGTCCGCGAAGTCTACCTGGCCCTGATGGCCCGGCGCAGTCTCGAAGCGTACCAAGGGCTCCTCGGGTGGCCGGAGCCTGACCCGCCGCACGTACTCCTTCACCTGCGTGTAGCCGCCTGAGTAGCCGGCTGCCTTGATCTCTTCGAAGAGCCGGACCGCCGTGAGCTCCGGGTACTCGGCCAACCGGCTCAGTACAATGCCCTTGTACGCGTCCAGCTTCGTCGGCACCGGTGGTCGAGGCCCGTACCGCGTCGTCTCCTCGCTTATGTCCCGGTCCAGCTGCCCCGTCTCGATCCAGTAGTGAACCGTGCGCCGACTCACGCCTAGCTGCTCAGCTACCGCGGCCTTCGTTAGGCCTTGCTCGAGATAATGCCTCAGCAACACTCGCTTCTCCCATCCGATCATCGCGCCCCCACCGCTCTCGAGGAGACGCCAACGTGCACGTAGCCCCCCGTAGGCGGCTCCGGTTCGCGGTCTGATGCCCTGACCGGCATCTTGGGCAGGTGAACCACCCTGACCCCATCACCCGCCTGAATGCTGCCCTCGAGGGCCGCTACAGAGTCGAGCGCCAGCTCGGTGAGGGCGGGATGGCGACGGTCTATCTGGCCGATGATGTCCGGCACGAACGGAAGGTCGCGCTGAAGGTCCTGAAGCCCGAACTAGCCGCTGTCGTTGGTGAACCGGTCCCGGTTTCCTGGACAAGGTTGCGGCCTAATCACGCCGCCGTGCGGGTGAGCTGCTGGCGAACCTCGGCCGGGGTCTTGTAGCCGTGCCGCTCAATCAGCCAACCGCGGTTGTAACGCTCGATGAACTCTCCGATCACCTTCCTGGCCTGCTCCAGACTCTTGAAGTCGTGGAGGTAGAGGCACTCCTCCTTCAAGGTCCTGATGAAGCGCTCGGCCACGCCATTGCACTCGGGCTCGCCCACGTAGGAGGCTGTCGAGCGGATGCCGAGCCAGGCGAGCTCGCCCTGGAACTGGTGTGCCGTGTACTGCGGACCCCAGTCGTGTCGTAGCCCAAGGCCGAGCGCGATCCTCGGAGCGTAGCCGTCCATGTAGGCCCTCACCCCCTGGCGGATCGGCTCGAGGGCCGCCCATCGGTCGCCCTTCTTCGCGACGTGCCAGCCCACGACGTCGCTGCTGCAATGGTCGACTGCCACGAAGAACCAACACCAGCCGTCGGCCTTCGTATAGAACCGGGTCGCATCTGTGCCCCACAGCTCGTTCGGCGTGTCCGTCGTGATCCGGCCACCGTGGCTTCGGTCACCCCTTGGATGGCCCTGACGCACCGGCGCCAAGAGTCTGTTCTCTCGCATGAGCCGAAGCACCCTGTTCTTGCCTACCCAGATCCCTTTCGGCCGCAGCCGTACCCTCACCTTCCTGTGACCTTCGCCCAGGAAGTCGCTCTGCTCGAGCACCTGTCGGATCGCCCCCACCAAGGCTTCGTCGCTTAGCTTCGTCTTGGGGCCCCGCTTCTTCAGCTCCCTGGGCTCGTGCTTCGCTCGGTCTCGAGCCAGGTAGACCGTCGAGCGGGCGATGGCCCATACCTCGCAGATCAGCGTCAGCGGGTAGCGCCGTCCCGTCCCCGGGCTCACTCGCTCCCGCGCTTCAAGAGCTTCTTCAACTCGTCCCCGTAGCCCCTTTTTTCGAGGAGCTCGCTCGCGAGCTCCATCCGCATCGTCACCTCGCCGAGCTTCGCTCGGGTTCGGATCAACTCTCGCTCCGTCGGATCACGGCCCCGCCGCTTCAAGCCCTGTTGGCCACTCTCCAGGAACACTCGCCGCCACTCCTCCAGTTCCGGTGGCGAGACCTGAATCTCCCGACTCAATTCACCCAGATCCTCTCCGCGCAGTAGCCGCAGGACCACCTCCATCTTCTGCCCCGCGCTCCACCGCTCCGGCAGTTCCACCGTCCCTTCACGACCTTCGGTCGCTTCCGACTCCCTCGGCTTCCGAGACATCGAACACCCCTCTCTCTGGACCCCATCGTCGTTGCCAATCTACTGTCCAGAGAAATCGGGGGCGCTACATTGGAGCGGAGCGGTTTCTGGGAGAGATGGGATGACCTACGCTATCAGGGACAGTTTACTCACTTGCGTGATCGCAGTCGTCGCTCTGATGTGCGTCCTACCTGCGGAGGCGTTCGGACAGAACGATCCCATAGAGTTCGAGTCTTTGATCGCCGCCCTGGGTGACGAAGATAGCGATATTCGAGGCGCGGCCGTGGAGGCGCTAGAAGCGAACGAAATGCGCAACATCGCCGTGGAGAGGATGTTGGTGGCCCTAAAGGACAGCGTTGATCGGGTCCGAGTCGGGGCCGTGAGGGCGCTCAGCGAGTTGGGCGACCCACGCGCCGTGGAGCCCCTGATTGAGGCATGGGAGTGGCGCGGTTACAGCCAAGCCGCGTAACTCGCAGGCAATGCTTTGGCAGCCTTTGGGACGCGAGAGCAACTGAGCCCGGAGAGGTTGGCAAGCCTAGGGAATGGGCGAACTGTTCGGATCGACTTGCGCTTGGGACCTGAAGAGTGTTCTACCAGCCAAGTCAACCGGGCCTGCGTTAACCAAGCCGGCTACGACGAGATACTTCGATCTGAAGCGCTAGACGTTGTGAGGGATCGCGGTCTGCACGCTGCGACCGACGACAACGCCGATCTGACGATAGTAATAAATGGGGATTATATACCCTAGTGCCCAAGCGCCGCCAGTAAATCCGCCAGTAAATCCTTGACCGCGACGCCATTTAACCTCAATTGGCCCTTGACTTTATCTCCGATTGGCACTATTATTAATCAGCCCAACGAGAGAGGATTCAATGGCACGGAGAGCACCTGGAAAGCACTACCGCGAAGGCCTCGCGCTTATCGATTTGCTCGATCTGTTTCCTGACGATGAGTCAGCCGAAGTATGGTTCGTCAAAGCGCGTTGGCCGGATGGGATCGCTTGCCCCTCACCTTGCGGCTCCCTGAACGTCCAGGTAGGCGCGAAACACAAGACCATGCCCTACCGGTGCCGCGATTGCCGGAGGCGGTTCAGCGCCCGCACGGGAACCGCGCTACAGGGCTCAAACATAGGGTTCCAGAAGTGGGTGATCGCCATCTACCTGTTGGCCACGAACCTGAAGGGCGTGTCGAGCATGAAGCTCCACCGCGACCTGAAGGTCACGCAGAAGACCGCGTGGTACCTAGCGCACCGTCTCCGTGAAGCGTGGGAGTCCACCGGCGCGTTCGTCGGGCCGGTGGAAGTGGACGAGACCTACGTAGGAGGCAAGGAGCGGAACAAGCACTCAAGCAAGAAGCTACGGGCTGGCCGTGGCCCCGTGGGCAAGACGGCGGTCGTGGGAGCCAAGGACCGGGAGACCAATACCGTCGTTGCTCAGGTGGTCGAATCCACCGACGCAACAACCCTGCAAGGCTTTGTCCGGAAACACTCTAGGCCAGAAGCGACCGTCTACACCGACGAATACAGGGCCTATACGGGCTTGACTTTTCACGAAACTGTCCAACATGGTGTCGGTCAGTATGTGAACGGGATGGCCCACACCAACGGTATCGAATCCTTCTGGTCGATGCTCAAGCGTGGCTACCACGGCACCTACCACCAGATGTCCGCCGCCCACTTGGACCGCTATGTGGGTGAGTTCGCTGGTCGCCACAACCAGCGTAATCAGGACACACTAGACCAGATGACCGCAATGGTCCGGGGCCTGGACGGTAAGCGGCTCCGCTATCAGGACTTGGTTGCGTGATGTACCAGACGAGTTTTACGCCACCCGCTCAACCCCCTCAACGGAAAAACGGCCTTGGACCTCAAGGATCTGAGCCCTGGCGACCGCCGCGACGAGCTAACTGCTATTGCGGCTCTAATTAGAGCCGCAATAAAGCCAGTCAGGGTTGACCAGCTCGCGACGCTGATAGACCTTGTGGGCTCAGCTGTGGAACTCATCCAACTGACGCTGGATGACGTGCTGTTCAGCACCCCGGAGGTTAATTGTGGGTTGGCAGGAACCGTTTCCTCTGATGAGCTCGACGAAGCTCGTATAGCCGTCGACGACTGGCTCGAGCGAGGAATCGACGTTCGGTCAGTGCTAGACCCATGCTACCCGCATAACCTTCACTCAATCTTCGATCGCCCCCCAATAGTCTTTCTGCAGGGTAGTTGGAGGGAGCAGATGGACTCGAGGTCTATTGCGATCGTCGGCACGAGGAACGCGACCGACGCGGGGCTGAAGAGGGCAACTCTTCTCGCGTCTGAACTAGCCGAAGCGGGGTTTACGATCAACTCGGGGTTGGCCGCCGGTATCGACACGGCTGTTCACACTAGTACACTTGAGGCCGGCGGTCGGACGGTCGCCGTCATGGGAACCGGCCTGGATCATTGCTATCCGTCCGTAAACAGGAAACTCGCCACGCGAATCGTGGATGCTGGTGGGGCGCTATTGAGTCAGTTTTTCCCCACCAAACCCCGCGTCGTTGGACGTTCCCCATGCGTAATGTCGTGATGTCTGGGCTTTCACTCACAACCGTCGTGGTCGAGGCGAGTAAAACCTCTGGAGCCCGAATGCAGGCCCGAGTCGCGATGCAGCATGGACGGGCGGTCTTTCTACTCAAATCCCTTGTGGAGTCGTATGAGTGGGCGAGGGAGTACGTCGAGGACGGAGCATACGGGGCGGTGGCGATTGAGGTCGGGTCAACAAATGAAATCCTTGAGAGACTCGAGGCTCAGAATGAACCAGAACTGAGCCTGACCGCGTAGCAGCTTGGGTGGCTAGTGTCTGTGAATTCTTCCAAGCGGTGGTCCAAGATCTTAGACAAGTAGCGCCAGTTGCTGAATCTTGGGTTTGCCCAGGTTGCTTGGGACCGAAGGGCGATAGATACAACTACTGTCCAGCCTGTACACGATTGTGTGGTACTGGGGCACCGCGGACACGCTACAATCAGTTGTTCCGGTGAGCATCGCGCTGCGGCCTGGCGCTTGGTACAACAAGATGGCGAACTACAAGGCCGGACATCCGGAGTACCGAGCTCAACTCGTGTCTGTCCTGTGGATGTTCTTGGCCTCCAACAGGGAAGATATCGAAGCACTTCTAGGCGGGGAAGTGACAGTAGTGACGCCCGTACCATCAAAGCGCGGAAGGAGCTTCATGGACCAACCGCTTCGGCAGGCACTCGCGATGATGGTACCGTTACGGGAAAAGCTCGTCCCGTTGCTGGAGTACCAACCCCACGATGACATGGTTGCTACCCGCGGCTCCTACTGCCCCCAGTGCTTCGTCAGCGACGGCGAGAGTGCGGACGGGGAGCGAGTCCTCCTGGTTGAGGACACATGGGTCACGGGTGGGACCGCCATCAGTGCCGCTGGAGCACTAGCAAATATGGGTGCTAAGTCAATAATGGTGATGCCAATAGCTCGGGTACTCGACACCGGTTACTGGAACTCGAGTCCCTACGTGCAATGGGTGAACGATGACTCGAGACGACAGTACGACAACAACGTTTGGTCGCGGTAGGGGTCGCCGAATCATCACTGCCGTTCTAAGCTGGAGAGAGACGCTCATGAAGAAGTCCAAGAAACCCGAAAAGCCCTCAACCTACCAGCCGACGAAAGTCGAGCTAGAAGCTGACGTGAGTATTCCGACCACACCGGACAAACTCCTGCGGTCCGTCATCGACTACAGCCCGCCCAAGCCCTCTAAGTAAGGAAAGGCTTGGGCACTAGGGTATATAATCCCCTAATAAATGCACGTGTCAACGTCATGCAGGGTCGTTTCGTTGTGAGTGGCGGGTCTGGCCAACGGCCTTTTTCTCCGGTCACGAGTACACACGGTGACGGCAATCTCAGTTTCGAGAGTGCCGGTACGCGCTACGTTGCCCGCTTTCAGTCTGAGAACCGTGGCCCCACTTCCTGCACCAGGACTTTCCCTAACTCAGTGACGTGGAAGTGCTAAGAAGTCCCGACCCACATTCCTCCGCACAACACTCGCCCTCGCCTGCAGAACTACGGCCCGGGATTTCGTGATACCTTGGCGCCCCTTCTGGACGAGCTACTCATCCATTGGGAAGTGGCGTTTGGCGTTGCCCCCTGAGTACGGACTCTAGCGTTGAGGAAGTCTGCCACCAGCGGGCGGCCCCGGCTGGGAAGGATGTTCGTTGGGTTGATCCTCGTACAGAACTTCTTCGAGGAGCTGAAGCGGCTGGTGCGGGGGTGCTCTCTCCGCAGAGCAGGCCTCCGAAGCCCCCCTGTGCCGGATATGAAGATCCTACGCGAAGACCGGATGATACTCTTGGGCTAGAGCGGGCCCGAGGCTGGGGAAGCGTCCTCTTGGACTCACGCGGCGGTCGTGATATCGGCCACCGTCGGGCCGACCAGCCGCTTGAAGTCGTCGTAGCGCAGGCGAATCAGCTCCGTGTGGGAGCCGGCGTTGAAGGCAATCTCTTCGTCCTCGCTCAGAGTCTCGTCCGCAAAGACGTCCATGCCCCAAAGGTTTCCGAAGGGGGGCATGGCTCCCACCTCACGTGTAGGTGACGGGACGGGTCGGGAATGTCTGACCTTTCCCCGCGACACAGTGGACCGGAGGTGGCGGTTGCGAGCTCCGGCATCAGCCCCACGCGACCTCCAGACTTCCGTCCGATCCAGACTGGACCCGCGTGCCGAAGGCCGCGCTCTCCCGGTCCAGCTTCTCCCGGAGCCACGTGACATCCGACTCCGAGGCTGGCTGCAGTCGGAACCGTCTGAGCTGCAGGGGAACCATCCGCATGCGGACCAAGCCCGCCACATTAAGCGTCACGAAGTACATGAGCACCAGGTCGTCGCGGTACTCCTCGGTACCGGATATCCCCTCGTAGTCGTTCAGGAAGTCGCCACAGCCATAGAGGATCGGCCGTCCCTGGTGCACCTCAATCCCTTTCGCATGGTGCGAGGAATGCCCATGCACCACGTCTACCCCAGCATCCTCGATCAGCCGATGCGCGAATTCCCGCTGCTCGTCGGGGACCTCGAAGCCCCAATTCGGGCCCCAGTGGATCGACGCCACGACCACATCTCGCGGTCCACGCACGGCCCGAATTTCCTCGCCCAGGCTTCTGACGATACGCCGAGTGAGGCCCTGCAGGAACCGCACTCCAGCCCGCTCGGCTCCGGCTGCCCACTCCGGCGGAATCCCGCTGGTCGCCGTTCCCATAGCGAAGACCAACACTCTTCCTCCGGCCCGCTGCTCCATCATCGCCGGTGCAGTCGCCTCCGTTAGGTCCCGTCCCGCACCGGCGGTACGAATCCCCGCCGCCGCAAGGGACTCCAGCGTCTCTTCTAGGCCCGGAATGCTCCAATCAAGCGTATGGTTGTTGGCCAGCACACAGCAGTCGATTCCCGCCGACTTCAGACAGGCGACATTCCGCGGATGCATCCGGTAGTGTATTTCTTTCCCCCCCCCATGGACGGTCATTCGTCGTCACCGCTGTCTCAAGGTTCACGATCCTTGCGTCCGGATCGATCCGATTCAGCTCGTCCAAGGCATGCCCCCAGACGTACGAGTAGTCCACGGGGCTCGGAATCGGGCCGTGCTCCTGCTCGGCCAGCTTCACGTACTCCGTGGCGCTCCTGACGACTGGCTCGAAGAGGCGAGGATCGCTCCGATGAGGTAGCACCTGATCGATCCCGCGGCCGGTCATCACGTCCCCGCATAGGAAGAGAGTGACGAGGTCACGATCTGCCCCTCTTCCGAGGTCTCGAGGGCGAACCTCCTCTTTCGGGCCCTCGCCAAGCGGCGTGTGAGTCGACCCGCGCTCGCCTCCTACCCCGGCCCCAACAAGCGCCAGGGGAAGCGAACCCATACGGATCACGAAGGTTCGACGGTCAAAGTGCATGGCTTCTCGATCCCACCTGCGCTCCCAGCTCCGGCGGTCTGAGCGTAGGTGATGGATATGGAGGCGCCGAAGCCCCCCCCATGGCGGTAGATGGAGATCCTACGCGAAGATGATGAGGAATCTGCGCGTGACTGTGTAGGTATCCCGCTGAGTATGTACAGGCGTAGTCGTTATCCTGCGCTTGCCATCCAGCTGGTCCGGTCCCACATGTGTAGCCACCCTCCCCTAGTAGGCAGCCTAACGCACCCCATGGGGAACGTGGAGTTCAATCCGACGTCGCGGCCGGACGATCCCGACTACGGTCTGCTCTACACGAGCGGCAGCGACTTGGGCTTCAGCAACGGTGGCGGGCCGAACGCCAACAACCCTGGCCAAACCGGGCGGCTCGATTCAGTGATCGGCGCCATACTGCGCTTCGATCCGCGCAGTCCCTCGGAGACGGGCGGGAACAAGGGGCTCGGCGACTACACTGTTCCGGCCATCAACACGTTCGCGGCCGACGGCGATCCCAGCACACTCGGCGAGATCTACGCGTATGGCTTCCGGAACGCACACCGGCTTTCCTGGGACCTGACCGACGGGACCATGTTCGCATCCGACATCGGCATGAACCACGTGGAGGAGATCAACATCGTCCGTGAGGGCGAGAACTACGGTTGGATGAGCCGCGAGGGCTTCTTCGAGAACGGCATCATTCGACCGGGGGGAGCGCTAAATCAGCTGCAGCCGCTTCCAGAAGCGGTGCTCATCGGACGCGAGGAGGACGGCTTCACGTACCCGGTCGCGATCTACGACCACGACGAGGGCCAGGCGGTCACCAACGGATTCGCGTATCACGGCCGCATCGAGGCGCTCCGTGGGAGGTTCATCTTCGGAGACCTCGTACGGGGTCGACTCTTCGCGGCCGACCTCGACGCGGTTAAGGCGGCGGACGACGGCATCCCTCGGACCGTCGCGCCCGTCGAGGAGATCCAGCTTTACACGCGCAACTCGCACGGCGAGCGCGTCAATGTCACCTTCCGGGAGCTCGTCGAGCGGGCGAACGGGGCTACAGCCAGACGCGCGGACCTGCACCTGAGCCGGAGCCGCGACGGCGAAATCTTTCTGACGTCTCGCCAGGACGGGATGATCCGCATGCTCGTGCCGGATGCGGCGCGGTAGCTCGGCCAGAGGCACGCTCAAGGTCTTGAAGCCGGAGTTAGCTGCTGTTGTCGGTGCCGAGCGCTTTCTGGCCGAGATCCGTACTGGATGTCGCCGGAGCAGAGCTAAGCACGGGAGTCTGCACCCCTTTCGTTTCAGACGCAGCCATGGTGTCACGAGGCTGGCGACACGACTAGATTCTGTCCTTGCGATTCGAACCCGGAAACGAGGCGTAGATGGCACGTGACCGCACCAGTAGGGGGACGCCGCCGGAGGACGGGACCTCGATCATTGGGCTCGGAATGAAGATTATCGGCGACTGCAAAACCGAGGCGAGCGTACGGGTCGATGGGACTGTGGAGGGCTCGATCAAGGCCGCAAAGGCGGTCGTGATCGGAAAGGAAGGTGTTGTGATCGGAGACGTGGCCACGCAGGAGGCGGTCGTAGCGGGCAGAGTCTCCGGCACTCTGAACGCCGAGTCCCGTCTCGAGCTTCAGACCACGTGTCAGGTCGAGGGGGAGATCCACACGCGTCGGATGCTGGTGGAGGAGGGAGCCATCCTCGACGGTTCCGTTCATGTGGGAAGCAAAGGCAGCCCACAGGCTGGTCGCTCAGAGGGCGAACAGCAGGTCGCGATCGCATCAGCCGCTCAGCGGAACAATCAGAATCCATTAGGAAGCCTGCTTCAGGAGCGTGCTGGCCTCATTCGTCGCGGCGTTCGATAGGAGACGTGCCACCGTACCATAGATCGCTGCATGAGCAAGGACTCCTTCAGGAGCCAGCATGAGCGACGTGCATGAACGCCTGAACGCGGCCCTCGAAGGCCGCTACCGCGTCGAGCGCCAGCTCGGTGAGGGCGGGATGGCCACCGTCTACCTGGCCGACGACCTGAAGCACGAGCGGAAGGTCGCGCTCAAGGTCTTGCAACCCGAGCTGGCCGCTGTTGTCGGCGCCGAGCGTTTCCTGGCTGAGATCAAGACCACGGCGAATCTGCAGCACCCGCACATCTGTCTAACATAGGAAGTGGTACCACAACTGGGGCACGTCAATTCTACTGATCACTTCCAGTGATGGAGAACGCAAGAAGATGGAAACGAAGCCAGGTGTCGGCGCGGCGACGGGTGGCGAAGAAGGGAGCAAACACTGGCTGGCCGCGTTACAGATGCTCTTCATAGCCGTCCCTGCGAATCTCGCAATCCGCTGGGTTGGATTGGCCATGTTCGACATCCCGCCTCAGTTTCCCCCGCTTTCCGGATCAGGTCCAACCATATTCTTCACTGTAATTGGGGTGCTCGGGGCCGTCGTCACCCTCGCTGTCATTCGCAAGTTGTTACCTCGACCAGAACGGCTCTTTCGCGGTACCGCCGTAGGTGTCTTGTTGTTGTCATTGATACCGGCTTTCTGCCTTCTCGGCGACGGGGCTATCGAATCCTTTCCGGCGGCGACCGGCCCCGGGGTCGGAGTGCTTATATGTATGCACGTCGTGACTGCGGCGATCCTGGTTTGGTTCATGACTTTGCGTGGGCCCAGGACGACCCCCGTCTAACACCATCGAGAAGTTGAGTCGGCAGTCTGCGGACTCCGACGACGGTGCTACTTGATTGTCGGCTCCGTGAAAACGGGGCCCCCTATGTCCGGCCCGGCTGCCCAGACGGGCGGGCGGACGGCGGAATGGGACATTACATTGTCCTCCCCGCTCCATCCAACGGACCCCCTGCTCGAGGGTCGAGCCATGAACCTCACCCGCCGCGACGCAATCGCCCTCTCCAGCTCCACCGTAGCTGGCGTCTCCCTCGGACTCGTGGCCGCTGACGAACTCGGCGCTCAGACCCCTCCGGCCGGGCAGGCCGCCCAGGAATGGCCCGCCACGCTCGTCGAACGTCCCGTGCGTGAGGGGTTCCCGGCGGAGCTGCCGCTCAACCCTGACGGTTCGGCCCCCGAGCACGACCCGAGCGAGGCGGGACCGATCACCCAGCCGCTCATGTGGCGGACGCCCGATCGCACGACACCGGTGATCGAGTACGACTACACCCAGATGGCGATCCGGGTGGACACGCGCGGGCTCGCGCGGCGGACCGGAACGCTGCACTTCTCCGACCTAGAGCCCCTGCCCCGCGTGAGCGGCACGTTCCTCATGCAATGCGGTGCCCCGAACCCGCGCGGGATCGTGAAGTGGACGGGGGTGAGGTTCAGTGACTTCGCCGACATGCTGGAGCTGGTGCTCGGCGCGCACTACGCGCGCTTCATAGCCTCGGACGGGTTCTGGGTGGATGAGGACTTGGACACGCTGCGCCATCCCCAGGTGATGCTCGCCTGGATGATGAACGACGAGCCCATTCCGCCCGATCACGGCGCTCCGCTCCGGCTAGTCATCCCCTTCCGCTACGGAAACCGGAGTATCAAGGCGATCCAGGAGATGTCCTTCTCGACACCGGGGCCGCCCCGCCAGCCGCCGGGCTGAGACACTGAAGCCCCAGTCCCTCTTTCCGCGGGCCGGCCTCGCGCGAGCGAGGCGATCGCGACGCGGCATGGGGCTGGTAGATCCGCAAGCAGGTGACCGGAGTCGCCTCGGTGACCGGGTCCGCTACCTCCCCATTGCAGGAGCTGACTCAACAACTCTGGGACTCCTTCAGGAGTCGGCATGAGCGATGTACCTGACCGCATGAACGCTGCCCTAGAGGGCCGCTACCGCATCGAGCGCCAGCTCGGCGAGGGCGGTATGGCCGCGATGTGCGAGCAATGCTGGGTTCGTCGGTTCTCACTTCTATTTCCTGAAGGAGGTGTCTGGATGGTTGATTCGCGGTAGGATTTCAAGCCATGTTACGCAGGCTTCGCTGGGTCATTGAAAGCAGATCGGGCTGGATCCTCACGGTCGTGTTCGCTCTGTCTCTCGCGACCGTCGCGTGGTACACCATTCGGCAGAACCAACTTCTTGTGGAAGCCTCGGCCATGGATTCTGCCAGGCTCTACACGGAGGCGCTGGCCGAATTCCGGTCCCTCTACACATCCGAAGTCGTTGATCGACTGCGCGACACGGACATCGAGGTGGTTCACGACTACGACGTCCGGAGTGGAAGCGTTCCGCTACCGGCGACCTTGACCATCCTCCTGGGCCAACGCATCGGGGAAGGTTTTGAGCAAGCGTCGGTCCGGCTCTACAGTCCGTACCCCTTTCCTTGGCGCGAGGCCACAGGCGGACTCCGGGACGACTTCGCACGCGAGGCGTGGGCAGCGTTGTCTGGGCAAGGGCTTGAGGTCTGCCAGCGCTTCGAAGAGGATGAAGATGGCGCCTACCTCCGGTACGCGACGGCCGACCGGATGGAGACCGCGTGCGTAACTTGTCACAACAGCCACACAGCGACGCCCCGAGCGGACTGGCGCGTGGGTGATGTGCGAGGCGTGCTAGAAGTCCGCTACCCACTCGATCAGGTGCTGGCGGTGCAGGGGACGGGTCGCCGAAATAGCCTGATTCTGCTCGTGACGGTCTTTACCTTAGGCGGTTTCGGGATCAGTACAGTTGTGTACGCGTTCGGCCATAGACGAGAGCTGCTCGACCGGTTGGTCGAGCGACGCACACGTGACTTGGCGGTGAGCGAGAGGCGGATCCGAAGCGTCGTCGAGTCCATCGTCGAGGCGGTGATCCTCATCAAGCATGATGGAAGGATCCAATCGGTGAATGCAGCTGCAGAGCAAATGTTCGGCTACACGGAGAGCGAATTGGTTGGAGAAAACGTGTCTATACTCATGCCCTCACCGTACCGGGAAGAGCATGATGGATATCTGAGGAACTATTTCGAGACGGGCACGGCCAGGATCATCGGTGTCGGCGGGCGACGGTTGAAGGGACTCCGACGGAACGGGGAGATATTCGATATTGAGTTGGCGGTGAGCGAGTCCAGCACCGGCAGTGAACGATGGTTCGTCGGAGTCATTCGGGACATCAGTGTGCAGCTTGAGTACGAACGTGAGTTGGAGCAACTGTCGACCCGCGACGAATTGACTGGGCTCGGCAACCGACGCGCTATGGTGGGTGCACTCTCAGAAGAGTGGCGCCGCTGCCTCCGTAGCGAGTCACCCATTTCTGTAATGCTCGTCGATGTCGATTACTTTAAACAGTTCAACGATTACTATGGTCACCTTGCCGGAGACGAATGCCTGAAGCGCGTTGCCCAGGTCATGGCTGACGGTGTACATCGACCCGGAGACCTGGTCGCTCGTTTCGGGGGAGAGGAGTTCATTCTGGTCCTGCCCGGTGCGGATGGCGCAACCGCGGAGGCGATGGCCGAGAAGATCCGTCGAGCCGTGCTAGACCTTCACATTCCCCATGCCAACCATGTCTCCAGCGAGTTTGTGACGGTGAGTGCAGGAGTCGCGAGTCGGATACCTAGCGGTGACGCCACGAGCGAAGCCCTCGTGCACAGCGCCGACACGGCGCTGTACCGTGCGAAGGGGTCAGGCAGGAACCAGGTTCAAAACGCCTCCGCTGATCTCTGACGCCCGCCACTGGACGACCGCCAAATCGCCCAGAATGACGTCCGTACTCCTACTCTCTCATACGGCAGTACTCACTTCCCAACTTCCGTCCACCTGGGCTTGCCATCCAGCAGTTAAGGTCCCACATCTCCCATGAGAAGGGGTTAAAGTCAAGGCCGACTTGGCGGCCGGTTGCCGAAGGCGACCAACCGTCCGCGAATCTCCCATACGCACTCGTGTTGGCCGGTAAACTTGGGCCGGTGCAGCTTGGGGTCCTACCGATCGAGGCGCTGCAAACTGTAGCACGGACTCGAGGTCCCGAGATGTGGGACGCAGTCGCCTGCGACCGGGCGGTTAGGTTGTCGATCGGCAACGGACGCCGGAGCGCTTTCTCCTCGGCGTTGTTGAAGTTGGTCGTTAGGCAGCCTTCGGTTTGCGTAGCGGCTGATAGGGCTGACCGCTCAGCCACAATCGATGCAGCAGCACGGCCAGCTTCCTGGCCACCGCAACCGCTGCCTTGTTCTTGGCTTTGGGTGTCGCTCCACCTCGACGCCAGTAGGCAAGGCCCCAGTTCCTGAGGTCACTCTCGGGTCCGAAGGGGCCAAGGATGTAGTGGGCGGCTTGGATCAGGAGCGAGCGGAGCAAGGAATCTCCGCTCTTCGTGATGCGGAGCTCTGGCGCGGATTCTCCGGAATCGGCATGGCGGCGCGTGAGTCCGATGTAGGCACCGACCGAACGGCTGTCACGGAAACGGACGGGGTCATCAATGACGAGGCGGTAGGTGAGCGCTGTCGTAGGGCCGACGCCGACGATTTCGCGTAGCAGGGCGGTCTCGGGATAGCGCTTTTCGCAGAGCCCCTGGATCTGCTTGTCGAAGAAACGGATTTGTCGTGACAGCTGGGTAATGCTCTCGAGCACGGGCTGAAGCGCCGGCTGGAGCGACTCGGGGGTGTGCTCGACGGCCTTACGTGCGAAGCCATCGGTCGAACACCGCGGGATTCGGCCACCCAGTGTTTTGACGGCACCGCGGACGTGATTGATGAGCGCGGTGCGGGCCCGCACCACGGTCGCGCGCGTCCGGACGAGCCCGAGGTGGACCTGGGTTTCCTCCGCGCGGTGCTGGATCGGATGGAGGAGCTTGGGATCCAGGCGACCGAGGCGTGCCAAGCTTTCGGCGTCGATGCGGTCCGTTTTCCGTTCGTTCCTGTAGATGAGTGAGACCATGCGAGCATTTGCGACGATCACCTCGTGACCGCATTTTGCGAGCAGCCGGCTCATCCAGGGCGAATGCGTTCCGACCTCGATCACGACGCGGCGAGGCGACTTCTGGAAATGGGTTCGGAACGCTTGTGGGCTCGTCCGCACGCGACCTTCCTCTTCGATCTCACCGGCCTCATCGACCGTACAGAACGTGCTAAAGCGATCGCTTACGTCGACACCGGTCACCTGCTTGGGGGTAGTGTCCATTTGGCCAGTCTCCCACGGTCGATTGGGGCCATTGAGCCCGTTTGCGTTCTGGAGCGCTTGAAGTCTTGCGACTCCGTGGCCGGGAGGCTGGCCATCCCCCCCTTCTCATCCCAAACTGTAGCCGCCTCCCTATAGATAATAGATCGCTGCATGGCCTAGGACGCATTGCAGAGCCCACCTTGGTGGTCCATTTGGGTGTGATCGAGCGGCCACCTCCGAGGGCTGTCCGCTTTCCGATCATGAATACCAGCCTTTGTTGGTCCGACGAACGATCGAGCAGGCGGTTGAGCCTGCGGCGCACTCAACCGTATCCAATCCGTTGACCAAGCGGCCTTGAAGGTCCGCGCTCCCTAATCTGGCCAGACCTGGAGCGTGATCGGCATTCGCCGCTCGCAGCATCCTAGCTCGCGGCGGAGGCATGTGCGCGCGGCCCCTCCGTACGACCAATCTGCGATGTATCCCGCGTGCCGCGAGCAGCGCGCCGGCCCAGGACCGACTAACCCGTTCCGGATCGAGGTTGAGTCAGCCCCCCAGCACAGTGAACTGCCGGCTGAATTTGATGATTACCGACTTGTTCAGCGGTCCCTCGAGCGCATCCACCCCGTTCGACTGGTTGTAGACCACGAACAGGCCGGCTCCGGCCGCGCTGAGCCATCCGAAGCGAAGATTGGCGGACCAGTTGTCCGCTTGGTCGCTGTGCTGTACGAGCGCTTGAAGGTAGGTCTGCGGGGTAAAGAAGTATCCCACCCGCAGGCCGGCCAACCGGGTGATGAAGCTGCCCTCGGCAAGGTCCACGTCGTTGTACTCCACCCGAAGCGCTGTAGAGAGCGCCGAGCCATGACGGAAGGCGAGCACGGCCGAGTGCCCGCGCCGGTGGCCCGACAAAAAGGCGCCGTAGTCGAGGCGAGTCTCGAACGAGACGGGGGCTGCCTGGTTGGTTAGAAAGTGCCAGGCCATCTCCCACCCGTCGTACGTGCCGGGAGGAACGACGATTTCGTCAGTGATCTCGAACGGCTCCTCCAGCCCCTCCCGGTTCCAGTTGAAAGCCGAGCTGAAGAACATCCCCGAGTCCCACTCGAAATGGTTGTCGATATGGAGCTGTGCGCTTTCCTCAAAGCCGGTTTCGAGATCCCGAGTGGTTTCAAAGCGGGTGTGTGGCCGAAGCTCTCGGAGCCCTAAGAAGTTGTCCGGCCGAAAGAAGGTAAAGACCCGGGTCCCATAGCTTCGATATCCGGACCTCTGCAGGAACCCGACTTCCGGGTTGAAATCCTCACCGACCTCGCGGAAGCTCCCGTTGATGTCGACGCTCCGGGTCGTGTAGCTCGCGTTCGTATTGAACATATGGTCGCGCCCATCACGCCCGGGCGTTTCGGTACGGGCTGCGAGCGCATTGAAGTTCCAGGCGGTGCCGATGCCCAGTTGCCCATCCACCGCGTAGGTGCGGTTGTAGTCACTCGCGAGCTCGCTCCCGTCGCGCTGGAGGAACGCGCCACCGATGCTGCTACGGTTGCCGAGCTCCCGGGCAAGACGCACCACCGAGTAGGCCTGGCCGCTCTGGACGCCGGACAGGCTGTCGGTCCGGATGTGAAGAAGTCCCACGTTCAGTCCGGCGACCTTGCCGGAGATCCGGCCTCCGCCTCGGATCGGCACGCGGTTCAGGTCCCTCGCGATCCCAATCCGCCGGCTGAAGAAGAGATCGGCACCGCCGCCTCCCATCGCGAACATCCCCGAGTTCTCGAGGAAGAACGGGCGTTTCTCTGGAAACTGAATGCTGAAGCGGGTGAGGTTGGTCTGGACGTCGTCGACCTCGACCTGCGCGAAATCGGTGTTGTACGTGAGGTCGAGGGTCAGCCCCTGGGTGATCTGCACCTTGGCGTCGCCACCTACCTCGCCGGTCTCGTCGAAGCCGGTTTCGCCGATCGCGTAGTTCCGTGCCGTGGATCCGAGCAGGTATGGAGTGACCTGGATCGATCGGGCGGCAGGCGGCTCGAGGCCGACGAGGGTACCGGCTTCGCTCACGCGGTTGAAGTCGAACTCGCGAGGGATCGGGGACCAGGAGGACTCCTCGTTCACGCGGCGGACGCGCCGGAGCACGTTGAGCCCCCAGTCCTGCCGGCTGCCCGCGCGATAACGGAGCGTCGAGAACGGGATCCGGAACTCGGCGCTCCAACCGCCCTGGTCGCGGCCGGTCGCCACCTCCCACCGGCCGTCCCAGTTGAGGTTGAAGCCGCCGCCCGAGCCGCGCTGCTGGCGCCCGCCGCCGGGCCCGAGCGAGCCGCCGCCGCCGCCTCCACCTCCACCTCCACCCTGGTCCACGACCTGGCCATCGTACTCGATTCCGGCTGGGTTCGTCCCGAAGACGAAGCCGTTCACGCCATCCTTGTACGTGTCGAAGATCAGCATGACCGCGTCGGACTGAGCGAGGTCGTAATCTCGGATCGCCTCGCCCGGGACGATCAGAGACGGTTGGTCGTCGTGCGCGCGCACGCCCAGGTAGAGCGCCGCGTCGTCGTGCCCGATTCGCACTTCGGTGCGCAGCGTGGCCGGCTCGCCGTCCCGCGGGATGCGTTGGATGAAGTCGGTCAGGACGGGGAGCCCCGCCCAGGCCGCGTCCGAAAGCGAGCCGTCGATCACCGGCTCGTCGCCGATCCGGACGGCGGGCGCGGTGGCCGGCGTGGCGGGCGCGGCGCCATCGCGTCCGTTGGTCTGCGCGGCGACGGCGTCCGGCTTGCCGAGAAGGATGCCGAAGGTAGCGACGAGCACCGAGATCTTTCTCGCGAAGGAGCTCGACATGGCTCGGAGGAGTACGGCGACCAGAGCCCCACGCCGGCGATCCGTGGAAGCAACGTGCGTCATCATCAGGGGATCCCCCGTTTGCAGGCGCGGGTCGGCAAGAACGGTAAGCCCTGAGCGCGGTGATTCAGTTCGAGCGCCCAGGCCACGTGTCCAGAGGGCTTTAACTTGCGCGGGCCATCCGCCACAGCACAAACCCGCCCAACCCCCGCGTCAGGTTTAACAGCTTGTTGGACTCAATCCGCCTACGGCGGATAGGCACGGCAACCTCGCTCTGATCTCCTTGAAGAAGCACATCGCGGTATTCGATCCTCTCCTGTACGAACCCACTTTTCCAGGAGGGAATCATGACACCCCTGCGCAAACGCATGATCGAGGATCTCAGGCTCCGCGGCTACGCCGAACGCACCGTCGAGGCCTACACCCAGGCCGTGGTCCACCTGGCCCGCTTCTTCGGCCAGTCCCCGGACCGGCTGACGGAGGAGCAGGTCCGCCACTATCTCGTCCACCTCACCACCGTCAAGAAGGTGGCTCGCGGGACCCACACCATCGCGCTCTGCGGCATCAAGTTCTTCTACGAACAGACGCTGGGACGAAAATGGACCGTCCTGGATGTCGCCCGGCCCAAGAAGGAGAAGAAGCTCCCCGTCGTGCTCAGCCGCGACGAGGTCTGGGAAATCCTCGACAGCGTCCGCAGCCCCATCTACCGCGTCTGCCTCATCACCATCTACTCGTGCGGCCTGCGCCTCTTGGAAGGCGCTCACCTCCAAGTCACCAACGTCGACGGCGCTCGCAAGATGCTCCACGTGACGGGCAAGGGCGCCAAGGACCGCTGCGTTCCTCTGCCCGACGCCACCCTCCAGCTCCTGCGTGAGCACTGGCGCACCCACCGCCACCCCCTCTGCCTCTTCCCGGCTACCCGCCAGCCCAGCCAGCCTGCCTCCGAGGCTGCCGTCCGCCCGATCCGCCGCGATAGCCTACAGAAAGCCTTCCAGCGGGCCTTGAAACAGAGCGGCGTCCATAAACGCGCCCACGTCCATTCGCTGAGGCATTCCTACGCCACCCACCTCCTCGAAGCTGGCGTCCAACTCCGGCTGATCCAGGAGTATCTCGGCCATTCCAGCCCGCGTACCACCGCGATCTACACCCACCTCACCCGCGTAATCCGCGACGACGCCCTCGATCCCATCAACCGCCTCGGGCAGCGCATCTGACGCCACACCACACGCATCGTGGTAGAACTGGCCGACATCTTCCAGCAGGCCAGCCCGGATCTCCGGCATGCCTTCCCAGGGCAAATGCTGCCGTCCCACCTCCGGGCCATGAACGACATCGCCCTCTGCCGTACCCCCGCCCTCGGCGGCTCCGTCTATAGCCTGTGACGACTGTGGCGCCCTCGACTACTCCTATCACTCATGCCGCAACCGGCACTGCCCCAAGTGCCAGGACGACCGGGCCCAAACTTGGCTCGACAGCCTTCGCTCCCGCCTCCTGCCCTGTGACCACTATCTGCTCACCTTCACCCTCCCCGCAGAGCTCCGCATCCTAGCCCGCTCCCATCAGCGGCTCGTCTACGGCATCCTACTCCGTGAGGCCGCCGCTGCCGTCCAGACCCGCCCGCGTCGCGATTCTCGCCGTGCTCCACACCTGGTCCCGCACCCTCACCTACCACCCCCACGTCCACCTCCTCGTCACCGCCGGCGGCCTCTCCCCCGACAGCACCGCCTGGGTCAAACCTGCCCACCCTCGCTTCCTATTCCCCGGATATGCACTCTCCGAGATCTTTCGCGCCAAGGTGGGAGACGCCCTCATACGCGCCGGCCTCAAACAGGAAACCGATTCCCACCTCTGGAACAACAACACACCCTGGATCGCCCACATCCAGCAGATCGCCAACGGCCAACGCGCGGCCCTCTACCTCTCGCGCTACGTCTACCGCGTCGCTCTCACCAACCACCGCATCGAACGCTTCGAGCACGGCCGGGTCACCTTCACCTACACCCACGCCCGAACCCACCAGACCCGCCGCATGACGCTCCTCGTTCAGGACTTCATCGCCCGTTTCCTCCAACACGTCCTTCCACGCGGCTTCACCAAGATCCGCTACTACGGCCTCCTCAGCTCCACCTCCGGCAAGGACCTCGAGCGCGTCCGCCATCTCCTCGAATCCGCCGCCCCACAGATCCCTCGGCCACCTGCCGAAGAAGCCGGCGTCGAGGGCCACCCATCCACACCAGCCCAATCCGCCCTACCTGCACCACGCCTCTGTCCCGTCTGCAGGCGCGGTCACCTCTATCTCTTGGGCACCACTTTCAAGCCCAGGGCACCTCCATGATCCACGGACTGCCGATCGCCGCTCCCGCCTGCCCTTGTGCCCCAGCCCAGCGCTGGGTCGCCCAGCCTCGCTGCATCCTTCCCTTTCCGCTCCTCCCCCTCACCCCCCTCCTATCTGACAGCTGGAGCCAAACCACATCTCCGAGCCCCTCCCCTGAACCGCTGCCCCCACCCTCCGACCACTCCCGGAGCGCCTCTCGGCCACTCGCCCACGTCTCACTACCCTCCCCGCAGCATTGAAAACCCAAAACCACGGCTCCCTCCCGCTCCCTCGCCCGGATTGAGCCCAACACCAGATTCTTGCCGCGGCTACGCGCAGCAAGAATCTCTACTTCGTTAGACGGTGCGTGATACGCCAGAATCTACCCTCAACCGGTTGGTCTTGCTTTGTCCCGGGCTCCGCGGAACTCCCGAGGAGACCAGCAGGATGGGGACGCTGGCCCGCCACTGAGTTCACTCAATTCGCTGGGCGTCCCATGATTAGATCGTTCCGTGGCCTTCTCCTTATCACACTGACGATGGCGTGTGCCAGTGAAGAGCGTGCAGCCGAGCTCCCGCTCGGAGACGACGCGGAGGCCGGCTATGTAGAATGGTCGTATTCTGCCGAGACCGGTCCCGAAGTCTGGGGAGAACTCTCAAGCGATTTCTCAACGTGTTCGGCTGGCATGGCCCAGTCCCCGATCGATATCCAGGATACGGTGGCACAGCTCGACGATCTCCCCTCGCTGATCACTGGATATGGTCTGAGCGAGCTACACGTTGAAGCCTCGGGCCATGGGCGTAGGCTGACCCCGAGCGCGACCCAGACTCTTTCGATCGGCGGGGATGCGTACGTCCTCTTACAGCTTCATGCTCATAATCCGAGCGAGCACACGATCGACGGACGAAGCTATCCACTCGAGATGCACTTCGTGCATGTGGACTCCGCGGGCGGACTGGCTGTGGTGGGCGTGCTCTTCCAGGAGGGGGGTACCAATGAGTTCTTCCAGCCCATTGTCGAGGCACTTAGGGATTCCAACTCGGCTACCTTGGACGATATCGGCCGTCTGCTGCCATCTTCGGGCAATTACTTCACATATGCGGGGTCATTGACCACCCCGCCGTGCACCGAGGATGTCCGGTGGATCGTCCTTCGGGAGACATTGGAACTCAGCAACGATCAGATCAGCGCCTTCTCTGCCGACCACGGCACCACGAATCGCCCTGTTCAGCCCCTCAACGGAAGGACTGTCCACACCCTACGGTAGTCGACCGAGCGTTTCGTGCGTCGCTCCGAGCGAGGCAACTCCAGCCGCGCCGTCTAACTAGGGTCTGTTAACACTATCTGAGAGCCTCGACGATGAGCGCAAAGTGGATGAAGGCCGTGAACATCACGTCGAGCTTGTCAAAGCGGGAGAAGATTCTTCTGAAGCCTTTGAGTCGCCGAAATAACCGCTCTATTTCGTTGCGACGGCGATACATGATTCGATCGTACTGCCACGGGCTAACACGGCCCTGTTTGGGTGGCACGACCGGCGTAAACCCCAGCTCCAACACCAATTGCCGTGTTTCGGCCCCCTCGTAGGCCCGGTCCATGATCATCGACACAGTGGAGTGTACCGGCTTCAACATGCGTAGCAGTTCGCGTCCTTCGGGTGCGTCGTGGTTGTGGCCTGGCGATAGCGAGAAGGTTATCGCGGTTCGAGCATCTGCGGCAACCATATGAATCTTGGTGGTCCAGCCTCCACGCGACTTCCCGATGGCCTGCGGGCCGTTTTTTTTAGCGCGCCGGTGCCATCAGGGTGCACTTTCGTACTGTCGAGCGACAGCGCTTCGATCTTGATCCGGATGATCTGCTCGTCCTGCAGGGCCGCAAAGACACGATCCAGCACACCTGCCCTGGCCCAGCGATTCATTCGGGTGTAGATCGTATGCCAGTTACCGAAGCGCGCAGGCAACCCGCGCCACTTGCAGCCGTGCTCGGCCACATACAGGATCGCGTTAAGCACTTCGAGATTGGAGAAGCTCACATTGCCGCGCTGACGTGGAAAGCAAGCCTCTATCCGACGATATTGGGACTCTGTGATTTTCATAGCCCCAATATAATACAAATGGGCCTTTAGTGTTAACAGGCCCTAGTGATTCTGCTGCAAGGGCTATGGTGTACTGTCGCGAAGACACGCCCTCTGCGACGCTTATGGCGAAGATGCCTGGTCGAAGGCGTTCCCGCCAGAATACGTTTCGTCCCCGACAATGGCGCACAACGATCAAGCTATCTGCTACGTGCGCTCAGAATACCTAGTCGCGACTCACCGTATGGTCACGAAGCCATTCGGCAACGCCGCTTTCACTCGGCTCCCCCGATGCGAGGGACAGCGTCATACGAACAACTCGGCGCGACAGCGCCGTGTCAACGCGAGTCAGCGGTTATACGAAGGGCGACCGACTCAGATCCGAGACTTCGACGAAGCTGCGCTGGTCGAACGAGCAGGTTCGCGCCATGGAGGGGGCGCAGGCATGGAAGAACGTGCTTCGGCGGCGTGCACGCAGCGCACGGCTTGCTCTATCCGCCGCCCAGCACGGCCCAGAGGTCGCCCCGTTGCCGGAAGCGGTCCGTACGCTCGTCGTCACCGGCTTGCATGGCTACCTGCGCAAGGGCGTAATAGGCCCACGCATAGTAGTTGGGGATGCCGATCGTGGAGTGGTCCGGCCAGCGCTCCCATGTGGGGAGGCCCGATCGGTGGACGAATACCCGCTCCAGAAGGACTTCCGTCCTGGGCACCTCGACTGCGGGGCCTGTGACCGAGCGAAGCGGTGTGTCTGCAATGCGGGCGGTCCCGGGCCGCTCGAGGGTGGGGTCGGCGTTCACGAGCCGGTGTGCGAGTCCGTGCCGCACCAGGAACGGTTGCACGCCGAGCTCGCTCGCCGCGTTGCCGCTCGAAGCGAAGTAGATGGGCCGGCTGTCGATGGACTGCGTAAGGATCGTCAGCGCGAACTGGTGCCATGGGAACAGGTAGATCCCGCCGGGAATGACGGCCCGCACATTTCCAATCGGGAGCTCGCGCGACTCCTCCATCGGGATGTAACTCAGCACGACTCGATCGACGGTCGAGTCGTCGAGGTCGATAATGGGCCTGTCGGGGGGCCGGATCGGCTCGCCCAGGGGGATGGCGACGGTACCGGACGCGACGTCCTCCGGCCGCTCCGTGTAGATGGCGTTTGCGTTCTCGTCATACGGGCGTTGGCAGACGATCCGGGTGGGGTTCTCTTCGGGTGAGCGCCCGGGCGGGCACGGAGTGGTGAGGTCGCGCAGCTGCTTCGTGTACCAGGGAGTGTTCAAGTACGAAGTGACGATTACGGTGACGTCCTGGCGCACCCCTTCCACCTCCTGCGCGTACCAGAGAGGGAAAGTGTCGTTGTCCCCGTTGGTGAAGAGAATTCCGTACGGCTCGACGCTCATGAGCAGATTGTACGCCCAGTCCCGCGCCGACCAGTCGTGGCTGCGGCTGGCGAACGTCCAATTGAGGGCGAGCGGCATGAGCGCCAGCGCGAGCACGGGTGTGGCGCGAGCGAGCGATCCGACGCGTCGGCCGAGCTCCTGCCACAGCGCGACGATGCCGATTCCGGCCCACAGACCCCACATCGAAAAGCTGACGATGAAGAAGTAGTCGCGCTCGCGGACCTCGTGCCCGCTGAGAGGCACGCTTTCTGGTGCGGGGACCGAGTAGCCGTACTTGAAATTCAGGTAGGAGACGAGGCCGACCGACAGTGTTCCGAAGAGCGTCAGCACGTACAGAAAGCTCGACCGGTCGCGCTTCAGGTGCTCGATTGTGCCCCAGATGCCGAGCCCCGTAAACACCATCGTGAAGGGGAGCCGCGCGGGGGCGAGTAGCGGCTGCGCGCCCGCGAGCGCACGCGCCCATTGCCAGTCGAAGTACTGGAAGTAGTTGAGGAATTGGTAGTGGAGCGGCGCTTGCCGCGCGATGGTCCCAGCTCCGGGCTGGCCGGGATCCGTGTACTGCCCGCGCGCAATGGCCTCCGAAAGCGCCACGCACCCTGCCTTCCCCCAGGTGACGATGCTCACGAGCGCGGATCCGAAGCTGGGGCACGTGGGGTCGGCCTCGTTGATGATGGGATCGAGCCCCGCCCGGAGCGGAAGGAAGAGGTGGACCGAGAGGCCGAGGACCCCCGCGATCACGCCGGCGACGTAGAGGCGCCAGTTGAGGAGCGTGCTCGGCTTGACCAAGAGTACGAAGGCCAGCATGGCGGGTGCGGCGAGAAACGCCATCAGGTGGTTTCCCACGCTCAGCGCGAGGATGAAGATCATGAGGACGAGCAGGTTGTCGTCCTTCCCTTTGCCGAGGTTCTCCTGCCACCGGAACAGCAACCAGGAGAGGAGCGCGATGGTGGCGAGCGAAACCGTGTAGACCTTCTCGTTGACGTTCGACTGGTTCCACACCGTGAATGCGGTCGCGCTCACCAGTACAGCGGCAAACGCGCCGGCCAGACGCACGGTTCTGTCCGAGCTGAAGTAGCGGAGTATGTGGTGGACCAGCAGGAACCAGAGAGCGTGAGCGGTAGCGCCCATGAATGCGCTGAACAGGTTGATGCGGGCGGCTACCGAGAGACCGAACGGTGCCAGCAGGATCTCCCAGGTGCGGGCGAGCAGCACGAACAGCGGATTCCCGGGGGGGTGGGGGATGCCGAGGATGTGTCCGGTGGCGATGTACTCGCTCGTGTCCCAGAACTGGGTGGTGGGCGCGAGCGTGACCGCGTACAGCGCGAACACGACGAGGCCGGTCCCGAAGGCCCAAGCGTATGGGGGCTGCACCTCAGGCCCGGCAGGGTGGGCGGAGTGGTCGCCCGGAACCTCGGTGGCGGTCGGCATCGGGAGAAGATACGGGGAGCGGGCCTTCCGCTGTACCTCGGGCCGTCACGGGCGAGGTCGTGCCGCCGGTCGCGGGCGTGACCGGGTGGGGCGATGTGCCGGTCGCGCCTACTGACCGGTCTGAGCGAGGTGGAGGACCCCCCACCGGTCCACATCCAGGGTCCAGCCCGGCGGCACCCAGGTGACGGCGCTGTATTCGGCTACTACCAGCGGCCCCTCCAGTCGGTGGCCGGCCGCGAGATCACGCCGCTGCACGCGCCGGGCGGTGAGGTCTCGGCCCCGAAACGTGATCCTCTGTGACGCGAGGGCAGGCTCCGAGGTGGCCTTCCCGATTTCGGTGATTTCGAGGGGGGGGCCGGGCGCGCGCGCCACCGCACGCAGCGTTACCGCCTCGACCACTGTGTCTCTGCGCTCGTAGCCGTAGCGCTCGAGATGCGCGCGGTGGAAGCGCTTCACCCATGAGTCCGCGGCGGCGTCGTCTGCGGCGTCTGGCGTTGCATCGGCCGGCACCCGCAGCTCGAAGCTCTGCCCGCGGTAGCGCGCGTCGACGAAGCGCTCCACGACGATCGCGTGGGTGGGCTCTCCTTCGGCGAGGAGCTGCTCCGCTGCTGCTGCGGCGAGGACGGTCAGCTCGCGTGCCGCCCGCCCGTCCCAGCCCGGACGGTCGGTGCGGATGAGTACGGTGTGCGACACCTCACGCACGACGGGAGCGGCCAGCATGCCGTAGGCAGACAGGAGGCCGGGGTGGGGTGGGACGAGCGCGCGCTCCGCGCCCATTCGGGCAGACAGCTCTGCCGCGTGCAGGCCCCCCGCGCCGCCGAAAGCGACCAGCGTGAAGTCACGCGGATCGTGGCCTCGTTCGACTGAGATCACGCGGAGGGCGCGCTCCATGGCCGAATCGACTACCGCGAGAACTCCCTCGGCCGCCTCCTCCATGGACCCTCCCAGGGCCGCGGCCAAGCCCTCTAGGTGGGGGGCCACAGCCGATCGGTCTAGCGGCCGCCCGCCGCCGAGCAGCGCGTCGGTGGGTAGGCGGCCCAGCCATACGTGCGCGTCAGTGACGGTCACGCCCGTCCCGCCTCGCCCGTAGCAGATCGGTCCGGGGTCGGCGCCCGCGCTCCGAGGGCCGACCCGCAGCGCGCCGCCCGGGTCCGTGCGAGCGAGTGAGCCACCGCCTGCGCCCACGGTGTGGATGTCGATCACCGGGACGGCGATCGCTGCACCCGCGATCTCCAGTTCACGCGTGTGTTGCGGACGTCCTGGGCAGAGGGAGACGTCGGTCGACGTGCCTCCCATGTCGAACGAGACGATCCGGTCGTATCCCGCTTGGTGGGCCCAGGCGAGCGCGCCCACCACTCCGCCGGCCGGGCCGGACAGCACCGTGTGCACGGGCTCGCGCTGCGCTCGCTCGACGGGGAGCGCGCCCCCGTTCGAACCCATCACCGACACGCGGCGTGCCCCCGACTCTTGCGCGAGCCGTCCGAGGTAGCCCGACACTGCCGGATTGACGTACGCGTTCACGACCGTAGTTGAAGCGCGCTCGTACTCGCGGTACTCGGGCAGCAGCTGGGACGAAACCGAGACTGGGCTGCCCGTGCCGGCGAGTGCTTTGGCCACGCTCGCCTCGTGTGCCGGGCTGGCGTACGCGTGCAGCAGCACGACCGCGATCGCTTCGGCTCCGGCGACGCGGTCGGCGAGCTTGGCGAGCTCGGCGGGGTCGAGCGGCTCGACCTCCTCGCCCTCGGGACCGAGGCGGCCGCGCACGCCGATCCGGTCGTCGCGGTCCACGAGCGGCGGTGGCCTGTGCCCCACCAAAGCGTAGAGCTGCGGTCGGTTCTGCCGACCGATCTCGATCACGTCCTCGAACCCGCGATTGGTCACGAGCGCGACCCTGGCTCCCTTGCGCTCGAGCAGGGCATTGGTGGCGACGGTGGAGCCGTGGAGTAGCTGGAAGGCCCTGCCCTTGCCGATCAGCTCCCGTACCCCCGTGAGGACCGCCTCGGCGGGATCGGACGGGGTGGACGCGATCTTGAGAGCGCGAAGCGCTCCGCCCTCGAGCAGCAGCAGGTCGGTGAACGTACCACCCGTGTCTACGGAGACGACGGGGAAACCCCCCGTTGACTCCGCCCCACGCTCCGGGGACATTCGTGCGCTTCCTCGCTTCCTGGTCGGCATCCGATGCAGCTCTATCCGTCCTTCGAGGAATTCCGTGTGCTCGCCGCGGGCCCTGACGGGTGCGTAGTCCCCGTCTGGAGGGAGTTCCTCTTCGACGTGGACACGGCGGTCACCGCCTACGCCAAGCTCGCTGCGCCCCCTTTCGGCTTTCTGCTCGAATCGGTGGTCGGAGGCGAGCAGTGGGCCCGCTACACCTTCCTCGGCACGCGGCCGTCGGGGGCGTGGCGGCTGCGCGACGGCCAGGTGTCCTGGTGGACGCCGGAGGCCGGATGGAAGGATGTCGACACCGGCGATCCGCTGGGCGATCTCGACGCGCGCTTGCAAGCGCGCCGTCCCGCCGACGTGCCAGGACTGCCCCGCCTTTGGGGCGGAGCCGTAGGCTACTTCTCCTATGACGTCGTGCGCCAGATCGAGCGGTTGCCGGACCCACCGCTGGACGATCTTGGACTGCCGGACGGACTGTTCCTTTTCACCGACGTCGTGCTCGCGATCGACAACCTGCGGGGCCGAGCGATGGCGATCGCAGCGGTGCCGGTCGATCCCGGAATGGACGCGGTCGCTCTCCGGAGCGCATACGATGCGGGCGCCGAGCGTACGGGCGCGCTGATCGCGCAGCTCGAGGAAGCGCCGGCGCCTCGACCGCTCGCCCTCAAGCCCGAGCCCAGCGCCGATCCCAGCTTCACCTCGAGCAGCACGCGCGCGCAGTACGAGGCCGGAGTCGAGCGTATCCGCGAGTACATCCGCGCGGGCGACGCCCTCCAGGTCGTGCTCTCGCAGCGGCTGGGGATGGAGTTGAGGGCCAGCCCTTTCGACCTGTACCGCGCGCTGCGCTCCCTCAACCCTTCGCCCTATCTGTACTTCCTCGAGCTCGATGGGCTCACGCTGGTGGGCTCCTCACCCGAAGTGCTGGTGCGGCTCGAGGACGGCATCGTCACGGTGCGGCCGATCGCCGGCACGCGGCCGCGGGGGAAGTCGCCTGAGGAGGATCGCTCGTTCGCCGCCGACCTGCTGGCGGACGAGAAGGAACTGGCCGAGCACCGGATGCTGGTTGACCTCGGAAGGAACGACGTCGGTCGCGTGGCCGAGTACGGCAGCGTCCGCATCCCCGATCTGATGGAGATCGAGCGTTACTCGCACGTGATGCACCTCGTGAGCCAGGTGGAGGGCAAGTTGCGCGAGGGGTTATCGGCGATGGACGCCCTCCGCGCCTGCTTCCCGGCGGGCACGGTGTCGGGAGCGCCCAAGATCCGCGCCATGGAGATCATCGACGAGTTGGAGCCGGTGCGGCGCGGCCCGTATGCGGGAGCGGTCGGACACTTCGGCTGGGGCGGTGCGAGCATGGACACGGCAATCACGATCCGAACCGTGGTGGTGTCGGGTGGGCAGGCCTACGTGCAGTCCGGTGCCGGAATCGTGCTCGACTCCGATCCGGCGGCCGAGTACGAGGAGACACTCAACAAGGCTCGCGCGCTCCTGCGAGCGGCGGAGATGGTGGGACGCTAGAGCGAACGCCGCGGCCACGCGTGCGACGATGGTGATCGGGTCACGGTGCCCGAGCGAGCTCAGCGTCTTGGGCGATCGTTGGTCCGCTCCGACAGTCGCCTCCCCCATGCGAACAGGCGGCGGATCTGCACCTCGGTCCAGTCGAGGGCGCGCGCCGTGACGAGAGATTCTTCGGCTAGTAGTGCGGCGCCGAGCGCGATCAGCGGGGTGCCCGGTCCCGGAACGAACAGGAGCAGGATCCCGCCCGCGATCAGAACGGCGGACAGCGCGAGCAGCTTGATCCGCCCACTGCGCTCCTGCCGCTGGCGCCGCCGATGGTAGTGGCGCTGGAACCGCTCCCCGGGAGGGTCGTGCCTCATCGCCTCCCAGGTCTCGCGGGCCTTCTGCTTCACGGTGCCCGTAAGGTGCGCCGGTGCGCCGGCGTCGCTCAGCGCACGCCTAGCTCGTGGTAGAGGCGCACGAGCGCACCGATCCCCTTCTCGAAGTTCTCGAGCGGGAACCACTCGTCCGGGGCGTGCGTGTTGGCTCCGGGAAGCGCAAAGCCGACCAGGAGTGTGGGGGCATTCAGGATCCGCTCGAACTCGACCACGATCGGGATCGATCCGCCTTCGCCGATGAGCACGGGCCGGGTCCCGAACGCCTCTTCGAGCGCCGTGGCGGCGGCCTCGAAGAACCGTCCTCCCACCTCGGCCCTCCACGGGAGCCCACCGTACTGCTCGAGTATCTCGATCTCGACGCCGGCCGGGGTGACTTTTTCGAGATGCGCATCGAGCAATTCTCGCATACGCGCCGGTCTCTGATCGGGCACCAGCCGGAAGCTCACCTTGGCCATCGCCTTGGCGGGCAGCACGGTCTTGGCGCCTTCGCCGGTCCAACCCGCCAGCAGTCCGTTCACCTCGCAGGTGGGCCGAATCCACAGTCGTTCGAGCACCGACCAACCGCGCTCGCCGGTGAGCGCGGTCGCGCCCACGGCCTTACGGAACTCGTCCTCGTCGAATGGCAGACTCCGGATCTGAGCCCGGGTCTTCTCGTCCCACTCCACCACGTCGTCGTAGAAGCCGTCGATCGCGACCCGTCCGTCCGGATCGTGGAAGCTGGCGATCACGCGAGCGAGTGCGGTAGCGGGGTTGGGGATCGCGCCCCCGTACGAGCCCGAGTGCAGGTCGGTCCTCGCAGTTCTCGCACGAAGCTCGAAGTACGCGAGCCCCCTGAGCGAAAAGAGCAGGGAAGGGAGACCTTCCTCGAACATGGATGAATCGCTGATGACGACCACGTCCGCTGCCAGCCGAGTCCTGCGCTTTTCCACGAACGGGACCAGCGATGGTGAGCCGATCTCTTCCTCACCCTCCGCGAGCACCACCACGTTCACAGGGAGCTGGCCGCCGTCTGCGAGCGCGGCCTCTAGAGCCTTCACGTGCATGAGAAGTTGCCCCTTGTCGTCCGCGGAGCCGCGCGCGAACACCTTGCCGTCCCGGATTTCGGGCTCGAAGGGGGGCGAGCTCCACTCCTCGAGTGGCTCTGCGGGCTGCACGTCGTAGTGGCCGTAGATGAGCACGGTGGGAGCGCTCGGACCGGCTTTTCGCCACTCCGCGATCACGACGGGGTGCCTGGGTGTCGCGAGCACTTCGACCTCGAGCCCCGCCGCCAGCAATTGCTCGGCGAGCCAATCGGCAGCCCGGCGCGTGTCGCCGTCGTGCTCGCTCTTGGCGCTGACCGACGGGATGCGCAGGAAATCGAACAGTTCCTCGCGGAAGCGGCTCGATTGACGGGCGGCGTACGCCAGGGCGTCGCTCATGGAATCATCCCTCCGGTGGCCTGGGACGATGGAGCTAGCGGAAAGAAACGAACGACGTCAAGGTCGGGCACTGGGGGGCGAATCGCAGGCGGCGATCAGAAAAGCTGGGCGAGGTCCTCATCCAAGGGTTCTGCGCTCCCACGGTAGACTCGCGCGGGGACGCGGGTCTGGTCCGTGACGACGAAATACTCGGGGTTGCCGCCGACGTCTGCGCGAAGCAACTCGACGTGCTCGAGAGGGCGGCCACGCGCGTCTGCGTACTCGATGCGCGCCAGGCTGCGGAGAGAGCCGCGGTCGACGTCGGGCGCGTAGTTCATGACCGATAGTTGCTGGAGTCGCGTAATGAACGTGGCGAAACTCTGGTCGGGCCGATCCGGTTCGTCGGGAGCCACCCAGGCGGCGGGCTCCGGGCCCGCACCACCGGTCTTCTGCATGGTGCGCTCGCCGCGCTCGGTGCGCACCGTCACCGTGGCGATCCGCTCGGAGATGGACGGATGGATGCGACGCTCGAGGAGAATGCTCTCAGAGTTCTCGAGGCTGTTGATCGTCGTCCCCGAGAACACGTATATGCGGCTACGCTCCAGGTCCTTCAGGTAGCGGTCCCCGCTCGCGAACACGATCCCTCCAATTGCCAGCGCCCGTGCCTCGCCACCGACCTCGACCGTGAGCGCCACCCTGCTGTCCGTGAGTCCGAACTCCTGTTCACGCTCGCCGTTCGCCGCACCCAGATCGCGCAGCGCGCGGGGCTCCGCCAACACCTCCATGAGCGAAGTGGCCTGCTCGTTCCCCACAAACTGGACAACGCTGTCCGCCACGGCTGCGCTGTCCGCGGACCACAGAGTGACCGCTACCCATACGTAGCTACCGGCCTCGTCGCGTCGCGGCTCGAGCACCGCGCGTTTCCGGGGTGTCTCATAGACCACGCGGGTGACGTCGTCTGGATCGCCACTCCACAGCAGGACCGACGCGGGGTCCGGCGGGGTGCCGTCGCGGGCCCAGGTCTGATAGGCCAGGGCGAGAGCCAAGATCAGCAGGACAGTGTGGCCGACGACGAGCTTCATGGCTCGGTCCTCCTCCGATGACCTCGGCGGAAGACGCTGAGGAGCCCTGCTCCGAGCGCGAGCGCCGGAGCACCGAGGATGGTCGAATAGAACCAGATCACGTTCTCGTCCCGGGTATGTACGATCGGCACGTCCTCTTCCGTTTCGGTCGCGCCTGCGAGCCTCTCCTCACGCGCGAGCCACCGGATCCCGTCCGCGATCATCGCTGCGTTGTTCCCGAGGCTCACGAGCACGGCGTCGGTGAAGGCCGAAGAGGTGGCGTATACGAGGGCGCGCGATGTGATGGAAGAGTCCGGGCCGGGCGCTCCGGTGTCCGACACGGTCGTCGAGTCCGGTCGACCATCCCCCATGGGTGTGGGTGCGGCTCGACGTTCGACCGCAGCGACCAGGGGATACGAATCGCGGGCCTCCGTGTCTTCGTTGAAGCGGTAGTCGCGGTTCGGGTCGGCGAACGTGCTCGGAAGCGCGCGCACGACGAACACCGGGCTCGTCCCTGGCGCGTCCGTAGACTCGAGATGCCCGGGCCCCACCAGCAGGACGCCGGTGCCGACTCCGGCTCTGGCGAGCGTCGTCATCGCCTCGTGTGAGGAGAAGCGGTCGGTGATGATCAGTCGTCTGTCCGAGGCGTCACCACGCTGCTGCATGTGGAACTCATCGTTCGCGAGCGGAGTCGCGATGTAGCGCACACCCAGGTTGCGCTCGAGCTGCTCCATGCGGAAGTCGCTGTCCGGATCGAGCGCGAGGAGCAGTGAGCCCCCGCCCGCAACGTACCGGTCCAGGGCGGCGAGCTCCTCCGGGAGGAACGGCCGCCGCGGTCCCAGCACCAGCACGGCGTCCGCGTCAGCGGGCACCTGATTCCCCAGCCCGTGTGCGAGCCCCAGATCCTTCGGCTCGTATCCCAGGAAAGAGAGCATCTCGCTGAAGGCGCGGACGCTGCCGAGCGGGGAATCACTGCGCGCGTCGATCGAGTCGTTGAGCTCGCCGTGACCAGTCGTCAGGTAGACGTTCGGTCTCCTCCGTACGATCGGCATCAGTGAGGTCTGGATCTCACGATCGAGCGAGCGAAGAAAGGTGCGTGCGGAGGCGAGGGAGGCTCCCGGGGTCAGCTGTCCGGACTGGTCGCCGCGGAGGAAGACAATCGTTCCGTCCCGCACCACCCGATGCTCCGCGGCAAGTCGCGGCGACGCGAGGCGGTCGTACTCCTCGATGCGTAGGCGTCCGGTCGCGTCGGCGAGCTCCCGGAAGTAGCGCAGCACCTCGTCCTTGACCGGATTGACCTCCGGGAAGAAGAGGAGGACCCGGAGTGGCTCCTCCAAGCCGGCGACCAGGGCTTCGGTCGCGGCGCCGGGGGTCGCCGTCTTGAAGTAGCTCAGGTCGAGCGTTTCGTCACGCTCCGACGCGACGTAGCCCACGACGAAGAGCAGCGCGCCGGCCAGCGCGATCGCCAGCCCCGCGGTGGCGGTCTCGAGAATCCGGGTTGACTCCACGGCGGAAGCATCGCCGCGGGCATGCCGGTGCTGTCCCAGAGCGAGCTGTGCGCCCAGGGCGGGCAGGAGCGATATCGCGAGCAAGATGGTCCAGAACACCTGAGCGATTACGCGGTAGCGCGCGCGCGCCTCCTCGTTGACGAACTCGATGCCCAGCCAGCTCATCCCCTCCTCGCTGGAGATCAAGTACCCGACGAGCGCGAGCACGCAGCCCAAGTACGCGAGCAGCAGCCAGCCCTCCACGCGTCTCGCCTCGTCGCCGGCCTCCCGCCACGCGAGGGCACGCCAGAGGACGCACGCGATCGTGACGAGCACACCGAGACCGGAGAGCAGGGCACGCGCCGGACCGATCCCCGCGAGCACCCGTTCGCCTGCGAACAGCGCGACCAAGCCAGCCGCGAACAGCCAGCCGAGCCACCAAGGAGCGGCACGCGTTACTGCCATCGCCGTACCTCGAGCGTCTTCGTGGCCAATAAGAGGAAGAAGTAGCCGACGGAGAGGTAGAACACGACGTCACGCAGGTGCAGCACGCCGGTCTGGAAGCCGCTGAAATGCGGCGCGTGTAGCCCCAGGCCCGCGAGCACGCGCGAGAACGGGGGACCTACGACGGACGAAAGCGGCCAGAACAGGAACATGGCTCCCGTCAGGCCCCCTCCGGCTACGGCTGCCCCCAACGTGTGTCGGGTGAGCGCGGAGGCGAACAGGCCGATGGCGAGCACGGCGCCACCGAGCAGAAGGAGTCCCAGATATCCCACTAAGACATGGCCCCACGATACTCGGCCGTTCACCAGGATGAGAAGTGGCATGTAGAGAGTCGAGAGCGAGATCGCGGTAAGAAAGACGAACGCTCCCAGGAACTTGCCCAGCACGATCTCGTGGTCGCGCACCGGCGCGGTGTTCAGGAGGACGACGCTGCCCGTCTGTCGCTCGTCGGTGAGCAACCGGATCGAGAGCGCCACGGCGGCAACCGCGACCAGGCCACTCGTGTTGTAGAAGAAGCGCGCCAGGACGTTGGCGGACAGACGTTCTCCGGCAGCGGGACCCAGGGCCTGGGCGTAGAACAACATGCCGGCCAGCAGGAGCAGGACGGCTGCGACGACGTAGCCCTGAGGAGACCTCAGGTAGGCGGCGAGCTCACGCCGCAGAATGACTGTGACCGCGCGTCCGTTCCGCTCCATGGATCAACCCCAAGAATATGGTTTCAAGCTTGCGACTACTGCGTCCGAGTCGGATCACGTCGCACCCACGTGCCACCAACGCTCGGCAAATCTCGGCCCGGCGGTCGTCGGAGGACTCGACGACGAGCACGGTCCCCTCTCCGTCACCCTCGCCGATCGTGACGTCCTGGACGGCCTCGATTCGGCGTAGCGTATCGATCGCCTCCGGGATCGCGGTTCCTTCTCCTCTGATCACGATCTCGACGCGCTGAGCGTCCAGCCAGCGTGCGGACAGCTCGGCCTCCGTGCCCGAGGCGATGATCTCACCCGAGTCGAGCACGAGAAGGCGGTCGCAGGTCTCGCTGATCTCGGGCAGGTTGTGGCTCGAGATCAGGATGGTGTGGCGGCCTCTGAGAGCGCTCAGCAGAGTGCGGATCTCAACGATCTGAGCCGGATCGAGGTCGTGAGTCGGCTCGTCCAGGACCAGCAGGTCGGGCTCGTGGATGATCGCCTGTGCCAGGCCGACCCGCTGCCGGTACCCCTGCGAGAGATTCCGTACCAGCTCTTCCCGGACGGGGGCCAGCCCAACCAGCTCCTCGACCTCGCCGAGGCGTCGCTCGAGCGACGTGCCTTCCATCCCCCTTATGCGCCCGGCGAAGCGTAGATATGGGCCCACCGCCATGTCGGGATAGACCGGCGGGAGCTCGGGAAGGAATCCAACCAGCCGGCGTACCGCGAGCGGGTCGCGGATCGCGTCGGCGCCCTGCACCATCAGGGTGCCGGCGGACGGGCGGAGATCCCCCGCCAGAATACGCAGCAGGGTGGTCTTCCCGGCGCCGTTCAGCCCCAGGAACCCGACGGTCTCGCCCTGGTCGATTTCGAAGGAGATCGGGCCGAGCGCGCGCTTCCCGCCGAAGTACTTCGCCAGGCCGTCGCCTCGTATCATTCGACTTCGAACCGCCGGGGAATCGTACATGAAGTGGCTAGAGCCTTGGACACGAAGGCTTCCAATCGGGTCGCCTGGGTTGGGACTGTGGTCGCCTTGCGGTCTGGCGCCGCTAGATCAGGGTGCGGATCCCCCACCGATACAGCCAGGAGCAGAAGGTCGCAAACACCACGGCGCCGAGCATCCCTCCCAGGCTCAGCGCGCGGGGGTCGAAGAACTCCAAGATGCCCACGCCGAGCATTCCACCGATCACCGCTGCGAAGGCGCCTAGCGCTGCGAGCACGGCGGTGTGGCCCCCGGTCTCCTCGGGGCGCTTGATGACCGCCTTCATGGCGAGGGCGATGAGTACTCCGAGGACGATCCAGATCCCGATTCCGATCCAGTTCTGCATGGCGTGCGCTGGCTATGGGTTGGCCGCCTCCGACGGCGGACGGTGGAGAACACGAAATCTAGGGATGGCGGCCGAGACGGACCAGCGCAATCGTACAGGGTGGACGACATCATCGACCTGGGCGACTACCTGCGTCGGCGGGACGTGCCCGAGCCGGCTCCCCGTACCGCCTTCTCCGTATGGGGAGGGGAGGACGAGCGCACGCGGTTCGCGCTACCCCTCTGGCGGATCGTCCACCTCGCGGGAGGCGCCAGAGGGGGGCTGGTCTGGGTCCCCGCGGCGGACGAGCGACCCTCCCGGCTGCGCGCGTTCGTGGTGCTCGACCTGTCCGAGGACCCGGCCCGCACCCGATTCTCTCCCACGCTCGTGCACGGAATCGAGACCACCCAAGCGCCGATGCTGCGCGAGTTCGGTGGAGCGGGCCTCGCAGTGCACCTCGGGGAGCAGGAGGGTCGGCGCTGGTACCTGGTCGTGGCCGAGACCGGTGAGAACCCGGTAGCCATCGAGGGGCGGGTGCGGGACGACCTCCTCTTCCTGGCCGGCGAGTGTGCAGGGCTTCTCTTCTTCCGTGGGCTCGCTGGAGAAGCGAGCGACGGAGAGGACTGACGTCCGGGTCGGGACGCCGGCTACTCGGATTGCATCCGCCGCTTCAGCTCGCTGAGGCGCGCGTCGTAGTCCACCCGCCGGGGTTCGACCGGCGCCCACGGATCCACGCGGAGGTCCGCATACTCGCGGTCGAGATCCTCGGTCGTCCGACCGCGGGGTCCAGACTCCGCGTCGCCGATCGCGTTGGCCATTCGGTCCAACTCGTCGTACAGATCGTCCGCTGCGCGCGCGTTCCTGGCTTGGTCGCCACCCGCGGAAGCGGCGAGTTCGTCCCGCTTCTCCTGCGCTTCGCGTACGCGAGCGAGCATCTCGGCCAACTCGGAGGCGCGCATCGCGTGCTCCTCGTCGAGGGCGTGCGCCTTGCGCTCGAGCACTTCGCTGCGGCGCGCGTGGCGCGCCGCGTACTCGACAGCGAGACGCGCGGTTTCGTCGTCGCCCACCCGGTGTGCCATGTCCTCGCGGCGACGGCAGGTGACTTCCTCCGCGCTCTCGCGCAGAACCTGTGAGCGCGTTTGCTCGAGTTGCCGGTGCAACGTCCGCAGCGTGGCCTTGGCGTCTGCGACCTCACCCTGCATACCGGCGAGCAGCCGATCGACCGTGCCGGGGACCTCGTCCCGATGCAGCTCTTCCTTGAAGTTGGCGATGGCTTCGCGGAAGGCGTCACGCAGGTTTTCGAACATGGCAGTAAGCTAAGGGCCGGAGGCCCGGTCGAAACGCCCTCGGAGGGTCCGGAGACGCCGTGAGAAGAAAAGGGACCGGACGGCTGTCAGCCGCCCGGTCCCCGGCCCGTGCGGGCGTTTGTCCCGCTCAGTTGAGGAACGGCTCGATCCGCTGAGCGAACGAGTTCCGGGCCCGGTGCAACCGGCTCTTCACGGTGCCCAGGTTCACCCCGGTGATCTCGCTGATCTCCTCGTAGCTCTTCCCTTCCAACTCACGCAGTCGGAACACCAGTCGATGATGCTCGGGGAGCTCCTTCACCATATCCTCCACCAGCCGACGCAGATAGCGCTTGCGGTAGAGGTCGTCCGGGCGCATCGAAAAGTCCTCGAACTGCAGAGGTCTGTGGTCGTCGTCCCAGTTCGACGTGAGCCGCTGGAAAAGCACCAACGGGCTGCGTGACCGATTGCGCAGCTCATTCTTGGACAGATTGCTCGCGATCGTGTACACCCACGTCGAGAACTTCTTCGACGTATCGAAGCGATGCAGGTGACGGGTGACCCGGATGAAGGCCTCCTGCACCAAATCCTGAGCGCGATCCGGATCGCCGGTCTTACGCGTTATGAAATGAATCAGTCGGTCGCGATACCGGTCGTATAACTCCTGAAACGCTCCGGGCCGCCCGGCAAGGTGCGAGGTCACGAGCTCCTCGTCCGCCAGCTGGCCGAGGCTACGCTCGACGGCTTCTCTATCTGGGTTCGGCTTCACCATTCCCGATCCTTTCGGCTCATCGTGGTCTTGCGACATCGATGCTCCGGGGACAAAAAAAGGCGCTACCGCAGCTGACGGTACCTGCCCCGGTGCTCTCCGCGCATCGTCACGACGTCGTCGTCTTCACCTGTGCCGGAAGATGGGCCGGGGGGGTTTATTTCACAAGCCCTGCCAGGCTCTTTTTCATGGGCTCGGATGCCCTACCAGCCCCCCCAGGGTGGCCTCGCGAGGATACTTCGTCTCCATCGCTCTGTTCTTTCTCCAATAAGGCTCCGTGGCCCTCGGGTGTCACTCTCAAATTGGTGCGATCTGGAACCAGGGTCGGTCACGAGGCGGTCCGCTTTCTCTGGGCCGTTGCCCGCACCCGCCCGGCGGAGGAGATTCCTGCCCATGAGCGAAGACTCCGCCGCCCGGCTGTTCGAGGAAAAGGCGACCCGGCGTGTCGCCGCGGTGGTCGCGCTCACCCTTCTCGAGGTCATCAAGCATCAAGACCTGCCCAGCGAGGTGCTGGAGTCGGAGGATCCGTCGATCACGATGCCCCGCCGGCTGGGGCTCTCCGACGTCATCGACCGTCAGATCCACCGTTACCGTGAAGAGGTGAAGCGAAGGGAGCGGATCTCCGACGAGGAGTTCCGTGACCTGGTCCGCCTCGTGATCCGCCGCCCCGATTCGGAGGAAGTGTTCTTCCACGCGGGCAGCATCCTGGCAGGGGACGACCGTCCAGCCGGGTGGCGTGGAGGGCTCCCACGCTCGCTCGGCTACGGACTGGCCAGGCGCCAGGTGCGGCGGAGGCTCGGGAAGCTTTTCGGCCGTCGGATCGGGGGGTTCGGGGCGGGCCCGTTCGTGCTCGAGGCGCGTACCCACCTGTTCATCGGGAGCGATCCGGGAGGCGATGCGTGCCACCTCCTGACCGGATTCTGCCAGGCGGTGCTACAGCGCTACTGTGGACGGCGTACGCGAATCGCGCACTCGCTGTGCGAGGCCCGCAAGGACGCGCTTTGCCGCTGGACCGTGCTCGCCGAAGAGCGCGTACTCGAGGAAGCGCGGGGCTTGATCCTGAACCCAGGAGCCGGATAGCGATGGCCGAGATCAAGACGGGAGCGAATGCGCCCGAGTTCACCCTGCCCGCGGACGACGGCTCGAGCGTCTCGCTGAAGAATCTCCGCGGAAAGAAGGTCGTGCTCTACTTCTATCCGAAGGACGACACACCCGGCTGTACTACGCAAGCCTGCGACCTGCGCGACGACATGCCGCGTCTGGATGCCGCCGATGTGGTGGTACTGGGCGTCTCGCCGGACTCGGTTCAGTCGCACGCGAAGTTCCGCGGGAAGTACGGTCTCAACTTCCGCCTTCTCGCTGACGAGGACCACGAGGTCGCCGAGGCGTATGGGGTCTGGCGCGAGAAGGCGAACTTCGGGTTCAAATCGCTCGGTATCGTGCGCAGCACGTTCCTGATCGACGAGCAGGGTCGGGTGCTGGACGTGTGGCGGAAGGTGAGGGCCAAGGAGCACGCCGACTGGGTCGCGGATCGGCTCGGAGCCTGATCCGCCGCCGCCCGCGGGTCAGTCCCGCCGGAGTCCCCGTCTGAGCGTGCCCCCCATCGCGCGGTGCACTCGGTAGATGCACAGATCCTGCACGACCGTGCGCCCCGCGGCGCGTCCCTCGGCAGCCGCTTCGTCGTCCCGGATCCCCTCCTGCAGCCAGATCACCGGAGCTTCCGGCCGCGCCGCCGCCGCCCGCACGAAGGGCGCTACCTCTGCGGAGGGCCGGAAGATCAGCACCATGTCCACGGGCTCGACCACGTCCTCGAGGGTCCGCCGGGCGGTCCGGCCCAGCAAGCGGCCAGCGTAGGGATTGACCGGTACGATCTCGGCGCCCATCGCCGCCAGATAGGAGGGAACGCGCCGGGCGGCTTTCATCGGGTCACGCGACATCCCCACTACCGCGATGCGCTCGACCCGGCGGATCAGGCGTCGCATCTCCTCCGGGCTCGGATTGCCGGCGGCGTCCCCGCTACCGCGCAGGACCCGGTCGAGGCGCTCCCTGTCTTCGGTGGCGAGCATGGGGGTACCCGGTCGAGGGGACGGCTTCGCGGGGGAGCAGGATAGGAAGAGGCGGCGATGGGGGGCAACTTTCCGGTTCCGTGGGGTCCGCGGGCATCCTTTCCCGTCACAGGTAGCCGTACACCTGGTAGAGAAGCATGTAGACCACGATCCCGGTCACCGAGACGTACACCCAGATGGGATAGGTCCAGCGGGCTAGCCTTGCGTGAGCCGAGAAGCGCCGGTGACGGAGGAGCCAGAGCAGGCGTAGCACAAGCGGCACGAGCGCGGCGGCGAGGACCATGTGGGAGAGCAGGATCGCCAGGTACGCTGCCTTAGCCGCACCCGCTCCGGCGAAGCGATGAGTGCCGGTGAGCACGATCCGGGTCACGTAGAAGACCAGGAAGAGCGAGGAGGCCCAGAGCGCACCGGTCATCGCGCGGCGGTGGCTGTGCAGGTCGCGCCGCTTGATGAAGACGAAGCCGGTCACCAGCAGCGTGAAACTCGCGAAGTTCAGCCCGGCGTTGACCCGGGCGAGCAGGTCGCCGAGCTGGGTCAGTTCCATGACCGGGTCCTCTGCGCAGGGGCCTCCCCCGCGCGTAGTGGCGGGGTCAACGCGGAAAGGGGGAGGCTACGCCCACCGCGGCAGGCTCGGTAACCGCGTGGACGGTGGCCATCCGCCCCCAGCGTGCCTGCGCGACCACGACCGCAAAGAGCAGCGCAGCCACGAGGGTATGGAGCGAAACCGGGGCGACCGCGAGTCGGCCAGCCACGGACCAGAGCCCCAACGCTACCTGCGCGAGCACGAGCACGACGGCGGCGACGGCGAGTCGTCGCGCTCCGACGAGGCCGACATCGCCGTCGTGACGGAGTCGACTCCCCGGGCCGGCACGCGCGATCGCGACCGTGCCGGCGATCACGACCGCCGCCGTGATGATCGCGAGCACCCGGTGCAGGTAATGCACGACGAGAAGGGGGTGCACGAACGGCGGCACCAGCTCGCCCAGGCAGAGGGGTACGTCCGGGCACGCGAGCCCCGCGTCCAGGTGTCGCACCAGCCCGCCGAGGAGCGACTGGACGAGCACGGTCGCGGCGGCCACATGCCCCCAACGGCGCAGGGCCCTGGCGAGCCCCGGCTCGAGTGCGGCTGCCTCGGCGCGGCGGGGGTAGGTCTCGACCGCGAGCGTCACCACGAGCGCGAGGAACACGAAGGCGAGCGCCAGGTGGGTGGTGGAGACCGCGGGCGGTAGCATGAGCAGCACCGTAACCCCTCCAAAAACCGCTTGCACGAGGAGTAGTCCAAGCCCGAGGGCGCAGCCTCGCCGGATGCGCTCGGAGGCACCCTCGCGGTGTGCCAGCCACCACGCGAGCAGCCACATCAGGATCAGCCCGCCCGCGACCAGTCGGTGCAGGTGCTCCCAGAATACGCCGCCCTCCATGGCGGGCATCAGGGTGCCGTAGCAGGTGGGCCAGTCGGGGCAGGCCAGGCTCGAGTCGGTCGCATGCACGACGCTCCCGAGCAGAAGCAGACCGAGCGTCCAGACGGCGCTGACCAGAAAGGCGCGATGGTGCTGAGGGGCGCTCATGCGCCCGAAAGATAACCGCGCGCGCGCCCTCCCGGAGGCGCTCCACGCTCACGGGGTCGGCCATCGCGCGGCCGTCTCGCTATGTTTGGAGAATGCCTTCCGAACGCTTGAGCCCGCGCAAGGCCGTCGGCTTCCTGCGCCGACTGCTGCCCCGCATCCATCCGTATCGCGGGCTGTTGCTGTTCGGATTCGTCCTGCTGCTCGCGAGCACCGCGATCGGCCTGATCTTCCCGCTCGTCGTCCGTCAGTTGCTCGATGCCGCGTTCCTCGCCTCGAGCGAGTCCCTCCTGAACCGGATCGCCCTCGGGCTGCTCGCGCTGTTCGCCGTCCAGGCGGTGCTCAACTTCGGGCAGAGCTATCTCTCCGCGTCGGTCGCGGAGCGGGTGATCGCCGACCTTCGTAAGGACTTGTTCGGTCACCTCACGCTCCAGCCGCCGGGGTTCTTTGCGGTGCGGCGTGTCGGTGAGCTCTCGAGCCGGATGGCGTCCGACACCCTCACGGTCCAGCAGGTCCTCCGCTTCGGCGTCCCCGAGCTGCTCCGGCAGGGCATTTTCCTGATCGGAGCGTTGACCCTCGTCACTCTGACGAATCCCCGTCTCACCCTCGTCACGCTGACCGCGATCCCGTTCGCGATCCTGGTGGGCTGGTTCCTGGGCCGGCGAGTGAGACGAATCTCGACCAGGATTCAGGACCGGATGGCGAGGGCGGTCGCGCGCGCCGAGCAGGTATTCACCCAGATCCGTGTGGTGCAGAGTTTCACGCGCGAGGCCTGGGAGGCAGACCGCTTCGGCGAGGAGATCGACCGAACCCGTGACGAGGGACTTCGCCGTGGCGTCGCTCGTGCGGCGCTCACGGGTGCCGTCACCATGGCAGCGTTCGGGGCGGTCGTGCTGGTCCTGTGGGAGGGCGGCCGGCTGGTGCTCGCCGGAGATCTCTCCCCCGGGACCCTGGTGGCGTTCCTGCTCTACGCGGTCACCATCTCGGGTGCCATAACGTCGCTCGCCGGGTTCTGGAGTCAGTTCCAGGAGTCGGCGGGGGCCGCGCGCCGGATTTTCGAGCTGATGGACCACCCGCTCGAGTTGGTCGAGCGCGTGGACGCGCGCCCGCTGCCCACGCCCGTGCGTGGAGTGGTACGCTACGAGGGCGTCTGGTTCCGCTACGCGCCCGACCAGCCCTGGGTGCTCAAGGGAATCGACGTGGAAGTTCCGGCCGGGCGCACTTTTGCCCTCGTAGGCAGCTCGGGGGCGGGCAAGACCACGCTCGCATCTCTGCTGCCGCGGTTCTTTGACGTGGAGCGGGGCTGCGTGAGCGTGGACGGCCTGGACGTGCGCTACTTGCGGCTCCGGGAGCTACGCCGGGCTGTGGGCCTGGTGCCGCAGGAGCCTATGCTGTTCGCCGGCACCATCCGGGAGAATCTGCGCTATGGGAACTCCGAGGCCTCCGAGGACGACATGATCGAGGCGGCGCGTGCGGCCCATGCGCACGGCTTCGTCACCGACTTCTCCGCCGGCTATGACCAGCTCGTGGGCGAGCGTGGGGTGACCCTCTCGGCTGGCCAGCGGCAGAGGATCGCAATCGCGCGCGCGATGCTCAAGAGACCGCGGCTGCTCATTCTGGACGAGGCCTCGAGCAGTCTGGACGCGGAGAACGAGCGCCTGGTGCAGGACGCGCTCACACGGCTCATGGCGAACTGCACGACGCTCGTGATCGCGCACCGGCTCTCCACGGTGATCCGAGCCGATCGGATCTTGGTCTTGGATAAGGGGAGGATCGAAGACCAGGGGCGGCACGCAGAGCTGCTCGATCGCAGCGAGGTCTATGCGCGGTTGTACCGGAGCCAGTTCGAAGATGCGCTCGCCTCGATAGAGGCGCCTGGCGTAGGGGAGGGCGAGCTCGTAACACGCCCGGTCGAGGCGTCGTGAAGCACGTGCGCGACGACCCGTGAGCGCCGCCCGCGGAGCGAAGAGTGTGCGGCGTATCCCCGGCTGGGTGGTGCCGATCCTGGCCGGCGTCGTGGGTTGGGCGGTCTCCGGCTGGCCGGGCGCGCTGTTCGGGGTGTTGGTGGGTACCTTCGTCTGGCGGATGAGGTGAGCTTCTACCCACCGCCTGCAGAGCCGGGCCCACGCGCGAAGCTGGGAGAGGCGGGCTCGGGTCCGGCGGACGCCGAGGCAGGCCCGGCCCCGCGCTCCGTGGTCGGCCCTTCCGCAGTGGGGGTCGAGACGTTCCCGCTCGGTGCCAGGTATGCGTCCAGGCCGACGATCCCCTGCTCGAGCCATGCGAGCTGGCCATCGAGGGCCTGGCGTGCGACCCGGTAGGTCGCGGAGTCCTCGTTGTCGAATAGCTGGTCGAACCGGGTATCGACGCGCCGGCGCGCGTGGCGGCAGAACAGATCGGCGAGCGTCACGGGCGTGCGATCGTTCCGGTTCTGCTCCACCAGATGCCGTGCCCTCACGGCCGCTGCCGTCATCATGAACAGTTCGGCGCCGATCTCGACGATGCGCCCCAGCACCGCCTGCTTCTTCTCGAGCATGGGTCCGAAACGGACCATCGCGTGAAAGATCGCGCGGGCGAGCCGGCGTGAGGTCCGCTCCACGAACCGCATGTGATGGGCGAGTGCGCCGTAGGCTGCGTATCGTGGCCAGAGACTCCAGCCCAGGTAGCGGGACGGGTACCACCAGGCGTAGTGCACTCCCGCACGCACCGCCGCCGCGAATCGCTTGCCCATGGGAGCGCGGGGATCCACCAGCGCGCCCGCGACCGAGAGGTGATCGTCCACCGCCTCGCGTGCGATGAACAGGCGCATGATCTCGCTCGACCCCTCGAAGATCAGATTGATGCGGAGATCGCGAACCATTCGTTCGACGGGGTACGATGCTTCGCCCCGCGCCTTGAGCGAGTCGTGCGTCTCGTAACCGCGGCCGCCGCGAATCTGGAGCGTATCGCTGGCCATCTCCCAGGCCCGCTCGGTGTTCCACATCTTGGCGATCGCGGCTTCGAGCCGGATGTCGAAGCCGTGCGCATCGGCCATTCCAGATGTGAGCTCGACGGCCGCCTCCATCGCGAACGTGTCCGCCGCGATCCGGCCGATCTTCTGGGCGATGGCGTCGTGCTTGCCGACCGGCTGTCCCCACTGTACGCGTTCGGCGCCCCAGCGACGGGCGATTTCGAGGCATGCCTTTCCCGCTGCTGCGCAGAACACGGGCAGCGAGAGGCGGCCCGTGTTGAGCGTGATGAGCGCGAGCTTGAGCCCCTTTCCCTCGCCCCACAGCAGGTTCTCGGCCGGGACCTTCACGTCGGTGAAGCGGAGGACGCCGTTCGAGATCCCCCGGATGCCCATGAAATCACAGCGGTGGACCACTTCTACGCCGGGCCACGCGGTCTCGACGATGAAGGCGCTGATTGGTCGACGGCCTCGACGCCCCTCTGGGAGCGGTGTGACCGCCATCACCACGATGATGTCGGCGCGCGGGCCGTTCGTGCACCAGAGCTTCTCGCCGTTCAGGATCCAGTGCTTCCCGTCGGGCGAAAGCTCGGCGTACGTGCTCAGGTTGGCCGGATCGGAGCCGACGTCCGCTTCGGTGAGGGCAAATGCGGACAGCGCGCCGCCCGCGAGGCGAGGTAGATAGCGCCGCTTCTGCTCGTCGGTGCCGAAGTACATAAGCGGGCCGGGCACGCCGATCGACTGATGCGCGGACAGGAACGCGCCGGTCGCGCCGCAGCGGCTGGCGACGATCTGGAGTGCGCGGGCGTAGGTAGTCTGCGAGAAGCCCAACCCACCGTACTCACGCGGGATCTTGATCCCATACGCACCGAGCTCGGCGAGCCCCTCCAGCACCTCGTCGGGAACCCAGCGGTCGCGGTCGATCGCGTCGCCGTCGATGTGGTCCCGGGCGAATGTCTCGAGCCGTCCAAGCCACTCATCGGCCCGCTCACGCTCGCCTGGATCAGGCTCCGGCGGCGGCCAGAGTAGGTCCAGGTCGAAGCGGCCGCTGAACAGCTCTCGAGTGAAGCTGCGCCGCTCCCACTCCTGCTCGCGCGCCTCCTCTGCTACGTCACGCGCTTCCTGCTCGCTGGCGAGTCCGCCCGAGTGTTCGGCCATCGCCCAGCTCCCGATAGGGTGGACGGGGCCCGCCACGCTGACCTCGAACCGGTCACGGGCAACGCGAGCGAGCCGTATCGGTTTCTACCCGTCCCCTTGGGGGCCGTGCCTGGGGGGCACCTAGGGAGAGCCGATGAAAGCCCTGATCTCGTCCGCGCGTGCCAGCCCGTCGCGCTCTCCGATCTCCATGAGCGTCCTCAGATAGTCGGGCTGGAAGAGAATGAAGGAGAGCATGTCCGGGCTTTCGATCTCGCGCGTTCCCAGGCCTCGGGAGAGGAAGCGGAAGCCACGCGGGAGCTGCGGCTCGTAGTCGAAGGCGAGCCGGCCCAGGTCCACCGATGGACGCAGAATCAACAGACGAAGCGGGCGAAGCCCCTGCCACCCCTCGGGTGGCAGGTTTCGTAACAGGCTGTTCAACCGCTCCAGCTCAACGCCGTCGTTGTCGAGCAAGTCCAGGAAGATCGAATTCATGATGACGCCCGCCACCTGGGCCGGGGGAGGATAGCCTTCCACCTCCGGCCGGCCGGCCTCCTCATCGCTGCGCTGATACCGGGTCGAGATCGCGAGAATACGGCGAGCGCCGAGGTGCAGGGCGGGAGAGAGCGGAGCCGTGAGTCGAACGCTGCCGTCGCCGTGCCACCCGTTCTCGAGCTGAACTGCCGGAAAGAAGAAGGGAATCGCGGTGGACGCCATCACGTGCTCCACCGTAAGCACGCTCTTGCGCGAACGCCGGTGCGGTCGCTCCCATGTCTCGATGTCGTGGCCCTGCACCCAGGTGATCGACTGTCCGGTCGTGTAGCTCGAGGTGCTGATCGCAGCGGCTTTGATGCGGCCCGCCTCGATGTTGCGTCCGATGCCAGTGAGCTCACCGTTCTCCGCTCGCAACGCACTGCTCAGGTACTCCCGCAGCGGGTCCGTATCGACCAGCCCTCGCACGTGCCGCCCCTTGGCCGAACCACCCGAGACCAGCTGCTTGCCCCAGCGTGCAACGTTGGCGAAGAGCGTGAGTGAGTCGGTTCGGCAGACGTCCTCGACCGTGATATGACCCCATAGGTGGCTCAGCTCCTCGACCGTATCGATGAACCGTGCGTTGTACGAGGCGAGATGGGCGGCGTTGATCGCTCCTGCGGACACGCCGGTCACGATCGGCATGCGCAGGTCGGGGAAGAGGCGCGCTACCGCACGCAGCACGCCGGCATGGTACGCGGCACGTGCACCGCCTCCCCCGAGCGTGATTCCGAGGTCGTCCGGCCCCGCCCCATGGTTGGCGGCGGGGTCCTCCCGGAGCGGCTCCAACTCGGGGACAGGCCGGGGATCGGGGGGCCGACGTCTCAGGCTCAGCCTCCAGAGCTGCCCAGCGGACCGCTTCCGATCGCCAGGATGCCGGCTACCATGAGCCCGAGCGCGACGAGGATGGCGATCGCGTGGGGGGCGAAGCCGCGGTCCGCGGGGGGGCGTCGCCGCATCACGGAAGGCACGAGCTGCGCGGCGACCGCAGCGAACACCATCAGCAGGATGTGGCCGCTGAGTGCGGGATAGAAAGTGCGGGTGAACAGCAGCGCTACGCCGAGCAGGACCTGAAGATGCGTCAGGCCGGCGAAGGCGGAGGCCAGCCCCAGCATCGCACGATCGTAGGGCCGCCGGGTGGCCATTCCGTACACGGCGTAGCCGAGGGCAATGACGCCCACGAGCAGCACCAGGTAACGCACGCCGGAGTGGGCGTTGAAGAACATGTCGGTATCGGTTCGTTTACGAGGGATCAGTCGGGCGGAGGTTCGCCCTCGGGTGGGGTCGTTGGCACGCCTTCGAGGCGAGCGCCCTCGCCCAGTGCCTCACGGACCACGCGGAGCACCTCCCCGTCCATGTCGTCTGTGGCGAGCATCCATGAAAGATAGTCGGGCTCGTGAAGTGCCACCTCGGCCAGCGTCCGCCCCTTGTGCTTGCCGCGGCGGAACACCCGGCCTCCGTCCTCCGACCGTCGGAACCAGCGCTCGAGTTCCGACTCGATCGGAAGGTACTCGTCGCAGTAGGCATGAAGCCCGTCCAAGTCCCGCGGCAGGTGAACGTAACGCTCGAGCTGGGCGGACAGCACCGCAGCCGACGTACGGATATCACCCAGGGCCGAGTGAGCTTCCGGATGCTCGCGCCCCAGGTAGAAGCGCGCAGCGGCCGACAGGTCGCGCCGTTCCTCACGGTGGAAGATGGCCTGCATGTCGATGACCCGCCGCCCACGGGCCTCGAAGGGGATACCGGACCGGCGGAACTCGGCCATCAGCATCGGTAGATCGAAGCGTCGGACGTTGAAGCCCGCGAGGTCGGTTCCCTCGAGCAGAACCGCGAGAGAGAGCGCGCGTTTCGCGAAGGGCGCCTCGTCGCGGATGTCGTCGTCCGTGATACCATGGACCGCCGTGGCCTCGGGGGGGATCGGCATGCCGGGGTTGAAACGTCGCACGCGCTCGAGCACATCACCGCTCGGCGTCACCTTGATGATCGCCAGTTCGACGATACGGTCCTGGCTCGGAACGAGGCCGGTCGTCTCCAGATCGAGGAAGACCAGGGGCCGTTCGAGCACGAAGGGGAGGCGCATGGCGAATGAGAATGTCCGTACGATGGGGACGAAGCCACCCGAAGAATAACCGAATGAAGAGGCGGGGGGCAGAGTCGCGCCCCATCCTGAGGTCGTGAGCGGATCGAGCGACAGCATGCGGGCGATCGTCGTGCGCGAGCCCGGCGGGCCGGAGGTGCTCGAGCTCCGGCGGCTGCCGTTGCCTGAGCCGGGCCGGGGTGAGGTGCGAGTGCGTGTAGCCGCTTCCGGGATCAACCGAGCCGACCTGCTCCAGCGGCGCGGTGCCTACCCTGCACCGCCCGGCTGGCCCGCCCACGTGCCAGGGCTCGAATTCGCGGGCGTGGTGGATGCGCTCGGGGAGGGCGTGGACGGTTCGGAGAGCGAAGGCGAGGCGAAGGAGGGTGCGGCCGTCCCGGAAGTGGTGACCCCTTTCAGGGAGGGTGCGGTCGGTCGGGCAGGTGCGTCCAACGTGGAGCGTGCGAGCACTCCAGCGGGGGTTCGCGTAGGCGACCGCGTGATGGGGATCGTGGGCGGTGGGGGCTATGCGGAGGCGGTAGTCGTGCACGCGCGCGAGCTGGTGCCGATCCCCCGCGTGCTATCGATCGCGGAGGCGGGTGCGGTACCCGAGGTGTTCATGACCACGTTCGACGCGCTCATCCTCCAGATGAAGTTGGTCCTTGGGGAGACCGTACTCGTTCACGCGGTGGGGAGCGGTGTGGGGACCGCGGCGCTTCAGCTGGCGCGCGTGGCGGGGGCGCGCGTAATCGGGACCTCGCGGACCGACGAGAAGCTCACGCGTGCCGGGGAGCTCGGACTGGACCGCGGCGTACACGTGACCGACGGCACTTGGCCCGAAAGCGTTCTAGACTTCACCGGTGGACGGGGTGCGGACGTGATCCTCGACCTGGTGGGCGCACCGTATTTGGCGGGTAACCAGACAGCGCTCGCGCACGGCGGACGGATGATCGTGGTCGGGGTGTCCGGTGGCTGGAAAGCCGAGACCGACCTCCGGGCACTGATGACCAAGCGTGCCTCGATTGTGGGCACTGTGCTGCGTGCGCGGCCGATCGAGGAGAAGATCGCGCTCGCCCGCGCCTTCGCCACGCAGGTCGTGCCTCTGCTCGCCGAGGGCAGGGTGCGTCCGGTCGTGGACGCGTTCTACGGTCCGGAGCGGATCGCGGAGGCGCACGAGCGCCTCGAGGCCTCCGACACGTTCGGGAAGCTCGTGCTCAGCTGGGACTGACGCCGAAGAAACCCCACGAGCGTGCCGAATCCCTTCGCAGCGAGCGATTGACTAGGGCCTGTTAACACTATCTGAGAGCCTCGACGATGAGCGCAAAGTGGATGAAGGCCGTGAACATCGCGTCGAGCTTGTCAAAGCGGGAGAAGATTCTTCTGAAGCCTTTGAGTCGCCGAAATAACCGCTCTATTTCGTTGCGACGGCGATACATGATTCGATCGTACTGCCACGGGCTAACACGGCCCTGTTTGGGTGGCACGACCGGCGTAAACCCCAGCTCCAACACCAATTGCCGTGTTTCGGCCCCCTCGTAGGCCCGGTCCATGATCATCGACACAGTGGAGTGTACCGGCTTCAACATGCGTAGCAGTTCGCGTCCTTCGGGTGCGTCGTGGTTGTGGCCTGGCGATAGCGAGAAGGTTATCGCGGTTCGAGCATCTGCGGCAACCATATGAATCTTGGTGGTCCAGCCTCCACGCGACTTCCCGATGGCCTGCGGGCCGTTTTTTTTAGCGCGCCGGTGCCATCAGGGTGCACTTTGACGAGCGACAGCGCTTCGATCTTGATCCGGATGATCTGCTCGTCCTGCAGGGCCGCAAAGACACGATCCAGCACACCTGCCCTGGCCCAGCGATTCATTCGGGTGTAGATCGTATGCCAGTTACCGAAGCGCGCAGGCAACCCGCGCCACTTGCAGCCGTGCTCGGCCACATACAGGATCGCGTTAAGCACTTCGAGATTGGAGAAGCTCACATTGCCGCGCTGACGTGGAAAGCAAGCCTCTATCCGACGATATTGGGACTCTGTGATTTTCATAGCCCCAATATAATACAAATGGGCCTTTAGTGTTAACAGGCCCTAGATCCCGAGGCGGTTCTTTCCACAACGCCTGAGCCCTGCGAGGCATTCAGCTTCCCTCGGCCCCCAGCGTCACACCAAGCGCCTCGCGCACGATCCGGTCCTGCTCCTTCACGTGATCGGAGTGTTTGCCTTCGGCCGTACTGGCTCGATCCGGGCGTGCCACGTGCCGAAGCGGTACCTGGCGCGGCACCACCGCGCGCAGTCGCGGACCGACGAAGGTGAGCGCACCCATGTTACGCGGCTCCTCCTGGACCCAGAACACCTCCTGCAGCTTCGGATAGGCCGCGACCAGGCCTTCCAGATCACGAGTGGGGAACGGGTAGAGCTCCTCCATCCGCGTGATCGCCACGTGAGGGGTCTCCTGCCGCATCTCGTGACCCTGGAGGTCGTGGTAGATCTTTCCCGCGCACAGGATCAGCCGGGTAACGTCGCCCCGCAGGTCGGCGCTCCTGGGGTCGTCGAGCACGGGCTGGAACCGCCCCCGCGTCAGCTCAAGCACCTCCGAGGACGCAGCCGGCAGTCTCAGCAAGCTCTTCGGGGTCATCGCGATCATCGGCCGTTCGGGCTTGGCGTGCGCCTGGCGTCGGAGCACGTGGAAGTACTGCGCGGGGGTCGTCGGGTATACCACGCGCATGTTTCCTTCGGCGCAGAGCGTCAGGAACCGCTCCAGGCGTGCCGAGGAGTGCTCCGGGCCCTGCCCCTCGTAACCGTGTGGTAGCAGCAGTCCGAGATTCGCGAGTTGGCCCCACTTTTCGCGACCGGACGAAACGAACTGGTCAATGATCGGCTGGGCTACGTTCACGAAGTCGCCGAACTGGGCCTCCCACAGCACCAGATCCTTGTCCGTTGCCACGCTGTAGCCGTACTCGAAGCCGAGCGCGGCAGCTTCGGAGAGCGGCGAGTTGTGAATCTCGAAGCGACCCTTCCCCACATGGTCGAGCGGTGTCCATTGCGCTCCGTCGCGCGGATCGTGCAGTACGAGGTGGCGTTGGCTGAAGGTGCCGCGCTGCGCGTCCTGCCCGGTCAGCCGGATCACGAACCCCTCGCGGAGCAGACTGCCGAACGCGAGGGTCTCGGCGTGTGCCCAGTCGAGCCTGGTGTCGAGCTCGAACGACTCGCGTCGCTTTTCGAGCGAACGCGCCAGTTTTCCGTGAACCTGGAACTGCTCTGGCCAGGAGAGGGCGGCGTGGTTGAGCTCGGCTAGGATATCGAACGAAACCTCGGTATCGAGCGCGTGGAGGTCGCCGGTCTCTGGCTCATGCGGACCGTCATCGTCCTGTGCGCCGCCGTGGGCCGCCTCGGCCTTGACCTCGTCCTGCAGCCGGCGGAGAGCGGCGGCGACCTTGTCCTGCATCGCATCAGCCGCGGCTTCGTCCAGCACCTCCTGCTTGACCAGCGTGCGCACGAAGAGGGTGCGCACGGTCGGATGTCGGGCGATCGTAGCGTACAACCGCGGCTGCGTGTACGAAGGTTCGTCGGCCTCGTTGTGGCCGTGCCTCCGGTAACCCACTAGGTCGATCACCACGTCGTCCCGATACTGTGCCCTATATGCCATCGCGAGCCGCACGGCTGCGAGGCAGTCTTCGGGTTGATCCGCGTTCACGTGGATGATGGGGAAGTCGTAGCCCTTCGCCACGTCGCTCGCATAGCGTGTCGAGCGGGCCTGCGCGGGGTCGGTGGTGAAACCCACCTGGTTGTTGATAATGATGTGGATGGTGCCACCCACCGTATAACCGCTCAGACGGCCCAGGTTGAGCGTCTCTGCGACCACACCTTCGCCCACGAACGCGGCGTCGCCGTGGATCAGTATCGGCACGACGGCGGATGTGTCCTGCACCATGTCACGACCCTCGCCACCGTACTGCATCGAGCGGGCCAACCCGGTCACCACCGGGTTCACGAACTCCAGATGACTCGGGTTCGGAGCGAGCAACACCTTGATGGTGGAGCCGTCGGCAAGTCGATGCTCGCCCTCTGCACCGTGGTGGTACTTGACGTCTCCGGTGCCGGCAACCGTGAGCGCGCCGTCCCTCGCTTTGATCGCACCGAACTCGTGTAGGATGTCGCGCGGTGGGATCCCGACGACGTGAGTGAGCACGTTGAGCCGACCGCGGTGCGCCATCCCGAGCACCACCGCGTGGCAGCCATCGCTTGTGGCCTCCTCGAGCGCGAGGTCGAGCATCGGCACCAGCATGTCGGTGCCCTCGATCGAAAAGCGCTTTTGCCCGAGATAGGCGCGGTGGAGGAACTGCTCGAACCCCTCCACCTCGGAGAGCCGTTGGAGCAACCTCACCCTCTCTTCGGCCGGGAGGGGTCGAGTGTGGACACCCGACTCGACCTGGTCCCATAACCAGCGCACTCGCACAGGATCCTCGAGGTGCTCGAACTCGTAACCGATGTGGCCCGAGTAGGCCCTACGCAGGCGCTTGAGCGCGGCCCAGACCGTTTCGCCTTCGCGCGCGCCCTCGTGCATCACCACCGTGGAGGAGATCTGCTCGAGCTCCTCCACGGTCGCGCCGAAGAATTTGGGATCGAGCTGGGGATGCCCTGCGGGTTGGCTGCCCAGGGGATCCACTTGCGCGAGCATGTGCCCGTGGTCGCGGAACGCCTGCACCAGCGCGGTCGCGCGCGCAACCGTCGAGAGCAGGTGCTTGGATCGGCCAGGTTCAGGCGTCGCGGTGGCCGGGGGCACGGCGGTCCCGGTGGGGACACGGGTGGGAGGAGTCGCAGGCACCGACTTCGCACCAGGGCCGTTCCCCGACGGCGCGGCAGTGCCACCGTCGGGTGAGGAGAGCGCTTCAGGAACCAGGAGGCCGGCACGCAGGGTCTCGCTCGGCCCATGGGCGAAGAATCGGCGCCAGGGCTCCGGGACATCGCCGGGGTTCCGGGCGTACAATTCGTACAGCGCCTGAGCGTATCCGGCGTTCTGCGCGTCGAAGAGGGTGTCGGTCATGGACTCGTCGGCGTGCGCCGGACCGGGTGGGACCGCGGAGCCCGAGACGGGGTCAGCGATCGGCGGAACCATCATAGCACGGACCAGAGATAATACGGATGAGGGAGAGATGCTTCCACGTCTGGTGACCGAGCGCGTCAGGGAGGGGCGCGACATTTCGCTGTGGGAGCACCCCGAGTGGAGCGCGCGCTTCCCGTGGCTGATCCAGGGGGTGACCGACGCCGGTGCCGGGGGCACTCCTTTCGATCTGGCGTTGTTCGGGGACGGCCGCCCACGCGACGTACTGGAGCGGTGGTGGGCGCTCGGCCGGGTCACCGGTGCCACCCGGCTCGTGCACGGCCACCAGACGCACGGAGCCGTCGTGCAGCTCCACGGAGATGGTCCGCCGGGGCTGCACGTGAGTCCCGCAACCGACGGGCACGCCACCGTGGCGACCGGCGTACTCCTCACCGTGTCGATCGCCGATTGCGTGCCCGTCTCCTTGGTCGAGCCGGAGACGCGGACCGTAGCTCTTCTGCACGGCGGCTGGCGCGGGATCGCGGCCGGGATCCTGGAGCGCGGCATCGAGCTGCTCGTCGATCGCCTCGCCGTCCACCCCGGCCGGCTCCATCTGCACCTCGGTCCGGCGATCTGCGGGTGCTGCTACGAGGTGGGACCTGAGGTACATCGAGCGTTGGGGCTGTCCGAGCCGCCGGGTCCCGAGCCGGTGGATCTGCGCACCGTCGTGGCCGCGCGCGCACGGGGGCTCGGGCTCGCGGCGGAGCGTATCACCGGTTCGACGCACTGCACGCGCTGTGGCGACTCGCCCTTCTTCTCGCATCGGGCGGGCTGCGCGGAGCGCCAGGTCGCCGTGCTCGGGCTCGCCGCGACATGATCCGAGACGACGCACCGTGAGCCGTTCCTCGGTGAGGTCCCCCGGAGCGCCGGCGCCCGGTTTGTGTGCGGTCTGCGTGCATCATCGGTGGACCCACAACCGACGCGGGTCCTCCTTCTTGATGTGTCGGCGCTCGGCCGACGACCCGCGCTTCGCCAGGTACCCGTCGCTTCCCGTGACCGCGTGCCTGGGGTTCGAGCCCCCCCCGCACGACACGACAACGGATTCGCCGCGCGAGGAAGAGGCGGACGAGGAAGCGTCCTAGCGTCCCGGCTCGCTCAGGAAGTCCCGTAGCACGGCGAGCGACTCCTCGGGCCGCTCCTCCGCGGGCAGGTGCCCGCAGCGCTCGAGCACGATCAGCCGCGCATTTGGCAGATCCCGCTCCAGCCGCATACCCACCTGTAGCGGGATCACCGTGTCGTGCCGGCCCCAGAGCAGGAGGGCGTGGATGGGGATCTCGGAAAAGCGCGTGACCAATTGGTCCAACCCGTCCGGAACGATCTGGCGTGCGGTTTCGATCAACGCGCGACGCGTGCTCGGCCTCTGCAGCGGATCGGCGTAGCCTGCGACCTGCTCGTCGGTCACGGAGCCGGGATCGAACACGATGTGGCGGAGCACCCTGCGTACGATCCGATCGGGGCCGAGCGCGCGCAGCAGCAGGTGTCCGACGAGGGGTATTCGCGCCAGCCCGATGTAGCTGGGAATCGCCTGCGGGTAAGCGGGCCCGGCGACGCTGACCAGTGCTGCGACGCGCTCGACCTCGCCCAACTCGGCGAGCCGGAGGACGACCAGCAGCGCAACGCCGCCACCGAGCGAGTGCCCGATCAGTACGACGCGGCGCAGATCCAGCGTGCGCAGCCAGTGCACTACGGTCTGCGCCTGCTCAAGCGGTCCGTAGCGCCCGTCGAGCGGCGGCGAGGCGGTGCCGAAGCCGAAGAGGTCGAGCAGGTGGACCGTGTGCGTGCGCGCCAGTTCGTCGGCCCAACAGCGGAAGGTGAACCGGCTGGCTCCGAATCCGTGCAGCAGGACCAGCGGGGGGCCATGACCGCGCCGCTCTACATCGAGTGGTAGCGGCCCGGGACGTATCCCAGTCGGAGCGGCGGCGTTCACTTCGCGCCGAGTACGGACGGGCCGGTGGGTGCGGTCGTCGTCACTACGGCACGTCGAGCGTGACGACAACCGCCCCCTGTCGTGCGAGCGCAGCCGCCACGCCGGGATGGCATGTGAAAACGAACAGTTGGCGGTCCTGCGCCAGACGGGCGAGCAACGCGAGCCCACGGTCCTGGCGGGACGGATCCCAGTTCACCAGCGTCTCGTCGAGGAAGAGCGGCAGCCGCTCGCCCTCCTGGTCCAGGTGGTCCACGGCGGCCAGGCGAAGCGCGAGGTACACCTGCTCGCGAGTCGCGGTCGAGAGCGGGAGCGCGACTTCGACCGGGTGCATGCCCTCGGCTCCGCGCAGCATGAACGAACCCTCGCTGGTACCGTCCGCGACCAGCACGCGCTCGTAGCGGCCGCCGGTGATGGTGGCCAGGTATTCGCCAGCTCGACGAACCAGCGCTGGCTGGTGCTCCTCGCGGAAACGGCGGTCGGCCTCGCGGATCAGTCGCGCGAGCACGTAGCGCCGATCACGCTCGCGTTCGAGACGGCGCACCTCCTCGTCGAGCACCTGGATCTCGCCGTCCACGCGGTCGAGCGTCTCGCCTGCCGCGAGCGCGTCGATCTCGCCGTCGAGGGCGGTTGTGTGGGCGATCAGATCCTCGATGTGCTCGTCCAGCTCCTCGATGAGCACGCGTCGGCTTGTCAGGGCGTGGTCGTTCACGATCCATTCCTCTCCGTCCGCCTCGGCGGCACGAATCCGTTCCCGCAGCTCGTCCAGATCGGGGTGCGCGGCCTCCAGATCGCGGCGCAGCCGCGCGGCACCGGCCGCGGCCTCGGTACGCGTACGGAAGACGCTGAGCCCCACCACGGGATTCCCGTTTGCGAGCTCTGAGAGCCGGCCCGTGAGCCCGCTCTCCTCGGTGGCGAGCCGATCGAAGGCTTCCATCTCGCGGTCCCGCTGCCGCGCGAGGCGGGCGAGCTCCTCGACCGCCCGCTCGGTGGCTGAGTGCCGGCGCTTCGCTTCTGCCGTCGTCGACGCGAGCAGGTGCGCCGCAGCGAGGGCGTCCTCGGGCACGTGGACACCGCACTCGAGCGCGAGCGCCGAGACCTCGCGGCCGAGATCGGTTTCCTGCTCGCGTAGACCGGCGAGCTCGCCTTCACGGTCGCGTCGCTGACGGATCGTGTGTTGGAGACGCTCGAGCCCCACTGCGATCTGTGCGGGAGCGCGCTGAACCAGCCCGTCGCGCATCGGCAGGCCGACGAGAAGCCCGGCGAGCGCACGCTCGGCCTCGTCGACCGCGTCCTGGAGCAGAGGGGTTTCGGAAGGGAGGGGAGGTGCAGTAGAGCGCGGCCGGCGGAGCGCGCTCGCCAGCAACACCGAGCCCGCGCCGAAAGCCAGCGCACCGGCGATCAGCATGCCAATGCTCGCATCCGCCGCGGGTCCGCCGATCACCCGTCCGAGCAGCAGGAGCACCGCCCCGAGCCCGAGAACGAGCAGTGCCCACGCCGGGGAAACGCGCGGCACGCTGCCGCGTGCAGAGTCCTCAATCGTCCGTCGGTCGATCTCACGCTCGGCTTCGCGGCGGGCGTCGAGCCGCGCACGGGCTTCCTCGAGCTCACGAGCCAGCGTACGCAATTCGGCGGCCGGGAACGCACGCAGGCGGTCCAGCGCGAGCCGCTCCCACGGAACCGTGAACAGGTCTCTCGCCTCGGTCTCGAGCTGCGCCTCCAGCTCACGCGTCTCCTGCTGCAGCTGCCCCGAGCGTGCCCTTGTCCAGCCAGCCGCTTGCACGCGCGCGGTCACTCGATCCACCTCGGGGACCCGCTCGAGCAGGCGTGCGTCCACCGGCGGGAGGGCCTCGAAGTTGTGGCGGGCGGTCTCGGCGTCGTGCGTCGCCTGGTCGACCCGGGAGCGCTGGGCGCGGAGCTGCTCCGTCAGCTCCTCCAAACGGCGGGCCGGCTGGGCAGGCAGCGTTGCCAACGCCTCCGCCGGCCCCGCTTCCTGCTCGAGGGCGTGGATGCGCGCGAGCGCGGAGCGCACCGTGAGCAGTGCCCCGAATCGCTCGACGTAGAGCTTGGCCGATTCGCGCTCCGCTCGTGCCCCGGCGAGCTCGGCCCGCGCCCGATCGCGCTCGCGCACCCGACCACGCAGGTCCTGATCGGCCCCCGCGACCTCTCGCCGGTGCGCGGCCAACTCGCGCAGGCGGGATCGCTGCTCCCGGATCAGCTGTCTGCCGCGGCGGTTCGGACGCCACAGCTGCGCCGCTTCTTGCTCGAGCTCCTCGGCGACCGCACGCGCCGGGCGCAGGTCGGGGGCGCCGAGTGCGACGATCAATCGTTCCTGGATCCTGTTCCATCCCGCGCCGTCGAGCCCCGCCAGCTCGGAGAGGGTGATGGCGTATACCTGTCGGAAGACGGCCGGGGGGACGTGCTCGGCACAGGGCAGTGTGCGGTTCCGTAACTCCTCGGCGGCGCCGTCGCGTACCAGCGATCCGGTGGGGCCCGAACGCAGCTGCCGATGCACCTCCCAGCATCGGCCGTCGGCCAGCCGGATGCGTGCCCACCCGGCCGCCTCGGCGCCCGACCAGGGCGTGTACGGATGTGCGTCACGCGTAGCCGGCGCGAAGCCGTAGAGCAGCGTGCCCATGAAGTGGAACAGCGTGGTCTTGCCCGCCTCATTGGGACCGCATACCACGACCAGCTGGCCGAGCGGCTCTGGGCCCGTGTCGAGCCCGTGGAGGCGGCCGAACGCGTCGACCCGAATACGCTCGACCCTCATCGTTTGCCGCCCCTCCCTCGAGGCCGCTTTCGCAGATCGCCTCCGGAGGCCGTATCCGGCGCAACCTCGGGCTCGGCACCCGGCGCGCCTGCCGGCGTCGCGATCGGCGGATCCGAGGCGTGCAGCAGGCGTGCGACCAGCTCGGCGTCGGCCCCGTCCAGGAGCGCCCGGACGTACTCGATCGGGTCGCCGGCGTCCGGACGATCGAGGCCGGCCAACTCCTCCACCTGGAGTCCCGGCACGGTCGCGCGCCCGGCACGCACATCCGCGAGCAGGCGCAGGGTGGTGCCGAGCACGTCGGCACGGTCCCCATGATCAGAAACGTGCACGACGGGATGAAGCGCTCCGGGCTGGACCTCGACGTCCAGCAGCGCCAGCTCGTCAGCGGCCTCCCGTGCGAGCACGGCGCGCTCCTCCTCGTCGGAGAGCCGGCGCCAGGCGGGAGTCCCCCCCGTGGTGCGAAACCGGACCACCCATTCGGTGCCGGGCTCGCCGGGGTCGTCGCGACGGGTGTTCTCCCACTCGGCGCGAAAGCGCGCGAGCAGACGATCAAGGCTGTCGGCCTCTTCGAGGCCTCCCACCACCACGGTCTCGAACCGGACCGGGGCGAAGGGGCGGAACTCGACGTGAGGCGCTCTACGTCGGTTCAGCTCGACCAGGAGCCCTCCCTTGGGGCCGCTCTCGCGATGGGTGCGTCCCTGCAGGTTGCCCGGATAGTGGATGGCGGGCGCCTCCGCCAGCTGCTGTCGCAGGTGTACGTGGCCGAGTGCCCAGTAGTCGTGTCCGCTCGCGAGAAGCCGGAGGAGGTCCGACGGCGCGTACGGCTCGTGCTCGTCGGCGCTCCTTGCTTCCCGCACCTGCGTGTGCAGGAGCGCGACGTGTGGCAGCTCGTCGCCGCCGCCGGGTGGGAACGCCGCGGCGAGGTCGCCGGTCTCGCGCCTGGAGGCGTGCCCGGCCGCAGTCACCTCGCCCACGTCGTGGCCTTCCCGGTCGTGGATCGGGATCAGCCGCGGGGTTCCGTCCCCGACCATCTCCACGTTCGGGGGCCAGGCGAGCGGCCGGGTGCGGTAGGCGTCCCGCCCGGGGTCGTGGTTGCCCGTGGCGTACACGACCGGAATCGCCGCCTCGGCCAAGCGACCGAGCTCCTCCAGAAGGAAGCGCTCGGTCCGGAAGGAGAGCCGATCCCCGTCGAAAACGTCACCGGCGAGGAGGACCGCGTGTACCCTCTCTGCGAGGGCACAAGCGACTGCGCGGCTGAACGCCTCTCGGGAAGCCTCCCTGAGCCGGTGGCGCACCTCGTCCGTCCGTCCGGCGAAGGGGGTATCGAGGTGGACGTCGGCGAGGTGGAGGAAACGCATCGGCGCATGAAGTTTGCGGTCCCGCCGGGGGCGGGTCCAGGCCCTGTATTCCCTTTTGTCCAGTTCAGCCTAAAGTTGCAGGACCGATCCCTCCTTAGGACACTCACCGCCCCCTGGTTCCTCCATGAGCGATACGACCGAAGCGGCGGTCGCGCGGAACTCGGATCTTCCCGAGTCCTCGCCCCTGGCGGCGATCCGCCACGAGATCGAGCGTCTAGCGGGCTCCGACGGGGCCGACCGGGTCGGCGCGTTCGCCGACATCTTTCTGGCGAAGGCGCCCGCCGACCTCCTGCAAGAGCGTACGGCGGACGTTGTGGCCCGGATGGTGCTGGACGATTTTCGCTTCCTCGAGCGCGCGTGGCCGGATGGCGTGCACGTCGAGGTGTTCACGCCGGAGCGCGAGACCCACGGCTGGTCCGCCCCCTCTACGGTCGTGCGCACGGTGGTATCCGACCGCCCTTTCATCATCGATACCCTGCGTGAGTGCCTGGCCGCGCGCGACCTGGCCATCGAGCACATGGTCTACCCGGCGCCGCAGGTACGACGAGATGCGGACGGCGGGATTCTGGAAGTCGGGCACGTCGGACCGGGGGAGGATCGCCACAGCGTCGTGCACTGCGAGGTGGCGCGCGTATCCAACCTCTCTGAACTGGACCGCATCCGTGTCGAGGTGACGCGGCGCCTGCGGGACGTGGTCCGTGCGACCGACGACTTCGAGCCGATGGTCGACGCGGCCAGCCGAGTGATCGCCGACTTGGCCGAGCACGGGCGCCAGTTGCCCGAGCGGCGGGCAGAGCTGGAGGAGATCCAGGCGTTCCTGCGCTGGCTACGCGATGGTGCGTTCGTCTTTCTCGGGTACCGGGGCTATGACCTGGTCCGTGAAGCGCCGCACGCATCCGTGGTGGTCGAGGCGGGCTCCGGCCTCGGCATTCTGCGCGACGAGAGCACGTCCAGATACTCCCAGCCGGTGCCCCTGGACGAGCTCGATCCCGCGCTCCGCAGCCTTACGGAGGACGGCCCCACCCTGATCATCAGCAAGACGAACGCGGAGTCCACGGTGCATCGCAGTGCGCGGATGGACTACATCGGGGTGAAGAAGCTCGACGCGGCCGGGACCGTTGTGGGTGAGCGGCGATTCGTCGGGCTGTTCACGTCGAAGGCCTATGCCGAGGACGCCGCGCAGATTCCGATACTGCGCGACAAACTCCGCCACATCCTGGAGTCACAGGGCGTGGTGGACGGCTCACACGACTACAAGGAGTTCGACACGATCTTCAACACGATGCCGAAGGAGGAGCTGTTCCTCACTTCAGCCGAGGAGATTGGCGCCGACATCCGGATCGTTCTCACCTCCTATCACACAGACGAGGTGCGGGTGTCGCTCCGCGGGGACGCGCTGAACCGCGGCATGTCCGCGATGGTGATCATTCCGAGCGAGCGCTACTCCGCCAAAGTTCAGGACCAGATCGAGGCCATGCTGACCCAGGTGGTTGGCGGGCCGGCGCTGAACTTCCACCTGGCGATCGCCGACGGCGATCAGGCGCGCCTTCACTATTACCTGGCCGGGCGACCCGATCGGAGCGTGCGAGCAGAGGACCTGGAGACGCGCATCACGGAGCTGCTGAGCTCGTGGATCGACCGGGTGCGCGAGGGGCTCATGCGCGCGGCCTCACACGAGGAGGCGCGCCGGCAGGCATGGCGTTATGGGGAGGCATTCAGCCCCGAGTACCAAGCGGTTACGCACCCGGACGTCGCGGTACGCGACATCGTCGAGATCGAGGCGATGCACGCTCAGGGGCGCAAACTGTCGGTCGCGTTCAGCAACGAAGCTGACCTGAAATGGTGGGCACTTAGCGAAGAGCCGGTCACCGAACTCAAGGTCTACGTGATGGGAGACCGGTTGGTCCTCTCGGACTTCATGCCGGTCCTCGAGAACGCCGGCTTCCGCGTGATCGCGGTGGATCCGTTCGAGCTGAAGGGTGGTGGGGTCCCGCCCGCGCGGATCTACGTGTTCGCGGTGCAGGACAAGGCCGGGCAGCAGCTGGACGTGGCGGGCCGGGGCGCCGCGGTCGCAGAGGCGATCCTCGCGGTGCGTGCCGGCGACCTCAGCAACGACGTCCTGAACGGTCTGGTACTCGGTACCGAGCTGCACTGGCGCGAGGTGGACGTGCTGCGCGTGTACGCGTCGTACGCGGTCCAGGTCGGCGCCGCGCCGACACGTTTCGGGTTCAGCTCGGCGTTGTTGAGGTACCCGATGATCGCGCGCAGGCTGTTCGAGCTGTTCGAGCTCAAGTTCGATCCGGAGAAGGGAGGCACGCCCGAGGAGAGACGAGAGGACGTGCGCCAGGCCAGCGCGGAGATCATCGCGAGCCTTGTCGACGTGACACTGCTCGCCGACGACCGCGCGCTGCGGCGCCTTCTCGCGCTGATCGAGGCGACCGTCCGTACCAACTACTACCGGGTCGGGGGGAGCATGCCCACGCGCACGTCGGGGGGCGCACCGTACACGTCTCTCAAGCTCGCGTGCGATGCGATCGAGTCCGAGGCCAAGAGCCGGCTGATGTTCGAGGTCTGGGTGCGCTCGTCGCGCATGGAGGGCATCCATCTCAGAGGAGCCAGGGTGGCGCGCGGAGGCCTCCGGTGGAGCGACCGGTTGGACGACTTCCGCACCGAGATCCTGGGACTGGTAAAGACACAGATGGTGAAGAACGCGGTGATCGTGCCGTCCGGATCGAAGGGGGGGTTCGTGCTTCTCCGCCCCCCCGCCGAGCGGGAGCGCCTGGCCGATGAGGGAAAGGAGCAGTACCGAACCCTGATCCGCGGGCTGCTCGATGTCACCGACAACCTAGATGCTTCCGGGAGTATCATCGCGCCCGCCGGCGTGGTGTCATACGACGGACCCGACCCGTACCTGGTGGTCGCGGCCGACAAGGGCACTGCCAAGTTCAGCGACGTCGCGAACGCCATTTCCGCCTAGTACGACTTCTGGATGGGAGACGCCTTCGCCTCGGGCGGGTCGAACGGATACGACCACAAGGCCGTCGGAATCACCGCGGCAGGAGCCTGGGAGTGCGTGAAGCGCCACTTCCGGGAGCTGGGCAAGAACATCCAGTCCGAGCCCTTTACCGTTGTCGGGATCGGTGACATGAGTGGCGACGTGTTCGGCAACGGTATGCTGCTCTCGCGGCAGATCCGGCTGATCGCGGCGTTCGACCACCGCCACATCTTCCTCGATCCCGACCCCGAGCCGGAGCGCTCGTTCGTCGAGCGCGAGAGCGTCTTCGGGTTGCAGCGCTCGAGCTGGGCCGACTACGACGCCTCCCTCCTCTCGGAAGGCGGGGTGATCGTGCCCCGCGGCGCCAAGGAGGTGACGCTCCATCCGGCCGCAGTCAAAGCTCTGGGTCTACCCGATGGGACCGGGACGCTGGATGGAGAGTCGCTCGTCCGCGCCGTGCTCAGGGCGCCGGTAGAGTTGCTGTGGAACGGGGGCATCGGGACGTACGTGAAGTCGACCGAGGAAACGCATGCGGACGCGGGCGACCCGACGAACGACGCGCTGCGCGTGAATGCCGACGAGCTGCGCTGCCGGGTGGTGGGCGAGGGAGGGAACCTCGGATTGACCCAGCAGGCACGCATTCAGTACGCGCAGCTCGAGGGACGCCTCAACACCGACGCCATCGACAACTCGGGCGGCGTCGATCTCTCCGATCACGAGGTCAACCTCAAGATCCTGCTCAACCCGGCGGTGCGCTCCGGGCGGATCACCGAGGCGCAGAGGAACGTGCTCCTCGAGGAGCTGACCAGCGAAGTCACCGCCCTGGTGTTGCTCAACAACCGCTCCCAGGGCCGCGCAGTCTCGCTCGACGAGCAGCGGGCGCGAGAGGCCGTGGACGAGTTTCGGGACCTCATGACGGGGCTCGAGAAGGTGGGACTACTCGACCGGGCGGCTGAGACGCTCCCCACGTTCGAGGCGATCACCGAACGCCAAGCGGAGGGCGGGACGTTCACCCGTCCAGAGCTCTGCGTGCTCCTTGCCTACAGCAAGCTGTGGCTCCAGGATGAGATCCTGAAGGGTTCCCTTCCGGATGATCCCGTGCTCGACGGTTATCTGGTCACCTACTTCCCCGCCGCCGCGGTGAAGGAGGTGGGCGAGCCCGACCTGCGGATGCACCGGTTGCGGCGCGAGATCGTGAGCCTTCAGTTGGCGAGCGACCTCGTCGATCTGATGGGCTCCGCATTCGTGATGCGGCTGGTGCGCGATACCGGTCGGGGGGCCGACGAGGTTGCGCGAGCATGGGCGATCGCGGCTCGACTTTCGCAGCACCGGACTCTGATCAAACGCATGGGATCGCAGGGGAAGCCCGTAGCCTACACCGTGGCCTATCGCTGGCTTCTCTCGCTGGCGCGCGTGATCGATCGCACGACTCGGTGGGTTCTGCAGAGCATTCCGTCGGATCCCACCACCGCTCAGGTGGTCGCAGAGTACAAGGACGGAATCGGGGCCCTGCGGGGCCACTTTCACGAGGTGGTGGCAGGTGAGGATCGCACGCTTTACGAGGAGCAGCTGAAGGAGATCCGCGAGCTGGGTGCGGACGACGAGCTTGCCCGTGACCTGATCACCCTGCGCTTCCTGGACCAGCTGCTGGAAATTCTGCAAGTGGCGAAAGAGACGGGCGCGAGCCCTTCCGACGCCGCACGTGCCTACTACCGGGTGTCCGAGCTGCTCGGCCTTTCCTGGGTCCGTAAGTCGATCTTCGACGCCGCCGAAGAGGACCGCTGGGAGCAGCGTGCAGCCCGGGCGCTCGCGGACGATCTAGGCCGCGCGCACCATCGGCTCGTCGTGCAGGTGATGCGGAGTCGGTCGGGCCAGGAAGACATCGATGGCGTAACCGACACGCTCATCCGTTCGCGCGAGCGCGACGTCGAGCACTACCGCTCGTTGCTGGAAGAGATCAAGGGCGAGCCCGTGATGTCGCTATCAGGACTCTCGGTGGCGGTGCGCGAGATGGCGGGCCTTCCGGAGCGGATGAACCGAGACACCCACTGAGCCGCGCGTGCCGCAATGTTTCGATGTCAGAACGGCCCGAGCTCGATTCCCAGCGCCAAGCCAGGACCTGGAGTGTGCTGGAGTCGATACCTCCTACCCCCTCGAATCCGGACGTGATGCGCCAGGAGAGGGAAGCCGTGGCGACGACGTGGCTACCGACGACGCGGGCGACCGTAACGGCAGGCTCCAGCACTACGCCGTTGTCCGAGTCGATCACCGCGCCGACGCTCCTTTCCTGAACGTCCACGTTGCCGGCCCCCGCGAGCAGCGACAGCACGACTTTGGTCGGTCCGGAGGATACGGGACGTAAGGCCACGCGTAGGCCGCCGTACCCGAAACGCAGTCGGACGATGCTACCCGCGTCGACGACGGTCGGATGGTCCAGCCCGACGCGCGCTCCTGCACCGAGGGCGATCCAGGAAGCTAGGCGCAGGGACACTGTGGCACCGGCTGCTGGCACCCACTCACCGGCGAGCCTGGTGATGGCGAGCTCGGGGATCAGCGAGATGCGGCCACCCGCGGACTCGCTGTCGCGCGGCGTTTGACCGGTAGCCGGGCGCGCGACGAGCAGGCAGGTGAGGAGGGGCCCGCTCTTCAGCGGATGAAGCTCCGGACGGCGTCCCGGCACGTGGGCCAGGACGCGGGTTCACCAGTGCGCTGATCGACCGGCATCAGGCGACGCGTTCGCGGGATCCGCTCGGGCTCCTCGGAGGCAAGATAGGCCAGCATCGCCGCGAGAGTCGCATTGTTCTTGAGGTCGTCGATGACGACTTTGTCGAACGTATCCAGTGAGCTGTGCCACGTGTACGAGCCGTAGTCCCAGGAGAGCGAGCTGAGGGCGATTGCCGGTGCCCCTGCGCAGATGAACGACGCATAGTCGCTGCCGCCCCCGCTGGGTGAGCCCGGTGCGACCAGCGTGATGTGCCGGGTGATCTCTCGCGGGATCCGAGCGAGCCAGCGCCCGAAGAAACCTCCCGCGTCCACTAGGCCCATCATGGAGACAGTGGTGACGCGGCCGGTCCCACTGTCCTGGTTGAGAAGCAGTTGCAGTCCCTCGACCACCTCCGGATAATCGGCCGCAAACGCGCGCGATCCGTTGAGTCCCTGCTCCTCTCCGTTCCAGTGGCCGACCAGGATGGTGCGGCGCGGGCGTGGGTAGACCTTCTGCAAGATCCGCATGGCCTCCATCATGGTGATCGTCCCGGTGCCGTTGTCGGTCGCACCGCTGGCACCGTCCCACGAGTCGAAGTGAGCGGAGAGCATCACATACTCGTCAGGGCGCTCGGTGCCCGGAATCATTCCGATCAGGTTGGCCACCGGCACCTCGCCGAGCAGCGCTGCTTCCGCCTCGACCCGCACGATCGGGCCCTGGCCCCGCTCGGCCATCCGCCAGAGCAGGCCGTAGTCCTCGCACGAGAGGCCGATGTGTGGCGCGTTCAGACGGGTCGCTGCATCGAACACGCGCCGCACCCCCCAGCCGTTCGGCCAGTTCGAGGTGAAGATCCCGGCCACGCCCCCCTCGTCCAGCCGGGCCGCGAGCTCGCGCAGGCGGAGTCCGGTGGACGACAGCCGCTCGGCCCAATCCGTTCTCAGGGCTGCCCGGTCGTTCCGCAGCCGCTCGAGCGTCTCGGAGGTCGCCCAGCGTTCCCAGTTCTCTTCTGGGCGGCAAGTGGGTTCGGGTGGCGCGAGCAGGACGAAGCGGCCCCGTGCACTCTCCAGAAAGCCCGGCAGGGCAGCGGGTCCTGCGAGGCGCGGCAGCGTGATCACGTCCCCACTGACCGGCCCGGACGTCCCCGGGCTCCAGGCCAGCGTCATCGCATTCAGGCTCCGGACCCGGGGCTCGATCAGATCCACGTGTGTGATCCCACGCCGCCACCCGGTCCAGCTGCCGTACGGCTCCAGGCGCGCGTCGATCCCCCAGGTGCGGTACGTGCGTGCCACCCAGTCGGCCGCCGCCTCCGACCCCGGCGTCCCGGTGAGCCGGGGGCCGAGCGAATCGAGCAGGATCTGCGCCAGCTCCTCCGCTCGCGAGTCCACCATGCCGGCCTGCCAGATCCGGTCGAGCACCGGATCGTCGGTGGCGAAATCCTGGGCCGTGGCGGAACCGGGGAGGAGGGCGTTCCCGAGGACGAGGGAGAGGGGGATGAGGACGATCGTCGAGATCCGCGTCATTCTGGTTTATAATAGAAGTGGTCCGAGGTTCCGAGCCACCGCCCCTTCCCAGCCCGCTGTTGAGCGCGTGTAAGTGGTTGCGGGCACAAGTCTTGAGGGGGACGAGAACGCGCCTCGTGGTAACCGTCGACCACCGCTCAGGGGGCACCCCCCCCCGCCCGCGCCGTCGGAGCGGGGGGCAGCGCGGGTTCACCCTGCTCGAGATGATGCTCGTGCTGGTCATCGGGTCGGTGCTGGTCGGCTTGGCTGCGCTCACCTTTTCGAACGTGGGCTACCGCGGTTCGGCCCGCCGTGCAGCGCAGGTGTTTTCGCGCGACCTCGCCCTGGCGAGGAGCATGGCCGTACGGGGGCGGGAGCAGGTCGTGGTACGGTTCAACGAGGGATCGCTATGGTACGAGGTGGTCACGCAATCGGGAAGAGAGCTGGCGACGCGGCGGTTCGGGGGCGACGGGGACGTGAGCCTCAGCGCGCTGGCCCTGGATCAGACCGGTGACTCGGTGGCCTTTTCGGACCGGGGAATCGGCACCCTTTCCGGTGCGGTCGGCAAGGCATCGTTTTCGGCGGGCGCGATCACGTATGAGGTCACCTTCAATAGCATGGGCGCTTCGCAGGTCGGTGAACTTTGATCGGGGATGCCATGGCGCCCCGCTCTTCGCGACGGGGCTTCACGTTGATCGAGGTGATCGGCGCGCTCCTGATCTTTTCGGCGGGCGTGATTATGCTGCTTCAGATCACGACCAGCCTTTCGGAGCGGCTCGAGTACGCCGCCCTCAATTCATTGATCACCGCCGAGGGGCAGGAGCGGTTGGACAGTCTGGGAGCGTTTACATACGCATCGCTCTCGATCGGCACGGATGTGGACACTCTGAGTGTGCGCGGCGTTTCGTACCTCCGCACTCAGGACGTCAGCCAGTTCACCCCGCTTGTCCGGAAGGTCGACGTTACGCTCGCGCCGCTGGCTGGGACCGGTCCCACGTTCGACGCCGGCACCTTCGTCTCGGACGCGTGGTGAAGGTCGGCCGCATGGCGGGCGTCGGGAGCATCGGGGCCGCGCGCGGCGGGTTCTCTCTGGCCGAGGCGGTCATCGCCCTTACCATCGCGTCCGGGCTGGTCCTGCTCGTGGGCGCGCTGTTCCTGGTGCAGAACGACTTCTATTCCCATGTGCTCCTGCGTAGCCAGGTTCAGGAAAACGCTCGGGCCCTGACCGAAGTAATCGCCACAGAGATTCGCTCGGTCGGGGGAGGCGGAGTGGTGTTCGCCGATTCGAGCCGTCTCGTGATCGACGCTCCCATGGTTACAGCTATGGTCTGCGGGGGGATCGCGAGCGATGTGGCAGTGCACATCCCGGGAGGAACCGCCTCGATCACGACGGCCGATGTCGGCGGATTCGGCTATCTCGACCCGTCCGGGACCTGGAGCTACTACAACCTCACCTGGTCGCAGATGTTGGGCGCGGGTGGAAGTCCCGAGCAGGTGTGCTACAACAACGGGGCCGACACGGTCGGAATCAGCTCTGAGTTCCTTCGCCTCGAGCGGATCGACAACGAGACCGGCGTTTCCGTCAGCAACCTGTTTGGCTCCGCGCTGGTAATCATCCGCCAGACCGAGCTCAAGTTCGCCGCATCGGTGTTGATTCCGGGAGACCGGGCGCTCTATCGCGGGATCTTCGGCGGCACGCTCACCGAGTTCGTCACCGGGCTCTCCGACGACGCCCATTTTGAGTACTGGACCGGGGCGGCGTGGCAGATGTCGGTCACTGGTGCGGGCCTGGCTTCGATCACCCAAATCAGGCTGGTCGCGCAGTCGCAGGGGTTGGGGGAGAGCAGTCAGCAGTTGACGTACGACTTCGGGTGGACCGTGGATATTCCCCTCGCGAACACCATGTAGGAGAGGCCATGTCCCGCTCCAGACCGAATGACCTTTGCAGTGGCACGCCGTGGCCCGCGCAGGACCGAGGCGGATTCGTGATGGTGATGGTCGTCTTCCTCCTGTTCGCCGTGGCCGTCGCGGGAGCTACGGGCTATCAACTGGTGAGCGCCGAGGCTGCCCTCGCGAGTGGGGCCGGGGAAGCGCAGGAGGCTCTCGCGGCGGCACGCGCAGGGCTCGAGCGCTACGTGGGGGAGCATATCGGGGTGGCCGGCGACACAGCCACTTATGTGGTCGGCGACGCGGATGTGACCGTGGCCCAGCGGCGGCTCGCGAACGTCGACGACAACACCGACGTGTACCTGCTCGAGGCGGTCGGTGAGGTGGTGGATGCCCGTTTTCCCAACTCTCCCGCTCGGCGCACGGTTCGGCAGTACGCGAACTTCCATAAGATGCCGGTAAACCCAAAGGCGGCTCTGATGTCGCCCAACAACAACGTGTGGGTGAGGGACGGAAACGGCAGCTATCCCTCCGGCGTGATCGGAGATGACGCGTCCTCCGTGGGGCAGTGCGTGAACGGAGGCGGCGCGGGCGTCGCTGGAATCGCCGGCGCGTATGCGCCCACCGTCGACCCTGGGGACACCGAGCTCACTGGCAGCCCAAACAGCGTGGATGTCGGGGACGTGGCCGCGCTGATCGACACTGCCCAGGTGCGGTGGCCCGTGCTGGAAGACCCGAACTTCCCGATCGCGATCGACGTTCCAATCGTGAGCTGGCCGAACTTCGCAGCGCTGCCCGCCGACTCCTTCCCGGTCGTGCGATGGAATGGGGATTTCTCGGCCAGTTTCTTCCGCTCGGGGCGCGGCGCTTTGATCGTGACGGGCACGATCTCTTTTAGCCTGGGATTCGTCTGGGACGGGATCATCCTCGCGGGCGGGGCGACCGATCTGGCAGCGTCGAGCTTCTGGGGTTCCGACGTGAACGGAGTTGTAGCGGTTGGTCTGGATGGTGGAGCTCCCGGCCAGGTGACCCTGCGCTATGCCACCATCCAGTACCACGAGTGCAACGTGCGCGACGCGAATCTGTCGCTTGCCTTTTTCGAGCTGGTCGACGGCTCGCGCTGGGAGTTCTGAGCTCGGAAGGCTGACGTTTCCGCTCTCCTCCCCCCATCTCTTCTCCGTGGATGAGTCACCGTCGGGCTATCGTGAGGCTCAGGCGCGGTGACGGATCATCAGGAGCGGACAGGATGTGGATCGGGCGATGCTCATCATGACTTCGCCGAACACTGGGCGTCCGTCCACCCGCCTGAGCCCCAGGACGAGGAGATCGCACTCGCTGGACCGCTGCACGACCTCCGCCACCACGTCGTCGTTCCGCACGACCAGGATCGTGCCCGTGCCCTGCGCTTCGTCGTTCGCCAGGCTGCGGAGCCTCGCCTCGGCCCGCCGCGCCGTAGCCACGCTGGCCTGCACCGGCAGCACCGAGAGGAAGGTGACCTGCCGTGGAATCGATCGGCCCAGGTTCCCCAGCAGGCGGGCGCGGATGGGGCTTTGCTCCAGCCCCCCTCGAGAGGGAACCAGGATCCGTACCGCGTGGTCGGGATCCCAGTCCACGGGAGCTCTGAGAATCACCACGTCGGCGTCCACCTCGCGGATCAGGTCTGCGAGGGGACCCGACATGATGGGCGTTCCCAGCTCGCCCACGCCGAAGAGCACGCTCTCACAACGGCTCCGACGCGCAACGCGGGCGATCTCGACCCACGGGTCGTCGTGGAGGGTGATCAGCGCCTCGGGACGCAGGTCCTCTTCGACCGCCGCCGTGAGCGCGCCTCCGAGCACCCGCTGCGCATCCACGAGCTCAGGGAACAGGACCCCCGTCTCGAGCTGTCGGGGCATGCGGACGACGGACAACAGCTGCACGTGCGAGACGACATCGGGAGCGAGGGCGCGAGCCATCTTCACGAGTGTGCCCGCGTTTTCGGGCTTCGCGATGGGTACCAGGACGACCGGGTTGCGGCCGCGCAGTCGAATCACCTGTGGGTCGAGCCCCTCGGTGGACGCGTCCACCACCCGTGCCCGCGGCGCGAGATGGGTCAAGTAGAAGAACGCCCCGAGGCCGAGCCACAGAGCAGCCAGCACGCCGGCGGAAGGGACGGCCAGGGCCTGGTAGAGTCCGAGGGCAAGACAGGCCGATCCGCCCACGAGGGGAACGGTCGGGAAGGCGGGGGTCCGGTACGGACTGTCGTTGTGGGCACGCTTGCGCACGAGGTACGCGACCCCGTGAGCGAGCGCGAAGCTCGCCAGGAAGATCAGGCTGGAGACCGCGCCCGCGACCGGCACGTCCGGGACCGCAACAATCAGGAAGGCCGCCAGCACGCCGGTCACCTTCAGGGCCGGCGCGGGCGTTCCGTAGCGAGCGGAGACTCCTTCCAGCTGCTGGGGCAGCGTGCGGTCCACTCCCATGGTCCGCGCCATGGAAGAGGCGGCCATAAGGTTGGCCTGCAGCGCCGAAAGCATGGAGAGGAGCCCGGCCACGATGACCAGCCAATAGCCTTCGGGGCCGAGGAAGGAGCGCACCGCCGTGGCTACCAGAATCTCGGGGTTCTCGGCGGCCACCGAGGCGATCGGCCGCCCTTCCGATCCGACGGCGACGATCAGCAAGAGGAGAGGGATGTAGATCGTCAGCGCGAGGGCCAGCGAAAGAAACATGGCCCGGGGAATGTTCTTCTCGGGATTCTTGACCTCTCCGCCCAGCGCGGGGATCAAGTAGAAGCCCTGGAGCGCGATGAACGTGTACCCCATCGCCCTCACCATGCCCGATCCACCCCGCTCCATGAACGGGCGAAAGGACTCGGTCAGTTGCGCTCCCGTCGGCACGTCGGTGGCGAGGACCCAGAGGCCGGCGGCGATCAGAAAGGAGAAGAGCAGGATCTTCCCGATCGTAGCCCACTGGCCGCCGCCCGCGGCGGAGCGCGTGAGGCTCCAGACGTAGAAGGCCACCGCGCCGAGAGCGTAGGCCGAGTGTGCGAGCTGGCCTCCGATCCAATCCGGGGGCTCGCCGCCGAAGGTGCGCACGAGCTGCTCCAGCATCGGAACCAGGAAGACGGCGAATCCCAGTGCATAGAAGACCGCGGCCACAACCGAGGCGAACCAGACGACCCAACCCACGGCGAAAGCCGCCTCTACGGTGAGGACCTTTCGCGCATAGGCGTACGTCCCGCCGGATTCCGGGAAGCGAGAGGCGAGCTCGGCGAACGACATGGCCGTGAGCAGGGCGATCCCGCCGTTCAGCGCGAATGCGAGGACGGCGCTCGGCCCGGTGATCGCGAACGCCACGCCGGCCAGCGCGAGGATGCCGCCTCCCACGATGGCCCCCACGCCCAAACCGGTGGCGGACAGGAGCCCCAGGCTTCTCGATCGAGCGTTGGCGGGTGGGATCACGGACCAGTGCTTGGGAGATCGCGGGCGATGCCGGGATGCGGGATGGACAGGGGCTCGTGCGTGGGCACCCTCCGCCGAGGCTCCCGAGCGCCACGGGGGTGTACTTCTTCGCGTTCCGTGAGCCGACTTCATTCGCGAGCTTTCTCCCGCTCAACGGCCACATGCTCGTATTGGGCAACCGTAGCGTGCGGCCGGACGGCGACATGTTCCCCGGCAACGCCGTGAACAGGCCGATGTTCGTCGTGAACGGCGGACGCGATCCGCTCTATCCTGCCGAGGGAGTCAGGCCGTTTGTGGAGCATCTCCGTCGGCTCGGCGCCGAGATCGTGTTCCGTGTCCAGGAGGATGCTGAACACAGCACCCGTTGGTGGCCACATGAGCGGGCTGCGTTCGAGCGGTTCGTCGACGCGCACGCTCGCAACCCATTGCCGGATCGGCTGTCTTGGCAGGCGGAGTGGGTGGACCGCTACAACCGTATCGACTGGCTGATCATCGATCAGCTCGGCCCCGTAGATTCAGAAGCGCGGTTCGATGACGGCAACCTCATGGACGGGAGGGGAAGGCGAAAGATTGTCCCCCGGTCGGCGCCAGCCGGACGCGTGGACCTCGTGCGCCGAGGTAATACCGTCGAGGCGACCACCGAAGGGGTACGGGCGTTCACCCTGCTGTTGTCGCCCGTCCAGTTCGACTTCGGTGAGCCGGTAACGGTGATCGTCAATGGGCGCGTGGCGTTTGGGGGTCGCGTTGCGCCGAGCGTGAGGATGCTGTTCGAGTGGGCGGCGAAGGACAACGACCGGACGGCCCTCTTCGGGGCGTCGCTACGGATCGACCTCGCTGGCTGACGCCCGACCTTTTCCCGCGATCTCCTATCGCCCGGCGATCTCGCGCATCCGCCGGCGCGCGTCGGTCACGGCCTGCTGCACGGGTGCCGGGACCGGCGTCATCGCTTCGCCGCGCGCGATGAAGGTCTCCAGCTCAGCCAGAGCGCGAGCCGCGGTTTGCTGTGCTTCCGCAGCGGTACACGCCTGCTGGAACTCGTCGTGGCTGCACACGGCGCGCTGGTAGTCGGCCACGGCAAGAACGATGGGGCGCTGCGCCTCGGAGATCGTCGACGCGAGGTTGTCGACCTGTCCCAGGGTCCTGCGCCCGGCCTCGAACCGCCCGAGCGCGCATTCCACCTGCCCGAGGTAGAAGTAGCCCGTGTACTGGCGGTCGTCCAAGGCGACGGCTTCGGTGAGCGCCTCGTAGGCTCCGGGCCACTGACCGAGGTTGATCTGGCTGATCCCCAGGCGCACCAGCGCGAGCTGATACTCGCTCGCATAGGGCCCGCTACCGCGTGGGGTGGCCATGCGCCGGTATCCGGCCACGGCGGCCCGCCAGTCTCCTCGATCGAACGCGACGTCCCCGTCGCGTAGGCCGGTCCGGTCGATGTTCGCGTCCGCGAGCTCGTCCGCGGCTGCGGCGGTCGGTCGGCGCTCCGGGCTCGGCGCGGTCGGTCTGGGCCCGGGTCGGGCCGCGGCCGCTCCTGCCGCCCGACCCCCGGCCGGGCGTTCGGTACGGGGTGCCATCGCGATCCGGAACGGGCCGGCGCTCCCGCCGCGGGGCACCGACAGGACGGTGTCGATCCGCGCGTAGGAGGGCGCCTCCAGCCGCACCTCCACCACCAGGCTGTCCGCCGCGACCGCGTGCACGATGCGGTAGGGCTCCGCGGAGGGCACGCGCTCCACCGCCGTCGCGTCGAGCGTGATCGGCGCGCGCACCAGATAGCGTACGGTCAGCTCGCCGTCGCTCAGGGGCGCACCATTCCCGGCGTCGACGGCAGCCAAGAACAGCTCGCTTGCGGCAGGCTCCGGAAGCGGCGACGCGGCGGTCTCCGGGTCACCCTCGCAGCCGGCGAGCGTGGCGACCAACGTCGGAATCGCGAGTCTGCTCGGATACATGGCTGTGGGGCTCGGGTTGGTGGCTCAATGGAAGCCGGGCGCCGGAGAGCGGCAAGGGCCCGCCCGCAGACCTGCGCGTTCTTGCCCGGTGCCGCGGTGGGTCCTAGGCTGCTCTCACGGAATCACCCCCCGCTCCTCCCCCCGGGATCCCGTGGCCAAGCCCGACGAGCCCCCGAGGTCGCAACCCACCGTCGCGTTCGACGCCCTCACCGACCCGGAAGATCCGCTCGTCGGGACACTCCTCCTCGGCAAATGGCGGGTGCTCGCCCGCCTCGGTGCGGGCAGCTTCGGCACGGTCTACAAGGTCGAAGACGTCAAGGGCGGGTGGGTCGAGGCACTCAAGGTCTTGGGGGTGGACCGCCTGACCGGCGCCGAAGCGGAGAACGCACAACAGCGCTTCCTGCGCGAGGCGCAGATCATGAAGCGCCTCGGAACCCAGTGCCCCCACATCGTGGGGCTCAGCACGTACGACGAAGATCTCGAGGCCGGGCTGATCTATTTCACGATGGAGTACGTGGCGGGGAAGACCCTCGCCGACGTGCTGCATGAGGAGGGGCCCTGGCCGGCTGAGCGCGTTGTGCGGGTGGCGCTCCAGGCGTGCGAAGCTCTGATGGCCGCCTCCGAGGGTGACGAGCCGGTCGTGCACCGGGATCTCAAACTCGAGAACCTGATGCTCACGCAGGACCGCTCGGGTGGCGACTTCGTGAAGGTGCTGGACTTCGGCATCGCGAAAATCGCCGAGCGTGAGCAGGACAGTCGGCTCACTACCACAGGCACGCTAGGTACGCCCGGGTACGCCGCTCCCGAGCAGCTCCGCGCCGGAGAGGTGGATGGGCGCACTGATCTCTTCGCGCTCGGAGTGATCCTCTACGCGCTCCTGACCGGGCGCGATCCCTGGATGGGATTGCCGGCCGGACAACCCACGGATCAGACCTACGAGCTGATGCTCGCGAGCGACCGGGCTGAGGTGCGGCCGGTCGCTGAGACGGGGGTTGCGGTGCCTCCCGCGATGGAAGGCATCGTCCTTCGGCTCCTACGTCGCGCTCCGGACGAGCGCTTCCAGTCCGCGCGCGAACTCAAGGAAGCGCTCGAGGCGGTAGCCCGGGGGACTGTTGACGCCAGCGGAGCCGCCCTGCGCGTGCTGACCGCGGAACCGGGCACGGAGGTCGAAGTGCGTGCGGGGACACGGGTCGTCGCTCGTGGCCCGACGCCGCTGTCTGCGGAGGGGCTCGCGCCGGGGTCCTTCAAGATCGCGGTGCGCGATTCCAGGTATGAGCCGGTGAAGACCTCCGTGACACTCTCCGCGAGGTAGGATCAAAAGGTGTGTAAAAAGAGAGGCGACGTACCTTTCCGCTGAGATTTAAACCAGCGAGCCCGGGTGACAGCCCGGGGAAAGGAACGTCGCCTCATGAGAGAGGATATCGCGGGACCCCAGGGTGCGTCCAGCAGGCCGATGTGGGAGACGCTCGAGGGGATGGTTAGGGAGAAGGCGCAGGAGTTCATCCAACAGATCATGGAGGAGGAAGTCACGGAGTTGTTAGGCCGGGAGAAGTCAGAGCGCAGGAGTACGGTGGACTCGGCCGAGGGCTACCGCAACGGATATGGCAAGCCGAGGCGGTTGGCGATGAGCTCGGGCACGATCATGCTCCGACGCCCTCGGGTTCGGGGCGTCGAGGAGCGGTTCGAGAGTCGGGTGTTGCCGTTGTTCGCACGACGGACGAAGGAGCTGGGTGCTCTGCTTCCGGAGCTGTATCTGCACGGGCTGGCGGAGGGAGACTTCGAGCTGGCGATGCGGGGCCTGCTGGGCGAGGGGGCCCCGTTGTCGAAGTCTTCGATTCGGCGGCTGCGGGCGGGATGGACGGCGGAATTCGAGGAATGGTCGAAGCGCTCGCTGGCCGACCGTGAGGTCGTCTACGTCTGGGCGGACGGGATCTACGTGAAGGCGGGGCTCGAGCGGGACAAGGCAGCACTGCTGGTGGTTCTGGGCGCGATGCGAGACGGGACGAAGGAAGTGTTGGCCCTGAGATCGGGCTACCGAGAGTCGGTCGAGTCCTGGTCGGAGGTGTTGCGGGATCTGAAGGCACGCGGCATCGAGGCGCCCCGGCTTCTGATGGCGGACGGTAACGCGGCGATCTGGGGCGCAGTACGGCAGGTATGGCCTGAGGCGGGCGAGCAACGGTGCTGGAACCACAAGATGAGGAACGTGCTGGACCGGCTGCCGCAGCGGGAGCAGAGCGAGGCGAAGGATCTTCTCAGGGCCGTGGTCTACGCACCGAGCCGGTCCGAGGCTGTGAAGGCCCGCGAAGTGTTCGCCAGGCGCTACAGGCCGTGGTATCCGAAGGCGGTGGACGTACTCGAGGACGACTGGGAGCGGATGGTGGCGTTCTACGACTTCCCCGAGGATCACTGGAAGCATCTACGCACGACGAACGTGGTCGAGAGCCCGTTCGCTGCGGTACGGCTCAGGACGACGGCGGCGAAGCGATTCAAGCGGGTCGAGAGCGCTACGGCGCTGATCTGGAAGTCGCTCTTGGTGGCCGAGAAGCGCTTCCGAAGGCTCGACGCTCCTCACCTCCTCAAGGACGTGTTTGAAGGAAGGAAGTTCGAAGACGGAAAGCCCGTCTCAACCCAACAGCGGAAGAATGCCGCCTGATACGTTTACACACCTATTGACCCAACCTCGGCGGCTGTGGCAAGGGCTGTCTGCTCAGCCACAGCTGCACCCTCATCTTCGAGATCACGGAGAAGTGCAATCTGAGCTGCCCGACGTGTTACGCGGCCTCGTCGCCACACCTCACGTGGCAGATGTCCGTCGAGGAGTTCGCAGGGAAACTGGACCGGCTGCTTGAGTCCGGGAAGGGCGATACCGACATGGTGCAGTTGTCGGGCGGCGAGCCAACCATCCACCCTGACCTCGAGCGCCTCGTCGAAATCTGCTTCGAGCGGGGTATCCGTAAGATTTACATCAACACCAATGGACTCCGGCTCGCTACGGATCCGGACTTTGTCCAGCGCCTGGCTGCGCTCGACGCAGGGCGTGACCAGCTCCAGTTCTATCTCCAATTCGACGGCTTTGACGAGCGTACCTATGAGCTGATCCGCGGTGCGAAGGGCCTGTTCCCGATCAAACAGCGGGCGATCCGGAACGCATCGGATGCAGGCCTTTTCGTGCTGCCCGTGATGACGGTCACGCGGGGCATCAATCTCGATCAGATCGGCGCCCTTGTGCGCATGGTGATCGATCACCATCCGAGCATGAACTCGTGGTGCTTCAGCCCGCCTTCTATTCGGGGCGGTACGATACCACTCGCGCCCCGATGCGCCTCACGCTCGCTGAGGTCGTGCACGAGGTGGCGCGGCAGACCGAGGGGCTCTTCATCGAGGAGGACTTCGGGCCCATTCCCTGCTCGCACCCGAACTGCTTCGCCCTCGCGGTCGGCCTGGTCCGGGACGGACGAGTCATCCCCATATCGCGGTACTTCCCCAAGTATGAAACGTGGGAGCATCCTGACGTCACAGAGTTCGTGTCGCGGTTTCGCGACCGGCTGCCGCAGCACATGCTCGACGCGGCGGCTGAGGATGCCACCATCGACGCGCTGCTCGACCTGCTCGCTCAGCCCGATGATGGGATCGACTGGTCCGATTATCGCAACTTCGTAGCGATCGGGATCAAGCCCTTTATGGACGTGCACACGTACGACCAAGATCGCGTTGATCAGTGCTGTGTTCACATCGTGGACCGTGCCGGCTCGCCGGTTTCATTTTGCGAGTACAACGCGTTGCGGCGCCCCCGGGGCCTAGTGTGAGGCTTCACGTCCTGGGCGGCTTTCTGGGCGCGGGCAAGACAACGCTCGCACGCGCCCTGGCGCAGAGGCTCCGCGAGCGCGGCGAGCGCGTGGTGCTCGTCACGAACGACCAGGGGCGCTCATTGGTGGATACGGCGTTCTGCGAGCAGGATGGCGTCGCGGTCCGGGAGATCGCCGGCGGGTGCTTCTGCTGCCGCTACGACGAGCTGGAGAGCGCGCTGCTCGCGGTGGCCGACGCGGGCATGACCGTGGCCATCGCCGAGGCTGTCGGCAGTTGCACTGACCTCGTGGCCACAGTGCTTGCCCCGCTTGCCGACCGCCACGGTGGCCGGTTCGAGCTCGCGCCACTTGGGGTGGTGGTGGATCCCTGGCGTGTGCTCGAGTTCGAGTCGGGAGCCATGCCCGCGGACGTCGCGTACCTATTCCGCAAGCAGATCGAGGAAGCGGATGTGGTTCTCGTAAGCCGTCTCGATCTGGACCCACCCGACGTCACGCCCGCGATCCGTGATCTCCGGCCCGACGCTGCCATCGTGGCTGTTTCGGGCGCGACAGGAGACGGTCTGGGCCGATGGCTCGCGACAGCGCCGGCGAGCATGGCCGCCCCTCTGGAGCTGGACTACGATCGGTATGCGAACGCAGAGGCGCTGCTCGGTTGGTGTAACGCGCGCGTGCGGATCACCAGCCCGGAGCTGTTCGAGCCGGCGGCTATGATCAGTGATTTCTTGTTTGGCCTCACGGACGTGCCGATAGCGCACGTAAAGGTAATTTCCGTCGATCCGCTGGGGGTCAGAGGTGCCCTCACCCACCGAGGGGGAAAGCCGATCGTGGACGGCGGGGACCAATTCTTGTCCGTTCGCGACACGCGCTGGATCGTGAACGCGCGCGTCGCGCTGCCTCCCTCGGAGCTCGAGGCCCGTCTGCGCGCGGCCCTGAAGACGGCAGTCGGTCCTGCGATAGTGGTGTGGGAGGAGCTTGCCTGCTTCCGGCCCGAGCGTCCCACACCTCGGCACCGCTACGGGGTTCGTGTCGGCCCGGCCAGCCAGGCCAGCTGTTGCGCCGTCTTCTACGGCCGCTCCGACGTCAGGGCTCTGCTCGGCGACTCCTTCCATCCCGGCGGGCTGGCCCTAACGCGGCGCCTGGCCGGCGAGCTCGGGCTCGGTCCTGACGACACAGTGCTCGACGTGGCATGTGGCAACGGTGCCAGTTTACGCGCAGTGCTGGCGGATCTACCGGTTCGAGGATTCGGGGTGGACGCTGCCGCTCCGGTCTACCGCGACGATCGCCTGGAGCTGCGCCCTGGCGACGCGCATGCGGTGCCGTGGGACACTGCGAGCTTCTCCGCGGTTCTGTGCGAATGCGCGCTCAGTACGTTCACCGATCCGCCGGGCGCGCTTGCCGAGATGCACCGTGTGCTGCGCCCTGGCGGCCGGCTGGCGCTCACCGACATGGTTCTCGAAGGCGAGCTCTCACCTGCGCTGCGAGAGTGGGTCCACGTTGGCACCTGCCTATCGGGGGCAATGACTTTCCGCGACTACGCGCGCGCCCTGGAGGACGTCGGATTCCTAGTCATCCGTCGGCGTCTCGAGCCGGACGCCATCCGTGAGCTCATCATCCGAGTCAAGCGTAACCTGGTAGGCGTGGCGTTGGCCGCCGCGACAGGCAACCTGGAGGCCGACGTGAGGATCGACGTCACAGAGGCTCGAGGATTACTCCGTGAGGCATCGGATGCGATCGCTGCCGGCACGATCAGCTACGGCGTCTACATCGCCGAGCGACCTGCATGAGTATGCGATACGACCTGGCCGTGATCGGCGCGGGCGCGGGGGGGCTGGTTGGAGCGACCTTCGCGGCCCGGCTCGGCGCGAGAGTCGCCCTCGTCGAGAGGGACCGCGTCGGGGGCGGTTGCACGTGGACGGGCTGCGTCCCGAGCAAGGCCCTCCTGAGAGCCGCGAAGGTGGCGCGTGAGGTGAATTACGCCGGCAGCTACGGCGTCGATGCATCCGTGACTGGCGTGGACATGGCGCGCGTGGTGGCCTACGTGCGACGTGCCATAGAATCTGCGTACGATGTGGAAAGTCCGGCCATGCTCGCCCGGAAGGGCATCGACGTGATCGAGGGCAGGGCCGAGTTCGTTGATCGGCGCACCGTGCGCGTCGGCGCTCGTGTCCTCGACGCAAAACGCTTCCTGATCTGCACAGGCGCGCGTCCGACCATCCCCGCGATCCCCGGGCTTTCGGGCGTGCCGTATGTCACGTACGAGGGCTGGTTTGAGAACCAGCTTCTTCCCGCGCGCCTGTTGGTGCTGGGCGCTGGCCCAGTCGGCCTCGAGATGGCGCTGGCCTATCGACGTCTCGGCGCGAAGGTCGCCGTGGTAGGCGAGCATCTGCTGGAGCGCGAAGAGCCCGAGGTACAGGCGTTCGTCGCGGAGATGCTCACCCGAGAGGGGATCAGACTCGTGCGGGGCATCGTGCGGGACGTGCGCCATGACGGCGCCTGCTTCACGCTCCTGGCCGAGGGCAGCGAGCTGGAGGATGACATGCTGCTGGTGGCCGCGGGTCGGAGGCCCGATGTGGAGGGGCTGCACCTCGACCGCGCCGGAGTCAAGCACAGCGCAAGGGGTGTCACCGTAAACCGCTACCTACGCACCACAGCACGGCATGTTTACGCCGCGGGCGACGTGGTGGGCGGTCACCAGTTCTCTCACTTGGCAGGCTGGCAGGCGTTTCAGGCAGTGCGCAACGCGCTCCTTCCCGGCCGCAGCAGCGGAGTCCCAGTAGCGGTGCCGTGGGTCACGTTCCTCGATCCCGAAGCCGCGCGCGTTGGGCTCACTGAAGCCGAGGCGCGGGCACGTTACGGGAAGAGTGTGCGCGTCCACCGTTGGGACATGGCGCAGGCGGATCGAGGTATCGCAGACGGAGAGGCTGTGGGATTCATCAAAGTGGTCGCGCGGCCCGACGGGAGGGTCATCGGCGCGAGCGTCGTCGCGTCGAGAGCCGGCGAGCTTATCGGTGAGTACACTTTGGCGATCCAACACGGCCTACGGTTGAGTGACCTCGCCGGGACGATCCACGCTTACCCGACCTGGTCCACTCCGCTCCAGCAAGCGGCGGCCGATGCGGCCACACAACGCTTTCTCGCGGGGCTCGCTGGGCGCATCACCCTACGGGTGGCGGGGCTTGGCCGCCGCTGACCCGGGCATACGGGCCACGCCAGCCACGGACACCAGCGCGAGCAGGGCAGTGAGTGCAAGGACACCGTCCATCTGCCAATGAGCGGCGAATGGCGCGCCCATGACGTTGCCTATCAGCTGTCCCCCAGCGAGAAGGACGGAGTAGAGGCCCAGCGCTGTGCCGCGCGAGGGATCGACCGTCACAGTCGCATCCGCCAGGTGCGCGAAGGCGGCCGGCGTGTACCCGCTCTCGACGAGAACGAAGAACGCTGCGAGTGCCAAGAGGGCCACGGGCGCGCCGTGGTTCAGAAACGCGAGCGTAGCCACCACCCCAAGCATGCCGGCCAGGGCGAGCGCGAGAACGCGTCGCCGCGGCCATCGGGCGCCCAGGAGTGACCAGAGGGCGATCCCCACCAGGAGTACGACTCCCCAGCCGCTGAATACGATGCCGATCTCCCTGCCGGTGTAGCCGCCCACTAGCGCTTGAGTGGGAGAGCGTGAGGGCAGCTTGAGTAAGTATGGCGCTTGCTGGATCCAGAGGCCGACGACCGCGTTAACCGCGAGCCACGAGACCCCGAAGGCGACGTTTCCCGGGCTCTTGGCAAGGCGCAGAAGGGTGCTGAACACCGGCGCTGCTTCATCTGGCAACGCCTTCTCGGCAAGGTGCGGCGTTCCGACAAGTAGCCAGGCACCTATGTACAGAGGGGCAAGCAGGAGGAAGGCTTTGGCCCCCAGCCCGTCCCAGCTTACGCCGGCGATTAGGAAGCCGAGGATCATGCCGATTAATGACGTGATCTCGAAGAGGCCCATCACGCGTAGGCGTCTCGCGGGCTGTCCGTGGTCGCACGAGAAAGCAGTACTAGGGTCGTCGGCACCGCGCAGGCAGCGCTGGCGCCTTCGTTGAAGCGTGCGATCACGAGAATCGCCAGGAGTGATCCGGTCGGGCCACCACTAAGGACCGCTGCCGTAGCGACCACCGAAGACACGATCCCGAAAAGCGTACCGTAGCGCAGGACACGGCGTTGCCCGAAACGGTCCGCTAGGCGGCCGGCCAATGGCGCACCCACGAGCTCGGTAACGAAGAACGCGGCTCCCACCAGGCCCACCACGACCGCACCGGTACCGGCTCGCATGCTCATGCGCTCCGCGATCAAGAACGCGAACAGTTGCCCCGAAGCGGCGGCGGCCACCCGAATGAGACCGTTGAGCGCGATGAGTCGCAGGACGGGGGGATCGTGCCTGGCATGCCGCAATGGGAACACCGCCCTGTCGTGGCCCATCAATGAGAGCCTTTGAGACCTCGCGGGCACGGTCGGAACGCCCGTCCGTAGTGGAACCGGGTGAAGCCGAAAGGGGTTGCGTCAGCGCAGGACGCGGAACCGACCGCGCACTGCGTTATCGGCCCATCCCTCCCTCGCCGGGCTAGCGCTCGAAGCAGTAGCGGCCTGAAAGGGCTGCGTTCATGCGGGTAACGGGATCAGTCATGACCCTACCTTCCGGTCAGGAATGACCAGACGCTCAGTGCCACGAAAGGATAGGGGGACTAAGCCCTTTGCGCACGCGGTTTTGGGGGGTGGGGCCGGCGTGAGGCGAGTAGGGGAGATGCCCAGGGAGAAGGGAGGACCCGCCTGGCGGGTGGGTCCCTTCCAAGGACCGTCAGGGACCTTCGGGGGGAGGGCTGCCTCTTCCTATGCTATTTCAGCGCTCGGCGACCCTGACGTAGGTTGGCTCAAATCTGGTAAGAACGCGGATACTACGTGCGTGTGAATCTCCCTCTCGCAGCGACGCGCACTTGCGGCTGAGTCAGACGATGAAGCTCCTGGGCGCGATGGCCTCGTGTGCGAACCGCGAACGGAGGTAGTCGGTGGCCTACTACGCGACGATCGTCACGGCTCTTGGCGTATGGACGCTGGTGGCGGTCCTGCTCGCCCTCGGCTTGGGCGCTGCGCTCGCCCTGCCTAGCGGCCGCGAGCGCCTGCGAAGCGGCCTGGTAGGGAAGGAACGCCATCCGATCGGATGGGCCTGGGGAGTGTCTCTCGTCGCGATGTCGGGAAGCCTCTACCTGTCCGAGATCGCACACCTGATGCCTTGCTCGCTCTGCTGGTACCAGCGCATCGCGATGTACCCGCTCGTGTTTGTTCTGGGAGTGGGGCTGCTCAGAAGCGACCCCGGGGTATGGCGTTTCGCGACTCCGCTATCGGTAGGGGGGCTGCTCATCGCGGCGTACCACGTGACCATCCAGTGGAAACCGACGCTGGATATAGAACTGTGTACGACAGGCGCGCCGTGTACCGGCCGCTATCTATCCGTCTTCGGCTTCATCTCGATCCCAACGATGGCTGGGGCCGCGTTCTTGCTAATCACCGCATTGATGTTCCTGCTCCGGCTGCTGGAACAGGAGGTTGGTACCGCGCGTAGCGCCGAGTTCTGATCTCGATCCAGATCACGGGAGGCGGTTTGAGCTTCCCGGAACCCACTTGTCCCAGCACCCCCCGCTAAGGTCGAGTTCTGAGGGGATTCGCGTCGCACCACTGATGCGGAACCCTGGTGTCCGCCTGCTCTACCTGCTCAGGCATACGGGAGCACCCGTCCCGCCGATGGGTCCCTTTTGAGAACCGTCAAGGACCCGCGGGGGGGCACTTGTTCCTATGTTACTTCAGCGCTCCGTGACCCCGACGTAGGTAGGCTTAATCTGCCAGGACCGAAGGCTCCGTCTTGAGCGGTTCTCGGAGAGCTCTCACCGAAACGCCGGAGGATGGCAGGTCGAAGCGCCCAGCCATGGGAACCCGCGTTCCACCCTGATACCGGAGCGAACGATGCACCCGATAGTTTGCATCTCTGCGACCAGCCGTCCGGATAACTACACCGCCATGGCCATGAGCGTGGTGAACAGCGAGCTCGTGCGCCGCGGTGTCCCCATCGCTGTCTTCGATGGGCGCGAGCTCGCACTTGCTTTTCCGGGTGAGCCGCCAACAGAGGACGCTCGACGGCTCGGGTCTGCGATCGAGGGAGCGTCGGGAGTCATCATCGCTACGCCAGAGTACCACGGGAGCTTCTCCGCGATGGCGAAGCTCATCATCGAGAACCTCGGTTTCCCCTCAGCGCTTTCGGGAAAGCCCGTAGCCCTGCTTGGCGTGGCGGCGGGACGAATCGGCGCCATAAAGTCGCTGGAGCAGTTGCGGGGCATCTGCTCACACGTCGGAGCGCTGGTACTCCCGGGGGCCGTTTCGATCGCCGGTGTCCGCGGAGCGTTCGACAAGGAGGGAAACTGCACCGAAGAGGGCGCGGAGGAGGCTCTTCGGGGGATCGCTGGCGCGCTTCTGGAGTTCATCGAGAACTATGTGTGCCCGAAATTTACGCTCGAGGCGATGGTCAGGGAAGGAGGGGGGCCCTGGACATCTTCTGTCTGACGGACGTCAGGCCCTCTTCTTCTTCCGACGCGGCACGTCGCCTCCACGCACGAACTGCTCGAGCTGCCCGAGGAATGTGTTGCTGCCGGCTGTGCTCGCTCCGAACAAGCCATCCCCTGACCCATCAAACCCGGACGTCGCTCCATTCAGGTTGAGCCAGAGGTCGAAACGCTCGGAGATTCTCAGGACGGAGTAGAACAGCCGTGGCCGGTGCCCGGCTCCGGACACGATGTCGAGAACGACCGCCGCGGCAGAGACGCTCATGAGAACGACGTCTTTGAGGCCGTCCAGGATCAACTTGATCTGAAAGATCAGGAAGTCCCGGATTGTCACCGCCCGCGTCGTCTTGGTCATGTCCACCGTCCGTCTGAAGGGATCTCCGGTTCGCTTCCCACTCCTCCCGTCGATCCCACCTACGAGGCCAGGGGTGCATTGGGTTCAGCTATCCCCGGTGAGTTCCTTCAGCACTTCGTTGTGGAGCCGGCTAGGAATCCAGCAGGGCCATCACCAGCCCGCTGCGGACCTTGGACTCGAACCAGGTCGACTTGGGGGGCATGAGCCGGCTCTGGCGGCATACCTCGATGAACTCGTCCATGGTGACCGCGGGGAGCGTTACCGCATATGTTGCTCGCCCTTCGTCCACCTCCCGTTGTAGCCACGCCGCGTCCTTGTTGCTGCCTACGAAAGTGAGCCGATCGTCGCCGGCGTTAGCTATGCCGAAGACGTGGGCAAAGAGGTTCTTCTGGACGATGCCGGAGTCGATGGCCTCGGCCGCGTCGTTCGGGTCGAAGGTCCGCGGAATCGGTCGTAGACGCAGCCAGCCACGGTCAGGCGTGTAGAGCCCGAGGTCATGGGTTGCGGTGGATTGATAGGGGCCCGTCTCGGCGGGAGTATCGAGTGCGAATTTCTCCTCGATCACAGCTGTCAGCTGCTTCGTCGGAAGCGCTGGAACCCGCACGAGCCGGTTGTACGGACGGATACCCATGGTGCGAGCCGGAAAGAAGACGCTCAGGAAATGCTCGTATCCGAGCATGGCCGCAGCGGCGCTCCGGTGATTCCCATCGGCCACATAAGCGTGTGGCTCCTCAGTGAGAAGCTCCTGGAATCGCTGGACAGTCTGCGCGTCGCGCACGACCCATACACGATGCCGGCTCCCCCTTTCATCGACCACCTCTAGGTCCGGCCCAGCGCCGTCGGCGTGCGCCTCCAAGTTGCTGAGGAACTCGCCCGTCACGTCGTCGATCGCGTTGTTCACTACGCCGATGGTCGCGTCAGTGGCTTGGATCAGGTTGGCCCGGCCGCGCGCCTTGGGCTCACGGATTCCTTCGTTCCGGATGATGGCCCCCTGCGGGGTCGCCTCGGTCCGGATCTCACTGGTGCGAGCCATGCCGCCCAGACCGATCTGGCGTACCTCTGGGCGGTTGGGATCGTCGATCTCGTAGACCCAGAGGATATCCTGCACCTCCTTGGTCAGTTCGCTCGCCTTGAGTTCCTTCATATTCACCACGGCTCTCGCCAGAGCATCCTGCGAATCGCCGCGGCCGATCGCTGCAGGGGAGTCCACATCGCAATGGGCCATCGTCACTCGCAGCACGCTCTTGGGATGGTCTTGAAGGAGCTCCCAGACTTCGTGATCGCTCTGGAACTCGTCGTAGTTTGGGGCGCTGATCAGGGCGGCAGCAGACGAGTCGACGGGGATGAGGGCGCGACGGACCGGGCTGATCGTAATCATGAGAACGGCGGCCGGTGAAGGGCCCTCTTTAACGAGATTGGCACGATTGAGTATGAAGCGCGAAAGATAGAGCCCAACTACTCAACCTAACGCGCCGCGAGCTCCCTAAGCACCTCGTCATGGAGCCGGCCGTTGGTCGAGACGCCGGACTTGCCGTGCATCGTGATGTCGCCGGTGAGTGACGTGAAGCGGCCGCCCGCCTCGGTCACAATGGTGGGGAAGGGGCCGGCGTCCCACGAGGCCATCACCGGGTCGACCATCACTTCGGCGCGGCCGGTCGCGACCAAGCAGTGGCCGTAGCAGTCTCCCCAGGTGCGGGCGAAGAGGGCGCGCTGCTGCAGCCGGCGGAAGCCGGCTTCCTCGGGACGGGCGAGCATGCTCTCGACGTCGGTGGTGAGCACGAGTGAGTCCTCGATTCGGTCGGTGTCGGAAACACGGCAGGGCTCGCCATTCAAGCGGCAGCCGAGCCCCCGTCCAGCGGTCACGATCTCACCTAGAGCGGGAAAGCTCGCCACGCCCACCACGGCCTCACCCGCCACCTCGATCCCGATGAGAACGCCGAAGAGCGGCACCCCGCGCGCGAACGAGCGGGTGCCGTCGATCGGATCCAGGACCCAACGGACCCGGGCGCCCGGGTTCGCCTCGTCGTACTCCTCGCCGAGCACCGAGTGGTCGGCGAAGCGGGCCGTGATCCGCTCACGGAGCAACTGCTCGGCACCCCGATCGGCCATGGTCACCGGCGTGCCGTCGACCTTGTTCTCGAACTGCACACGATGCCCGTAGTACCCGAGCGTGAAGTCGCCGGCCTCGCGCCCCCACTCCTCGGCGGCTTCGAGCAGCTCCGCGACTTCGGCCTCTGCTGCGGGCTCGGTGGCCGTCGGCTGTGGAGTGCTCATCTGCGCCGCTTGCCTTTCATCCGGTACAGATCGGTGTCTGCGGCGTTGAGCACGTCCTCGGCGCCCTTCATCCGCGTGCGGTCGACGGCCGCGAGCCCAGTGCTCGCCCTGATATCAAAGGGAGCCAGGACGGGATCGCGTTCCATCCTCGCCTCGACGCGCTGCACGTAGATCGAGGCGGCCTCGAGGGTACTGTCCGAGAGGACCGAGACGAACTCGTCCCCTCCATAGCGGGCCACCAGGTTCATGGCCCGGTTCTCCTCCGCAAGGATGTGGGCGTAAGCGCGCAATGCGTCGTCGCCGGCCAGGTGCCCCTTCGAGTCGTTGTAGTCCTTGAAGAAGTCCAAATCGTGCATGCAAACGACGAGGTTGCGCCCGCGACGGGCCGCGGCGATTTCACGCTTGAGGTGGATGTTGAGGTGCCGTCGATTGGGCAGGCCGGTGAGCGCATCGGTGAGAGACAGCGCCTGCACGCTGGCGTGCAGACGTGCGTTCTCGAGTGCGAGTGAGGCCTGGTTGGACAGCCGGAGCAACATCCGGGTCTGGTCCTCGGTGAAGTAGTCGGTGCGCGTGCTGCCCGCCGAGAGCAAGCCGGCGACCTCGCTGCCGACGATCAGCGGAACCGCGATTCCGGACCCACCCCTGAGTTGCTCGCGCAGCCCGGTCGGTACCGCGGGACTCGCCTCCAGGTCAGGGATGATGAATGGCTTGCGTTCCTTGAGCAGGCGCTGCTCAAGCGGGCCGCGCAGATCCCACTCGCTTCCTTCGATCATGGCAATCCGGCCCGCCGAGGCCGCCATGCGCGCCAGGTGCTCGTTCTCTATGAGCCAGACTGCCGCTCCATCCACGGGGAAAGCCGCGAGCACCACGTCGATCACCTTCTGGAGTACCTCCTGGGGATCCAGGGACGAGGCGAGGGCACGGCCGATCTCCTCGATCCACTCGGCCTCAGCTCGCTGTCGCTCCAACTCGGCCACGAACTGGGCGTTCTCGAGGGCTACGGCCGCGACGTCGGCGATTCCCTGCAGCAGCTCGAGGTCGTCCGTCGTATAGGCGTGCGCTCGATAGCCCTGTGTGCTGATCACCCCCAGCACCTTGCCCTTGTGCGTGAGTGGCGCGGTGATCGCCGAGCGGGCTACTTCGCCGTCCTCGTTCTCCACGACCGAGGCGGACCTCAGCTCGGGACCATCCTCCACCATGGAGCCGCGGCCTTCGCGGATGACCTCGCTGTCGCTCCCCCGGTAGGTGAGCTCGACATGCCTGTTCACCCCTCGGTCCACGTTGAAGACGATGGTCGCGAGATCGCGATCAGCGTCATAAAGGGAGATGTAGAACCCCGTCGCCTCCAGCACGCGCGCGGTCTCCCGGTGGATTGCTCGATAGAGATCGTCGTGGCTCAAGGTGCCGGTCAGCGTGCGCCCGATATCGAGCAGGACGCGGTACCTCTCCGCGACGCTGGGATGCCCGGCCGTGGCCTCGACCGAGCGCGTCATGCCGCCAACCGCGTACCAGACTGTGCGGCGGACCGTGCAGCGGATCGTGCAGCGGTGCCGCTGGGGCTTGAGTTCGAAATCATGGGACCCCCGGGGGACGATCGACAAAGATAGTTAGCCCCCTCGTGGCTTGCCAAGTCAAGGCGCAGCAAAGACTTCAGCCCCCTTTGCCCGTGCGGTCGAGATAGTGCCCGATCTCGAACCCGATCGCTCGGACCAGACGCGCTTCGCGCGTGTCGAGCTCGGCCCGGCCCAGCACTGTACGGAGGGTCCGTAGCACCGAATCGGGCCGCCGCGCCCCCTTGAAGAAGGCGATACGGCGGAGCCCGTCCTCGAGCGCGGAATACATGCTCTCAAGCTCGGCCCGCGTGGCGGGGTCGGTCGCGTGTCGCCCCTGCGGGAGGTCCCCGGCTGCCCCCCCGGCGGCAAGGAACAGCTCGTACGCTACCACCAGAAACGCTTGGGCGAGATTCAGGCTCCAGTACTCGGGTGTGGTGGGGATGGCAACGACCGTGTGGCAGAGGTCGAGTGCCTCGTTGGTCAGCCCGCGGTCCTCACGGCCGAACAGGAGGCAGACGGTACCGCTGGCGGCACGTTCGATCAGACCCGGGGCGGCCTCGCGGGGTCGCACGTAGTTGCGGTTCGCCGTGCGCGGGCGCGCGGACGTACCAGCCACGAAGACCGCGTCGGCGACTGCGCTCGCGAGGTCGTCGTGCAATTCGGCCGCTCCCACCACCACGGCGCTCCGGTGTGCAATGCCCGCGACGCGGTAGGGATCGAAGTCGACGGGTCGCACCAGGCGGAGCCGATGGAGCCCCATGTTCATCATGGCTCGTACCACCGCAGCCACGTTGACCACGTCCTGGGGCTCGTCGAGCACCACCACCAGGTTGTCGAGAGCGTGCGCGTCTGCAGTAGGGGCGCGAGGCCGACCCGAATGAGCGCGCGGCGCCTTCGCCGGGTCGCGACGACCGCTCGGTCGCGTTGGGCCGGTCTCAGTCTCCCCGGGCATCGCGGTCCTCCGGCGGCAGCCGGCGGTCGCGATTCTGGTCGTCTTCCTCAGTCAGCTCGGCCTTGAAGCTCTTGATGCCCCCACCGAGCCCCTTGGCGATCTCCGGGATCCGTTTGGCGCCGAAGAAGAAGAGCAGGACCAGCGCGATGATGAGCAGCTCACCGACGCCCAGGCCGCCGATCACGAGGGCGAACGTGGCGTGGGATCTCCCGAGTCCGAGCTGCTCGCGGAGGCCGGGCTTCGATGGGGTCAGCTGGGCACGGTCGGTGTTCACGTCACCCCCTCATGAGGGCCTTGGCGATCGTCTGTTTCTGCATGTTGGACGTCCCCTCGTAGATCGTCCCGATCTTGGCGTCTCGATATAGCTTTTCCACGGGATACTCTCGCGTGAAGCCGTAGCCGCCGTACAGATCGATGCAGACCGAGGCGACGCGTTGGGCCACCTCGGAGGAGAACAGCTTGGCCATCGCGGCAGGCACCAGGAACGGCTGGCCCGCGTCCTTCAGCCGTGCGGCGTTGTACACCATCAGGCGAACCGCCTCAACTTGGGTTGCCAGCTCCGCGATCTGGAACTGTACACCCTGGAAGTCACTGATCGGTCGGCCGAACTGCTGCCGTTCCTGGATGTACCCGAGCGCGTGGTCGAGCGCCCCCTGGGCGAGCCCGAGCATCTGAGCGCCGATCCCGATCCGCCCCTCGTTCAGCGTCTCAATCGCCACCTTGTAGCCCGTCCCGACCTCGCCCAGGACGTTTGAGGCCGGGACGCGTACGTCCTGCAACACCAGCTCGCAGGTAGACGACGCCCGAATCCCGAGCTTGTCCTCCTTCTTGCCGACGGCGAAGCCGGCCGTGTCCCGCTCCACCATGAACGCGGTGATCCCCCGGTATCCCAGCTCGGGATCCACGGTCGCGAAGACGATGTAGAGCCCCGCCTCCTGAGCGTTCGTGATCCACATCTTCTGTCCGGTCAGCAGCCAGTCGTCGCCGTCGGGGACTGCGCGGCAGGCGAGCGCGAACGCGTCCGATCCGCTCCCCGCCTCCGACAACGCGTAGGCGCCGACCATGTCGGTGGCGAGGCGCGGCAGGTACCTCACCCTCAGCACGTCAGATCCCCAGCGGAGCAGCGCGTTGATGACGAGCGTGTTCTGGACGTCCACGAACACCCCGACCGACGGATCAACCCGGGATAGCTCCTCCACGACCAGCACCGAGGTGAAAAAGGTGGAGCCTGCTCCCCCGTGCGCTTCGGGGATCTCGATCGACATCACCCCGAGCTCGAAGAGCATGGGGACGAGATCGGGATCGATTCGCTGCGCCTCGTCCATGGCTTGCACGCGCGGCGCCACTTCGGAAGAGGCGAAATTGTGTACCGCGTCCCGAAACATCTGTTCCTCGTCCGACAGCGTCGTGAGCGGGGAACGGATATCGGCGAGCACGCTGGACATGGGTTGCACCTGAGTTTGCACCTGAGCCTGGACCTTGGGGTCACGCCCGGGTCGGGACCGAAGGATAGGTCGAGGATCAATCTACGAGGTCCTCGGGGCGGCCGGGAACTTCGGATCGCTCCGGCCGGATTAGGAGCCGCCGTCATGCGGCGGGCTCTCGGACCTTCCGGAGCCGTCCCCCCCGTGCTCATGACGCCTTCTCATTCTATACTTTCGCGTTTCGGAGAAGTGCGCTCCCTACCCGGAAGAGGCGAATGTCGGAGATTCCGAGCGAGCTGCTGTACACGAAGGAACACGAGTACCTCAAGAAGACGCCGGAGGACGAAGTCTATCTGGTGGGGATCACCGACTACGCCCAGGGCGAGTTGGGAGACGTCGTGTTCGTCGAACTTCCCGACCAAGGCATCATCTTCGATGCGATGGAGCCCTTCGGCACGATCGAGGCCGTCAAGGCGGTCAGCGAACTCTACTGTCCGGTCCGGGGTGAGGTCGTCGAAGTGAACACGGCGCTCACCGACGACCCCGCGCTCGTGAACTCCGACCCCTACGTGGCGGGCTGGCTGATCCGGCTTAAGGTGCTGGATGGGGAGGCGCTATCCGGCCTGCTCGACGACGCCGGGTACGCCGCGCTGGTGGAAGAGGGCTGATCCGCGCGACATGGCGCTGTCCATAGATCCCGACCGCCGCTTCCAGGAGCGGCACGTCGGACCCGACGACGGTGAGATCGAGGCGATGCTGGACGAGCTCGGCCTCGGGTCGCTCGAGCGGCTCGTGGAGGCGACCGTGCCGGCGGCCATTCGCCTGCGACGTGACCTGAGTCTGCCGGAGGGGCTGAGCGAGCGGGAGCTGCGCGAGCGGCTCCGCGTGCTGGCCGGCCGAAACCGTGTTTTCCGCTCCTATATCGGGATGGGCTACCACGGCACCGTGGTGCCTGGCGTCATCAAACGGAACGTTCTCGAGAACCCGGGCTGGTACACGCAGTACACGCCCTACCAGGCCGAGATCGCGCAGGGCCGCCTCGAGGCGCTGCTCGCCTTCCAGACCGCAGTGATGGACCTGACCGGATTGGACATCGCCAACGCTTCGCTGCTGGACGAGGGCACAGCTGCGGCGGAAGCGATGACGCTCCTTCACGGGGACGCGCCGCCCGGACACGACGCATTCCTAATCGCCTCTGATTGCCATCCCCAGACCATCGAACTGGTTCGCACCCGGGCCGGGCATCAGGGGGTGCGTGTGACCGAGGCCCATCCGGACGCGTTCGAGCTCGACCGTGCGTTCGGCTGTCTGGTGCAGTATCCGGCCACCGACGGAGGGGTGCACGACTATCGCGCCCTGAGCGATCGCGCACACGCCGCGGGGGTCAGGGTCGTGGCCGCCACCGACCTGCTCGCGCTCACGCTGCTCAAGCCGCCCGGTGAGTGGGGTGCGGACATGGCGGTCGGGAGCGCCCAACGCTTCGGGGTGCCGATGGGCTACGGCGGGCCACACGCGGCGTTCTTGGCCGCCAGGGACGAGTACCGGCGGCGCATGCCGGGGCGGATCATCGGCGTGTCCGTGGACGCGCAGGGTGGGAGGGCGCTACGCATGGCGCTCCAGACCCGCGAGCAGCACATCCGGCGCGAGAAGGCGACCTCGAACATCTGTACCGCTCAGGTGCTGCTCGCAGTCATGGCGGCCATGTACGCGGTTTACCACGGACCGGCGGGGCTTCGCCGCATCGCCGCCCGCGTGCACGCTCTCGCGACCACGCTCGCTGAGGGACTCGGGGGCGCCGGACATCAACTCGTACACCGCCATTTCTTCGACACGCTCCGAGTGCGGCCGGTCGGGCCGGGTGCCGAGGCCGTGGTCGGCGCGGCGCGCGAGCGGCGCATCAACCTGCGCGACCATGGTGATGGCACCATTGGGATCGCGCTCGACGAGACCGTGAATCCGGAGGATCTGGACGACGTGCTCGCTGCCTTCGGGGTCGAGCACCCGGACGCGCGCGCCCTCGCCGAGCGACTGGATTCGGCGGCCTTCCCGGAAGGGCTCGAGCGCACGAGCGGCTATCTGGAGCATCCCGTCTTCCGGACGCACCACTCCGAAACCGAGATGCTCCGCTACCTGCACCGGCTCGAGTCGAAGGATCTCGCACTCAATACGAGCATGATCCCCCTCGGCTCGTGCACGATGAAGCTGAACGCCACGGCCGAGATGGAGGCGCTCACCTGGCCCGAGTGGAGCCACCTCCATCCCTTCGCTCCTGCGGACCAGGCGGAGGGCTACGCGGTCGTCACCCGGGAGCTATCGGAGTGGCTGGCCGAGATCAGCGGACTGCCCGCGGTCTCGCTCCAGCCCAACTCCGGAGCACAAGGCGAGTACGCGGGGCTGCTCGTGATCCGCGCCTACCACGAGGACAGGGGCGAGGTGTACCGCGACGTCTGCCTGATCCCCTCGTCGGCGCACGGCACCAACCCAGCGAGCGCCGTGATGGCCGGGATGCGGGTCGTGGTTGTGAAGGTGGACGAAAACGGCTCCATCGACCTCGCCGATCTAGAGGCGCGCGCGGCCGAACACGCGGACCGGTTGGGCGCGATCATGGTCACCTATCCGTCCACGCACGGAGTGTTCGAGGAACACATCAAGACCGTGTGCGAGGGTGTGCATCGACGGGGCGGCCTCGTCTATCTAGACGGTGCAAACCTGAACGCGCAGGTCGGACTCTGCCGGCCGGGCGACTACGGCGCGGACGTGTGCCACATCAACCTGCACAAGACGTTCGCGATTCCGCATGGTGGCGGCGGTCCCGGAATGGGCCCGATCTGCGCCAGCGCCGCGCTCGCGCCGTTCCTGCCCGGCCACCCATTCGCGCGGGTGGGTGGCGACAAGGCGATCGGCCCCGTTGCGTCCGCTCCATGGGGCAGCGCGAGTATCCTGCTGATCTCGTGGGCGTACATTGCGCTCCTCGGGCGCGCGGGGGTGCGGCGCGCAACCGAGGTGGCGCTCCTGAGCGCCAACTACATGGCTCGCCGACTCGAGAGTCACTACGACGTGCTCTATCGGGGGCCGGGCGGCCGGGTCGCGCACGAGTTCATCATCGACACGCGGCCGCTTCGGAGCGCGACCGGAATCACCGAGGAGGACGTAGCCAAGCGCTTGATGGACTACGGATTCCACGCACCCACCGTTTCCTTTCCCGTGGCGGGCACGATCATGATCGAGCCGACCGAGAGCGAGCCCAAAGCGGAGCTCGACCGGTTCTGCGACGCTCTCGTCTCGATCCGGGCCGAAATCCAGCAGGTCGAGTTGGGTCTACTCGACCGCGAGGACAATCCCCTCAAACACGCGCCCCACACCGCAGCGGTCGTGACGAGCGACCGTTGGCATCACAAGTATGGCCGCGAGCAGGCCGCCTTCCCGGCCCCTTGGACGCGCGAGCACAAGTTCTGGCCCACGGTCGGGCGCGTGGACAACGCGTGGGGCGACCGCAACCTGATGTGCGCATGCCCGCCGATCGAGTCGTACGACCGCGAGGAGGAGACGGCATCGCGGTAGGCGCGGCGGCGTCGGTTGTCGAGGATGGCGGGAGTGCCGCGACCTTTCGGGATGCACCAACGCCGGACCCCCAGCTCCACGAGGGATCCCCCCCGGGGACCCTCGACCTGCGCTGGATGGTCTACCTGGATGGGCCCCTCGCGGGCGCGGTCAACATGGCGCGGGACCATGCGTTCGCCCTCGGGCTTCCACCCGGGGCGGCGATGCTCAGACTCTATCGTTGGAGCGTCCCCACCCTCTCGCTCGGCCGGAACGAGCCCGCGCGCGGCCGTTACGATCTGGAGGGGGCGCGCCGGCTGGGCGTCGATGTGGTTAGGCGGCCCACCGGGGGCCGAGCGGTGCTGCACTGGCGCGAGCTCACCTACGCAGTCGCGCTCCCCGTGTCGGCGCTGGGTCCGCGGACGGCCTATCGCTGGATCAACGAACGCCTCGCGGTCGCACTGGCTTCGTTGGGCGTGCCCGCCGAGATTGCGCACGCAGCCTCTCCGGCCGATCGACCCGAAGCCGGACCGTGCTTCGGTCGCGCGGCGGCCGGTGAGCTGACGGCGCGTGGACGCAAGCTGGTCGGCAGCGCCCAGGCACGACTCAGGACGCCGGAAGGCGACGTCTTGCTCCAGCACGGGTCCATCCTGGTGGAGGACGACCAGGGAGTGCTGGAACAGCTGCGCGGCTTCTCGATGAACGTGGGCCCCGGTCCGGTCACGCTCGTCGAAGTGCTGGGGCGGCCGCCCGCAGCCGGCGAGCTCGAGCGAGTGGTGCTGGACGCGTTTGCCGTACACCGAAACGCAGTGGTTGACGGGGTTCCAGGTGCGGACGAGTCCGTACTGGTGGCCGAGCTGGTGGACCGGTACCGATCGGACACGTGGACCTGGCGGCGGTAAACCGATGCGGGACGCTCGGTATGCGCCCCGACCGACCTGACGGAGGAGAGCGATGACGGCAGCGAGAGCGGCAGAGCGGGCGATTGCACGGATGGGGATCGTCGTCGGCCTCGCACTCGTGTCCGGATGCGGGGGCGACTACGCCGGGGGCGAACAGGCGTCGAGCTTCGCGGACTTCTGCGAGCAGGCGCTCGCACGGGTGGACGCCTTCATCGGCCGCATGGAGCAGGAGCGCCCGGTCACGGACTCGGAACGCTACGGGGGTACGGCCGTGGTGGCCTCCATCGGCGAGCTGACCGACGGGATGAATGCCTTCGTCTCGTCGAACTACTCGGCGGCCGAGCACCAGCGGCACGTAAACCTGATGACGGTCCTTCGCTACGACGAGTCCCTCCAACTTCAGCCTGACCTGGCCGGGTCGTGGGAGGTGGACGATCCGGACAACCCGAGCGAGATCACCTTCCGCGTCCGCCCCGACCTCTACTGGCACGACGGCTTCAAGGTGGACGCAGAGGACGTCGCGTTCACCTATCGCGTCATAACGAATCCCGAGACCGCGTACCCGAATCTCAGTTCGTGGGATCACTACGTCCCGGGTTCCGAGGGGGTCGAGGTGGTGGACTCGCTCACCGTTCGGATCCGGCTCCAGCCGCACGCGGAGTATCTGGACCCGTGGACGTCCACGGTGATCATGCCCCACCACCTGCTCGAGGATGTGCCGGTCACCGAGCTCAGGCAGCACCCGTTCGGCACACAGTGCCCGGTCGGGAACGGCCCGTTCGTGTTCGTCGAGCACCGTCCCCAGGAAAGCTGGACTTTCAAGGCCAACCCGGCCTTTCCGGAGAGCCTCGGTGGGCGGCCGATCCTGGACCGCTACGTCTTCCGGGTCATCCCGGAGCAAACCACACTACTCGCCGATCTGCTCACCGAGAACATCGACGTCTACATCGCGCCACGTCCGGACCAGGCCGGGCAGATCATGGCTTCGCCGGACCTGCGGCTCAACCATTTTCTGTGGCCGTCGTACACGCTGATCGCTTGGAACTCACTGCGCCCCCAGTTCACGGACCCCCGCGTGCGTAGGGCGATGGCGCTCGGGACCAATCGTCACGAGATCGTGGAGGCGCAGCTGCGCGGCTATGGCCGACCGGCCAACACCGGCGTGCCGCCCACCCATTGGGCGTACGACCCGGGCCTCGAGGACGAGCTCCGCTACGATCCGGCCGCGGCCGAGCGCCTCCTCGACCAGGCCGGCTGGATCGACCGTGACGGAGACGGCGTGCGCGAGAACACCGAAGGCCTGCCGCTCGCGTTCGTTCTGAAGTACAACCAGGGCAACCAGCAGCGGCAGGACATCGCCGAGATCATGCAGGCGCAGCTCGCCGAGGTCGGCGTACGGGTCCAGCCGCAGGTACTGGAGTTCGGCACCATGATCTCTCAGATGTCCGGGTCCGAGCGCGACTTCGACGCGGCCATATTCGCGTGGGTGATGGACTTCAAACTCGACGAGACCTCATTTTTCCACTCTGAGCGCATCGACGAGCCGTACGCGTTCGCGGGCACGCGAAACCCGGCGATGGACCGGCTACTCGACACCCTCCAGCTGGTGGTCGATCGGGAGGAGGCGCTCCCCCTGTGGGAGGAGTACCAGCGCCTCGTGATTGAGGAGCAGCCATACATGTACATGTACTTCCAGGAACGGTTGGACGGATTGAACCGGCGGCTCAGGGGCGTCGTGATGGATGCCCGTGGCGAGTGGATCAACGTCGAGGACTGGTGGATCCCACGCGAGGAGAGGCGAAGGGCGGAGCGCACGGCCGCCCGCTGAGCAAGGTGATCTGAGCCGTCCGGTGGCCGCCTACCTCCTCCGTCGCACTCTACTAGCGATCCCGCTGGCTCTGGGGATCGCCACCATCGTCTTCTTCGTCATCAACCTGGCGCCGGGCGACCCCACCCAGGTGCTGGTGCGCCCCGGTATGCGGGCGGAGGTCATCGCCCAGATGCGGGCCAACTTCGGGCTCGATCAGCCGCTCCCGATCCGCTACCTGAAGTGGATGGGTGCCCTGGTTCAGGGCGACCTCGGGTATTCGTTCTCGCACGGGCGGCCGGTGCTCGAGGTGATCGGTCAGATTCTCCCCAACACGCTGCTGCTCTCGGCTGCGGCGCTCGGGGTGGCGTTCATCGCGGGCGTGTTGATCGGGATCGTCCAGGCGGTGCGGCAATACTCGGCCGCAGACCAGACCCTCAGCGTGCTCGCTCTCTTCTTCTATTCGATGCCGTCCTTCTGGCTCGCCCTCATGCTGATCCTGGTGTTCGCGCTGTTCGCCCGGAACGTGTGGGAGTGGCCGATCTATTTTCCGCCGTCGGGAACGCGCAGCATCGACTACGATCTGCTCGGGCCGCTCGAACGGATCGTCGACCGGGCCCGCTACATGGTGCTGCCGGTTACCTCCCTGGCTCTGGTGCTGGCCGCGGGGATCGCGCGCTACACGCGCGGCAGCATGCTCGAGGTGGTCCGCCAGGATTACGTCCGCACCGCGCGCGCCAAGGGGCTCCCCGAACTGAGCGTGATACTCAAGCACGCGCTCCGCAACGCCCTCATCCCCGTCATCACGCTGCTGGGCCTCTACCTACCCGTCCTTTTCAGCGGCACGGTCTTCATAGAAACCGTGTTCGCGTGGCCGGGGATGGGCAAGACGATCGTGGATGCCATCGGCACTCGGGACTATCCGCTCGTCATGGGGACGAGCCTGATCTTCGCCGCCATGGTCGTGCTCGGAAACCTGGTGGCGGACGTCCTCTATGCACTCGTGGACCCGCGGATCCGATATGACTGAGGCGCCGGAGCGGGTTCGGAGCCGGGGCGGTCGCGTTCTGTCCGCGTTGCTGCCGGGGGCACCTCAGCTTCTGGCCGGCCGATTCGGTGCGGGCGGCAGCGCGCTGCTCGTCTGGCTGGGTTTGCTTGCGGTTCTGGTGCTCGGGTGGGATCGAGTACGTACGGCTTCCGGTGGCTCACTCGACGACCGCGTCGCCCTCGCCACGCTTCTGACGGGTCTGTCGCTGGCGTGGATCTGGTCGTGGAGGGATATCGAAAGGCCCTACGTTCGCTGGGTCGGGGTGAGCCAGTGGGCGCTCGCGGGTCGGGCGTTCGGACGCAACCGGCTGGCCGTGCTCGGGGCCGTCGGTATCCTCACGCTCTACCTGATCGCCCTGCTCACCCCGTTCCTTGCGCCCTCCGACCCCGGGGCGCTCGGCAACCTGCTCACCCACCTGCTCGCGCCGCCCGGCGATGTCCACCTACTCGGCACCGATCACTTCGCGCGCGACGTCCTATCGCGCGTTCTCTACGGGGCGCGCGTCTCGCTCTCGATCGGCTTCGTGGCTGTCGCGATCAGCATCACCATCGGGACCCTGCTCGGAGCGGTCGCGGGTTCGTTCGGAGGCTGGGTGGACACAGTGATCATGCGGTTCGTGGACATGGTGATCTCGTTTCCGCAACTCGTTCTGCTGATCACGATCATCGCGCTCTTCGAGCCCTCCATCTTTCTGATCGTGGCGGTGCTGGGGCTGACCCAGTGGACCGGGACGGCCAGGCTGGTGCGTGGAGAGGTGCTGTCGCTCCGGGAACGGGAGTTCATCCAGGCTGCCGATGCGCTCGGCTTCTCACGCGCCCGCATCATCCTCTTCCATCTCATTCCCAACGTCCTGGGACCGGTGATCGTCGCGGCGACCCTGGGTATCGGCAACACAATCGTGCTCGAGGCCGGGCTCTCCTTCCTTGGCCTGGGCGTTCAGCCGCCCACGCCCTCGTGGGGCACGATGGTCGCGGATGGACGAAACGTGATGCTCCAGGCGTGGTGGCTCTCGACCTTCCCCGGGCTCGCGATCGTGGTCACGGTACTTTGTTTCAACCTGGTCGGAGATGGACTGCGCGACGCGTTGGATCCGAGGCTTCGCCGGTGAGCATTCCGGCGGTCGCGTCCGCGAATGTGAGTTCCCTTCTCGAGGTCGCCGACCTGCGCACGTACTTCTTCACCGACCAGGGCGTCGCCCGCGCGGTCGACGGCGTGTCGTTCTCGGTGTCCCCCTCGGAGACCGTTGCGCTGGTAGGCGAGAGCGGTTGCGGGAAGACGGTCACCTCTCTCTCGATCCTCGGCCTGGTGCCCGATCCTCCCGGTCGCGTGATCGAGGGGAGCTCGATCCGGTTTGACGGTGAGGAGTTGGTGGGGGCGTCTCCAGAGCGGTTGCGGCGGCTGCGCGGCAACCGGATCTCGATGATTTTCCAGGAACCGATGACCTCGCTCAACCCGGTTTTCCCGGTGGGGGAGCAGATCTGCGAGCCGCTCCGCGTGCATCGGCGAATGGGCAGACAGCAGGCGCGCGTGCGCGCAGTCGAGCTACTCGGCGAGGTCGGCATCCCAGAGCCCAGCCGGCGTTTCGACGAGTACCCACACCAGCTTTCAGGCGGGATGCGGCAGCGTGTGATGATCGCGATGGCGCTCGCGTGTGAGCCGACGCTGCTGATCGCGGACGAGCCGACCACCGCGCTGGACGTCACAATCCAGGCCCAGATCCTCGAGCTGCTCGCCGAGCTGCGCGAGCGTCACCGGATGGCCGTGCTGCTGATCACCCACGACCTGGGAGTGGTCGCGGAGGTGGCGGACCGCGTGGTCGTGATGTACGCGGGACAGGTGGTGGAGACGGGGAGCGCGCGGGAGGTGTTCGGTGCGCCGGCGCACCCGTACACCGAGGGGTTGCTGGCGTCGATCCCACGGGTGGATCGACTGGGCGAGCGGCTGCGGCCGATCCCGGGCGTGGTGCCCGCGCCCACGAGCTGGCCCTCGGGTTGCCGCTTCGCCGAGCGCTGCCCGTACGTGTGGGAGCGTGGCCGGACCGAACCGCCGCCGCTGCTCGAGCTTCCGCCCGATGCGGGGAAGGCCCGTGGCGAGGAGCGCGCATCACGCTGCTGGCTGGTGCTTGAGCCGGAGCGTCGAACCGCCCCGACCGGGGCCGAACCATGACCGGCGGCGTGCGCGCGCTGGAGGAATCGCTCCCCCCGTCCGACCAGCTTCTCCTGGAAGTGCGCGGGCTGGTGAAGCACTTTCCGCTAGGACGGGGCCCCGCACGCTCGGGCGCCTCGGTGCGGGCGGTGGACGGCGTGAGCTTCTGGCTTCGTCCCGGAGAGACGCTGGGGCTGGTGGGGGAGTCGGGGTGCGGCAAGACCACCACCGGCCGCGCCGTGCTCCGGCTGATCGAGCCGACGGCCGGTGAGATCCGCTTCCGCGGCGCGGACGTGCGCGCGATGGACAAGGGCGCGCTACTCGCCTTTCGCCGACGCGCCCAGATCGTCTTCCAGGATCCGTTCGGTTCGCTCAACCCACGGCTCACCGTGGGTGCGATGCTGGACGAGGTACTGCGCGTGCACTGGCTCGCGGGCGGTCGGGACGGCCGCCGTGAGCGCACGGTCGAGCTGCTCGAGCGCGTCGGCCTCCGCGCTGCCGACGTGGATCGCTACCCGCACGAGTTCAGCGGTGGTCAGCGCCAGCGGCTCGGGATCGCGCGCGCGCTGGCCGTGGAGCCGGAGCTGTTGGTGCTGGACGAGCCGGTGTCCGCTCTGGACGTGTCGGTCCGGGCGCAGGTCGTGAACCTGCTGGCGGACCTGCAGGCGGAGCTTGGCCTCACGTACTTGATCATCGCCCACGACCTCGCGCTGGTCGAGCACGTGAGCGACCGCGTCGCGGTCATGTACCTCGGTCGGATCGTAGAGACCGCCCCCGCCGAAGAGCTCTACCGGGCTCCCCGGCACCCCTACACGAAAGCACTCCTCTCGGCGGTGCCGCGTCCCGACCCGGATGCCGCGCGGGCCGGTCGGATCGTGCTCACCGGGGACGTACCCAGTCCGGTGTCCCCGCCCTCCGGTTGTCCCTTCCATCCTCGCTGCCCACATCCGAACAAGGACGGGGACTGCGCGCGCATCGTGCCCCCGCTCGAGGCCAAGCGGCCGGCCCAGTTCGCCGCGTGCATCAAGGAACCGAGCCTGCTCGGGGCCAATGCCTGAGCGGATCCTGGACGGACTTCGGCGCTTCCGGCGCGAGACGTTCCCGCGCTGGCGCGAGCGCTACGCTCGGTTGGTCGCCGAGGGGCAGCGGCCGTCGACCCTCTTCATCGGATGCGCGGACTCTCGCATCCTGCCCGACCTCATGACCGGCGCGAGGCCCGGCGAGCTGTTCATCGTCCGCAACCTGGGGGCGTTCGTACCGCCCTTCGACGGCGACGCAGGGTATCACGATGGGACGTCGGCGGTGATCGAGTTCGCGACGCTGATGCTTGGCGTGGCTGACATCGTCGTCTGCAGCTGGCGCGGCTGCTCACGTATCCGATGGTGGCGGAGGGCCTAGGGCGAGGCGATCTCGCCGTCCACGGCTGGATCTACATGCTCGAGGAAGGGCGCGTGGAGATCCTCGACGTGGAGCGGGGCGGGTTCGGGCCGGTGCCGGAGGACTGACGTCCTGGCCCAGGGGCGTCCGGTGCACGGGGTAGTGCTCGAGGCGCGGCATTACTACCTATAGGGTGTATCACCCCAGAGGTGCTGGCGAGAGGGTACCCTCGGAAGCAAGGGTGAGGGGTGCCATCGTGGCGGGAGCCATGCGATGAAACGCGGTCACGTCCTGTCCGTCGCCACGGCCCTGCTCCTGGCGGGTGCCGCCGGTTGGAGCACGCGCGAAGCCGCCTCCGAGCCTACGGGTACCTCGCCGACCCACGCACCCACATCTGCGCTGGCCCTAGCGCTGGGCGCGTCGCCATCGTCGGCTCCGCGGCGTGCCGCCGCCGACCCGCGCGTGGACTCCGCGCAAGAGGAATTCGACGCCGGCCGCCGCTGGCACGCCAGCACCCGCCTCCGCGCCGCGGTCCGTTCCGGCGTCCAGCTGATCCCCGAGGAAGCCCTCCTGCTCGCGCGCGCGGACGCCGGCTGGAGGAACTGGACTGGGGTGGTCGAGGGGCTCGCCGCCAAGAGCTGGGTCGACGACACCGGCGGCGGGGAGGGCTGGCTGCTGCTCGCTCGCGGCCACGAGGCGCGGGGCGATTGGGCGGCGGCTGCCAACGCCTACGACCGGTACGTGACGACGGCGCACGCCGCGGACGATCCGCTCCTTCCGGGGATTCACGGGCGCCATGCAGGGGCGCTCGCGCGCGCGGGGCGCGGCGCGGAAGCGCGCGCCGCGCTCGACCGGATCGGGGCTCCGGTGGTTACGAGTTGGGCCGCGCTCGACGCGGCCTCCGCGTCTGCCGATTCGGGGCGTGTGGCGGACGTGCGCGCATTGCTCGAGCGCGTAACCGACCCGGGTGCACGCATGAATGCTTGGGAGATGCTGCCGCGCGCGCTGCTGGCCGCGCGCGACAGCGCCGGGGCGGAGGGCGCCTTCCGGGAGGAGGCCCGCTCTGTCTCGGGAAACCGCCGTGCGCGCGCCTGGACGTGGGTCGGAGAGCTCGCGCGCGCCCGTGCAGACACGACGACTGCTCGGTCCGCCTATCTGGCTGCGCTAGCTGTCGGAACCCGAACCCCGGCCGCTCCCGAGGCCGCCGCGGGGGCGCTCGCGCTCGCCGCGGGGTCGGATGGCCTGGGCGCCGGGCAGGCGCTCACGGTTGCGCGGGCGCTGCACCGAGTGGGCTACGACGGCCCCGCGCTGCGGGCATATGACCTGCACACGCGGCTGCGGGGCGGCTCGACGCAGGCTGACGAGGCGGTGCGACTCGACCGCGCGAGCATCCTCGCGGTGACACAGGGGCGTGAGGACGAGGCGGTCCGGGAATTCCGCGCCCTGTCCACCTCATCGAGGGAACGGGTCGGCGCCGCCGCCCTCGAGCACTGGGCCCAGTTGCGCAGACGGCAGGGGCGGACGGGCGACGTGCAGACCCTCCGCGGCTGGCTGCTGGAGCGCTATCCGTCGAGCGCGGAGGCGGTCGACGTACTCTTCTTCCGCGGCGACGGGCCGCACGACCGAAACGAGTTGGACGCTGCGGCGCAAGCCTATCGCCGGGTGATCGAGGCTGCGCCCGACCAAGACCGCGCCGGCCTCGCCACCATGCGGGTAGCGCAGATCCACCTGCTGAGGGGCGAGCGATCCCAGGCTCTCGAGGTCTACGACGGCTACTTGACCCGCTTCCCGAGCGGTCGGCGCTGGCAGGAAGCCTCGTACTGGGCGGCGCGCGTCCGCCTCGCGCTCGGCGACAGCGTACGCGCGGATGAGCTCGTGGGGCGTCTCCGTCGGGACGACCCCCTCTCCTACTACACGGTCCTCGCTGCGGAGCTGATCGGCGAGCCGTTCGGGCTGGAGTTGTCCGAAGGGGACGCACCGCCGGCGCCCACCTGGCTCGCGGAGGGCGTTCTTCGGGTGGATCTCCTCCGCACGGCGGGGCTCACCGAGGGTGAGGCGGCGGAGGTCGAGCGCTTGATCGGGCGTGCGCACGCAAGGCGGGGCGCCATGATGTGGTTGGCCGAAGCGCTGATCGCGCGTGATCACACCATTCCCGCGATCGGCCTCGGCTGGGCGCTCCGAGAGGACGGTGCTCCGTGGACGCTCCGTCTCGCCAGGATCGTCTTCCCCTGGGGCTACCAAGCGGTGTTCGAGGGAGAAGGACAGGAAGCAGACATCGATCCGCTCCTGACCGCGGCACTGGCGCGTCAGGAGTCGGCGTTCGATCCCGACATCCGATCCCGAGCGAACGCGGTCGGGCTCATGCAGCTCCTTCCCTCCACCGCAGCCGAGGTGGCCCGTCAGGTCGGTCCGCCGGGGTTCCGTGAAGAGCTGCTCGAGGTGCCGGACATCAATGTGCATCTGGGCACCCTGCACTTGAGGGACCTGCTCCGTGCGAACCAGGGCGACATCGCTCGTTTCCTCGCTGGATACAACGCCGGCCAGCACCGCGTGGTGCGCTGGCGCGAGTTCGCGGAGGCGGCCGATCCCCTCACTTTCACCGAAAGGATCCCCTTCGCGGAAACCCGCGACTATGTGAAGAAGGTGCGTCGCAACTTGGCCCTCTACCGCGAGCTGTACGGCTCCGGAGGAGCGGCCGCGCGGACCGACTGAATGCGCTCCGGAAGCGATCGACGGAGGAGCGAATTGCAAAACAGATGTTTACCTTGACCGCCCGACCGAGCCCCGCCTAATCTGTCCTCCCCGACCCAAGTCCCCGAGCCCCGCGGGACCACCCGAGTTCGCCCCGCCCTGCCCGGAGGACCCCAGTCCACCCGATCGGAGGGTGCAGGAATGAAGGGTACCGTGAAGTGGTTCAACGACGCCAAAGGCTACGGGTTCATCACGCAGTCCGGCGGAGACGACGTGTTCGTGCACTTCTCCGCCATCACCGGCGACGGCTTCCGAACCCTCGCGGAAGGAGAGGCGGTCGAGTTCGAACTTCAGCAGACCGAACGCGGCCTGCAGGCTTCCAACGTCATCCGAGCCTGACCGGACTCCGCCTCACCTCCTCCGGGCGTCCCGTGGTTTCGACCGCGGGGCGCCCGGCTCGTTGAGGGCACCGCCCACCGCCCACAATCAGGGCCCAATGGAAGTCCCCCCCAAAACCGTTCCCCGAGTCTTCCTGATCGACGCCTACGCGCTCATCTACCGCGCGTTCTTCGCGTTCATTCAGCGTCCGCTGATCAACTCCAAGGGCGAGAACACGTCCGCCCCTTTCGGATTCACCAACTTCCTGCTCGAGGTGCTGGAGAAGCACGAGCCCGACTACCTGGCGGTCGTGTTCGACGCGGGGACGAGCCAGCGAGAGGACGTCTACCCGGACTACAAAGCGACCCGCGAGAAGATGCCGGACGAACTGCAATGGAGCCTGCCCCGGATCCGGGAGGTGATCGATGCGCTCCGCGTGCGGCGGGTAGCGATCGATGGCTGGGAGGCCGACGACGTGATCGGCACGCTCGCGCGCAAGGCGGAGGCGTCCGGGATGGAGGCGGTGATCGTCTCCGGGGACAAGGACTTCTACCAACTGGTGAGCCCGCGCGTCGCGCTCATGAACCCCGGACGGGGCGGCGCGACTGGGGTCCAGCCGGAGTGGGTGGACGAGGAGTCGGCGCCCCGGAAGTTCGGCGTGCCCCCGGCGCGCGTGGTGGACTATCTGGCGCTCACAGGGGACAGCTCCGACAACGTGCCCGGCGCGCGGGGCATCGGACCCAAGACCGCGCTCGGCCTGATCGAGACCTATGGCCCGGTCGACGAGATCCTGGCGCACGCGTCCGAGGTGAGTGGCAAGCGCGCGCGGGAGAGCCTGCTCGAGAACGCGGATGCGGTCCGCCTCTCCAAGCAGCTCGTGACGATTCGCACCGACGTGCCGCTGGACGGGCTCGAGATCGGGGACCTGCGGCCCGGCCGGCCGGACTACGTGCGGCTGTGCGACCTGTTTGTGCAGCTCGAGTTCCGTGTGCTGGTCGAGAAGTTCACGGAGGCCGCGGTGGCGACCGGAGCGGTCGAGCCGGAGCTGAGTCCCCGGCGCGCCGACTACCAGGTGGTGACCGACCCCGCCCGCGTGTGCGAGCTGGTCGACGCCGTGCGCGCGCGGGGCTGGGTGGCGATCGACTGCGAGACAAGCAGTCCCGACCCGATGCGCGCTGGTCTGGTCGGGATCTCCCTGGCCGTCGATAGCGGGGGGGCTCACTACCTTCCGTTCGGGCACCGCCCCCCCGGGGAGCTCGACCTGGGCGCGGGCGCGCAGGCGATCCCCAACTTCCATCCGCTCGACGACCCGCGCATGGCACCGCTCAGGGACATGCTCGAGGATCCCTCCGTGCGAAAGGTCGGGCAGGACCTGAAGCGCGACCTGCTCGTGCTCTGGGGCTGCGGGCTCGAGCCCGCCGGCTTTTGGTTCGACACCATGGTCGCGTCTTACGTGCTCGACCCGGGCCGGCGGGGGCATTCGCTCGAGGCGCTCGCGCTCGACATCCTCGCGCACAGAACGACCACGTACGCGGACGTGACCGGCCGCGGCCAGAAGCAGATTTCCCTCGCCGAAGTGACCGTCGACGCGGCGCGCGACTATGCCTGCCAGGACGTGGATTGCGTGCTCCGGCTGTACGAGCGCTTCCGAGCCGACCTCGAGGAGCAGGGGATGGAGCCGCTCTTCCACAAGCTCGAGATGCCTCTCATCCCGGTGCTCGCGCGCATGGAGCGACGAGGAGTACGCATCGACGAGCCCTTCTTCCACGAGATGAGCGGCAAGCTCAACCGGGAGCTCGAGCTGACTCAGCAGGAGATCTGGAAGGAGGCGGGGGCCGAGTTCAACATCAACTCCACGCCGCAGCTGCGGGAGATCCTGTTCGAGAAGCTGGGGCTGCCCGTGCTCAAGCGCACCAAGACCGGACCCTCGACCGACGCGAGCGTGCTCGAGGAGCTGGCCGGCCAGGGCTTCCGCGTGCCGGTGCTGCTGATGGAGTACCGGGAGATGGAGAAGCTGCGCGGGACTTACGTGGACGCGCTCCCCGCGCTGGTCAACCCGCGCACCGGCCGCATCCACACCTCGTTCAACCAAACCGTGGCCGCGACGGGCCGTCTCTCGTCGTCGGACCCGAACCTGCAGAACATCCCAATCCGTACCCCGCTCGGGCGCGAGATCCGGAAAGGCTTCATCGCGGAGGAAGGCTACGTCCTGCTCGCTGTGGACTATTCGCAGATCGAGCTGCGCATCCTGGCGCACTTCTCGGGGGACGAGCCGCTGGTGCGCGCATTCCGCGAGGGAATCGACGTCCATCGCCAGACCGCGGCGGTCGTATTCGACGTGCCCATCGAGCAGGTGAGCGCGGATCAGCGCGGGCGGGCCAAGACCATCAACTTCGCCACCCTGTACGGTCAGGGTCCGTTCGCGTTGGCACAGCAGCTCGGGATCTCTCGCGAGGAGGCGAAGGCATTCATCGCTGCGTACTTCGAGCGCTTCAGTGGAGTGCGTGGCTACCTAGACCGAATGGTCGAGACGGCTCGGGAGAAGGGGTACGTGGAGACCCTGCTTGGGCGTCGGCGCTTCGTCCCCGAGCTGGAGAGCCGCAACTGGAACATCCGCCAGTTCGGCGAGAGGGTGGCCCAAAACACGCCCATCCAGGGCACCGCCGCGGACCTGATCAAGAAGGCGATGATCGACGTGGACCGGGCGCTGGAGGTCTCGGACTGGGACGCACGGCTGCTGCTGACCGTGCACGACGAGCTGCTGTTCGAGGTGCCGGAGGACCGCGTCGAAGACGTACGCCGGGTGGTGGTCGAGCTGATGCAGGATGCGATCAGGCTCGACGTGCCGATCGACGTGGATTTCGGGGTGGGCAACAGTTGGTACGGGGCGAAGGGGTGAGCCCCGGGTGAGCCCCCCTCTGGTTGCGGTGGCACTGTAGGTCGGCGGTCTCGAAGTTCGGTCTTAGCCCTCGAAGCCGAGGCTCTCCACGACAAACGCGTTGAAGTCGCGATTCATCGTCGGTGCAATTCTCGGCCAGAGTCGGCCCATGTTTGCCGGGAGTGTGAGACCGAGATCCCGAACCGCGTTCTGTTCGCGGTCCATGAGGCGTTGGCCGAGGGGAAAGGCGAAGGGGTCGAGCGAAGGGAGTTGAGGCGGCTGACTCACCCTCGTCCCTGCCATCCATCCTCCAGCCCCGCGGGTGCGCACATCCTCTCTCCGACGCGGGAGCGGAGCGCCACCCGAGCGTTCCGCCGCTCCCGCACCATCCCCGATCCGGAGGAGGTCGTATGGCCCGCTCGGTGAACAAGGTCTTCTTGATGGGCAACGTCGGCCGCGAGCCTGACATCCAGCAGACGCAGAACGGCACCAAGGTCGCCCACCTGTCGCTGGCTACCAACCGCTGGATCCCCGGCGGGAGCGAAGAGGGTAAGGAGCGCACGGACTGGCACCGGCTCACGTGTTGGAACCGATTCGCGCAGTTCGTCGAGGAACACGTCACGACCGGCGACCGCGTCTATGTCGAGGGCCGGGTCGAGTACGACTCCTACGAGCGGGACGGGGTGGCCATCCCGACTGCCGAGATCACGGTGCGGGAGCTGGTCCTGCTCTCGCCCAAGGGCGTCGCGGCGGGCGTGGGTGCCGAGGACTAGGGGACCGAGCGGGACGAACGGGAGGATGGGAGCCGGGGCGGTGGAACAGCGCCTCGGGTGTCATAGCCATCCTCGAAACCGGCGGTCCACCGAGACGACCAGCTCCCATTCTCCCCCGTCCAGTCCGCGCCCGAGATCGAGATGGAGGACGTCCCAGCCGAGGCCCAGGCCGACCCCAGCTGAAGCCCGCACGCCTGCGGCCGTGTCGGATCCTGCCAGCACGAGCGTGTCGACGCTGTCGCCGACGTGGCTCGCGGCTCCGGCCGCTATGAAGGCGTGCGCGGTGAGCCACGGATGCAGGAGCGGTCGGGTTGCGTCCACACGCGCGAGCCAGAACGCGTCTCCCACCTGCGCGCGGTACGCATGACCGGGCAGCATGGCCCGGCCGCCCAGAAAGAAGAGCTGCTGCGGGGGCACCTCGCCCAGCGCGAGGCCGGCGTCCAAGCGCGTGAGTAGCCGGAGCCGGGGCCCGGCCGCCGCGCGCTCCCACACGAGCGATGCGAGCAGTGCGCCGAGCGCGTCCACGCCGCTCTGGCCATCCGCGTCGAAAAGCGCGACTCGACCGGTCATGGCGAACTCGAGCGGCGCCGACAGGTTGGGCTCATGGCGGACCTCGAGCGCCCCGAACCATCCCTCCCGCACGGTGGGCAGCGGCCGGAAGTTCAGCGCGTCGTCCTCGTCGAGCACTCGCTGAGCGGAGTCATGGCGCTCCCAGATCAACGCGATCCGCACTGGGTTCTTGCCCGAAGGCTCCCACGCAGATGCGCTGAACGAGGCTGTCACACCGGTGCTGAACCAGGGATCGAGCCAGTCCTCGCCCCCGGTGAGTGCGGAGAACGTGTTCAGAGTGCCCGAGGCGCCCGGGAACGGGCCCAGGTCACGCAACTCGTTCCACGCGGCGCGGACTCCGACACGTCCGTCGGGACGCTCGAACGAGACCGCGACGCTCGGCTCGTCCCGGCCGAACGCCCAGCCCCCGTTGGCCTTCACGACACCCCTCCCGCTGGGACGCCAGACCATCCCGAGTCCCAGGAAGGCGCTCTCGGCCCGGTTCCAACGAAAGACGTGCGAGGCCGAGGGAGCGTAGACGCGGAGCGGCGCGAGACCGCTCAGATAGCGCCCGGCAGTGAGCTCCAGCGCGCGGGCGCGGACCTCCTGGAGCGACGGTGTCGGGCTCAGCTCTGCCGCCATTTCCTCGGGGATGAGCGGCTCCTCGAACGGATAGGCCTCCCGCTCCGTTTCGGGCACCGCAGTCACCGGCGTGCCCATGAACAGCTCGTTGGGCAGCGGGAGATTGAAGGTGTAGTCGCTGATCTCGAAGCGGCCGCGGATGACGCTGCCGGCAAGAAAGTCGAGCGCGGGCATCTCGCGGCGGATCTCGGCCTCCTGCCGGAAGGGAAGCCACCAGCGACCCTCCCACAGCGAGTTGTCCAGCGAGATGCGGATGTAATCGAGGTAGCGATCTACGTACGAGGCCGGCGTGAACGTGAAGTTCATGCGCACGATCGCCGCGTTCGCACGGTCCAGGTACACGCTCCCCACGAAGCCTGGGAGATCGAGGTGCTTGGGACGTACCTGCACCTCGTTCACCCGTACCTCGAGGCCCGTTCCCGGGAACCGGATGGTGAGCGAGTCGCCGAGCCGGTAGTCGTAGATAGACTCTGCCCCTGGGGCCGTGGGGTGCACGACCGACTCCACCTCGTCGCCGTCGCCGAGTCGGATGCGATCGCCGAAGTCGTCCTGCACCACGGTCAGGTGGTCGAGGTGATAGCGGATGTTGGTGGGGAGCATCTCCTGGTCGCGCAGCCCGACGATGCGCTGACGGGTCTGGCGCGGCGCTCGCCAGTACAGCTCGAGCGCGATCTGATCGGCCTTGATCAGCGTGCGCCTTTCGGTGTCCGGGCGATCCACCAGGAAGAAGACCCGGCCCGTCGCTTCGGCCTGGTACGAGCGCAGGTCGGGATCCATAGACACACGCTGCCGTGCATCCCGCGCGCGCGCGATCAGCTCGAGCGCCGCGGGCGAGTTCCACTCGATCGGAACCTGCGCACGCGCGCCGGAGGGAAGGAGGCTGCAGAGGAGCAGCGCGGTTCGGCGGGAGCAGACCATCGAGCCTTGGTACCGGCCCCCGAAGCAGCCGGTTCCGGAAGGGCGGAGGCCCTGTCCGGTTCACCGGACGGGGCCTCGGATCGCGTATCGAGCCGCGACCTATCGCTAGGTGAAGATCCAGAAGCCGGACAGCGAGTCCCCGTGTGGGCTCTCGCGCAGCTTCTCGAACGCCCGGTTACGGATCTGACGGATACGCTCGCGCGTCACGCCGAGGAGCGAGCCGATCTCCTCGAGCGTGCGCTCCTCGCCGTCGTCCAGTCCGTAGTACAGGTAGAGGATCTTCCGCTCGCGCTCGGTCAGGTAGGACTCGAACATGGACTCGAGGTAGTCACGCCGTGCGATTGCCTCGACGTCCTCTTCGATGTCCGAGCTGTCCACTCCGGCGAAGCGCTCGCCGAAGCTCGCGCTGTCCCGATCGCTCCGGTCGATCGGAGCGTCGAGCGAGAGCTCGCTTGCGGCCACCCGGCGAAGCGCACGGATCGTTTCGACCGGCTCGCCCATCTCTTCGGCGATCTCCTGATCGGTCGGGGAGCGGCCGAGCTGCTGGGTGAGCAGCGTGTCGGTCCGGGCCAGCCTGGCCAGGTTCGAGTTCTGATTGAGGGGGATGCGGACGGAGCGGGTTTGTTCGGCGAGCGCCTGGAGGACGGTCTGGCGGATCCACCATACGGCGTAGGAGATGAACTTCACGCCCTTGTCGGGATCGAACTTCTTGACCGCCTTGAGGAGGCCCTCGTTGCCGATGCAGACCAGCTCGGCGAGGCCGAGCCCGCGGCCCTGGTACTTCTTCACGTAGGAGATCACGAACCTGAGGTTCGCCGTGACCAGCCGCTCGGCGGCCTCCTTGTCTCCGGTGCGCGCACGACGGGCGAGTGCTCGCTCCTCGGCGGGGTCCTGGATCAAGGGGTATTTCTCGACGTCTTGAAGGTACTGATCGAACGAGTCCAGGCCGCGGGAGGGGGAGAACATCCGTTTATCCAGCCTCGCCAAGAGGGTTCAAGGAGCTTCCTGCCGTCTGCGGTCCGGAGACCGCACTTCGGTACGTCGGAACCGCGGGGCGGGTCGTGGGAAGGGGAACGACCACCCAAAGGGTGCAACGAGGTCTACAAAGGTATAAACCCCTGTTTTCCGAGTCAAAGGTCTTGCACAGTCCATGGGAGGCGGAGAGTTGGCAGAGCGCCGGGCGTCCACGAGACCATTCATAAATGGGAGTGAGACTGGCCGTCGAAATCACCCTAAGTTGTAGTCAGACCAAGAATTCCGCCTCCAGTCCCTCGACACGGGGGCCGTCCCACGGGAAGCAGAGGGCGTAGGTACGCCCGTCGTCGTCTCCGAGTTCCACCCTATTGTGGATCTGATGGGGCACCACCCGAACGCGATGCCCCGCCCCCAGCTCTACCACGCGGGTCGCACGCCCGCGGCGATAGAGGAAGAGGGGCGAGCCGCCACGGACCACGACCCACCCCCCGTGGAAGAGATCCAGCGCGGGATGCGCCAACGCCCCGGCGCGGGCCCCGCGCAGCCCCTCCCCGCCCACAGCGTCTCGGGAAAGCGCTCCGGTGACCCAGCGGGGGAAGCGCGACGGCTCGCTCCACCGCCGCGGTGCCAGCATCCCCCACGTCCCCCCCCAGACGAGTTGGAAGCCGAACATGTACGCGCGTACCGGCGCGCGCGCCCAGGCCAAGCCGAGCGCGATCGTAAACACGGCGAGCGCGGTCGCGGCGGACGGCGCATCGAGCAGCAGCGCGACCAGGGCGAGCGTGCCCGCGTCCTCTGCGGCCGACACCAGCAGGCGCGAGGGCCTCTGCGCGCCGGCGAGGTCGAGGAGAAGCCGCCAGCCGGTGCGCCCGGCCTGTGCCCACAACGCGATCCCAGCAGCGACGAGTGCCGCCGCGCCGCGCCACGGGAGCGCGGCGTCGGGAACGAGCAGGAGCGCCAGCAGCGCCCCGGCCATGGGCCGCACCAGACCCTGTGCGAGATTCCACCCGAGTGCCGAAAGGGCCCGCCGCTCAGCCCACGCCTCGAGCACCCAGAGCACACCGGCCGCCACCAGCACAAGCGGCACCGCCAGCAGGTCGAGCTCCCCCGGCGGGGGGGACTGGAAGCCGAGGGAAAGAGCGTTGCTCAGAAGGAGGAGAGTGAGCGGGAGGTCGAGCCCAGCAGCGAGCACGAGTGGAAGAAGCGCCACGAGCTGTTCGGGCTCGGGGTAGGGGGTCACTTGCAGCGAGTCATGTTGCCGCGAGCACGAGGCTCGCGTTGATGCCGCCGAAGCCGAACGAATTGGTGAGCGCCGTGCCCACCGGCCCATCGCGCCCCGTGTTCGGGACGTAGTCGAGCTCGCAGCCCTCACCGGGCATCTCGAGGTTGAGTGTGGGCGGTACCCATCCTCGCGCTATCGCCAGGCACGAGATCGCAGCCTCGATCGCGCCGGACGCACCGAGCGCGTGGCCGTAGTACGGCTTCGTCCCGCTCACCGGGATGGCTTGGGCCCGCTCTCCCAGGACCGCGCACAGTGCCTTCGATTCTGTTACGTCGTTGAGCGGGGTCGAGGATGCGTGCGCGTTCACGTAGTCCACGTCCGCCGGACTTACCCCTCCGGTTTCGAGCGCCCGCCGCATTGCCGCGATCGCCTGGGCGCCGTCCGGTCGTGGGGCGGTCATGTGATGCGCGTCGTTGGTGACGCCATAGCCCTTCACCTCGGCGTAGATCCGCGCCCCTCGTTGCAGGGCGCGCTCCTCGGCCTCGAGCATCAACACGCACGCGCCCTCGCCCATCACGAATCCGTCGCGGTCTCGATCGAACGGGCGACAGGCGCGCGTCGGATCGGAGTTGCGGGTGCTCATGGCGTGGATGATGGCGAACGCACCATACGAGAGCGGAGCGAGCGGTGCCTCTACGCCCCCGCACACTGCGGCGTCCACCTCGCCCGACCGGATAAGCCGCCATGCCTCGCCGATCGCAATGGTGCCCGACGCGCAACTCATCGCGTTGGTCGAATTCGGTCCGGTGTAGCCGAATTCGATGGCCACCTGACAGCTGGCCGCTCCGCAGAACGCCGTAGTGGCGACGCGGGGATCCACCGCACGTACGCCTCTCTCCAGGAAGTTCTGCATTTCCTGTTGGGCGTGGGCGAGACCGCCGAGGGCCGACCCCATCAGCACCGCGACCCGACCCGGATCGACGGAGGACGAGTCGAAGGCCGCGTCTTCGATCGCCACTCGGGTCGCCGCGATTGCGTACTGCGCGAACAGGTCTAAGCGGCGAACGAGCGAGCGCTCCATGAACGCGGTGGGCTCGAAGTCGTCCACCTGAGCCGCCATGGTCGTGCGAAAAGGAGATGCGTCGAAGCGGTTCACCGTGCGGACGGGCGAGCGCGCGCTCCGGAGCCCTTCCCACAGCCCCTCGACGCCGATGCCCGACGGCGTGATCGGTCCGATCCCGGTCACCATCACCCGGCGGGGACGATACCCCGTGCCCTGCCCCGCGTCGCTCATGTTCGGCTCCCTCGCTCAGCCGGTCCCGACGCAGCGGTTGTGGCCTGTCGCTCGGCTTCATGAGCCACACCCGCGAGAGTCCGACCGGCGATCGCGCTCACGAAGTACGGGCCGATCACGGCGTCGGCCGCCAGGCGACCGACGAGCGGCCACTCAGGGCCGCTCCACTCGTGCAAGATCCGCAACTGCGTGCGGCCGCCGTCTAGTGGGATCACCTGCCACAGGACGTCCATCCCGCGCGTGACCCCGTACACGTGCTGGTAGCCGATGGTGCGGGTGATCGGATCATTCTGCATCTCCGAGATCCACCAGGTGGGCCAACCGACCGGACCGAACGGACGCCACGCCGCCATCTCCACCAGCCCGTCGCGAAATCGTCTTGGCGGAGGAACCGCACCCAACGGTAGTGCGCGAGGATCGTTGGCCACTTTTCGACGTCGGCGGCCACACTGAAGCAGATGTCTGCGGGGGCGCGCACGACCCTTTCATCGAGTGTCTTCAAGTGGGACGTTCCATCAGGGGCTCCACGTGCACGACCACCTCGCGGGCACCGAGTTCATTTCCGACCCGCCGCTCGACCTCGTCCGCGATCTCGTGCGAGCGGGTGACGTCCAGGTCCGGAGCGACGGCGATGGTGAGCTCGGCGAACATCTGTGCCGGCCGGCCGCGGGAGCGGATCCCGTACGCGGCATCCACCTGTGCCACCGCCTCCGCAACGCGCTGGATGCGTTTGGGGTCGACGGCGCGCTCGTCCACGAGGACGGGAACCGTCTCGCGTATGATGCTCCAGCCGGTGCGCGCGATGATCAGCGCGACCGCGATCGTGATCCACGGATCGACCTGAGGGTAGCCCGTCCGCATCGCGATCAGACCCGCGAGCACGGCAGTCGTGGTGAGCACGTCGGAGCGCGTGTGAGCGGCATCCGCGAGCAGGATGTCGGAGCCGAGCGCGCGCGCACGCCGAGCCTCCCAGACGGTTACGAATAGACCGACCACGATGGACACGGCCATGACGGCCATCGCGAGCGGTGTGCCACGCACCTCCGGGGGAGCGTCTGAAAGCAGGCGCAGAACCGCCCGCTCCACGAGCTCGAACACCGTGATCGAGAGGAAGCCGACCAATACGAGCGCACCCAGCGTCTCGAACTTGGCGTGCCCGTACGGATGGTCTTCGTCCGGTCCACGGCCGGCGACGCGCGCGATCCAGAGGGCGAACACGTTGTTGGAGGCGTCGAGTGAAGAGTGGACGGCCTCTGCGAGGACCGAGAGCGCCTGCGACGAGAGGAAGGCGACCAGCTTGAGCGCGACGACGCTCAGGTTGAGCCAGAGCACGCCGCGCAGTACGCGGCCGACCTCCATGCCATGCGCGGTGCGGTGGGACACTGCTAGCGAACGGTGAACAGATCGGGGCCAATCGCCAGCCGTCGGCTACGTGCGAGCTGGCGGTCCACTCGGCCCAGCAGGAGCCCGAGCGGGTCGCCGAACTGGACCCGGAAAACGGGGCTGCCGAGACCCTTGCCCTCCACGGGCCAGGCCAGGTCGAGGCGCACGACACCGCGCGTGCCCGCAGGGAAGCCGAGACGAAGGCCGCCGCCGAGTGTCCCCCGCCAGCCGGTGTCGACCCCGTAGGGGACGTCTCCCGCCCAACCGCTCCCCACGTCGGCGAACAGCGTCATCCCCAGGTCGAAGAGATTGGGCTTGGGCCATCCCAGGTACACGCGGTCCTCGGCGCTGAACACCACGCGCCGCCCTCCCGGGAAGTCGTTCACGTCGTATCCCCGCACGCTGCCGGCTCCGCCCAGGGTGAGCTGATAGGGCTGGGTCACCTGCCACCCGCCGCCGCCGGCCACGCGCGCGAAGAAGGTGTGACGGGGCCAGTCGCGAGGCTGCCAGTACATGAGCAGGCTAAGGTCGGCGAGCAGGTCGGTCCACCCGTCCGCGTCGCCCGAGAAACTCCGGCGGCCCTCGAGCCCGCCGCCAAACAGGAGGAGGAACGGACCGGGGGCCGCCCCGGCCCGAACCCGCAGACGTACGTAGAGGTCGTCGGGCAGGTCCCGATCTACGGCGTCGTCCGACCGCGTAGCGACCGTCCGTCCGAGCGTCAGTGCAAGGTCGGTCCCGAGCGCGACGTCCTGTGTGCCGCGCAGCGCGTCGAGCCCACTGAACTGCCGGAAGCGGACGTTACGCTGGCCGACCAGAAGGTTCACGCGGGTTCCGGCCGGGTGCCGCGTCTGGTGGCGCACCGCCTCTGCCGCGGCGGAGTCGCCCGGCTGGAGATCATCGAAGTCCTGGTCCACGGCGACCTCGACATCCTCCGGGAATCCCGGATACTCGAGGGTCTCGTGGGAGAACCCGACGCCGAAGATGGTAAGATTGCCCGGCTGTCCGATCCTGCCCGCCATGGTGAGCTCGAAGCGCTTCGCGTCCATTGGCAGCATGACGTGGGTCACGGCGCCGCTCCCGGTCGCTTTCCGGGCTCCGGTGGAGTACGGGAACGACGTTTCACGGCGGAGATATACTTCGCGACCCGCTAGCCGCCCCACCTCCCCGACGAACGGATACTGGAAGCTCTGCCCCAGGAAATCTCCCGTGCGCGTTCGGCCCCAGCTCAGGTGGGTGTCCGTCCGCGTCCGTCCGAGCCGCGGGAGTCTCAGCAACCCTCCGTGCTCCCGTTCCTCGCCCCGCGTCCTGATGAATCCACCGAGGAGAACGCCGCGCCCGAGGAAGTTCTCCTCGGTGACCGCGAGAGTTTCGAGCCGGAGGGATCCGTCCACTCGGACGCCTAGGTTGATCTTGGTCGTCCACTCGTCCTGCGTATCGACCACCACGTGCCAGCTCCCATCCGGCTGGAAGAGCCCGAACACGTCGGCCCGCGCGATGAACGGGTACTCCCGGAGCACGCGTTCGGACTCGGCCAGCAGCAGCGGGTCGTAGCAGGCACCCGGCTCAAACAGTAGCTCCCGCCGGATGAAGCGAGGCCGGGTACGGATGTGCAACGTATTGATCAGCTCGTAGGCCCAGCGGAAGCGGCGCTCTCCGGCCAGCTCCTGGGGATCGAAGATCGAGTGGTTGTCGATGAAGACCTGCGAGACGCGCCCGTCCGGACACTCCAGACGCGCCGTGTCTGGGGCTGGAGCCTCGACCTGGGCCCCCGCCGGCCTCGGCGAGGCCGAGGCCATCACCCCGGCCACCCCCATCCAGGTTGCCCAGCGTCGTCGGAAGGTCATATTGGAAACGAACTTAGACCGACCCAGAGCCGAGGTCGAGCCAGAAACGCGCCCGGCCACTAGATTGCCGGGCTCTGAAACCGTCCTGTCCCGCCGTAGCGGCGGGCCCCCTTTCCGGCTTCCGGCGGCCGTCGGAAGCGATTGTCGGAGCAACCTCGGAGCAACCTTCGAACCCATGCGTAGGAATCGGTGCATAGATGGATCCGCGTAGGCAGGCTGCCCTCGATTACCACTCGGAAGGACGCCCCGGCAAGATCGAGGTCGTTCCGACCAAGCCGGTCGCGACCGCCCGGGAGCTAGCGCTCGCCTACAGCCCGGGAGTGGCGGAGCCCTGCCGTGAGATCCACCAGAATCCGGACGACGTGTACAAGTACACGGCGCGCGGAAACCTGGTCGCAGTGGTGTCGAACGGTACTGCCGTCCTGGGGTTGGGCGACATTGGTCCGCTGGTGGCAAAGCCGGTGATGGAGGGGAAAGGAGTCCTTTTCAAGCGCTTCGCGGGCATCGACGTCTTCGACATCGAGGTCGACACCAAGGATCCCGAGGAGCTGATCCGCTTCTGTCAGTTGCTGGAGCCCACGGTGGGCTGGATCAACCTCGAGGACATCGGGGCTCCCGCCTACTTCGTGATCGAAGCCGAGCTCAGACGTACGATGAGCATACCGGTCTTCCACGACGATCAGCATGGCACCGCCATCATCGAGGGCGCGGCGCTGCTCAACGCCTGTGAGGTGACGGGAAAGAAGCTCAACCAGATCAGCGTGGTGTTCAGTGGCGCGGGGGCGAGCGCGATCGCGACGGCGTTGCACATGATTCGGCTCGGAGTCAAGCGCGAGCATATCATCATGTGTGACTCGAAGGGCGTGATCTTCGAGGGTCGCACGGAGGCCATGAACGAGTACAAGGCACTCTTGGCGAACCGGACCGATCACCGAACTCTGGCGGAGGCGATGGACGGGGCTGACGTGTTCGTGGGGCTCTCGGTGGCTGCTCAGGTCACGCCGGACATGGTCAAGGGCATGGCTCCGGACCCGATCGTGTTCGCCTTGGCGAACCCGGATCCTGAGATCCTTCCGGAGTCCGTCCCTGCAGTCCGCAAAGACGCGATCTGTGCGACCGGCCGCTCGGACTACCCAGGTGAACAACGTCCTCGGTTTCCCGTTCATCTTCCGCGGTGCACTCGACGTACGCGCTTTTGCGGTCAACGAGGAGATGATGCTCGCCGCCACTCGCGCGCTGGCCGAGCTCGCGCGTGAGGACGTACCCGACTCGGTGCGTACCGCTTATGCGGGCGAGACCATTCGCTATGGCCGCGACTATCTGATCCCGAAGCCGTTCGATCCTCGGGTATTGTTTCATGTCGCGCCCGCGGTGGCGCGAGCCGCCATGGAGAGCGGGGTCGCGCGCATCCAGCTGGACCTCGATGAGTACGGGGACCGGCTGCGCGCTAGCCTCGGTCCCGGACGTGAGGTGATGCGCTGGATGACCCTACGTGCTCGTCGGAAGCCGGCCCGGGTTGTAATCCCGGAGGGGCACAACGAGAAGGTGATCCGCGCTGCCGCCGCCATGGTCGAGGAGGAACTGGCGCGTCCGATTCTGATGGGACGTCCGGACACCGTGCGCGAGCGGGCGGAGGCCATGGGGATCAACCTTGACGGCATCGAGGTGAGATTCGCGGTCGACGAGGAAGAGGCGCGCGAGCGGTACGCGCAGGAGCTCTACCATCGGCGGGCGCGGAAGGGCCTGACGCTCAATGAGGCGCGTCAGGACATGCTGAAGCCTCTTCCGTACGCCCTCCAGATGTTGCGGTCGGGCGACGCGGATGCTGTGCTAGCGGGGATCGAGTCGAACTATCCGGAGGTGCTCCGGCCAGCGCTCCAGGTGGTCGGCGTCGCGGAGGGTGTGGCGCACGTCGCCGGGCTCTACATGTTGGCCTTCCCGAACCGGGAGCTGCTCTTCTTCGCGGACACTACCGTCAACATCGACCCCTCCGCAGAGACGCTCGCCGACGTCGCGCTCCTCTGTGCCCGTTTCGTGCGCGAGCTGGGCATCGTTCCGCGCGTGGCGATGGTGTCGTTCTCGAACTTTGGTTCTGCGCAGCATCCAGAGGCTGAGAAAGTCGCCCAGGCGGTGAAGCTGCTCCACGAACGCGATCCGGAGCTCACGGTCGACGGCGAGATGCAAGCGGACACCGCGGTCGACCTGCGCATACTTCAGGAGGTGTACGACTTCAGTATTCTCAAGCAGCCGGCCAATGTGCTGGTCTTTTCGAACCTGAGCGCGGCGAACGCGGCGTACAAACTGCTCGATCGGCTGGGTGGGGCCGAGGTGATCGGTCCGGTTCTGCTGGGAATGTCGCGCCCGGTCTACATCCTTCAGCACGGTAGCACCGGTCAAGACCTGTTGAACCTGGCGACCGTCGCTTCGGTGGACGCGCAGACGAGATCGCCCCAGAATTAGCCTCCCCAGCCCCGAATTCGGTGGGCCGGGAAGGCCGCGCGCCAGATATCGACGAGGACACTCGAGATGGATACGAAGACCACAGATGGGTCCGGTAGGTTGGGCGCCGCGAGGAGCCCCGGTCGCCATGCGCTGGAGCATCAGGGTCTGGATCCGCAAGGCGAGGTGCACTGCAATCTCTCGCCCGCGGCGCTCTACGAGTGCGCACTCGCACGCGGGGAAGGTCGCATCGCGGCCGGGGGCGCGTTCGCGGCGATCACCGCCCCGCACACCGGCCGCTCACCCGACGACAAGTTCACCGTCCGTGATGGGAACGCCGAGTCGACGATCGACTGGGGCAAGGTGAACGCCAGCATCGATCCGGAGATGTTCGCCCGGCTCAAGGCCGACGTGATCGCTCACCTCAACCAGCAGGACACCCTATTCGTCAGGGACGCACGGGCGGGTGCGGACGAGGCGTACGCGATCAGTGTGCGTGTGGTCACGCCGAACGCGTGGCAGAGTCTCTTCGCGCACAATATGTTTGTTCGTCCGTCGGCTCACGAGTTGTCGCGGGAGCCCGATTTCGTGGTGCTGCACGCGCCCGAGCTGAAGGCCGATCCGGCCCGACACGGCACCCGCTCGGAGACCGCGGTCGCGCTCAGCTTCACCGACCGAACGGTTTTGATCTGCGGCACCCGCTACGCGGGCGAGATCAAGAAGTCGGTGTTCACCGTGCTCAACTATATTCTCCCCGACCGGGGGGTCTTCCCGATGCACTGCTCGGCCAACGTCGGTCGCGACGGCGACGTGGCACTCTTCTTCGGCCTCTCCGGCACCGGCAAGACCACGCTGTCGGCGGACAACGAGCGCGGGCTGATCGGCGACGACGAGCACGGTTGGAGCAACCACGGCGTGTTCAACTTCGAGGGAGGGTGCTACGCGAAGACGATCCATCTCTCGCAGGAGGGCGAGCCCGAGATCTACGCGGCCACCCAACGATTCGGGACCATCCTCGAGAACGTGGTCCTACGCGATGAAACGCGGGAGATCGACTTCGCGGACGGCTCCATCACCGAGAACACCCGTGCGAGCTATCCAATCCACTTTATCCCCAACGCGGTGCTCTCAGGCATCGGTGGGCATCCCCATCAGGTGGTGTTCCTGACCGCGGACGCGTTTGGCGTGATTCCGCCGATCGCCCGGCTGACCCCTGAGCAGGCGATGTACCACTTCCTGTCGGGCTACACGGCGAAGGTTGCGGGCACGGAGCGTGGCGTGACCGAGCCCAAGGCCACGTTTAGCACCTGCTTCGGCGCGCCCTTCCTGCCACGCCATCCTTCGGTCTACGCGGAGATGCTCGGCGAGCGACTACGCAGGCATCAGGCCCAGGTCTGGCTCGTCAATACCGGCTGGACCGGTGGTCCTTACGGCGAGGGCACCCGCATGAACCTGGGCCACACGCGGGCCATGGTGCGTCAAGCGCTGTGTGGCGCCTTGGACGAAGTGGAGATGGTCGTCGATCCCGTGTTCGGAGTCGAGGTGCCCATGGTCGTGCCCGACGTGCCGACCGAGGTGCTCCGCCCGCGCAGCACGTGGAAGGATCCAGTCGCGTACGACGCGCGCGCGGCAGAGCTTGCCCGCATGTTCGAGAACAACTTCGACCAGTACAGGGCGCACGTTCCCAAGGCCGTCGCAGCAGCGGGACCGAAGCTCGGCTAGCAAAGCGTGACCGCGACAGCCAGGGCGGAGGACGGCGCGCCACCGCGCCCCTCCCTGGCCGAGTTGTTTCTGGTGTATCTCCGGATCTCGCTGCTCGGCTTCGGCGGACCGAACGCGCACCTGGCCCTCATGCTCGACGAGGTCGTCGAGCGCAGGCGTTGGATCACGCGCGAGCATTTCATCCAGCTGATCGGGGTCACGAACTTGATCCCGGGGCCGAATTCGAGCGAGGTAGCGATCCACATAGGCTATACGCAACGCGGATGGCGCGGCGCGCTCGCCACGGGCCTGGCCTTCCTGCTTCCCACGTTCTTGATCGTACTCGGCCTCTCATGGGCCTACTTCGGATACGGCGCGCTCCCGCGAGTCGCCGGGATTCTCTGGGGCATCAAGCCGGCCGTGCTCGCCGTGATCCTCTGGGCGGGGGTACGGTTGGGCGGAATCGCCCTGCGGGACCGGCTTACGGTCCTCCTCGGCGCTGGCGGCGCCGTGGTGGCCTGGCTGGCGGGGTCGTGGTCGGCAGCGGCGATGGCTCTGGGGGGCGGGGTGACCTGGGTGCGCTGGCGAATCGGCCGTACCGCGGCACCGGGAGAGGGGGGCGCCGGTCTCCCACGCGCTGCGCTGGTCCCACTCCTGCCGTTGGCGCTTGCATCGCCCGGGACACTCGCGACGGTGTTCCTCACCCACCTCGGGATCTCGGTGCTGTTCGGCGGAGGCTACGTGCTGGTAGCACTGCTCCAACCTTATGCGGTCGAGCGGTTCGGATGGCTCAGCGCGTCCGCGTTTCTCGACGGGGTTGCAGTGACCCAGGCGGTACCCGGGCCGATCTCGACGCTCGCTGTGTTTGTGGGCTTCGCCGCCGCGGGACTGCCGGGCGCGGTGCTCGCGACCGCCGGCATCTATCTGCCCGCCTTCGCAGCGGTTCTCTTCGTCGCGCCTCACGTCGAACGGGTACGCACGCTGGCTCCCGTGAGTGCCGCGCTCGAGGGTGTGTCCGCCGTCGTGGCGGGCGCCATCGTCGGGGTCGCCGCGGGACTGCTGCCGGCGGCGGTGCCGGACCGTGCCGCACTGCTGGTCTTTGCCGCAGCGCTGCTGGCGGTCGCGCGCTTCGGTGTCGCTGCCGGTTGGGTGGTGCTCGCCGGACTCGTGACCGGATCGTTGCGGGTCGCGCTCGGGTGATGGACTCCCCTGTTCTGACGCCTGCACGCCGGTGGGCACTCGGTGCCGCCCTTCTGCACATTGCGGTCGTCGGCCACCACGTGGCGCGCGGGGTCTCGATCCGCCACGATTTCGGGCCGAGCACGTGGGATTGGTTCTGGCAGAACCTGACGACCGCGGATCTGCGCGATCGTGCGCTGGAGAGCTTGTGGCATCTGCACGCACAGCCTCCGCTCTGGAACGCGCTGAACGTGCCCCTGATCAAGGTCTTCGGCGAGAGCCATCCCGAGGTGCTCTTTTTCCTGCACGTCGTTATGGGAGCGGGATTGACGGCGCTCGCGGTCCTGCTCGCAGCTCGCCTCACGGGGAGCGTTTGGGCGGGTGCCTTGGCTGGGCTGTTGGTCGCGCTCGATCCGGCGCTCGTACTCTACGAGGCATACGCGCTCTACGACCTGCTCTGCGCACTCCTCATCCTGGGCGCCTGTTACGCTGCGGCTCGTGCGGGACCGGAGGGTCGGACAGCCCCGCTCCTGACCGCGGTGGCTGCGATCTCCGCTCTCGTGCTCACGCGCAGCGCGTACCATCTGGTACTACTGGCACCCGTGATCTTCGGAGTGACGGCCCTCGCCCGCCGCCGGGGGCTCGTGCTGGTCGCCAGCGTTGCGCTGGCCCTCGCCCCTGCGGGCTGGTACGCGAAGAATCTCGTGCAGTACGGCTTCTTCGGCGGCAGCAGCTGGTATGGGATGGGGTTGTGGCGGGTAGCGCTCTTCCGGTACCAGAGTGGGGAGTTGACTCCGCTGCTGGAGAACGGAGCGCTCGATCCCGTGGTCACGATACGTCCGCTCAGTCCTCCCTCGCGCTACCGTCATCTTGGATACACAGGAGAGTCGGACGTCCCGTCTCTTTCCCGCGATGACCTCCGAAACGTGAACGTGCCCGCGATCTCGCGCGGCTACGCCCGCAGCGCGCGCTCACTCGCACTTCACGACCCTGTCCATTTCCTCGGCAACGCGATGATCGGCTACGGCAATTTCTCTGCGCCCTCGACCGAGTTCGATCATCTTGCGCCGGATCGAGAGCGGATGGGTTTCCACGTCACCGCCTGGCGCGTCGCCACTGGACTGCCGTTGGTGCGTGCGGTAGATGCGCGGCTTCCAATCGGCACGGTCGGCTCCGTTTTCGCGCTCTTGATACCGCTCGGCCTGATCGCGCAGATCGTGCTGTCGGGCCGCAGGTTGCGTAGGGGCGAGGGGTTGGAGCGCGTGCTGCGGGAGGAAGCAGCTCTTGTGTGTGCCGCCCTGTTCGTAGCCTACACTGCGGTCGTCGGATCTGCGGCTGAGCTGGGGGAGAACGTCCGGTTCAAGTTCATGATCGAGCCTCTCCTTCTCACCTGGTGGACCGCGCTCGCCGTGCGCGGCTGGCGCTCGTGGAGGGACGCTGGCGTGCCCTCGGACACTGACCGAGCTTGGTAGCATCCATTCACCTTCGCATGCGAGTCGAACCTTGTCCGTGCACTACTGGCTCATGAAGAGCGAGCCCGGTACTTACTCGATCGACGACCTCCGTCGAGATCGCCGAACCACGTGGGACGGGGTCCGCAACTATCAGGCTCGCAATCACATGCGGGCGATGAAGAAGGGCGATCTGGTGCTCTTCTACCACTCGAGTTCGCAACCGCCCGGCGTGGCTGGCCTGGCCAGGGTCGTGAAGGAGGCATATCCCGATCCGACGCAATTCGATCGCAGGAGCGAGTACCATGACTCGACATCCCACAAGGACGATCCCCGTTGGTGGCTCGTCGATGTCGGCTTCGTCGAACGCTTCGAAAAGGCGGTTTCGCTCGCCGCGATCAAGGCCGATAAGCGGCTGGCAGATATGGTGCTCGTCAACAACTCGCGACTTTCCGTGCAGCCGGTGACGGACCGTGAGTTCGCGCGGGTGAGCGAGTTGGCCGGCGGCAAGCGCCGCACGTGAAGCCTGCAGACGTGGCGACGTTCAATGACATCGTGGCCCGTGCCCACGCTGACACCTTCGGAATGCGGCTGTGCACTCCTACTGCACGACAGTGGGGAGCTTGTAGGACGCGAGCCACTGGTCCGGTTTACAGGTCCGCTTGAGCTCGCGGGGACGTCCGCGGAACCACGCCGCCACGAACAGGATTTCGGCCGCTTCGTCGGCCTCGAGGGTACGGGGTAGGGCCTCCTGCGTGCCGAACACGTCCTCGATGTGCTCGAGGGCGAGCGAACGGGCACGCGTACCTTTCGGATAGTCGAGCTCCCAACGCACCCGCCCCCGTCGGATCAGATAGAGGCGATCCGCTCCGTGGAAGCCGGGAACACGGTATAGGAAGGTGAGCCCCTCCACTTCGCCCCTCCAAGCCACGAGGCGGTCGCGGAATCCGGTCAGCTCGAGCGCGCGGTCGCGTAGCGTGGCCGCGTACTCGAACTCGAGCCTCGCCACGGCTTCGGCCATCCGCTGGTTCAGGAGCTCGATCGGCTCGTGGCCGCGCCCCTCCAGGAATCGTCGCGCAGCTCGCACCCGCGTGGCGTACGCGGAGGCAGTGGGTAGCCCGGCGCACGGGGCGAGGCAGCTTCCGAGCTCACCCCGCAGACAGCGCGGTGCGTGCCCGCTCGCAAAGATTTCGAGCTGATCCGCGAAGAACACCGGTGTGCTGGCGGGACAGTCGCGGATCCCGAGCACGCGAGCGAGCTCACGAACGGCTTCCCCGACCTGGCGGACGCCGGGGAACGGCCCGAAGTACGTCGCGTCCTCGGCGTTCGGCCTGCCCACCACCGCGAGCCGCGGTGCTGGGTCGTGGGTCAGCTTCACGAAGCAGAAGACGGGACGCCGCTTGTGCCGGACGTTGTAGCGTGGCCGATGCCGTCGGATCAGCCGCATTTCCTTGAGCAGTGCGGCGAACTCGTTGGGCACGTACTCCCACTCGACCGAGCGCGTCTCGCGCATCATGAGCTCGGCCTTGTCCCCCGACGGAGCATTGAAGTAGGAGAGGATGCGGGAGCGCACCTGCACGGATTTCCCCACGTAGAGAACCGCCCCGGTTCCGTCGAGCATGCGGTAGACGCCCGGCCGGTCCTCGGCAAGGAGGCGAACATGTTGACGAAGGGAGGGGAGGGGGGCCATGCACCGGTTCCGACCGGTGGGTTTCGTTGTTTCTTCGGTATGGCCAAAGTGCCCGGTCTCGGGCCCGCTAGCAAGACCCCCGGACCGATTTGGGCATTGCCGCCGCACCGCAGGTACGGCTAAGCTCGCGCATGACGGACCTCGGCCCCCGGACCATCCGGGATCCCCTCTGGAACACCATACGGCTCGACCCGACCGCCGCCCGGATCGTCGATACCGCGGCGTTCCAGCGGCTTCGTTACATCCGTCAGCTCGGCCTCGCACACCTCGTCTATCCTGGAGCGTCGCATACGCGCTTCGACCACGCGCTCGGGGTCTACCACCTGACCGTGACAGCCCTCCGACTGCTCCGCGAGCGGGGCGCGACCCCGCCCGAGGCGTTCGAGGGGGAGGAGCTGATCCCGTACGCCGCCCTGCTTCACGACATCGGCCACTACGCGTTCTCGCACGCGCTCGAAGAGTTGGAGCCCGAGCACGTGCCGGCGGATCACGAAGCGGTTGCGGAGCGCTTCTTCCACTCACCCGAGCTCAGGGACGCACTCGCACCTCTCGGGTTGGGCGCGGAGGACAGGATCTACTCGCTCATCCGTGGTGATGGCGAGGTCCCGCTGCGCGGTCTGGTGAGCGGATCGCTCGATCTGGACAAGATGGAGTACCTCAAGCGGGACGCGTACTTCTGCGGTGTTCCCTACGGTGAGGTGGACGTGGATCGCCTCCTCCAGGGCCTGGTGCTCCTTCCGGCGCCGGACTCCGGGCGTTGGGAGGTCGGCCTCCACGAGAAGGCAGTGGCGGCGCTCGAGTCGCTCCTGTTCGCTAAGTATCAGATGTTTCGAAACGTGTACTGGCACCACGCAGTACGCGCGGCCACCGCGCTCTACAAGCGGATCGTCGAGGAGGCGGTCGCAGCCGGGCTGCTCGACCCGGAGGAGCTGGTCGGCCCGACCGACGAGCAGCTGCTCTACGAAATCGAACGGCGTGCGCTCGAAGACGACGGGGAAGTCGCCGAGCGACTCGCCTCCCGATGGATCCCCGCCCTCCGCCACCGCCGTCTTCCGAAGCGCTCGCTCGAGCTGACGGCGGCCGACCTCCAGGGGCGGCGCGTCGAGGACTGGGCAGTCGGGGACTCGCCCTGGAAACGCGCGGTAGAGGACGAGCTGGCTGTCGAGCTTGGGCTCGAGAGCGGGGAGGTCATGATCGACTTTCCCAGGAAGCGGGCGATGTTCCAGCTCGACCTTCTGATCGAGCGCCGGGGCGGCGCCGTCGAGCGGCTAGGCCCAGCCGGGTTGCCCGGTCTCCTCGACCTGCCGCGTGTGGCAGAAGAGCTCTACCGCGCGGCGCGGGTGCTTCGCGTATTCACGCTGGAGCGCCGGGACGTGCCTTCTGAGCGCGTGCTCGAGAAGATCACCCAACCGGCGTGACAGACGGCGTTTCGCTCAGTCGATACGGAGCAGCGCGACCGTGATGTTGTCGATCCCTCCCCGGTCGTTGGCGGCGTCGACGAGGGCCCAGGCGGCCGCATCGAGGCCATCGGAGAGCGTACCGTCGAGCGTCCGCTCGATCGATTGGTCGGTCAACATGTTGGTTAGCCCGTCGGTGCACAGCAGGTAGAGCTGGCCGGTCCGCGTCTCGATCTCCAGAACGTCCGGATGAATCTCGTCGCCCACGCCGACTGCCTGCGTTAGCACGTGCGCCCAACGGTGCCGGAGGGCCTGGGCCGGCGCCATTGTTCCCGCGTCGATCTGCTGCTGGATCCAAGTGTGGTCGCTCGTGAGCTGCCGGACCTGCCCGCCCTCCATGAAGTAGGCGCGGCTGTCGCCGACGTGGCCGATCACCACACGGGGCTCGACCGAATGCGTCATCAGTGCGGTCAGCGTCGTCCCCATTCCCGCGCGCTCGGGATGCGCGGTGGCGTCCTCCCGCACCCGAGCGTCGGCCATACGGACCGCCTCGAACATTCTCTCGCCCGGCGTAGCTCGCGATGCTGGATCGTCCGATCCGTGGGACGCGGCCTCGGTTGTGCGCAGCCAGCGTCGGACTTCTTCAGCGGCGAGGGCGCTGGCAACGTCGCCTGCGGGATGCCCACCCATCCCATCGGCGACGATCAACAAACCAAGCCCGGCGTCGATCACGTACGCGTCCTCGTTGCGCACGCGAGAGTGGCCACGGTCCGTGGCGGCTGCGATGGCGAAGGCGGGGGGCAAGGGTGACTCCAAGAGACAGAGGTCGAAACTGGAAGTTTGAGCTGCGAAGGGAGGCTGCGCCATCCGCAGCGATGTCGGGCCGGAACCCCCTGCAGCGGGCGGGTTAGGACAGCGCGACAACGGCTGCGCCCTTGCGCCCGCGGTGGCGATTCCGCTTGCGGGACAGGAACCTGCAGGCATTGCGGGTGTTCAAGGCTGGAGCATGAGGGCTTGACGGGGAGTTACACAGGCCCAATCCTTAAAGGCTCTGGACCTTTCCAGTTTTCGCTCCGTTCTCCGGTCGGTCCTTCGAGGGCTCCGCCCGGGTGCGCCAGGAGATAGACCGCGACATGGCTACCGCCACGAAGTCAGCCGCGAAGACCTCCACCAAGCCCCGCGGGCGCAAGCGCAGGGGTGGGGGGCGCAGTCTCCTCTCCGGGTTCGACGCTAGCCTGGAGGAGCAGACCGCGCTCGACCAGTATCTCCGGGACGTCAGCCGTCACGAGTTGATCACCCCGGACATGGAGAAGATCCTGGGAGCCCGCGCCCAGAAGGGCGACGAGGAGGCCGTCCAGGAGCTCGCCAAGGCCAACCTCCGCTTCGTGATTAGCGTGGCCAAGAAGTACCAGAATCGCGGCGTCTCCCTGACCGACCTGATCCAGGAAGGGAACGTCGGGCTGGTCACCGCCGCGCGGAAGTTCGATCCCAATCAGGGCGTGAAGTTCATCTCGTACGCGGTCTGGTGGATCCGGCAGGCGATCCTCGCATCGCTCGCCAATCATGGCCGTGCGGTCCGGGTGCCGCTCAATCGTGCCAGCGATCTCGCCCGCATCTTCCGGGAGAAGGAGCGTCTCAAGCAGGAACTGGGGCGCGATCCCATGCCAGAGGAGCTGAGCAACGCGACTGACCTCACGCCGGAGTTGATCGAATCGCTCCAGACTCTGAACGCAGCGGAGATCCGGCTGGACGCACCGATCGGCGACAGCGAGGACTCACAGCTGGTCGAGCGGTTCATCACGGAGGAGGCAGCGGAGCCCGAGCTCGAGGTCGAGAACCGGCTGCTCACCGAGTCGGTGAGCGAGGCCCTCGGGACGCTCGACCCACGGGATGCCAAGGTGCTTAGGCTCTACTTCGGTCTGGAGGGAGAGCGCGAGCATACTCTCGAGGAGATCGGCAACCTGCTCGGCGTGACGCGCGAGCGGATCCGCCAGCTCCGCGACCGCGCGCTGCGACGGTTGCGCGAGGGAGACAAGGGCGCAGCGCTCGAGTCGTTCGCCGCGTGATCCTGGCGTGACCCTCGGCCGCCGCAGGGTGGCCGTCCCTAAATCCGCCCCTCCGACGCCGTTTCCCCGGTCCGGAGGGGCGGATTCGTTCAGGGACGCCGTCCGATGACACCCGCCGCCTGGCGTTGATGCAGGCCACCGTGGTGGCGGTGACGGGGGGGGTCTACGCCCTCGTTCTCGACGACGGTCGGCGGATGGAAGCGAGTTTGCGCGGACGCCTGAAGCTCGGGTCGAAGGTGCGGGCCGAGGATCGGGTCGTGATCGGCGACCGGGTGGAGATGACGGAGCTTCACGGCGGAAGTGCCACGATCGAAGCCCTGGTACCGCGAAGGAGCTCGATGGTGCGCCGTAGCGGGAAGGCCGGGAAGCCCAAGGTGCTGGCGGCAAACATCGACCGCGTGTGCACCGTGGTTGCGGTCGATCCAGCTCTGCCGGCGGGACTCATCGATCGGCTGCTGGTCGTGGCCGAGGCCAGCCGGATCCCGCCTGTGCTCGTCTTGAACAAGATCGATCTGTCGGGCGGACCCGAGCTCGCGGCGATCCTTTCGGCGCGCTACCTCCGTATCGGCTATCCCGTCCTCGAGGTGAGTGCCCGCGCCAACCTCGGCATCGATGCGCTTCGAGACGAGCTCTGCCGCGGCACCTCGGCGTTGATCGGGCCGAGCGGCGCTGGCAAGTCGACCTTGCTCAACGTGATCGAGCCGGGCCTGCAGCTTCGCACGGGTGAGTTGTCACGGGTGACCGGATCCGGACGGCACACCACCGTTTCATCGCGGCTGATCACCCTCTCCTGTGGTGGGCGCGTCGCAGACACGCCCGGATTCAGCGAGGTCGGAATGTGGGAGATCGATCCGGGCGAGCTCGACGGTTGTTTCCCGGAGCTGCGCGAGATAAGGGACGCCTGTCGCTTCCGCGGGTGCTCGCACTCGCAGGAGCCGGACTGCGCCGTGCGCGAGGCGGTGGAGAGCGGACGGATCGCACTGCAGCGCTATGAGGGCTACCTGACGCTGCGGTCGGAGGCGGAGTCCGTCTGGAGCCGGTAGCCGCTGCGGGAAGGATCAATCCGGAGCGCCATGCGGGACGTCGAGCGGGATCACACGTGGTGCTTGGGTGACCGGGTCCTTGTCGACACGAAGCGGCCAGTCGTAGACGCGCTCCAAGACGTTCTCGCGAAATACGTCGGCCGGCGCTCCCTCAGCGGCAACTCGACCGCCGTCGAGGAGCACGATCCGATCAGCGAATCGCGCGGCGAGGTTCAATTGGTGGGTGATCAAGAGCACGGTCATCCCTTCGGTGGCCCATCCGCGCAACAGCCGCAGGATCATCATCTCGTGTCGCACGTCCAGGCTCCTCGTGGGCTCGTCGAGCGCGAGTGCGCGCGGCTCCTGGGCAAGTGCACGAGCGATCCGAATGCGCTGCTGCTCACCGCCCGAGAGCCGGGTCACATGCCGTGCCGCGAGATCCGCAACCGCGCAGCGCTCCAGGGAGCGCTCGATCGCGTCGCGGTCGGAGGGTCCCTCTGCACGCAGCGGGCCCAGATGTGGGTAGCGTCCCATCGCCACCATCTCCCGCACTGTGACCGGGAACGCGACGGTTTCGCTTTGAGGGACTACGCCAATCAGGCGGGCGAGCTCGCGCCGATCCCACGCCCACGCGTCCCTGCCGTCGATCGTGGCCCGACCCTCGCTCGGGCGAATGGCGCCCAGAAGGGCGCGGAGCAGGGTCGACTTACCCGAGCCGTTGGGGCCGAGTACCGCCGTAAATGAACCGGCAGGTATGGCCAGGGTGACCCTGTCGAGCGCGAGTACGGGCGCAGCCGGGTAGCGGACCGAGAGGCCGTCGGCTGCGAGCCTCACCGCAGGCTCCTGCGCAGCAACACGAGGAAGAGCGGGACCCCGACCAGTGCCGTGACCACGCCGATGGGCACCTCGCCAGGGGCGAGCACGACGCGGGCGATCAGATCCGCCAGCACCAGAAATGCGGCTCCCGCCAGGAAGGACAGCGGTAGGAGCAGCCTATGGTCGGAGCCGACCGCAAGTCGTACCGCGTGCGGGACGATCAAGCCCACGAATCCGATCACGCCGCCGACCGCCACTCCGGCGGCGGTGACCAGGGATGCCACCCCGAAAGCCGTCCGCTTGATTCGCTCCACGTCCGTGCCCAGGTAGGTCGCGGTTTCCTCGCCGATGGCCATCAGGTTGAGCGGGCGTGCCAGCGAGATCAGCAGCAGCCCCGCGGGGACCGTGTACGCGGAAACGATCCAGACCGCTCGCCCGTCCGCTCCGGCCAGGCTCCCCATCATCCAGAGCATGGCGCCGCGCATGGTGGGTGCGTCGGAGAGCGACAGTACGAGCGCGATTATCGCGGTGAAGAAAGCACCCACGACCACCCCCGCGAGCAACAGCACACGCACGTCCAGGGATCGGTCGACGGACGTGGCCACCCCGAACACGAGTGCGATCGCGAGCAACGCTCCCACGAATGCGGCCGCAGGCAGGATCCAGGAGCCGATCGTGACCAGCCCGAACCCGAGAGCGAAGACGGCTGCTGCGGCCGCCCCTCCGCTGATCCCGAGGATGTACGGCTCGGCCAGCGGGTTCCGTAGCAGCGCCTGGAAAGTCGCGCCCGCCAGCGCGAGCCCGCCGCCCACGAGGATCGCGAGCAGCGCGCGCGGCAACCGCAGATGGACGACGATGTCACGGTGGATAGGGTCACCAGTACCGCCAAGGGCGCCCAGCACCTGGGCGGTGGAGAGCGGAACCGAGCCGAATCGCACGGCGAGAAGAACCGCGGCCGCGACAGCAATCATGAGCAGGGCCGCGGCGGCGCCGGAACGCGGCCCGGTCGGCGTCACCGGAACGCTTCGGGATGGATCGCCTCGGCGAGCTCCCGGGCCGAGTCCCCAAGCCCGATTCCCGGTGACTCGATCGACGCGGACACTTCGTGTACGGGCGTGCGCGCGCGCAGCTGTTCGTCCACGGGCGTGCCCTCTGCCACGACGAGAATGTCGGGGTCGCGAATCAGCAGCGTCTCCAGGCTGATGGGCGCGTACAGACGGTCCATGTCGGCGAACACGTTCTCCGCTCCGGCGATTTCAAGTAGGTCCCCGAGGTAGGTCCCTGCTCCGGCCACCCATGGGGGGTCTCCGCCCAGCAGGTACGCCGCGCTTACGGCCTGCCTGCCTGCCACCTTCCCTCGCACCTCCGCCAGCTCGCGGTCGAGCTCGTCCACCAACACGCGCGCCATCGGTTCGCGCCGCATCACCTGCCCGAGCTGGAGCAGGATCTCGCGCACATCTGTGATCCGGTCGGTACGCACGCCCAGGTGCGCAATGCCACGCGCGTCCAGTGCGGGGCCGGTAATGGCGTCCTGCTGGCCCTCGAAGCGGATCACCAGGTCAGGCTCCAGCATGAGCAGTTGCTCCAGGTCGGGACGGAGGCCATCGCCCACCGAGGGGAGATCGCGAACCGCCGCGCTGGTGTCGAAGTCGGTTCGGCCAGCGAGCCCTCCCCGAGCTTCGAGTGCGAGCAGCATCGTGGTCACGGCGGGGACGAGGGAAACGATCCTCCGGGGGGGGGCCGTGAAGCGGAGCGAGCGCCCGGACGCGTCCACCACCTCGACCGGCGAATCTGTGGCTGGGAGGACGGTGCGTGAGTCCGGTGAGCCGGCCTCGGCGCATGCCAGCCCGAGCCATGCCACCGCGAGCAGAAGGGCCGCGCGTGCCGGCGAGCGAGGGACGGCCTGCTCGTCCTCGCATCGGGTCGGTCGCCTGGTCACGTCTCGGGTGCTGAGGGGCGTGCGCTTCAGCTCCGGGTTCCTTCGGCTGCAGGGGCGGCGGCTCCGCACGGGTCCTCGAAGGTTCGGCGCCACTCATCTCCCTCGATCTGGACTACGGCGTTCCAGCGTGCCCGTTCACCCAAGACCTCGAGCAGGACCTCGGTTCGACCGTCGCCGTCCCAGTCCAGGTGCTCGAAGTGGATAGGGATCCCCTTTCCATCGATCGCCGCCTCCCGGTACCAAGCCAGGGCGGTGCCGTATCCCTCCTGCCGAGGGGCGGCCAGGAGGTAGAGTGAGTAGGAGTCGGGCATCGCGGGCTGAACGCGCGCTCGATCGCGGAAGACGAACGTGGTAGATACCGCGGCTTGGTCGTCGTCGAGGCCGAACGCGATGATATCGGCGCGCGCCCCGACCATCGAAGGTGGCCAGATGGCGCCGACCTGGGGGATCACCGCTGCCGCCAGGTCGATACCGGCGACGCGCTGCGCCAGGGTGTGGGCGAGTGGTTGGTACCTCTGGTAGCCGATCTTGGTCGTGAAGTACTCGGGCAGCGCGAGGAAGCGGGTGGCTTCGGCCGCGGCGGGGACCAGCTCGCCTACGCCCCTCGCGCGCGGTCGCGGCACGCAGAAGCTGTCATCCGTATCCACCGCGCCGGCCGTGAACGTGCCGACCCGGGAGCCGGCCGCGAACAGCGTGAAGCGGCTGCCGGGAGCCATCATCTCGCGCGCGAACGCGTCGCGGTATCCGGGGGCGGTCTGCTCGTCTGGGAGAGGGCGCAGGGAGTCGCCAACGATCTCGCCAACGGGCACCAACGCGAACCCGATCGAATCCAGCGTTCCCATGTAGAGGACGGCTCCGTGGGCAGGCTGAATCCGCCAACGGTCTCTGCCTCGCCCTCGTCCTCAGCTTCGCCGACGCCGCGCTCCGGGGGCGAGAGCAGGCGGACCTGCACGCCTCCCCATTCCACGTTGTCGCACGCGGTGGTGATGGTTAGTATGCCGAGCGCCGTCAGCGCGCGAAACGCCTGTCCTGACACGAGATCCAGCACTCCAAGGGGCCGTTCCGGCGGTCTCGGGGGCCGCCTTCCGTCCGGAGCCGCTCAACGTATTCCGGCTTCCCAGCGGGCGCAAAGGAAATGCCGGACGAGCTCCAGTTCCGTCACGTAATTGCGCACTTTGCGACGGGTGTAACCGTGGTGACGTCGCGCACTCCGGACGGGCGACCCTGTGGCCTCACTGCCAACTCCGTCGCCTCCGTCTCCTTAAAGCCCCTGTTGGTGCTGGTATGCGTGGATCGGAAGGCGACCAGTCACGCATGCATCATAGAGGGTGGCTCCTTCGCCGTGTCGATCCTGGAACGGCTCCACGAGCCGGTCGCGCGTCGCTTCGCGAAGGGGGACCACACCGCGCGCTTCGACGAGCTCCCGTACCGAATCGAAACCACGGGGAGTCCGGTGCTCCGGGATGCGCTCGCGTGGCTCGACTGCCGAGTGCAGAATGTGCATGAGGCGGGTGACCACTCGATCGTTGTCGGTGAGGTCGTGGCCTGCGACGCGCGAGAGGGCGAGCCGCTAGTGTTCTACAGGGGCGAGTATCGGAGGGTGACTCCATGACCCCGAAACGCTCGCTGGTGAACTCGATCCCTCCGCTTCTCGTAGGCGGCGCGGCTGCCGCTGGCATGGAAACGGCGCTTGGGCTTCTCCTCTACGTGCGCACCGGGCTCGTGGCTGCGCTCACGCTGGTCCTGTGCGTCCAGACCGGCGCGCTGGCGTTCGGACTCTGGATGGCGCCGCGCGACTCCGCACCTCCATGGGCGGGGGTGAGACGGGCCTGGATCCTCCTGGTGCTCGCGTACGTGGCCGGCGCCGTGGTGGCCGGGAGCTGGGAGGTGTTCGGCGGCTTGGCGTCCAGCTGGACCACGCGCGGGCTCGGGCTCGCTTTCCTGACCGCGCTACCCCTATACGCAACCGGCCTCGTGCTGGGTGCGCCCGCGTTGTCCGAGGGGACTGCAGGCACAGGTCTGGCTGCCGTGTCCGGTGCCACGGTGGGATTCGCCGCGATCGGTCTCGCCGGCGCCAGCCTCGATCTCGCGGCGTCGGCCTATGTGGCCTGCATGATGTCCGTTGCCGGTGCCGCACTAGTGCACAACAACATTCTCGAGGCCAGCGCGCGTGCCCGGAGGGACGGGGCTGAGCCCGGGACTGTGCGCGAGGACGGGCTGAACAATTCGGAGGGCTCCGATCCGGGTACCGCGCACGGTCTCCCGCCCGGAGCTCCTCCGGCGCACGTTCCCAACTCCGACGCACTCGCGTGATTCTCGCGCACCTGGCGGATCTGCACCTGGGGTTCCGCGCCTACGAGCGCAGCGAGGGGGGCCGGAACGTGCGGGAGTCCGACGCTTCAGACGCGTTTCTACGTGCGATCGAGGAAGTGATTCGGCTTCGGCCCGACGTCGTGTTGATTGCGGGGGATGTGTTCGACCGTCCGGACCCGCCTCCGGCGGCACTGGTTACGCTCACACGCGGCCTCGAGGCGGTGCGGGACGCGCTCCCCGGAACGCCGGTGCTGATCGCCGCCGGGCCGCGCGACACGCCGATACGTCTGGTCGATTCGGGGGTGATGGCCGCGCTCGATACGCTTCCTGGTGTCTCCGCAGCAGGCGGCCGGGCGCGTGCCCTGCGCGTGGGCCCGATCAACGCGGTGCTTCTGCCGCAGCGAGCAGTGCTGGCCAGCTCCGATGAGACCCCGGCGCCCGACCCGGAAGCCCGGTGGAACGTACTCCTGACCCACGCATGCCGAGGGGTGGGCCTGGGCGAGCGTGACGGGGTGCGTCGTGGCGCGCGCGACTCGGACGAGAACGGGGCGCCCGTCGCGGGTATGAGCGGTCCAGGCCCGCTCGCCCGCGTCGATCCTGCGGGCTGGGACTATGTGGCCCTCGGTGGCGAGCACGTGCAACGGAGCCTCCTGCCTCACGTACGCTGGGCGGGTTCCCTGGAAAGGGTGGGATGGCGCCCCTGGGACGAGGCGCTCGAGGAGAAGGGCTTCCTCTCGTACGACCTGGAGAGCCGCAGTGCTCGCTTCCACGCGGTGCCCGCGCGGGCGGTGGTTTCGCTCGCCCCGATCCGGGTACCGCCCGGCGAGCCAGACCGCGTGCGCCTCAGGGTTCGCGAGGTCACGGACGAGGTGCCGGGCGGGATCGACGGCAAGATCGTGCTCGTGCGGATCCAGGGCGCGGAGCCCTCGGATCTTTCGGGACTGGAGCGAATCGTACCGGCGCTCCGTGAGCGCGCTCTTCACCTCTCGGTGGCACTGGAGGAGACGGGCGGGCGTCCGTCTGCGCCCTCGCCGGGCGACGCGCTCTACCCTCGGTTGGCCGAGCTCCTCGGGGAGGAGGGCGTCCCTCCCGTGGATGCCGCGGCGCGGGCCGGAGCGTTGTTGGGCGAGGTGACTGCGGACGCGAGCTCCCCGTGAGGGTGGCGGCGCTGCGGGGAGTCCGAGCCGCCGACCTGCCCCCGCTGGAGGCCGAGCTGGAAGGCGGGCTGGTGGCGCTGACGGGCACTCCCGAGGACGCCGACGAGGTGCGCAGGGCGCTGGTATGGGCGGTGGCGACCGAGGAGGTGGTCGTGCAGGTCGAGCGCGCGGGTCACCCGTCGGACTCGACCGTGGAGCGGCTCTGGGGTGGGACCGGAGGCGTGGCCGAGGCGCTCGCGGCCGCGGTCGTCTGGGTCGCGGGACCGGCCCTGGCGCGCGTCGAGGCCGCGCGCGCCTCGCTTCTTGGCGACGCTCACGCAGTAGGCGAACGGGCGGGTGGGTCGACGGAGCCGATCGGCGAGCAGCTGAGCCGGCTGGAGGGCGCGCCCGAGGAGCTGCGCGCACGCGAGCGTGAAATGCGTGACCTGCGTGCTGAGTGGGCCGAGGTCACGGGCGACATGGAGGAGGCAACCATGGAATGGCTCCGCGAGCGCCAAGATGCCGAAACGCAGCTCCAGGCGTACCGGGACCGCGCCCGCGAGTTGAAGGCGCGGCTTGCGCAGATCCAGGTGGGCGGCCCCCAGGCTCCGTGCCCGACCTGCGGGCGGCCCCTCGCGGATCACCTCACCGACGTGCGCGTTCAGCTCCGCGACGAGTGGGAGTCGGTGGTTCAGGACGGCAGCTGGTGGAAACGCCGCCGCGAGCAGCTCGAGGACAAGCCGGAACATCTGCGCACGCTCGAGGGCCGCGCCGTGCGCCTTCAGGCTGCGGTGGAGGGAGCTGCCGAGCGGCTTGAAGGCGCGCGCGCACACGTGCGCGAGAGGGAGGCGCTCAGGGTGGAGGCGCTACGTGACCCGGGCTCGCCGGAGGCGCGCGCGCTCGGACGGCTTGCCGACGAGCTGCGCGCAGCCGCGCTGGCGGCGGTGCTGCGCGAGGCGGGACGGATCGCCGAGCGTCTCACCGGTGGGCGCATTCTGTGGATCCGTCCGGAGGGGGATGCTCCGGTGGCGGAGGGGATATTCCAGGGTGGGGTGCCGGCGGCGCGCGACCGCGCCGCCGTGGAACTCGCGTGTCGCGTGTCGGCCGCTCGGCTCGCATTGGCGGCCGGCGCGCCCCTGGGCGGGATGGTGGTAGGAGAGGTGCTGGACGCGCTCGATCCCGAGGATCGGCTCCGGTCCGTCGACGTGCTGAGCGAGCTGGCCGAGGTGCTCGGCCAGGTGGTGGTGGTCACAGGGACCGACCTCGTCGAGCTGAGGCCGGAGGCGTTCGCGAGTGCATTCCAGCTCCGCGCCGACTCCCGGCCCGGCGCCTCGCTCGAGCCGCTCGTCGTGGGCGTCGCGAGGTGGGCGCTCAGCACCTGACCAGCCGCTCGATTACATCAGCCGATGACGGGGGCTCAGTCCGTCGTGCCCTCTCCGGCCTGCAGCGCGGTCACGGACTCCCGACCGACGAAGTAGCCGCGGATGAACACGGAGAGCACCTGCCCGTTGCGCGTCAGCTGATCGACCGAGTCGAGCTGCTGGCTCCAGAGGACGCCTCCCTCGTTCGGCGGGGCAGCCAGCTCGAACCGGATCCCATCCGACCGGTGGTCGGTCCAGTGCACGAGCCAGGTCAGGTCGAAGGGATGGCCCGAATGGGTCATTTCGAGCTGGATCTCCCATGTGTACTGACCGTCCTGACTACGCAGGGGAAGTACATGGCATTGCACACCCTCGTCGTAGTTCAGGGCGTACGCGCACTCGGTTACCGCCTGCTCGACTTCCTCGACCCAGGGATTTGGTTGTGCTTCGCTCATCGATCTGACACCTGCTGAGTGGAACGGTCGCCTCCCCCGGATCGGGGGCGGCACTCGATATACCGACCAGCGCCGTTCTGGATCCACGGAGGTGCCGGTCGGGACAGACGCCGGCCGGAGCGCGTTGCGTACCCCCTCGGCCTGCGTGATCCTTAGGCCCCTTTTCCGCTCCCCGCAGAGGTTGCCATGTCGGAGGCAAGCTTTCGGATCGGGTTGGTCCAGCTTCCCGTCGCCGAAGAGAAGGATTCGACCGTGGGTGCGCACGAGGTTGCGATCCGGGATGCAGCTGTGCGAGGCGCTCAGATCGTCTGCCTGCAGGAGCTGTTCGATGCGCCCTACTTCTGCAAGGTGAGTGACGCTGAGCGCTTCGATCTTGCCGAGGCGATCCCGGGACCGACCGTGGTGCGCATGCAGGCGCTTGCCGCCGAGCTCGGAATCGCCATCGTGGTGCCGATCTTCGAGCGTCGTGCACCGGGTGTGTATCACAACTCGGCAGCGGTCGTGGACGCTGACGGTGCGCTACTGGGAGTCTACCGGAAGATGCACATCCCGGACGATCCCCTCTACTACGAGAAGTACTACTTCACCCCCGGTGAGATCTATCAACACGGGGAAAGCACAGCCGCCACCGGGTTTCGTGTGTTCGACACGCGCTTCGGACGGATCGGTGTGTTGATCTGCTGGGACCAGTGGTATCCGGAGGCCGCGCGCATCACCGCACTGATGGGCGCACAGGCGCTGTTGTATCCGACCGCGATCGGTTGGCATCCCGGCGAGAAGGCCGAGTGGGGGACGGCGCAGGCAGACGCTTGGCGCACCATCCAGAGGGGGCATGCGATCGCGAACGGCGTCTATGTGGCGGCGGCCAACCGTGTGGGCTTCGAGGCAGAGCCCGGAACGGATGGGATTGAGTTCTTCGGCCATTCCTTCGTCTGCGATCCCTTCGGCAAGGTGATTGCCGAGGCGGGCACGGACTCGGCGGTATTGATCGCCGAGGTGGATCCGCAGCGCGTCGAGGACACGCGCCGCAATTGGCCCTTCCTACGCGATCGTCGGATCGACGCGTACGGTCCGATCCTGAATCGCTGGCTGGCGTGAGTCCGGACTCGGCCCGAGTGATCGAGTCCGCGACGCGAGGGCCGCGGCACAGTCCGCGGCCGTGAGCCGTCCTCCCCCGCGGCGCTGGCCGGCCGAGTGGGAGCCCCACGACGCGACGTGGCTGGGGTGGCCCCATCACCGCGCGGACTGGCCCGGGAAGTTCGAGGCGATCCCGTGGGTCTTCGTCGAAATCGTGCGCGCGCTACACCGACACGAGCGCGTCGAGATCCTGTGCGACTCGGAGGACGGGAGAGCCGAGGCGGAGCGCATGCTCGCCGCGGACGCCGTAGAGCGAAGTGGTTACGCACTTCACCTGGTTCCGACCGATCGTGTGTGGCTGCGTGACTCGGGGCCCACGGGCGTTCACGGGCAACTTGGTCTGGAATGGATCTGCTGGGCGTTCAATGCGTGGGCGAGGTACGACAACTTTCAGAAAGACGAACGCGTGGCACAGGCGGTCGCAGAGTTATCCGGCCATCCAGCGGTGACCCCGCGCCGACCGGATGGTGGCGGTCATCTGGTTCTGGAGGGTGGTGGACTCGAGACTGACGGCGTGGGTACGCTCCTGGTCACGGAGGAGTGGCTGCTCTCGGACATTCAGGTGCGTAACCCGGGACTGACCGCCGCGGACTACGAGCGCGCTTTCGCGGAGTACCTCGGCGTCGCGCACACCATTTGGCTGGGTGAGGGAGCGGCTGGGGACGACACGCACGGCCATGTGGACGACATCGCACGATTTGTGGATCGCCACACCGTCGTACTCGCCTGGGAGTCCGACCCGGCCGACGAGAATCACCGCCGGATGGCCGACAACCTGCGACGGTTGGAGCTGGCTGCGCCCTCGGTACCCGGCGGGCTACGCGTGATCAAGCTTCCGTTCCCGCGCCCGGTCGTGATGGACGGCGTTCGTCTGCCCGCCAGCTACGCGAACTTCTACGTCGCCAACGGGGTCGTGATCGTACCCACGTTCAACGATCGTGCCGACCGCCTGGCGCTCTACGCCCTCGCAGAGCTCTTTCCCGATCGCGAGGTGTTGGGGATCCACGCCGCCGATCTGGTCTGGGGGCTGGGTTCGCTGCACTGCCTGACGCAGCAACAGCCTGCCGCGACGTGAGGACGGCAGACCGGTAGCCATGCCTCGTCGGGCGATAAGGCTGCTCGGGCGGGGTCACCGGCGTCAGTACACCCGGCGATTGAGCTGTCCGATCCTGAAGGTTGCGGTGCTGGCGATGGCCATCACCGTCATGACGCCTGCCTGCACAGGATCGGTCACGACGAGGTCGGCCGCGTCCGGGACGCCCCCGGCCATGTTGAGACTGACCACGAGGAGACCCTGCTCCCGGACTTCGCGGACCGCCTGCTCGATTCCGCCCCCCATGATTGCTCCGGCGAGCACGAGAGCGTGTGCGCGCGGCAGTCGCGCAACACCGCGTACCGCGTCCGCGATCGCCGCCTCACCCACCAGCGGGATCGTGTCCACGGAAATGCGCTCACCTCGGATATTGTGGCGGTCCGCCTCGGAAATCGCGCCCAGCGCAACCTGACCCACCTGTGCGCCGCCACCCATGATGATGATCCGCTTGCCGTAGATCACCTGGAGCGTCTTCACCAGGGCTGCGTTCTGCACGATCGGCAGCGCGGCCAAGTCGTCCACCAGCCCCTGAGGATCGTCGATCATCTCGATCTCGAAGAACGTGCGGGCCTCTCCCGCTACCTCACCCTGGATCTCCACCGACAGGATGTTGCCATCGCGGCGCGCGATCGCGCCGGTCAGCTGGTGGAGGATTCCGATGCCCTCCGCGGTGGCCACCATCACCCCGAATGTGTCCGCCATCTCCGCTGGGCTCCGCCGATTTGAGGTCCGTGCGATACTCGTCGAGATCAGACTGAGGCTATCCGGGCCTCGAGGGGCCGGCAAGCGGCGCGCTCAGGAGTGTCGAGCTTCAGTCCGAGGTACACGAGAGCAGCAACTTGCCGGCGGTTGCGCGGCTCTCGAGCAGCCGATGGGCTTCGGCCGCCTCGGTCAAAGGAAACTCGCGGTCGATCCGGAGCGACAGCTCACCCGAGCGGAGCCAGGCGAAGACCTCGTCTGCGCGCCACAGCAGCTCGGGGCGGTCGGCCACGTAGTTCGCCAGGCTCGGTCGGGTGAGGAAGAGCGAGCCCTTCTTGCCCAGGAGGCCGGGATCGATCGGAGCGACGGGGCCGCTCGATTGGCCGAAGAGCACCAGGCAGCCGCGCGGGCGCAGAGAGTCGAGGCTGTCGGCGAAGGTGGTCTGGCCGACAGAATCGTAGACTACGTCGACTCCGCGGTCGTTCGTGAGCCGCCGCGCCGCCTGCCTGAAGCTCTCGCGCGTATAGAGCACGACCTCGTCCGCCCCGGCCGCCCGCGCGAGATCCGCTTTCCGCTCGGTGGAGACGGTGCCGATCACGCGCGCTCCCATGAGCTTCGCGATCTGAATGAGGAGGAGCCCCACCCCGCCGGCGGCCGCGTGTACGAGCGCGACCTGCCCCGGCTGGAGGGGAAAGGTGCTGTGTGTGAGATAGTGCGCGGTCATGCCCTGGAGCATGGCTGCGGCCGCGGTCGCCTGCTCGACACCATCGGGCACCGGGACGAGCCTCCACGCGTCCACCGGGACGTAGTCCGCGTAGCTCTGCCGCTCCATGGCCCAGGCGACCCGGTCACCCACCCGGATCGGCGCGCTTCCCTCGACCCCCTCCCCAAGGGCGTCCACCACTCCCGCCCCCTCGGAGCCGGGAGTCAGCGGGAGCGGCATGGGATAGGCGCCGGTACGGTGATAGACGTCGATGAAGTTGACTCCCGCCCATTCCACCCGGACGCGTGCCTGGCCCCGACCAGGCTCCGGGATCGGAACCTCCTCGAGCCTCAGCTCCTCGGGGCCGCCGGTGCGGTGGACTCGGATGGCGCGCATGGAGTTCAGTCTACCTCACATTTCGGCGCGCAGATGCCGGGCCCGGAGTCGGGCCGGGAGCCTCGCGGCGGCCACGCCGCACCGCACCCACCACCACCCCGGTCATCTGGACGATCTCGGTCACCGCTGACGTCAGCTTCCGTAAGCCAGCTCGTTCATCTTTTCGGCGAAGTCCGACCACCGAATGCGTTTCGTCGTCTTCCGGTTGGCGCCTCGCCAGTTGATCGAGCCGCGGCCGATCATCAGCTCACCGAGCTTGTGATCCTGCGCAAAGATCTCGAGGTCGAGCGATGTTCCTGCCTTCGAGATCTCAAACACCCTGAGATTCACGTTCACCTTGTGTTTCCGCGTTGTCCTCCGTCTCGGCATGGCGCGCCTCCAGTCGGATCACGCGTGACGTTAGGGCAGAAGCGTCGGAGCACATCGCCCGACGGTCGACGTTGGAGCCAGACCCGTGCCAGTGCAATGCCGATCCGGCCACGTCGCGTCGATGGCGCGCGACGTGCTCAAGATCAGCAGCAGGCGATGGGGTTACCAAGGTCGTCGAAGCACTGCCCCAGGCATACCGGCGCAGAACGCAGCACGAAATCCACCCCCGTAACGGGCCCTCCCACCTCGATGGTCAGGCTGTCCCGCGTGAAGCCCACCCGAACCGCCTTCACGAGATACGAACCGGGTGCGGGGAGCTCCAGGCGGTAGCGTCCTCGCTCGTCGGTGAGCGTGCCTGCGCTCTGGTCCGCGATGAAGATTTGCGTGTCCTCGATCGCTTGTCCTGCCGCATCCATGACGGCGCCCTCGACGCGGAACGCCCCGTTCGTAAGAGACGCCTCCCCGGACCCGCCCGCGCAGCCCAGCGCGATCAGCAGCGCGACCGGAGCCACGGCGCCGCGGCCCACCCCGGCCCGGTGACGTTCCTCCCGCGGTGACTGGAGGCTTCGGATGGCGACTCTGCTCATCTCGTGATTGAACTCCACGGCGGTGCGGGCCTGGTATCGGGCTGCATCAAGTTGTCGCCGGCCAACTTGCGCTATGCTAGCCCGGCTCCTGCGCCCGCGCCATCCCGACACGGAGCGCTCCGGCGCTCGCGCGTGCTCACCTTGACGGCAGGAGCCCGAAGAAAGCAGCATCAGGGCATGGATGTCATTACGTGGTCCAACTCGGCTCGCCCCGGTATCGGGCCCAAGCCGCGCCGCGAGAGCCAGCGTCCCCTCCTCCCGCAGCACGCGCGCCACTGCCCGGTGCTCGAGGCGGGGAGCGGCTTGGGATACCTCCTCTATCCAGCTCTCGAGCCGAGCGAGTCGTTCCTGGTCGAGTATCAGGGGGACGGCCGCTACAAGTTCATGTTCTTCATCGCCGAGCAGTCCGGGAAATGGGGCACGCTGTTCCAGGTGGTGATCAGCATGCCCATCGGTAGCCTCGGCCTGGTAAAGGAGGAGGCGACCCTGCTGGTGCCCGACCCTCCGATTGACGAGGAGGGAGCCAAGCGGATCATGCGCACCTTCATCGTGCCCGAGGACCTGCACACGCCACCGGGTGCGGTCACGCTGCGCGGATCGACCAACTTCAAGACGCCGCCCGGATGGGACAGCGTGTACCTCCCGGTTCTGAACATGATCGAGCGGCCCGTCGCGCCGATGCTCGTCGTCCGGGTGGAGACGGACTGGTACCCGCACGAGAGCGAGTTCCGCTATGTACTCGAGCCGGGGCAGGTGATTCCAGGCTCGCACAGCATGCCGATCGGACAGGTGCTGTTCGTCCCGCGCGAGGAGCCTGGTCTGCACGAGGCCACGGAGGAGGAGGTCGCCACACTCAAGGGCGACCGCGAGGAATTCGTGAAGCACAAGCGCGGGACGAAACTGACGACCCGCTACGGTCTGCAGTACAGCCCGCAGTACGTGCGCCAGAGCCGCGCCGCGAAGATGGCGGCGGGTGCCCCGGCGCAGGAGCCTGAGGACTCGGACGAGGATTCGGGGGAGGACGCCGGCGAGAGCTGAGCAGTGTCTCATGATCGTGCATTTGATCGACGGGACGTACGAGCTCTTCCGCCACTTCTACGGTCTGCGCCGTTTCACCGACGGGAAGGACGCGCGCTACGGCGCGGTCGTCGGCGTCCTGCGCACCGTACTCCAGATGATCGAGGGAGGGACGACGCATGTCGGGGTCGCTACCGACCACGTCGTCGAGTCCTTCCGCAACGACCTCTGGGACGGCTACAAGACCGGCAGAGGAATCGAGCCCGCGCTGTGGGCGCAGTTCCATCCGCTGGAGGAGGCACTCGTCGCGATGGGCGTGACGGTCTGGCCCATGGTCGAACTCGAGGCCGACGACGCCCTCGCCTCGGCAGTACACCTGGCGGAGTCCGACCCCCGCGTCGAAAAGGTGTGCATCTGGAGCCCCGACAAGGACCTCGCGCAGTGTGTCCGAGGTGAGCACGTCGTGCAGATGGTGCGGCAGGGGGCCCGCACGGGCGACCAGATCCGCAACGAGGTCGGGGTCCGGGAAAAGTTCGGTGTCGATCCCGAGTTGATTCCCGACCTCCTCGCCCTGATGGGAGATGCCGCGGACGGCTACCCGGGCGTCCCCGGCATCGGACGGATAACCGCGGCTCGGCTGCTCAGGCGCCACGGACCGATCGAGCTCTTCCCAGGGGATGTGTTGGGGGAGCAGCACGCGCTCGCGCTTCTCTTCAAGCGCCTCGCCACGCTGCGAACGGATGCCCCGGTCTTCAGCGACGTGGAGGAGCTCCGTTGGCGCGGGCCTCGGCCTGCGTTTGCGGCCTGGACCGAGCGCATGGGGGATGGGCGGCTCCTCCAGCGGAGCGTCAGGGCGCAGTAGGAGTAGCCGCGCCGTCAAGCAAGTCGAAAATTCCTTCCTCCCTCAGCACGCGCATTCCCAGTCGCTGTGACGAGAGGCCGGGACGCAGGATGTAGTCGAAGCGAAGCCGCCCTCCGTCCTCGCTCGCCTCGAAAAATTGGCAGTCGACCTGGCCGGTCGCGATCATGTGCTCTCCGAGCTCGATGAGGTGGGAGGCGACCATGAACAGGTTTCCCTCTCGCTCGGCCAACCGCTCCAAGATCTCGCGCGAGGCGTCGAGTGCGTCCTTCAGGTTGGTGCCCTTGAAGGGCTCGTCCATCAGCGCGATCACGCCGTCACCGTCAGCCACGCCTTGCGCGATTGCCTTCATCCGCAGGGCCTCGGCGCGGAAGAAGCTGATTCCGGTCCGTACGTCGTCGGTGATGATGATCGAGGTGAATAGCTGCTTACAGGGCGAGAACCGGAACGCGCGCGCAGGCACTCCCATGCCAAGGTGCGCGAGGTACACGGCCATGCCGGCGGCTCGCAGGTAGGTCGTCTTTCCTGCCATGTTCGGGCCGGTGAGGAACAGCATCCGCCGTTCCTGGCGCAGGCGCACGGGATTAGGGACCGCGCTCGGAAGGAAGGGATGGTAGACCCCCTCTGCCTCGACTCCGAGCGGGCCGTCCTGAAGCTCAGGAATGACGAAGCCATGGCGCTGCACCGTATCCGCCATCGATACCAGCGCGTCCACCTGGTAGACGAGGTGCAGAAGGCGCTCGACCGTCGGGCGCGCGTGCATCCGTAGGGTGCGATCGAGTGAGAGGACCGTCCAGGACGGAAGGTCCCAGCGCTCCCTTTCCGTCTCAATGTGCGCGATCTCGGGGTCGTCGATCAGCCTGCGCATCTCCTCGAGTGGCCCGCGCAGTTCGCCCTGAGCTTCGGCCGGACCGAGCTCGGCCAGTAGTGCGCGCAGCGACCGAAGCATCGACGTGACGCTCAGCACGCCCTGCAACATGCGCCAAAGAGTACGCGTGTCGGTGAAGCGCATCTCGATCGAGCTCACGAACAGGCCGAGGCGGCTGACGTTGGCCGCCAGCGGTAGGTTGCGTCTCAGGTAACGTTGGATGCCCTTGGTTGAGATCTCCCAGGGCAGACGATCGAACGCGTCGCGGTTCGCGAGGATGAAAGTGAGCGAGTCCTGCACCGCGCGGATCTTCTCGGGCCGGCACCACGGCCTTCTCATCCGTGCGCGCAACAGCTTGGCGCCGCCACTGGTGCGGGCTTCGTTACACAGGTCGTACAGGCTGGCGCCGGTCGCAGCCTCGAAGATCTCGAGGTCGCGAAATGTCTGCGCGTCCATACGCATCACGCGCGGATCGGCGGGGGCAGGCGCCCGCGGGGCGTTGGAGAGGTTGTCGCTTCGAATACGGAGTCGGAGCAAGCGTCCTCCTGAGATTCTTGACGGGCAGCCCCCCCACGGACGGGCTTCGGGAACCGCGATCTGAGGCGGCGCAGTGAAGCTAGGGCCTGTTAACACTAAAGGCCCATTTGTATTATATTGGGGCTATGAAAATCACAGAGTCCCAATATCGTCGGATAGAGGCTTGCTTTCCACGTCAGCGCGGCAATGTGAGCTTCTCCAATCTCGAAGTGCTTAACGCGATCCTGTATGTGGCCGAGCACGGCTGCAAGTGGCGCGGGTTGCCTGCGCGCTTCGGTAACTGGCATACGATCTACACCCGAATGAATCGCTGGGCCAGGGCAGGTGTGCTGGATCGTGTCTTTGCGGCCCTGCAGGACGAGCAGATCATCCGGATCAAGATCGAAGCGCTGTCGCTCGACAGTACGATCGTCAAAGTGCACCCTGATGGCACCGGCGCGCTAAAAAAAACGGCCCGCAGGCCATCGGGAAGTCGCGTGGAGGCTGGACCACCAAGATTCATATGGTTGCCGCAGATGCTCGAACCGCGATAACCTTCTCGCTATCGCCAGGCCACAACCACGACGCACCCGAAGGACGCGAACTGCTACGCATGTTGAAGCCGGTACACTCCACTGTGTCGATGATCATGGACCGGGCCTACGAGGGGGCCGAAACACGGCAATTGGTGTTGGAGCTGGGGTTTACGCCGGTCGTGCCACCCAAACAGGGCCGTGTTAGCCCGTGGCAGTACGATCGAATCATGTATCGCCGTCGCAACGAAATAGAGCGGTTATTTCGGCGACTCAAAGGCTTCAGAAGAATCTTCTCCCGCTTTGACAAGCTCGACGTGATGTTCACGGCCTTCATCCACTTTGCGCTCATCGTCGAGGCTCTCAGATAGTGTTAACAGGCCCTAGTTCCGAACCCAACCCACAAGACCAGCGAACCGATGGCCGGATATCAGCGGAAGACGGCGTTCAGCCCGGACGAGGTGCTCTCGGTCGCAGAGGAGATGCTCCCGGTGCGGATCGGGCTCAACCGGACGAAGAGTAGCGGCCACGGAGCGACCTACACGGGCGCCGAGGGAACCGTGACGCTGAGCGTGCACCGGCACGGACCGTACACCGAGGTGGTGGCAAATACGGACCGCCTCAGAACGTCCCGCATGGATTACGAGATCCAGAAGTTTCTCAACCATCTCCCGTACGAGCCGTTCGACCGCGCGGGACCTGGCCGCGGCGACCCGACCTGATCGGATGAAGTCATTCGAGGATCTCGGACTCGCCCCGGAGACGGTAGAGGTGCTGGCCTCGGAGGGGATCGAGGAAGCTACTCCCTTCCAGTCGGCCGCAATTCCGGTCATCCGTAGGGGCAATCACCTACTTGGAAGGGCGGGACCGGGCGCCGGCACCCTGATCGCGTACGGCGCTCCGCTCCTCGACAGTATCGCCAGCGGGGAGGGATCACCGCGGGCCCTCGTGCTCGCCCCCGGAGCGGAGGCGGCTCGTCGCCTGGCCGAGTCGCTCGCGGAGATTGCGGTAGGGACAGGTCACGTGGTCGCCTCCGCCGGCCTCCCCTGGAGATTGCCCGAGCATGCTGACGTGCTCTTCGGCACGCCGGGCGAGTTGCTCGAGTGGGCGCGCACGGGAAGGTTGGACCTCCAGCCCGTCCGAGCCCTCGTCCTCGACCAGGCCGGCGCCATCCAGCGCACCAGCGGACTGAATGAGGTCGAGGCTCTGTTCGAGTTCCTACCCAAGGACGCGCAGCGCGTAGTGCTCTCGCTCCCGGTGACGCCCGAGGTCGCGGACTTCGTAGAGCGCCACGCATTGCGCGCGGTACAGATTCCCCCGCCCGCAGTCGCGGGTGAGGAAGCGCGGCCCAAGCGAGGTGAGGTGCGTTACCGGATCGTCGGGGAGCCCCGGGACGCGGGCGTGCTCCTGCTCGTGTCCGAGCTGCTCGAAGATGCTGGACACGTATGCTTGTTCTTCGCCACCGAGGACCGGGCAGCCGACGTGGGCGACCTTCTCGCCCTGCACGGCTTCCCGGGGGGCGCACCCGGTGATGAGAGCGTTCCCGTCTGGCTCGCGATGCGTGAGCTGGACGCACGCTCGGCAGTGGAAAGCGCACGGGCGATCCCGGTGAGCTGCGACGCACCAGCGGGCCCCGATGCGCTGGACCGCCGCCATGGAGGCGGGACCGGCGGCGTGGTCGTTATCGTGCCGCGGGAGACGGCGCACCTTCGCGACGTCGCGAGGCGAACGGGTTACCGTATCGTCCCGTTCCCGCCCAAGGTGAATGGCGCCGCGCGCAGTGACTTGGGTGCGCTCCTGGAGCGCATCGAGGCGACCACGGCGGACTGCGACCTGGCTCCTTATCTGATCGCGCTCGAGCCCCTGCTGGCTCGACGAGGCGCGGAAGAGGTGGCGGCCGCGGCCGTGGCTCTCCTGCGCGCACGTACCTCGGCCGCCGCGCCCGGACCTTCTCTCGACCCGGCTCCCGAGGGTCGCGCGACTCCCGGACCACAGCGTGTCGTCCCAGCAGCCACGGCCAGGAGAACGAGGGACCCGGCGTCGGTCGCGTTCGTGCGTCTCTACATCAGTCTGGGCGAGCGCGACGACGCCCGTCCAGCGGATCTGCTGGGCGCAATCACGGGAGAGGCGGGTGTCGAAGGATCACAGGTCGGCCGTATCGAGATTCGCGACACCTTCTCCATCGTCGAGGTCCAGGAGCCTATCGCGGAACGCGTGATCAGGGCGCTGAACGGCATCACCGTAAGAGGACGGAGCGTGCGCGCCGACTACGATCGGCCCGGTTCTGCCCGATCAGGCGGTAACCGAGGGCAGCGTGGGGAGGGAAAATCCGGGCGGCGAAGCGGACCGCGCAAGGACCGGAACTAGGGCCCGGGACTCGCGCTGGAGCGGCCCCGCCCACGAATCCCACGACGCAGGAGCCGATCCCAAACGGCCATCCTCGAAGCCGGGACAGGGCGAATCCGGTGGACCGAGACGACCCGCAGGAAAATGGGGAGCGAGTGAGCAGGTGCCCGAATAGTTGAGGGGCCGCACCCGTTCGGGTGCGGCCCCTCAACGTATCCTGTGTCGTGCGCAGCGTCGAACGTGGCGCCAATGTGCTGGCAGGCGCCTCGCGGGCGGACCCGCTGGGGTCCGGTCGCACCGCTCGGCGCCTTCTACTTGATGCCGTCCTTGAGTCCCTTGCCGGCCCTGAAGCTGGGTGACTTCGAGGCTGCGATCTTGATGCTCTCGCCGGTGCGCGGGTTACGGCCAGTACGGGCCTTGCGCTTCCGTGCCTCGAACGTGCCGAAGCCGGTGATCTGCACGCGGTCACCCTTCTTCAGCGCACGTGCAATGATCCCGCTGTCGGTGCTGAAGAGCGCGTCCACTGCGCGGGATGCATCCGCCTTGGTGATCCCGGTGCGGTCCGCTAGGGAGTCCACGAGATCGGACTTGTTCATCTGCCAACTCCTCATCTGGAAGGTGGGGGAAGCGTACGGCCTCAGCCGCTACGGCCAACGAAGCATCACTCCCGGCATTACTTCGGATCCCGCGACACGAAATCTGCAACCCCCGAAACACCGCACGAATTCTGGCCTTTTCGGCACCCCCGGGGCGGTAAGCTCATCAACGGTAAGAGGCGCCTCGGAGGGCGTCAAGAGAGTTGCGCGAAGGTCTATACGAGAAACGTTTGGTGCTGCTTCAATGACGCGCGTCGCCCACGCGCGGTGCTTTGAACGCGAGCGGAGCAGACTCACGGAGCGTGGCGGGTTGTGTTCTGGGGGCGTCGGACCCCTCCGCTCTGCGTTCTCAGGCCACGCGCCCGCGCCTCCGCGCACGAATGAACGAGTACACGAAGTACGCCACCGCAGCCAAGATGGTGAGCTTGATCGCCATTCCGATCAAGCCGAAGAAGATTCCTACCAGGGGCAGGACGAGCGCGGCGAGCAACTTCAGCACGACCAAGAACGCCACGCCTCCAATCAACAGGCCCACAATCGTCCGCATCGGTTCCTCCGGTTGATGACTGGCCGTAATCCCCTACGCACATGGACCCATCAGGGGTTCACGGCCAGCGCGCCGCTGACCCGCGTACCCATTCCCCGCGACCGACGTCCGGGTCTGGCACCCTCCCTGTAGCAATCCACGGCGCGGCGCCGCACGTCGGCAACCCAATCCAGCCGGACCGAGCGAAAGAGCAAAGGAGGAGCCGATTCCGCTCCCCGGCACCCGCGATCATCGAGGCCACACCCGAGCGTCTGAGCACTCCTGAGCGACTCCGCGCGATGACCACCGACGGCGGCCCGCGTCCACGACGCGCGCCAATCGCCGCGCGTCACGGGGTCAACGCTCACGCGGAGGCAGACATGAAGGTGCTAGCGAGACGAGCAGGAGCAATCGCGCTGCTCGGCCTGCTCCTGGCCGTACCCGGGGTGATGGCGCTCGGCGAATGCGCCGACTTCATCTCGAGCGGTGCCCGGGAAGAGCCTGTGACCGGAGAGTTGGTGGGGCAGCGAACTGTGACGTCGACCAGGTCGTCGTCGTATACCAGCAGCTGGAGCGCCAGGCTCCTGGGCGGGTCCTTCACCTACAACCAGGCCCTCACCTCCTCGTACTCAGTGGGGGTCTACCGGATGAGCAATGGGGAAACCCGCGAAATCCGGTGCGACACCTACAGGTACGCCTAGCCATCGCGCGGGGGCCGGCCCGGCCGGCCCCCGCCTTCCTTTACCGAGAACTCCTATGAGAAGACATCTGATCGCGCTCACCTTGATCACCGCCGGCTGCGAGCCGCAGAGCGAATCCGACGAGCTGAAGCACATCACCCTGGCCGAACCCGTGTCCGCTCCCACCCTCGTGCGTGAGGCGCGCGCGGCAACTGCCGGGGGCGCCGACCTGTTCCGACCAGGCCGGGTGCGCTGGCTCGAGGGAAGCGTGTGGGTTCTGGACGCCGGGAACGACCGGCTGGTGCGCTTCGACTCCACTCTGTCCCGCGCGACGACCTTCGGCCGGGCGGGGGAAGGCCCGGGTGAGCTGGAGTTCGCGATGGATCTCATCGCAGACGGAGAAAGACTGGTGGTGGCAGAGACCGGGAACGGACGGCTCTCGATCTTCGACCGCGAGGGCGCGTTCCAGCGCACGATCCCATCGACGGGCATCCCGAAGTACGTGGCTGCCGTCGACGGAGAGCTGTTCACGGCACCGGGCTCGAACGACCACTACGCAGTTAGGGTCGACGGGGGCGAAGCCCATGCAGCCGTCCCGGATGCGGTCAAGCGGCTAGCGCGGTCCGATCCAGACGCGTACCCGAGGGCGGACCCGTACCTGGCGTCCGCAGTGTCGGGACCCATCTACGTCCTCGATCCGTCCGTTCTCGCGGTGGCCGCCTACGACGGGTCCGGCCGGCTCCTCAAGCTACTCCTCCTTCCCGAGCCGTTCCGCTCCCGCCTGCTCGACCGGCGGCACGAGGAGATGGCGGCTTGGGGAGAGCGCGCCGCATCGTTCGTCTCGGTGCCTGCCACCAAGCAAATCTCCGTGGACGATCGGGGGCGCCTACTGGTGCCTTTCTCTCTGGAGGATCACTGGGGGATCCTCATCGACCCGAAGACCTGGACCGCACGCGCGCTCCCTCTTCCCAACGAGGCACACGCCAGACAGGTCCTCTGGAGCGCGAGCGACGCGATGCTCCATGGGGACCGCCTCTACGTAGTCAGTGACCACCGGCTCTACCAGTTCGATGCGACGGGGTGGTCGTGAGGCCGCCCCCGGCGTCGATCGCCCTCGCGGTTCCCGTCGTGGCAGTCCTCGCGCTCGCCGTCGGTGGGCGCCCTCACACGGGGCGACCCTCGCTGCCTCAGCCCGTCGGTGCCCTCCCGACGCTGGCTCTAGGGCCGTCGCATGGAGCGCCGCGACTCGTCGTCTTCTCCGACTACGAGTGCTTCGCCTGCGCCGAGCTGGAGCGTGAGACCGGGGAGGTGTTCCGTGCGTGGGCCACCTCGGGACGGCTGCGACTCGAGGTGCGGCACTTTCCGCTTCCCGCGCATCGTCGCGCGCGCCGAGCTTCCGCCTGGGCCATTTGCGCCGAGCGGGCCGGAAGTGGATGGGCGATGCACGAGGCGCTGTTTCGGAGCGCTGCGCGCTGGAGCGCTCCGGGCTCGAGCCGTACGGTCTTCCTCCAGCTCGCGGACTCGCTCGGTCTCCAGGGATCCGTCCTCGCGTCGTGTGTGGACGAGCCCCGGATCAAGGGCGCGCTGGCGGGCGATCGAGCGCTCGGTGGAGCCGGCGGGGTCGTCGCAGTTCCTGCGATCTACCTGGACGGGCAGCCCCTGGTGCTGCGCTCGCCCGGTGCACTGATGCGCAGGGTGGCGCATGAGATCCGCTGATAGGATAGCGCTCAGCCCGCGACGGCCGGCTCGATGAGGCTCAGCGTGCCGGCGTCCGCGGCGAGCGCAGCCCGCACGCCGACGGGCAGGGTCCAATTGTGCTCGACGTGCCCGAACGGCAAGTGCGCAAGCGTGGGCACACGCGCGCGCTCCGCAAACTCACGCAGTACGTCCATCACTGGGTGGCGGTCGTCGGGCGCTTCGGTGAAGCGCCCGAACGCGAGTCCCGCCACCCCCGTGAGCATCCCGCTCCGCTCCAGCTGCACGAGCATCCGATCGATGCGGTAGGCAGGCTCGCCAACGTCCTCGAGGAACAGGATGCGACCCCGGGCATGGGGTACGAACGCCGTGCCACAGAGCGAGGCAAGCACAGCGAGGTTGCCACCCACGAGCGGGCCCTGCGCAGTTCCTCCGAACAGCAGCTCCGGCGACGGATCGTCGGAACGCGAAGGAAGGGCGCCAGCGGCTTCAGCCTCGAAGAGGACCTGTCGGAACGCCTCACGCGTCTCCGGCGGGAACTCGGCGCCGGGATGCGGCCCGTGAAACGAAACCACCCCGAGCTCTGCGTGCCTAGCATGCAGAGTCGTATTGTCGCTGAACCCGATGAACGGGATGGGCGCCTCGAGCTGCCGTCCCAGCTCGAGCCGATCGAGGATGCGAACCGATCCGTACCCTCCACGCAGCGCCCAGACCGCGTCGACAGAGCGGTCGTCGAAGGCGCTCTGCAGGTCCGCGAGGCGCTCGGCATCCCGCCCGGCGAGGAAACCGTGCCGGGCCGAAGCCGCGGGAAACACCACAGGCTCCAGCCCGAGCGAGCGGCAGCGTGCGCAGGAAAGCTCGATCCGATCGGCGCTGAGGGGACCTGCAGGAGCGACCAGAGCCACACGCGCGCCGCCCCGGAGCGCGCGCGCGCGCATGACTCCACCCTGCCGGGCGTCGGCGATCCCCATGCTCGACCTCCGTCGGACGTTCTTCCCGGCCCACCGGACCCACCTGCAGAGGCTGCCCTCAATGGCCGGGACCGGTCCACCAAGGTCGGGCCCTCGACGCCCGAGGAACAGCCCGCATCGAGGCTCGCCACACGCCGAGCTGTCTCACCGCGCCGCGAATGACGGCCGACGGAAAGCGCCTCATCGTGTGGTGGTACCCACGCGCTCCCCTTCCCGAAGCTTCCGGTTCGCTTGACCCACCCATTCCTGCCGACCAACTGGCCGGTGAACTGGCGCTATCCTGCCGAGGCGCAGCCCGTTTCCGCCGGGCAAGGCATGGTGGTAACGACGGACGCTTACGCCACCCAGGTGGGACTCGACGTGCTCCGTGCCGGCGGCAACGCGGTGGACGCGGCAGTCGCGGTTTCCTTCGCCCTCGCGGTCGTGAACCCCGAGGCGGGCAACGTGGGTGGAGGCGGGTTCCTTCTCCTACGCGCTGCGGATGGTACCGAGGCGGCGCAAGACCACCGCACCATCGCACCCTCTGGCGCGACGCGGGGGATGTTCGTCGACGCGGACGGGGCCGTGACCGAGCAGGCCGTCATCGGTCACCTTTCCGTCGGCGTCCCAGGCACGGTGCGGGGGCTGTGGGACGCACACCTGCGGTTCGGGTCGCTCGCATGGGCACGGCTTCTCGAGCCGGCCATCGACCTCGCTCGGGGTTTCGTGGTCACCGACCGCTTCCTCCTCTCCTACACCGACGACGTGATCGCGGGACTCCGTCGGTTCCGCTCCAGCGCGCAGATTTTTCTTCCAGGAGGCTCGCCGCCGCGTAAGGGGGATCTCTTTCGCCAGGTCGACCTCGCGGAGACGCTGGAGCGCGTCCGCGACGCCGGGCCGGAAGGGTTCTACGGGGGTGAGACCGCTGCCCAAATCGCGGCCGAAATGGAGCGTGGCGGCGGATTGATCACGCACGCCGACCTGGCCGGGTACCGGAGCGCGTGGAGGGACCCGATCCGCTCGAGCTATCGGCGCCATACCGTCCTCTCCATGCCGCCCCCCTCATCCGGCGGGGTAACGCTCGCACTGATCTGTGCGCTGGTCGAGCCGTTCGCACTCGGAGAGCTCGACTGGCACAGTTCGTCGCACATCCACCTGATGGCGGAAGTGTGGCGCCGGGCCTACGCGGACCGGAACCACTACCTCGCCGATCCGGACGTCGAGGACATGCCCCTCGACGTCTTGCTTGCGCCCGCCTACGCGGAGTGGCGTCGGCGTGACATCACAGCGGACCGGGCAACCGCTTCGGACGCAGTCGATCCGGGCGTCGCGACATATGGGAACGAAAGTCGACATACGACCCATGTGTCGATCGTCGATCCACTCGGTGGCGCCGTGTCACTCACGACCACGATCAATTCGTGGTTCGGGAGCAAGGTCGTCGTGGAGGGGACCGGTGTCGTTCTGAACAACGACATGGACGACTTCACTTCGAAGCCCGGGATGCCCAACCAGTTCGACCTGATCCATGGCGAGGCCAACGCGATCCCTCCCGGTAAGCGCATGCTCTCGGCCATGACCCCGACGGTCGTTCTCGATCCCGCCGGAGAGCTCTTCCTGGTAGTGGGCACGCCGGGCGGGTCCAGCATCATCACCACGGTCTTCCAGGTGCTCTCGAACCTGGTCGATCACCGGATGGGCCTAGCCCAGACGGTGCTCGCGCCGCGGGTCCACCACCAACACCTGCCCGATCGGATCTACCACGAGCCAGGCGCGCTCCCCTCGACGGTCATGGAAGAACTGCGCGCCATGGGGCATCGCCTGGCCGAGCACGACGAGCTCGCCGGAGACGTGGAGGCGATTCTGGTCCGGCCGGACGGGACGCTGGACGGGATGTCGGATCCCCGCCGGGGAGGGACGGCTCTGGGCTTCTGACCCCAGCGTGCCGCCGTCAACAAAGTGGGCGGGTTCGGGGTCGTCATGATATCGTTTTGGATTGCCTTTGCCGGCCTCGTGAACCCCGTCGAGAACTACTCCATGCCACAGATCCGAGTCCGATCCGCGGTCGCTCCCGTGTTCTGGACTGCCGCTGCGTTGCTCCTGTCCGCGGCCGGGACCCGGGCCCAGGAGAAGGGCCCCGAGACCGACCCGCCCGCTGCAGGCGCCCCCGAGCCCCACGACCTCCCAGCCCAGGGCGCCGATCCACGCCACCCACGAGGAACGGCCGACCGCCCGCGCGGTCCGCACAAACAACGCGATCGACGTGGACGGACGGCTCGACGAACCGGACTGGATGACCGCCCCTCCCGTCACCGACTTCTGGCAGGTCCAGCCCGACGAGCGGGCCCCGGTCTCGGAGCGGACCGAGGTGCGCTTCCTTTACGACGACGACGCCATCTACGTCGGAGCCTGGCTGTACGATACGGACGGGCAGATCGTCACCCGCCTGTCTCGCCGGGACACCGGGATCCCGGACGTCGATCTCTTCGCGGTCCACTTCGACAGCTATCACAGCCACCGCTCTTCGAACCGCTTTACGGTCACGGCCCTGGGAACGATCCGCGACCTCGCGATGAGCGCGGGTGCGACCCTGACGCGCGGCGATCGGTCCTGGAACCCGGTGTGGGAGGTCCGGACCACCATCACGGAGGACGGGTGGTTCGCGGAGATGCGGATCCCCTTCAGCCAGCTCCGGTTCAGCCGCGCGGACGAGCAGGTTTGGGGGCTCCAGCTCGAGCGCAAGATCCGGCCGCAGCCAGAGGAAACCGTTTGGGCCTTCACGCCCACGACCGATCCCCCGGGTCAGCTCACCTTCGGACACCTCGGCGGGATCAGGCCGGGGCGTAGGCTGGAGCTCCTGCCCTACGTCGGTGGCAGCGCGGAGTACGTGGCCGTGCCTCAGAGCGCCGACGTCGGCTTCAACAACCCCTTCCGGAGCGGCTCCGACTACTTCGGCAACGCCGGTCTGGACCTTAAGTACAAGCTCACCTCGAACCTCACGCTGGACGGCACCGTCAACCCCGATTTCGGGCAAGTCGAGGTGGATCCTGCCGTGATCAACCTCACCGCCTTCGAGACCCGCTTCGACGAGCGCCGCCCCTTCTTCGTCGAGGGCGCAGAGATCTTCGAGTTCGGCGAGCGCGCCCCCCAGATCCTCTACTCCCGCCGGATCGGCCGCTCGCCGCACGGATCGGTACCCAGCGCGGCGATCTACGACCTGACTCCCGGGGCGACCACGATCCTGGGCGCGGCGAAGCTCACCGGAAAGACCGCAAACGGTTGGTCGCTGGCCCTGCTTGACGCCGTCACCAGCAAAGAGATGGCGTCGTGGCGGGATGAACAGAACCTAGAAGGGAAGGTCGAGGTCGAGCCACTTACCAATTACCTCGCCGGACGGGCGCGCCGGGAGATGCGCGGTGGCCTCACAACGCTCGGGGCGCTCTTCACCGCGGTTCAACGAAAGCTCTCCGGATCGCCGCTCAGTGGAGACCTCCACTCCACCGCATATAGTGGGGGAGTCGACTTCAGCCACGACTTCACGGACCGATCGTGGCACGTGAGCGCCTCGCTCTCGCCCAGCTACGTCACCGGAAGTGAAAACGCGCTGATCAGGACCCAGCGCGCTTCGAGCCGCTACTTCCACCGCCCGGACGCCGACTATCTGAGCGTCTACTCCAGCGCTACGTCGCTGTTCGGCTACTCCGCCCAGGCGTCGATCGCGAAACAGTCCGGCCTCTGGCGCCTCGGTGCTGCTGCCTCGGCCATCAGCCCGGGCTACGAGGTGAACGACCTCGGCTTCTCGACAAACGCCGACCGGATCAACGCGTTGACAAGCCTCGGCTACGAGCAGACTCGCCCGGGACGCCATTTCCAGAGCTGGAACCTGCGCGCCGAGCCGGAGCTGCGTGGAACTACGGGGGCGACCTGATCGACGCCTTGGTCGAGGTCTCGAGCCGGGTCCGGTTTCGCAATTTCTCGTCCTTCAGCGGCCGGTTCCGCTACAACCCGGCGACGCTGAACCCGCGGCTCACGAGAGGCGGCCCGCTCGCCCGCGACCCGGAGGGCTACTCGGCGTCCCTCAACTTCAATACCCCCAACCAGGGTCGGGTGTCGTTGCGGTCGGGAGTGAGCTGGGGCGAGGACAGATCCGGAGCCTGGCAGCGGAGTGCCAACGTCGGCCTGAACATTAGAGCCGGCGAGCACTTCGAAACGCAGCTCGGCCCATCGTTCCGGCAAGGCAGGTCGAGGGCCCAGTACGTGACGAGCGTGGCCGATCCGACTGCCACGTCGACCTTCGGGCGCCGTTATGTGTTCGCGGACCTGGACCAGACCACGCTCTCGATGAACCTGCGGTTCAACATCACGATCTCGCCGCACGTCACGATGGAGATCTTCGCCCAGCCGCTCCTGTCGAGCGGCGACTACGAGAACCTCAAGGAGCTGCGCGCGCCGCGGACGTTCCAGTTCAACCGATATGGCGTCGACTCCGGCACGATCGCGTCGGTGGAGGCACAGTCGCGCTTCCTGATCGACCCTGACGGCAGTGGCCCGTCGAGTGAGTTCCGGGTGGACAACAAGGACTTCAACGTGCGTTCGCTGCGCTCGAATGCGGTGTTCCGTTGGGAATGGCGGCCCGGCTCGACCTTGTTCCTGGTGTGGCAGCAGACGCGCTCGCGCAGACTGGACTGGGGCGATCCGAACGCGCCGAGTAACAGCGTAGGCAACTTCGATTTTGGTCGGGATTCGGGCGACCTGTTCGGGTTGGACTCGGACAACATCCTCATGGTCAGGGTGAGCTACTGGCTTAACCCGTGAAGCCTGAACCCGAGGGTTGGTCGCCCTCGGCCGGGCCGCGGCCCAGTGCGGCCAACAGCTTGTCGTGGATCCCACCGAACGACCCGTTGGACATCACCAGCAACACGTCTCCCGGCCGGGCATCGCTGACGACGGTGGTCACGATCCGGTCAACGTCCGGGATGTAGTCGGCGCCGACCCCATCCGCGCGTAGCCCATCGGCCAGCTCGCGCGGGTCCATCCCCGAGAGCCGATCGTAGCGCTCAGGGTGGAACAGCCCAGCGAGCAGCACGCGGTCCGCACCCGCCAACGCCCTCCGGTAGGATTTCTGGAATTCGCGGCGCTGCGCCGTGTAGCTGCGTGGCTCGAAGATCGCAACCAACCGACACCCATCGAACCGTTTGCGCACGGCGGCGATCGTCTCACGGACCGCGGTCGGGTGGTGCGCGAAGTCATCGATCACCTTGACGCCGCGTACCTCGCCACGAAGCTCCTGGCGCCGACGCACACTGCGAAAGGTGGAAAGCCCCTCGACGATGCGCTCCCATTTCGCGCCCGCTACGTCCGAAGCCGCGATCGCAGCCAGGCAGTTCCGCACGTTGAATGTCCCCGAGAGCGACGTCTCGACCGAGTCACGGAGGCGGTCGCCCTGCCACACCTCGAACACGGCACCGTCCTCTCGGTGCTCGATCGCCTGCGCGCGCCAGTGAGGGTGACCACGGTCGTCCGGGGACTCGACCCCGAACGACACGACCGGAGCGGGTGAGCGCCCGCACAGATCGCGCGCTGCCGTGGTTTCCCAGCCTACGATCAGCGCGCCTGTGCGGGGCACAAGTTTGACGAAACGCTCGAATGCGAATCGGTACGCCACTTCGTCGCGGTAGATATCGGCGTGATCGAATTCGACGTTGGTCACGACCGCCGTGCGCGGCACGTAGTGCCACATCTTCGGGCCCTTGTCGAAGTACGCGGTGTCGTACTCGTCGGCCTCGATCACGAAGTACTCGGAATCGGTCAGACGGAACGAGCGGCCAAAGTTCTCGGCCACCCCGCCCACCAGAAAGGACGGCGCGAACCCCCCGCACTCCAGCAGCCAGGCGAGGATCGCGCCCGTGGTCGTCTTCCCGTGGGTGCCGGCCACCGCGAGCACGTGTTTGTCCCAAAGAAACTCCTCCCTGATGGTCACGGCCGAGGAGGTGTAGCGAAGGCCACTATCGAGCACGGCCTCGAGCTCTTCGTTGCCGCGACTGATCGCGTTGCCTACGACGACCATGTCCGGCGCCGGGTGGAGGTTCCCCGGGTCGAAGCTGCTCGCGTACTCGATGCCGAGCTGATCGAGCATGCTGGACATGGGCGGATACACGCCCTGATCGGAACCGGTAACCCGGTGTCCCTTCTCCTTCAGCAGGCCAGCGAGAGAAGCCATCATCGCGCCGGCGATGCCGATCAAATGGTAGTGCATCTTCCGGCGATCGTTAGGCGTACAGCAGCGTCACGAGCCATACGGCGATCAGTGCCGCAGCCGCGTCCGCGGTGAGCCCCGCAGCCACCGCATGGCGAGTCCGCTTGATGTTCACTGCACCGAAGTAGACAGCGACCACGTAAAAGGTGGTCTCGCTCGACCCGAACATCACCGCAGCCATCTTCACGAAGATCGAGTCCTCGCCGTACACGCCGACCATGTCCACCACGAGGGCCGCCGAGCCGGAGCCGGTGAGCGGACGGACGATCGCCATCGGCAGCACCTCGGCCGGGAACGCGAGCAGACCCAGCATCGGAGAGAGCGCAGTCACCACAAAGTCCATCGCTCCACTCGCGCGGAACATCCCGATCGCGAACAGAATCGCGACCAAGTAGGGGATGATCCGGATCGCCACCGCGAATCCCTCTTTGGCGCCCTCGACGAAGCACTCGTAGACCGGCACGCGCTTGTAGAGCCCGTAGAGCGGGAAGCCCACGAGAATCAGCGGGATCACGAATACGGAAAGGACGCCGAGCGCGGTGCGGAGGGCTTCCACGGCGGTCCCCTCAGTCCCCGGTCGCGGTCGAAGGCGCAGGGGCGTCGGTCCGCTGTGGATCGGATGCGCGCACACTGGGCAAGCGCGCATACGCCTTGGCGGCCGTGATCGCCACGATCAGGCTCAGTCCCGTAGTCAGGATGATGGGAAAGATCAGCTGATTGATCTGGAGCCCGAGAAGCGCAATCAACAGCACCGGGGGCACCAGCTGCACGCTTGCCGTGTTGATGGCCAGAAACATCACCATCGCGTTGGTCGCCGTGTCCTTCCTTGGGTTCAGGGTCTGCAGCTCCTCCATCGCCTTGATCCCGAACGGCGTGGCCGCATTGCCCAGCCCGAACACGTTTGCTGCGAGGTTGAGGGCGATCATGCCGAGCGCCGGATGGTCCGGGGGGATCTCAGGGAACAACGGGCGCAGCACCGGACGTACCAACCTGACCAGCGCGTAGATGACGCCTGCCGCCTCAGCGATCTTCAGCATGCCGAGGAAGAGCGCGAGCACCCCGATCAGCCCCAGCGCGATCTCGGCAGCGGTCGTCGCGAAGTCGAGCGACGCGGCCGAGATCGCGTTCAGCTTGACGAAGCGAACCGGCTCGAAGCGGACGGCAGCGGGGGTCCCCAGAGGTTGCACCCCGAACGGCGCAGCGCCCGGCGGCTCGCCGAACTCGACCAGCGTCCCCTGGAGCTCGCCATCGTTCGAGCGGGAGACGGTCGCGATGGTCGCAAGGGGCTCCGGAAGCGCGGCGTCGGGGTCGAACCGGAGCACGCTCCCGTCCTGCGTGCGCACAACTCGGCCCCCATACTCCGCCGCGAGCCGCGCCCCGGTGTCGTAGAAGAGGCGGTACCGCACCGGGTCGATGCGGATCGCGACCGCCTGTCGGCGCGCGCCGGCGTCATAGCCCTCCGGAAACGCCAGCTCGATCGGCAGCGCCTCGCCGTTTCGGTACGGATCGCGCGCCAGATCACGAGCATCCGAGACGCACGCGAACAGTAGGCTGGAAACGATAAGACCCGCCCAGATGTAGTTCAGCATCGCTCGGCTGACGCCCTTGGGCGCGGATCGGGACGCGGACCTGCGCGGCGCTCGTACTTATCGGCGCCCACGCGCCACCGCAAGCCAAGTGCCGCCTTCTCCGCCAAACTCCGCCCGACGCCTCCGCTCTTCGCCGTCGGGCGCTCAGCCCTTTTTCAACCACCTGCTAGAGTCCGTAGCGGCGCATTCGCGCGCGTAGCGTGTTCCGCGACATTCCAAGTTCGCGAGCAGCTCGCGAACGGTTGCCACGACAGCGGTCAAGGGCCGAACGTATACGCGCGCGCTCTTCGTCCGCGTTCCCGTAGAACGAGTAGCGTACGGATTTCGGTCGAGTCGGTTCGGCTTGCTTGCCCGACGGGCTCGCCTCAGATGCCCCCCCTTCGCGCGCCAGGTCGCCGCGCCCCAGCACCGTGCCGAGTGCAGCGGCGAAGCCGTCCGCGTCGCCGGCGCCCAAGATGAGCGCTGCCTCTAGCGCGTGCGCGAGCTCGCGAACGTTGCCGGGCCAGGCGTGCGCAGTGAGCGCGTCGAGCGTAACGCTGTCCAGGCGGAACGGCAGCAGCCCGTGCCGGCGCGCCGCCGACCGGAGGAAGTGATCGGCCAGGAGAGGCAGGTCACCCGTGCGTTCGCGCAGGGGTGGCAGGCGCAGAGTGAGCAGGGCCAGGCGGTGGAAGAGGTCCATTCGGAACGTCCCCTCCTGCATCCGATGCTCGAGTCGTGACGAGGTCGCTGATACGACTCGAACGTCCACCCTGACCCCGCGTCGTGCACCGACCGGACGTACCTCGCCCTCCTCGAGCACGGTGAGGAGCTTGGCCTGCTGAGCGGGTGGCAGATCCCCCACCTCGTCGAGCAGCACGGTCCCGCGGTGTCCTGCCTCGAGTAGGCCCGCCCGATCCTCGTGCGCGCCGGTGAAGGCGCCCCGGCGATGGCCGAACAGCTCACTCTCGAAGAGCGCCTCCGGGAGAGCCGCGCAGTTGATGGCCACGAAAGGGCCGCCGGAACGCCCCCCGCCCGCATGGATCAGGCGCGCAAGCAGGCTCTTGCCGGTACCTGTCTCGCCGAGCACCAGCACCGGAGCGTCCGTGGCGGCGGCCCGCTGAACGAGCCGGCGCAGCCCGCGAAGCGCGGGACTCTCTCCGATCAACACCGGGATCGAGCGCTCATGCATGCGGGAAGGTGGCTCGCCGCGGCGGGCCACCGAATGCTCGAACGCGAATGTTGCGGAGGTTGCTGGACCGCTCCGGGGACTACTTGTAGCGGTAGGTCACCCGGCCGCGGGTCAGGTCGTAAGGCGAGAGCTCCACCTTCACTCGATCCCCCTCGAGCACTCGGATGTAGTGCTGACGCATCTTGCCGGAGAGATAGGCCAGGATCTCATGGCCGTTTTCGAGCTCGACCCGGAAGGTGGCGTTGGGCAGCACCTCGCTCACGGTGCCTTCGATCTCGATCGCTTCCTTCGCCACACTCCTCCACCGTCCGGAATCGGCACGTCCTGATCGGGGGCACCAACCTTACCACTGGTCGCGGGGGGTGGCAACGGACCGTATCCTGGCCCATGCCTGAGCAATTCTCTGCGGAGGAGCGCAGCGCCCTCGAGCGTGGTCTCGCTACAAAACGGAGCTGCTGCCCGCGCTGTGGCGGCACGCTCGAGCAGCACCCAGTTCCGCCACGCGCCGACGTCTCGTACGTCCGCGACCGGATCTGGGTGCTGTGCGGCGGGTGCGGCTGCAACGCCGTGTTGGACAGGGAGCGCATCGCCCGCATGCGCGGACCACCGTGAGGTTGCAGTCACGCGCCCCTGCCGTCCACGCTGGTAGCAGATTACCCTTGGGGCTCATCCACCCGGAGAGGGCCGAGGAGAGGACATGGCCAACCGCACTGTCTCATTTCGCACCAATCAGGGCACCTTCGAGACCGAGTTGTTCGACGACCTCGCGCCCAAGACCGCGGGCAACTTCGCCACGCTGGTCGCGAAGGGATACTACGACGGCGTCATCTTCCACCGCGTGATCGAGGGGTTCATGATCCAGGGTGGGGACCCGTCCGGCAGCGGCCGTGGTGGACCCGGCTACACCATCCCCGACGAGTTCGGCAAGGGTCTGGTGCACGGCACTCCCGGTCTGCTTTCGATGGCGAACGCCGGTCCCAATACGGGAGGCTCCCAGTTCTTCATCACTCTGGCGGCGACCCCGTGGCTTGACCGAAAGCATGCGATCTTCGGCAAGATCGTGGATGGCATGGACGTAGTGCAGAAGATTGGAAAGGTGAAGACCGGCCCCGGTGATAGACCGGTCGAGGACGTGGTGATGGAGGGGGTGGCGATGGAGGGCGACGAGAGCGCCTGACTGGAAAACCCCCGGCAGCCTCTGGTCGCGAGCGCTCCTCCGGCGAGCCCCTCCTGTTCCGCCCCGGCACCCGTGGTCGGGGGGCTGGCTCGACGGACGGATGCAGACCCGCGCGCCGGGTGGGACCAGACCCACCACAACTGGGATGACCAGCCTCCGAGGCCGGCCCACCACCGCTCCGATCGGGAGCGCCAACTAGCCGCGGCCCCCGCCCCACCCGAGATTTCGGTCCCCGGAGCGTTCTCCGGGGTAGCGGAGAATGCGCTCTCTCCGCCCGGCCTCGGGCCGGCGTCGCCCTCTCGCCGGAGGCTCGATGCGGTTTCAGCTGCGGCGCGCCATCATGCTCGGCGCAATCACCTCGGGAGCGATCGGAGTAGCCCTGTCGCTCGCTGGCACGGGAGCACCCGACGACGCCGAGGTCGGCACCGGCGGAGACTACGCTGAACCGCGATCTGAGCTAACCCTGCTCACGCCGCAGCAGGCTGCCACCACTCATCACGAGTTCTATTTCACGCGTGCCGTCTACACGAGCCCGAGTCGCAGCTTGGGCTTCTTCGGCAGACGCCGAAACAGTTGGGCGACCGACTATCCCAAGGCAGACCGCCAGTTCATGGTGGTTCTCAAGCGACTCATCGGCATCGACGCCTCGGACCACGAGAACGCGGTCCGGTTGGACGACCCGAGCGTCCGTCTCTTCCCCTTCCTCTACGCGCTCGAGGTGGGGGGCATGCGCCTGACCGAGGCCGAAGTGCTCGGGCTGCGCAGCTACCTTGAGGCGGGCGGCTTCCTGGTGATCGACGACTTCTGGGGTCCCGGAGAGTGGAGCAACTTCGAGCGCGAGATCGCACGAGTGTTGCCCGGCCGGGAGATCTACGAGCTGCCCAAGAGTCACGCGCTGTTCAACAACGTCTACGACGTGGCAAACGTGATCCAGGTGCCGAACATCCGCGTCGGCCAGATGCACGGGGTCTACGGTACACCCACACACGAAGGATACGGTTCGGAGGTGCCCGGTGTCTTCGGCATCGATGACGACCGGGGCGAGTTGATGGTGCTGATCAACTGGAACACCGATCTCGGCGACGCATGGGAGTGGGCCGAAAATCCGTACTACCCGCTCAAGTTCTCCACGTACGCGTTCGAAATGGGGGTGAACATGATCGCATACGCGATGAGCCACTGAAGTCGGCCAGGGAGTAGTCCGTGGAATCGATCTTCGAATTCTTGTTCAAATATCGACCGGTTCTCTTCCGCGAGGGAGACGTACTGCTGCGCGGCCCCTGGCCGCTCGCCACCCTCTTGCTGGCGGGAACCGCAGTAGCCGCCATCGTCGGCTTTAGCTACCTGCGCCCGCGCGGGCGGGCGAGCGCGCTCGACCGCGGCGTTATGGCGGCGCTCCGCACCGCTGCACTCGCGGTCGTGGTGTTCTGTCTGCTTCAGCCCACACTCGTGCTGCAGTCAGTGGTGCCGCAACGCAATTTCGTGGCGGTTCTGATCGACGACTCGCAGAGCATGGGCCTCCCGGACGAGGATGGCCGCCCTCGGAGCGCGTTCGTAGCGGAGCGGCTCGCTGCAGATGGCGATCTGATGCGTGAGCTGTCGGAGCGCTTCGCAGTGCGCACCTTTGCGTTCTCTTCGACCACCGGGCGCGTAGCGGACCCGACCGAGCTCACCTTCACCGGCTCGCGAACCGACCTTCCGGGTGCGCTCGACCGCGTGCGTGAGGAGCTCTCCGCGGTCCCTCTCTCGGGTATCGTTGTGGTGAGCGACGGCGCAGACAACGGCGGACGGGTGCTGGCGGAGTCGTTGGTGCCACTCCAGGCGGCATCCATTCCGGTGTTCACAGTCGGGCTGGGCGACGAAGCGCTCGAGCCGGACCTCCAGCTCGACCGCGTCCAGGCGCCCACGTCCGTGCTGCTCGGGAGCTCGGTCATAGTGGACGTCGTGATCAGCCAGAGCGGCTACGAAGGCCACTCCGTCACGCTCGAGGTGGAGGACGACCGCCGCATTCTCACGCGTCAGGACGTCGAGCTGGGCAAGGACGGCGAGCCCGTGGTGACGCGGGTGCGTTTGACCGCCGAACGGGCGGGACCTCGGCAGCTCACCTTCCGGATCCCGACCTCTGAAGGCGAGCGGGTCGAGGGGAACAACCAGCGCAGGTTGCTCATGGAGGTACGGGAGGCACGCGAGAAGATCCTCTTCTTCGAGGGCGAGCCCCGCTTCGAAGTGAAGTTCCTGCGTCGAGCCATGGAGCAGGATGAAAACGTCCAGGTGGTGGTCCTCCAGCGCACCGCCCCGGACAAGTTCTTGCGGCTCGATGTGGATGGGCCGGACGAGCTATCGGGTGGGTTCCCACGCTCCCGTGAGGAATTGTTTCGCTACAGAGGCCTGATCCTGGGCAGCGTCGAGGCCAGCTTCTTCACGCACGACCAGCTCACCATGATCCAGGACTTCGTGAGTCAGCGTGGAGGTGGCCTCCTGTTGCTCGGGGGACGCAACGCGTTCGCTGAGGGCGGCTATTCCGGCACCCCAGTGGAGGACGTGATCCCGGTAGTCTTCGGCGATTCCGATGGGCCGTCGCCGCGGGCCATCGAGGTCAAGGTCGCGCCCACGCCCGCGGGCAGGTTCCACCCGGCGACCCAGATCGCGGGCCCCCAGGAGACCGCCGGAGCCGTGTGGGAGCGACTTCCCCCGGTCACCACGCTGAACCCCATCACGGGGGCGAAGCCGGGTGCCACGGTGCTGCTCACGGGCCGACCGACCGAGGGTCCCGCCACCGACCAGATCGTGCTCGCGTGGCAGCGGTACGGTCGTGGGAAGGCGTTCGCGTTGCCGATCCAGGACTCCTGGCTGTGGCAGATGCACGCAGACGTGCCGCTCGAGGATCAGAGTCACGAGCGCTTCTGGCAGCAGCTCCTGCGCGGCCTCGTTGACGGAGTCCCCGATCCGATCACGGTCTCGCTCGACCGCGAACGCGCGGAGCGGGGCGAGACGGTGCGCCTAATCGCGCGCGTGCGCGACTCCACGTACATCGACCTCAATGACGCTGCCGTGGTGGCGCGGCTCAGCTCCCCGTCGGGGGCCGAGCAGGAGGTCCCACTCGACTGGATGGTGGAAGAAGACGGGCTCTACACGGGCTCGTTCATTCCCGACGAGGAGGGAAGCTGGCAGGTGTCCGTCAGTGCGCTGAGAGGGGGCGCACAGATTGGGTCGGACGACGGATGGCTGACCGTCGGCGCCGGCGACGACGAGTTCTTCGACGCCGCGCGCCGCGCCGCTTTGTTGGAGCGGGCCGCCGAGGCGACCGGAGGCATGACGTACACTCCGGAGACGGTGGAGACCCTGCCGGAAGACCTTCAGTTTACAGGCTCCGGGGTCACCATGGTGGAGGAGCGCGACCTGTGGGACATGCCGATCCTCTTTCTCCTCATGGTCGGACTGATCGGCACCGAGTGGGCCCTCCGGCGTCGCCGGGGGCTGGTGTGAGTGGGGCTCGCCGGCCTACCCCACTCACCAGGGCGACCCTGAGGATATTCGTTCCCCTGTTCGCGGGCGCACTCGCCGCCGGCCCGCTCTCCGCTCAGGACACCCACCTGCTGATCGTGGTCGGCCTGGCAGGCGAGGACCGGTATCAGGAGCGCTTCCACGACTGGGCAAGCACCATCCGAGAAGCAGCGGTACAGCGCCTGGGCGTGCCCGAAAGCAACGTCGCGTGGCTGGCGGACGACCCCGCCGCGGAAGCGGATCGGATCCAGGGTCGCTCGACCGCGGCCAATGTTCAGGCCACGCTGGCCGAGATCGCCGAACGCGCCTCGCCGAGCGACCGTGTGCTCGTGGTGCTGATCGGGCACGGGACCTCGCGCGACGGGGAGGGCCGCTTCAACCTTTCGGGTCCCGATCTGAGCCCTGCCGAGCTGGACCTGATGCTCGATCGTCTCGCCCCACGCCCCGTAGCGATCGTCCACACCGCGAGCGCGAGCGGCGAATTCGTCGCCGACCTCGCGGCCGAGGGCCGCACCGTGATCACCGCCACCCGCTCCGGCCGCGAGAACACGGAGACCTGGTTCGCCGGCTTCTTCGCCGACGCCCTCGCCGGCGATGGCTCCGACCTCGACAAGGACGGGCGGATCTCGCTCCTCGAGGCGTTCGAGTTCGCGCGTCGCGGCGTCGCCCGGTACTTCGAGGAAAGGAACCTGCTCACCACCGAGCACGCGGTGCTCGACGACGATGGGGACGGCCGTGGGACGATGGAGCCCACCGATAGCACCTCCGACGGACGGCTGGCCGGGGCCTTTTTCGTCGGCGGCCCACCCCTCGTCTCGACCGCGTCGCGCCGGTCGACCGATACCGACGATCCCGTGCTCCAGCGGCTCTACGAGGAGCGGCTCGATCTGGAGCAGCGGATCTCCGTGCTCCGGGCGCGCAAGGACGAGTTCGAGACCGCCACCTACGAGCGGCAGCTCGAGGAGCTCCTCGTCGACTTGGCGCTAAAAAATCGCGAGGTGCGCGAGCGCGAGGGAGGCGGATGAACCACGCTCCCCCGCTCGCCGCGCTGGCGCTGCTGGTTGCCGTGCTTCCCACGAGCCTTCTCGGACAGTCGCCCGGCGGGTACCAGACCGCGAGCGAGGCCTGGCAGACCGGCGCCTACGACGACGCGATCGATGCCTTCGGGGCGCTGGCCGCCCGTTCGGAAGCAGCAGCCGAGGTGCACAGGGCATACGCGCGTGTTCTCCTCGAGGTGGGCAGGGCCGATGACGCACAGCGGCATCTCGAGGGTGTCGGCGGAGCGCAGCTCGCCAACGCTCTCGGAGAGGTCCTTCTCGCGACCGGCCGCTGGGACGCGGCAGAGACGCAATTCCGGGCCGCCGTCCGCGGCGGCGCGTCCGACGCTGCCGCGGCTCGCGCCAACCTTGCGGAGCTGCTGTGGGACCGCGGTCGGCACGCCGAAGCGCTCGAGATGTTCGATGGCTTCATCGATCTGTTCAACCGGAGCCAGGGGCTGGGCGCAGCCGAACTGATGGCCGTAGGACGGGCCGTGCGTCGCCTCGCGGTCACCAACCCACAGCTCTTTCAGGATGCCCTGATGGCGTTCGACCGGGCGGCGACAGTGGCGCCAGGTGCTCCGCTCCCCAGGATCCTGGTGGGCGAGCTCTTCCTGGAAAAATACAACGCTACCGAGGCACACGACTCGTTCGGGCAGGCGCTCGCACGCAACCCGAAGCACCCTCGTGCGCTACTGGGCGAGGCCCGAGCGCTCGACTTCGACGGTGCGCCTGGCGCCGTCGAGCTGGTCGAGCGAGCACTCGAGACCAACCCGCGCTCCGCTCCCGCGCACGCGCTGCACGCCCGCCTCGCCCTCTCCGCTGAGGACTTCCGCGGCGCCGCTCGAGCCGCGCAGGCCGCGCTCGACGCGAACCCGGGGTCGCTCGAAGCGCTCGCCGTAATGGGAGCGACCCTTTTCCTTTCCGGCGACCTGACCGGCTTTGCAGACGTCCGCGACCGTGCGATCGCGATCAATCCGGCCGCGTCCGATTTCTTCGTCACGGTCGCGGAGATCGCCGTGCAGCACCGCCGGTACGCCGAGGCGGTCGAAATGGCCGGCCACGCAGTGGCCCTCGACAGCCTCGCGTGGGGTGCGATGGGGCTGCTGGGGATGAATCAGATGCGAGTCGGAGCGATCGAAGACGGACACGCCAACCTGGAGCGAGCGTTCAAGGGTGATCCCTACAACCCTTGGTTCAAGAACAGCCTCGACCTGCTCGACACCTTCTCCCGATACGAGAGCATCCGCACATCCCATTTCCTCGTCCTCCTGCGCGACGACGAGGCGGCCCTGCTCGCACCCTACGTCGAGGCTCTCGCCGAGGAGGCCTACGCGGCGCTTCATGCGCGCTACGGCGTCGAGCCGCCGAACCCGATCCGCCTCGAGCTCTTCCCTCGGCACGCTGACTTCTCGGTACGCACGCTCGGGCTCACCGGGCTGGGCGCGCTGGGCGTAGCTTTTGGCCCGGTGCTCGTGATGGATTCGCCCTCCGCCCTCGAGCCGGGCGAGTTCAACTGGGGCTCTACCCTCTGGCACGAGCTCGCGCACGCGTTCCACCTGGCGATGACCGGGAACAAGGTGCCCCGGTGGTTTACCGAGGGGCTCGCTGTGCACGAGCAGCGAGCCGCGCGACCCGGATGGGGCCATCCCCCTGCGCTCGACTTCCTGAAGGCGTACCGCGCCGACCGCCTGCCACCGGCGAGCGAGCTCAACCGCGGATTCATGCGCCCGGAGTATCCGGGGCAGGTAATCCACAGCTATTTTATGGCTTCGCTCGCGTTCGCATGGATGGAGCAAGAGCACGGGCGGGATGCGGTCCTCGGGATGCTCCGTGGGTACGACGAGGGACGAGACACCCAGGCGCTGGTGCGCGAGGTCCTTGGGCTCGACCTCGCAGGCTTCGATCGGGCAGTCGACCGCTACATCCGGGACCGCTACTCGGACGCCTTCCGCGCAACCGAGCCGATCGACGAAGCGCCGGCAAGAGACTCCCCGCTCGATGCGTTCCGAGCGGCCGCGCGTCGCCATCCGGATCACTTCCCCACCCGGCTTCGGCTCGGGCAGCAGCTGTTCGAGGCGGGCCGCATGGACGAGGCCGAGATCGAGCTGAGGGAGGCGCTGCGGCTCTTCCCCGGGTACGCCGAGGTGGACGGACCCTTTCTGTATCTGGCGCGCATCCATCGCGAGCGGGGCGAGCTCGAGCGGGCAGCGAACGCGCTCGGTCAGCTCGGCATGCTGAACGAAAACGCACTCGAGGTTCACCTCGCCGAGGCCGAGGTGCGGAGCGAGCTTGGCGACCACACGGGAGCCGCCCGTGCGCTGGAGCGGGCCGTCATGATCCATCCGTACGAGATCGGGGTGCATCAGCGGCTTGCCGACCTGTACGCACTGCTGGGTGACCCCGACGGCGCCGTCCGCGAACGGCGGGCGGTGGTGGCGCTCGATCCCGTGGACCGTGCCGATGCGCGGTACCGGTTGGCCCGCGCGCTCCTCTCCGCGGGCAGCCGGGACGAGGCGCGCCGCGAGGTCGTTCGAGCGCTCGAGGTTGCGCCCAACTACGAGGCCGCGCTGGAGCTGCTCCTCGAACTGCGTGGCATCGACCGATGAGGCCGTCCGCTGCGGTAGTCGGGCTGTGTACTTGGATCGCCTCGAGCGCCGGGGGACCGGCGATCGGTGCGTCCCTCCCGACCCGTGCGAGACCACAGCCGCCCCCACCCCAGGAGGCGAACGCACCCTACGACGGCCGCTTCGCGTTCGTGCGCATCCGCTACGACGACGGCGGCGATGACCTTCGCGGCGGCTTCTTCGGCTACTCTCGGGGTGGGCGCGAGCCGTTCTGGGCACACGACACGCCGCGTGCCGAGCATAACTTCCTCCGCATCATGGAAGAGCTGACCGTCGTGCCCACTGCACCGGACAGCCGCCTCGTCCTGGAGGCGGACGACCCCGACCTGTTCCGCTATCCGGTGGCGTACATCGTCGAGGTGGGCTACTGGCGCCCCTCCGACAGCGAGGTCGCCGCCCTGAGCACCTGGCTCAGGAAGGGCGGGTTTCTGATAGTGGACGATTTCCGGGGAGCGCACTTCCTCAACTTCGAGGCCCAGTTGAGCAAGGTGCTCCCGGAGGCACGCTTGCTGCCCCTCGAGGCTGGACAGGAGGTGTTCGACTCCTTCTTCCACATCGACGATCCGTACAGCCTGATTCCACCCTACGATCGAGACCTCACCCCGGTCTACCTTGGGGTGTTCGAGGACAATGATCCCCGTCGTCGACTTATGGTGGTGGTGAACTACAACACCGACCTGGCAGAGTACTGGGAGTTTTCGGACTACGAATATTATCCGATCGATCTTTCCAACGATGCGTACAAGTTCGGGGTCAATTATGTGATCTACGGCCTCACCCACTGAATGGCGCAGAGAAATCGCATGACTCGGCGTCAGGCTCGTCGGCCCTCGGTGCGGCGTACTTCAAGTACGCCTCCTTCGGGCCTTCTTCGCCTTCCTGGATTCACACGATTTCTCTGCGCCATTCCCTTGAGTCGGCTATAACTCAACCAGCGCGTAAACCCGGGAGCACTCCGTGACGGATGACGTGATCATGGCCGAGGGACTCGATCGTCAGGACGACATCGCCTTGGCGGACAAGATGAAAGCCGGGCGGGAGGCCATTCTGCGCGAGATGCGCAAGCTTATCATCGGCCAGGCGGACGTGCTCGAGCAGGTGCTCCTCTCCCTGTTCGTCGGCGGCAACAGCCTCCTGGTCGGGGTTCCCGGCCTGGCCAAGACCTTGCTCATTGCAACCATGGCCCGGGTTCTGGATCTGAAGTTCAGCCGGATCCAGTTCACGCCGGATCTGATGCCCTCCGACATCACCGGGACCGACATCATCCAGGACGAGCCCGCGACCGGCCGCCGGAAGCTGGTGTTCGCGCCCGGACCCGTGTTCGCGAACGTCGTGCTCGCCGACGAGATCAACCGGACGCCCCCGAAGACGCAGGCGGCACTGCTCGAGGCAATGCAGGAGCACCGAGTCACGGTTCAAGGCACTACCTATACGCTCGAGGAGCCGTTCTACGTCTTCGCGACCCAGAACCCGATCGAGCTCGAGGGTACCTATCCGCTTCCTGAAGCCCAGCTCGACCGCTTCATGTTCGAAATCGTGATCGAGCACCTCTCCGAGGAAGAGGAGCTTGAGGTGGTACGCACGACCACCGGCGTTCAGGATCCCGTGTTCAGTCATGCGGTCACCGGGCCGGACTTGGTCGCGTTCACGCAGTTGGTTCGTCGAGTGCCTGCGCCCGACGCAGTGCTCCGCTACGCGGTCGCACTCGCCCGTACCAGCCGGCCGTCGAGCAACGGCTCGAGCCCGGAGTTCGTCAAAAAATGGATCGCCTACGGCGCGTCGGTGCGCGCTGCCCAGTACCTGATCCTGGGTGGCAAGGCGCGGGCGCTGACCCGGGGCCGCTACGCTCCCACCTTTGAGGACGTGCGGGCCCTCGCCCACCCTGTGCTGAGGCACCGGATCCTGACGAACTTCCATGCCGAGTCGGAAGGGCGGTCCTCCGGTGAGTTGATCGACAAACTACTGGAGACCGTCCCCGTTCCGAAGTCGGGAATGTAGAGTGTCGCACCATCGCACCCAGGCCCGCACCGATACTCCCGGAGCCCGGTTCCTCGACCCGATCGTGTTGGCGCGGATCGACAACCTGGAGCTTCTGGCGCGTACGGTGGTGGACGGCTTCCTGCACGGGCTTCACAGCTCGCCCTACCTGGGTCTGTCGATGGAGTTCGCAGAGCACCGCGCGTACATGCATGGCGACGACATCCGCAAGATCGACTGGCGCCTGTTCGCCCGCACCGACCGGCATTACGTCAAGCAATACGAAGCGGAGACGAACGCCAACTTCGCAATTTTACTGGACACGTCGAGTTCCATGTCGTACGGCAGTGGTTCGGTCACCAAGCTGGACTACGCTCGCTTCCTGGCCGCGGCGCTCACCTACTTCTCGAGGAGGCAGCGCGATCGCGTCGGGCTCTACACATTCGACTCGGAAGTCGTCGAGCACGTACGCCCGTCGGTGCGTCACCTCGATCAGGTGCTGCACGCGCTCGAGCGGGTCGTTCCGGGCCGACCCGGAGCGCTCGGCCCACCGCTATTGACCGTCGCCAGCACGTTTCGCCGGCGAGGCATCATGGTGCTGATTTCGGATTTCTACGAGACTCCCGAAGCGATCGTGGACGCGCTCCGCCCCCTGTCCGGGCAGGGGCACGACCTGATCGTCTTCCATGTCCTCGACCCGGCTGAGCTCGACTTCCCGTTCGAAAAGCCGGCGAGCTTCGAGGACCTGGAGACCGGCGAGCGCTTCCCTGTGGTCCCGGAGAAACTGAGGGACGACTACCGCGAGGTGGTGCGCGCGCACGTTGCCGAGGTGGAGCGGCGCGTGCTCGGGCAGGGCGCCCAGTACACGCTCCTCGACACCGGGCAGCCGCTCGACCTCGCGCTCTTCCGCTACCTGCTCGCACGTCAGAAGGCTCAGAGCGGTAGGGGAGCGGCCTGAGAAGCCATGCCCATCGGATTTCTGGTTCCGCTCTTCCTCGCCGGGCTGGCCGCCATCGCCATCCCGATCTGGGTCCACCTCACGCGCAAACAGCGAAGTCTGGTGGTGCCCTTCCCCTCGCTCATGTTCCTGCAGCAGATCCCCTTCAAGGAGGATCGACGACGCACCCTGCATCACTGGCTTCTGCTCGCGCTGCGCGCCCTTGCGGTCGCCCTGCTCGTGGCCGCGTTCGCGCGACCGTTCTACAGCGGTGGGGAGGCGCTGGCGGCGGTGGGGTCGGGGCCACGCGAAGTCGTCCTGCTACTCGATCGCTCGTACAGCATGGCGGCGGACGGTCACTGGGAAGCGGCTCGAACAGCGGTCGCACGCGAGGTGGCGGGGCTCGGGCCGGTCGACCGCGCCAGCCTGATCGTGTTCGACCAGGGCGCCGAGGCGGTGGTGCGATCGGAGAGCGACCAACGCCGGTTGAACGCCGCGCTCGACACGCTCACGCCTGGCTGGGGCGCTACCCGCTACGGGCCCGGCCTCAAGCTCGCGCAGACCATCCTGGAGGAGTCCGAGCACCCCGCCCGTGAGCTCGTTCTGGTGAGCGACTTCCAGCGCCGCGGGTGGACGGGTGAGGAGGGGGTGCGGCTTCCAGCCGGGACCACGGTGCGTACGGCTTCGGTGGCCGGTGAAAACGGGCCCAACGTAGCGGTCGCGGACGTGGCACTTCGCCGTGACCGCTTTTCGGGCCGAGAACGCGTGGCTCCGAGCGCACGGCTGGTCCGAACCGGCGGAGAAGAGCCAGCGGAGGTCGAGGTCGTTCTCGAGATCGACGGGCGCGAAGTGCAGCGCCGCCCCGTCACCCTGCCGGCGGCAGGCGCAGCTACCGTCGCCTTCTCGCCGCTCCTGATCGGCGAACGACACACGCGCGGGACCGTGCGGGTGCCGTCCGACCGGCTTCCCCGCGATGACACGCGCCACTTCGTGCTTTCACCCGGAACGGCTCTGCCCGTGCGCATCTATACGCGACCGGGGGCGCCCCCAGAGACCAGCCTGTACCTCAGCCGTGCCCTGGACATCACCGAGGACGGCACCTTCGATGTTTCGACTCGGAACTGGGGCGCGGGAGCAGCGGACGGGCTGACCCGCGCGCACGTAGTCGTGCTGGCGGACGTGCCATTCCCGGCCGGGGGCGGCGGCGCCGCACTGCGGGAGATGGTGGAGGAGGGGGGCGGCCTCCTGATCATAGCCGGTCAGTCCGGCGGATGGAGCGCCAACGAGGACGCCTGGATCGGTGCCCGCATCGGCGCTCCGGTGGACCGGATGGACCGGGGCGGCGGCCGGATCGGGTGGGTGGACTACGACCATCCGACCTTCCAGCTCTTTCGCGGCCCGCGCAGTGGCGACTTCACGAGCACCCGCTTCTACCGGCACCGTGCGCTGGTGGTGCCGGACGGCCAAGGGGTGCTCGCCCGGTTCGACGACGGCAGCCCGGCGCTGCTCGAGCGGCGCGTGGCGAATGGCCGAGTGCTGATATGGACCTCCTCCCTCGACGCGCTCTGGAACGATCTGGCCCTCCAGCCCGTGTTCCTCCCCTTCATCCATCAGGTCGTGTGGTACGCGTCCGGGCGCAGCGAGACCCTCCCATGGTTCACCGCCGGCCAGGTGCTCGACGTCTCGGACGCGCGTGCCATGGCAACGGCCGGCCTGCTCGAGGCCATCGAGCAGGGAGAGTACCTGGAAGGGGACCGGGTGGTGATCGATCCGGCCGGGAACCCGGTCCGTTTGCCAGAAGGGGTGGGACCACACTACCTCGACCTTCGCGACGCGGGCTTCTATACGATGCGCCCTCCGGGCGACGCGAGCGGCCGTCCGCTGGCGGTGGCCGTGAACGTCGACATGGCCGAGTCCGACCCAGCCGCGATGGACCCCGAGGAGATCGAGGTCGCGCTCGCGGCGACCGCGGGAGGCGAGGCAGCGGGCACACCCCGATCGGCGCTGGCGCTGCAACGAGTGGACATCGAGCGGCGCCAGTCGGTATGGCGGCTGCTTCTGGTGGTGGTCCTGGCGCTGCTCGCCACGGAAACGGTGCTGGCCAACCGCCGGTCGGCCGCTCCGACCACCGGCTGAGGGAACTCACGGCGGGCGGTGGGTGAAGAGGATGAGCACAACCACCCCCCTAGGAGAACCGATGGACATGCAGCGCATGCGTGATCGTGAGAGGGTGCTGAGGGTTCTCACGAGCGTCCGGCGCCGTTGGCGGCTCCGGATTGCGCTCCGTGGCAGCGCGGTCGTGCTCGCTGCGTGCACCGCGGCCTTCCTGGTCTCCGCGTACGGGGTGAACGCCCTACGCTTCAGCCCCGGCGCGCTGCTCACGTTCCGTTTGCTCACCTGGTTGGTGGTCGGCGTCGTCACGATCCGCTACCTGATCCGTCCGCTCCGCCGCCGTGTCGGTGACGATCAGGTGGCGCTGTACCTGGAGGAGCACGAGCCCACCCTGGAGGCCACGCTACTTGCGGCGGTCGAGGCCGAGCGGGAGGGCGAGCACTACTCGCCCGACCTGGTGCGCGGCCTGGTGCGGGCCGCGGTTCAGCGTGCCGCCGCGGTCGAGGACGGTCGCAGGATCGAACAAGGGCGGTTGTTCCGCTCCGGCGGGATCCTGGCAGGCGTGGTCGTGGCCGCGCTCGCCGTCCTCCTGCTCTCCCCCTCAGGGGTGCGCCACGGCCTCTCGGCACTGCTCAGGCCCACGGCGGGCGCGGCGGACGTCAATCCATACTCGATCACCGTGGCCCCGGGCAACGCCGTGACCGCACGCGGAGCGGATCTGCTCGTGACCGCCGAGCTGGAAGGGTTCGGATCCGCAGAGGCCACACTCCATACGCGCGAGCGTGACGGCGAGCCGTTCCGCCAGATTTCGATGCTCCCCGGCACAGCAGATGGCTCCTTTGAGTTGCTCCTGCTCAACCTCGCGGAAGGCGCCGACTACTTCGTCGAGGCCGACGGGACGCGTTCCCCCCTGTTCCGCATCGACGTGGCCGACCTGCCCTACGTGGATCGGCTCGAGCAGCTGCTCCGCTTCCCAGCCTACACGGCCCTCCCCGAGCGCGTGATCGAGGACGGCGGGGATATCGCCGCGATGACGGGCACCGTGGTCTCCCTGACGGTGCATCCGACCATCCCCACGGCCCAGGGCCGTCTAATCGTGGAGGGACGTCCGCCCGTGGATCTGGCGGCGCGTGGCGATGGCGCGCTCACAGCCGAGTTCACCGTCACAGAAGACGGGTTCTATCGGATCGAGTTGGCGGCCCCGGACGGGCGTTTGGTCGAGGGATCCCCGCGCTACACCATCGACGCGCTCGAGGACCAGCCGCCCCAGGTGAGCGTGATCAAGCCCGGACGCGATGGTAACGCGAGCCCGCTCGAGGAGGTCTACTTCGAGGTCGAGGCGCTGGACGATTACGGGGTCGCCTCCCTCTCGCTCGTTTACTCCGTGAACGGAGGCGAGCCGAGGACGATCCAGGTGTTCGAGGGCGGCCAACAGCCCTTATCGGAGGCATCGGCGGGCCATACCGTCTACCTAGAGGAGCTCGGCCTCGAGGCAGGGGACCTCGTCACGTACTGGGCCACAGCCCGCGACACGAACGGGGCCACACGTGGTTCCGAGGTGACGAGTGACCTCTACTTTCTGACGATCCGCGCGCTCGGCAACGAGTACCGTCAAGCCGACGCGCCTCCCGGTGGAGGAGGCGGCGGTGCCGGGATGGGCGGTGCAGAGGCGTCCCTCTCCGAGCTCCAGAAGCAGGTAATCGCAGCCACCTTCAACCTGGAACGTGACCGCGACCGGTACACGGGAGAGGAGTTCGCCGAGAACGCGGTGAGCGTGAGACTGGCCCAGGAGCGCGTGCGCCAGCAGGTGGAGACTCTGGTCGAGCGAATGGTGAACCGTGGCCTGTCCGCGGCCGAGGAGCAGTTCCGCAGCATCGCGGAAATGCTACCGGCTGCCGTGACCGAGATGGAGGAAGCGGAGCGGGAGCTAGGCGAGCAGGACGCGGATGAGGCGCTGCCGCACGAACAGAAGGCTCTGCAGCAAATCCAGCGCGCTGAGGAAACGTACGAGCGCTACATCTCGCTCCAGCAGCAACAGGGTGGCGGTGGTGGTGGTGGCGGCGGCCCGAACGCCCAAGACCTCGCGGACCTGTTCGAGCTCGAGCTCGACAAGCTGCGCAACCAGTACGAGACCGTACAGCGAGGGGTGCGAGAACAGCAGGACAACCAGGTGGACGAGGTTCTCGAGCGACTGCGTGAGCTGGCCCGTCGGCAGCAGCAGGCGGCCGAGCGGCGCCGGCTCGAGGCTCAGGGGGGGGGCCGGGGGGGCGAAGAGCAGCGCGCGCTCGCCGAGCAGACCGAAGAGATGGCGCGGCAACTCGAACGGCTTGCGCGCGACAGTCGCGATCAGCAGCTGGCACAGACTGCGCGCGAGCTTCAGGACGTGGCCGAGCAGATGAGGCGCTCGGCGGCGCAGGGAGGGAGCGCTGGAGCAGCGGGAGCAGCGGCGGCTGCCGATCGCCTCGCCGAGGCCGAGCGGCGCCTCGAGCGGGAGCGCCAGGAACGGTTGGGGGAGAACGCGCGCGACGCCCTGGAGCGGGCGCAGGCGCTGGTCCAGGAGCAGCGCGAGGTGCGGGAAGAAGTACGGAACCTCGGGAACCGGACCGGGGCGGACCGCGCCGAGCGCGTGAGCCGACTCCACGAGCGCAAGGACCGCATGGTCGCGGAGGTCGAGGATCTAAGGGAGCAGCTCCAGCGTGTCAGCGCGGAGGCCCAGCGCGAGGGCGACCGCGACGCCGCCCGTGGATTCGCCGGGGCCGCCGACGAGATCGAGGAACGCAAGATCCGCGAAAAACTCGCGTACTCGAAGGGCGTCGTTCAGCAGCGCCTCCAAGAGGGCTTCGCGACCACCTTCGAGGCCGAGATCGCCATGGATCTGGACGAGCTCGAGCGGCAGATCGCCTCCGCCGGAGAGGCGCTCGACGAGTCGGGACCGAATCCGATGGAGGAGGCCCTCGAGCGGACTCGCGCGCTCGCGAGGGGGACCGAGACCCTCGACCGGAGACTCCAGCAGGGTCAGCAGAGCCAGCAGGGTCAGGACCAACAGGAGGGCGGACAGCAACCCGGTGGACGAGGGCTCGACCCGGGCGCGCAGGCCCAGGGAAGCCCGGGGGGAGCTCGGGACACCCAGTTCGGCGGCCCGTTCGGTGGCCCCACCGGCAGCAGCGAGTGGAACCGACCCCTTACGCCGGACGAGATCCGCGACTATCGGCGGGAGTTCCAGGAGCGCCTGGGCGACGCCCAGGCGCTCCGCCGCTACCTGGAAGAGGCGGGCGCTGCGACCCAGGAGTTGGACGCGGTCGTGGACGCGCTGGAGGACCTGAGGGGCGCGCGCCCATGGGGCAACCTGCCCGAGCTCGAGCGGCTCCAGAATGAGCTGCGTGAGGGCCTACAGCGTCTCGAGTTCCGGCTCCGCCGTGAGGTGGAGGGCGACGGCTCGGATCGAGCCGTTCTCCGGGGGTCGGACGAGGTGCCGGAGGGCTTCCGAGGGCTCGTGGAGGAGTACTTCAGGGCTTTGTCGCGTGGCATCGGGCGCTGACCCCCGTCACGGCCGGGTCAGCGCGACAGCGCCTCCCGCACGGCACCCTCGAGCCCGTCGAGGCTGAAGGGCTTGAACAGAAAGCTCACCTCGGCCACCTGGACGCCGCGGCGAATGACCTCGTCCTCCGTGTAGGCCGACATGTAGAGCAAGCGCGTCTCGGGACGCTCCTCGCTGATCCGCTCGGCCAGTTCGCGCCCGTTCATGCCGGGCATCACGACGTCGGTGAGCAGCAAGTGGAGAGGACCGTCGTGCGCGCGGGCCACCCTCAGCGCCTCTGCCCCTTCCCCGGCCTGGAGAACATGGTAGCCTGCACGGGCCAGCACCTTGGACGCCACCTCGCGCACCCCCGGGTCGTCGTCCACCACGAGTACCACGGGCGGGCCGGCGTCCGGAAGTCCAGAGCCGGTGGCGGCGTTGGGTTCGATCACAGGACGGCCTCCTCAAGCTACCAGATTCGATCAATCTAACGAGGAGTCGCCCGATGTCGCAGGATTCTTCTCCGAGCCCCACCGCAGGACCCCACAGGGCAGCGCCTATCATTCTTTCTTCTTCTGCCCGGGACCGGACCGGGAAATCGATCGAGCAAACGAGTCATTCACCTATGCTTCCGCCAGTCCGATGAGCGAGCAGAAGTTCATCTACCATATGCAGGACCTCCGGAAGGTGGTCCCTCCCAAGCGAGAGATCCTCAAGGGGATCCACCTGTCGTTCTTCCCGGGAGCCAAGATCGGGGTGGTGGGCCCGAACGGCTCAGGCAAGAGCTCGCTGCTGCGCATCATGGCGGGGGTGGACACCGACTTCCTGGGCGATGCCTGGGCGGCCAAGGGGACCCGGGTGAGCTACCTGCCCCAGGAGCCAGAACTCGATCCCCAGCTGGACGTCCGCGGCAACGTCGAAGAGGGAGTCAGGCACACCCGCGATCTGCTTCGCCGCTTCGAGGAGGTGAGCGCCCAGTTCGGGGAAGTCGGCTCCGACGACGAGATGCAGAAACTGATCGACGAGCAGGCCCGACTACAGGAGGAGATCGACGCCGCCGACGCCTGGGATCTCGATCGTACGCTCGAGATCGCCATGGACGCTCTCCGGCTACCGCCCGCCGATGCAGACGTGAACCGCCTATCGGGAGGTGAACGGAGGAGAGTCGCTCTCTGCAAGGTCCTCCTTCAGCTGCCCGACATGCTGCTGCTCGACGAGCCGACCAACCACCTTGATGCCGAGTCGGTCGAATGGCTCGAGCACCATCTCAAGGACTTCCCCGGCACCATCGTGGCGATCACTCACGACCGCTACTTCCTGGACAACGTCGCCGAGTGGATCCTCGAGCTGGACCGGGGCGAGGGCATTCCTTGGAAAGGCAACTACTCTTCGTGGCTCGAGCAGAAGCGTGAACGACTGCGCGTGGAGGAGAGGCAGGAGAGCGCGCGTCAGCGAACGCTCGAGCGGGAGCTCGAGTGGGTACGCATGGCCCCACGAGCGCGGCGGTCAAAGGGCAAGGCCCGTATACAGGCCTACGAGGAACTGCTAGCGCAGGACGAGCGTGAACAAGTCGGGGCCGCCGAGATTCTGATCCCCAAGGGGCCTCGCCTCGGGGACGTCGTGATCCGGGCCGACGGAATCGGCAAGTGGTACGGCGATCAACTGCTGATGGAGAATGTGACCTTCGATGTCCCGCCGGGCGCGATCCTGGGGATCATCGGTCCCAACGGCGTCGGCAAGACGACGCTCTTCCGCATGATCACCGGCCAGGAGCCACCGGACGCCGGCACGCTGAATGTGGGGGACACCGTGAGGCTCGCGTACGTGGATCAGAGTCGGGATGCGCTCGAGCCCGACCGATCGGTCTACGACGAGGTGTCGGGGGGCCTCGACGTCCTCGAGTTCGGTCGCGCCGAAGTGAACGCTCGTGCCTATCTGTCTTGGTTCGCGTTCAAGGGAGCCGACCAGCAGAAGAAGGTGGGCGTCCTTTCCGGGGGAGAGCGCAACCGCTTGCACCTGGCCAAGCTCTTGAAGGAGGGGGCCAACGTGCTCCTCCTGGATGAGCCGACCAACGATCTGGACGTGGATACGCTGCGTGCCCTCGAGGACGCGATTCTGCGATTCGCTGGATCCGTGCTGGTCATCTCGCACGATCGGTGGTTCCTGGACCGTGTCGCCACTCACATCCTCGCGTTCGACGGCAACAGCTCGATCTCGTTCTACCCGGGGAATTACACAGAGTACGAAGAGGACCGCCGTAACCGGCTGGGTGCCGAGGCCGACCAGCCTCGCAGAGTGAAGTTCCGAAGGCTGGTGCGGGGTTGAGCCGGGCTCACAAGAATCCTCGGCGGCGGGTCCGGAATCGGTGTGCACAGGATGCGGGGCCCGTCCCGACGTTGTTAGATTGGTTCTTGCCGTGGGTCCACCCTCGCGAGGCGGCCGGCGGCAGCGGAGCCAGTTTCCCCGTGTCCCCAAGTCCGCCGAGTCCATGACCCCAGGTGATGCTGACACCTCACCCCAAAAGGCTGTGAATTCTCGGAAGCCGCCCGGCGCAGAGGCGGCGGACCTGGTCGCGGAAGTGCTGGAGGACGCAGCCCGCCGGGAGAAGGCTCGCGCCCGCCGCGAGGAGCCGACGGTCGGCCGAACCCGTCAGCGTGTCGTGGCCGTCTCACTGCCCCTGGCGGGGGCGTTCTCCTGCTACCTCTGGTTCGGAAACCCGGCGTGGGTCGCGCCGAATGTGCCTGACCCGGTCACCACCGAGACGGCGGAGGCGGGCCTGCGCATCGCAATGTTCTTCGAAGCACAGAAAATCGAGAACTTCCGTCGTGAGAACGGACGCTTCCCGGACACTCTGGAGGAGACGGGATCGGCACCGCCCGAGATGACCTACGAGCGGATCGACGCACGCACCTACCTGCTGGTCGGGGAGAGCCGTGGCGTGACGCTGACGTTCAACTCGGAGGAGCCGCTCCAGCAGTTCCTAGGCGACGCCATGGCTCAGCTCGGCATCAGGAGGGGCGGATGAGCGCACGCGGATTGGTATCGGCTGAATGTGGGCGCGCCGCTCGAGGGACGCGCCGGGGGGGATTCACCCTGATAGAGCTGGTGCTGGTGGTCGTCATCGTCAGCATTTTGGCTGCGTTCGCGATTCCGAACTATCAGATTGTCGTTGTACGTGCCCGGGCTGCCGACCTGCTCGCCCGAATCGACGTCGTCAACGTCGCCGTGCAGAGCTACCTCTCGGACACCAATGCATGGCCGGGTGAGGCCGCCGCAGGCGCGGTTCCGCCAGACCTGGTCAGCTTCCTTCCCGAGAACTTCAGCTTCAGCGGCGAGGACTTCGAGCTCGACTGGGAGAACGCCGGGGGGCTGGTCGGGATCGGGATCGTCACGGACAACGAACCGCTCGGCAACGCACTGCTGGACGTGGCCGGGCCCGGGCGTTGGTTCGTGTCCGGAAACCGCTACGTCTTCATCCTCGAAACCGGCTGATCCGAGTCAGGACAGCCCTCTCGCCCCATCCCCCGAGTGACTATGCCGGACAGCGAGCCCCCACTCGATCGGAGGGATCTCTCCGACGAGAAGGAGCGCCTGCGCGCCATCGAGGACGTCCTGCGCGACCAGGGGCGGCGCGAGGTCCTGCGGGATATCGTCTACCGCTACCCGCGGACCCGAGTGCGTGCGCGGGTGACCGCTGGGATGCTCGCCGTGACGGCGCTGGCAGCCTGGTTCATTCCTGTGCCGGGGCTCCGGCCCGAGATTCCCTTTCCGATCCCTCCTGCGGAAGAGGAGGCCGGCCTCCGCCTCGCCACGTGGATCCAGGTCCAACAGGTGGAGGCGTTCCGCCGACGGCGGGGGCGACTCCCGGACGTGCTCCGCGAAGCCGGGGAGCCCCTGCCGGGAATGAGCTACGAGCGCATCGACGCCCGAGCCTACCGGCTGACGGGCGCCACCGAGCGCGTGGCGATCACCTGGACTTCGACCGACTCGACCGACACCCGCCTGAGAGACTCGGCGGAGCGGCTCCGCGGTCTCCGGCCATGATGACCGGCCCTCTCTTCCAGCGCAGCCGCGGTGGCTTCACACTCGTGGAAGCGGTAATGGTCGCAGCCGTAATCAGCATTCTTGCGCGCATCGCACTGCCAAACGTTCAGGAGTCGATCACGCGCGCGCATGCGGAGGCAGCCCTCGTCGACATCCAGGTGGTGCGCACGGCGGCAGCGGCCTACTACGCTCGGTCGAACGAGTGGCCGGCCGAAGCTCCGGCGGGCGTGGTTCCACCCGAGATCGAGCAGGATCTGCCGGAGGGGTTCACGTTCGAGCGCGGCACCTATCAGCTGGACTGGGAGCGCTGGGCACTGCTGGACGGGCTCCCCAGCGGAGCCGGCCCCGAGGTGCTACTGGGGATTGCGATTGCCACCGAGGACGAAATGCTTGGCAACGCCGTGGCGGCACTGATGGGCGACCGAGGTTGGTACAGCCTGGGCCACACAGCGACGTTCCTGATCCAGTAGGGCCGACGTCGCAGCGACGTTTCGCGTCCGCAAGGACCGGGGCTCTCCGCCGAAGGAGGAATCACGGGACCCCTTCGGCAGGCCAGAGCCAGGCCGCGCCTCGCACGCCGCTAGCGTCGCCCCAACGGTTGAGCACCACTCGCGTGGCGACCCGATCCGTGAACACCCACGCAGGGAGCGCCGCAGCAACCCGGTCAGCCAGCTCCGGCAGGTTCGAGACCCCCCCGCCCAGGACGATCACGTCGGGATCGAGCACGTTGATGACGGTGGCGAGCCCGCGCGCCAAGCGGTCGACGTACCGCTCCAGGGTCGCCACAGCGTCCTGCTCGCCCGCCGCGGCAGCCGCCCCGATCTTCGGCCCCGCAAGCCGCTCGCCGGTGGCGCCCTCGTGGTCGCGCTCGAGCGAGGGGCCCGAGCAGAACGTCTCGATACATCCCCGCTTTCCGCAGTAGCAAGACGGGCCCGGACGCTCCGTGTCACGGGGCCAGGGGAGAGGGTTGTGACCCCACTCCCCGGCGATGCGACCGACTCCGCTGAACATGCGGCCGCCGATCACGACCCCCCCGCCCACCCCGGTACCGAGGATCACGCCGAAGACGACTTCCGCTCCAGCGGCCGCACCATCGACCGACTCGGACAAGGCGAAACAGTTGGCGTCGTTCATCACCCGCACGGGACGCTCCAACCGGCGCGACAGGTCCGCCGACAGATCCTGGCCGTTCAGCCAGACCGAGTTCGCGTTCTTGATCCGCCCGGTCTGGAAGGAAACGGCGCCCGGGATGCCCACCCCGATCGTGCCGGGCTCTCCGGCCGCCTTGTCTGCCGCCCGGACGAGCGTTGCGACCGCATCTACTGCACCGGCATACGAGGGCGGCGTAGCGATCCTCGCACGGTGGACCTCGGCACCCGCGCGATCGAGTGCCACCGCCGCGATCTTGGTACCTCCCAGGTCGACTCCGATCCGGACGCGCTTACCTCTCATGGGGCCCCGGAATCCGACCGCCCGGCGAGGTACGGCTCGGCGTTCGCCACGAGTTGCCGGACCCGGGGCGCCCGGATCGACGACCCTCCGTGGCTGCAGGCATCCAGCTCGGGACCGCGGCTCACCGCCAGCCGGGGGCGGGAAAGGGTGGACCGTGGATCACGTTCGGGGTACATCCGAGGAAGTTGGAGCCTCGCGCCCCGCTCGGCACGGTGGGCACGCCTCGCGGGCCTTCCGACGACGGTATGACCCTGCAACCAGCCGGAGGCCCTGTGGACGTCCCAGCCGAGATCGCCTTCCGCAACATCGAGCCCACCGATGCGCTCAGGGAACTAGGGCCTGTTAACACTAAAGGCCCATTTGTATTATATTGGGGCTATGAAAATCACAGAGTCCCAATATCGTCGGATAGAGGCTTGCTTTCCACGTCAGCGCGGCAATGTGAGCTTCTCCAATCTCGAAGTGCTTAACGCGATCCTGTATGTGGCCGAGCACGGCTGCAAGTGGCGCGGGTTGCCTGCGCGCTTCGGTAACTGGCATACGATCTACACCCGAATGAATCGCTGGGCCAGGGCAGGTGTGCTGGATCGTGTCTTTGCGGCCCTGCAGGACGAGCAGATCATCCGGATCAAGATCGAAGCGCTGTCGCTCGACAGTACGATCGTCAAAGTGCACCCTGATGGCACCGGCGCGCTAAAAAAAACGGCCCGCAGGCCATCGGGAAGTCGCGTGGAGGCTGGACCACCAAGATTCATATGGTTGCCGCAGATGCTCGAACCGCGATAACCTTCTCGCTATCGCCAGGCCACAACCACGACGCACCCGAAGGACGCGAACTGCTACGCATGTTGAAGCCGGTACACTCCACTGTGTCGATGATCATGGACCGGGCCTACGAGGGGGCCGAAACACGGCAATTGGTGTTGGAGCTGGGGTTTACGCCGGTCGTGCCACCCAAACAGGGCCGTGTTAGCCCGTGGCAGTACGATCGAATCATGTATCGCCGTCGCAACGAAATAGAGCGGTTATTTCGGCGACTCAAAGGCTTCAGAAGAATCTTCTCCCGCTTTGACAAGCTCGACGTGATGTTCACGGCCTTCATCCACTTTGCGCTCATCGTCGAGGCTCTCAGATAGTGTTAACAGGCCCTAAGTCAAGAAGGAATCCAGACCCTCGAGAGGGTCCACCCGAGACTGACAAGTTGTCGGGTGATGGTCGAGGAGGTTACCCGCGGAATACCGCACGTGCGGCTGGATATCGGAATCCCGGGGAGTGAGCTGGTCGTCAACCGCGAACTGCCCGTGGACGCGCCTAATCGCGAGATGATCCAGGTAGTGCGCGACGCGTTCGACATTGCCCGCCGTCAGCTCCGAGAGCACCGCAAGCGGCGATCGCTCGACCGAGCGGACGAGGGCCGCCGAAATGGAGGGGGTGCCGCCGTCTGAGCCGCCCCTGCACTCTCCGGGACATCGACCCAGCATCGCGGGGCCAGTCCGGTCGCTGAGACCCGGAGTCGAGGCTCACCAAGCGCGCGCGGCTCCCCGCCCAGGACGCTAGAACTTTGTGCGTATCTCACCCACTGTCTGTAAGCCGGCCGCGACTTCCGGGATGATCCCCATCCTCCGGTAGATCGGCCATACCACCTCCCGCAGTGCAGGAAGCTGGCGCCAAAACCAGAATGAGAGTAGTAGGCATGCGGCGCCTCCCACGCCCACCGTAACGGGAGCCCCGATCTTGTCTGCCAGCGCTCCTCCGAGGAGAGCGCCGACCGGATACAAGCCGAAGAAGGCCATCGCGTAGAGCGACATCACTCGGCCCCGCTTCCCCTCCTCGACGAGGGTCTGGATGATTGTGTTCATGCTCGCAGTGGCAATCATGACCCCGAAGCCGGCGGACACGAGTAGCGCCGCCGAGAGCCACGCGTTACGCGACAGAGAGAAGCCGATCAACGCAGCCCCGAAGAGAAAGAGGGCGCGCGGAATAGCCGTTCCAAGTCCCCGAACCGTGTCGCGAGACGCGAGCGTCAGCGCCCCGACCAGCGCGCCAAGTCCCGCCGATGCCGTCAGCAATCCGAGGGTGGTCGCGTCCCCCCCGAGGACGTCACGAGCGAAGGCGGGGAGCAGCACGGTGTATGGAATACCCACGACCGAGATCATCGCGAGCAACATCAGAATCGCTCGGATCGGCCGGAAGCCGAACGCGTACCGGAACCCTTCACCCATCGTGCGCAAGACCGAGCTCCGGCCTCGGCTTCCCTGATCGCGTAGCTCCACCGCCTGAAGGGCCCACAGAACCGCCCCGTAGCTGAGCGCGTTGAGGACGAACACGAGCCCCTCGCCGACCAGCCCGATGAGCACCCCGGCCACCGCAGGCCCGATCAGCCGTGCCCCATTGAAGATCGATGAATTGAGCGCGATCGCATTGGGCAAATCCCCCGAGCCGCGCACGAGCCGGACAAGAAGAGCCTGGCGCGCGGGAACCTCGAAGCCGCTCGCGATGCCCAGCCAGATCGACAGTCCGATCAGGTGCCAAACCTGCACCGCGCCCGTGAGAACCAGGCCGGCCAGCACGAAGGCCTGAAGCATGGACGCCAGCTGCGCCGCCAGCACCATGCGATGCCGGCTCCAGCGGTCCGCCAGTGCGCCGGCGACAGCTGCCACCAGAAACGTCGGAAACTGGGAGCAGAACGCAACCGCGCCGAGGACGACCGTCGAGCCGGTGAGCCTATAGACCAACCAGCTCATGGCGACCCGCTGCATCCAGGTTCCGATTAGCGAAACGCACTGCCCGACGAGGAAGAGCCAGAGGTCCCGATGCCGTAGGGCCCGCAGCGAAAAGCGGACGCGATCGAGCACGGACGGCGGCACCTCCAGACGGGCGGTCGACAAACGGGTTGAGGGGCGGGTACCCCCCTCTTATCCGAAGGACCCACCGCGCATGCATGACAGACCGCACGCGTGACGCCGCGCCGCCTGGATCGCTTGCACCGAAGCGGCGGCGCCCGCCAGTATGGGCCGCGACCCACCCGACCGCCTCCCACGCGCGCCATCGGCGTACGCCGTCGGAGCCCCGACCAGCACGCACCCGAACCCCGACCACTAGGCATGAGTGACACCGACCTCGACCCGGGCGGCAACGCAACACCCACCCGCAGGGCAGGGTTGATCCTCGGGGCCGCAGCATTCCTCGTCATGAGGGTTGTCCCCGGGCCCGCATCACTGGAGCCCGCGGGCTGGGCCACGGCGTCGGTGACGATCCTGATGGCCGTCTGGTGGTTGACGGAGGCAGTGCCGATTCCGGTCACCGCGCTCATCCCACTGGCCCTCTTCCCTACGTTGGGCCTGACGAACATGCAAGAGGCGGCGGCGCCCTACGCGAACGAGGTGATCTTCCTCTTCATGGGAGGGTTCTTTCTTGCCAAGGCGCTGGAAAAGTGGGGTCTGCACAAGCGCATTGCCCTTTCGATCGTTGCGACCATGGGTGCCTCTCCCAGGCGTGTGCTTCTCGGCTTCATGGCGGGGACGGCGTTCGTCTCCATGTGGATCAGCAACACCTCTACGGCGGCAATGATGCTCGCGCCGGCCCTAGCCGTCGGCACCATGCTCCGCCCGGTCGACGGCCCGGGATCGACCGGCCGATACAACTTCGGCATCGCGCTCATGCTCGGTGTCGCGTACTCCTCCTCGATCGGAGGCGTCGCTACGCTCATCGGCACCCCACCCAATGTGATCTTCGCCGCCGCCGCCCTGGAGATAGCTGACACACGGGTCGGGTTTCTCGAGTGGATGCTGGTGACGGCTCCGGTTTCGTGGATCATGCTGCTGCTGGCGTGGCTGATTCTCACGCGCGTGTACCCGCCGGAGGAGATTCGCGGAGATGCGTCGGCCTTGCTGGCCGACCAGCGCGCGCGTCTGGGCCCGATGTCCAGGGGTGAGCGTTTCGTGAGCCTCGTGTTCGCGCTGACCGTGGTCGCGTGGGTGATGCGTTCGCCCAAGCAGCTCGGAGAGGTCGTGATTCCCGGCATCGCCACATGGCTACCGGGCGTCACCGACGGAACGATCGCGATGTTCTGCGCGCTCGTGCTCTTCGTCTACCCACTGGACTGGCGGCGGGGCGCCGTCGCACTCGACTGGGAAACGGCGGTGAAGATTCCGTGGGGTGTCCTGCTACTGTTCGGTGGCGGTCTGTCTTTGGCAGACGCGATGGCCGACACCGGGCTTGCCGCCTGGATCGGCGGCAGCATCGGAGGACTCGCTGGCCTGCCTACGGCCGCGTTGATCGCGACCGCCGCCGCTCTGTTCATCTTCCTTGGGGAGATCACCTCGAACACCGCGGCCGCGGCGATGGCCATGCCGGTCATGGCCGGGGTCGCTCTGACCCTCGGGATGAGTCCTGCCGTACTCATGGCCTCCGTCGCGTTTGCCTGCTCCCTCGGGTTCTGCCTGCCCGCTGGAACGCCCCCCAACGCGATCGTCTTCGGATCGGGCTACCTCACCATAGGCCAGATGGCCCGGGCAGGAATCTGGGTGAACATCATATCCGTCATCATGGTCACTCTGACCGGGACCTTTCTCTTCCCCCTTATCTTCTAACGGAGGAGGGCGACCTCACGGCCGCCCTCCTCTCCACACCAGAACAAACGCACGCCGTACGACGCTCAAATCGCCGGTACTTCGTCCTCCTTGGGCAGCACGGCACCGATGACCTCCACGCCCGCTCCGCGCGCCACGTCCATCGCGAAGATGACGTCGCCGTAGGACACGCGCCCGTCCGCTTTTACGAAGATCACACGGTCCGGACGGTCGCTGTAAACGTCCGCCAGCTCCTGCGCGAGCTGACTGCGCTGGATGGGCTTCGTATTGAGTTCGAAGGTTCCATTCGGGAACATTTCGAGCACGATCGGCGGAATCTCCGAGACCGTGGGCTCGTCCTTTTCCACCGGAAGCTGGATGTCGATGCTTCGCTGCAGCAGGGGCTGTGCGATGATGAAGATGACCAGCAGCACGAGGAGTACGTCGATGAACGGCGTCATATTGGGCTCGTTCATCGCACTGCCGTGCTTGGCGCCTACGCTCATACCCATGGTCTATTGCTCCTCATCGTCGGGCGGAGTCGCAGTCTCCGACACCGCCGCCAACACGCGCGCACCGGCTTCACGACCCAGGTCCATCAGGGTCATGACCTCGCCGTACGCAATTCCCGAATGCGCCTTCAGATAGAGTACCTTGTCCTCCGGGCGAGCCGCGAACGCCGACGTCATCGCTCCGAGCATGTTCTCGTGGGAGATCGGCTTCTTGTTGAAGTAGTAGTTCCCTTCGACGTCGATGCCGACCACGACACGGCTCTCCTCCTCGGGCCGCTCGAGCAGGTTGTCTCCCACCGGAAGCGTCGCCTGGAAGCCCTGGAGAATCGTGGGCGTCACGATCATGAAGATGATCAGCAGCACGAGCATTACGTCGCACAACGGCACGACGTTGATATCGTTGTTCAGCGCTGGTTGATCGTATACGACTTCCTGATCGCCGCTGATTCCGGTGGCTGCACTGACGCCTGACATCAGGTCCTCGCGGCCGGCTTCGCACTGGTGGTCTGGAACGGATCGAGACCCTTTGCCATGCGGCTCTCAAGCGCCAACAAGAAATTCATGAATTCCTTGCTGCCATAGTCGATTTCCATACTGATCAGCTCGACCCGATTCGTGAAGTAGTTGTAAAGCCAGACGGCCGGGATCGCTGCGGCGAGACCGATCGCGGTCGCGATAAGGGCCTCGGAGATACCCGCCGAAATCGCAGTCAGCCCTCCACTGCCGGCGGCTGCCATTCCGGTGAACGCGTTCACCACACCTATCGTCGTGCCGAGCAAGCCGACGAACGGCGCGGTGGCACCCACGGTCGCCAGGATGCCCAGGCCACGGCGGTGGCGAGCAAGCTGTTCGAGTTTGTTGAGCTCGAGCGTGCGTTGGATTGCGCCCACCTCGACCGCAGACAGCTCGCGATCGGAAACGTGTTCCTTCAGAGCGGAGAACACGCCCTTGTACGCACAGGCGAGGTGCCCCTTCGGGTAGCTCTCAACGGCCTCATCGGCCGCGGTCAGGTCATTGGACTCGAGGGCGGAGGAAAGCTCGGGGGCGAATCTGATGGTCTGCCTCCGGGAGTGCATAAGATCCCAGAAACGGCGCAACGCCACGGCAATCGAGATGAACGACATGAAGAAGAGAATGTAGACGATCCACCTCGCGAACCACCCCATCGAGTTCCAGAGTTCTATAAGATCTACACCCATCGTGACTTCCTCCCGTCTGTGACGACTCCGGCTCCCCTGGAACGGTCGTCAGCGTGAACCAACTGGATCCGCGTCTCGCTTCAGCGGACCTGAAATGCGATGGGGATGGACACCCAGACCGGCACCTGCCTATCCCGGTTCATGGCCGGGCTGAACCTGATCACCCCACCCACGCGGATCGCCGCCTCGTCGAGAGCAGGGTGCCCGCTCGAGGTATTGATCTGCACATCCTCCACTTGCCCCTGGTCGTCCAGGCGGATCCATACGATCACGCGACCACCGACGCCGGCGTCACGAAGAAGCGGGGGATACTCGCGCTCGAGCGCGCGCGCGACCTCCGTGCGGTTCTGCATGACGGGAGCGGTGGTGAACGGAGTGAACGAAGGCCGCTCACCGATCGCCACGACCTCACTCCCTGAGTCTTGGTCCTGATCGGCACCCCCGAGGATCCCCTGGCCCGTGAAGTCCTGCGCTCGGAAGGTGACCTCGCCCGGGGGCGGAATCTCGGCCGGAATGATGTCCGGCACGGTGAGCGTCTGGAAGCCCTGGACCTCCGCCGGAGGTGGTCCGTCGACCGGCGGGGGCGGTGGCGGTGGCGGCGCCTCCATCTCCTGAGTGAGCTCCATGACCGTGACCTCTTCCTCAAGCGTCTCGATGGCGTTTCCGATCGTACTGTAGACGAGGCCGCCGAGAACAACCACGTGCCCCACGATCGAAACGACCCCGGTGAAGATGGTGCCTTGGTCCTTGGTCGGGTTGCTCGCGAGAAGGCCGGTGCCGAACGCCGGCTTGAGCGGGGTAGCGGTCGGGGCCGCCGGATCACCCATGGGTTGTTCGGCGCTCATGTGTCGTCTCCCGTAGTCGTGCGTCCTACGATCCCGCCGGCGAGGGCCCCTCGCGGCGGCTGTAGGGCGAGATAGAACCGAAGCGGTAGCATGATGACTCCCCGGGGAGAGTTCGACAAGGCCTGCCATGGCCGGCAGGATCTGAGGTCGCGGGGGTGTGGGACACCACCGATCACTCGCGGTTCTCGAACCGCCTTTCGCCGGCACCCAGCGACGACGGCCCCCAAGGTTCCGCATCAGAAACCTGTCACGGACCCGGCCGACAGTCAACGACTGCGACGCAAGACCGTCACTATACATCCAGGGCGCCCGTCAGGGAAGGTTTTCCGCGGCAATCGGGTCGACCTCGAAGCCACAGCGGAGGGCGGCCGGGGGCCGTCCCGCGGGGTCCGCGCCGACTCGCTGCGAAGGGGACCGAGTTGACCGGGGACAGCTCGGACTAGATCTTTCGCATTAGCTTTGCGGACCCCGCTCGACCGTCCATACCATACCACAACAACAGGGGAGCGCCTTGAGCCGAGCAATGGCGTCGCCGTCGCCGCCCGTGGAAGCTTCGGATCAGGACATCATCTATCCCGGCACGGTTCCGTTCGTGATTCTCCACCTGAGTTGCTTCGCGGCCATCTGGACGGGGGTCACGATGCAGGCCGTGGCGATTGGGTTCGTGCTCTACTGGGTACGCATGGTCGGGGTCACCGGGGGTTATCACCGGTACTTCTCGCATCGCAGCTACAAGACCAGCCGCGTCGGTCAGTTCGTAATCGCGCTGCTGGCACAGAGCTCAGCGCAGCGGGGGCCCATCTGGTGGGCTGCGGTACACCGCGGTCATCACCAGCACTCCGACACCGAGCTCGACCACCACTCACCCCGCCACAAGGGGTTCGTCTTCTCGCACATGGGATGGATCTTCACCAAGCGCGGCGGGAAGCCTGACTATGCCGGCGTGGCCGATCTCACTCGGTATCCCGAGCTCATGTGGCTAGATCGTAACCAGTATGCTCCGGCTATCCTGCTCGGGTTGGCGGTCTGGCTGGTCGCCGGTTGGGGCGGGCTGGTGGTGGGCTTCGTTTGGAGCACGGTGCTGCTCTATCACTGCACGTTCTTCATCAACTCCCTGGCCCACGTCCACGGCTCTCAGCGATATCAGACCGGCGACGACTCGCGCAACAACTGGTGGCTGGCAGTGATCACCTGCGGCGAGGGATGGCACAACAACCACCACGCCTACCAGAGTTCGACCCGGCAGGGCTTCCGGTGGTATCAAGTAGACCTGACGTATTACGTGCTTAGGGCGCTGGCGTGGACTGGCCTGGTCTGGGACCTCCGGGCGCCCCCGATCGAGGTGGTGAACAACGAGCGTCGGCTCGGACGGCTGGTGGTTGAGCGGGTTGCCCTGCAGCTGGCCGAGACCTTCCCGGCGGAACGCCTCGCTGTACAGCTTCGTCACGCATGGGAGGGTACCCCCACCTGGGCGGAGGTGCAGACCCGGCTGCGGGCGGGCGCGAATCAGGCGGAGGCGAGCCTGGAGGCCCGGCTCCGGGCCACCGGGGCGCACGCCGCCGTCTGGCTGTCGCAGTTCCACCTCCCCGAGCTGCCCACGGTCGAGGAGATCCGGTGTCGCGCGGCCGACCACTTCCTGGTGCCCGAGGTTTCCCTGGACGAGGTGGCCGAGCGGACCCGCCAGCTCGTGATCGAGGCCGTGAGCGTCTGCCTCCTGGGTCAGGTAGACCCCCTGCCCGCCTGACCGGGGAACGACACCGCCCCGGAACCGGTCCACGGGGTCCGCACGACGCTAGGGTCCCGTTTCCTTGCGCCCCTCTCCGGTGTATCTTGTTGAAACTAGATCTCATTCTCAGGGGAACGAGTGGGCGCTCCTCCCATCCAGAAGGCAGGCGACCTCAGGCTGGCTGACATCCCGCTCCGCGAGATGGTCGAGTTGGTACGGATCGACCTGCCCCCTGAGCAGATGGAGCCTCTTCTCGAGCGGGGCGTCCTCCCGGGGTGTCGGATATGCCCCGTTCGACGCTCGCCCGCCGGCGACCCCATCGTGATGGTTGACGGCTCCCTGCTCGCTATCCGTCGCGAGATGGCGGGGTGCCTGTGCGTGAGGCGCACCGGGTCGAACGCCGCCTGATCCGGCGGCAGGACCGACGGTAGGCCGTTGGCCACTCCGATCGAGGAGGGCTTCCAGCCAGGCGCCGGACTCGATGTCTCGGCGACCGATGCGCCGATAGGCCACGTGACTCCTCTGGTGGCGCTGGTCGGCCCGCCCAACTCGGGCAAGTCCACCCTCTTCAACCAGCTGACCGGGCTACGGCAGAAGGTCGCGAATTACCCGGGCGTGACAGTCGAGAAGCACGTCGGGCTAGCACGCCTCGGCAGTGATCGGATCGTCGAGCTGGTGGATCTCCCCGGCCTCCATGGTTTGTCGGCGCGCACCCTCGACGAGCGCGTCACGCGAGACGTGCTCGAGGGGCGGATGGAGGGGCTCCGCGCGCCCGACGCGCTCGTGCTCATCGTCGACTCGACCAGGCTCGAAACCCAGTTGATGCTCGCTGAGCCGGTGCTCGAGCTCGGCATTCCTGCGCTGCTCGTCCTCAACATGGCCGATGAGCTCGGACAGCGTGGTGGGGCGGTACGGGACGACGTGCTCGCCGACCACCTCGGCGTGCAGGTCGTGCGCACCAACGCCCGCACCGGTGAAGGCGTGGAACGCGTGCGACGATTCCTCAATGCCGTGTCCGAGCGTGGTCCGCTGCCTTCCCGCCCCTGCCCCGCGTTGTCCAACGCCGGCAAGGGCCACGCCCTACCGATGCTCGACACGTTCACCGAGCGGCGGCGGCGCATCCAGGACATCGGCAGTCGCGCCGGTTTCGTCCAGCCCGTCACGTCCGCCCTCACCGAGAGACTTGACTCCCTCTTTCTCCACCGGGTCTGGGGACCGCTCCTCTTCCTGGCGCTCGTGATGCTGGTCTTTCAGTCGATCTTCACGTGGGCGACTCCCTTGATGGACGCGGTCGAGGCGCTCGTGGCGGGCTCAGGCGAGTGGCTAGCCGGGCAGCTGCCGGAGTCGTGGTTCCGCTCGCTCCTGATCGATGGCGTATGGTCTGGCGTCGGATCCGTGGTCATCTTCCTCCCGCAGATCCTCGTGCTCTTTTTGTTCATCGGAGTACTGGAAGACTCGGGCTACATGGCGCGCGCCGCGGTGATCGCCGATCGCCTGATGTACCGCGCCGGGCTCCAGGGCCGCGCGTTCCTCCCCCTGCTGTCCGGTTACGCATGCGCGATCCCGGCCATCCTCGCGGCACGCACGGTGGAGGACGAGCGGGACCGCCTCGCGACGATCTTCGTGACGCCGTTCATGACCTGCTCGGCACGTCTACCCGTGTATGCACTGTTGATTGCTGCCTTCATTCCGGAGCGGCCGGTGCTCGGGCCCCTGCTCGGCACGCGCGCCGCCACGCTACTCGGGCTCTACGTGCTGGGTGCGGTTGCAGCAATCGCTACCGCGTTCCTCCTCAAGCGCACGCTGTTACGAGGACGCCCCTCCTCCTTCCTCATGGAGCTGCCCCCCTACCGGCTGCCCTCGGTGCGCTCTCTCGTCCTACGGCTGTACGATCGGAGCAGGATCTTCCTCCGCCGTGCCGGCACGATCATTCTCTCCGTGGCGATCGTGATCTGGATACTTTCCCAGGTCCCACAGGACGGAGGCGCGCCACCGCCGATCGAAACCAGCGTGATGGGGCGCATGGGGCATGCGATCGAGCCCGTGATCGAGCCGCTCGGCTTCGACTGGAGAATCGGCGTGGGCCTGATCACCTCGCTTGCCGCGCGCGAGGTGATCGTGGGCACGCTTGGAACGCTCTACGGAGTGGAGGACCCGACCGAGGGCTCGCTGGCGCTGCAGGACGCGCTCAAGACCGATCTGGATCTGGGAGCTGCGGTGGGACTGCTCGTGTTCTTCGCCTTCGCCCTGCAGTGCATGTCTACCGTCGCCGTGATGCGCCGTGAGACGGCCGGATGGAAATGGCCTGCGCTGCAGTTCGGTTACATGCTCGGGCTCGCTTACGCCTTCGCTTTCCTGGCCAACTGGATCATCTAGCCATTAGCCACCGACGTGGGGAACCGCTTCGTAGCGGTAGGCCGTGGCGCTCGCTCTGAACGTGAACTCGAAGTTCACCCGTTCCCCCGGTGCTGGAGCCGCAAGCGTGACCGTCTCGCTCCCGAGCGGGCCCGCATCGTCGTAGAAGGTGAACCGAAGGTGAACCGGTGCCCCGTCCTCCGCGCGGTTACCGACGATCACCCCCTGCATCCGCGTGACCGGCCCCAGCGGGCGCATCTGAAGGTCGACGTAGACCGGCGCGGCCTCCACCTCCTCCAGACCTCGCTCCGCACCTTCCCGATCACCGGTCTCGAGCAACGAACGGGCCGCGATGAGACCGGCCTTCTCGCCCAGAGGGTCCAGCTCGATGAGGCGAGGCGCGATGGCCCAAAGCGAGTCCCAGGCCTCCGCCCCCAGCAGGGCATTCGCGTAGTTGAACCAGACATCACGGGAGTCGGGCCTGAGCTGCGTGAGCCTGCCGAATACATCACCTGCACGGGCGAAATCGTTCGCTCGGAAGAACGCAATTCCCAAGCGGAAGAGCTCCGTGGACCCGATCTCGCCCTCGGAAAGCAACGTGGTGTAGATCCGGGTAGCCTCTTCCGTCCGCCCCAGCCCGGTCAGGACCACGGCAAGGTCGCCCCGCACCTGCCGGTTCGTCGAGTCACGCTCAAGCTGTTGGCGAAGCAACGGCTCGGCCTCGCCGTAACGGCTGGAAGCAAGAAACAGCTGGGCGAGAACGGCCTCGGTTGCCACCACCGTCTCCGCCCGGCTATTCATCTCTTCCTCGCCGAGGATCCGGGAGGCCGGACGCTTCGCGAGCACCGCCAGGGCCTGCTCCGAGGCGCGAATCGCGTCCTCGTACCTCGTCTCATTGATGAAGAGGTTGACGAGGTTGCGGGGCGTCTCGGGGGCGAGGTCGTAGACCGTCATCGCCAGCTCCCAGGCCTCGATCGCCTCCTCGAAGTTCCCGCTCTCATACGCCTCGGTACCCCGGTTGTGCAACCTCACCCAGGCAGCGGCACGTTCCGGCTCGATATCCAACTCGTAGCCTGGAAAAAGCCGCTGTGCCTCTGTGAACATACGGTGGGCACGTTCGAACTCGTCCAACCGTGAGAGCGAGACCCCTGCGAGGAAGTAATGGACCGGGTTGGTCGAGTCGGCCGCTATCCCCTCTGCAGCGATGCCCAGCGCTCGCTCCGCCAGCCCCTGACTGAGCAGGAGAGCCGCCGTCTGCGAGAACCGCGTACGGGTCGGGGGCGTCCCGATCTCGTACACGATCCCGGTCGGGGAGACCACGGGCAGGGCAAGCCCCGGAGGGCCCCTGACGCACGCTCCGGCCGCCAGCGCGAGCGTAAGCGCGATCACCGTGCGAACACCCGCCGGCCGCGCTCGGGACACGTCTAGTCCGATGAGAAAGTGACCGAGAAGATCGCCGACATAGGCATGAGCACCCCGGCCAGCCGGGCGGGCCTGAATCGGACGACGTCGTTGAACAGGCTTAGAGCGAGCTCGTCGATGTCCCCCCGCCCACTCGATTGGATGATCTCGGCCCACTCGACCGACCCCCTGGCATCGATCCACATGGCCACCGCGACCGTTCCGTCCGCCCCTACGCGCGTGTTGCGACTCATGGAGTTTATGGAGTTCCTCCCCATGAACAGCTCGACCTCGCGGGGGTTGCGGATCAGAACCCAGGTGGTCGACGCCTCGAGCGCGACCTCGGGGTCGAAGCCAGCCAGCCGACTGAGATCGAGAGCGGTCGCCTCCTCGACGGACGGATAGTCCACCGCCGTCGGATCCGCGGCGGTCGGAGTTCTGCCGAACCCCATTTCGTCGAGCCCCTCGAGGAGCTCTTGATCTTCGCCGAAGCTCTGGAACTCGAGCCCCGCAAGGGTCGGCCCCATCGTGGTGCGGCGGACCAGGCCCTGGAGTGCCTCGGACAGCACCGCGCCCTCGGCGTCGGCTGGCGTCGGGCTCGTGCCAGAACCCTCCACCAGGATCGGGTTCCCCGGATCGGGGGCGGTAACCATGCCCTCGTCTTGCGGCGCCGTGGCGATCGGACCTGGAATCGTGATCGGGTCGCCCTGCTCGTCGCCGCCGGAAGCGCCCTGATAAGGCTCGATCCACGCCGGCTCGGTAGCCTCGATCGGAAACGCCAGCAGGACTGCGGACCGCTCGAAGGCCGGCCACAGAGCGAACAGCGCCCCATGCGCGGCCCCGGCGGCCAGCATCGACCACGCCATCCTGATTCGCCAGCGATCAGTCCCCGAATCGTCGAACCGGGAGGTCCGCCCGTCCCGACCAATCCGGTCCCCGTGATCCATCTGCATCGACCGCCCTCCAGCCGCTCGTGGCTCGCGGTGACCTGCGCTGTCCGGGGGGATCGCACCCGACCCCGACAACTCTCCAGAATCTTTTTAAATTACGGACGGAGGGCCCAGGCCCACAACGGGCAGGACGGATTCCCGTCCCCGGGGTATGAAAAGGGACTCGGAAAGGCGGGCCCATCCGACTTCCGCGTGGTCTGCAAAGCCCCTTGAATCGTCGCATCCTGCCTCTCGCGGCAATCGCCTCGATCCTGGCCCTCCTGGCCGGCCTGTACGCGAGTGACTCGACTCGCGCCGGTCGGCAAGGCACGGTCGCCGAGTCCGCCCCTCCCGAGGCCGACGAGGGACACGCGGCGTCGGCCCTGCCTTGCGGCATTCCTCTCGGTTGGCGCATCGCACGGCTGGACAACGGGTTCGGGCTCGCCCGGGGCGAAGCGAGGGCCGCGATCGAACGCGCCGCCCGGCTCTGGGAGGTCGCGGTCGGCCAACGGATTTTCGTCCACGACGAAGAGGCCCGTCTTCTGATCGCGTTCGTCTACGACGGCCGGCAGGCTGCATCGACCCAGAAACGCCGTCTCCACGAGGAATTCGATAGAAGATCGGATAGCCTCGAAGCGGAGGGCGCAGCGCTCAGCGAGCGTCAGTCTCGACTCGTTCGGGATCGCTCGGAGTACCGGCGAAGGATCGAGGACTTTGAGGGGCGTGCGGCCAGCCACAACGCGTCAGTTCGCGAGTGGAACAGGCGCAATCCCCCCGCAGACGTCGTGGAGCGGCTCGGCGCGATCGGGGAGCGACTCAGGCTGGAGCGGATCGACCTGGCGGAGCAGGATCGCGATTTGGAGACAGCCGGGCTGCTGTTTTCCGACGACATCGATCGCCTCAACGCTACGCTCGCCGACCACGGGCGAGCCTTCGATGCTATGGAACGGGCCTCCCCGGCGCAGAGTGTCCGCGCAGGGCAATTCGTCGAGGCCGTCGATATCCGGAACGGACGTCTGGTCTCGTCCCAACGCGAGATTCATGTCTTCCAGTTCGACGACGCCACCCACCTCGACCTGGTGCTCGCCCATGAGCTCGGGCACTCGCTCGGGCTCGGTCATGCACCAGATCCCGACGCCCTCATGAGCGAGGAGCTTGAGCACGCGGGGGGGGGTCGGTCGGTGACCGGAATCCATCCCGGCGATCTGGCGCTCCTGCGCGCGCGCTGTCCGGGTCTGTAGTGGGCGTAAGCCGCAGAAGCCTCAGTCGGCACCGACCGGCTGGGCAGTGCCGAACCGCAGGCTCTTTCGGTGAGCGAGTACCAGGCTGGTCAGCGCGCGAACGTTGTCCTCGGTCTCGTGAGCGCGCTTCGTGAACGCGTTGTAGGCCACGACAGCAGGCAACGCCACAGCGATCCCCAGCGCGGTCGCGATCAGTGCCTCGGCGATCCCGCCCAGGACGCCGCCCATCCCCGTTCCCGAGGTCGTGCTCAGCTCCTGAAACGCCTTCACCACCCCGAGCACCGTACCCAGCAGTCCAAGGAACGGGGCGTTGTTGCCCACCGTCCCGAGGAAGGCCGAGCCCTGGTCCAGCTCGATCCGTTGCTCGCGCAGGGCGGCCTCCATCACCTCCATCATCGACTCCGCGCCGTCCTCGAACCACTCGAGCGTCCGTAGGAGCACGGCGGACTCGGGCCCGGGAGTTCGCCTTAACAGCTCACGGACCTCGCCCATGTCCTTGGTCCGGAGCGACTCCTCCAGCTGGCGCGAGAGTCGCACCACGGGCAACCGCCTCTGCCGGAAGAAGACCAGTCTCTCGACGATCGTGGCGATTGAGAACAGAGACAACAACAGCAAAGCCCACAACACCCACTCCGGCCCGATGGCGGCCATCTCGGTGAGTCTCTCGACCACGTCAGCTTCCTCCTGTAGAAGCGATCCTATGCCCTTCCAACCCATGGAAGCCGCCCGGGACCGGCCGCGGCCAGCCGCCAAGCTAGCAGACGACCGATCCGGACGCATCCCGGGACGCCCCCGGCCACAGCGTAACTCCCTCTGTCCAGGGCCCCCTCCGATGGTCGCGGAGGGCTTGACACGCCCGTATCCTCCCGGCGGAACGCAACGCACGGACTTGGGCGGAGGACACGGATGCGAGTCGGGATTCTGGGACCACGGTTCAGTTTGCGGATCGTGCGGTAGGCGCCGCACCCGCACATCATGGCCTACACCGCGGCGGACCTGGTCGAGCTCCTCGCGCTAGAGCCGCTCGAGCGCGACATCTTTCGTGGGTCCAACCGGGACGTCGGAACCGGGCGGATCTTCGGCGGACAGGTGCTCGCACAGTCGCTCGTCGCGGCGCGCAGAACGGTGGAGCACGATCGTCCGGCCCACTCGCTGCATGGCTACTTCATGCTGGCCGGGGACCTGACGGCTCCGGTCGTCTACTTCGTGGATCGGATCCGGGACGGAAGGAGCTTCACCACACGTACCGTGCGTGCCATCCAGCACGGCGAGGCCATCTTCGCGATGACCGCTTCTTTCCACCGGTCCGAGGAGGGACCAGCCCATCATGCCCCCATGCCCCAGGTCGAACCCCCCGAGGGTCTCCCCTCGGAGCTCGACGTACTGAGGGCGCATGCGAACCAGTTGCCCGCGACGCTACGCAACGTGCTTCTTCAGGATCGCCCGCTCGATTTCCGGCCGGTGGGCGCCCTCCATCCCCTCCAGTCGTCCATACGGGAGCCCCGATGCTGCGTGTGGGTGCGCGCAGTCGGAGAAGTCGGCGCCGACCCCCTGCACCACCAGGCGGTGCTCGCATACGCCTCCGACTACGGCCTCCTGGGCGCGGCCCTGCAGCCCCACGGGCTTGCCTACCGCGATCCCGACGTGATGCTTGCCAGCCTCGACCACGCGATCTGGTTCCACCGACCCGTCCGAGTGGATGAGTGGCTCCTGCACGTGATCGAGAGCCCGGTCTCCGGAGGCGCACGCGCCTTCGCTCGTGGTGCGTTCTACACGCGTGACGGAGACCTGGTGGCCTCCAGCGCCCAGGAGGGGCTCCTGCGCGTCAAGCGGCCCTGAGTCGCGGGTCCCAGTTGCCATCCGGGGGTCGAGAGTAAACCATTATTCGACTACTCGACCTTCGACCGACTGCTCCGCGGAGTCTGTCGGGCCGTTCAGCACGACCACGCACCTGAACCGGTCCGACAGCCGACCCATCGCAGAGGAGGGGATTTCGCATGGCTCGCCAGACCGGCACCGTCGCTCGCTTCCTGGATGACAAGGGGTTCGGCTTCATACAGCCGGACGGCGGCGGGAAGGACGTGTTCGTCCACCACTCGGCCATCGAGGGCACGGGCTTCAAGACCCTCTCACCCGGGGAACGAGTCGAGTTCGACGCCGTTGAGGACGTCAAGGGCCCGCGGGCCGACCGTGTGACGCGTCTCCAGCAGGACTGACTCCCAACGGCGCCGCCCCCAGGCCCAAGGGTCAGGGTGGAGGCACGGCGCGCACGCGGACGATGACCGCTCCCAGAAGCGGGATCGGAAGCCGTTCGGCGGGGTTGCCCGAGTGGGATCAAAGCGCATTTGACAGCCCGGCCTTGCGGCGTGAAGTTGAGGCTGGTTGCGTGCTTCCATGCGGCCGGTTGAACCCCGATCCTCGCCATGCGTGAAGCTCCGAACGCCATAGCCGCCCGCGCACGCGCGACCGCTCCACAAGCGGCCGCGGGGCCGGTCGCCAGACGCATCGATCGAAAGTCGGTCGATCCAGAGGCGGGAGTTCCGGTACCCGATACCGGAATGGCAAGGGGACAGGATATCGAAACGGCGTAACGCAGCAGACCTCGCCCGAACGACTCCGCCCCTGCGCCCATCCGGACGCAGGGGCGGAGTCGTTCCCGGCGGGTCAGCCGCGCGCGGGCTGATCGATCAGGTGGTAATGGGTGACGAAGAAGAGGCTGACCCGAGTTCAGAGACCTGAAGAGAGAGGTGCCGTGGACACGACATGGACGTACGGTAACCTCCCGACGGTGAGCACCCGGCCGTCTGATCCCCCCCCGGCGAGGTTCGCCGGCGAACTGGAGGCTCAAGGCCTCTACGACCCTCTGCACGAGCACGACGCCTGTGGCGTGGGCTTCGTGGTGGACGTCAAGGGCCGCAGATCACACACGATCGTTCGTCAGGCCATGGAGGTGATGATCAACCTCATGCACCGGGGCGCGTGCGGCTGCGAGGCGAACACCGGGGATGGCGCTGGCATACTGATCCAGAAGCCCGATCGGTTCCTGCGGAAAACGTGTGAGCCACTCGGCATCACGCTCCCCGGAGAGGGGGATTACGGTGTGGGATTGGTGTTCCTGCCGCAAGAAGAGAACGAGCGACGTGTCATCGAGGAGCTGATCACCTCGGTCGTCGCCGACGAGGGACAGCACCTCTTAGGGTGGCGCGACCTGCCGACCGACGATGCGCTGCTCGGCGAGAGTGCGGTATCAGTCGAGCCGCACTTCAAGCATGTCTTCATCGGTCGCGGCGAGGGCGTGAGCGACCAGAATCACTTCGAGCGCAAGCTCTACGTCATCCGCAAGCGCATCGAGCACATGGCCGAGCGTCTTCCCGGGGAAGGGCGGAAGTACTTCTACATCGCGAGTCTCTCCTCCCGTACGCTCGTCTACAAGGGGATGCTCTCGGCGGACCAGATCGCGGCCATGTTCCCCGACCTTGGCGATCCGGACATGGAGTCGGCTCTTGCGCTCGTCCATCAGCGCTTCAGCACGAACACCTTCCCATCCTGGCCGCTCGCACACCCGTACCGATACATCGCGCACAACGGTGAAATCAACACGTTGCGCGGTAACATCAACTGGATGCGAGCGCGTGAGGCGCTTTGCCGATCGGACCTGCTCGGTGAGGATCTCGACAAAGTCTTTCCGGTGATCCGCGAGGGCGACAGCGACTCGGCCACGTTCGACAACGTCCTCGAGTTTCTCGTCATGAACGGGCGATCGCTCCCACACGCGATCCTCATGATGATACCCGAGCCGTGGAACGCACATGAGTCCATGAAGCCGGCGATACGAGATTTTTATGAGTACCACTCGTCGCTGATGGAGGCGTGGGACGGTCCAGCGTCGATCGCGTTCACCGACGGCGCAGTGATCGGTGCAGTACTCGACCGCAACGGCCTGCGTCCGTCGCGCTACTACGTGACCAATGACGATCTGGTCGTGATGGCGTCCGAGGTAGGTGTCCTCGACCTCGCGCCCGAGAACATCCGCATCAAGGGACGGCTCCAGCCCGGCAGGATGTTCCTTATCGATACGACGAAGGGCCGTATCATCGAGGACGAGGAGATCAAAGAGGCGCTGGCTGCCGAGCATCCCTACGGCGAGTGGCTGGCCGAGAACCTCGTGAAGATCGAGGACCTCCCCGAGGCGCCCGTGCCGGATCCCGACCACCAGACGGTACTCACCCACCAATTAGCGTTCGGGTACACGTACGAAGATCTGCGCATCTTGCTCGCTCCGATGGCGCAAAACGGCGCTGAACCGATCGGATCGATGGGCAACGACACCGCGCTGGCGGTGTTATCGGATCGACCGCGCATGCTGTACGACTACTTCAAACAGCTCTTCGCGCAAGTCACCAACCCGCCGCTCGACGCGATCCGGGAAGAGCTCGTGACCTCGATGGAGAGCACGATCGGACCCGAGGGCAATCTGCTCGAACCCATGGCGGCCTCCTGCCGGCAGATCAACATCAAATACCCGGTGATCGACAACGCCGAGTTGGCCAAGATTCGTCACGTCGACGTGCACGGCTTCAAGGCGATTACGATCTCGACGCTGTATCTCGCCGCCGCCGGAGGCGAGGGGCTAGCCCGGGCCGTTGACTCGATTCGGGAGCAGGCTAGCCAGGCGATCGCGGAGGGCTACAACATCGTGATTCTCTCCGATCGGGCGATCGACCCTGTGCACGCGGCCGTACCGAGCCTGCTCGCGACCGCTGCGGTTCACCACCATCTGGTTCGCGAGGGCACCCGAACCCGCTGCGGTTTGGTGGTGGAGACCGGGAACGCGCGCGAGGTCCACCACATGTGCCTACTGATCGGGTACGGCGCGGGTGCTGTGAACCCCTGGGTGGCGTTCGAGACCCTGGACGACATGATCAAGCAGGGCATGCTCACGGAGATCGACCATGCCACCGCGGTCAAGCACTATCTCAAGGCGGTGAACAAGGGCATCCTGAAGGTGATGTCGAAGATGGGGATCTCCACGCTACAGAGTTACTGCGGGGCGCAGATCTTCGAGGCGATCGGGCTCGACCCGGCCTTTGTGGGGAAGTACTTCACGTGGACTGCGTCGCGCATCGGTGGCGTCGGCATCGACGTGATTGCCGAAGAGGTCCAGCAGCGGCACTTGCGAGCCTTTCCCCAACGTGAGCCCGGGCAGCCGGAGCTCGAGTGGGGGGCGAGTATCAGTGGCGGCGCGACGGCGAGTACCATCTGTTCAACCCCGAGACGGTCTTCAAGCTTCAACACGCCACGCGGGCCGGCCAATACAAGATCTTCAAGGAGTACACCGGGCTGGTCGACGACCAGAGCGCCCACCGTGCGACTCTGCGGGGGCTCTTCGAATTCAAGCCTTTGACCGAAGCGATTTCGCTCGACCAGGTAGAGCCGGTCGAGGCGATTCTGACGCGGTTCTCCACCGGGGCAATGTCGTACGGATCGATCAGCCAGGAAACACACGAAAGCCTCGCAATCGCCATGAATCGGTTGGGTGGAAAGTCCAACACCGGAGAAGGCGGCGAGGACCCGACACGCTACGTTCCCGATGCCAACGGAGACTCGCGTCGGAGCGCGGTCAAGCAAGTAGCCTCCGGTCGCTTCGGTGTTACCAGCGAGTACCTGGTCCACGCCGACGAGCTGCAGATCAAGATGGCGCAAGGTGCCAAGCCGGGTGAAGGCGGCCAGCTTCCGGGTTCCAAGGTGTATCCGTGGATCGCGCAGGTCCGGCACTCGACGCCCGGTGTGGGACTGATCTCGCCCCCACCCCACCACGACATCTACTCGATCGAGGATCTGGCTCAGCTAATTCACGATCTGAAGAACGCGAATCCGAACGCCCGGGTTAGCGTCAAGCTGGTTGCGGAGGTCGGAGTGGGCACGATCGCCGCCGGGGTGGCCAAGGCGCACTCGGACGTCGTCCTCATCTCGGGACACGACGGTGGGACCGGTGCCTCTCCGCTCACTTCGCTGAAGCACGCGGGGATTCCGTGGGAGTTGGGACTGGCAGAGACCCAACAGGTTCTCGTGCTCAATAAGCTGCGTGATCGGATCGTGGTTCAGGTGGACGGCCAGATGAAGACCGGTCGCGACGTGGTCATCGCGGCCCTCCTCGGAGCGGAGGAGTACGGGTTCTCTACCGCACCGCTTGTGGTCCTGGGCTGCGTCATGATGCGCGTCTGCCACCTGAACACCTGCCCGGTAGGGATCGCCACTCAGGACCCGGAGCTGCGCAAGCGGTTCACCGGTCAACCGGAGTTCGTTACCCATTTCTTCCGGTTCATCGCCGAAGAGGTGCGCGAGTACATGGCCCAGTTGGGCTTCCGCACTATGGACGAGATGATCGGTCGGGTGGACCGACTCGATTTCGCGGCCGCTGTGGAGCACTGGAAAGCCAACGGGCTCGACTACTCGTCCATTCTGCACGAACCGGACATGCCGCCCGACGTGGCGCGGCGGCGCGTGATCGACCAGGACCACAGCCTGGACCAGGCGCTCGACAACCTCCTCATCCGACGTTGTGCGGCGGCGATCCAGCAGCGTCGGCCCGTGGAGCTGACCCTGCCCATCCGCAACGTCAACCGCACCGTGGGAACGATGCTGGGCCACGAAGTGACGCGCCGGTGGGGAGCGAACGGACTGCCCAACGACACCATCAAAGTCCGCTTCAGTGGATCGGCCGGACAGAGCTTCGGTGCCTTCCTGCCGCGCGGCATCACCTTCCGGCTCGAGGGAGATTCGAACGACTACTGGGGCAAGGGTCTTTCAGGCGGGAAGCTGGTCGTCTTCCCACCGGACATGGCCACCTTCCGCCCGGAGGTGAACATCATCATCGGCAACGTGGCGCTCTATGGAGCGACCGGCGGCGAGGCGTACGTGCGAGGAGTGGCAGGTGAGCGCTTCGCCGTTCGCAATAGCGGCGCCCACGCGGTGGTGGAAGGCATCGGTGACCACGGCTGCGAGTACATGACCGGCGGTCGCGTCGTGGTGCTTGGCCGCACGGGCCGGAACTTCGCGGCAGGGATGTCCGGGGGGATCGCTTACGTGCTGGACACGGACGGCGACTTTCGGAGCCGCTGCAACCTGGGCATGGTGGACCTCGAGCCTCTCCTGCCCAAAGACGTGGCGCTTCTGCGTACGCTCGTCGAGCGCCACGTCGAGCATACACAGTCAGACTACGCAGCCCGCCTACTCGACGAATGGGCCGTGGTGCTACCGACCTTCGTGAAGATCATGCCGAGGGATTACCGACGCGTGCTCGCGGTGACCGCGCTCGCGCTCGCGGAAGGGCGAGAGGCGACTTTCGCGGAACTGGTGGGCGCCACCAGTGGGTAACCCGACCGGATTCATCGAGATCAAGTACAGAAAATGGCCGACCCGCCCGGTCGAGGAGCGCATCCGCGACTGGCGTGAAGTCTATCTCCCCTACCCGGAGACCGAGCTACGCCGGCAGGGGGCCCGCTGCATGGATTGCGGTATCCCCTTCTGTCATCAGGGCTGCCCGCTCGGCAACATCATCCCGGACTGGAACGACCTGGTCTACCAAGGCCAGTGGAAGGAAGCCGTCGAGCGGCTTCACGCCACCAACAACTTCCCCGAAATCACAGGCCGACTCTGCCCCGCACCTTGTGAGGGAGCGTGCGTGCTCGGTATCAACGATGACCCGGTCACGATCAAGGCCGTTGAGCTCGCGATCGTCGAGCGCGCTTTCGAGGAGGGATGGGTCCGACCCCAGCGCCCGGCGACGCGCACCGGGAAACGGGTCGCCGTCGTAGGATCGGGGCCTGCCGGGCTCGCCGCCGCCGAACAACTGAACCGTGCCGGCCATCAGGTAATCGTCTTCGAGCGCGCGGACCGGATCGGAGGGCTGCTCCGGTACGGCATCCCAGAGTTCAAGATGGAGAGACGCTTCCTCGACAGGCGATTGGCGTTGATGGTTGAAGAGGGAGTGGATTTCCGCACGAACGCGAACGTGGGTGTGAACGTCCCGGTTGCCGAGCTGCGTAACGGCTTCGACTCCATCGTGCTCGCCGCGGGAGCTTGCCAGCCGCGGGACCTGCACATTCCTGGGCGCGATCTCGAGGGCATTCACTTCGCGATGGACTATCTGACCCTTCAAAACCGTCGTTGCGAGGGTGACGCCATCGCCGATTCCGAGTTCGTGAGCGCCGAGGGCCGACGCGTGGTCATCATCGGGGGCGGGGACACGGGCGCCGACTGCCTGGGAACGGCGCACCGGCAACGCGCCGAGTCCGTGCATCAACTCGAGCTGCTCCCACAGCCACCCTACGCGAGGGCGTCTGACAATCCGTGGCCGGAGTGGCCAAACGTCTTTCGCATCTCCCCCGCCCACGAAGAGGGCGGGGAGCGACTCTATGCAGTCTCGACCGAGCGCTTCGTCGCTGACCCGGCCGGGCGGGTCCAGGCGTTGGAGGCGATCAAGGTGGACGTCGTGCGAACGGACGGACGGATGGACGTGCAACCTATTCAGGGTAGCGAGTTTACGCTGTCCACCGACCTGGTCCTCCTAGCGATGGGGTTCGTCGGACCAGAGCGTCCCGGGCTGCTTACCGACCTCGGTGTGCAGCTGACCGACCGAGGCAACGTCTGGCGAGACGAGCACTGGATGACCAGCGTGCCAGGGGTGTTCGCCTGCGGCGACATGCAGCGCGGTCAGTCGCTGATCGTATGGGCGATCGCCGAAGGCCGATCGGCGGCCCGTGGGGTGGATGCGTACCTGATGGGGACCTCGATGCTCCCCGCCCCGCTGCCCTGAGCCCGACACGGTAGCTGCAGAACGGCCTAAGGGCGCGACCACGGTTAACCGCGGTCGCGCCCTGCCGTTTCTTTCGAGGCCGCTACAAGGGGGAATCTAGCGTCCGGCCCCCCCACCGGGCCGGACGTTGGCTCGCAACGATCAGAGGGTGGTGGCAGCCATCACAGCTTCCCGAACGAGCCGGTCGAAGAGCTCACGCTTGGCGTTGTCCGTGCTGACCGCGTAGAGCATTTCCTGATACTCGTCCCGGGTCCGATTGTGACGGGCCAGGATATCGGCGACGTTGCTGTTGAACTCCTGGCGCGCCTCCTCCTGGGCCTGGAGCTCGTGGATCGCGGCGATCGCGTTGTTCAGGTCATCGCGAGCCGCGTTGAGCTCGACATGCAGCGCAACCAGAGCGGCCATGCTCTCCTCTTCCGGCGTGGCCGCCTGTGCCTGAAGCGTTCCAGGCAAGCCCAAGCCCACCAGAGCGGCCACCGTCATCAACCATCCGCGCCCAGCCATTCCTACCTCCTCTTGTCCGTCCAGCCCCGAAGAACCATCGGGGGTGTGGAGAAACATATGTGCGACGGGGTTAATCTCGGCAAAAGACAATCCCGCCGCAACGTTGGGGTGTCGGGTAAGCCCCTATCGGGACTGCGGGGGTTTTCCGCACTCGCTATCTTTCGATCCGACCCACAACTGAGGTACTCCGATGTTCCGGTTGTCCCCACCCAGCGCACGGATCAGTCCCAGCGCAGGGATCAGCCCAGTCCACACGATCTATGCGCTGCTCTGTGCCCTGGTCGGCTGCGCGGGATCGGGCGCGGAGGTACGCGCCCAGGACTTCGAGGGCTGCGAGGCCGCGGAGCGGTTCCTCAACGAGCAGCTCGGCATGGTCGCGGAGATCGGCCCGGACACCCTGGACGACTGGCGAACCGGCTTGGTACTGCCTGCCTGTCGCGTGACCGCAGCCGGAAGCACGTCGGCCGAAATGAGCGACGCGGCCGAGGGTCTGTACGTCGGGCTGTTCGCAACCGGTTGGGAGCGTACCCCCCAGCCGCGCGACTCCCCCAACGAGTCCTCCCTACGGCTCCGCAGGGAGGGGAAGGACTGCTTGTTCAGCTTCTATTCCAACATCGTGATCGGGACGGAGGCCGAGCTCCGCGTGAGCAACGCCCTGGTGATTCCGCCCGGGGAAAAGCGGTACAACATCCTGGTACAGTGCGTGCGGGCGATCGAGGCGAAGCCATGACCGAGCCGTCACTCGTCAAGCGCCGCCTCGAGCTCGGCCCGGACCCAGTCGTCGGCTTCCGTTTCCAATCGCTTCGCGAGCGCGCTGCGGGCTCCCTGGGTGCCGATCCGTCCGAGCGCCCACGCCGCGTGGCCCCGCACCAAAGGCTCCGAGTCCCCTAGGGCCCGCACGAGTGCTGGAACAGCCTCCGGGGCACCCCAGTTGCCGAGCGCGATCGCCACGTTGCGCAGGAAACCGCTCCGCCTCGCACGGCGGATCGCCGTGCCGCGTGAGAAACGGTTCCAGCCCGCCTCGTCCATCTCCATGAGCTCGATCAATTGCGGGCGCAGCGTCTCTGGGCGTGGAAGGAGGTCGGGCTCGGTCGTCGGCTGTACGAACTTGGGACCGTTATAGGGACACACGTCCTGACAGATGTCGCAGCCGTAGATCCGGTCGCCGATGGCCGGACGCAACTCTCGCGGTACGGGTCCGCGCTGCTCGATGGTCAAGTACGAGAGGCAGCGGCGCGCGTCCATCACCGGTGCACCGGAAGGATCCCGTCCAAGCAAGGCACCGGTCGGACAAGCATCCAGGCAGCGATTGCACGTGCCGCAGTGGTCGCCTTCGAAGGGTGCGTCGGGCTCGAGGTCAAGATCGACAAGGAGAGCACCCAGGAAAAACCACGAGCCGCAGCGGGGATGGATCAGCATCGTGTTCTTGCCCAACCAGCCCAGTCCGGCTCGCGACCCGAGCTCCCGCTCGAGCAGCGGGCCGGTGTCCACATAAGCGCGACCGGTCACGGGGACATCGGCGCTCGCCGCGATGCGATCGAGCAGCGTGAGCAGCCGACGCTCGATCACGCGGTGGTAGTCCTGGCCCCGCGCGTAACGAGCGATGACGCCGGTGCCGGGTACCTGGTCGGCTTCCGGCGCCGCGTCGGCCAGGTACTCCAGGCCGACCACGACCACCGAGCGCACCTCGGGCAGCGTTCCCCGCAGATCAGCTCGGCGAGCAACCGCATCTGGACGAGCGAGGTAGGCCATGTCGCCATGGCGTCCCTCGGCCAGCCAGCGCGAGTAGAAATCGATGTGCCGACTGGGTGCGGGGTCGGTGATGCCAACGAGCTCGAAGCCCAGGGCGAACGCGTGCTCGCGCGCGCCATTGGCCAGCTCTCGGGAGGACACGGGAGACGGCCGGGGACGGGGCGCTAGCGCGGAGTCTCGCTCTTCCAGAAGTCAATCCCGGGGGTGACGGTCCGCCGGTGGGCGGACGCGCGGGCCGCGGCAGCATCCGCACGATCTGGAGACCGTCACGGTTCCCATGCGGTCGCCCAGGAGAGGGCCCCGACGAGCAGGATGGGAGCGATCATGGGTCGGTCCGCTGAGAGCCCGAGCCCGTCGCGGAGCGGAGGAGATCGGGCTCCGGGGCACGAAGTCGAGGTTGGATAGGGGGGTACGGCTCAGGAGGGCTCGGGTTCCCGCAGCGCCGCCGCACTCTTATATGTTCCAGCCGTAGGATCGACCTTTCCATCGCACCCGCCGTCGTCCAAGCCAACTTCTGAGCAGGATCCACTGTACGGCTGCCGCACCCAGCGGATAGAGCAGGCCCATCCACGCGGGCGCCCCGAAGTGGTGACCTTGACCGATCCAGAAGAGAGCGAGCGTGCCCGTCGTGACCGCTCCCCAGGAGATTAGAACGGGACCGAGCTCGGACCCACCGGCACCGAGCAGACCAGCCCCCAGCACGACCGGCGGAAGAAGCCAGGTAACGGTGCCCCACGCGAGCATCGCAGGTGCCGTGATCGGACGCAACCACGGATGTACGGTCTGCAGGCCCGCCGGAACCATGTTCTTGGTCCACCCTGCAACCAGCTCACCGAGCCCACGGTACATACGCGTTCCAAAATCTTCGTGAGCGCTACGCACCAAGAGGCGACCGCCGTCCCGGACCAAGCGCTGGGCCAGGCGGAGATCTTCGGCAGCCTCGTAGCGGACCGCGGCGTGCCCCCCCATCCGATCGTACGCGCCACGCTCGAACAACAGGTACTGGCCGTTTGCGATCGCGCTACGCCATCGGCCCCGGCTCGGGGATCTCCCGATGCGAGGATAGCGGAGCGCGAGCAGAAGAAACACGTGAGGCTGAACCAGTCGCTCCCAGAACGATTCCATGATCTGTCGCCCGATTACGGTGACGCAGTCGGCACCTTCAACATCGAGCGCGCCCACTGCGCGCGCGAGCAGTGCCGGCGAGTGCACGGTGTCGGCGTCGGAGAAGAGGAGCAGCTCGCCTCGTGCATCGCGCGCTCCCTGCCAGCACGCCCACTGCTTCCCGAACCACCCGTCCGGTAGTTCGGCGCCGTCCAGCACCCGTAGCCTGCTTCCCGAACCGGCTATCAGGGAACGCGCTGCCGCCCCGGTCCCGTCCCCGCTTCGATCGTCCACCACGATCACTTCGAAGTCGGGATAATCGCTCGCCAGGAGCGAGGATACGCAGCGGATGATGTTGTGAACCTCGTCGCGTGCCGGAACGATCACGCTCACGGCTGGTGGACGCGCGAGTTGCGTGTTCTTTCCAACGAAGGCGGGGACGACGTCGGGAAGCGGAGGCGGATCACGTACGAGCAGCACGACGTAGGCGATCACGCCGAGCCAGGGGAGAAGCGAAAGCAGGACGGTGGCAGACATGGAAGACCCGAGCCGCGAGGCTCACGGCATGCTCAGCGCCTCGGCGCCCAACGATCGGCGTCGCGAGTGCGGTATTTCTCGAGCACGCTCTCGAGCGCGGCGCCCAGATCGATCCGCCGCTCGTTCGCGATCACCAGCAGAACGAACAGGATGTCGGCCAGCTCTTCGCCCAGATCCTGGTCCACCTCCTCGGGCTTCTTGGTCTTGGGACCGAAGCGGTGGTTCACGATCCGTGCGAGCTCACCCACCTCCTCGATCAAGCGCGCGAGGTTGGCAAGCGGCGACCAGTAGCCCTCCTCGAACCGACTGATCCAAGCGTCGACCCGAGCCTGCGCTTCGCTCAGCTCCATCCGTCGCCTCGGGGTACGAGTGCAACCTCGCCGAACAACGTCGTGGCAAGCTATCCGGCGTCGGCGCCAGACTGCCAGCACCCACCCCGCGTAGGTCGGGGTGCACCCCAGTCCGTTCGGCCACTCCCGCTCCTCACGGGCGCCCCCCCCTGCGCGCCCCAAACACCCTCACGGGCGCCCCCCCTGCGCGCCCCCAAACACCCTCACGGGCGGCCCCCCTGCGTGCCCCCAAACACCCTCACGGGCACCCCCCCTGCGCGCCCCCAAACACCCTGCGTGCGCCCCCCCGCGGCCCGAAGTCTGCTAGCTTGGATCATCGTGAGTGCGACACCGAAACGCTCGACACATCCCGGGGCCGACCCCGCAGATCCGCCCGACGCGACTCTGGGCGGATACCTGGAGCTGCACGATCGTCCCCCCGCCTTCGAGGGGGCCGACGGCCAGCCCTACACGGTGTCGATCGAAGTCGAGCGGAGCCCCAACCTGCGCGCGCCCTGGCAGGCGTACCTCGTCTTCCCCCGATGGGCCGCCACCGGGCTGGGCGTCGTTGGCCATGTGGAGACGCCGGTGCTGTGGGAGGGCACGGGACGGGACGATGTCATCCGTCTTGCCGGGGGCGCTCGGCTCGCACGCGTGAAGGAGCTGCTGGACGAAGCGATTCATCGGCGCACCGACGAGGACGAGTAGTGTGCTCCGTAATGCCCTGATCCAACTGGGCGGATCCGAGACCGCTCGATCCCTGGTGACGCGCACGCCGCTGCGCGTGCTGAGCCGTCGGTTCGTGCCCGGCGAGAGCGTGGAGGATCTGATGTGGGCTGTGCAACGGGCGCGGTCGGCGGGTATGAGCGCCACGGCCAATTACCTCGGCGAGGCGGTCGAAGACGCGGAGCAAGCAGGACGCGCGGCCGACGTGTATGTGCGCGCACTCGAACGGATGGACGAAGCGGGCCTCGAGGGCAACGTCTCGCTCAAGTTCACGCAACTCGGGCAGGCGATATCCGAGTCGTGCCTGAGCGCGAACCTGACCCGGGTGCTTCGCGTCGCGGCGAAGACCGGCGCCTTCCTCCGGTTCGACATGGAATCGTCGGCATATACGCGAGGTACCCTAGACGCCTTCGAGCGGCTTTGGTCCGCGGGCCACCGCAACGTTGGGGTCGTGCTTCAAGCGTACCTGAGACGGACCGTCGGAGACGTCGCGCACATGATCCAACTCGGCGCCCGCGTACGTCTCTGCAAGGGCGCCTACGCCGAGCCCGAGGGGATCGCGTTCCAAGGGCAGGACGAGGTACGGCGGACCTTCGTCGAGTTGATGCGCCGGCTACTGTCGGAGAGCCATTACCCGGCGATCGCGACCCACGACGAGGAGTTGCTGGACGCGACGCTGGAACACGCCTCCCGGGAGGGCGTCCCGCCTGATGCGTTCGAGTTCCAGATGCTGCATGGAGTGCGTCGTGACCTCCAGCGCCGACTGGTCGGCGACGGCTGGGGGGTGCGCGTATACATGCCGTTCGGGGAACATTGGTATCCCTATCTGATGCGCCGACTGGCCGAGCGACCCGCCAACGCACTCCTGGTCGTTGGGAGCGTGGTGCGCGAGTCACCGCTCGGCTTCCTGATGGGGAGTGGGCGCAAGGGCGGCGCGTTTCGATGAGTGAGGTCGGCGTCGCGGAGCCCTTCCTGCGGGTAACCGAGATCTTCCACTCGGTGCAGGGCGAGTCGACCTGGGCGGGGCTTCCCTGCACGTTTGTCCGCCTGACCGGCTGTCCGCTCCGCTGCGTCTGGTGCGACACGGCGTACGCCTTCCACGGCGGCCAGCGCTTGAGCCTCGACAGTATCGTCGACAACGTGCTGTCCATCCGAGAATCGTACGGCACCGACCTGGTGGAGGTGACGGGGGGCGAGCCGCTCGCCCATCCGAATGCGTTCCCGCTCATCGAGCGGCTACTCGGCGAAGGGCTCACGGTGCTCGTGGAGACCTCGGGCGCGGTCGACGTCGCCGCCCTCGATCCCCGCGCGCACAGAGTCATGGACCTGAAGTGTCCCGGCTCGGGCGAGTCGCACCGGAATCTGTGGTCGAACCTGGATCACCTGGGCGCGGGCGACGAGGTCAAGTTCGTGATCAAGGACCGCGCGGACTGGGACTGGGCCACTCGCACCATCGTGGAGCGCGAGTTGGACAGGCGCGTGCGCTTGGGCACGCTGAAAGCGCTCTTGGTCTCGCCGGTCTGGGAGGAGACCGACCTTGAGGAGCTAGCCCGCTGGCTCCTCCAGTCCGGGCTTCCCGTCAGGCTTCAGCTCCAGCTTCACAAGCTGGTCTGGGGTGGGGAGCGGAAGGGCGTTTGACGCGCGACCCCCGCTTCGGCGTCCTGCAGGAGGCGCTGGCCGCCTACGCCAGTGATCCGGATGATCCCGCGCTCGCGGTGGATTCCTTCCAGGCGGCGGTCGCGTTGGTCGTGCGGGGCCGCCAGCCCCTCGAGATACTGCTGATCAAGCGCGCACGTCGTGAGGGCGACCCGTGGTCCGGGCACATGGCGCTGCCCGGGGGAAGGTGCGATCCGACGGACACCTCTCTACTCGACACCGCTGTACGCGAGACCGGAGAAGAGACCGGCATGGACCTCCCTAGGCTCGGCCTGCACCTCGGCCGCCTCGAGGTGGTGCAACCCATGAGCGTGGATCTCCCGCGCATGAGCATCACCCCGCACGTGTTCGGCGTTCCCGCGGACGCGCCAGCCCACGCCGCGAGCTCGGAGGTGGACGCCGTGCACTGGGTCTCGCTCGACCAACTCCGCCATCCCAACACCCGCGGCAAGGTCGAGATCCAACTCCCCGGGGGGTCGCGCACCTTTCCCTGCCTGCGCGTGCTCGACGACGTCGTATGGGGGCTGACCTACCGGATCCTGGACGACTTCCTCAATCGCGCGCCCGAGGTGTTCCCATTGCCCAGGGGCGAGTAGCGGCGCTCGATCCTGGCGCCGTCACCGCACCGCAGCGGTCAATTCCGGCTCTTCGACCCATTCGGCGATGAACACGTTGGTGTTCCCGGGGTGACTCTCACTTCGGTTCGAGCCGAACACGAGGTAGCGGCCGTCCGGGCTGAACATCGGGAAACCATCGAAGCCTGCGGTCCAGGTCACGCGTTCCAGCCCGGTCCCGTCGACTCCGATCAGATACAGGTCGAAGTCGCGCCCGGTGGGATCGTCCATGTTGGAGGAAAAAATGATCTTCTCCCCCGAGGGATGGAAATAGGGAGCGAAGTTGGCCGCTCCGTTGCTGGTCACCTGGCGCGCGTTCCCGCCGTCGGCGTCGGCGACCCAGATTTCGAGAACGCTGGGGCGAACGAGATCCTCGGTGAGGAGCGCGCGGTAGTCTGCCTGCTCCGCTGCGGCCTCCGGATACTGCGCCCGCCACACGATGCGCGTACCGTCCGGCGAGAAGAAGGCACCGCCGTCGTAGCCGAGTCGGTTGGTGATGCGGCGGACGTCTGACCCGTCGAGCGCCATCGTGTACAGCTCGAGGTCGCCGTCCCGGGTGCTGGTGAAGACGATCCGGTCGCCGCGGGGCGAGACGGTCGCTTCGGCGTCGTAGCCCGGCTCATCCGTGAGCTGCTCGATGATTCGTCCCGCAGAGTCCGCGAGGAATAGATCGTACGTCGAATAGATGGGCCAGACGTAGCCCCGTGAAAAGTCGGGCGGCGTGGGACAGGTCGAGTCGTGGTGGTGCGTAGACGCGTATACGATCCTGTCCCCTGCGGGGTAGAAGTATCCGCAGGTCGTCCGTCCGTCCCCGGTGCTCACGAGCGCTGTGTCTCCGGTGCCGAGGTCCAACGTGTAGATCTGGTCGCATCCGCCGGACTCGGGCGTCCGCTGGAAGACGAGTCGGGTACCGTCGGAGGAGAAGTACGCCTCGGCGTTCTCGCCCTCGAAGGTGAGCTGGCGCAGACTGCGGAGGTGGCTCTCGCGCGAGTCCACCGGTAGGGCGGCGCCCGCGGTAACCCGAAACGCGGTCGAGGATCCGGCACCCGAACCCTGCTCCGGGTCGGGCCGTTCGACGATACATGCGGACAGCGCCGACAGGACGGCGCAAGCTACGGCGAGTGGAGAGCTTCTCATGGCAAATCGGCCTGGAATGCGTGCGATCCTGGGAGCGTTGGCCACCGCCGTCGTACTCCCAGCGGCGTGCGTCGCCCAATCATGCCCCCCGACACCGGAGCCAGGCCAGGGCTCGGGTCCGATCGTCGACGTCCGCTACCTGGCCGACGACGCGCTGGAGGGTCGCGAGGTGGGGACGGCCAGCGGCCGATGCGCCGCGGCGTACCTGGCCGCTCGCTTCGAGGCGCTCGGGCTGGAGCCGGCGGGACCGGAGGCGGACTGGCTGCAGCCCTTCCCACTCAGGATCGGCAGCGAGCTGGTGGGAACGAACGAGCTCTCCCTCATGGGCCGGACGCTCGCGCTCGGCAGCGACTGGGTGCCATACGGCTTTGCCGGCTCCGGCACGGTCGCAGGTTCGCTCGTCTACGGAGGTACCGGGGTCGCCCGCCCGGGGGTGGACGAGCCTGTCGAAGTGTCCGGGCGCGTCGTGGTGGTCGAGGCACTCACCCCCGAGGTCGGCACCCTCTACTCCGATCCTCATTTCAAGGGGACCATAGCGACCCGGCGGGGAGCGCGCGCCGCGCTCATCCTGCTCCCGGAGGGAGCGCACCTGCCCGAAGTGGACGGGGAGACCCGACCGTTCCTGAGCGCTCCCGTCGTCGCTGTATCCGGGGCCACGGCAAGCGCGGTGCGCGAAGCCGCGCGGAACGGCGCCGACGTCGTGGTACGGGTCGGGGTTCGGGCGCGTGCCGCACGGGTCGCGAACGTCGTGGCGCTCCTGCCGGGATCGGATCCCGCCCTGCGTGATGAGTTCATCGTGATCGGCGCGCACTTCGACCACCTCGGCAGGGGCGGCGAGGGATCGATGGAGCCGGGTTCCCGCCAGGTCCACAACGGCGCCGACGACAACGCGAGCGGCACCGCCGCCGTGATCGAGGTAGCGCGCCAGCTCGCGACCGGTTCGCGCCCCGCTCGGAGCATCCTGTTCGTCGGCTTCGACGGCGAGGAGCGTGGCCTGCTCGGGTCCGCATTCTACGCCGCAAATCCCGTTCGTCCCCTTGTCCGCACGGTGGCGATGCTCAACCTCGACATGGTGGGGCGCCTCCGCGAGAACACCCTCTCGGTGTTTGGACTCGCGACGGCCGAGGAATGGGGCGGGCTACTCGACTCCGCGAACGCCGAGCTCGACCGTCCCCTCGATCTCGTGCGCATACCGGACGGCTTCGGCTCGTCGGACCACGCGTCGTTCTACGCTCGCGGCATCCCCGTGCTGCACTTCTTCACCAATACGCACGAAGACTACCACCGCCCCAGCGACGACTGGGAGAAGGTCGACGCACAGGGAATCGAGCGCATCGCGTCGCTTGTCGCCGCGGTCACCCGCCACGCCGCAGGCGGGCCCGGACGAGCGCCCATCACGCCCGTGCCCGTAGTGGCGGACGCCGCGGCTCCGTCTGGAGGTCCGCCCAATCAGGGATACGGTCCCTACTTCGGATCGATTCCCGACATGACGCCTATCGAGAACGGTGTCCGGCTGACCGGCGTGCGCGCCGGCCGACCGGGCAGGGGTCCAGGCAGGTGACGTGCTCGTGGAGTTCGCGGGGGAGCCAGTGACCGACCTGTACGCTTTCACCTATGCCCTTCGGGAGCGGGCACCCGGCGACGTCGTGATGGTAACCGTGCTGCGCGACGGCGCGCGGCTGACCCTTCGGGCAGTGTTGGGTGAGCGGCGCTAGCAGGTCGCTGAAGAAGGGGAGTGCACCGCGCGCAGGGGACCGGCGCGGTTCAGCCGAGGAACGACGGTGCGCTCCCCTTCTTCAGCGACCTGCTAAGACTCGAGTCCGCTCTCGGTCCGCTCGACTTCGATCCCACGTCCCGCGAGCTCGCGGAGGTACTCCTCCGCAGGGACCACCTCGTCCGGCGTGCGCACACCAGGCTCGCGCACCCGCCCGTCCATCTGCATGAGGGACGTGACGGCTAGCGAATAGCCGGTCGTGCGCGTCATCGCGGTGATCCCGTGCTCCTCGTCGTATCGGTCGAGCACGTCGTAGCGGATCGTCCGTGACACACCCCCCCGCTCACCACGAACCTCCACCCGAAGCGCGACCAGGTCGCGCGGATCGCCATAGATCAGGTGAGGTGACACCACCTTGATGAACACGTCTCGCGGGACCACGTCACAGCCGCCGACACGGACCGGATCCTGCCCCAGCAGGCCGAGCTCGCGGATCGCTTTCATGATCTGGGCGTGTCCGGGGTAGCGAAGGGTCTTATAGGACATCTGGGGGATGACGCCCAGGTAGCGGTACGGCATCATCGAGACGCCGCCCGCCGTGTGGAACGCCTCGAGTACTCCGACGGGATCCGGAAAGCGTAGTTCCTCGACCTCCGAGAGGGCATCTCTGGTGGCGAGCGCGCCGTCGTCCAGCACTGTCGACGGGGTCGTGTAATAGTCGATCACGCCGGGAAGCGAGTAGACGATCCGATAGTCGAGCGGTGGGCGTGGATGCTGCGGGAGCCCGCCGACGAACAGTCGCACCGAGTCGACCCGGTCGAGTGCGTCGATGCCGGCCTGGGCGAGAACGTTCACCATCCCGGGAGCGAGGCCGCAGTCGGGAATCACCGACAGACCGCTTCGGGCGGCCTGGTCGTCGAGGGTGCGTTGACGCTCTACGATCTCCGTGTTACCGTCCAGATTGCAGTAGTGCGCTCCCGCGGCGACCGCGAGCGCCGCCATGTCGTAGTTGAAGGGATAAGGGAGCGCACACAGGACGCCGTTCATCCCCTCGATCGCCGCAGCAACGGCGCGGTGGTCGCCAGCGTCCAGGCGCTGTAGCTCCAAGCGTGCCGCCGACGTCGGCCCGGCGGCGAGGAACGGCACGAGGAACGGGACCGGTCGGCTCACTTCACGGTCCGCCACCACGACACGAGCAACCATCGGATTCTGCACGAGGTCGAAGGCCGCGGCAGACCCCTGCGCTCCACCGCCCAGCACCAACACCTTCATTGGCCTCCTCGCGCCGTCAGTCGAACAGCTCCGACTGATCCTCTCGCCCTGCGTTGACGGCTAGCGACGTGCCTTCGCCGCCGGCCCTCGCTCCGCCGGCCGCGCGGGTCAGCTCGACTACACGATCTCCGGATCCGAGCTCCATCAACCGCGTGCCCCGCGTCCGTCGTCCTTGAGCCGGGATTCGCTCCACGCGAACGCGCGCGACCTGGCCCCCCGCGGTCACGAGCATCACCTCGTCTCCCTCCACCACCTCCATCGCACCCACCAGCGGGTCGGCCTCCGGACCCGCGGGGGTCGCAAGGTTTCCCAGGCCACCACGCTTCTGGAGCGGGAACTCCGCCACGGGGGTGCGCTTCCCCATCCCGCCCTCACTCACGGAAAGCACATGGGCTTCCCTGCGGATCACGACGAGACCAATCACCCGATCCTCGACTCCGAGGTTCATTCCCTTCACACCCTGTGCCGTCCGTCCCAGCTCGGGAACGTCGGTCTCGGGGAAGCGGATCGCACGACCGCCCCGGCTCAGTATCATCAACTCGCCATCTCCACCGGAGAGCACCACGTCGACCACCCGGTCCCCCGGCTTTACCCCCACCGCGATGACCCCCCCGGAGCGCGGTCGGGAAAACTCGGCGAGAGGAGTGCGCTTGACGAAGCCCTTTGCCGTGACGAACACCAGAACGCGATCCTGATCCAAGTCGTCGATCGGCATCATCGCCACGATCCGGTCGCGACGATCCGCCCCAGGCAGAAGCGAGTATGCCGACTGGCCTCGGGAAGCTCGTCCGCTCTCAGGCAGGTGCTCGACGGGAAGAAAGTGGCAGTGCCCGCCGGCCGTGAAGGCGAGGATCCACCCACGCGTACGCGCAGCGAAGAGCCGTTCGATGAAGTCGTCCTCGTGCTTATCCATCCCCGCGAGCGCCTTGCCGCTTCCGATCCGCCTCCGATACAGGTGCATCGGCATGCGCTTGACGAAGCCCTCGTGGCTGACGGCAACGATCGCATCCTCGTCGGCGACCTCCTCGACTACTTCCTCGACCTCCCGTTCATCGTCGTCCAGGATCTCGGTGCGGCGCTCGTCCCCGAACTGTCGTACGACCTCGTCGAGCTCGTCGAGCATCACCTCGAGTTGGCGCTCCTCGCTCTTCAGGATCCTGCGAAGTTCCCGAATCAGGGCGTCCAGCTCTCCCAGACGCGCCTTCAGCTCGCGCTGCTCGAGCTTGGTCAGCTTGCCGAGCCGCATGTTGAGGATCGCGTCGGCCTGCACCTCGGACAGCCCGAACCGATCCTGCAGCTTCTCCGAGGCTTCGGGACGATCCTTCGCGGCACGGATGATCCCGATCACCGCGTCGATGTGCTGGAGCGCCGCGAGCAACCCCTCGATCACGTGCTTCTCGGCTTCGAATTGCTCGAGCTGGTGGCGCGAGCGTCGCACGATCACCTCGAGTCGGTGATCGCGGAACCGCTCCAGTATCGCCTTGAGGTCGAGCTCGCGGGGCTGTCCCGCGTCCAGGGCAAGGAGGATCGCCCCGAAGGTGCTCTGGAGGTTCGTGCGCTGGAAGAGTGCGCCGAGCGTCTTCTTCACCCTCGCCCCGCGCTTGAGCTCGATGACCAGCCGGATACCCTCGCGGTCGGACTCGTCGCGGATGTCGCTCACCTCGTCGAGCTTGCCCTTGCGAGCGAGATCAGCGATCTGCTCGATGATCTTGGTCTTCGACGTGGCGTAGGGAATCTCGCAGACGACCAGCTGGCTCTTGCCTCCGCGCAGGGTCTCCTTGACGACCCGCGCCCGCATTACCAACCGGCCGCGCCCCGTGCGGTACATGTCCTCGATCCCCTGCCGGCCCACGATCAGTCCCGCGGTGGGAAAGTCGGGGCCTGGGATGTGGCGGATCAGATCCGCCACGCTGCAGTCCGGATCGACCACGAGCTGCTTCACCCCGCGCGCGACCTCGCGCAGATTGTGCGGGGGCACATTCGTGCTCATCCCGACGGCGATTCCGCTCGACCCGTTGACGAGCAGGTTGGGAAAGCGGGCCGGAAGGACGACCGGCTCCTCCAGCCGGTTGTCAAAGTTGGGGATGAAGTCGACGGTCGCCTGCTCGATGTCGGCGAGGAGCTCCACCGCCGTCGGTGACAACCTGGCCTCGGTGTACCGGTAAGCGGCGGCCGAGTCACCGTCCACGGAACCGAAGTTCCCCTGCCCGTCCACCAGCGGATATCGCAGCGAGAAATCCTGAACCATGCGGACCAGAGCGTCGTATACCGCCGTGTCCCCGTGTGGATGGTACTTGCCCAGCACGTCGCCGACCACAGTCGCGCACTTCTTGTATCCGCGATCGGGGAGGAGGCCAAGCCCGCGCATCGCATAGAGAATGCGCCGATGCACTGGCTTGAGTCCGTCGCGGACGTCGGGGAGGGCCCGCTGGACGATGACGCTCATCGAATAGTCGATGAACGACTCCCGCATTTCATCCTCGATCAGGCGGGTGACGATCCGTTCCCGCTTCTCTGCCATCGATCTTCCTGGTTGGTCCGGAAAGCTATCCGGTGGACGGGGTGGAGGCGCTCACTCCTCGGCGAGCGCCGCCTCGAGGTCAGAGGCCATGGACGGATGCCCGTGCCGACGCGCTTGCTCGATGCCGCGGCGGTACGCTGCACGCGCCTCCTCGGAAAGCCCGAGACCGCGGAGCTGGGCGCCCAGACGTCCCCACGCGTTGCCTTCGTCCTCGGTGCTCTCCAGGTACACCTTGAGTTCGCGCACCGCGTCCTCACCACGGCCGGCTTTCTCGTACTCTACCGCCAGACCGAAGCGCAGGCGCGCGTCCCCCGGGCGCGACCGCAGCATTCCCTCGAGGACGGCGATCCGGTCGCTGCCGGAGCTGGCGTTCGAATCTGGAGTCACGCCGCAGGAACCCGCGGCGAGTACGCCCAGTTCCGCGCCGAACGAACCGGAAACGGGCGCCCCGTCCAGGGCGCCCGTTTCAGCCACGTCTTCGCGTGGTCTCCGAGCAGACGGACTTCAGTCCGGAAACTGGAACGAAGCTGCAGTCTGGGAATCGGAAGGACTTCCGGTGACGAGCTCGATCATCGCCTCCATCTCGCCTCCCATCTCGCGAAGACGCTGGAGCACAGAGAGAGCGTGAGCGTAATCGAAGTAAGCGGCCACCGCACCCTCGTGCGCCGGATGGGTATCCGCGATCAACGCCTCCATCTCGGCTCGCAGGCACTCGACGATGGTCTCGACCGCAGACGCCACCGTGCGCTGCTGTGCGAGCGTGCCGACTCCGATGTCCCCCACGAGGCGCTCCTTGAACGCACCCACCTCGGCGCGAATCGGGGGGGACGCGACCACGAGGCTGCCACCCTGCGGCTCCTCACGGAGGAAGCTGCGCGCACCCTGCCGCAGCGACCTGACCTCCTCGTAACTCATGTAGAGGATCACGGCTCCCTCCACTCGCCCGGAACGCCTGCCTCGACTCACCTCTTATACTGCGCGAACCCGCCGGACGTTTCTGCAAGGCGGGTGCCGATCGAGGGAGGATGTCGATACGATCCGTAATATGAAGTGGGACTTTTACTTGCAGGACCAGCGCCGAGCGCGAGCCGCGACGGGCTGTAGCCGGCGTGCCACGGGAAATCGCCATTCTCAGTGTGTTTTCCGAGGCTTCCCGGGCTTCGGAGCGGCGCTCATGCCCGAGCGGTGCCGCTGGAGTCCACCACGCTCAGCGGGATGCCGACGTGATGCTCGCCGTCCACACTCACGTCGAATGTGTAGTTCCCAGGCCTCGCGAACACGATCCCATCGAGATTGAGCACGTGAGGAACCTTCACCCCTCCCCCGGCGCTGCGCGGGCCGGGAGCCAACTGCATCTCGCCGTCCAGGCGCAACAATTCCTCGCCGTCGGGGCCGCTCAGACGGATCCCAACATTGTGCGGCCCCGCCTCGGGGAGCCCCGCGGCAAACCGTAGCACCAGGGCCATGCGACCGTGCTGGGCGGGAAAGGCGGATGCCGAGATGCGGTCGAACACCCCGAGGATATTGAGCTTCCCGGAGCCGTCGATGGTTGCGGCGTCCGCCAGAAGCGAGAGGTCGATGTCCATCCGCCACCCTAATCCGGCGTCGACGGAACCCGCAAGCGGTCGTCTGCTCAAGATCCGGTCACGAGCCAACGCCCGAGCCAGAGCCCGGCCAGGAGATCGAGACCCGCATGAGCGAGCACCGCCGGCCAGACGCTACCGGTGAGCAGCACAACGACGCCGAAGACGAATCCCAGAAGCCCCGCGCGCACGGCTCCCGACCAACCCTGGTACGCGTGCACGGCGCCGAAGGGAATCGACGCAGCCGCCACCCCGGCCCACCCCCCCGCTCCCAGGTCCGACACCAGCGTGAGTACGTAGCCCCGATAGGCAAGCTCCTCTCCCACTCCCGCAGCGACGGACAGAACTGCAAAGAGGCGGCGCTCGCGGGCGGTGTGTGGCAACAGCGCCCGGGTGATCGCGGACTCGCGCAACCCCAGCGCTCGTCCCGCCGATCGCCAGAGCGCGACCATCCCGAGGGTGACGGTCAGCAGCCCGAGGCTCCAGGCGACGAGCGCCTCCGGCTCCAGGCGCCGCAGGCCCAGTGCGGCGAGCCCCGGCGCACGGATCGAGGCAGCCGCGGCCAGAATGCCCATCAGGAGCGCGAACACCGCGGAGCCGAAGTACACGGACGTGCGCTCCAGCGGACGCCCCTGTGCCATTGCGTGTTGTATCAGGGGAACCTGAGCGATCGCCAGTAACGGGAGAGCAACGACGAGCCCGGGCAGGAGAAACACATGGAGGCCCCGCAGCCCGAGGACGAAGCTGAGACCGACCGCGAGCGGATAGGCGAGAGCGACGGCCGCCGCCCACCGCGCCGCGCGTTGACGAGCCACAGCGCCATCTCCAGGGTACGACTGCCCCCGAAGCGTCATCCGCATCCGGCGACCCCCTTCTCCGGTCCGAGCATGGCTACGAGCCAGACAAAGCGCGTTCCCGCCTTCCGCGTGCTCGATGCGATGGACGCACCGCACGGTGGTAAGATCCTCCGATTACGGCTCGAGTCGGGTGAAGCCCCATCGATCGGCGAGCTCACGGGCGCCCGTCTCACCACGATCGCACCCGACGGTCGCACCGGAGCGGTTCGTGTGCGCGGTTTCGCGGTGTTCGGTGGACGACCCTCCGACGAGCGCCTGGCACGAACCGGGCGGATCGATCTCCACGTGGAAACGGAGGGAGACGGCCCTCCGGTCGGATTGCGCTGGGAGGTTCGGCCCGACCGCTAGCGGGTCAGCGTTCGCCGGTGGTCTGACCCGACCCGGGCGGCTCGCCCTCGAATACCCGACCGTACCACGCCCGATACTCGTCGATCATGTCCGGCCGTTCCTCCTCCCACCGCGCACGCTCGTCGGGGAACTCGTCCGCACGGGCGGTCAGAAGGTACGCGTCAAGGTAGCCGGCCTCTCGCGCGTACATCACCTCATCGAGCGGTCGATATGCGGGAGCGTCGAAGACCGCGCGACCGAGCAACCACGCGTCCGATACCCGTTCCACGATCGCTCGCTCCAGCTCCCAGCCCACCTCGTTCGCGTGCTCGGGAAGCCATTCCTCGAGCCGGCCCATCCGATCCATGAGGTGGAGGTGGGCGTAGATGTAATAGACAGTGAGGACGTCGGGGTGGGCTCGGTCGAACTGTACCCGAGCCGTGTCCCCCTCTATGGACAGGGTCTCCCACGGAAGGGCCTCCCGGGCCGCCGGCACCCCGTCGAGCAGGAAGGTCGGGTCTAGCTCGATGTTCTCGTTCTCCGCCATCAGCCATGAGTAGATCGTGTCCATCCGGGCCGGGTCCACCCGGATCCGCTCCCCCGACGACACGATGATCGGGCGGGGTGGGGGAAGCTGGATCGGGCCCCCTCCCCCGCACCCCAAGAGAGAGACCCCGACCATCAGAGCGACCAGCTGGAACACGGGGCGGCCGCGGTGGAGGAAGGGACGATGGCGACCCATTGGGAACCTCCTGTATATACAGGTGTAGTTTGGGTTGAAGTCCTTGACACCCCGGGTCCCCCGGTTGGAATTGGGGTGACAAAGGGATGATGAGGATGCGGCTATGAGTTCAAAGACCAAAGAATCTTCCTTCTCGGCCATGCCCGAGTTCCGGGCGCCGCGGACCATGACGCCCGAGGAGCTCGGGGACACCCTGGCGCGCCTAGTCTGGGAGAGCTTCTCCGACTTCGTTTCCGACGGTGACGCAGAGATCCCGCTCGGAGCTCTGGGCGTCCCCAACCAGGACGGTGTCCCGGAAGCGTACCCGGCCGAGGAGGCGCTCATCTTCCTCATGTGGGCCCATACCCGCGGGGTGCAGCTCGCGTTCTTGGGGCGAGCTCGCGACGAGCTGGTCACGCGTGGTCTCGACGCGATGCACCGCGCGGTGTTCGAAGACATGGCCGACAACGGGACGCCCCGCTCCCAGCTACCGATCTTCGAGCAGCGCGTGAGCGCGCGTTACGCCGAGTACCACGCGGCAGCGGCACACTCCGACGACCGACTCGGCGAGTCTGTCGTGCGGCACCTCACCAGCGGGGACGGGCACCGGGGCCAGCCGCTCGCCCGCGCAGTCTCCGAGCGCGCCATCGCGGTCGCGAACCCCCTGCGCGACTTTCTAGAAGAGGTTGACCTCGTCGACTAGCACCCCTCGGAATCGGAACCCTAGATCCCGAGCGACGAGCGGATCAGTGGGCTGATACGCTCGGGCGTCCAAAGAGGCTCGAAGGTAAGCTCTACCTCCGCCTTCTCCACCCCGTCCACATCAAGCACCGCGGCCCGCGCGTCTTGCACGATCTGATCCGCAACCGGACACCCGGGAGACGTCAGCGAGATCGAAACGCGCACATCTCCGCTCTCGCCCACGTCGATATCATAGACCAGCCCCAGCACGACCAGGTCGAGCCCGAGCTCGGGATCCTTGACGGTCTTGAGAGCCTTTCGGACGTCCTTCTCGGTGACGGGCATGGCGACCTCTGCGGGACAGCCGACGACAGTTGCAGCCGACCAGTGGGTCGAAAGCGGCCCGCCGTCGTAACCCCCGGCAGGACGCGCGTTCCGAAGATCAGGCGGTGATCGAGGACCCTTCGTCCAGCCCGCCGTCCTCTCCTGACGTGCTGGCCACGTCCGTCGACGAAGCGCGCGGATCGCGACCCGACTGCGCGACCGCCTCGTCCAGGCACCGGATCATCACCACCGTATTCTCGAAAACGCCCCCCGTGACGGGGTCGTCAGCGGGAAGGGAGGCGGTGATCCGCTCCACCACGTCGCTCACGTCATCCTCCCCCATCTCGCCTACAACCGCCTTCCCGACATCCAGCGCCCCATGGGCGGCCCGAGCCAGGCCGAGAAACGAATCACCGGGCATCAGCTGCGCCTGAAGTTCACCGTAGGCGGCGCTTCGCTCCACACCGAGCGGTGGAGACTCGGCAGGAAGTTCCGCCACGCCGCCCTTGGCCCGCACGATCGCAGCCGTGACGGGACCGGCCGCTGCCCAGGTAAGCTCGCCCTGATCGAGCGCCACGAGCGCGCACTCCACCTGCTGACGTGCCCCCGGCGCCCTGGCGCCGCTCAGTGCTTGTGGTTGGCGCGCCCGAGCAGCTTACCGAGGTCAACCTGGTCCCTGCCCAGCTCCCGAAGCAGCGTCCGCACCAGCACCAGCGTGGAGCCTGCCGGCAGGCCTTCGCTGTGCGCCCGGAGCGAGGCGAACACCCACCGGCCGTCGCCCAGCCGGAAGCAGTCCCACGCGCTCTCGCCGTCGGCCTTCTCGTGCGTGCCGGTGCGCGCCATGGCAGAAAACCCGGGCACCTGTGGCACCCGTGATGGCAGCACGCTCTTCTGCATCACCTGGCTGAGGCTGCGCAGCACATCGCGCGGGGTCCCACCCCTGGACTGACCCGACGCGAACCGCACCGACGTCGCCCAGAGCGCCTTGGCGACTCCGCGCAGCATGCGCACCGCGAACGACTCGCCTCCCAGCATCGAATCGAAGGCGGCCCGCGAGAGCTCGAGCAGACTGCTCGGCTCGATCGCGCGCGCCGTGGCCGAGCGCGGCGACTGGTTGAGTAGCGCCATCTCGCCGAACGTCTCGCCTTCGCGGGCCACGGCGAGCTTTTCCTCGGAGCCGTCGCGCGCTCGCTTCACCAGCTCCACCCTTCCGCGCAGCACGATGTAGAAGCTGTCGCCCTTCTTCCCTTCCTCGAAGAGCACCTCGCCCGGCGCCATCTCCACCGTCTCGCCCAGTTCCTGGATCCTTGCGACGTCCTCGTCCGCCAGGGCCTCGAGAGCTGCACCGAACGTAGCGACTCGAGGATCTTCCGGGTCGTGGACGAGGAGATCATCGTCGCGATCTCGTCGAGCACCTCGTCGGGAACGCCCGCGTACTTGGGATCCCGACGGAGGGCCTGGCGGACCGAGTCGAGAGACGACTGCGCGGGGAAGCGTTGCATGGGCGGGCCCGACCAAGGTAAACAAGAGTTTCCAAGATAGCCGGGCGAGAGGCGGTCCGCGAGCGCGCTCATGAGATCATTGCTGACGGCGAACGGGCACCTCTAGCTTTAGGAAAGCTGGGCGGACCGGACCATCCCGGTAACACGACTTCTGTAGATCGTGACCTCGTCAGGATGCGGAGTCGCTTGATGGGCACCTCTTCCCACCGCTCCCCGTGGCCCCGTGCGCATCCGGGTGCGGCGACCGCGCTTCTCCTTCCGCTCGTGCTTCTGGCCTCTTGCACGGACGCACCTGTGGTGGAGCCGGGGAAGTCGGCGGCATGGACGCTGGTGTTGCCGGCGAGCTTCGGGTTCAATGGTGCGGTAGCGGGGACCCCTCAGGCGGACGCACTGGGGGAGGCGTTCGACCGGGTGGACCGGTTCCGGCTTGTGGTACGGCGAGCGAATGCCGACGAGGTGGTGGCGGACGTGGTGATCGAGGTGGAGCCGGGCCGGGACGTCTACAATCTGTCGGCATCGGTCCCGGCTGTGGTGCCGGGTGAGCAGTTCGTAGTGGTGATCATCGCGATGCAGGGCGGGACGGTGCTGTTCGAGTCCGATCCGGTGACGGTGACCTCGGTGCCGGAGGGCGCGACCGGCACCGGCGAGTCGCCGCAGATCGAGCTGAGGTACGCGGGTCCGGGGGCGGACGCGGCAGAGATCGTTGTGGCGCCGGGCGTGCTCGTGCTGGCGCCCGGTGGTGAGGGCGGTGTCGTGGCCACGGTCCGCACGACGTCGGGCGCCGTGCTGGCCGGGGTGCCGATCGCGTGGACGACGGGCGACGCCTCGGTTGCGTCGGTGAGCGAGGGCGGCGAGCTGACGGCGGGGGCTCAAGGGGCGACGGCGTTCACGGCGACGACGCCGACCGGGCTCTCTGCCTCGGGATGGGCGTATGTGGTCGGAGGCCAGCTCGCGTTCTCGCAGGGCGGCCGGATCCGGGTGCGGGGGGCAGCGGGCGGCGCGGTCGATGACCTAGGCGTGGGCCGGAGCCCGAGCTACCTGCCGGGCAGCGGGACGCTGGTGTGGAGCGCGGGAGGTCGGGTGGTCGTGGACGGGCGGGCGGTGACGGACGGCGGCTGGCCCTCGGTCTCCCCCGATCGGACCAAGCTGGCGGTGGAGCGTTCTGGACGGGTCTGGTTCACGAATCTGGACGGCAGCAATCCGACTGAAGGACCGGCGGGGACGACGCCGGTCTGGATGGCGAACGGTTCGCATCTGGCGGTGGGCGGCGGCAGCGTGCAGCGGGTACGCGCGGACGGGTCGGACCGCTCGACCCTGGCGGGTGGTGCGGCCTCGCTGCCCGCGCTCGGTCCGGGTGGTCGGATCGCCGTCGTATCGGGCGACGCTCTGGAGGTCGACGGACAAGGCAGACTGCTCGGGGGCGTGAGCGGCCGGCCCGCGTGGAGCCCGTCGGGCGCGTGGCTGGTGGTCCCCGCCGGAGGGGAGTTGGTGCTGGTCGACGCCAGCGGTGCCGCCCCGCCGGCCTCGCTCGGGCTCGCCGGCGCGACCGATCCGGCCTGGCGCGGCTCAGCGCCGTCGGCGAGCCCGGCGTCGCCCGCGATCCGCGCGCTCGAGCCCGAACCCGCGATTCCGGGCGGCGAAGTGCGACTAGTGGGGTCCGGTTTCGACTGGATCATCCCCACCAACAACCGCGTCTTCTTTCCCGGCGCAGACGGACCGGTCGAGGGCGACGTGCTCGCGGCGACCCCGGGTACGCTGACCGCTCTGATGCCGGCCACGACCGTAGCGGGCACGATCCGGGTGCGCACCCCTCAGGGCGAGGCGACGGTCGGCTTCGAACCGCTCGCAGGCTCAATCCGGGTACGCGTGCAGAGCGGTGAAGAACCGGTCGCGGGTGTGCCGGTGGTCGTGCGCCAGGACGCGAGCGAGGTCGCCAAGATCGCGACCGACGCCCGAGGGGAAGCGTCTTTCGCGCTGCCACCGGGCGACTATGGGGTCGGGATCGGAGCGACGCCCGGCTACCGGATCGACTCGCCCAACCCGGTCGCGGTCCGACTCAGCTTCGCGGTGAGCGAGGTCGCGTTCAGGCTCGTCCCCGTCCCGGCGCGTGTGACCATCGAGCCCGAAGCGCCGGTCCACGTGCCGATCGGCACGACGGTCAACGTCAGGGCGCGCGCTTTCGATGCGGCCGGCAACGAGCTCACCGACTTCACCTCGGTAAGCTGGGGCGGCTCCTCGCGACTCGAGGTGTCGGGCAAGGGCCTGTCCGGCCAGCTCACCGGGGTGGAGCTCAGCCGCCGGCCGGGCGATGCCGGTTTCGCCGTCGCGCTGAACGGCGAGCGCTTCCGCTTCGGCGCCACCGTGACCGCCTTCATCGAGGGCACGGTCATCATCGATGAGAGCGGGGAGTCGCGTCCCGCGCGTGGGCGCACCGTCTTCCTCACCGACGACGACGTCCGCGCGCTCGCCGAGACCGAGACGGACAGGAACGGCCGCTACCGCTTCGCCCGGCTGCTAGCCCGTACCTACCGCGTCCACGTCGACCCGCCCAACAGCTTCGACGTCGACCCCGTCGAGCGCCGCATGGCCGTCAGCCGCAACCGCAGGAACCAGGACTTCGTGCTCTCGCCCATCGGCGGTGGTGGCGGCCCGCTGCGGCCGACCGTGATGCTTTGCGGCTTCTCGAACCGCGACGTGACCACGTTCTTTCCGCAAGGCACGACCTTCGATCTCGTCGCCGGTTGCGCCCCCGACGACAACGTCCAGGCACTCCTGGTCTCCCGCACTTACTTGTCTGCCGGTGGCATCAATGCCGTGACGATACAGGCGTATCTCGACGGCGGCGGCATCGTCATCACGGAATACAACATCTCGGACGACGTCTGGAACGCCGCCTTCGCCACGAACATCAGCCTCGGCCGCAGGGAGTCGGGCGGTTGCACGGACGTGATCCCGTCGGTGGTCCAGTTCACACCGGGCGATCCCTTCTGGCAAGACAACGTCTTCCAGGCACTCCCATACAGCTCGGTCGGGTGCGGCTACGCCGTGGGCAATTACCCCGGGATCACGCCGATCCTCGGTTGGACCAGCACCGCAGTCGCGCTCGGCTACCGGGACAGCGGTGCCGGACGCGTCTGGGCGGCAGACTTCGACTGGCAGGACACGAACACCACGGGGCCGGCCTACGCCTACACCGAGCAGCTCATGGGCTACATGATCACGCATCGTGCGGCTCCGTGACGTTGGCGTTGTGTTTGCGCGCGGTGCCCCCAGGAAAGCGCAGCCGCTGTGTGCGGGGGCGGACCGCCGCTCATGATCGCGTTCGATCGGAGCGACGCATCGCATCCATCGGGGATCCAGGAGTACCAGATCTTTGCCCACCGCCAGGGTGCCGCGTTCCCGATCGTGGACCAACTCGTGGCCGACTCCGAGTTCCTCTGGGAGTCCTGCGGGTACGTCATAAACCAAAGCCTCGACAATTGGGAGTGGAGGGTGCGCCTCCGTGACGACGGTGGGCATCATGCGGAAGCACGGCCGGGGCGCGTCCCCCAGTCCGGAAACGCTCCCCCCCCCGGGCGGCCGCAACTAGGGCCTGTTAACACTATCTGAGAGCCTCGACGATGAGCGCAAAGTGGATGAAGGCCGTGAACATCACGTCGAGCTTGTCAAAGCGGGAGAAGATTCTTCTGAAGCCTTTGAGTCGCCGAAATAACCGCTCTATTTCGTTGCGACGGCGATACATGATTCGATCGTACTGCCACGGGCTAACACGGCCCTGTTTGGGTGGCACGACCGGCGTAAACCCCAGCTCCAACACCAATTGCCGTGTTTCGGCCCCCTCGTAGGCCCGGTCCATGATCATCGACACAGTGGAGTGTACCGGCTTCAACATGCGTAGCAGTTCGCGTCCTTCGGGTGCGTCGTGGTTGTGGCCTGGCGATAGCGAGAAGGTTATCGCGGTTCGAGCATCTGCGGCAACCATATGAATCTTGGTGGTCCAGCCTCCACGCGACTTCCCGATGGCCTGCGGGCCGTTTTTTTTAGCGCGCCGGTGCCATCAGGGTGCACTTTGACGATCGTACTGTCGAGCGACAGCGCTTCGATCTTGATCCGGATGATCTGCTCGTCCTGCAGGGCCGCAAAGACACGATCCAGCACACCTGCCCTGGCCCAGCGATTCATTCGGGTGTAGATCGTATGCCAGTTACCGAAGCGCGCAGGCAACCCGCGCCACTTGCAGCCGTGCTCGGCCACATACAGGATCGCGTTAAGCACTTCGAGATTGGAGAAGCTCACATTGCCGCGCTGACGTGGAAAGCAAGCCTCTATCCGACGATATTGGGACTCTGTGATTTTCATAGCCCCAATATAATACAAATGGGCCTTTAGTGTTAACAGACCCTAGATTAGGAAGACTGCGACCATCCCTCCCGAGGAGCCGTTCTTGCCCGAGTCCGGGAACGCCGTGGCGCCGGCCCAGGCCGGGGCGCACCACCAACCCGCCGAGGGAGCCGGTGCGCTGACCCTGCGGTTCTGGGGAACCCGGGGGTCGATCCCCAGCCCGGGACCCGCCACCGCCGGGTACGGTGGGAACACGCCCTGCCTGGAGGCGTGTGTCGGTGACCGCCGGATGATCTTCGACGCGGGGTCGGGAATCCGGCTCCTCGGCACCCACCTGCTCGAGAACGGCTCTTCCCTGGACGCCGCGATCTTCCTGACGCACTTCCACTGGGATCACATCCAGGGCTTCCCGTTCTTCGGCCCGATGTACAAGGGCGACGCCCATCTGCGGGTGATCGGGCCGATGCAGGAGAACCTGGACGTCCAGAGCCTTTTCGCGGGTCAGATGGGGCCGATCTACTTCCCGGTTCCCTTCGAGGCCATCGCAGCCAAGATGACCTTCGAGCACCTGAACGATGGCGTCTGGACGTCGGACGGCGCCTCGGTCTCGGCGATGCGGGTTCGCCATCCCTCGTTCGTGGTCGGCTACCGACTGGATGCGAACGGCCGCTCCTTCTGCTACGTGCCCGACAACGAGCTGATGGGCGGCGGCTATCCCGTTGGCCACGACTGGCGGGAGCGCCTCGTGCGCTTCTGCGGGGGGACCGACCTCCTGGTGCACGACGCAATGTTCACCGAGGAGGAATACTCCGGCGCCCGCAGGGGCTGGGGACACTCCACCTTCAAGCAGGCGCTGGACCTGGCCGCCGAGGCCGGGGTCAAGCGTCTTCTTTTCTTTCATCACGCTCCCGAGCGCACCGATGCCATGCTCGCGGAGATCGTCGATCGTCGGCGGAGGAGGCGGCCTCGAGAGGTCTCGAGCTCGAGGTGGGCGCCGCCGCCGAGGGAACCGAGATCGCGTTCGCTTAGGAGGGACCAACGTGAAGCGCTACGGACCGCTCGCCGCAATCGCCGCCGTGCTGCCACTGCTCGCATTCGAGTCGGCAGCACGACCTGCGGCACCCACCCAGTGGGCGCTCGTGATCGGCGTCAGTGACTACGTCCACTTCGAGGACGTCGAGGGCGGCGATCTTCCCGGAGCGGAGCACGACGCTCGTGCCATCCGCGACGTGCTGGTCGCACGCTGGGGGTTCGCACCCGAGAACGTGCGCCTGCTGTTAAACGGCGAGGCCACACGGGCCGCCATCGAGAACGAGATCACCGGCTGGCTCGGGGGCAGCGTGCAGCCCGGCGACAACGTGGTCGTCTACTTCGCGGGCCATGGCTCGCAGGTCTGGGACGAGAACGGCGACGAGGAGGACGGGCTCGACGAGACCATCGCGCCCGCCGACGTTAGCCCCACCTCTCCCGAGCTGGACATCACGGACGACGTGCTGGGGGAGTGGCTGCGGGCGCTGCCGACCGAGAACGTCGTGTACGTGCACGACAACTGCAACGCGGGTACGGGCACCCGAGCCGTCACGCCGTTCTCTCGAGCGCGCAAGCTCGCCCGTGATCCGAGCACGCTGCCGAACGCGCAGGGCCGACGCGCGCTCCCGGGCGCCGCGGAGGACCAGAGCGGGTTCGACATCGACGAGGGCGACGTGCTCGAGCTGGCCGCCGCGCAACCCGACCAGGCGGCGGTGGACGCCTTCTTCCAGGGCGTCGAAGGGGCCGAGTCGTTCTACGGTGGTGCCTTCACAACATATCTGGTGCAGCAGCTCTGGAAGGCGCCCGCGACCTCGACCTACGAGGACGTGTTCCTAGCGGTCCGCGAGTCCCTGAAGAGTCATCGCTTCCAACAGGACCCGCACATCTCGGACGACGTGCCGCTCCGCGCGACCGTGCTGTTCGCGGGCGCCGGTGGCTCCGACCGTGGCTTCATTCCCGTACTTCGCGTCCGCGACGGCGTGGCCGAGCTGGGTGCGGGCCAGGTGCTCGGACTCACCGCCGGCTCGGTCCTCGACACGGACGAGGGAGCCCGGCTGGTGGTCGAATCGGTCAGCCGCGACCGCACCACGACGCGCGTGCTGAGGGGGACCCCGTCGTCGGGAGCCAGAGCGCGACTGGTGGGCTACCGCCAACCCGAAACGGTTCTTCGCGTGAACGTTGCGGGCGTGGACAGCGAGGCCGCCGAGGGTGTCCGGCAAGCACTGTCCGGAACGCCACGAGTCCTTCTCATCCAAGAGGAGAACGGCTACGCCGACCTGTTTCTCAGACGCCGCGGGACCGAGGTGCGCATCTACGGGCTAGACGGCTTCCCGCGAAAGGGCTTCAAGGCCGGAGCGACCGCCGCCGCCGACATCGCCGCGGCGCTCAACGGCGAGGCCGCCGCCAAGCGGCTCGCGGAAATGGACAACATGGGCCAGAGATTCGACGTGCGCGTCTGGATCGAAGGGAACCGCGGCGGCTTTGGGCTTGGCGAGCTTGTGAAGTTCCAGGCGTCGTCCGAGCGCGAGGGCTACCTGACCGTCGTGGATCTCGGCACCGACGACAAGGTCACGGTGCTCTTCCCGAACGCTTTTCACCGGGACAATCGGATCGGTGCGAATACGACCTTCACCTTCCCGTCCGAGGCGATGGGCTTCGACATCGAGGCTCAGGAGCCGGCGGGTCGAGGCATGGTGCGCGCCTTCCTGACCCCGACCCCCCTCGACTTGCCGATCGACCCCGAGGGGTTCGTCACCGGCGATGTGCTGCTCGCCGATCGAGTGGCGGAAGCCGTGCGCCGCGCAGCGGGGACAGTCGACGGAAGCGAGGTCGCCACGCGCCTGGACAACTGGGGAACGGCGTCCCTGGTGTACGACATCACCCGCTGAGGAGCCCCCCTCCGGCCACCGGGTCGGAGGACGCTTCCCCCGTAATGAAGCATCACCGCTTCTTCTCGGTCGCGCTGATCGTCGCCGTATCGGTTGGTGGCGCGCTGATCGCCGAACGCTACGGCTCGCTCACGGGGATCGAGGGGGCGGAGCGCGCCTTCCTGGGCTGGCGCCAGACTGCTGCCTCGGGGAGTCGGATCGCGGACCAGGGGGCCGCCGCGGAGGTGGTGCTCGTGCTCTTCGACTCGCTCTCGGTCTCCGAGTGGCCGTATCTCTCGCCATTTCCGCGTCCCTTCCTCGCGGAGCTGATCGACGCGCTCTCCGGCGCCGGTGCCCGGGTGATCGGCCTCGACGTCTTCCTCGACCGCACCTATCCGGACCTCAACGCGATGGACGGTGGTGACGACCTGCTCCATGCGGCCATCGAGCGGGCGGGCAACGTCGTGCTGGTGTCGAGGGTGGTGACCAGCGACGACGGTCCCGTGCTCGAGCGGCCCCACTCGTACTTCGCCGACGTTGCGGCGGGGGTCGCGGCGGCCGAGGTCCCGACACCGTTCGAGACCGTTCAGGACGGCGTCCTCGCGGTGCGTTCGGGAGACCACCTGGAGCCCTCGTTTGCCCTCGCCCTCTGGGCCCTCGCTCGGGGCGTGGATTCGGACTCGCTGTTACGCGCGGCTCAGGAGTCGGGCCGGCTCGACCTTCCGGGGCTGCCCGCCTCCTACGCGAAGATCCCGCTCGATTTCCTCGGACCCTGGCGCGAGGGACAGAGCTACGCAATCACCCATCCCCTACGCTTCGTTGGGCCTCCTTCGGTCGCGCAGCTCGAGCAGGGGCGCACCAACACGTTCGAGACCCACTCGGGCAGCGTCGCTGCCATCACAGCTACGTTCCTTCCCGAAGCGTTCCGGGACCGGGTCGTCCTTCTCGGCACTGGCTTCCACGACTCCGACAAATTCCGTACCCCGTTCTACAGCCAGTCGCCCGCCGTCACCGAGGGAAACGCGGTGGCCGCACCGTTCGGGTGGATGTACGGCGTCGAGGTGCACGCAAAACGCCCTCCAGAATCTGCTGGACGGTGAGTTCATCCGACCGATGTCCACGTGGGCCCAACTCCTGCTCGCAGTGGTGGTGGCGGGGCTCGCAGGTGTCGTGCCTTTCTGGAGAGGCGCCGGAGTCGGCGCGGTCGTGCTCCTTCTGCTCGCCCTCGGTGTGCTCAGCGTGGGATTCTGGGCGTACGTCGGCGAGCTGTTCCTTCCGGGAGGGGCGGTTCTGCTTGACCTCGGTCAGCCGTATCTCGTAGTGCCGATCGCAACCTGCCTGCTCGCGATCGGGCTCTCCTACCTGGGATCGGTCGCCTACGTGTCCGTCGTGGAGGGCCGCGACAAGCGCTTCATCAAAGGAGCCCTGGGGAAGTACGTCTCACCCGCGGTCGCGCAGGCGATCGCCGAGAACCCGGAAGCGCTCAAGCTCGGGGGTGCCAAGCGCGAGCTGACCATCCTGTTCTCCGGACCTGGCCGGCTTCACCGACCTCTCGGAGCGGCTCGACCCCCAGGAGCTGATCACGATGATCAACGAGTATCTGTCAGAGATGACTGACCTGGTGCTCGAGGAGGGCGGCACCCTCGACAAGTACATCGGTGACGCAATCATGGCTTTGTGGAACGAGCCGCTTCCCTACCCAGACCACGCAGATCGGGCGCTACGATGCGCCGTGCGGATGCAGCGAAAGATGAACGAGTTGAACGACCGCTGGCGACGGTCGGACCCGGCCGCCGAGACCCTTGACGTGCGGATTGGGATCAACACCGGCACCGTCGTGGTCGGCAACGTCGGGGGGAAGGATCGGTTCGACTATTCGGCGCTGGGCGATGCGGTAAACCTGGCCGCGCGCCTCGAGCCCGCGAACAAGACCTACAACACGCTGGTGATGGCCTCTGAGAACACCATGCACTCGGCCATCCCCTCGGCCTATCGCTACCGGGAGCTCGATCTGATCGCGGTGAAAGGGAAACTGCGGCCGGTCACCGTCTACGAGATCGTCGAGTTGGCGGATGTTGTCGGGACGCGACGGGTCGGGGGCACCGTGACCCGCGTAGTAGATGAAGACGAGGTCGTCCCAGTCGGCCTGCTGGAGGAAGACGAAGAGAGCCTCGCGCATCTTCGCGGCGGTCGCATTCTCGTCGGTGAGGAGCAGGACGTGATCTTCCTCGAACGGGCCGGCCGCGTCCGAGCGCAGGAAATCGTATACGGACCGTGCGTCGGCCTCCGCGAATTCGAGGTCTGGGATCTCGGCGCTCGCGTACTGGCCGACGCCGATCACCACGGCCCCGCGCTCATCGACACGCGGCGCGGCGATAGCCTGGCTCTCCGCTCCGGAGGGGCCGATGGCGACCACCTTCACGCTGTCCCGCGACATCGGGAGGGTGGTCTCTGCCCAGAAGCGCTGTGCCTGCAGGCCGCCCAGACCCAGGCTGGCGGCCTCCTGCGGGTCGAGCGGCTCCAAGTTGGCCGGCTTCCCCTCCACGGTCACCGATCGTGTCTCTCCCACGACCACGCCCTCGAGCCGGACCGGGTTGAACAGCGAGGCGGAGCGCTCCCCGCGCTTCACGACCCCAAGCCCACGCGTCTGGCCTCCCCCGGTCGCCGGTCGCACGTCGGCCATGAGGATCGCAAGGCCGGGCGCCGCCACGCCCGCATCGGTGCGGGTCTCCTGGACCTGCTGCCCGACCGAGCCCGGGTCCGGACGCCAGTAGGCCTGCTCCTCCCAGGGCGTGCTCTCCCAGTCGTTCATCAATTGGCCCAGCAATGGTGACGTCTCGAGCAGACGCGCGGTCGCCTGGCGGATCGCCTTGGTACGAGCTGCCTGCTCCGTGGCCTCGATGGCGCGTGAGCTCGACTGGGCCGCAGCCACCACGTGGCCACGGTCGAGGCGTAAAGCCCGGATCGAGACCTCACTCGTCGCGGTGATCAGGGTGCCGTCGACGGGGTCCGGGCGCGCTCCCCAATCGGCCACGCCGATGATGAGCACGTGGGCTCCGAAATCTCTCCCGAGCTGAACCGCCGCCCCCTCGTCCCCGTCCAGCGCAGACTGCACCAGGTCGCGCTGGGCCGCGGTATGGGCGAGGGCCGGGTCGACCAGTGGGAAACCCGCCTCCCGCAGAAAGCCCGACAGATCTCGGGTCGCGACGTCCCCCTGCCCTTCCTCGGCGATGAAGACCAGCGTGCGGGGCAGGTCGGAAGCGAACGCGATCTCCGCCTGCTGGGCTGCCACCGAGCCGATCGAGAGGTTCATGGCCGCGGCCATGCCGATGGCCAATCCGAGGGGCGCGAATCCACGCATGCGCACGGTCACTGGATACCTCCACGCTCGAGACGTTCGATGGCCGCCACGGCGTCCCGGTGTGTCGGGTGGATCTCGATTGCCCTGCGGTAATGCTCGAGGGCCTGGGTGGCATCCCCTCTGTCCTCGAAGTCCACTCCGCGGGAGAATTCGACGGTGGCGAGCACGGGAATCTTCACGATCTGTGGACGGGCCGACGGTGGCGCCAGATCGAGCTTTGACGAGAACATGTCGGCCATCTTGACGACCACGTCGAGCAGGTCGTCTGTCCGTCCGTTGAAGTGGCCGGTGACAGACCCCGACGGGACGGTGGTCACCCGCGATCGCTCGAGTGAGGTGATCGAGGCGGTTCGCTCGAAGGGCTTCGACGGACTGATCGCGATCGGCGGGGACGGCTCCCTTCACATCGCGTCACGCCTTTACGACCAGGGCCTGCCCGTGATCGGCGTGCCCAAGACGATCGACAACGATCTGCGCGCCACCGCGATCACGTTCGGCTTCGGCACGGCTGTCCAGACGGCGACCGAAGCACTCGACAAGCTCCATTCGACCGCAGAGGCCCACCAGCGGATCATGGTCGTGGAGCTGATGGGTCGGCATACAGGATGGATCGCGCTGCACGCGGGGCTCGCGGGCACCGCCGACGTGATCCTGATCCCGGAGATCCCGTACGACGTGGACCGTGTGTGCGCGAAGATCGAGGATCGTTACCGGAGCGGGCGGGAGTTCGCCATCGTGGTCGCGGCCGAGGGCGCGTTCCCGAAGGGGGGGGAAGCTGCGTTCAAGGAGCGGGCGAAGCCGGGTGCGGCCGCGCGGTATGGGGGCGTGGCCGAGAAGCTGGCCACGCAAATCAGCGAGCGGACCGGGCGAGAGACACGCTCACTGGTACTCGGGCACCTGCAGCGTGGGGGGGAGCCTATCGCTGACGACCGTCTACTCGCCCTGCGTTTCGGCTCGGCCGCGGTCGAGTGCGCGGCGGACGGACGTTGGGGGTGCATGGTAGCGATCACCCGGCTGGGCGTGGAGCCCGTGCCGCTCCGGGATGCGGTGGAGAGCCTCAAGATGGTGCCGACGGACGGAGACCTGGTGCGTACCGCCCGTGCGCTTGGAGTGAGCTTCGGAAATTGACGAGCCAGGGCGGACAGCTACGGCTCAGCGGGAAGCGCGCTCCTCCAGGTACCGAGCCCACGCCCGGCCATCCAGCGAGACCAGGTTCGCGAACAGTCGGTAGGCGCCCGGCACGCCGGCCGGGAACTGTCGGAAGAAAGCGAGCCCCGTGTACACGTAGAGGCCTTCGCCCACCGGCGCGACGAGGATTGACCCCTGGAGGGGTTCCTCGCCCGGGTCAGCCATCTCGAGCAGCGGCGTAAAGGGCGCACCCCATTCGCCCAGGAAATAGAGGCCGCGCTCGTGCACCCAACCGTTCCAATCCTCGGTCGCAAGCGGGTTCGGTGAATTCAGGATCGGGGAAGACGGGTCGAGGATCCTCACCGAAGCGTGCTCATCCGTGACCCGATCGTGGGGACGGCTGATCCGCACCGGATATGGAGCGAACGCGCCGTCCCCGTACTGATACTGTTGGTACTGGACGATCACGGTCCCGCCGGTCCGCGCGAAGTCGAGCAGCCGCGCGTTGGCGGCGACCAGATCCGAGCGCGTCTCGTAGGCGCGCACCCCCACCACGACCGCGTCCAGACCGCGGAATTCTCCGGCGCTCACCCGGGCGGAGGTGAGCAGCTCCGCGTCCACTCCGATCTGGCGAAGCGCCTCGAAGCCGTCATCACCGGTGCCCATGACGTACCCGACCCTGAGCCCCTCGGCGACGCGCACCGGAACCCGGGTGACCTCGACGCCCGCGGGAACGAGATAGACGGCGCGGCGAATGTGCGGATAGTCCACGACCTCCACGGTGCGGTCCCACTGCCGTCCGTCCACCCCCTCCGCGATCGCGCGCAGCACGACGCGATCCGCCGCAGCACTCGTGTCTCCCTCGGCCGAGGGAGGCGGTGATACCAGAAAGGATACCGAGGTGATCGCACCGGGCTCGCTGACCTCGAACGCGGCGGTGGCAGGCACCACCGTCCACCCGGTTGGAGCCTCGAGCCGCACCGATCCGCGCACCCCGTCCTCGGCCTCGCCCTTGACCCGCACGGCGATTTCGCGAGGCGACGAATCCGAGAGCGGCCATGCCATGGTGGGCTGATCGATCGCGACCGAAATCGCGGGGACCACCAACACGGGTTCCCGAAATTCGCCGGACGCCTGGGCGACGCCGACGAAGGGCGCCTCCAAGAGCAGGTGCGTCTCGGCGAGCTCCGCGCCTTCGTCACCCGCAATCTCCAGGTCGGCGCCGCCCTCGATCGGAGGGGGATCGAACGGAAGGCCGTGCAGACCCGGATCGGCCGGCCAGCGGTACAGGTCACCGACGCGTGTGTCCCGCATGAAGTAGGGCTCGGTCGGGGCCGCGTCGGCAGGCACCGTGACGCGAAACGACCAGCGGGCGAGCTGACCTGGCTCGATCGGACCACCGGACGCGGGCAGCTCCGTGGGGGGCGGCTGTGCGCCGCCCCGTCCACCATCGGAAGCGCGCGCCGGCACCTCCGACGCCCGCCAGCCCTCCGGCACCAGAATCCGGGGCCGCGCCCGCTCGATGCGGTAGCGTCCGCCGTTCCAAACCTGAACGGTAACGAACGTTTCCTGCCCGGGAATCAGGAGGTCATCCTCCGTCGCGGCGTCGACGACGATCCCGGCTGCGGCCAGCAGGGCACGCTGTGCAACTGCGGCGTGGTGAGCGACCGCGTGCTGGAGCTCAGTGGCAAATCCTCCACCCGGCAGCGGAGCGCCCTCGGCGCCGGAGGTGGGGGCCATCCCCGCGAGCGCATCGAGGTGGCCGAGCGCGCGCGCCAGCGGCGGAACCGCGCGCCCGGGATCGCTCACGCCGAGCGCCGCCTCGGCCTCACGGATAGAAGTGCGATACGCCTCGATCTCAATCGTCGCGCGAACGCCGTACCGAAGGGTGGCCGCCAAGCCCGCGAGCGTCGTGTCGACACCCGCGAATAGCCCTGCAACCGGATCGATCTCGCGCACCGCGTCGACCAGCACGAGCGAGGTCGTGCGCGGCCCCGGGCGTTGAGCCGCCCCCATGTCCTGCGAGCGGTGCTGACTGCGGCCCTCCATCGCGACCTGATACCAGGAGCGGCCCAGCACCGGATCAAACGCACCGGTTTCCATCACGGCCATCGGCGTTCCCTCGGGATCGCGACGCGCGTTGCGAAGCAGCTTGGTGGGCTGCCACGCATCGACGTGCTCCAGTTGATCCGGAAAGCGATCGGGATCGCCGGCCGCGCTGAAGCCCTCACGCGCCATGATGCCGGCCGCCTGGTGCTGGCCGTGGCCATCCGACGGAGTGCCCGAAAACACCGAGACGATCACGTGAGGGCGGAATACGCGGATGACCCACACGACGTCGCGCAGCAGCTCTTCGCGCGGCCAGTGCGCGAACGCCTCGTCGGCGCTCTTCGAGAACCCGTAGTCGATCGCGCGCGTGAAGAACTGCCTTCCTCCGTCGATCGTGCGCGCCGCCTCTAGCTCGCCCGTGCGCACGATGCCGAGCCCCTCCATCAGCTCCGGCCCGATCAAGTTTTGTCCGCCATCCCCCCGCGTGAGGGAGAGGTAGGCAGTCTCGGCTCCATCCCGCGCGCGAGAGTGGCCAACAGGGCGGAGTTCTCGTCGTCCGGGTGCGCGCCGATCAGGAGCACTCGCTTGACGCCATCCAGTTGTCTGAGAAGGAGTGCCGCCTCCACGACCCCAGCCTGCGGGCGCTCCTGTCCGAACACGGGCGGCACGGCGAGCAAGAGCGCAGCGAGAGCCGGCAGGAGGGGAGCGATCGAGCGGTGGCTTCTGGGCACGCGTCGAACCTACTACTCAGCGCTCGGCCGGCCAGGGGCGCCCGAGGGCGGCCGGGGCCCGTGCGCGCCCCACCCACCCCGCCAACGCGAGCAACGTGACCACGTAGGGGAGGGCGAGGAAGAGCTGGTAGGGCAGATCCATCTCGAGTGCCTGGAGCGAGAACTGGAGCGCCGAGGTGGCGCCGAACAGGAGTGCCCCTGCCAACACCCCCAGAGGGTGCCAGCGTCCGAGCACCACCACGGCGAGCGCTATGAAGCCGCGCCCCGCTGACATCCCTTCGGCGAACGTAGCGGTATGTGCGAGGGCCAGGTGGGCTCCCGCGACTCCACCCAACGCGCCCCCGAACACGGTCGCGAGCACGCGCGCGCGCACCACGCCGCGCCGAGCGAGTCACGGAGCAGGAGCAGACCCTCGTAGCCGCCCGCGTACCAACCGGCGTCGCTCACCGGTCCCGACGTGAGTAACGCGAATCGAGCGGACCCGGGCGCAGCCGCTCCGTCTCCGGCTCCATCTCCCCCGCACCCGCCCAAGCATAGACCGCTCAGCACCCAGGCGGCGGCCAGCGCACGCCGTAGATCGCGAGTGAACATAGCTCCCTCTTCCCCCGAGGATCTCGAGTACGGACGGATGCGCAAGCGAGCGGGCGCGCGCAAGCTTTACAAGATCTTTCGTCAAGCGCATCATCACCCTCCCCTTCGGGCCCCTCCCCTTCGGGCCCCTCCCCGAGCCTCCGACGACGTCCCGTGCCCCGACGCCCCGGGATCCTCCCCTTCCTCGTTTCGATCTCGGCGCTTCTGTGTGCCCCATCCGCGCGCGCCCAGGAGGTCCAGGAGGCCCCCGCCGTCGTCTTGAGCGGCGTGCCTTTCGAAGTGATCGTGCGGGGCGACCCCGAAGGGAGCGCGCTCTGGGAGGTGCACGATGCGCGGGGCGAGTTGATCGGGAGCGGGACGGCCCAGCCGGGAGAGTCGGTGACGCTCGGTGACATGCGGGTGACGACGCGGGATCAGCTCCCACTTGAGGTCGGCGGCGGTGACACCCTCCTCGAGGTGGCTCCGATTCTGGTCCCTGGATGGTTCTCCCTGCTCCCTCCGCTCGTGGCCATCGCACTCGCGCTGGTCTTCCGGGAAGTCATTACAGCGCTGGTCGCCGGGGTGTGGCTCGGCGCCCTGGCGATCGCGGGCTTCGATCCGTTGCGGGCGACCTGGCGATTGGTGGACGCACTCGTCGTCCCCGCGCTCGGCGACGTCGACGGCGGCCACACTCAGATCGTCATATTCTCGTTGCTGCTCGGGGGGATGGTCGGGATCATGTCGCGTAACGGCGGCACGACGGGGATCGTCGCGGCCGTCGCGCCGCTGGCCAGCACCCGCCGCCGTGGAAAGATCGCGACGTTCGTCGGCGGAATGGGAGTGTTCTTCGACGACTACGCCAACTGCCTGATCGTCGGCAACACCATGCGGCCCATCACCGACCGACTTCGAATCTCGCGCGAGAAGTTGGCCTACATCGTCGATTCGACCGCCGCGCCGGTCGCCGCGCTCGTGCCGATCTCAACCTGGGTGGGCTACGAGATCAGCCTCATCGCGGATGGGCTGCGCATCGCTGCGGAGCAGAATCCGGAGAGCGCCGTAGCGCTGGCGGGCGCCAGCCCCTTCACCGTTTTCGTCGAGACGATCCCCTACCGGTTCTATCCGCTGCTGGCCCTGCTGTTCGTCATGATGACGTCGATGATGAATCGAGACTGGGGTCCGATGGCGCGGGCCGAGCTGCGCGCTGCTCGGGGTGAGGGGGTGTACCGGCCCGGGGCCCAGCTGGCGACCGACACGGAGGCGGCATCGCTGGACGCCCGGGACGGCGTGCCCAACCGCTGGTGGAACGCAGCGCTACCCCTGCTGGTCGTCGTCGGCGTCGTGCTGGGGGGGCTCTACACCACCGGCCGGACGGGAGCGGGGCCGGGCGCGTCCCTGCTCGACGTCTTCGGGGCCGCAGACCCGTTCGCTACGCTGCTGTGGGGCTCGCTGGCGGGCTGCCTGGCCGCCTTCGCGCTCACGGTGGGGCAGGGGCTGCTGTCCCTGAGGGAGACCATCGAGGGCTGGTTGGCCGGCATGCGTGCGATGATGATCGCCGTGGTCGTTTTGGTGCTGGCCTGGTCTCTCGGTGCGGTCACCGAGCAGTTGGGCACCGCCGCCTACCTCGCGCAGATCCTGGAGGGCAACGTCGCGCTCCGGCTCCTGCCCTGGCTCGTGTTCGTGGTCGCTGCTGCGATGTCGTTCGCGACCGGCACCTCGTGGGGCACGATGGCGATCCTGCTCCCGCTCGTGATCCCGCTCACGGTCTCACTCGGTGGGGGTGCAGGGTTCGACGGCAGCCTGCAATACTCGATCCTGCTGGGGACCATCAGCTCGGTGCTCGCGGGAGCGATCTTCGGCGACCACTGCTCGCCCATCTCGGACACGACTGTATTGTCCTCGACCGCGTCCGCATGCGACCACGTGGACCACGTTCGCACGCAGCTACCCTACGCGCTCCTGGTCGCCATGGTGGCGATGGCTTTCGGCGACATCGGAACCGCCTACGGACTGCCGTTATGGGCCACGTTCACGATCGCGATCCCCCTGTTGTGGGCGTTCCTTCGCTTCCGCGGCGTGGCGATCCCGGAAGGCGCGCCCCCTACCAACCTTTGAAGCTGAAGCGCACCTCGTACTCGGGGAACTCCCCGGCCTTGTACTGATTCCAGTAGTCGTCCAGGAGTTTTCTTACTTTGCCGCTCAGCACGTACACGCCGAACAGGTTCGGGAACGCCATCCCCAGAATCATCAGGTCGCCGAAGTCCAGGACGTTCGTGGCAGTGATGATCGAACCCAGGAACACGAACACCAGGAACAGCACCTTGTAGGGCAGTGACGCGGCCTCACCGAACAGCCACACCGCGCAACGTTCGCCGTAGTACGACCACGAGATCATCGTCGAGTACGCGAACATGATAACAGCGAACGAAAGCACATAAGGGAAGAACGATAGGTGCTCGCCGAACGCCCGCGACGTGAGCGCAGCGCCCGCCCGCTCCGCGATCAGAGGTTGGTATTCGGGATTGTTGTACGCGCCGCTGAACACGATCACCAGCGCGGTCATGGTGCAGATGATCACGGTGTCGATGAACGGCCCGAGCGACGCCACAATCCCTTCACGGATCGGGTACTCGGTCCGAGCAGCAGAATGGGCGATCGCCGCCGAGCCGGCACCGGCCTCGTTCGAAAAGGCTGCACGTTGGAAGCCCACCACCAGCACCCCGATGAAACCGCCATACGCCGCGTCGGGACTCATGGCCTGGCGGAAGATCGCGGCCAGAGCCGCGGGCGTCTGCGACAGGTTCGCGGCGATCACGACCAGCGCCGCGGTCACGTATATCAACGCCATCCCGGGCACCACCTTGTCCGCGACGTTGGCGATGCGCCGAATGCCGCCGATGATGACGATGCCGACCAGGAAGGTCATCATCAGCCCGTAGATCCAGCCGTTCCCGGCCAACGCGGGAACAGTTTCCTGAATGGCGTTCATCGACTGACTCACCTGGAAGGCGTTACCTCCGCCGAGCGATCCGCCGATGCAAAGGAGCGCGAACAGCACGGCCATCACCCGCCCCAGCCCAGGTGCGCCCCGCTCGGCGAGCCCCCTGGACAGGTACTCCATCGGACCACCGAGGATGTGGCCGCCGGAATCCACCTCTCGGTACGCCTGACCGAGCGTGCATTCGGCGAACTTGGCGGACATTCCGAAGAACCCGGCCACGATCATCCAGAACGTGGCGCCGGGGCCGCCGACGCTGATGGCGATCGCGACCCCCGCGATGTTCCCCAACCCCACGGTAGCCGACAGGGCGGTGCTGAGCGCTTCGAAGTGCGATATCTCGCCCAGATCGTCGGGGTTATCGAACTTGCCGCGGACGACGTTTACGGCATGCTTGAACCCCCGCAGATTGATGAACCCCATGCGCAGCGTCAGGTAGAACGCCCCAACAACCAGCCAAGCGACGACGAGCGGGACGCTGTGAAGCGGATCCCACCACATCAGGTCGAAGAAGAAGACGGCCGCGATCCAACCGTTCACCCGCCCCATCGTAGCGTCGGCGCGCTGCTGGAAGCCGACGGGCCCCTCGGCCTGAGCCGGAGCCTCCTGCGCGGTAGCCGGCGCAGCGGCGAGGGCGACGACCGGCTGTTGCGCGAGCACCTCCTGCGGGGGCGTGAGGAAGGTCACGCCGGCGGCGACGAGCAACAGGAACGGCAGCCGCGGTACTCTCATTGCACCCCCTGCGGACGGGTTGACGGGCATCGGACCGGGCGACCGAGGCGGCTCGCAGCAGACCGCTAACGCCGACCTCTTTGTGGGAAAAGGACGGGGGCGCGGCCACCGGACGGGCCGTGCTCCCGGGAATCCCTGGTCGCGCTATATGAAGGCGCCCGACTCACGCGGTCAAGCGCGCCAGCGCGCGCGCACTCGCTGTCGAAGAGAGATTCGAGGGGCAGCGCAGGACCACCGGCTCATCGGGAGGTGGGGCGGGTAGAGCCCCCCGGCATGAACCCAGGCGAGATGCTCCCGCCCAACAACGTTCCCGCGCTGATGATGCCACGACCATGACGCCTCTCTGGATCGCGGCGGGTGGCGCGCTCGGTGCAGTGGCTCGCTACGGCCTGGGGGGTTGGGTCCAGAGAATCACAGGATCGGATCTCCCGTGGGGGACCGTGGCGGTCAACGTCTCGGGATCGCTCATGCTGGGCTTTCTCGTGATCTGGCTACGCGCGTCCATTGCATCGGCCGACGCGCGTAGCTTCGTGACGATCGGCGTGTTGGGTGGCTTCACGACCTTCAGCACGTTGAGCTTCGAGACGGTGGCGATGCTCCAGGAAGGTGAATGGGGACGGGCCTCCGGCTACGCACTCGGTAGCCTCGCGCTCGGGGTTGTTGCGGTCGTGCTCGGGATGGCCGCGGCGGAGGCTCTGCTCAGGAGGACCGGATGACCCAGCGGCTGGAAGGCGAGCGCACCTTGATGAGGATCTTCCTGGGCGAATCCGACAAGTGCCGTTCGGGGCCGCATGAGGGCCGCACGCTCCACGAGGCAATCCTGCTGGCCCTCCGCAACCACGGATGTGCGGGCGCCACCGTCGTGCGCGCGATCGCGGGATTCGGTGCGAGCGCGGTGCTCCATACCGCCAAAGTCCTCCGGCTCTCCACAGATCTCCCGGTCATCGTCGAGGTCGTCGAGCACGAGGAGAAGCTGCGTGAGCTGCTGCCCGTGCTGGACGGGATGATCGGGGGCGGCTTGATCACGCTCGAACGGGCGCACGTAATCCTCTACCGGCCCGATCAAGCCGAGGGGTGAAACGTGCGGTGCATCCGTAGGCCCCCGGCCGCCGCGGAAAACGGGGCCAGGGAACCCGTCGTCGACCAGCCCGCGGATCCAACGAGGCCGCAGTCTGGACTGGAAGCGGCCACCCCACAGTTGTCCCGCTACTTTCGCGGCTACCGGGCCACAGCTCCGTGCGCCTTCGCGTCCACGCCCGCAACGTCGGGAAGGCCCTGCGCCGCGCAGGGCGCGTCCACGCCAGCCCGGTCCCCCAGCATCGTGTCGGGAGTACCACCGATCTTGCGAATGCCCCAGTAGAGCGGCAACGCAAGTACGGTCGCCGCGCCCCCGACCACGTATCCCTGCTCGATCGACTGCGTGCGCGACAGCCAACCGAGCCCGGCCTGGCCGGCGATGCCACCACCGTTTCCGAACATGGAATCGAACGAAATCACGGTTGCGCGATGACCGGACGGGACACTCGCATGGAGGTAGGCCTGCTTCACCGGACCGGTCACACCTATGGCCGTCGCCCACAGGACCATGGCCACGAGCGCAAGCCAGAACTCGCTCGTGAGCCCAACGGCGATCGCTGCTATGGTTTCGACGGCACCAGCCCAAAGAAGGAGTGTCGTCCGGCGTCCGCAGAACCGCGACAATTGATCGACGATCGCGTTGCCCACCATCATCGCCCCCGCAATCGCTGAAGCCGCTGCGCCTGCAACCCATACTGCGTCGCGGCCCAGAAGCTCGAGGAAATACGGCTGCCACGCGTAGAAGCCCCAACTCATGAATCCCCAGTGCAAGAACGAAACGAACATGAGAAGGCGCACCGGGCGCTGCGCCCAACCGTGGAGCACCGACTCCGCGGCTACCCTCCGCATCTCCTTCGGAAGCTCGCGAAAGCTCAACACGCGGGGCGTGAAGCCTCCGTCGTGCATGGTGAACCACGCCACGACGAACGCCGCGATCAGCATCATGGTGCGCGCGACGTAGGGAATAGCCAGATCAATTTCTCCCAGAAGCCCGCCCGCCAACGTACCCGTGAGCATCGCCCCGCCCGAGACCATCGAGCCCCGAGCGAACACCCGGTCGAGCTGGCCCGTGAACCCCGATTGCTGGAGCGCGTCTACTAGCCAGGCCTCAACAGCACCCGAATAGAACGTGAAGCCGAGCCCCATGAGGACGGAGATCGCCGAGAAGGCGAGTAGTCCGCCGCCCATCCTCGCTGCGACCACGTACGCCGCGGTAGTCACGGCCAGAACGACAACGCTCAGCAGGAAGCTCGAACGTCGCCCCGTCGTGTCGGCGAAGACACCGGTCGGCACCTCGAACAGGACCATGCCGGCCGTGAACGCTGCGTTCGCCAGGAACACCCCGAGGATGTCCAGCCCGGCATCGAGCAGGAAGAGCGTATTCACGCCCCAGATCAGGGCGGACGAGAGGGTGAAGAGCCCTGCGATAAGGTAGTAAGCGAGCGTCGGAGGCATCGTGGATCGTAGCGGTCAAGCGACCGCATCTCGTCCTGTAGTAGTGATGAGCCGTCGCGGTCCACCCAGTGGAGGAACAGGCCCTAGTAGTAGAAGCCGACCCCGAGCTGTGCGTAGGTATCACGCCGAAAGAGGTACAGAGGATCCTCGGGATCGACGTTGGCCGCCGATCTGATCTCGAAGCTCGCGGTGAAGCTCTCCCCGACGCGCCGGCTCGCTTCCAGCAGCAGCGACACGGTGCCGAACTCGACATCGAGCACGGCGCCCCCCAGCAGCTGAGTGCTCTGAACGTCGTTGACCGCCAGCCGGCTTCCGAGGAAGAGATCGTCGGCGAATATCGAGACCGCGAAAGGAGGATCATCGAAGTCGGCTATTCGTGAATCGAAGCTGTACTCGGCAATAAGACCGAGGTCGATTCCCGAGTTCCCCAGATTCCCGAGGGTGTACTCGAAGCCACCCGTCATCGCGTAGAACCGATCCCCCTGACCGGAACGGGTGATTCCCTCCAGCTTCCAGAGCCATCCACCCAGTATGAGTTGGGCATCCACACCGACCTGTTGGACGATCTCGTAGAGCGGTGCGAAGGCGGTGGGTTCATTGGACGGACCGACTGGAACGAATCGGGGCTCCCTCGAGGTGCCGTAAAAGCCCGACACCCCGATGTCGAGTGGGCCGAGAAAGTGGAACCATCGAGCCGCGACGCTCAAAGATCCGTCCACTTCGGCGGAGTCCTTGTCGATGAGGAGTGGGAACCGGAAACGGCCCTCGGCTCCGCCGAACGTCCGCTCCCTGAACAGCGGCATGACGTACACGTCGATCGTGCCCCAATCGGCGAGCCACGTCCCGTGCAGGGCCGGTTGGCCCAGCTTGTCCTCGCCATCGGGATTCTCGACCTGGTCGGTCTGGTTCACAACGTCGACGAGATGCTGAGACTCGGTCACGCCCCAGAAAGTGCGCAAAAGGCCCACCTCGAGCTCCCAGGCATCGCCGTACGTCCGCCAGTAAAGCTCCCGCAGGTCCCAGTGCGTTCGCTCCGGGTCCCCCGAATCGAGGCGCGCGAACGGCGCCACGGTGAACGCGTGCCGGCCATCCTCGCTCGACAGGAAAAGCTCCGGCTCGAGAACGAGACCGCCGTATCCCCGGTGCTGCTCTGGATAGAGTCCGCCTCGGGGAAATCCGCGTCCCTCGACAGTCACCGAACCCGAAACGAGATCCTGGGCGTGCACCATCCGGAGCGGGACGGCAGCGGCGACCACCGCCGCCGCTGCCAGACCCAACCCGACGCAGCGGACGCTTGATGCGCCTCGCATCCGCCCGGTCATCGGGAGGCCGGACCCGAGCCTATCGAGCCCGACGAAGCGCGCTCTGATCGAAGTCCCGATCCGAGAGCCCCGTCCGGAACTCGTAGTTCGTGAACGTCAGGGTCGTGCTCTTCCCGGTCTGATGATTGACCATCTCCATTCGGTCGGAGCGCCAGTACTGATCCATATAGCGCTCGTACCCGTGGTAGGTGAGCGTCTTCAGTAGCTCGTTCTTCCGATCATAGAAGTCCACCTTCTGCATCCGGAATTCGGCCTGATCGTACCACACGATCTGGCGGGTATAGCCGGAACGTTCATCGACGGGTACCCGCTCCACGACGTGCATCGCGACACCGTCCACCGACTCAGCCCCGACGTACTCGTAGGTGTACTTCTCCACCTCCTGGGAGGAGATGTCCTCATAAGCGAACTCGCTGCCCATGAACAGCCCCGATTTGTTGTTCGACGCGATCCGCTTCACCCGGCGCAGGGCCGGGAGGTATAGCCATTGATCGTCCGGGCCGCTCCGATGCGTGTAGTTGAGGAACGCGGTGCCCTTGACGTCGTTCGGCTCGTCGAAGATCACGAGCGTCTTGTCCCCGTCTCCGTCCACCTCGAGCGTGAGGTTTCGCATCCGGCGTGAACTCTCGTCGCCGTTGCGGTTCCTCAGCACCATCATGAGCTCCGCGGCCTGATCGCCGAATCCGCTATCACGCCGATCTGCCTCCTGTGCAACTTGGTCCCCGGTCATCGCACCATTCTGTGCGGCAGCCGACGTTGCACTCGTTGCGCCCATGACCACCAACAGACCAGGGACGATCCACGTTCTCATTTCGCTCATCTTGATCACCTCGAATGGTTGCAGCGTCGATCGGATTCCTGCCTTGCATCGGATCCGCCGTCGAGCGGCGGGATCCCACTCGTAGCCCATCCCCGCATCAGGCCGTCACAGCGCCGGCGCGGGCGCTGCGTCGGCGACTCCCGCTGGGCCCCGCGCGGGCGCCCGGTCTATTGCCATGAGAAGAGGAGGAAGGAAGAGGAAGTCCACAGCCAGGGCCAACGCGATCGTGATTGCCGTCATCTTGCCCATGTCCGCGTTCATGCCGAAGGCGGAGGTAGAAAGGATTGCGAATCCGATCACCAGGATCACCGACGTGGCAGTCAAGGCTCGGCCGACCGTCGAGAAGGCGTAGCGCACTGCATCCGCAGAGTCGAAACCGTGCTCTCGCCGGGCGCGCAGGTACTTCGTGAGGAAATGGATCGAATCGTCTACGACGATACCCAGCGTCATCCCAATGACGATCGAGAGGCCCAGATTCACCGTTCCAGAAGCCAGTCCCCAGATCCCGAACGCCATCGCCCCCGGAATGAGGTTCGGGATGAAACTCAGCAACCCGAGCCGAACCGATCTCAGGGCCAGCACCATCAACGTCGAGATCAGCACGAGCGCGACCGTCGATCCCACTAGCATGCTTTCGATGTTGATTCCAGAGATGTACGCGAACATGACCAGGGGTCCCGAGCCGACAGTATGCGACGGCTCGGGCGCGTTGGCTCTGAGCCACTCCTCGCCGGACTCCACCAGGCCTCGCACCTGGACCGCACTGATGTTCTCGAGCGTCACGACGAACCGAGTCGCCGATTTATCCACGTTGATTTGATTGTTCAAGTCGAGCCCGTACGGAAGGGACATCTCGTAGAGCAGAAGGTACTGCGCTGCGAGCTCACGGCTTTCCGGCAACGCGTAGTACGCCGGATCGTCTCCGTGCATGTTCCTGTTGAGGCGCTTCATGACGTCGGTGAACGTGCTCACGTGCATGACGCCAGGTTGCTCCCGGTACCACTGCGCGAAGTCCTCCACCATGGCGAGATACGCCGGCTCGCTGATCGCGCCACTCTCTCCGCTCGCAAGCGAGAACTCGATGTTTAGATGCCGGTCAGATTATCTGCGGTGAAATCGGTATCGGTCCGAAAGGTGATGCTCTGATCGAAGTACTCGACGAAACGATCGTCCAATTCGTTCTGCGGGATCATCGCGACGAAAAACACCGTCAAGGCAACCGACCCCCAGAGGAGGGGCTTGCGCCGGGCAATGACCAGCTCGGCCATACGCCCGTACACGTTCGAGGTTGTCGTCCGCATCCGTGGAGCGCGGACGGGCAGGATCGCGACCAGAGCGGGAAGGAAGACCACCGACAACACGAACGCCGCGGTCACCCCGGCAGCGGTCATGTTGCCGAGGTGGTTGAAGGGCGGTACGTCGCTGAAATTGAGGCTCAGGAACCCGATCACGGTCGAAAGCGACGTGAGAAAGACCGGGGTCATGTTCACACGTATTGCCTCCACGATCGCGTCGTGCTTCGACATGCCCGACTGCATTTCCTTGAGCATCGTGACGAGGACGTGGATCGAGTCGGCGATCGCCAGGGTCATGATGATCGTGGGGGTTGTGCCGAGGGCGGTGTCAGCCCGACACTGGCGAAGCCGGCCAGCCCCATGGCCACGACCACGGAGAGTCCGACCAACAACATCGTGCCGATCGACGCGCTCACTGACCGTAGCGAGAAGATCATTACCAGGAACATCGCCCCAAACATCAGCGGCATCAGGAAAGCGAGCTCGTCCATGCTCACCTCCTGAAACGCGTTGTTGAGCATGGCGAAGCCGGTCAAATAGATCGTCACTTCGGGGTGCCGGGCTCCGATCTCTGCAACCACCTCGCGAGCTGCGGCCGCCACCTGCACAGGCTCGGTCGGGTCCTCGCCCGGAAGCTGCAGGGTGACGTTCACTCCTGTCACGGTCGCCTCGTCATCGACCAGGCGCCTGGCGAGAAACGGCTCCATGATCGCCACAGACCGGGCCGCGGCGCGCTCGGCCTCCGTGCTCGACCCGACATCGTAGACAAGATCCTCTACGAGCAGGTCGTCCTCGACTGCGCTCGTGTGCTGAAAGTTGGTGACCGCATCGACGCGCATGGCGAAGGGCAGCTGCCAGCCCGCTTCGACGAGCTCCTCGACCGCGAGCAGTGACTGCTCGGAGAATGCCTGGCCATTCGCTGGGGCCACGACGAAGAGAACGTTGTCATTCTTCGTGTAGACGTTCTGTAGCTGCTCGTACGCAGTGAGCTGCGGATTCTCGTCGCCGAAGAACGCCGAATAATCGGTGTCGAAGTAGAGGCCGCTCGTGCCGGTCCCGATCCCGCCGACAGCCAGTAGGGTGAGTATGAGAAGTGGCCAGCGGAAGCGGATCACACCCCGAGCGAATCGCTCCACCTTGAGGTCCCACGGAGTCTTCAGTGCCATCGGCTAGGTCCCCTTTAGTGGGTCAGCGCCGGTGGGTCGCACCCACCCGGCGTCGTGACGATTCGGATGACGGGCTCGAGAGTCGGACGGAGGCTCCGTCCGGTATGGAGGTGCACGCAAGCTGTCGAGATAACTCGACAGGACGCCCGCACACGTGCCGGCGACCCCGACGCTCCGAGAGGATTTCGCGAAGCCGGCGATGCCCGTCATGGCGGCAACCACGAACATGGCGACGTCCCCTACGTCGACGTCGTCGCGCACCAGGTGCGACTCCTGGCCTCGCGCAAGCGCCTCAGTCAGACCGAGGCGCCAACGCTCGTATAGCGCGTCGATCTGTGCCTGAAAGTCGTCGTCAGAGCCGGCCAACTCCTGGGCTAGGTTGTTGAGTGGACACCCGCACGAGACCGTTTCCGGGGTCAGCTCGTCCACCTTCGCCGAGATGCATCGCTGGATCCCGTCGATCGGGTCCGAGGCCTCGCCCAGTGGTCCTAGAAACGAGTCGACGACCATACCGCCGATCATCGAGTCGATCATCGCCTCAGCGAGCCCCTTCTTGCTGCCGAAGTGATGGTAGAGAGCGCCCTTCGTCACGCCCGACTCCTCCACAATCCGGTCCACGCTGGCAGTGGCATAACCGTGCGCATAGATCTCGGCGAATGCTGCCTTCAGGAGCTGTGCTCGGGTTGCCTCCGGGTCGCGGGGTCTGATCATGAAAGGCCTCTTCGTGCGCGGATCCATTGAGGTCCCTGCTCGGCGATGCCACCACCGTGGGGTAGACACCCGAAATTAGATACCGACCAGTATGTATGGTGAGCGGGGCGGGGTCAACCCCCAGCGGGCTCGTCTCATTGACATTCGTCCCGGTCGCTCGACGGACCGAGCTCATCGAACAAAGCACCTCAAGGCCCGGAGGCCCTGAGGTGCTTCACTCCGCCCATGGTCGCTGCTGGACTCGAACCAGCGACCCCCACGATGTGAGCGTGGTGCTCTACCGACTGAGCTAAGCGACCCTCAATACCCCCACGGGGAATCGAACCCCGGTCTTCTGGCTGAGAACCAGAGATCCTAGGCCACTAGACGATGGGGGCGCTGCTGCCCCGACGGGACAGGGCGGTAAACTTACCCAGGGGTCCCCTGCGCTTCAATCCCATTCCCCGTGGGGGAGTGGGTCATCACCCACTACCCCCCGTGGCGGCACCGCACGGGGGCATCGCCCCGGGGCCGGACCCATGCCCGGGGGCCCCACCCGGCCCGGCACCCTTCGTCCGGTCCGGGGTTGGGAGGCTACTTCGTCCCCCCGATGGGAGCACCCAAGTGAAGGACCGCCTCGAGAAAGACGTGATCGACGGCTGGCTACGCGAGCGCAGCGGCTGGACGGGCGACGAGGACGCGCTGGGCCGGGAGTTCCGGTTTCCCACCTTTCCCGCCGCCATCGCGTTCGTGAACCGGGTCGCCGAGCTGGCCGAGCTGGCCAATCACCATCCCGACATCGACGTGCGCTACGACCGGGTGCGCCTGCGGTTGTCCAGCCACGACGCCGACGGCGTGACCGAGCGGGACCTCGCGCTCGCTGAGAAGATCGACAGCGCCGCGCAGAACTGACCGCTCACCGCCCACGCTCACAACTCCGGGCGCAGAGCACGCAGCTCCCCGAACTCCTCGAGCCAGTGGTGAGGACGGGCCTCCGCGAGCACCGCTCGCGAGAACAGCCCCCAGAGAACGGCAGCGGTGCGGACCCCCGCCTCCCTCCCCGCCACGAGATCGTGGGGTGAGTCCCCCACGAACAAGACCTCGGCGGCACGATCGGTCAGATCGAGGTCAGTGAGGGCCTTGAACACCGGCTCGGGGTGCGGCTTGCCCTCGCGCACGTCGTCGGCGGTCACGAGCACGTCCACGTACTCCGCGAGGCCGCAGCGGCCGAGCGTCCAGCCGGTCATCTCGCTCCCTTTGCTCGTAACCACCCCGACGCGCACCCCACGCTGCCGCAGCTCGTGGATCGTGTCGACCGCACCGGGGAACGCGCGCACCATTTCGTCGTGCACGGTCCTCTGGAACTCGACGTAGGTCGCGACCATGCGTTCCGCCTCGTCCGCGTCCGCCGCGAAGTCGGCCATGCTGGCCCGTAGGGGCCGGCCGATATGACGCAACCAGAGGTCGTCGGGAGGCTCGAAGCCACGGTGCGTCCGCATGGTGTGTCGGTAGCAGCGTAGGATGAGCGGCACGGTGTCCGCGAGCGTGCCGTCCAGGTCGAACAGCACGGCAGGCCATTCACCCCGAGCGTACCTGGCTCCGGTCACCGCTCGTCCGTCCACCGCCGGATGCGCTCTACGAGGGCGTCCAGCGCGTGATCGGCCTGGGCCCCCGTCAGCACTGCGGGCGGGGTGAGCTCCAGCACCTCGCCCCGCTCGCCCGCAGGGAGCGCGAGCAACCCGGCCCGTAACGCCCGCTCGGCGACCGCGAAGGCGGAACCCGCCGCGGCCAGCTCCACTCCGATCATCAGGCCACGCCCCCGCACCTCCACGACCTCGTCCAGATCGCCGAGGCCGGCTGCAAGACCCTCGCGCAGCACGTCGCCGATCACGCGTGCCCGCTCCACTAAGCTCTCTTCGGTGAGCACGTCGAGGAACGCGAGCGCGGCCGCGCACGCGACGGGGTGGCCGAGGAACGTGCTCGTATGCATCGCCTCCCCTTCGGACGGTGGCCAGGCGTCCATCACCCGAGCGGGCCCGAGGCACGCGCTCAGCGGCATGCCGCCTCCGAGCACCTTGCCCACGCAGAGCAAGTCGGGGACGACCCCGTGGTGCTCGAACCCGAACAGGGTGCCCGTTCGGCCGAGGCCGGTCATCACCTCGTCGCACACCAGCAGAGCGCCCGCTGCGCGCGCCCGCTCCGCCACGCCCGCGAGGAAGCCGGGCGCAGGAAGGCGCACGCCGGCGCGCCCCTGGATCGGTTCCACCACCACGGCGCCCACCGGGTCCCCGCCGGGGGGGCGCGCCAACGCGCGCTCGACCGCTTCGAGGGCGCGGTCCAGCGCCCCCGCGCGGTCACGCTCCGTGGGCAGCCGTGCGCGGGTCACGCCCTGATAGAGGCGGCGCTCAAACGGGCGCCGGAACAGCTCACGGTCGGTCGCGGCCAGCGCGCCCATCGTGAGGCCATGGTAGCCGCCGGAGAAGGCCAGAACGCCCGCCCGCCCGGTCGCAAGCAACGCGGTCTTGAACGCGATCTCGACCGCCTCCGAGCCCGACGACGCCAGCACGCCGCGTGCGTCCGGCCAAGGGGTCAGCGCGACCAACCTCTCGAGCAGCTCGAGCTTCCGTTCCGGCGGATGGACATCGCCCATGCCGTGCATCAAGAGACCGGCCTGCTCGGCGACCCGGGCCGCAACGCGCGGATGCGCGTGCCCGGCCAGCGCGACGCCGAGCCCGCCGCCCAGGTCCAGGTACTCGTTGCCGTCCACGTCGCGCACGTTCGATCCGCGCGCTGCCTCCCAGAAGACGGGGAAGCGCTCTCCGATGAAGGTGACATTGCGCGACTCGACGGCTCGCAGGCGGGCCGTGAGCGCGAGCGAGCGCGGACCGGGAGGTGGGACTGCGACGTGCGGAAGGCGCTCGCCGAAGGGTACGCCGCTCAGTCGGAGGTTCCTTCGGCCCGCTCCGCGCTGCCTGGGTCGCGCTCCCCCGGGGCGTCACGTCCGCTCGGCGCGAGATGGGGCTCGGCCACCATCCCCATCGCGTGGTAGCCGTTGTCCACGTACAGGGTGACGCCGGTGATTGCACCGGCCAAGGGTGAGCAGAGGAAGGCGGCGGCGTATCCGACGTCGGCAGCGCTGTTCACCCCACCGAGCGCGGAGTTCTCGTCGTAGTATTCGACCATCTGATCGATCTTACCGATCGCCTTGGCGGCCCGGCTCGCGAGAGGTCCCGCGCTGATCGTGTTCACGCGCACGCCCCAGCGGCGGCCGGCCTCGAACGCGAGCGTGCGCGTATCGTTCTCGAGCGCCGCCTTGGCCGAGCTCATCCCTCCGCCGTATCCCGGGATAACGCGCTCCGCAGCAAGATAGCTGAGCGAGACGATTGCGCCCCCCGGCCGCACGAGCGGGCCGATCCGCTGCACGACGCTCACCAGTGAGTAGGCGCTGGCCGAGATCGCTGCGAGGTACCCCGATCGGCTGGTGTCGATCAGTTGTTTCCGCACCTCCGGACCATTCGCCAGCGAATGCACGATCACGTCCAAGCTGTGCTCCCCGAAGTCGCGTCGGAGCGCGTCGGCCACCTCCTGCACCGTGAACGCCTCGAGGTCCCTGTAGCGTTTGTCTTCACGCACCTCCGGTGGAACGTCCTCGGGCGTGTCGTAGGCGGCATCCAGAGGATAGACCTTCTCTAGCGCGAGTGTCCGGCCTCCGGGAAGCGAGAGGTCGAGCTTTCCGCGCTCGAGGCTCTTCCGGAAGATGCCGAGCACAGGAGGCCAGGTGCCGACGCAGACGCGAGCGCCCGCCGATGCCAGCGCCTTCACGATCGCCCATCCGTAGCCTCGGTCGTCGCCGACACCGGCCACGAACGCGAGCTTGCCGCCGAGATCCATGCCCAGCATGGGTTCCTCCGAGGTCATGCCTGTAGCGTCCCGGCCCACGGGCCGGAAGGGAAGCTAGAGCCGCGCAGGAGCTGCGTCACCACGCTCCGACTGGGACTCCGACTGGGGCACGGTCGGGGGCTCGCCTTCTGGCTCCGCTGGGGCGCCGCCGAGTAGAGCCGATAGCCAGAAAAGGAGCGCCGCGGTGGCGGCAAGCGCTCCCACGGCACCGAGGACACCCCCACGCTCGCACCCGTGGCGGCGAGCACGTACTGGAAGCCGCGCCGCCCGCGACTGCTGGCATGCGCCTCTGCATCCGCACGCAGCGCTTCGGCCTGCTCCTCGGAGACGAGACCTCCCATGCGCCAGCGCTCTAGCGCCTCGGCCACGTCGCGCGGCAATCCCGTCATTCGGGCACGCTCCCGATCGGACCGCTCACGGTGTTCGCCGGGCGAGCCAACACCCGAACTGTTCCCAAGGAAGCGTGTCGAGGACGACCTCTTCGAGAGCGGCGGCCAGGTCGACGTTGTGCACCGCTCAGGCGACCTCGACGCCGGCGTCCCGCAGCAGCGCGACGAAGCTCGTCTCGTCGAGCGTCGGCACGCCGAGCTCGACTGCCTTCTCGAACTTGGAGCCCGGATCGTCCCCGACCACCACGTAATGAGTCTCCTTGCTGACCGCGCTCACGACGCGGCCTCCTACCTCCTCCACCATCTGCTTCGCACGCGCCCGGGTGAGCCCCTCCAACGTCCCGGTGAACACGAACCTCCTTCCGCCGAGGGGTGTCTCGGACGGAAGGTCCGGCGCGACCGACACAACCCCCCGTCCCAGAATCGCGTCGATCGCGCGGGCGTTCTGATCATGCGTGAAGAACTCGCGGATCGCTTCCGACATCACCGGCCCGATGCCGGCGACCTCCTCGAGCTGCTCGGCGCTCGCCCCTCGGATCTCGTCGAGGCTGCGGAAGTGGAGCGCCAAGTCGCGCGCAACCGTCGTCCCGACCTCTGGAATCCCGAGGGCGTACAGAAAACGGTCGAGCTCGGGCTCGCGACTTCCCCGGATGCCCTCCACCAGGTTCGTGGCCGACTTCTCCGCAAAGCCGGGGAGCTCGGCGACTGCGGGCACCTCGAGGACGAACAGGTCGGCCAGTTCCTTCACAAGCCCCTGTTCGACCAACAGGACGGCGGTTTCCTCACCGAGGCCCGCGATGTCCAGAGCGTCGCGTGATCCGAAGTGGCGGATTCTGCCTTTGAGCTGCGCTGGGCAACCGAAGCGATTGGGGCAGGCGGTGAAGGGACCGCGCTCCTCCACAGGGGTGCCGCAAGCCCGGCACTCGGCGGGCATCACGAAGCGCTTGCCGCGCCTCCTGCCCTTTTCCTTGACCCGCTCCACTACCTGCGGGATCACGTCGCCGGCGCGCTGGATACGCACCAGGTCGCCCGGGCGTACGTCCTTGCGCCGCACCTCCTCGCGGTTGTGCAGGGACGCGCGCGCGATCGTTACGCCCCCCACCTGCACCGGTAGCAGAAGCGCCACGGGGGTGAGCACACCGGTCCGCCCGACCGATACCGCGATGCGCTCGACCCGCGTGACCTCCTTTCGGGGCTCGAACTTGTACGCGAGCGCCCAGCGCGGGTGATGGGAGGTCGTGCCCATGTCGGCTCGTTCGTCGAGATCGTCGAGCTTCACCACCACGCCGTCGATCTCGTAGTTGAGCTCGTCCCGTAGCTCGGCCCAGCTCCGGTGATAGGCGAGCACCTCTTCCAGAGTGGTCGCCGTGGCGACCTTCTCGGGAACGCGGAAGCCCCATTGGCGGAGTGCTTCCACTCCGTCCCTGTCCTTGCGGAAGCTGGCACCGCGCACGGTGAGCACATCGAAAGCGAGGTAGTCCAGCCTGCGCTGCGCTGTGAGTCGCGGATCGAGCTGGCGGATCGCGCCGGCTGCCGAGTTTCGCGGCGACGCGTATGGCTCGGCACCAGTCTCGACCAGCCCCTCGTTGAAGGCCTCGAAGTCCGAGATGTACATCAGGACCTCCCCACGTACCGCCAGGAGCTCGGGCGCCGACCGTTCGGCCTCGCGGAGTCGGAGCGGGACCGTGGGGATGGTCTTCACGTTCTCGGTCACGTCCTCGCCCTGCGCACCGTTACCACGCGTGACGGCGCGCACGAGCCGGCCGTGCTCGTACACCAGCTCCATGGACGCCCCGTCCAGCTTAGGCTCCAGCAGGTACTCGACCGGACCGTCCACGGCCCTGCGCACACGCTCGTCGAACCGCCGCAGCTCGGCCTCGTCCTGCGTCGAGTCGAGCGAAAGCATCGGCGCCGTGTGGACCACACTCTCGAACTGCGGCCGTGGCTCGCCCCCAACCCGCTGGGTCGGCGAATCGGTGGTGATGAGGTCGGGGTGCGCACCTTCGAGGGTTTGGAGCCGCCTGAACAACCGGTCGTACTCGTCGTCGGCGATCTCCGGGCGCACCTCGACGTGGTACTGGTAGTCGTGTCGGCGGATTTCGGCGCGCAGACGCTCGATCTCGTCTGCGGCCTCTCCCGCGGAGAGGCCGTGCGGGTCGGCCTCTTGGGAAGCGGAGGACGCGGACGCCCCCGACACGGGCTCGGGTGGGGATGGGCGCTTGGACACGTACGCTGGGTTGCGGGGGATAGGCGGATCGGGTGGCCGTACCCTCGGTGCGGATCCGCGGATCCGCAGCTCGCAGTTCGCATGCCGCGCCTTGCCGCGGCTCCCGCCCGCTCCGCATTCTACGCCCCTTGCAACCTTCACCGGGCCTCCCGAGGAGCATCTTGGCCCGTCTCGCAGTGCTTCAGCCCGATCCGCGCGCCGCCGCCCGGTTGCTCGCCGCATTGGCGGACGACCACGGGCTGATCGAGTGTCGTGACGTGTCGCGATTCTGGGATGTCGTTACGACCCGGCAGCTGGACGGCTGCGTGGTGGACGGCTTCGTGCACCGGGAGACGCGCCGACGCTCGCACCCGGCGAACCAGCGAGTGCCCTGGTGAGGCCGGCTTTGGTGCTGACCGTCCTGACGGTCGGCTGGAGTTGTTCCCCGCGGGCACCCGAACCGCCACCTCCCCCCGATCCGCTCGCGGTCGTGAGGTTCGGGCCACTCGCGGGAGCGCAGTGGGGGGTGCTGGCGGTCGACCTCGCTACGGGTGAGACCTTGCTCGCCCACGACCCGGAGCGCCGGATGATCCCGGGCTCCGCGATGAAGCTGCTCACGACGGTCGCCGCGCTCGACCTGCTCGGTCCGGATTACCGCTGGGAGACCACCCTCCTGAGCACCGGCTCCTTGAGCACGTCGGATTCGGATCCCTTGGTGTCCGGAGTGACTGTCGATGGCGACCTGATCGTCGCGGCGACGGGAGATCCCACGCTGTCCGCACGATGGTGGGATTCGGACTCCGAAGCGCTCCAGCGACTGGCGGAATCGCTCGACGAGGTCGGCATCCGCAGGGTGTCCGGAGCGCTCGTGGTCGACGCCTCGATGTGGGACTCGGTCAGCGTGCGCCCGAGCTGGATGGTCGAGGATCTGCCCGTCGCGGCAGGAGCCTCGGGAGGCGCGTTCGCGCTCGCGGAGGGGGAGACCCACATCGAGGTACGGGGTGGCCCCGCGCCGGGTGACTCGGTGACCGTGCGCTGGTGGCCGTTCGGCGAGGACGGGTTCGTGCGTGCTCGCCTGGACACCGGGTCCGACACCACGCTAGAGGTCGAAGTCGCGTTCCTTCCGGAGTCGCGCGCCCTCGAGCTGACCGGAAGCGTGCCGGTGGGACGCGTGGACACCCTCTCGGTCGCGACCCGCGATCCGGTGCGGCAGGCAGCGGCGGCCCTGCACCGAGCCATCGCCGGTCGCGGCGTGGCCGTCGAGGGCGGGTGGCGCGTCGCCTGGGCCCCCGGTGAGCCGCTGGGAGGGGAGTGTGTCTCCGGCAGCGTGCGGTCGTGCGACGATGCTCGCCCCCTGCGAACCCTCCCCTCCCCCACGCTCCTCGAGATCGTGGCGGCCACCCTCGGAACCAGCCAGAACTGGATCGCCGAACAGATCATCCGGAGCGTGGGCGGCGTCAGCGCGGGCCGGGCAGCCTGGCCGGAGGGCACGGACGCAGCCCTCCGCCACGTCGCGGAGGTCGTGGGCGTCGATCCGCAAGACTTCAAGCTGGTGGACGGCTCTGGCCTTTCGGTCCAGAACCTGGCTACCCCGCGAGCGCTCGTCCGCCTGCTCACGTACGCGCGCGGCCGCCCGTGGGGCGACGCCTTCCGCGCGGCGCTCGCGGAGCCGGGCGAGGCAGACGCCACGCTCGAGGACCGGCTGGCCGGCCTCGAGGGCCGCGTCTTCGCGAAGACCGGAACGCTCACCAACGTGTCGGCTCTCGCCGGGTACCTCCTGGACGCCGGCGGTAGGGAGGTAGCTTTCGCGATTCTGGTGAACGGCGCCAATCTTCCCGCGGTCTCGGTCCGTGACGCCATCGATGCGATCGTTCGACGGCTCGCATCGGGACGGTAGAGCCTCGAAGCACGGGATCGTGGGACGGCCCCCGTCTTCATCCCGCCACCGCCGAGCACCGGCCCGATCCGCTCGCCCCGGAAGGTCAGCGAAGGGGTCTACCCGTCCCCCACCAGTCCCTCCCCCGAGGCGGCGGGAGGTACCCTCACGCGGTCTCCTCGACCCACGAAAAGCCCCTAAAACTCACCATTTTGGACTTGACGCCCCCCAAGCCCCCCCGGTAGGTTGATGAGACGCAGAATCATTCTAAATAAGGCTTTTGCAAAGTGGCCTCGGACCCCGGCATGCCTGACACACCGATCCTGAGAATCGAGAATCTTCACACCAAGGTCGCGGACGAGAACCTCGACATCCTGAAAGGGCTGAACCTTGAGATCAGCCCCGGTGCCGTCCACGCCATCATGGGCCCCAACGGCTCGGGTAAGAGCACCCTCGCCAAGGTGCTGATGGGTCACCCCGGATACCAGGTCACGAAGGGTCGGGTCGACTTCGACGGGCGGGATCTGCTCGAGCAGGATCCGCACGAGCGTGCCCGGGCGGGCGTCTTTCTCGCCTTCCAGTATCCGGTCGAGATCCCCGGCGTCTCCATCGCGAACTTTCTGCGCACCGCGATGCAGTCGCACCTCGCCGAGGACGAGGAGTTGGACCTGTTCGATTTTCAAGATCTCTTGCTCGATCGAATGAAACTCCTCGCGGTCGACCCTTCCTTCGCCGAGCGGCCCGTCAACGACGGGTTCAGCGGCGGAGAGAAGAAGCGAAACGAGATCCTCCAGATGGCGGTGCTCAAGCCCAGGCTGGCGATCATGGACGAGACCGACTCGGGGCTCGATATCGACGCTCTCAAGGTGGTCGCACAGGGGGTCAACACGCTGCGCCGCGAGGATCCGGCCATGTCTGTGCTGATGATCACGCATTACCAGCGGATGTTGGACTACCTCGAGCCCGATGTCGTGCACGTGATGGTGGACGGTCGCATGGTCCGTTCCGGTGGCCCGGAGGTCGCACTGTGGTTGGAAGAAGAGGGGTACGCCTCGTGGCGTGAAGCGGAAGACAAAGCCGTAGTGGGGAGGTAGGCCATGCCCAAGAACGAAGTCGTCGAACGCCTCGATTTGGACATGTACAGGTACGACTTTCGGAGCGAGGACAAGCCGGTCTTCCGCACCGAGCCCGGGCTCTCGGAGGAGGTCGTGCGCGCGATCTCCGCGCATAAGGATGAGCCCGATTGGATGCTCGAGTTTCGCCTCAAGGCATACCGGCTGTACCTGAGGAAGCCGATGCCCACCTGGGGCTCGGACCTGTCCCACCTCGAGAGCGTGCTCGACCAGATCTATTACTACGTCCGTCCCCAGGACCGGATGAAGAACAACTGGGAGGACGTACCGGACAACATCAAGGACACCTTCCAAAAGCTGGGCATCCCCGAGGCTGAACAGAAGATCCTGGCCGGCGTCGGCGCGCAGTACGAGTCGGAGATGGTTTATCACTCGCTCAAGAAGGAGTGGGACGAGAAGGGGGTGATCTTCGACTCGATCGAGGACGGACTGAGGAAGCATCCGGACCTGTTCCGCAAGCACTTCGCGACCGTGATTCCCCCCGCGGACAACAAGTTCGCGGCGCTCAACTCGGCGGTGTGGTCGGGAGGCTCGTTCGTCTACATCCCCAAGGGCGTGCAGCTCGAAACCCCGTTGCAGGCGTACTTCCGCGTGAACCAGGAACGGATGGGGCAGTTCGAGCGCACGCTGATCATCGCCGACGAGGGAAGCCGAGCGCACTACATCGAGGGCTGCACGGCTCCGGTCTACTCGACCGAGTCGTTCCACTCGGGCGTGATCGAGATCGTGGTCGCGCGGGACGCGCATTTCCGCTACACGACCATCCAGAACTGGTCGCGCAACATGTACAACCTGGTCACCCAGCGGGCTCTGGTGAACCAGGGCGCGACCATGGAGTGGCTGGACGGGAACCTGGGTTCCAAGGCGACCATGAAGTACCCATCCTGCTACTTGGTCGGCGAGGGCGCTCACGGCTCGATCCTCTCGATCGCGTATGCGGGCGACGGACAGCACCAGGACACCGGCGGCAAGGTGGTGCACGCCGCGCCCCGTACGACATCGAGCATCGTGTCCAAGTCGATCTCGAAGGGCACCGGGCGTTCCTCGTACCGGGGTCTTTGCAAGGTCTACGAGGGCTCGCATTCAGCCCGATCGAACGTCGAATGCGATGCCCTGCTCATCAACGAAACCGCGCGCACCGACACGTATCCGTACATCGAGATCGAGGAACGATCGGCCAACGTGGGGCACGAGGCGACGGTCTCGAAGATCGGTGACGAGCAGCTCTTCTACCTGACGAGCCGGGGAATGAGCGAGGAAGAGGCAATGGCGCTCATCGTGCGCGGCTTCATCGAGCCGATCGCGAAGTTGCTCCCGCTCGAGTACGCGGTCGAGCTCAACCGCCTCATCGAAATGGAGATGGAGGGCTCGGTTGGCTGAGGCGGTCGCGAATCGCGTCAGGCAGAAGGCACGCATCGGAAGAGCGCTCGATCGGGCTGCCGTCGAGGGGCTGACCGCGACCGAGCCCGCATGGCTGGCACAGCGACGGTTGCACGCGTGGGGTGTGTACGAGGCCACCCCGATGCCGAACACGCATCAGGAGGAGTGGCGCTACACCGACCTCGCGCGGAAGCTGGCGCTCGATCGGCTCAGGCTTTCCCACGCGGTTTCGCTCGCCGACGATCCCCGAGCGTGGCCTACGCTGCTGAGACGTGCCATGGCCGAGGACCATGACGCGTCCGGACACCTCGTGCTGGTGGACGGCTGCGTCGTGCACACCGACATACGGACCGACCTCTCCTCGCGAGGCGTGGTGCTCTCGTCGCTGCGCCAAGCGGTCGTCGAGCATCCCGAGCTGCTCGAGAAGCACCTCGCCAATCACGTGGTTCCACCCGAAGACGGCAAGCTACAGGCGCTCAACGCCGCGCTGTGGACGGACGGGGTCTTCCTGCACGTCCCTCAGGGCGTACGGTTGGAGAGCCCGGTCCGAGTGACGCGGTGGTACTCGGAACCGGGAGCGGCCTTCTTCTCGCGTAGCTTGATCGTGGCCGAGGCCACGACTCAGCTCTCGTACGTGGACGAGGCGCTCTCGGACGACCTACCCGAACCCACGCTTACCTCGACCGCGGTCGAAGTGATCGCGCTCGACGGGGCCCGTGTCCAGTACGTGGCGGTGCAGCGCCTCGGGAGGGGTGCGTTCTACCAGACGGCACAGCGCACCCTCGCCAGCAGGGACGCCACGCTCGACACGTTGAACGTGAGCCTGGGCGCGACCACCACGCGCGTCGACTTGAACGCACGGCTGCTCGGCCCCGGCGCCGACAGCAACATGCTGGGGCTCTACTTGGGTGATGGCGACCAGCACTTCGACCACAACACGAGTCAGGACCACGTCGCCCCCGCGGCGCGGAGCGACCTGCTCTACAAGGGAGCTCTCGACGGCGCCAGCCGCTCGGTCTTTCGTGGCGTCATCCGGGTGGCCAACGAGGCGCAACAGACCGACGCCTACCAGACCAACCGGAATCTCATTCTGTCGGATGGGGCTCGTGCCGACTCGCTACCCAATCTCGAGATCGAGGCCGATGACGTAAAATGCTCACACGGCGCCACGGTCGGGCAGCTTGATGAGGAGACGCTCTTCTACCTGATGAGTCGGGGATTGTCGCGAGGCCAAGCCGAGCGTCTCGTAGTGGTCGGATTCCTGGGCGAAGTGCTCCAGCGGCTACCGCTCGGCGGGGTGACCCAGAAGGTCACGCGCGTGATCGAGGAGAAGCTTCGTAGCGAAGTGCATGGCTGAGTGGGTGCGAGTGGCTGCGACCGGGGACTGCCCAACGGGCCGTCTCCTCGAAGTGGCGGCAGGGAGCGAACGGATCGTGCTGGCCAACGTGGATGGGAACTTCTACGCTCTTCTCGACCGCTGCAGCCACCAAGACTATCCGCTTTCCCACGGTGAGCTGGAAGGGACCCGGCTCGAGTGCATATACCACGGCGCCAAGTTCGACGTCTGCACCGGTCTCGCCATGCAACTACCCGCCATCCGGCCCGTGAAGACCTATCCGGTCGAGATCCGCGGCGACGCCGTGTTCGTCGAGGTCCAGTGACGCCCCCGACCATGACCGCAGCAAATTCTGGGATCGATCCAGGGACCCTCCGTCAGGATTTCCCGATCCTCGGCCAGCTCGTGAACGGGCGCCCGCTCGTCTACCTCGACAACGCCGCGACCACGCAAAAACCGGCTCCGGTGCTTGCGGCGCTCGACGACTATTACCGTAAGGACAACGCGAACGTCCACCGCGGAATCCACGAGCTCTCGCGTCGCGCTACTCTCGCCTACGAAGGGGCCCGCGCTCGGGTCGCGCGCTTCATCGGAGCGGACGACGTGGGAGAGGTCGTGTTCACCCGCGGTACAACTGAGGCGCTGAACCTGATGGCGTTCAGCTGGGGTCTCGAGTTTCTCCAGCGCGGCGACGAGATCCTCCTCACCGAGATGGAGCACCACTCGAACATCGTACCGTGGCAGCTCGTCGCCCGGCGGACGGGTGCTGTTCTCAGGTGGCTGGACCTCGACGATCAAGGGATGCTGCGCCTGGCCGAGCTCCCGAGCCTGCTCAACGCGCGTACGCGCTTGGTCAGCCTCACGCACGTCTCGAACGCGCTCGGTACCGTGAATCCGCTCGCTGAGATCGTACGAACCGTACGCGCCAGGAGCGAGGCAGTGGTACTGGTCGACGGCGCACAAGCGGCCCCTCACTTGTCGGTCGACGTCCGATCGCTGGGCTGCGATGCATACGCATTCAGCGGTCATAAGATGTGCGGCCCCACTGGAATCGGTGTGCTCTGGGCCCGTCGTCTCATGCTCGAGGCCATGCCCCCGTTCCAGGGAGGCGGCGAGATGATCAGGATCGTGGAGCGCGACGCGAGCACATGGGCGGACCTGCCGCACAAGTTCGAAGCCGGGACCCCGCACATCGCGGGCGCTGTTGGATTGGCCGCAGCGGTCGAGTATCTGGAAGGGATCGGGATGGCACGGGTCGCGCTCCATGAGCGCGCCCTGCTGGAGTACGCGGTCGAACGATTGGCGGAGGTTCCGGGCCTGCGCATCCTGGGCCCCACCGACCTGAGCCAGCGCTCCGGAGCGATTTCGTTTATGCTGGGGGATGCTCATCCGCACGATATCGCCACCATCCTCGACTCCGAGGGCATCGCGGTGCGAGCCGGTCATCACTGCGCCCAGCTCGTGATGCGCCGCTTCGATGTTTCCGCCACCACGCGTGCCTCGTTCTACTTCTATAACACCGTCGAGGACGTCGATCGGCTGATAGCCGGACTGCACACGGTGCGCGGGATCTTCGGCTGAAGGAGCTGGGCCATGGAGCACCCCCCCCTCGAATCGCTGTACCAGCATCTGATCCTCGAGCATTACCGTAGGCCGAGGAATCGGGGTGAGCTCCCCGACAGCACGGTGGAAGTGCACATGGCCAATCCGGTGTGCGGAGACGAGATCCGCCTGCAGCTCAGGATCGAGGGCGACGTGATCGAGGACGCTCGTTTCGTGGGACAGGGCTGCTCGATATCGCAAGCCGCGGTCTCGATGCTGACCGGGCTGATCGGGGGCCGCAGGACGAGCGACGCCGACGAGCTCGCCGCTAGCTTCACCCGAATGATGCGCGGCGACGCCGCGGCCGCGGGCGACCGGCGGCTGGGCGATCTGCGCGCGCTCCAGGGGGTGAGCAAGTTCCCCGTCCGGATCAAGTGCGCGCTCCTCTGCTTCGACGCGCTGCAAGAGGCGCTGAAGCGATCCGGTCACGCAGCCGGCGCCGCACAGCATCGGTCGGAGGACGGAAACTGAACCCCGTGCCCGTCTGGTCCGATCAGGTCACGGATCCCTCCGTCGGAAGCGTGCGCATCTGGGTCACAGAGACGGCGGTGCGGCGCATCGACTTCCGTTCCGAGCCGAATTCCGATCTCGGCCACGTGTCGCCGGGAGAGTCACTTTCATCGGCGCCGCCACCGCCCCACCTGCAGGGGGCCGTCGCCGCGCTCCACGATTACTTCGCGGGCGCCCGGACGAGCTTCGACCTGCCCCTCGACCTGAGCCCGGCGACCGAGTTCCAGCGACGCGTGTACGACCGTCTGCTGCTGATCCCGTACGGCCGGGTGGTCACGTACGGTGAGGTCGCACGCGACATCGGGGAGGATCCGAGCAAGGCCCGCGCGGTCGGTCAGGCGGTGGGTGCCAACCCGATCGCGATCATGGTGCCCTGCCATCGGGTGGTCGCGGCCGACGGCCGCCTGGTCGGCTTCGGCGGTGGAATCGGTCGAAAGGCCGCGCTGCTAGGGCTCGAGGGAGTCGACGTGGACGGTTCCCGACCATCCTCCCGCGTGCGTCCCGAGATCATCCGGCTTCGCCTCTGAGGAAAAGCCGAACTAAGTCGCTATCCGACCATGATTTATAGAAGATACACCATGGCCTGTGCCACCTGGATCTCCTTGCTTGCGGTGCTCTCCTGCCGGGGCGAGCCGCAGGAGGCGGAGGTCCCGGATCCGTACCCACCCCTCGCGATCGAGCCACTTGCCGACGCCGAATTGATGGGAGTCGATCGGCGGCCACCGCCGCGTGCGGGGACGAGGCCGGCGGACCCTTTTCGGAACGGACGCTGCTGGTCGGGTTCGAGCCGGCGACCGCGCGGGAGGACGGGGGTCGGCCCACCGTCGCCGAACGCTCGCGCCGTCCCGGGCTGCCGGCGATCACCGGCGCGGCGCAGATTTGCGATCAGCACGACCGCCTAACGAAGTAGAGATTCTTGCTGCGCGTAGCCGCGGCAAGAATCTGGTGTTGGGCTCAATCCGGGCGAGGGAGCGGGAGGGAGCCGTGGTTTTGGGTTTTCAATGCTGCGGGGAGGGTAGTGAGACGTGGGCGAGTGGCCGAGAGGCGCTCCGGGAGTGGTCGGAGGGTGGGGGCAGCGGTTCAGGGGAGGGGCTCGGAGATGTGGTTTGGCTCCAGCTGTCAGATAGGAGGGGGGTGAGGGGGAGGAGCGGAAAGGGAAGGATGCAGCGAGGCTGGGCGACCCAGCGCTGGGCTGGGGCACAAGGGCAGGCGGGAGCGGCGATCGGCAGTCCGTGGATCATGGAGGTGCCCTGGGCTTGAAAGTGGTGCCCAAGAGATAGAGGTGACCGCGCCTGCAGACGGGACAGAGGCGTGGTGCAGGTAGGGCGGATTGGGCTGGTGTGGATGGGTGGCCCTCGACGCCGGCTTCTTCGGCAGGTGGCCGAGGGATCTGTGGGGCGGCGGATTCGAGGAGATGGCGGACGCGCTCGAGGTCCTTGCCGGAGGTGGAGCTGAGGAGGCCGTAGTAGCGGATCTTGGTGAAGCCGCGTGGAAGGACGTGTTGGAGGAAACGGGCGATGAAGTCCTGAACGAGGAGCGTCATGCGGCGGGTCTGGTGGGTTCGGGCGTGGGTGTAGGTGAAGGTGACCCGGCCGTGCTCGAAGCGTTCGATGCGGTGGTTGGTGAGAGCGACGCGGTAGACGTAGCGCGAGAGGTAGAGGGCCGCGCGTTGGCCGTTGGCGATCTGCTGGATGTGGGCGATCCAGGGTGTGTTGTTGTTCCAGAGGTGGGAATCGGTTTCCTGTTTGAGGCCGGCGCGTATGAGGGCGTCTCCCACCTTGGCGCGAAAGATCTCGGAGAGTGCATATCCGGGGAATAGGAAGCGAGGGTGGGCAGGTTTGACCCAGGCGGTGCCGTCGGGGGAGAGGCCGCCGGCGGTGACGAGGAGGTGGACGTGGGGGTGGTAGGTGAGGGTGCGGGACCAGGTGTGGAGCACGGCGAGAATCGCGACGCGGGCGGGTCTGGACGGCAGCGGCGGCCTCACGGAGTAGGATGCCGTAGACGAGCCGCTGATGGGAGCGGGCTAGGATGCGGAGCTCTGCGGGGAGGGTGAAGGTGAGCAGATAGTGGTCACAGGGCAGGAGGCGGGAGCGAAGGCTGTCGAGCCAAGTTTGGGCCCGGTCGTCCTGGCACTTGGGGCAGTGCCGGTTGCGGCATGAGTGATAGGAGTAGTCGAGGGCGCCACAGTCGTCACAGGCTATAGACGGAGCCGCCGAGGGCGGGGGTACGGCAGAGGGCGATGTCGTTCATGGCCCGGAGGTGGGACGGCAGCATTTGCCCTGGGAAGGCATGCCGGAGATCCGGGCTGGCCTGCTGGAAGATGTCGGCCAGTTCTACCACGATGCGTGTGGTGTGGCGTCAGATGCGCTGCCCGAGGCGGTTGATGGGATCGAGGGCGTCGTCGCGGATTACGCGGGTGAGGTGGGTGTAGATCGCGGTGGTACGCGGGCTGGAATGGCCGAGATACTCCTGGATCAGCCGGAGTTGGACGCCAGCTTCGAGGAGGTGGGTGGCGTAGGAATGCCTCAGCGAATGGACGTGGGCGCGTTTATGGACGCCGCTCTGTTTCAAGGCCCGCTGGAAGGCTTTCTGTAGGCTATCGCGGCGGATCGGGCGGACGGCAGCCTCGGAGGCAGGCTGGCTGGGCTGGCGGGTAGCCGGGAAGAGGCAGAGGGGGTGGCGGTGGGTGCGCCAGTGCTCACGCAGGAGCTGGAGGGTGGCGTCGGGCAGAGGAACGCAGCGGTCCTTGGCGCCCTTGCCCGTCACGTGGAGCATCTTGCGAGCGCCGTCGACGTTGGTGACTTGGAGGTGAGCGCCTTCCAAGAGGCGCAGGCCGCACGAGTAGATGGTGATGAGGCAGACGCGGTAGATGGGGCTGCGGACGCTGTCGAGGATTTCCCAGACCTCGTCGCGGCTGAGCACGACGGGGAGCTTCTTCTCCTTCTTGGGCCGGGCGACATCCAGGACGGTCCATTTTCGTCCCAGCGTCTGTTCGTAGAAGAACTTGATGCCGCAGAGCGCGATGGTGTGGGTCCCGCGAGCCACCTTCTTGACGGTGGTGAGGTGGACGAGATAGTGGCGGACCTGCTCCTCCGTCAGCCGGTCCGGGGACTGGCCGAAGAAGCGGGCCAGGTGGACCACGGCCTGGGTGTAGGCCTCGACGGTGCGTTCGGCGTAGCCGCGGAGCCTGAGATCCTCGATCATGCGTTTGCGCAGGGGTGTCATGATTCCCTCCTGGAAAAGTGGGTTCGTACAGGAGAGGATCGAATACCGCGATGTGCTTCTTCAAGGAGATCAGAGCGAGGTTGCCGTGCCTATCCGCCGTAGGCGGATTGAGTCCAACAAGGGCGCTATCGAGTGCGGACTCTGCGCTCTTCCGCGTGATCGAGCTGCGGAGTCCTCCCCGCCTCCTGGTGGACGTTCAGCACCCGGACGCCGCGTGGAGCACACTTTAGGTCAAGCCTTCGGATCCAGCAGTACCTTGACCGAGCTGGACCGTCGACGATGGGCGGCGGCACGCAGCGCGTCGCGATACTGCCCCAGCGGAAACTGGTGGGTGATCATGCGCTCCACCGGCGCGCCCGTCTCGACCAGAAGCTGTTGGGTCACCTCGAACGTATGCACCTCTCGGTCACGCCAACGCTCGGTTCCGTAGTAGACGAAGCCCTTCACGTCCAGCTCGCGCGCCCACAAGAAGGTGAGGTCCAGGCGGGACATCTGCGCCGCGCATCCCAGCAGCACGACGCGTCCGCGCGCGGACGCGAAGCGCAGCGCCTGATCGATGCTCTCCAGGCTCCCCACGCAGTCGTAGATGAGGGGGAAGCCGCCGCCCGCATAGACCTCCGGGCCGACGATCGGCATGTACGCCTGTGCACCCGTCTCGATCAGCGCTTGCCTCGCCGCCTCTCCGGGGGGTACGACCGAGCTCGCACCCAGCGCGCGCGCGAGCTCCGCCTCGTGCGGGCGTTTGGTCTGGGCCACGACCTCGCCCTGGAACCTCGTCGCGCGTAGAGCCCACACGGTCGCGAGCGCAATCGGACCGCTGCCGATCACGAGCACGGGCTCCGCCGGCCGGGGTGGGCGCTCGAGCACCGCGTGCATGCTGATCGATAGCGGCTCGATCAGCGCGGCGGTTCGGTCGGACAGTTCGTCCGGCACAGGGTGCAGTTGGCTCTCGTGCGCCACCAACCGCTCCCCCCAGCCTCCGGGCAGCGAGCGGTGGTATCCGATCGTGAGGCCGCGAGCCATCGGCTCGCCCCCGACGTGCATGGGACCCGCCTCGCCCGCGTTCGCGCAGGTCGAAGCCAGCCCCGCCTCGCACGACCGGCACCAGTCCGTGCGCTCGCGCCCCCGTACGAGGCATGACACGACCGGATCCACCGCTACCCGCTGACCAGGCTCGAGCCCGCGCACGTCGCTCCCCACCTCGAGCACCCGCGCCAGGATCTCGTGACCGATCACCGCCGGGAACGAGCCGAACGGCTCCATCGCGGGGCTCGCTTCATAGCCCAGGTTCGCGATGTCGCTGCCGCAGATTCCGGCAAGCACGGTCTCGACCCGCACCCAACGCGGTCCGGGAAGCCGGGGCTCGTCCACGTTGCGCAGCGCGACCCCGCTCGCGGCACCGTACAGGAACGCATCGCTCACCCGTCCGGCGGACCTGGCGAGCAGGTAACGGGGCACGGACACGTCGAAGGTCACGGCCCGCATCGTCAGGATTCCTCCGGCATCAAGTCAGAACTCGTCCAGTATTCGGATGGCGTCGCCGAGGGCGTTGGCCATGGATCAAGGGTACCGAGCGTGGCCCGTTCTCGGCCAGCCGGCCGGGTTCGGGAACGGGGCCACACCGGGCGGGTTGAAACGCCGCCGGCTCTTCCCTGGAGGCGCAATGAAGGCGGTCATCGTTGGTGGCGTCCGTACCCCGTTCGCGAAGGCCGGAACGGACTTCCGGAAACTCTCTGCCATCGATCTCGGGAAGGTGGCGGTTGGTGAGCTGCTCGCACGCTCGGTCATCCCGGCGGAGTCCGTCGATCAGCTGGTCTTCGGGACAGTCGTGCACGACCCGCACGCCCCCAACATCGCCCGCGAGGTCGGCCTCTCCACCCTCCCCAAGACGGTGCCCGCGACGACGGTCTCCCGCCAGTGTGCCACGGCCAACCAGGCAATCGCCGACGCCGCGAACCTGATCGAGGTGGACACCGCCGAGGTGGTGGTGGCGGGTGGTGCTGAGTCGCTCTCACACGTCCCGATTCTGGTGTCGGAGAAGCTCTCGGACATCCTGGTGTCGCTCTCGAAGGCCAAGGGCCTCGTGAATCGGATGGCCGTGTTGCGACGGATGCGACCGAAGGATCTGATCCCCCGTACCCCCCAGATCGCCGAGCCGACGACGGGCGAGAGCATGGGACAGGCTGCCGAGCGAATGGCCAAAGAGAACGGGATCGCCCGAGCCGACCAGGACGAATGGGCGCTGCGGTCACACCGGTTGGCGGCCGAAGGGATCGCGGATGGTCGCCTCACCGCAGAAGTCGCCCCGGTCTACGTGCCTCCGCGGTTCGAGAAGCTGGTGGAGAGCGACAACGGTGTTCGCATCGACACGACGCTCGAGAAGCTGGCCGCCCTCAGGCCGGTCTTCGACCGCCGACACGGCTCGGTGACGGCCGGAAACTCATCGCCGCTCACCGACGGCGCCGCCGCCGTCCTCCTCATGTCCGAGCAGCGTGCGCGCGCCGACGGGGTACCCGTGCTGGGGCGCATCAGAAGCTACGCATTCACCGCCCTGGATCCTTCGGGTCAGCTGCTCGGTGCGCCCGCGTACGCCGCGCCGATCGCCCTCGATCGCGCCGGTGTGACGATGACGGACATCGGCTTGATGGAGATGCACGAGGCGTTTTCGGCACAGGTGCTGTCGAACCTCCAACAAATGACCTCGCACGAGTTCGCGGAGCGCACGCTGGGCCGCTCTCGCGCCGTTGGGCATCCTCCCATCCAGCAGATCAACGTGATGGGAGGCTCGATCGCGATCGGGCATCCGTTCGCCGCTACCGGCGCCCGGCTCACCACGACACTCCTCAACGAGATGCACATGCGGGACGTCGAGCTCGGGCTGGTGACCGTGTGTGCGGCGGGAGGCATGGGCTTCGCCATGGTGCTGGAGCGGATCTAAGGCTCCGCTCGCGACCTCTGGAGCGGATCTAGTGCTCCGCTCGCGGCCTTCGGCGAGCCGCTTCGTGCTTTCCGCCCTCGTTGTCTTCTGCGTGCTGCTGTTCCGGCATGTCTGATCCACGCCATCCGCGCCAGGCCGGGGCTCAGCGCTCCTCACCCAGCTCTCGGGCGAGCTCCTGACGGACCTCTCGCCGCCACCGTCCGTCATGGAAGTGCTGGCGATCCTCGTCGGTCTCGAGGTGCAGGGGACGGACCCGCACGGGTCGGCTCTGCTCGTCGATGGCCACGAACGTGAGGAAGCAGGTGTTGGTGTGTCGCTCGACCCCACTCAGGAGGTTTGCCGCCAGGACGCGCACCCCGATCTCCATCGACGTCCGCCCCACGAACGTCACCCGCGCCTGGCAGGTCACCAGCTCGCCCGCGTAAATCGGCTCCTTGAAGTCCACCCGGTCGATGGAGACGGTCACGCAGCTCTTCCCTGAGTGGCGCATGGCGGCCACGGTGGCCGCTCGGTCCACCATCGAGAGGATGACTCCGCCGAATACGTTGCCGAGGTTGTTCACGTGGTGGGGCATCATGAGCTCCGACACCAACCCCTCGGACGCGGCCGGGCTCAGCGGATCGTCGGTCCGCGCCTGTTCGCTCTCCCCCATCGTCGATCGCTCCCCGTGCAATCTCGGTGGACTCATATGACTTTACGCTCCGTCGGCCAGCACCTCCTCGATCGGCCGGGCTACCATGACCCCATCCTGACTGCTGATCCCAAGTAGTCGCTCGGGCAAGGTCTGACGGCTGATCTGGACCGACTCCCCTACCAGAGGCGCATGCATCAGGTGGAGCGTTCCGTCCCTCCAGAGAGCGATCCCAGTGTGGGCAACGTCGAGCCCCGCCAAGGTGCTGGTAGCCGCGATCACGTCCCCGGTTCGAATCCGACTCGCCACGGCACCCAGCTCCCCCTCCGGGACATAGTACCGGCGCGCTTCGCTCAGGCGCCGCTCCATCCGTCCCACCTCGTCGTAGACGGCGGGGGCAGCAAGCTGCCGGTAAGCGTCCCGGTGGTTGGTCATGAAGCCGATCGGCTCGGCGTCGACGACTCCCCCCAGCTCCTCCGTGACCAGCTCGAGAAGGCCCTTCCGCTCGTTGTCGCTCAGCCACTCGCTGAAGTAGTGGAGCCGCGAGGGGTAGTCGGCGAGTCGTCCCTCGCGGTAGCGGATTCCCGTGATCAGCTCCTGATAGCCCTGCATCGCCAGCTCGGGCCGGTCGAGCACGTCGCGCGGCGCCGCCGTCACGAAGTGGGCGAGGGCGAGCATGTTCTCCACGAACGTGACGCAGTCCAAGGCGCGCAGGTTGATCACGACGCGCTCCGGCCCGGGCGGGTCCAGCGTCTGCGGGAGGTAGGCCGTGCCCACGAAGGTCTCGCCGATCCGCGCCACCCGGTCGCCCACCGGGAGGCGGTCGATCCCGTTCTCCCAGGCCCAGGCGACGGTCCGCCGGAGCACCTCCCAGTCCTCTCGCGTCCACGCGGGAAGTCCGGGAACCGTGTCGCCCCGTACGAGGTCTCCACCCTCGGCACTCGGCCGAGAGTAGGAATCAGCGGCCCCCTCGGGCGCTCCGGCCTGCGCAACCGCCGGGGTCGTCTCGTCCACGCGGCCATCTTCCGGGCCACACCCGACCACCGTGACAACGGCCGCTACCACCCACGGGAATCTCGTGCCCATCCCACACCTCCGCGGTCCTGCCCCACCGCAGGGCCTGCTTTCTCGGACTCGCTCCGCCAGCCGATACCCGCACAGATCGTGAGCGGGTCCCGCGTGGCACTCCGCCCGATGGCGCGGTGTAGTCAGCCCGGGACCTTCGTCAGGCCCGTTCTACGCAAACTTGGCAGGAGTCAGGCTGATGCCGTATCCCGAGATGATGATCGCACCGATGCGTGAAGAGCTCCGCCGCATCGGCTTCCAAGAGCTGCGCACGAGCGCCGAAGTGGACGAAACGCTGGCCTCGGAGCAGCGCAGCACGCTACTCGTGGTGAACTCGATGTGCGGATGCGCCGCGGGCGCGGCGCGCCCCGCCGTCTGGCTCTCGCTGCGGAACGAGCAGCGGCCCGAAGCGCTGGTGACCGTGTTCGCTGGACAGGACCTCGAGGCCACCGAGCGCGCCCGGGAATACATCGTCGGCTATCCGCCCTCCTCGCCGGCGATCGCGCTCTTCCGGGAGGGCGAGCTCGTCTGGATGCTGGAGCGGCACGGGATCCAGGGGCGGTCAGCGGAGGAAATCTCGCAAGATCTCAAGGGCGCCTACGACGAGCACTGCGCCTCGACGCAGGAGGAAGTTCCGCAGTCGTAGCCCCGCCGCACGGCGCAGCGTGAAGCGGCGTCACCTCGCCGCGCGCTCCTGCCGCCGTGCGGCGATCAGGCCATCGAGGCTGAAGCCGCCCGGTCCGTTGGACGCCACGAACAGCCAGATGATCAGGAAGAGGAGCGCCAACTCCCCGCCGTTCTCAATCGGAGCGCCCCCACGCGGCATGTGGGACAAGGCGTAGGCAACGATCATCTCGAGCGCCAGGATCACCGACACGCCGCGTGTGAAGAGCCCGATGACGATCAGGAGCCCCCCCCAGAATTCCAGAGTGCCGGCTAGCCAGAGCCGCGTCAGCGGCTCGGCGACGCCACTGGCGCCCAGCAGGCCGAACAGCTTCTGGGCACCGTGCTGCATGAACAAGAGCCCCGCTCCAATGCGCAGCACGTTCAGGAAGAAATGGCTGGCACCGCTCTTCGTCCCCTCGCTGATGATCATAGGATCGTCTTTCCCAGTGCGCTTTCGATGAGTCCGATGGCGAGCCGTCCTGTACGGTTCTCGGCATCCAGAACGGGATTCAGCTCCACCACGTCGAGGCTCACCAGCTTCTCCGAGCGGAAGGCCTTCTCGCATACGAGGTGTGCTTCACGGTAGGTCAGTCCCCCAGGCACGGGTGTCCCCACGCCCGGGGCGATCATGGGGTCGATCCCGTCCAGATCGAAAGAAAGGTGAAAGCCGGCCGTACCGCTCGTCGCTCGCGCGATCGCCTCGTCCATGCACGCGGCCATTCCTCGCTCGTCGATCTCGGCCATTGTGAACACTCGGATACCCGACTCGCGCACGACCTTCTTTTCCGCCTCGTCCACTGCGCGCGCGCCCAGGACGCATACGTTGCCCGGGTGCACCGCCGGGGAGAATCCAGCCAGCGTCTGCAGCGCCTCCGGTCCACCCTGCCCGGTCAAGAGGGCGAGCGACATGCCGTGTACGTTTCCGCTCGGCGTGGTTTCCGGGATGTTCATGTCCGTGTGGGCATCCACCCAGACGACGCCGACGCTCTCTTCATCGCGTGCGAAATGACCGGCAACGGCGGATATGGTTCCGAGCGAGAGCGAGTGATCCCCGCCCAGCACGAGCGGGAGAGTGCCTTCCTCGAGGCTCCTCGCCACCAGCGCATAGGTGCGCCGACACACCCCGGTGATCTCTGGCAAGAAACGGGTCCGTGTCTCGCCGGGGTCGGTCGTCTCAGGGCCCGCCGCCGTAACGGTGCCCACCTCCCGCACGTCGTAGCCGAGTTCGCCGAGCATCCGCGAGAGACCAGCGATCCGGATTGCGGAGGGCCCCATGTCGACCCCGCGCCGGCCGGCGCCAAGGTCGATCGATACCGAGATCACGGCGACGGCCGGTGGGGCAGGAAGCGAAGGAGCTCCCCCGGGTTCGGGCACCACGCGTGTCTCGGTCATGCTCGAGGTTCCCTGTTCCCGTGGTCGGAGGCTCCAACCCCGAATTTACCCCCGCCCGGCGCGACACGGTTCCGATCGGCTCAAGCTCCTTCGCCGTGGCCGCGCACGCTTCGTGGCGGCCGCTGATCCCTGATTCGCCGGCTCGCCTGCCGATCGGTCTCCCCTGGGTAGCGGACACTCACCTCAACACCGCCCATGAGCGCGACCCCGGTGACCCGGCATGCGCGGGAGGCGGCTCCGGGCTGGCTGGGTCATGGCAATGGTGCGCTCGCGTAATGGGATGATGCCTCCACGCTACGGTATCCGGCCCGGATCCGACGCGGCAAGAAAGCTGGCCGCGACGGTCGGTTTTCCGACCGCCTTCCTCGGGAATCTGGAGGGAAAGACGGGAGAGCAGTGGGTCACAACTCGGCAGAAATGACTTATATTGGTCAAACGCGCGGCTGCCTGACCGCTCCAACGCCGGGTACGGCGGGGCACGGTTCGTGCTTCCGCGCAGGAGCGTGGTGTCACACCAACCGCGAGGAGGCGTTATCCGAGCCCTAGTCGTCAGCCTGCTGGGAGCCGTAGCCGTAGCCGCCGGTCTCGTCCTGATTCGTCAAAAGGGGCCCGAGCCCCAGGTCCGGATCAGCGACATGCACGCGGGCGAAAGCCAGCCCGGAACCATCTCCCTCGAGAAGCTCCGGGAGCTCGGCTACTGACGGTGGTGGCCCCCGTCCGCGGTCGGATGGGGGCACCACCTTGGCGTCCCGAAAAAGAGAGCGGCGGCGGGGCCTAGAGCCCTGCCGCCGCTTTCGTCGTTGCGGGCGTCGTCAGACGAAGTGAACCCGGTTCTTCTCGATGTAGCTGGTCCACTCGGTCGGCACGTCGGTATCCGGGAAAATCGCCTGGACCGGGCACTCCGGCTCGCAGGCTCCGCAGTCGATGCACTCGTCGGGATGGATGTAGTATTGATCATCCGCTTCGTAGATGCAGTCCACGGGGCAGACCTCAACGCAACTCGCATCCTTCGTCCCGATGCACGGCTCGGCGATGATGTACGTCACTTCCTCTGCCTCCCCTGGCTACGCGACAAAAGCGAACAACAATGTCTGGAGTGCAGAAGGCCCGTCAAGCCTCATCCGGAAGTCCGGGAGCGCGCCGGTCGAGCGTCCGCGCGAAGGCGCGGGACCAGTGTGAGAAGCGCCTCGCGAGCGCGTCGTCGACGCGGAGCGCGACCGGGCCATAGACTCCTACCGCCTCCGCGAGCGCGCGCGCCTTGGCGTCCCCGTCCAGCCAGAACCTGGCGTGGCGGCATTGGTCGAGCCGCTCGGCGAGCGCCACCAAGCACACCGCCCGGGGCGCGGTGACCAGGTCCTCGGCGAGTCGGTCGCCCGGAAGCGGCACCGCCGCCACCCACGCGGCAAGCGACTCGCCGATCTGATCGGCGATTCGGGCCTGGCCGACGCGGAGGTCCGCCCGCTCGCTCTCCAGGAGCGCTCCGGCCGCCAGCGCGAGCGGGTCTCGCACCGACGCGTCCACCGAGAGGATGAGCACCGTGCGCCCGGGGTGCAGGAAGTCCGGATGCCGGGCGTCAGAAAGCCGTTCTCGCCGCGGCTCCATGGCGAGGCGGAGCGCCGTCCTGACCAGGGCCACGTCGTCCGTGCGGAGGCCCATGTCCTCCAGGGTGCGACCGACGCGACCCTCCATGGCCCGGTCCCGGCTGACACCTTCCCTGTGACTCATCGCGCGCTCACCTTCCCGGCGCCACGCCATCCGCACTCGTCGGGCTCCTGGCCGGCACTCCTCGGCGCTCGCTCCTCACCCCTCGGCGAGGTGAAGCGCGAAGTGGTCGAGGGTAGCGGCGACCACCTGGTCGAGCTCCGGTGAGGGGCCCGCGAACGGGTGCCCCACCTCCCATACATGACCCGCCCCCGCCACGATCCGGAGACGAGCGTTGGGCGCCGCGCGCGCGAGCAGCCGGGCCTCCTCCAGCTCGACCGTGCGATCTTCCTCCCCGTGCACAATGAGCCAGGGGACGGCCACCCGGTTCGCTGCGGACTCGACGTCGAGCGCCTCACGCCGCGCCTCCAGATCCTCCAGCAGCCCGAGGTCGAGCGGCATGTGCTGACCGGTACGGCTGTTGAGCACGTAGATCCTGCCGCTCTCGCGCCACTCGGCGCGGGTTGCCTCGCTCCAGCGATCGAACGTCGAAACCGCCGACCAGGTGACCAGCGCACCCACCCGGGGATCATCCGCGGCGTGCAGGATTACGTCCCCGCCCCCGCGACTGTGTCCTAGCATGCCGAGACGGGCCGGCCGCCGCGGGAGCAGGTCCCCGGCCATCACCCAATCGGCGACCCGGCCGACCTCCTCGACCTCCCGCGACAGCGTGTTGGCCGCGAACGCCTCGAGCTCGGTGAACCGTTCAGGTTCCGGCCCAATCCCCGAGCCCGAGAAGTTGAACGACACGACCGCGTGTCCCGCGCCCGCAAGGCGACGACACACGTGCGGAAAGAATGCCCAGTCCTTGAATCCCTTGAACCCGTGAATGACGATTACGGCGGACCGGGGAGGGGGACCGTCGGGAACGCGAACGTCCCCCCGGATCGTGTGGCCGCGAGTGGGCTCGCGCTCGAAGGTGTAGTGGATCACTGCAGAACCGTGGCGGTGGACGCGGCGATCAGCCGTGCTCCCAGTGGACGTCGGCACAGCCCGCGCGGTGGTTTTCCAGGCGAGCGAGAACGAAGAGCAGATCTGAGAGCCGGTTGAGGTATGTCAGCACCTCGGGCACGACCGGCTCCGCGGAAGCCAGACCGACCACCGCACGCTCAGCGCGCCTGCATACGGTGCGCGCAACGTGCAGAGCCGCAGCGGCAGGCGAGCCACCGGGCAGCACGAACTTGCGGAGGGGCTCCAGCTCTTCGTAGGCCTCGTCGATCCATGCCTCCATCTCGGCAACCCTGCCGGTGGGCAGCGGGGGCGTATCGGGGCGCGGCCGGCCGGCAGCGGGAAGTGGCGTGGCCAGCTCCGCGCCCAACGCGAACAGATCGTGCTGGACCAGAGTGACACGCTGCGCGCTTTCTGGCCAAGCGATCTGAGTCAGCGCCCAACCGAGGACCGCGTTGAGCTCATCCACCGCGCCGTACGCGGCCACGCGCGGGTGATCCTTGCGCACGCGACCCCCGCCGAAGAACGCCGTGCCCCCGTCATCGCCCGTGCGTGTGTAGATCTTCATCTCGGCTCGTCAGCGAACGAGGGCAAGGCTACCTTGGTATCTGAGGCCCTACCTTCAACGGGGCACGCCGGCAGGTCAAGGACCGGAGACGTACCGATGGGCACTTCAGAGTCAGCCGATTCCCTCCCCGAGCGCGCGAACGACCTCTACTGGCAGTCCGATCGCAGCGTCAATCAGATCGCCGACGAGATGGACCTGTCCAAGGGGATGCTGTACGGCCTGATCCGCCCCCTGACCTCCGATCTTCCGTGTCCGCGCTGCTCGACCATCCTCGAGTACTCGAACCGCACCGCGCGCGAACGCGGCCTGCTCAGCTGTCCGGACTGCGGCCTCAAGGGGGACGAGATGGTCGTCCGCGAGGAGTGGGAGCAGGCCGCGGCCGGGAACTCCGGCCGCGGCCTGGTGATCCCCCCCAGCGACACACCCTCGCGCGCGCCACGCAGCGCAGCGGCCACACGCCCACGGCACGACCCGCTGCTGGTCGGCGCCGGGCTACTTCTCGTCGCAGCCGGCCTGTGGCTGTTCCGAGGGCTGGGCAGGCGCTAGCAGGTCGCTGAAGAAGGGGAGTGCACCGCGCGCAGGGGACCGGCGCGATTTAGCCGAGGCACGACGACGAGTCGTACTGGTGGGTACGGCGAGGAGGAGAGACGATGGATCAACCACGCCGCTCCCTGCGCCCACGACCGAGTTAGACATGAGCTTACGGTTCGAGGGTTACGGGTGCGTTCGCCTTCTTCAGCGACCTGCTAGACCGTGAGCGAGGGTTTGGAGCCGGAACTCTCGCCCGAGCATGAAGCGTCCGGTCGCACCGTCGATGAACGGTTCGCCGAACGCGTCACCATGAGCGTGCCTGATCGTCACAATCCGCGTCTGCACAAGGTGATGGACCTCGTCAACGCGGACGACGATCTGTACGCCCTCTGGCTGGCCGCGAACGTGAACGCGGTCGAGCGGCTCGGGATGACTGACCATGGCCCGGTGCACGTCAAGATCGTGATGAACATCGCGGTCCGGATGTTCCGGCTGCTCATGGACGCCCAGGTCAAGCCGGCGGTGACGGCCCAGTACGGGCTGCCTCCCGAAGACGGGGAAGTCGTTGTCGCGCTCGCAGCTCTACTGCACGACGTGGGCATGTCGATCCACCGAGGCGGCCACGAGGAGTTTTCGCTCTTCATCGCCCGCGGGAAGCTGGACGAGATGCTGCCGCAGATCTACGATCGCCGAACGAGCACGATCCTCCGCTCCGAGATCCTCCACGCCATCATCGCTCACCGCTCGGGGGGGACGCCGCTCACGCTGGAGGCTGGGATCGTGCGGATCGCAGACGCGCTCGACATGGCGAAGGGGCGAAGCCGGATTCCGTTCTCGGCGGGATCGCCTTCCATCCACTCGATCTCCGCTCAAGCGATCGAGGCGGTCCGTATCGAGCCGGGACGGGAACGTCCGATCCGGCTGACTATCGAGATGTCCAACTCCGCAGGGGTATTCCAGCTCGATCAGCTGTTCCGCGAGAAGCTCAAGGGTAGCGGCCTGGAGCCGCACGTCGAAGTGGAAGGGATGTTGGAGGGTGAGACGGAGAAGCGGATCTTCACACAGTTCAAGCTGTGAGGCGGCGGCTCACGCTGCCGGCAGCGATGCTGATGGGCAGCTGCAGCATCTGGAGTGGGGCCGGTCCCGGCTGCGAGCTGGCCGAGGGGCCCTACGCGCTCCCCGAGGCACTCAAAGAATCGAGTGGTGTGGCCGCGAGCCTGCGCACGCCTGGAGTTTTCTGGACGCACTCCGACAACGGTGGGCCGGCTCAGCTCTGGGCCGTGGACGGGCGTGGCGCGGTCCTCGGTCGGATCGAGCTCGCGGACCTGCGCGTGCGCGACGCCGAGGATCTGGCGACCGCGCCCTGCCCGGAGGGGAGCTGTCTTTACCTCGCCGACATCGGCGACAACTACGCAGAGCGTGACACCCTGGTCGTGCTGCGTGCGGTCGAGCCCGACCCGGATGCTAGAACGATTCCAGCTCAGCGGCTCCCTGTGCAGCTCCCGGACGCGCCGCGCGACGCCGAGGCGATCTTCGTGCTTCCTGAGGAACGGATTTTCGTGGTGACCAAGGGAGGCGATTGGCCCGTCACCGTCTACTGCTACCCGCTTCCGCTGCGACCCGACACGCTGGTCGTGCTCGAGGAGGTGCAGCGGCTGAGCGAGACTCCACGCGTCCTGCCTCGGCAGGTCACCGGCGCAGGCGCGTCGAGGGACGGCACGCTGGTCGTGATTCGTACGTACGAGACACTGCTCCTTCATCGCTGGGACGGCACCCGCCTGATACCGATCGTGGACGAGACCGTCAACCTGCGGAGCGTGCGCCAGTCTCAGGGGGAGGGGGTAGGGATCGGGGACGACGGGATCGTCGTGCTGACCAGCGAGGGAGGACCGGCCGGCGGCGCCGGCAGCATCGCGGTGCTGCGCTGCGTGCTCGGCGAGGTCGGGTGAGCCGACCCGAGCGTTCGATCAACCCATGAGGTTGGTGAGCGCCCGCACACCGTCTGAACCCGGGAACACACGGTCGGCCTGCGAGGCCGTCAGGTCGAAGGTCGCCGCGATCACTCCTTTGAGCACCGCTCGGGTGTCGAGCGTCGCGCGCAGGTCGCGTCCTTCGTAGAGCTGCGTCCGGCCCAGCCCGGGCCAGTCGGACAGGACCGCGCTGCGCGCGACCTCAGTGCCGAGGACGAAGCCCGCGCCCGCCGTGCCGTGATCCGTCCCGCCGGTGCCGTTCGGGCGCGCGGTGCGTCCGAACTCGGTCATCACGACCACGCTGGTGCCGGGCCACTCCTCGGCCATCTCACGGCGGAAGCTGATCAGGCCGTCCGCGAGCTGGCCGAGCAGCCGATCCAGCGGCCCACCACCGACGCCCTGCGCCCGATGCGTGTCCCAGCCGCTGAACTCCACGGCTGCGACGTTCGGGCCCTCCGCAGCGCGCAGCAACCGGGCGGTCGCAGCGAACGTCGGAACGATCGCGCGACCTCGACCCGAGGGCATGGTCACGTCCCCCGCGGTCTCGTTCTGCTGGAGCGCGGCCTCGAACGCGTTGGCAAGAAGCGGGTCCGTGCGGTAGAGCAAGTGCAGGCGATCGAGATAGCTGTCGTCGACCACACCCAGCTGCGCGGGCGACCAGGTGGCCACCTGGAGAGGCCCCATCAGCGAGCGCGGCATGCCGGCCGCCACGGCGATCGCGCTTTCTCTTCCGTCCATGACCTGGAGCAGTCGATTCAACCAGCCATCGGCACCCATGTCCGGCCGGCCGAGACCGGTCTCGAGCACGGCCTGACCATCGAAATGACTGCGTGTCCGGAACGGAATCGCCATCGCATGGAGCGCCACCAGCTCGTCCGCTTCCCAAAGTTCACCCAGCGGCGCGAGCCCGGGGGCGAGCCCGAACCCGTCTGCCAGCGGCGTAAGCTACGCGGCGTCGTACGCCATGGCACCCCGCAGCTCCCGATAGGCAGGATCGTGCCTCGGTACCAGCGCGGCGAGCCCGTCGAAGCCGCCGCGTAGCAGCACGAACACGAGCCGGCGGGAACCAGGCACATGCGCGAAGCGCACCAGGGGAGCGCCGTAGGTGGCGATCCCACCCCAGCACATCGTCCTCAGGAAGTCCCGTCGATGCATGCTCGTCACTGCCCCCATCATCGGCCTCACCTCCACTGGAAAGCTGGACCCGCAAGCACGAGGGCGATGCGCTCTGCCCCATCCACCGTCTCGTCGCCGATCAACCCGGGGAGCGGATCCGAGTCCGCCACATCCACGAGGTCCAACAGGTCGGTGGGCTCCACCCGCCGCGCGAACCGTGTCGCGAGCGTACGCGCGAGCTCTGCGCGGTTCATAAGCGAATCCGGGTCGCTCCACTCGCGCCTCGTGTCTCCCCAACCCTTGGGCGCTGGCGGCGCCCAGAGCGGATGCCGGAGGGCGACGACCGGACGCGTAAGGTTGCCGGGTGCCTGACGGGCGCCGATCCCGCGCAACACCGCGGTCAGCCAGTCCTGGGGTGTGCGAAGCTTACGGTTGGCGGGGTCCCAAGCCTCCGGAAGCTCGATCAGGGCCTCGGCCACCCGCTTCAGGTCGCCACCGCTCGCGCTGAACTCGGCGCTGACCACGTCGACCGCACGGGCCGGCGGATCGTCACTGACGAAATGCCGCACCAGCTTACTCGCCACGAAACGCGCCGTGGACGGGTGCGCACAAAGATCACGGATCACCGCCTCCCCAAGCTCCACCCCACGCTGCGTGTAGCGTCTCCCAAGAACCGTCCTGGCTCCGGGTTGGTGCTGACGAGTTCGTAGGGCCCCGCCAGCACCGACACCCGAGCATTCGCGGCGGTCGAGACGCACAGGTGGTTCGACCAGAACGCGATCAGGCGCTCCACGAAGGGCCGATCGGAGCCGACGCGCTCGTCCAGCGCCGCGTCGGTCTCGGCGTTCCGGATCGCGCCCAGACGAGCCCGCATCGCCCTCCGGAGCTCGGGGTCGGCGTTCGCCTCGCGCCAGGTGACTTCCCCGAGGGAGTCGGCCAGCGCCTCGCGTTCTTCGCGAGCGGGATCGTCGAGCCGTGTCGGTGGTGCGTCGAGCTGCGTAGCGAGCCAGGCACGCGGATCGCGCACACGGCCAGGCTCGCCCGGACGTGCTCCCAGCCCGAATCGGTTGAGCGCTCGGAGGGTCGTGTTCATTCCCCCACCTTAGCCGTTGTTGCCGCGAATGGTCTCGGAGCCCGGAGGTGTTGACCACACCGTCTGCGGCCTTCCCAAGCTCACCTTACCGAAGGGCTCCTGAGTCACGAGGCCCCGCCGGATGCCCCTAGGATGTCGTGGGCGGCCGCCGCGTTAAAACCGGCCCTGCCCCCTCGCGCCAGCGTGATCTCGGTCCTCTGCACTGGGCAACGACGCGTCCCCCCCTTAACTCCACACCTGGAAGAAGTCCATCCCACCCGCATCTCGAGCGCCTTGCCCACCCCCGAGGTACGACAGCCAGAGGCGTCCCAGCTCGCGGGCGAGCACCTCATCGGCCATGTCGCTGGGCCGGTCGCGTAGGGCTCCGCTCACGGCAACGAAGCCGATCGGGATCGCGACTTCCGGTTCCGGGTGACGGATCTCGGGGCGGCGCTCGAGCAGGACGCGGGTCACCAGATCCGCCCGCTCACGTAGTAGTCGATCGGCAGACGGAAGTGAAGCCCCGGCCTCCCGCTCCTCGACCAACAGGGCGATCACCGCGCGGATCTGCTCCTCGAGGGAGAGGTCGGTCGTGATCCGCTCGGTGAGGCCCCTATCGAAGCGTGCGAGGGCGTCCTCGAGGACGGTCCGCTCGACGTAGCGAAGGAGCTCCTCCTTTCCCGAGAAGCGCTGATAGAAGGACCCCACGGAGGTACGGGCCCGGGCCACCACGTCCTGTACGGTGACCGCTTCGGGCCCGCGCTCTCGGAGGAGGGTCTCGGTTGCCGACACGATGCGGGACAGGGTCCTGCGACTCCGTGCCTGGCGGGGAGGCCGAATCGGATCGGTTGCGGGCATGGCAGAGGGCTGGGAGGCCGACACTCCAATTTAGAATAGAAATAATAATTCTATAATAATTGGCTTTGTAGCGGCCCTAGGCAAGGGACACCCGCACGCGGGACAGGGGGTCGACCGGTTCGGCGTGGCGCGAGGCGCGGCTCCATGGACCGCACGGTAACCCCCATCCGGTGCGTGTGCAGCAGGGGCTTGCCTGGGGGAGAAGGTCCGGCAGAGCGTCGCTAAATACACTACTGATAACCTGGCTGAACTTCGCCGTCTGCTCAGGTAATCCTCGATCAGAATCACTGAGAGGATGTCAGCCAGGGCCTTCAACCCATGACTACTGCGAGCCCTCCGGCATTCGGTGACGATCGCGGCCCGCACAGCCGTGTTGGTAGCGGTACAGCTCAACGCCTGTAAGGACACAGACCAGAGAGATCGTGATTCTGGCCGTAAAGCACCACCATGAGAGGGAGGATGGGCATGGTTACCCGGATCGTTTGAGCGGTGACCAGATCCCTGTAGGGTCGAAGATCATCAAGCTCTGTGTGTCAACGCCGGACGAAAATTGCTCATTCGTGGCGGGTGAAAAGGTTACACCCGACGGAGGTGACGAGCCTCTAGGTCGTCTTCTGCTCCTTATGTTCTTGATCTCCTAGGCCGATGGAGTGAAGAGTTCGGCTCCGAAGGAGCGGAGTGGAGGGACCTGGAGAGCTCGGTGTGATGGCGCATCCGGTAGCTGTTGCCCCGGATGTTAACGATGTGACAGTGGTGCAGGAGCCGGTCGATCAGCGCGGCAGCCATGACCTCGTCGCCGAAGACTTGGCCCCACTCCTCGAAGCCCTTGTTCGAAGTCAGCACGGTCGATGCTCGCTCGTAGCGGCGGTTGATGAGCTGGAAGAAGAGCATGGCGCCGGTCTGAGAGACAGGCAGGTAGCCGATCTCGTCGACGACGAGGAGCGCGGGGTAGGTCAGCGTCTTGAGGCGGTGCCCGAACTTGCCGGCGGCCTTGGCCTCCTCGAGCGAGGTGATGAGGTCGGCGAGCGTGCCGTAGTAGACCCTGCGCCCGCTCTGGGCGGCCTCGATGGCGAGGCTGATCGCGAGATGGGTCTTACCGACACCGGGTGGGCCGAGGAAGATCACGTTCTCCTTGTGCTCCAAGAAGCCGAGCTCGTGCAGGGAGTCGATCTGCTCGCGCTTGATGGAGGGCTGGAAGCTGAAGTCGAAGTCGGCGAGCAGCTTGATGGCAGGGAGCCGAGACGAACGCATCGCGGCCTGGAGTCTTCGGTTGTTGCGCAGCGTGATCTGAGCCCCGAGCAGTTGTTCGATGGCTTCCGATGCCGTGACGCCTCCGCCGTCGACACCCGCGAGCACGTCGTGGAGCGACTCGAGCGCACCGGGCATCTTGAGGTCAGCGAGCTGGCCCCGGATCCGGTCACGACGCGAGCGCACAGCGGCCTTCACCGGGCGCCTCCCACGACCTGAGCATACGTCTCGAGCGGTCGACGCTGAACGTCGATGCGTGGCACCTTGTTCACCTGAGTCTGCGCTGGCTGCTTCTTCACCATGGGCGGCAGCACGTAGGAGCGGTATGGACGTAGAGCGAGCGGCTTCAGGTCGCTCAGCTCCCGCTCGAGGCGGTCGACCGGTCGCTCCTTGAGTGTGCCGTGGTTGCGCACATTAGCCACCGTATCGAGCCAGTGCTGGGCCTGAGCGTTGAGATCAGAGTCGGATGTGAACGTGCGGCCGTAGAAGAAGCTCGAGCGCACGTAACTCACCGGTCGCTCGACCTTGCCCTTGGTCTTCGCCCGATACGGCCGACACGCTCGGACCCGGAAGTCCCAGTGATACGCGAAGCGCAGGAACTCGGCGTTCTCAGTGACCCGGCCACCTGCGTCGCGCTCATCATCAATGATGACCGCCTTCATCTGATCGAACAGTAGCTCGGACGGTACGCCACCGAACGAGGCGAATGCGGCCTCCAGGCCCTCAAAGACATGAGCCATCGTCTTGCGAGTGAAGTACCGCAGCCACAGCTGGCGCGGAGTCGCTGTGTCTTCGCTCATCCGCTCGTCTTCGCTGTGGCAGACCGAGGGGGTCCTCCGTTTGGGTGATCTCGAGCCCCGCGGGGCTCCTTCTTCGCTCCTCCTGCTATTCCTTGATGCGGCCACGTACCCATCGGTCCGTGGCCTGCAACGTCGCCAAGATGACTGCGCGGTCCGGGGGCCCGTCCACGACGGACGCTCCGGACAACCTCACGATCTCCCTGCCTCCGATCGCGTGGACACCAACCAACGCGTACGTGCGGTCGAAGGCGTCCACGGTCCTGACTCCGTCGAGTGCCAGGGCGATGGCCGGCTCGGACTCGCCCCTGCTCGCCGCCACGGCCAACTCCACGCCCCGCAGGGTGGCATGGGCCGCGGTCTCGAGACGTGTGCGGGGCAGCTCGGAACCGCTCGCGGCCCCCGTGAACCGCTTCCCCCGCCACTCCACGTGCACCTGCATCCGGACCTGGTGCGATTTGTCCGGCTCCACCTGGTGGCCCACAAAGAGGATCCGGCTCTCCGACCGCCTCGGGTGGAGCAGTATGGGTGAGCCCCTTTCGTTCCCTGCCTCCTTCGTCTGTGCAACCGAGATTCTGCGGTGGTCCACCTCGAGCCCGAGCTGGGCACGAAGGGCGGACTCGACGTTTCTGACGGTCTGCTTGGGCCCGACCTCCTCGTTGGTGAGGACGTGGATCTCCTCGACCTCACCCCCGGGCTTCCCCACAACCCGAACCGACACGACGCCGGTAAGCGACCGGAGGAGCGCTTCGGCCCGCTCAATCGTCCAGCCACTCCCTGATCTGTTCTGAGGACGAGCCGGGGGCATCAGGGGTCCCGAAAAAGGAACGGAGGGCGCCACCAGGGGTCGCGGCTCGCGCCGCTGGGCCGGACGGGTCGGGTCCAATCCACCAGCGTCGCGTTCCTCACTCGGTGTGGTCCGTCGCCTCCCGTCGGTCCTGAAGAACCGTAGACCCGGCGCGGAGAAAGTAGTCCGCACAGGCGAACGCACCACGGCGTCGCATGCTATTTCCGGGAAGTGCTTTCCATATGTTTACGAGCGCCCGCCAAGATGCGCGCGGAGCCCCGGGGCTGTCAAGAAAACCAGGGCCTGTTAACACTATCTGAGAGCCTCGACGATGAGCGCAAAGTGGATGAAGGCCGTGAACATCACGTCGAGCTTGTCAAAGCGGGAGAAGATTCTTCTGAAGCCTTTGAGTCGCCGAAATAACCGCTCTATTTCGTTGCGACGGCGATACATGATTCGATCGTACTGCCACGGGCTAACACGGCCCTGTTTGGGTGGCACGACCGGCGTAAACCCCAGCTCCAACACCAATTGCCGTGTTTCGGCCCCCTCGTAGGCCCGGTCCATGATCATCGACACAGTGGAGTGTACCGGCTTCAACATGCGTAGCAGTTCGCGTCCTTCGGGTGCGTCGTGGTTGTGGCCTGGCGATAGCGAGAAGGTTATCGCGGTTCGAGCATCTGCGGCAACCATATGAATCTTGGTGGTCCAGCCTCCACGCGACTTCCCGATGGCCTGCGGGCCGTTTTTTTTAGCGCGCCGGTGCCATCAGGGTGCACTTTCGTACTGTCGAGCGACAGCGCTTCGATCTTGATCCGGATGATCTGCTCGTCCTGCAGGGCCGCAAAGACACGATCCAGCACACCTGCCCTGGCCCAGCGATTCATTCGGGTGTAGATCGTATGCCAGTTACCGAAGCGCGCAGGCAACCCGCGCCACTTGCAGCCGTGCTCGGCCACATACAGGATCGCGTTAAGCACTTCGAGATTGGAGAAGCTCACATTGCCGCGCTGACGTGGAAAGCAAGCCTCTATCCGACGATATTGGGACTCTGTGATTTTCATAGCCCCAATATAATACAAATGGGCCTTTAGTGTTAACAGACCCTAGATGTTTCCGATCGGCCATCGAGCGGCCGACCGAACGGCGAGGCCCTCCGGCTCCCGACCGGCCAGGGCGGGCTGATCCGGTCGTGGGTTCAGCGGCGAACCCGCCACGCTCAACAGGGTGTCACACGGAAGCCCCAACCGGTCGACCGACCTCTTCCTCCTGGCCCCGCCGCTGGACAACGAAACGCGTCGCGGGTAACCTCTTCGGCCATGTCGCCCCGATCCGTCATCATAGGCGCACTCTGGCTGGTAGCCGCCACTCCCGCGCTCGGCCAGGCCGAGGCGGACGCCTACGGCGTGCGGCCGGGCGACCAGATCGCCACGACCCTGTATACCGCCGGAGGCGAGGCGCTCGCAGCCGTACAAGGTGAGCGGCTGGTCGATCGGGACGGCAACGTCTTCTTCCCCTACGTGGGAACGGTGCAGGTCGAGGGGCTGAACGCGGAAGAGATCCGTGTCCTGCTCACCCGACTGTTCGAGCCCTTCTATACCGATCCGGTGATCACGGTGAACGTGGAGCTGGGCGTGAACATCACGGGGATCGTGGGCTCTCCGGGGCACTACCTTCTCGACCCGACCGCCACCATCGTGGATGCGCTTGCGACCGCAGGGGGCGCGGGGGGGGGGAGGTGGCGGTCAGCAATACCGTGGCAGGAAACCCCAGCGCGGTCCGGCTGGTGAGGGACGGGCAGACCATCATCCTGGACCTGCGGCCCGAGACCGCCGATCCCAGGGTGCTCGCCATGCGCATCCAGTCGGGCGACTGGATCCACGTGCCTCCCCGACCCCGGAGCCGTTTTCGCGACGAGATCCAGTTCTGGGGCAGCCTCGTCTCTCTCTTCACGTCCATGGTCGCCGCGGTCGTCCTCATCGGACGATGACCCGCGGCACCACCAGCCGCCCGCCGTCACGTCGAGCCATCCTGGCGCCCCGTCCGCAGCTTCAGATTCTCAGTCATGCCCGACGATGGCGCACACGCCACTTCTCTGGCCTCTCTCCCAAGCCTACTCGACGACCGTAGCCCGCCGGGCTTCCGAGAGGCATATGGCACGCTCGTGAGGGGCGCGAGCCGCCTCGACGTGGCGCTCACCCATCTCAGGCTCTCTACGGTCGATCTCACTGAAACCGAGCTGAGCCGAATCACGCGAGTGCGGCTGCTGCTCGCGCAACTCAGAGCTGCTGCCCTCGACGTTGAAGCTCACGCGGTGCTGCACCGGGTCGACAGCGCGCGGAACCTGCGCAGGCTGATCGGCCTCCTTCGTGCAGGCCGGATCGAGGTTCGCTCGGCTCCGCTCGCGACCTGGTCACCCGACTTCTCCGTGTTTGGCGGGGACGGCCGCCCATTTGCGCTGATCATCGGCCCGCACAGGTTCGAGCGCTCGCCGGCCTTCGGGGGTCCGGTGCTCGCATTTCTCCACGGACCCGCCGAGGCCACCCGGGCGATCTCCCACTTCGAGAAGATGTGGGCTGGAGCGCACGACATCCGGTCCGCGATCACTGGAATCCTGACTCGTGCAGAGCGCGGGGTGGGAGCCCTGGGACAGGACTCCAGCCAGCTCGCGCAGAAGCCCGAAACCCCAACGGGGACAAGGGTTTTCGCGCGTGGCACGAGGGACGGAATCGGTTGACACTTTCCCCCGGGTTCCGCTAGCTTGCCGAGTCTTTCCACAGACGTTCCGGCGTAGCTCAGTTGGTAGAGCAGGTGACTGTTAATCACCGGGTCGCTGGTTCGAGTCCAGCCGCCGGAGTAGATGTAAAGCGATGCCCTACAAGCATTTAGCTTGTTGGCCCTCGCTGCGTATCGCCCCTGCATTTGGTCTGGGTTGGCGCATGGTTGGCGGGAGAGTCACCCCTCCTAGCGGGTCCCCCGGACGGTGTGTGGGGTTGGCGCCCTGACGCGTAGCGGGCGACGGGGGCCTGGGCCTCCCGTGCCGACTGTCGATACCCCCCTCCCGTAGCTGCTGCCGCGCAAACATCTTGGGCGGGGCCCGGGCGAGCTGTCTGGGGACGAATAGCAGCGACGTCAACCGAGTACTATCAGCAGTGGGCAAGACCGCACACGGTGGCCATTGCACCATCGACATGACCCCGGCTGGAGATAGTCGCGTTGCCCGAATGGGACGATCACTCCGAGGAACGGCAGCCCAAGAAGGTACTTCTCCTTTCCCTGCTCGCGCTGGCCGTGCCTGTGGTCGGATCGGCAACCTTGCCGGACCTGGTGGCCGGGGATTTCGGGCTTCTCCTTTGGATTCTCCCCGTTCTTCCTGCGTTCCTCCTGTCATACTACCACGGATGGAGGGGTGCTTCGGCAGCCCTGGCCGCGGGCATGGCCGTGTTCGCAATCACGAACGCGGCCCTGATGTGGGCGGGAAGGACCACGCCGCCGCCCTCAGTCCTCCTCGGGGTGACGGTAGTCCTGGTGACAGCGTCGCTCGGGAGCGGCTGGATCGCCGAGTCGTATCGCGCCTCACTCAGACATATCCGCTCGGAGGCGCTGACGGATGCGGGCACCGGCCTCCCGAACCGGCGCGCGGTCATGATGTTCCTCGAGCGGTCGTTCGCAGCAGCCAGCCGGGGCGGCCGGCTTTGCGTAGTCCTCTTCGATCTCGACCGTTTTAAGAACATCAACGATGAGCATGGACATGCGGTCGGGGACGAAGTGCTGCGGCGATTTGGCGGGATCCTCGAGGACATCACGCGGGCAATGAACATCTCCGGCCGGTACGGGGGAGAGGAGTTCCTCAGCGTGGTTGACGACGCGGACGCCGAGGGCGCAACCGTCTTCGCCGAGCGGGTGAGGACCGCGGTCGAGGAGGGTGACTTTCCGGTGCACGGCGTGACGGTGAGCGCGGGGGTTGCGCAATACGAGGCGGGCATGGCCGCGTCCGAAGTGCTCGTGGCGGCAGCCGACCAGGCGCTCTACCGAGCGAAGCGGAACGGCCGCAACCGAGTGGAGAGCCTGCGGCCCGCGGGTCGCAGGGCAGATGTGGTCCGCGAGCCTTCGACGGACCAGACGAGCACGGTTCCTCGCGGCTCGGGACAGCGCGTCCTCGTCGTCGACGACGACCACGCGGCCCGCAGCGGCATGGCACGCAGCCTCCGGCGACTGGGATACTCCGTCCTCGAAGCAGCATTGCCCGAGCGGGCGCTCCAGATCGTCCGTGGGTTACATGAGCCGCTCGACCTAGTGGTGAGCGACATCGAGATGCCAGGCATCCGAGGTTTCCGTCTGATCGAGATGATGCAGGAGTTTCAGGCCGACCTGCGGGTCGTGTACGTCTCGGGCCACAGCCAGGACGAAGTCGACTGGGCAGGCGTGCCGGGCGCCGCCTGGGCGTTCATTAGCAAGCCGCTGTTGCCTGAGGAGCTTGCGCGTAAGGTAGCCGACGTGCTCCACCGATCGCTTGTGCAGGAGCGAATCTCGAAGCTGGAAACGGATGTGCGCCTGACCGAGCCCGCACCGGCCGGGCATCTGGAGTTCCGGCCGCCCTTCCTGGAATCCGTCTCGGGGGAGCTCGATGGGGCCGTACTCGGGGCGCGGATCGCGGTTGTCCATTCGAAGGCTGGGTGGGCGACCGGACTTATCGACATCCTCGTGCGCTCGGGGTTCGCGAACGTACACGCGCTTTCGGGCTCGGATCGGCTGCTGCCGGATGGCTGGGATCTGGTGTGCGCGGATCTGACGGCCGGAGGGGTCACTGTCCGATCCCTCACCGCGTCACGCGAGCGTCCTGGACAAGCCCCCGCACCTCTTCTGCTCGTGACGGGGGAGGAAGCCGTACTAGGGCCTGTTAACACTAAAGGCCCATTTGTATTATATTGGGGCTATGAAAATCACAGAGTCCCAATATCGTCGGATAGAGGCTTGCTTTCCACGTCAGCGCGGCAATGTGAGCTTCTCCAATCTCGAAGTGCTTAACGCGATCCTGTATGTGGCCGAGCACGGCTGCAAGTGGCGCGGGTTGCCTGCGCGCTTCGGTAACTGGCATACGATCTACACCCGAATGAATCGCTGGGCCAGGGCAGGTGTGCTGGATCGTGTCTTTGCGGCCCTGCAGGACGAGCAGATCATCCGGATCAAGATCGAAGCGCTGTCGCTCGACAGTACGATCGTCAAAGTGCACCCTGATGGCACCGGCGCGCTAAAAAAAACGGCCCGCAGGCCATCGGGAAGTCGCGTGGAGGCTGGACCACCAAGATTCATATGGTTGCCGCAGATGCTCGAACCGCGATAACCTTCTCGCTATCGCCAGGCCACAACCACGACGCACCCGAAGGACGCGAACTGCTACGCATGTTGAAGCCGGTACACTCCACTGTGTCGATGATCATGGACCGGGCCTACGAGGGGGCCGAAACACGGCAATTGGTGTTGGAGCTGGGGTTTACGCCGGTCGTGCCACCCAAACAGGGCCGTGTTAGCCCGTGGCAGTACGATCGAATCATGTATCGCCGTCGCAACGAAATAGAGCGGTTATTTCGGCGACTCAAAGGCTTCAGAAGAATCTTCTCCCGCTTTGACAAGCTCGACGTGATGTTCACGGCCTTCATCCACTTTGCGCTCATCGTCGAGGCTCTCAGATAGTGTTAACAGGCCCTAGTGAGGGCTGACCTCCTTGGCGGAGGTCTGGTCGAGGTACTCAGGCGCCCGGTCGACCGTCTGCTGGTCGCTTCGACGGCCCGCAACCTTCTTCGGATCGGACTACTCCAGGCCCAGGTGGATGGCATACAAGAGTCGGCCGAGGCTTCCCTGGTAGCGCGTGCCGCGGAGCTCGAGGAGTCGCGCGCCGAGGTGCTGCGGCGACTCGCCAGTATCGCCGAGTACCGGGATGAGCTCACGGCCGAGCATGCCGAACGGGTGGTTGAGCGTCACCGCCTGTGGTACCAAGCCGTTCAAGTAGACCACGTAACTCGCCGACGACACGAACTGCTCGAGGCTCGCGGCGTCGGTGGCGAGGTCGCCGAGGAGAACCATGTTGCCCTCGGTCATCCGCCCTGAGGTCGGTCCACCGAAGAACTGCGCATCACCAAGGACCGCGATGGAGCTTCCCGGTACCGTCATCGAGAAGGTCGCGCCCGCCGTGGCGGCGAGTCTCTGACGTTGTCGGCGGTCGTCGGCCTCGCTCCGGGCGCATTGTCGAGCCCGGTCGTGTTCTGGAGGTCCTCCAATCCAGCGGTGCTCGAGGTCGGGGGCACCACGGGGGTGGTGCAGGCCCTCGCACAGGGAACGGCGACAGTCACGGCGTCGGCTGGTCCGCGCTCGGCGGAGGCTCCGATCACGGTAGTCGGGCGACCCGCCAGCATCGAGGTCCTTCCCGCGTCGAGCACCGCCGACGCGCTCGGCGCCGAGCTGGCATTCTCGGCGACCGTGCGGGACCGGTTTGGCGATCCGATCGCGAACGCGCCGGTCACCTGGAGCTCGTCGGCCTCTGGGATCTTGGCGGTGCTCGACGGCCAGGGCCGTTTCCTTACGAGCGGCAACGGGAGCGCGACGGTCACCGCTACTTCGGTCGACGTTCCCACCGTGTCTGGGAGCGCGCTGGCGGTCGTCCGCCAAGCAGTCGATCGCGTCACCGTCTCGCCGAAGAGCGTCGAGCTCGGCGCGAACGGCGAGACCGCGCAGGCGGCTGCGCAGCCGGAGGACCGCCTGGGCAACGCGATCGACGACGCCAGTGTGTCCTGGGCCTCTTCGAACCCGAGCGTGGCCACGGTCTCGCCGGCCGGCCTGATCACCGGGGTGGGGGTCGGGGCCGCGACCGTCACGGTCACCGCTACGGACCCCGGTCAGGCGGCCATCGTGGCGCCGGACAGCACGACGGGCTCCGCGACGGCGACGTCGACGATTGACGTCACGGTGGTCCAGAGGATCGTCGGTCTGAGCGTGACGCCGACCTCCCTCGATCTTCTTCCCGGATCGAGCGCTCAGTTGACCGCGACGTATCTGGATGCGGTCGACGCCTCCGTCGTCGGACCGCCGGTGACGTGGAGCAGCTCGAAGGGGAGTGTGGCGTCCGTCAACGGGGCGGGTCTCGTCACCGCGGCGGTCCCGGGTGCGACGACCGTCACCGCGACGGGCGGGGGCTTCGCCGGCAGCGCCACGGTCACGGTCACGGTGCGTGGTGCGGACCTCGCGATCGACACGTTCAGCGTCATCCCGGATGGCTCGGGGGTGATCATCGACCTGAGCCAGGTCCAGTTCGATGTGTTCATCGACAACCTGGGCGTCAGCGACGCGCCCACGAGCACGCTCGCGGTTCGCATCGTCGACTCCGGTACGAGTAGCCCCATTCAGGCCGATCTTCAGTTCCCGGTGCCCGCGATTCCGGCGGGTGCCTACCACCAGATGCTGGTATCCGGCGGGGGTCAGATCAGCGGCGGGTCTCTCGCGGCCGCGCTGACGTTCACCGCGATCGTCGATGCCGCGGGGGTGATCGCGGAGCTCGACGAGTCGAACAACACGGCGCTTTCGTCGAGCTATCCGGTCGTTGGCGCATCCGGCGGCCTGTTCGTCGACAATTCGGGTCGCCAACCTGCACGGGCTGTCCGTTCACCTCGAAGTCGCCTTCGCGGACGGTGGGCTGCGCATCCTCGATCGCGAGGGAGGTCACATCGAGGTTGGCCAAGGGGCCCCGAAAGACCTGCACATCACGGCCGACCCCCAACCCGACTCGGCGCCGGCCTTCCCGGGGGCGAACCGAGGGACGATCAGCAGGGCCACGTCAGACGTCAGCGCGTCACCGTCGATCGCGGTGGAGTCGACACAGCTGGTGAGAAGAAGGGCGAATACGAGCGCCGCGAGCACGCGCCGCGTTCTGGCCCCCACACACCCTGCGGCGGCTGACGTACCGCGAATCCCGGCGGATCGGAGCAACCCTCTCATCTTAAATGCTAGGCCTCGCCCGGCTCACTGCACAACACTTCCCTCGTCGCACGAACATCCGGGGGAGGGCGGTCCTGGCGACTCGTCGGGCCGCCCGGGGCCCGTAGCCGGGTCGTCTTCTTCTTTCAGCTTTCTGGATCGATCGCCGGCAGGCGGCGCGCGATCCAGACGGTACGGAACGCGGCGGTTCCCACCGTTCCGACCGCGATCAGCGCGAGGACCGGAACAAGAAGCGCCCCGCCAGCCGCATCCGACCAGAGCGCATCGGGCCAGGCGGCCGAGACGGTCCCGTCCAGGATCCCGCCGAACCCGAGCAGGATCAAGCGCTCGGCCCGCTGCATCACGCCGAGCTTGCAGAGCACCCCCACGCTCTCACCGCGCGCCCGCGTGTAGCTCACGAGCAGCGATCCGCCCAGCGCCGCGACTACGAGCACCAGCGCCCACGGGGAGCCGCCGAACCGAACTGCCAACCCGATGAAGACGGCAACCTCGGCGAAGCGGTCGAGCGTGGAGTCGAGGAAAGCCCCCCTGCGCGAGGCCATCCGGCGGTAGCGCGCGATCCTCCCGTCGAGGATGTCCGCAACTCCGCCCAGCAGGACGGCCCAGCCGGCGAGCGCGTGTCGGCCAAGAGCGAAGGCGAACCCCGCGGCGGCCCCGAACGCCACCCCCGTCAGGTTCCAGAAGAGAGGTCCCAAACCGAGCGCGAGGCTCACGCGGACGACCGGCCCCAGAATCCAGTAGAACCAGTCCCGCAGAAACGAGCCGAGCACGAAGCTTCCGCGCTCGCCCGACGCGAGCGGGTCGGGCCCGAGGCTGCGTCGCCGGACCGCGTAGAACGGCACGGTGAGCAGCAAGAGGGCAAGCGCCCTCAGCAGCACCGCCAGCTCGGGTCTCAAGCTCGGCCGTCCCCCTCCATCCGGTCCCGGCCCGGGCGCGCGACGTCCTCCGGCCCCCTGAGCCCTTCCCGTGCAGAACCGAGCGCGTCCGGCCGATGTCGAAGTACGCGGAATACCTTGGGCCACAGCAGCAGATAGGGCAGCCGCCGCTCCCACGGAGTGATCTCGACGTCCATCCCCGTTCTCCGCCGGACCTTGTGTGCGATGTAGTCAAGCCAGTTGTCGAAGGTAAGGACGTGCTTGAACCAGCGCGCAGTAGCGCGGGCCTTGGAGCGGAGGAAATAGATGCGGACCGCGAGCCGATGCAGGGCCCCGCGGGGGCGGGGGAAGCGGTACGTCCAGTTGGGGGCGTCGGGGCTTCCTATGCGGATCAGGCGCCCCGCCTCGGCGGCTTCCTCGAGCGCCCTGGTAAGAGCTGTCACCAGGAAGATCCGCTGCGCTGCGAACACCTCCCGCACCCGGTCCTCCGCTTCGGGGCGCAGCTCTCCCGCATAGGACAGCGCGAGCATGCGCCACGCGGCCCGCTCGGCCGAGAACGGCTGCTCGAGAAAGGGTCCGACCCAGCGTGGCACGTCGGCGCGCGCACCCTCCAGCAACTGGTCCACCCACGCCACCGAGTCCGCGTCGCGCGCGTGCAGCAGACCCACCCGCTGCACCAATCGCCCCTTCACGTAGTGATCGGGAGCGGACTTGCCCAGGGCGTGGGCGAAGGCCTCTGGCTCGATCACCATGACCTTCGCGACCGGTCCGTTGTCCCAGCCGTCCGGCGCGAGCGCGATCACGTTGGGCCCTAGCACGTGGTTGAGCGCGGTCTGGAGCGCAGGCGCTCGCTTAGAGAGGCCGGCGCGAGCGAGCGCCTCATAGAAGGAGCGATACCGCTCGGTCACGACGACGAGGTCGTAGGCACTGAAGCGATCGGGGGAGGCCGCCAGGAGGCGCGACCCGAACATGAGCACGACCCTGATCTGGTTGGGGCCGACGGCGGCGCGGAGCCCTTCGACCAAACGCAACGCACCGGGATCGGTCACACGCTCGAGCCGGTCGGGTCGGGCGAATGCGGACGCGGTTCCGGGTCCCGATCCTCGGTTCACGCCCGGGCGCCCGAGCGCAGTTCGGACAGAGCTCCCTCCATATAGGCGCGCATCTCGGCGATGAATGGCTCGACGTCGTCGCCGGGACCCGGACTCTGGAACGGTCCCACCGTGACCGCCTTCCCCTCGATGCTGGACACGGATGAAACAAAGTCGGCGAGGCGTGCACTCCGCCAGTATCCGTCCGCGACCAGCAGGTACACGGTCCACTGCCGGGCGCCCAGGATCATCCGGAGCCCACCTTCCCTCCATGTGCCGATTTCGCCGTCCTGGGTGCGGTGGCCCTCGGGGTAGATCACGATGGGTACGGGGCTCTCGCGCGCAGCCAGTGCGATCTGCTGCAGGCTGTCTCGGGCCGTTGCCCCGGACTCGACCAGTGGGTATTGATAGAGCCGCACCATGTGGGAGATCAGCGGCTTGCCGCGTGCGTAGCGTGCCCGGGTGACGATGCGCGGATGATGGGGTCGGAGCGCGGCGACCACCAGCGGGATGTCGAGCAGGGATTGGTCGTTCATCAAGACGAGCACGCCGGCGTGCCCGGGAAGCGTGGGAGGGGGAGGGATCCTGGCCCCCCCAACCCGCCGGGCTGAGCCGAGCACAAAATGCGCGAACAGGCGCTCCCACCAAGTGAGAATGGCGATCCGCCTGGAGGGCAACGCACCGGAGAGCCCGGCCACCACGGTTCGCTGGAACAGGTCGCCGGCGACGAGCCCGGCGCCCATCACCGCCACGGTCAGATAGCCTCTCAGCTTCAACGCGTGCTCTCCGGGCGGTCCGCTCACGGGGGCACGCCGCGCCCCGGCGGCCCCGGTGGTGCGGCGGGGGGGAGAGGGAACGCTAACCGCGGTTCTCGATCGGCATCAACCCGGCACCTCGCCGGCGAGACGGAGTGCAACGCCAGATGAGCAGGGTCATGGAGCTCACCCGATACGGCTTCGCGGACGCCGTGAGCGCGTTCTTCGAGATGCCCACGGCCGACGCGCGCAAGCTGCTGCCGGCCCACCTCCAGCCCCTCGAGGTGCAGCACACGCGCAGCATCCTCGCGATCACCGCCTTTGTGTTCACCGAGAGCATGGTGGGCGAGTACAACGAGATAGTGCTGTCGATCATCGTTCCACCGCGCGTCCAGCCTGGGCTGCCACTTCCGAAAGCGGCGTTCTTCCCGTTCATCGTCGGCACGACGACCGACGCTTCGCGTGAGCACGCGATCGGGCGGTGGCACTTGCCTCACTACATGAAGGTCCTCGACATCCGGATGAACGCGCGGGGAGACCGGATGGAGGTCGAGGTCGTGGACGAGGAGCGACCGGTGCTCGAGATGGTTGTAACCAGTCACGCCTTCGAGCCGGTTCGCCATCTCTACAACTCTTTCATGGTGAACGAGGACGACCGCTACAAGGTCAACATCTACATGGAGGGTCCGCACGCCGAGCACGAAGAGGAGCGTGGCGCCCTCGTCTTGCACGAACACCCGATGACCGCAGGGCTCACCCTGAACGACGTGGCCACGTACGCGTTCCGCGAGCAGTGGATGCGTAGTGGAATGCAGACGTTCGAGGAGATGGAGCACATCTGAGCCCCGCCGGCCCTAGCCGGATCCACGTGATCTTCAACCCCGCCTCCGGGCGGGGGCGGGGCGGGCGCCGGATCCCCGCCTACCTAGAGTTGCTGCGACGACACGTCGGGCGCTTCGAGCACTCGCTAACCGGGGCGCCCGGCGACGAGGCCCGGTTGGCACGTGAGGCCCTGGACCACGGCGCCGACACGTTGGTGGCGGTGGGCGGTGACGGCACTTCGAGCCAGGTCGCGGACCAGGTGGTGGCCGCGGGCAGGGGCGTTCGTTTCGCAATGCTTCCCTCGGGGACCGGGAACGACTTCGGAAGGAACCTCGGGCTCGCGTACGAGAGTCCGGAGCAGGCCGTGCTCGCGCTGGCGGCCGGGCGCGTTCGCAGAGTGGATGTGGGACGCGTAGCGTCGACCTCGGCACCCGACCGCCTGGCGGATCGGGGCGACGCTTACCGGGCCCGCCATTTCCTCAACGTGGTGGGTTTCGGCTTCGACATCGCCGTGATCGACGCCGCCGAGGGCGCGCGTCTTCTGAGCGGCGCTCTGCTCTACAAGACCACCGCGCTCTTGCAGCTCTTTCGCTATCCCGGGATCGACCCGGTGGTGAGCAGCCCAGCGCACGGCGAGCGGCTCGGCCACCGTCTGATCGTCACCATTTCGAACGGTCGCTACTTCGGCGGTGGGTTTCCCATCGCCCCGGGCGCCACGTTGGACGACGGGCTCCTTCACGCCTGCGTCATTCGAGACGCAGGGCCGGTGCGGCGTGCGGTGCTGTTCAACCGGGCTGAGCGCGGGCGCCACGCCGACGAGCACGAGGTTGAGCTGCTTTCCGACCGGGCGTTCCGGGTCCGCTTCACCAACCAGGGTCCGCCTCCCCGGTTCGAGGTGGACGGGGACGTGTACGCCTCCTCGGGACCGGCGATCGACGTGGAGCTGCTTCCTGGCGCGCTCGAACTCGTGACCCCTTAGGAATGGGTCCAAGAGAGGTCTACTCTGTAAGGCAGAGTACTTGACGATACTGCCCGTGGCTGAATAGCTTGCGACATGCTCCCAGCGCGAAGGGCCCATCAGACGCCTGAGCCGGTCGCACTTCACGACCGGGCGATGGACAATCTACGCTTCATTCGCGAGACGATGGAGCGTTCGGCGTCGTTCACCGCGGTCTCGGGGTGGGCAGGCGTGGCCATGGGTCTGATAGCGCTCGCGGCGGCCGCGATCGCGCGGCTCCAGCCGACGCCGGAGCGATGGATCGCGGCTTGGCTCGGGGCCGCGTCTCTCTCCTTCCTTACGGCGCTGGCCGGCATGGCACTCAAGGCGCGGTCGGCCGGCATGCCGGTGCTCTCCGGACCGGGCCGCAAGTTCGCCTCGAGCTTCTCGCCTCCGATCGTGATCGGAGGGATCCTCACGCTGGCCCTCTATCTGAATGGTCAGGTACAGCTTCTGCCCGGCACGTGGCTCCTGCTGTACGGAACGGCCGTGGTTACCGGCGGAGCCCATTCGGTTCGCGTCATTCCCATGATGGGGGTCGGGTTCATTCTCGTAGGCGCGTTCGCCCTTTTCGCCCCGGCGGCCTGGGGCAACACGTTCATGGCGATGGGCTTCGGCGTCCTGCACTTGGCGTTCGGAGCGCTGATCGCGAGGAGGCACGGTGGCTGAGCGAGGAACGGCCCGGAGGCGGGCACCGAAGGCGAAGACGGCGCTCGATACGATCGTGGGAACAGCGGAGCCCGGACCCCTCGAGCTGGATCGGCTCATCCACGAGCGCGTGCGGCTGGGGATCGTCAGCGCGCTCGCGGTCAACGGATCTCTGACCTTCACCGACCTGAGGGGACTTCTGCACACGACGGACGGAAACCTGAGCGCTCACGCGCGCAAGCTCGAGGAGGCCGGCTACATCGCGTGCCGGAAGTCGTTCGAGGGGCGAGTTCCCAAGACCGAGTACGAGCTCACGCAACTCGGACGACGGGAGCTCCAGGCCTACCTCGACCACATGGAAGCGATCATCCGCACGACGCGCGAGCAGTAGCGTGGCTTCCTTCGACACTCCTCTTTTTTTGGGCTGAAACTCCATGGGGCAGAGCACTCTTCCACATCCACCTGGAATCCACGTCGGAATCATCATGGACGGGAACGGCCGCTGGGCGGAGGCCCGCGGCCTTCGCCGCGTAGCCGGTCACCGGGAGGGAGCACGTGCCGTGCGGCGGATCGTGGAGGCCGCACCGGGCCTCGGCATTGGCGCCCTGACCCTCTACGCCTTCTCGTCGGACAACTGGCGGCGACCGCCCTCGGAGGTTGGGGCCCTGATGACGCTGTTTCGCCGCCACCTCAGGAGCGAGCTCCCCGAGCTGCTCGCCCAGGGCGTGCGTCTGACCGTGATCGGTCGGCGCGACCGTCTCCCCGCCGGACTGGTCTCCGCGGTCGAGAGGGCCGAAGCGATCACACGGCGAGGCGCAGTACTGCGGCTACGCCTGGCGGTAGATTACTCGGCGCGCGACGCCATCGTGGCTGCGGCGCGTAGTGCCGCACTCCGCTCCGGTGCGCCCGGCGGCGTGGGGCTTGACCGGACGGGGTTCGCCGGATTGTTGGGGGAAGCCATCCACGAGGACGAACCGGCGCGCGATCTGGACCTGCTGATCCGCACCGGCGGAGAGCAGCGCCTTTCCGACTTCCTCCTCTGGGAGGCGGCATACGCCGAGCTGCTCTTCACGCCCGTGATGTGGCCAGCGTTCGACGCGGCTGAGCTTACCCGCGCGTTGTCCGTATACCGGGGTCGAGATCGCCGCTTCGGCCGTGTGCCCGAGAAGGCGGCCGGCTGAACGAAGCGGCGAGGTTCTTCCGGTCCCCGGTCTAGAGGCGCGACAGCGTCGGCAGCCCACCCCCGAGGACCCCGGACCTTGAGTCGTTCCCGACGGCGAACAGCTCGATCTCGTCCGAGAACCCCTTGAGCAGACGCGACCCGACGGGCCGAGCGGGCATGCCGGAAGCCTCGACGGTCGCACGGGTGGCCACGATCTGCCCCGGGGCCGCGGCAGCACACAGTCGCGACGCCAGGTTCACGGTCTCTCCCAGCACCGTGTAATTCAGCCGCTCGGGTGAGCCCATGTTTCCGGCCACCACGCGTCCGCTGTTGACCCCGACCCCGACCTCGATCGGTTGCTCGCCGCGCCGGGCACGCTCCAGGTTGAGCGCCTTCACACCGTCGAGCATGCGCAGCGCGGATCGGAGAGCGCGCGCCGCGTGGTCGGACTGCCGGAGCGGCGCGCCAAACACGGCCATGATCTCATCCCCCACGTACTTGTCCACGACGCCCCCCTCCGCGTCCACCGCCGCCGAGAGCATGGTCATGCACTCGTTGAGGAGGCGGATCACCTCCTGCGGCTCCATCCCCCGCGTAAGGGGCGTGAAGCCGCGAACGTCCGCAAACAGCACGGTCGCTTCACGGTTCTCGCCCCCCAGCTCCAGCTCGCCCCTCACCAGCTCGGCGGCCACCTCGCGCGATACGACCTTGTCCAGAACGCCGCGGTAACGCTCCTTGAGCCGCAGACCAACGGTCATCTCGTTGAACGCATTGGCGAGGAGCGCGAGCTCGTCCCGGCCCTCGACGGGAACCTCGGACCCGTAGTCGCCCGCCGCGATTCGGCCAGTTGCGGCCACGAGCGCCCGCACCGGGTGTGTGAGCCCACGGGCGAGCATGGCACCGAGTACGGCAGCGAGCACGAGTGCGGCCAACCCCGCGAGGGCGAGGGTGCGTTCGATGCGGTCGAAAGGCTGGAGTACAGGATCGAGGGCCACGGCCATCACTCGGGTCCCCACGGACGCGTCGCTCGGATCGAGGGGCGTGGCGGAGACGCCCCAGCGCCCGCCCAGAGCATCGATTAGACGGGAGCGAGCGCCATCCTCTCCGCCTTCCGTCATGGACACGAGCCGATCGCGTAGCTCGCCGCGGGCACCGTCCGTGCCAGCGACACAGCTACCGTCGGCGACGAAGCACACCTCGGCACCCGCGACCGATCCCAGCGTGGCCGCTTCCTCGTCGCCCAGCGGCAGACCGAGCGTGAAGGTGCCGACCGGCCGCCCCCCGAGTGCGAGGAACGACGCATGCACGTTGTAGAGCAGGCCGTCTACGACCCGGTACGCGCGCACCTCGGGGACGCCGTCCTCGTACATGCGGTCGACGAGCGAGAGCACGCCCGCCGGGTCCTCACCGGCAAGCTGCCGCCCGGCAACGCGCGCAACGACGGTGCGTCCATCCGGATCGGTGAGGACGAAGACGACTTGGTCGGTGGGCAACTGGGTCAAGTCCAGCTCGTACTCGACGTCGGCCACCAAGTCCCCGATCTCGCGGGACTCGATGGCGGCTTCGAGCGCGGCCACCGCCCTCCGACCACGCGCAACGCGCTCCGCCGCTTCGGCCAGACGGGCTCGCTGCACCGCCTCGATCGATCGGAACGTCGTGTCGGCGATCGCGGCCGCGCGGCTCGCAGCACGTTCGACCTGGATAGCCGTCTCGCGTCGCACCGTGCCGAACGCGACGCCGAGCACCACTGCGAGGGTGCCGACGAGCGCCGCGAGCAGCTTCCCCGCGAAGCTACGCCGAGGGGAGAGCCGGCCCAGAGCGTCGACCAGTCTGGTCACGGCTCGGCGTGCCAGGTTGCCATTATTCCAGTGTCAACTCGACTCGCGCGGTGCCCCCGTCGGAGACCCTGACCTGCGTCCGGGTCTCGTCTAGATCCACGTGCCATACGACCAGCGTGTGCACGCCTTCCGGAACTCCCTCGACCGCGAACGTGCCATCGGGGGCTACGATCGCGTGATACGGGTTCTCGGTCACGATAACGGCGCCTCGCATCGACTCGTGCACCTCGCAGTAGATCTTCACCACGCCGGCCCGGTCGAAGTTGACAGTCTTGGACTCCCCGCGCGGATACCGACCGAGGTCGAACCGTTTGGCAGCCGAGTACGAGAAGACGTTGTGGAAGATCGGGTCGTTGTTGGGGAAGACGACGTCCCCCCCGAGCTGCACGACAACTGCGCTGGGCACGAAGGTGGAGTCCTTCTGTGCCATGGTGACGCTTCCGCTGTTCTCCGGACCGGGAAGCCTGCCCTCCAGATACACGACGACCGGGACCTCCTGAACCGGCCGCGCCGAGCCGCCCCCGCCGGCATAGCGATTCGGGATTCGCCGCGCGGGACGCGCGCGAACCGTGATCTGCCCCTCGATCCGGCCGGCCGCCGGCTCAACGCTCCGGGGAGGGTCGGGAGCGGCGACCCACGAGATCAAGAGGGCAAGCACGATCAGGGCAGCGGGCACGGGATTCCTCGGGAGCGGGGCCGCGGGTTCTCGAAGATACACCGGAGCGGGTCCCCGGTCCTCGAAGATACAGCACCGGCGGTGCGGCGGTCCACGCGCGACGAGACTGATCGGCACGGATGGCAACGCACCACGCCACCGGAGCCGTCACACGCGACGGAGGACCCCGTCCAGCAGCAGCCAATGCTCCTCCGCGAGTGCGGCCGCATCAACCTCGTCGTGGCTCACCAGCACGAGCAGCATCGAGGCCTTCTCAGCGAGCTCACGCACACGGCGGACCAGATCGAGCCTCAGGGGCCGGTCGAGCGCCGAGAAGGGCTCGTCGAGCAGTAGCAGCTTGGGCTTCGCCAGCAGAGCCCGCCCGAGCGCCACGCGCTGGCGCTCGCCTCCGGAAAGGTTACGCGGACGGCGGTCGAGAAGCGGGCCGACCGAAAGCACGTCCGCGATCTCCTCGACGGCCGCGCGCTCGGCGCCCGCGAAGCCGAGGTTCTCACGGACAGAGAGATGCGGGAACAGGAGATCCCCCTGGGGAACCCAACCCACCCGGCGATCCCACGGCTCGACGAACACGCGCCGGTCCGTGTCGAGCCACGTGCGTTCGCCGACCTCGATCCGACCCATCGCGCGCCGTTCGACGCCCGCGAGCACGCGCAGCAGGGTGCTCTTTCCGGCGCCGGACGGACCTACCACGGCGACCGCGCGCCGCTCGCTCTCCAGCTCGGCACGAAGGGTCAGCTGGCCGAGCGTGACGGACACCGCGAACTCGAGCGATCGGCCGTCCGTCACCGGCCGATCTCCTCGAGGCGCCGACGTTGCCAGCGCGAGAGCAGCTCAAAGCCCGCTAGGGCCAGTAGCGAAAGCAGCACGCTCGAGCCCGCCAGCAGCCACGTCGCGCCAGTTCCACCCGGGGCCTCGAGCAGCGCGTACACGGCCAGTGGGATGGTCTGCGTCCTCCCCTCGACGTTTCCGGCCAGCACGACCGTGGCACCGAACTCGCCCAGCGCCCGCGCGAAGGCGAGGGTGGCCCCGGCGGCGATCCCGGGGAGAGCGAGCGGGAGCGCCACCCGGAAGAAGGTGGCCCGCGGTCGCACACCCAGCGTCCACGCGACCTCCTCGAGGCGCGCGTCCACAGCCTCGAACGCGCCACGGGCGGAGAGCACGTAGAGGGGGAGCCCGACCACGAGGGCCGCAACCACCGGCGCGATCAGGGTAAACGGCACCGTGATGCCGGCGAGCGTAAGCGCGGGCCCGAGCAGACCCCGGCTTCCGAGCAGCGCAAGCAACAGGAAGCCGGTGACCACCGGAGGCAGCACCAGCGGCATCAGGATGACGGTCGTGAGAAGGGTCTTGCCGGGGAAGTCCCGCCGGGCGAGCAGCCGCCCTAGCAGCAGCGCCGGCACTAGTCCCAGCACCGTGGCCGTGAGCGCGACGATCAACGACAGCAACATGGCCGAGCGCGTGCTCGGGAGCGCCGCCACAGCCATCTGCGCGGACGGCGTCGGGGGCCGCGGCTGCGCGAAGCCCGCGGCCTCGAACACCGCGCCTGCGGCATCGGAACGAAGGAACTCGAGGAATTCGCCGGCGGCCTCCGCGCGCGGCGCGGCCGCAAGAACCGCCCCCGGATACGCGACCGAGGGTGAGACCTCTTCCGGCACGACGAACGCGAGTTCCACGCCGCCATGAAGAGCGAGATCCGTGCTGTACACGATGCCGGCGTCCACCTCGCGCCGCGCGACCCACTCGAGGGCGCTCCGAACGCTTTCGCCACGCACGACCCGAGGCGAAACCGACTCCCATACCCCAGCGGCCTTGAGCGCACTGCGTGCGTACCGTCCCGCCGGAACGCTCTCGCCGGCCAGCGCTACCCGAACGAGCGACGCCAGCTCGGCCAGTGACGCCGGAACGGCGTCGGCCCCGGCGGGCACCGCGACCACCAGGCGGTTCCCCAGCAGATCCACCACGCCCTCCTGCGGCGTTCCTCCACGCTCCACGACCCAGTCCATCCACTCACGGTCCGCCGCGATCAGCAGATCCCCGCGCCCCTCGAGCGCGAGCGGTGCGATCCGGGAGGTCGCCGCGAAGCTGAATTCGACTGGGACACCTCCGCGCTCCAGCCACAGTTGGGCCACCCTGGGCAGTACGTCCCCCAGGCTGGCGGCGGCGAGGACCAGGAGCGGCTCACCCGCAGGCGCGGCGGCGTTGCCGCCCGGTCTCTCCTGCGTGCCACCGGACGGAAGCGCACCGCCGAGGGCGAGCCAGAACGCGATCGCGCCCGCGCCGATCGAGCCTGTCGTTCGGGCGCGGCAGGGGCGTTGTGGCACGGAGACTCGGGGCAGAGAGGAGAGCGGTAGCGACCCGGGACGTGACCCAGGTGGTTCAGCGTGGCAATTTGACGACATGGACCCCGCACCGCATCTCTGCGAAAGCCGCTTCCGCGTGCGCAGCTACGAGCTCGACGGCTTCGCGCACCTCAACCACGCGGTCTACCTCAACTGGTTCGAGCAGGCCCGCTTCGACGCGTTCGAGGCGGGCGGGTTCCCGGCACCCGAGATCCAGGCACGCGGATGGGGCGTATACGTGGCAAAGCTCGCCGTGGACTACTTGAGGGAAGCGAGGCTCGGGGACGAGCTGGTCGTACGTACGAGTGTGATCGAGCTGGCGCGGAGCTCCATCGTCTTCGAGCAGGTCGCCAGTCCCGCGGACGCGCCCCACATCGTGTCGGCCAGAGCGCGCGTGCGAGCGGTCTTCATCGGCACCGATGGACGGCCCGACCGCATTCCTCCCGACGTACGGGCCGCGTTGTCTGCCCCCCGCCGAAGCGGTCCGGCCGGTTAGCCCGTCGTCTCGCCGGCGTCCGCCCGGGCCACGTCGCGTCGAATGCGGCGGATGACCGAGCCCAGACCCCGCGTGCGCAGCACGCCGAGCACTTCGCTCAGACCCATCCGATCCATCAGGTCGTCCGGGAGATCGACGATCGACGCGGGGTCGCCACCGTCGAGGGCTTCGACCAGGAAGCCGACGAAACCGCGCACGGTCGGAGCCTCGCGCGGTGCGTCGGCATGGATACGCACGCGGCCGTCCTCTACCCCCACCCACAAGTAGAGCGGTGTCTGGCATTCTTCGACTCGGCCAAGCCCACGGTCGCGCGCTTCGCGCCGCTCGCGAGGCAGCGCGCGAAAGCGCTCGACCTTCTTCTCGAGCGTCGCATCCATGGCGTGATCACCCCGCGCAGACATCACCGTTCCGAGCCGGGCATCGAGGTGCTCACCCTTGTCCCTCGGGGTTCGCTTGGCGGCGCGCGCCCACTTCGTCCGCACACTCGGACCGCATCCCTCTGCGTGGAGCGGGACTCTGAGGCCCGGCCGCTAGAACGTACCCGGCCGGTAGCGTAGCTGAAGCGAAACCCCGAATCGCTGGAAGTAGGCGTCCCCCACGTCGGCCTCGGCCCGCGTCCACCCGAGACGGAGTGAGCCGTCGATTCCGGGCGTGAAGGGACGCGCCAAGTCCAGATACACGACGGACGCGTTGTCCGCCTCCTCACCGGGGACGAGCAGCTTGAAATCCGTCTCGTTCACGTAGCTCTTGGCGGTCACAACGGCGAGCAGGGTCGCCCCGACCTCGAAGGGCAGGGCCACCGAGAGCACGGAGCGTACGGCGATCGCGTCGTACTCCGGGCGCGCCGAGTTGGATCGATTGATCGTGCCCTCCACGCCGATCTCGGCGATGACGGGAACGTCTATGCCCCAGCGGAGGCCTGCTCGCACGGTGTGATCACGCCGATCGGGATCCGCAGGGTCGAACGTTTTCTGGTTTTGATAGTGGCTGGAACGCCAGCCGCCGAAGATGCGAACCCTGGCGGCGTCGCCCCAGGCGGCCCCCGCTTCGACTCCGATGCTTCTCCGATCGAGCAGGTCAAGCTGCCTCACCAGTTGGATCGCCGAATAGTCCGCCCACTCGCCGTCCACTCCCAAGTCGAAGCGTACCCGGTCGATCTCGCTCAGGTCGACTCTGAGTGCAGCCGATGCGATGCCAAAACCGGGCTGGAGGAAGAGGGGCATGGGCGGTCGATCCTGCACGGAACGACCGCGCCACCCGAGGCGCCCGCTTAGTACCGCCCACGAACCGAGCAGGCGCGAGTACGAGAGCGCTCCGCGCCCCACCCATTCGCGCGGCGCGTAGTCGCGAATCTCGAAGCCCCCCGCTGCGAATTGCCGCAACCCACCGTCGAAGGTGAGAAAGAGCCAATTCTCTTCGGACTCGATCACCGCGACCGTGCCGCGGCCGCCGAGCTCGCCGACGGCCGGGGCGGCGCTCTCGGTCGAGTCTACCGCCGCGACCGTCGCCGCGGTCAGGTTGCCACGGTAGCCCTCGATCGAAAGGCCAGCCGTGAATTCGACGTCCCGCACGCGCTCCTGCGCACGTCCCGTCGCAGGAACCGCGAGCACACACAGGCCGAAAAGCATCGCGTGACGCCGCGCTGCGGCACCCCCACGGATCCGTCGCCGTCCCGGTCGCGTCATCCGATGGTCCGGACCATGCGCTCGAAGGTCTGAGCCCGCTGCAAGAACTCGCGTTTCGCAGCCTCAACCTGGCCACGCAGGAGTCTGAGTTCCTGTAGTCGCTGTTCCGGCGTGCGCTCGGGTCGGGCCACGCCGGTCGAGTCCGGGAGCGCTCGTACGTCACCGGGAGCAGGAGCACGGGTGGGGGCGCCTGGGGCCTGGATGTCTCCGAAATGCTCAACGCCCGTCACCAGAGACTCCACGTTCCGGGTGCGCCGCAGCTGCCGCTCGATCCGTCCGATGTCGCGGTCGATCTGCGCGATCACCGTATCGGCCTGCTCCGCCTTCGAGCGCAGCAGTTCCGCCTTCGCTGCCAGCGTGCCGGCGTCGTCGCGTGGGTCGTACTGGATGGACCGGTAGCGAACCAACTCGACCCGTACCGCGGCCCCTTCGGCGAGCGCCCCGCAGTTGACTCGGATGAAAGGACCCTCACGGCGGCCGGATGCCGCGTGAATGGCCCTCGCCACCAGTTCCTTTCCTGTGCCCGACTCCCCGTAGATCATCGCCGTCGATTCGCTGCGCGCCACGCGCTCGATCCAGCGAAAGACATCCCTCATGGGCGGTGACTCGCCGACGATTTCGCCGTAGCGGACCTGAACGTCCTCCTTGAGCCAAGCGTTCTCGACGCGCAGGGCGACGTTCTCTTTGCGCAGGCGTTCGCGTTCGTCTCGCTCCTTCAGGATGCGCTCGACCTTGACCCCGAATTCCTCGGAGGAGAACGGCTTGCTGATGAAATCGGTGGCGCCGAGCTTCATCGCCTCGACCGCCGTCTCTACCGTGCCATAGGCGGTGATCACCAACACCTCCGTCGCTGGGGCACGCTCGCGCACCCGGCGAAGCACCTCCATCCCGTCGACTTGCGCCATGCGCAGGTCGGTTGGACGACGGGCCGGGCTCGGGCTCCTCGATGCCGACTGGAATGTCTTCCGAGCCCGGAAAATATAGCCGGAAACGTGCACCCTTCCCAAACCCCAGGCGCTCGGCCGCGCCTACGTCGACGCGACCGCCGATGCTGTCGACCACCCTCTTCACGATCGCTAGACCGAGCCCCGCCCCCTTCTCCTTGTCGGTCACGAAGGGCTCGAAGATGCGCGGTCGCATGTCAGCTGCCACGCCCGGTCCGTCGTCGAGAACGCTCACCACCACCTCCCCGTTGTGCCACTCCGCCTCGAGCCGCACGCGACGGCCTGCCTGGGCGGCGTTGCGCAGGAGGTTCAGGGCCGCGCGCTTGATGTGGTCCGGATCGGCGCGCACGTGCAGAGGTTGATCGGGAAGCTCGACCTCTAGGATTCCTCCCACCGCCCTCATCTCACCCTCCACCAGTTCTGCCGCCTCGCGCACCGGCCCGCGCACGTCGACGATCTCCTGGCTCACGTGCAGCGGTCGCGCAAACAACAAGAACTCGCTGATGATGCGATTGAGGTCGCCGACCTCCTGGCGAATACGGCCGATCAACCGCTGTCTCTCGACCCGATCCTCGGTTTCGGAGGCGGCAGCCGCGAACAGCTCGAGACCACCCAGGGGGTTACGAATCTCGTGGGCTACCTGGGCGAGCATCAGACGAAGCTGCTCGTCACGTTCGATGAGGGCCCTGCGCATCCGTTCCATGGCCCGCGCGAGTTGGCCGACCTCGAGCCCCGTCTCGGACGCTACCGCGTGGTTCATGTGGCCCCGCTCCATACGCCGGGCGGAGCGGGAGAGCCGCTCGATGGGCTCGACCACGCTCCCCGCTAGCAGCGCACCCAGGCCGGCCGCGAGGAGCGCAGCGAACAGCGATCCGAGCAATAGCGTGCGACCCAACCTCCCCAGCGCAGCCGCCTGGACCACCCGGCTAGCGTTGGGGTCGGGGCCTGCACCCTCTCCGGAAAGGGTGGGCAGTGAGCTCTCGCTGCAGCGGCTCCACGACACGGTGTCGTCCCGGATCCGATCGATGTTGCTCACGGTGACGTGCGATGTCGGAATCGGACAGATCGGCGCCAGGTCGGAGCTCAGCAGCTGGCCGAAGAGCGCCACGCTCGGCGTATCGTTCACCAGATCGATCCAGGTCGCGTAGGAGCGCGAGAGGCTTGTGCGGTCACCGCTGCTCAGGGCCACCGTCTCATCCCCCAGACGACCCTGGTAGAAGATGCGCTCGGTGCTCCGCCACGGCCCCGAGGAGCTCCACTCCACGACGTACTGGAGCCGGCCCAGTCCTCCTGAGAGCGGACCCCATACCTCTATTCGGACCTCTCCCACCCGGCCGAAGGGCTGGTCCTCCGGTCCCACCGGAGCTTCCGAGCAGGCCACGATCACGAGAGCCAGCGCGCCGAGTACGCGCGCCGGGCTCCATGCGCCCGCACCACGGCGAAGTCCGGAGTGGGTCATTGGGATCCCCTTGACGGGAGCTTCTCCAGCCGGGACTCTGGCCCCATGGACGACCGTGAGCGACTCAGGGCCCTTCTGGTGGAGCGATCGGTGCGGCTGGGGGATTTTACCCTGAGCAGCGGCGCGCGTTCGTCCTACTACGTGGACGCCCGCCCCACGACCATGAGCGCGGAGGGGCAGTTCCTGATCGGGAAGCTGGGCTGGGAGCTGGTACGGGATCGTGCCGCGCTGGCTACGCACGTCGGGGGCCTGACCATGGGAGCGGACCCGGTCGCATTCGCCATCGCGCACCGCAGTTGGCTAGAGGGACGCCGGCTCGACGCCTTTTCGGTTCGAAAACAGGCGAAAGGCCACGGGCTCAACCAGCTCGTCGAGGGCGGCCTCCCCGAGGGCGCGCAGTGTGTGGTGGTGGAGGATTCGATGACTACCGGAGGTAGCGCTCTCGAAGCGGTCACCGCCGTTCGGGCACGAGGGGCGACGGTCGTTGCCGTGCTTGCAATCGTCGACCGGGAAGAAGGCGGCGCCGCAAAACTTGCAGGGGCCAACGTCCCGACCCTCTCGCTCTTCACGGGCCTGGAACTACTGACCGCCGCGGCCGGGTCGGCCTGAGCGTTTTCCCCGCTAGTCCAACAGCCGGAGTGGCATCACCAGACACAGGTAGTCGATTGCCTCGTCGTCGGTCACAGGCTCCAGCGTCGCGGCTCGCTCCGGTGTTTTGAAGGTGAGCTTTACCTCGTCAGTCGGCATATAGCGGAGCACCTCGAGGAGGTAATTGGCATTGAAGCCGATCTCGAGCTCCTCGCCCTCGAACTGGAGCTCGAGCTCGTCGTGGCCTTCACCAAGGTCGGGCGTAAGAACGTTCAGGTGTACCCTTCCGTCTTCGAACGAGAGTCGTATGCGGTGGGTCTGGTCACTCGCTACCACAGCCATTCTGCGTACTGCCGATTCGAGCGCCCGCTTCTCCACGATGGCGTGACGGTCGTTGTCCTTCGGGATGACCTGTTCGTAGTTTGGGTAGCTGCCCTCGATCAAACGCGTATAAACCTCGGTTCCGCCCGAGCGGAATCCGAGGTGGTTGCCAGTGCGCGCAACCGCAAGATCATCCTCGTCACGGAACAGCCTCTGTACCTGCTGGAGTGCAGCCGGAGGCACGATGAAATCTGCGCTGGTTACGATAGAGGTTTCCACTGGGACTGACATACGTGCGAGGCGATGACCGTTCGTAGCCACCATCCGCATCTTTTCGTTTCCGAGTTCCCACAGAACACCATTCAAGATCGGACGGCTCTCTTCGGTCGAAACTGCAAACGCGGTATGGTGAATCAAGCGGTGTAAATCGCCACCCTTAATCGTCCACCCACCGTCGAACTCCACCGACGGAAGCGCAGGGAACTCATCTGCAGGAAGTCCATTCAGCTTGAAGTGGCTGCGGCCGCACCGCAGCTCGATCTGATCACCCCGCGTGGCAACCTCAACCGGTTCATCCGGAAGCTCCCGTGTAATTTCCTGGAGCTTGCGCCCGGGAGCTGTGAGGTTTCCTGGTTCACCCACACCGGCAGGTACACGAATACGCACCGCCACATCGAGATCCGTTCCACTCATCCAGACCCCATCTCCGTCAGTCTGAAAGAGGATATTTGACAGCACAGGAAGAGTGGTTTTGGATGGAATGCTGGCGGAGACCGCAGCTAAACCGTTGTGGAGGTTTTGGCGGGTGATGGTGAATCTCATGGAGCCTCGCAGACGTCAGGGGTCCGGTTGTTTTCCACGGTACTGATTCTACGGTCCTCTCTTAGATAATAAAAACTCGTAGTAGTAGAGGCTGTGTAATCGTGGAGAAATCCGATCTTGCTGTAGAAGAATCCTGTGTGCTGGGCTACGTTTTTGCGTATCTGGTGTTTGTGGATCAACTGTTGATAGGTGTTCGAACTCTATAACATTCAGATCCCCGTTCACGATCATGTGGGAAGGCGATCGAATTTCTACCGTGCCTCTCAACATCAACTGTGGAGAACCGCTCGACGAAGTTCTACCTGTGTTTCTTCTACTTCGCGACGGAAAGCTGAGTCCCCCTCCATGTCCTGCTCGGTTTTGCGGATGGAATGGATGACAGTGGAGTGATCCCTGCCGCCGAATACCTCACCGATTTGTACCAACGGAGTGTCGAGGATCTCTTTGATGAGGTACATGGCGACCTGCCGGGGGACCGTTAAGTCTTTGGTACGGCGTTTTGACGTGAGGGCTTCAGGACGGACCTTCCATCGGCGCGCTACCGTGTCACGAATGGTTTCGGGCGTAAGTCTAGAGCGCGCGTTTCGTCCCTCGTCTCGGATCACGCCAGAAAGAGCGGTGCGGGCCAGCGCCACAGTGATTTCCTGGTTGGTGAGGGACGAAAAAGCGAGCAGCTTGATCACGGCGCCTTCCAACTCACGAACCGAGGCTGTGCATGAATGTGCGATGTAGTCGATCACTTCGTCGTCCAGGACGATCCGGTCATCCGAGGCCTTCTTTCGGAGGATGGCAACTCGGGTCTCGTAATCGGGAGGCTTGATGTCGGCGACCAGGCCCCACTCGAAGCGTGACACGAGTCGTTCTTCGAGACCGGGCAACTCTTTGGGCGGACGGTCGCTTGTGAGGATGATCTGCTTCTGAGCGTCATAGAGAGCGTTGAAGGTGTGGAAGAACTCCTCCTGGGTTCGTTCCTTTCCCGCGAGGAAATGCACGTCGTCGACGAGCAGGAGGTCCATCTTGCGGTAGCGGCGTCGGAACTCTGCCATCGAGCCTTCCTGGATGGACGTTACAAGCTGGTTCGTGAACTGCTCCGACGACACGTACACGATTCTGCTGGCCGAATTGTGTTCGAGGATGGTGATGCCGATCGCGTGCATCAGGTGAGTCTTTCCGAGGCCGACACCACCGTACAGGAAGAGTGGGTTGTACATCCGAGCCGGATTCTCCGCCACGGCTCGACATGCGGCTGCCGCAAGCTGGTTGTTGCTTCCCACGACGAAGCGATCGAAGGTGTAGCGCTCGTTCAGGCCATGCGTCGGGCGGGATGGCGGGGGGACCGGAGGACGGGCGGTCGAGCGTGAGGACGACTCGGGCTCGTTCGGTTCCGGACTCCCGAGCGAGAACTCGACCGCGGGTACGACCGGGGGGGAAAGCCGGCCCGATCGGAACACCAGACGCAGAGGGCGGCCGACTACCCGGCGCGCGAGCTCCGCGAGGAGACCCCCGTATTTGTCCTCGATCCACTCGACGTGGAACTGGCTGGGCGCTTCCACGACGAGCTCGTTGTCCGTGAGCGTGCTCGCCGCCGTCCCGGAAGAGCCAGGTACGGAAGCTCTGCTCGGCCATCCCGCCCCGAGCCGAGTCCAGCACCCGTGTCCAGAGATCGTTTGCGGTCAGCTCCATGGACGCACGGAAACCTCCCCCGGGATGAACGATCCCGAGAGTCTCGTCGACTCGAGAATGTAGGGGTGCCCTCCGGTTGGAGAGGGAACCGAAGGTTAGAGCGCGTGTGTGGAAAAGTCAATCAGCGACGTGAGTGAGTTGTGAAGACGACCGGTTTCACCCGTTAGGGGCGATTCGTCGGTGACGTGTGTTGACGCTCGCACGACGCTCGGTCTATTTTTTGTGCTCGAGTCGCGTCGCATGGGCGCGGACGCACCGACACGGCAGGACGTCATGAAGCCCACCTACAGACCCCGGAACCGGAAGCGCAGCAACAAGCATGGCTTCCGTGCTCGCATGGAGACCCGGGGGGGGCGCAAGGCCCTGTCCCGGCGTCGCAAGAGGGGCCGCAAGCGGCTCACCGTGCGGGTCGGCGGGAAGTACTAGCACAGCCAAAATGGGCGCGGCCCGGCCCGAGGCCGAGCAGCCGCGTCGGCGGGAAGGCGGGGAGCGGCTCTCCCGTGCCAGCCGGTTGCATTGCTCACCCGAGATTCGAGGCTTGTTCGAGCGGGGGAAGCGGAAGCGGACGGTGCACCTCGACGTCTTCTTCGCAGCTTCCCTCGTATCGCGTCCCCGCCTCGGGGTGCTGGTCCCGAAGCACCGGCGCACTGTGGTCGAGCGCAATCGTCTGAAGAGGCGGCTTCGCGAGCTCGGCCGGACCCGGATCCTGCCCGCGCTGCGGAGCGCGGATCGGAGTGTGGATGTGATGGTACGAGCCCGCCGCGAGGCGTACGAAGCTTCGTTTGCACAGCTCAGGGGCGAGATCGACACCGTGGTCGACCTGCTGTGTTCCGGACCGTCCTCCTCGCGCTGATCCGGTTCTACCGGAGCGGGATCTCGCCTTGGCTCCCACCGGCGTGTCGTTACACGCCGAGTTGCTCGAACTACGCGCTTGAGGCCGTAGGCCGTCACGGCCCGGCGCGGGGTGGGTGGCTCACCGCGAGACGCCTGCTACGCTGCCATCCTTGGGGAGGGTCGGGCTTCGACCCGGTCCCGGACGTGCACGAAGCGGACAAGGAATGAACGTCGAGTCGCGATTCCGGACAACGGAATGACCACCGAGCTCCGATTTCTGTTGGCGATCGCCCTGATGATCGGGGTTCTCGTCGTGACCAACATGCTGTTTCCACCGGTGCCACCCGAGCCGGTGGCCGACACCGCTGTGGATACCGCTGCATCGTCGGCGGAGGTTTCCCCCCCTCCCCCTGCCGTCACGGTCGACACCGGTGCGGTCGTCGCGACCGGAGCCCCGCCGGGCCCGACGCCCGAAAGCCTAGCCGCTCCCGCGGTCGAGCCCGAGCGACGCGTGGTCGTCGAGTCCCCGCTCTACCGGCACGTTTTCAGCACCCGTGGCGCGCGCCTCGTCTCGGCGGAGCTGCCTGCGTTCGCCTCCTTCACCCGGCCCGGTCCGGTACAGCTCATCGTCGAGGGGGACGCCGCGCTCGGTCTCCGCCTCGTGACAGGGTCGGACACGCTCGATCTGCGGGACCTGCACTTCGAGCCTTCGGAGGAGAGTGTCCGCATCGACTCGGCCCGCACCGGACAGGTCACGTTTCAGCACGAAAGCCCCGGGCTCGTCGTAGAGATCAGCTACCGATTCAGCGCCGATTCCTACCTGATCGAGGCGGTAGGATCGGTTCGTGGTGTGGAGCGTGCCCTGCTGGTCGCCGATCTCGGCCCGGGCCTGCCGCTAAACGACCTCGACCAGGTCGCCGAGGAGCGGGCGCTCGCATACGTCGGCAACCACCTTCAGGAGGGGATCGACTCGCATCCGTTGCGCGACGTGGAGGGCCCCGTCCTGCACGAGGGTCCGTTCCTCTGGGCAGCGTTCAAGAGCAAGTTCTTCGTGTTCGCAGTACTTCCCGGAACCGGGGGGAGAGAGGAGTTTCTCGGGGGCATGCTGGTGGTGCCGGAGGGCGAGACGCGGGCGCGTGTCGCGGTGACCGAGGCGGTGTCCACCGACGGCGAGTTCGCCTATCGCGCTTTCGTGGGTCCCCAGGAGTATGCCCGACTCACGGAGCTGGGCGGTGACCTTGACGAGGTGAATCCCTACGGATGGCGCATCTTTCGCCCAGTGGTTCGGCCGCTTGTGGGCCTGATCACCGCCATCCTGATCTTCCTGCACAACACGCTCAACCTCGCCCACGGTTGGGTGCTGGTCGTGTTCGGCGTGATCATGCGCGTCGTGCTGTGGCCGCTGAATCAGAAGGCGATGCGCGCGCAGATGAAGAACATGGCCGTGCAGCCGCTGCTCAAGGAAATCCAGACCAAGTACAAGGACAACCCCGAGAAGCTGCAGAAGGAGATGATGCGTCTGTACAAGGAGTACGGGTTCAATCCCATGGCGGGGTGCTTGCCCATGCTCCTGCCGTGGCCAGTGCTGATTTCGCTCTTCTTCGTCTTCCAGAACACGATCGAGTTCCGCGGGTCGTCGTTCCTCTGGCTGCCCGACCTCTCGGCACCCGATCCGTTCTTCATCCTTCCGGTCTTCCTCGGGATCTCGATGTTCTTCTTACAGTGGATCAGCATGCGCTCCATGCAAGAAGTGAATCCGCAGATGAAGATGATGATGTGGATGATGCCGATCATGATGGTGTTCATCTTCTTCAGGCTGGCGGCTGGACTCAACCTCTACTATTCGGTCTCGAACCTGGCGACGATCCCGCAGCAGTATTGGATCGCGAAAGAGCGCGAGCGGGCGCAGGCGCGCGGGCCTGTCAAGCTCAAGACGACCTGAGCTCGATGGCCGGCCGCGTCGGCCCACGAGCCTTCCGGCGATGAACGAGCTCGAGGTCGACACCATTGCAGCGATTTCCACGCCGCCCGGTGTGGGTGCGCTCGCACTTGTGCGCGTGAGTGGGCCGGGCGCGACCGCGGTGCTCGCGAGGGTCGCTCCCGATCTGGGGCAGGTGACGCCCCGGCGGGCGCAGCTCACGGACATCCGAGACCCCGAAACACGGGAACTGCTGGACCAGGCGGTGGTGGTGGCGCACCTGGGTCCGTCGAGCTACACGGGCGAGGATGTGGTCGAGATCTGTGGACACGGCGGATGGCTGGGTCCCGCGCTCGTTCTGGACGCCTGTGTTGCCGCCGGTGCGCGGCTGGCGGAGCCGGGTGAGTTCACCCGTCGAGCATATCTGAAGGGCCGGATGGATCTGGTCCAGGCGGAGGCAGTGATCGACCTGATCGGGGGTCGCAGCCGCGCGCTGCGACGGGCCGCTCTGCACCAGCTCGACAGGGGTCTCTCGGAGCGGATCGCGGAGCTCAAGGCCGCCCTGGTTGGTCTCGAGGCCTCGCTCGCTCATCACCTCGACTTTCCGGAGGAGGACGATCCGCCGGTTCCGGTCCTGCGCATTGCCGAGGAGGCGGACAGCCTGGCCGTCCGGTTGGAGAGGCTGTTGGAGACGGCTGCCGAGGGGGAGCTCCTTCGGGAAGGCGCGCTGGTGGTGCTGGCTGGACGTCCGAATTCGGGTAAGTCCACCTTGTTCAACGCTTTGCTGGGTCAGGAGCGGGCCATTGTCACCGAGGTGCCAGGGACGACGCGGGATGCGCTGGAGGCGACCGTTTCGCTGGGGGGGTTTCCCTTCCGGTTGGTCGATACAGCCGGCCTGCGCGAGACGAGCGACCGGGTCGAGCGGGTGGGCGTCGAGGGTCGCCCGGCGCTATCTCGGCGCTGCGGAGCTGGTGCTGCTGTGCGTGGAAAACGGACGCGGCTTCGACGATGAGGAGCGCGCGTTTCTCGACGCGGCCGAGCGACAGGTGGTGCTCGTGCGAACCAAGGCGGATCTCGTGCCCGAGCCGGCCGGTGCGGCGATCGACACGCCGCGGGGAGCGACCGCTGAGGTGCGCGTGTCCGCGTTGCAACGGGATCGGGCTTGCGGAAGTGCGGGCGCTGCTTCCGCGGCTCGCGTATCGTGGGCTCGTGTGTGCGGAGGCCGACGCGCCCGTGTTGATCCGCGCGCGACACGCGCGAGCGGTACGCGCAGCGCTCGAAGAGGTTCGCGGCTTCGCGGGCGCGCTCCGTGGAGGTGTGGGGGCGGAGGTCGCCTCTGCGCACTTGCGAGCCGCGGAGAGCCCGCTTGAGGAGTTGCTCGGCGCGATCACGCCCGACGACGTACTCGCGCGCGTATTCGCCGACTTCTGTGTGGGCAAGTGAACGTGGGCGCGGTGAGTGCGGAGACGCCCGAGCCCGGCGAGGGGCGCATGGCCTTCCGCGTAGCGGGGACGGTACAGGGGATCGGATACCGGTGGTGGATCCCAGCGCACCGCGCTCGCGTTGGGATTGCGAGGGTCCGTGCGGAATCTCCGCGACGGCTCGGTGGAGGTCCATGTGGCAGGCACCGCATTGGCGGTGGCCGCGCTCGAGCGCCGGCTGGCAGACGGCCCCGGCGGAGCGCGCGTACGGAGCGTGGAGCGGCTTGTATCCGACCTTCCCATTCCCGAGGTGGGCTTCAACATCGAGCCGTCGACATGAGCGCACTCGAGCTGCGGTACGACGTGGTCGTCATCGGTGGCGGACACGCGGGGCGTCGAGGCGGCCGCTGCCTCCGCGCGCCTGGGTTGCCGGACGCTACTGCTGACCCCGGATCTGTCTCGCGTGGGGCAGATGAGCTGCAACCCGGCGATCGGGGGAGTCGCCAAGGGGGTGGTCGCGCGCGAGGTGGACGCCCTGGGCGGCGTGATGGGGCGCGCGACCGATGCGACGCGGATCCACTTCCGGATGCTCAACCGCTCCAAGGGGCCGGCGGTGTGGGGACCCCGTGCGCAGTGCGATCGGTCGCGGTATCCGGTCGCCGTGCGGCGCGTGCTCGATGATCTGCCGGAGCTGCACCTGCTGCAGGAGACGGTGACGGAGCTGGTGGTGGATGGCGGACGCGTCGCCGGCGTGCTGGGACGGAGCGGGCTCGTCGTACAGGCGAGTGCAGTCGTTGTGACCGCTGGTACGTTCCTTCGCGGGCGGATCCACGTCGGAAACGAAGCAGGGGTGGAGGCAGGTCGCGCGGGTGAGGCGGCTTCGTTCGAGCTCGCTCGCTCGCTCGGAGACCGTCTCGAGGTGGGACGATTCAAGACCGGGACGCCTCCGCGTGTGGACGGTCGCACCGTCGATTTCGGCGCGCTGCAGCGGCAAGACGGCGATCGCGGGGAATACCGCTTCGGTGCATACGTGGTGGAGCCGATTCCCGAGCAACGGCCGTGCTGGATTACGTGGGCAGGCGCGGAGCTGCGGACGGTGGTCGAGCGTAATCTGGGGCTCAGCGCCCTGTACGGTGGAGCGATCTCGGGTCGGGGGCCGCGCTATTGCCCTTCGATCGAGGACAAGGTCGTGCGATTCCCGAACGCTTCGCGACATCAGGTATTCCTGGAGCCGGAGGGTCTGGACACGACCGAGCTGTACGTGAACGGGCTCTCGACGTCGCTGCCCGGCGACGTGCAGACGGAGTTCCTGCACGCGGTGCCGGGGCTCGAGGAGGCACGCATCACGCGATACGGCTACGCGATCGAGTACGACTACTTCCCGCCCCACCAGCTGAGGCACACGCTCGAGGTTCGTGTGGCGCCCGGGCTCTACCTTGCCGGGCAGATCAACGGCACGACCGGGTACGAGGAGGCAGCGGGCCAAGGGATCGTGGCCGGGATCAACGCTGCCCTCGCGGTGATGCGGCGCCCGCCGTTCGTGCTACGACGTGATCAGGCATATCTAGGCGTGCTGATCGACGATCTGGTCACCCGCGGCGTGGACGAGCCATATCGCCTCTTTACCTCGCGGGCCGAGTTTCGGCTGCTGCTGCGCCAAGACAACGCGGTGCGGCGACTGGGTCCGATGGCGCGCGATCTCGGGTTACTCACGCCGGGGCAGGTGGTCGCACTCGAGCAGCGTGTCCGAAGGGAGGACGAGGTGATGGCCTGGTTTCGGGAAACCACGATTGCGCCGAGCGCGGCGTCGGAGGTGGTGGTGGCGGCCGGCTTTGCCGAACCGGCGGGGCCGTTGCGTGTCGCCGAGCTTGCGCGCCGCCCGGGTGTGGACGTAGCGGCCCTCGCGCGTGCCGGCGGCGCGGATTTCGAGCCTACCGCCGAGGGTGAGGCGTTCGCGGCCGTCGAGGTCGAGATCCGGTACGAGGGATACGTGCGCAGGGAGCGTGAGCGCGCCGAGCGATTGGCAGTTCAGGAGGCCTTCGCGCTTCCGGCGGGGCTTCCCTACGAGCGGTTCGTGAGCCTGTCCACCGAGGCACGCCAGAAGCTGGCGCGGATTTGCCCCGACACGCTCGGCCAGGCTGGGCGGATTCCCGGCGTTTCGCCCTCGGACCTGCACAACCTGGTGCTGGAGGTGCGGAGGCTCAAGCGGATGGGGGGCAATGGCGGAGGAAGCGCCGGCGACTTGAGTCCTGAACCGGCACGGGTGCGCCGCTGGGGCTGACGCGCGTCATTAACCCAAGATCATCTCTTGCCACGTTGGGCCTCGTAGCAAGATGCCGTAGTTCTGCGCGGAGTGGCCAGGCAGGGCTCGGCACGCCAGGGAGCAGTACGTAGCGAATGCCCCTGTTACACTCGAGAGACTCCAAGCGAAACTCTTGGCGTTGCTCCGCCCTTTAGGGCCGAGCAACCTCGGTCGTGTGGCATTCCTTCATTACCGAGGACCGTCGTGGACTTCGCGCAAAGACATGCGGAGTGGGGGATGCCGGAATGGGCAACCACCACGGTACGCGGGTCTTGCTGTGGATTCCCAGATCCCCCGCAGAATCCGCTACACCGCTACCCCCGCCGGAGGGCTGCAATGACCTGACGCGAGCGGTGGAACCCCAAGCAATGACGCCGTAAGCCCTACCGTCGCCCAGCCGGAGTGAGAAAGCTCGAGGAAGGCTGGCTGGGGGACCTGATACTCCAGGGTGGGAATCCTGGGCCATGGCAGGGTGCGGCCAGAGGACCGCGACCCGCGCTGTCCAGAGCGGCATAAGCCAGGACACCCGTAGGACCTCTCTGATCGTTGGCCATCGGGCCTGTTAACACTATCTGAGAGCCTCGACGATGAGCGCAAAGTGGATGAAGGCCGTGAACATCACGTCGAGCTTGTCAAAGCGGGAGAAGATTCTTCTGAAGCCTTTGAGTCGCCGAAATAACCGCTCTATTTCGTTGCGACGGCGATACATGATTCGATCGTACTGCCACGGGCTAACACGGCCCTGTTTGGGTGGCACGACCGGCGTAAACCCCAGCTCCAACACCAATTGCCGTGTTTCGGCCCCCTCGTAGGCCCGGTCCATGATCATCGACACAGTGGAGTGTACCGGCTTCAACATGCGTAGCAGTTCGCGTCCTTCGGGTGCGTCGTGGTTGTGGCCTGGCGATAGCGAGAAGGTTATCGCGGTTCGAGCATCTGCGGCAACCATATGAATCTTGGTGGTCC